>NZ_SAWY01000034.1 GCF_006439335.1 Litorilituus lipolyticus | reverse complement strand
ACCGTGAGTTTTCGTTAATACCGCAGAGATAGCAGCTGTTAACGTAGTTTTACCGTGGTCAACGTGTCCGATAGTACCAACGTTTACATGTGGTTTCGAACGTTCAAATTTTTCTTTAGCCATTTTTCAATTACCTTAAAGTTTAGTGAACTAATAAATTAAAAGGCGCAGTCAAACGACTTTGCCAGTTGTAAGTTAAATAGAAACTCTAACGAGTTTCCATAATTTTTTGTGCTACCAATTTCGGTGCTTCATTATACTGCTGAAACTCCATAGAGTAAGATGCACGGCCTTGAGTAGCACTACGCAAGTCGGTAGCATAACCAAACATTTCGGCTAAGGGTACCAATGCATTTACAATTTTCGAACCTGCAGGACCTTCGTCCATGCCGTCTATCATTCCACGACGACGGTTTAAGTCTCCAACGACATCACCCATGTTTTCCTCAGGTGTAGATACTTCAACCTTCATCATCGGCTCTAAAATAACAGGGTTTGCTTCCAAAGCCCCTTTTCTAAAGCCCATAGATGCAGCAACTTTAAATGCCATCTCATTAGAGTCAACATCATGAAAAGAACCATCAACGAGCGTGACCTTGATGTCTAATAATGGGAAACCAGCTAGAACGCCGCTATCCATTTGCTCTTTACAGCCCTTTTCTACTGCAGGAATATATTCTTTTGGTACTGCGCCGCCAACAATTTCGTTAACAAACTCAAAACCAGCGCCTTCTTCTAAAGGCTCCATCTTCAGAACAACATGACCATATTGGCCTTTACCGCCTGATTGACGAACAAATTTACCCTCAACATCCACACTACTGCGAATGGTCTCTCGATACGATACTTGTGGATTACCCACATTACACTCAACACTAAATTCACGCTTCATGCGTTCAACAAGAATATCTAAGTGTAGCTCACCCATGCCTGAAATGATGGTTTGACCTGTTTCATCATCGGTATGCACTCTAAAAGAAGGATCTTCTGCGGCAAGCTTACCTAAGGCAATGCCCATTTTTTCTTGTGCCGCTAACGTTCTTGGCTCAACAGCAACTGAAATTACAGGCTCAGGAAACTCCATACGCTCTAAAGTAATAACATTACTTGAATCACATAACGTATCACCAGTAGTCACTTCTTTTAATCCAATCGCTGCAGCAATATCACCAGCGCGAACTTCTTTAATCTCTTGTCTATCATTGGCATGCATTTGCACGATTCGACCAAAGCGTTCTTTTTTACCTTTAACCGGGTTATAGACACTATCACCAGTCTGCACCACTCCAGAGTAAACACGGAAGAAGGTTAGAGTCCCAACAAATGGGTCGGTGGCAATTTTAAATGCTAATGCAGCAAATGGTTCGTTATCATCAGCTGGACGAGAACCTTCGGTTTCGTCTTTATCGTCATTGATACCTGTGATTGCAGCAACTTCTGTTGGTGATGGTAAGTATTCAACAACAGCATCAAGGACTGCTTGTACACCTTTATTTTTAAAAGCACTACCACAGCTACATAATATAATTTCATTTGCTAACGTGCGCTTACGTAAACCAGCTTTAATCTCTTCTTCTGTTAACTCACCTTCTTCAAGGTATTTTTCCATTAAATCGTCGTCAGCTTCAGCCGCCTCAGAAACCAAGTTTTCGCGCCATTCATCAGCTAAATCTTGCATATCTGCTGGAATATCTTCATAAGTGAAGGTCATACCTTGATCACTTTCATTCCAATTGATTGCTTTCATCTTAACAAGGTCGACGACACCTTCAAAATCTTCTTCAGCACCAATAGCTAGGTGCATAGGAACTGCATTAGCACCTAAACGATCTTTCATTTGCTCAACAACAGATAAGAAGTTTGCACCCGCTCTATCCATTTTATTTACGAATACCATGCGCGGAACAGAGTATTTCTCCATTTGGCGCCAAACAGTTTCTGTTTGAGGTTGAACTCCTGATGAACCACAAAGAACAAGTACTGCACCATCAAGCACACGTAGTGAACGCTCTACTTCAATAGTAAAATCTACGTGACCCGGTGTATCGATGATATTTATACGGTGATCATCAAATTGGCCTTGCATACCTTTCCAGAAACAAGTTGTCGCTGCCGAGGTAATAGTGATACCACGTTCCTGCTCTTGCTCCATCCAATCCATTGTTGCCGCACCATCATGTACCTCACCAATTTTGTGAGATAAACCAGTGTAGAACAACACACGTTCTGTTGTGGTTGTTTTACCTGCATCTACGTGCGCACAAATACCAATATTTCGGTAACGCTCAATAGGAGTAGTACGAGCCAAAGTTTAATCCTCTTATTATTTCTTGTAACTAAATCTAGTTAACTTAAGTAAATTCTCTTAATGTACTTTGTCTATATGAAAATTTAATTAAAATAACTGTATTTTACTTTTGTTCAGTTGAATTGAGAAACCGCTAGTCCGTAAAATGAGTATGGCTAGCAAGATTAACTCTTGCTAGCCATCTACCTGCTCGAGAGCAAGTATTACATTCATTCAATACTGTTAGATTACCAACGGTAGTGAGCGAATGCTTTGTTAGCTTCAGCCATACGGTGAACGTCTTCACGTTTCTTAACCGCAGAACCTTTGCTGTCAGACGCATCTAACATTTCGTTAGCTAGGCGCTGAGCCATTGATTTTTCACCACGTTTACGAGCTGCTTCAACTAACCAACGCATGGCTAGTGCATTACGACGAACTGGACGTACTTCAACTGGCACCTGATAAGTAGAACCACCAACACGACGAGATTTAACCTCAACCTGTGGACGGATGTTTTCTAAAGCGATTTCGAATAACTCTAAATGCTCTTTATCAGTTTGCTTTTCAGCTAAAATATCTAGTGCACCGTATACAATTTTTTCGGCAGTAGACTTCTTACCATCAACCATAAGGATGTTGATGAATTTTGCTAATAGTTCGTTATGGAACTTAGGATCTGGTAATATTTTACGTTGTCCTACGACGCGTCTTCTTGGCATCTTAATTCTCCGTTGTTTTCAGGATTAACCCAAAATTTAAATTTAATATTTGGCCTTACTTAACGTTTCTAATTTATTACTACTTAGAGTAAAAATCCGGAAACTTAAGATTTAGGACGTTTAGCACCGTACTTAGAACGGCCTTGTCTTCTATCGTTTACACCAGAACAATCTAGTGCGCCACGAACGGTGTGGTAACGCACACCAGGTAAATCTTTAACACGACCACCGCGAATTAAAATTACGCTATGCTCTTGTAAGTTGTGACCTTCACCACCGATGTATGAAGTAACTTCGAAGCCGTTAGTTAAACGAACACGAGCTACTTTACGTAGTGCTGAGTTTGGTTTTTTTGGTGTAGTAGTATACACACGAGTACATACGCCACGACGTTGAGGACAGGCTTGTAACGCTGGAACGTTACTTTTTTGTACCTGTCTAACACGTGGTTTACGTACTAGTTGGTTAATAGTTGCCATTATAGCTCCTGATTAGTTAAATTTGCATAAACCTCAATCAATGGGAAAGATTCATGCGCTCGTAATGTGTAATCAATGCGGTTTAAAACCACAACCTTATATCAAATACAACAAGCACAAAATATAAGGTCGCGAAATTCTATAGGTCAATCATTAAGCTGTCAAGTATTTGATCGTTTCTTAACCCTTTTGTTTTCTCAGCTTGCGATCAATTGATCCTTTGCTTTTCTTAACTTTCATATACAAAAAAGCCGTATCAATTGATACGGCTTTTATTAAGAGGTAGTTTGCCTAACTCAACTTATTCACCTTCACCAGAAAGTAAATCAGCATTTAAAGCATCCGTTAATGCTTTTTCTGCTTCATCAGCTGATACGGTTGTATCTTCATGCGCATCAAAAGCAGCTTTTGCTTTGGCACGCTCTTGATGATATGCGTAACCTGTACCTGCAGGAATTAAGCGACCAACAATAACATTCTCTTTAAGACCACGTAGGCCATCTTTCTTACCAGCAACAGCTGCTTCAGTAAGTACACGAGTTGTTTCTTGGAAAGAAGCTGCAGAGATGAATGACTCAGTTGCTAATGATGCTTTAGTAATACCCATCATTTGCATTTCGTATTCAGCTGGCTGTTTTCCTTCTGCTTCAAGTTCACGGTTAGCGATATTAACGCGCGCCACTTCAACTTGTTCACCTTTAAGGAATTCAGAATCACCTGCATCTAAAATTTCACACTTACGGATCATTTGACGAACGATAACTTCAATGTGTTTGTCGTTAATTTTTACACCCTGTAAGCGGTAAACTTCTTGTACTTCGTTCACAATGTAGTTCGCAACCGGTGCTACACCACGTAAACGTAAGATGTCATGTGGAGACTCAGGACCATCAGCAATTACTTCACCTTTGATTACCTGTTCACCTTCAAACACATTCAATTGACGTGTTTTTGGAATCATCTCTTCATAAACTTCACCACTTTGTTGAGTGATTAGTAAACGAACTTTACCTTTGGTTTCTTTACCAAAGCCAATAACACCAGTTTTCTCAGCAAGGATTGCTGGTAACTTAGGCTTACGAGCTTCAAATAAATCAGCAACACGTGGAAGACCACCGGTAATATCACGAGTTTTCGATGATTCTTGAGGAATACGAGCTAGCGCATCACCAATGTTTACATCTGCACCATCTTCAAGGTTAACAATCGCGTTACCTGGCAAGAAGTATTGTGCTGGAATATCTGTACCAGCAATCATTACATCATTACCTTTAGCATCAACTAATTTAACCATTGGACGCATTTCTTTACCTGCAGCACTACGTTGTGCAGCATCGGTAACAACAATGCTTGATAAACCAGTTAAGTCATCAGTTTGACGAACCATAGTTACACTATCAACTAAGTCAACAAATTGAACTTTACCCGCTACCTCAGTAATGATTGGATGCGTATGTGGATCCCAGTTTGCAACAGTATCACCTGCCGTAACTGCTTCACCATCGTTCTTAGAAAGTACAGAACCGTAAGGTACTTTATAACGTTCTTTCTCACGACCCATTTCATCAATAATCGTTAATTCTGATGAACGTGAAGTAATAACAATGTGCTTATCTGAGTTTGTTACAAACTTAGCATTTTGTAATTTCAATGTACCAGTATTCTTAACTTGTACACTGTTCTCTGCTGATGCACGAGATGCCGCACCACCAATGTGGAACGTACGCATGGTTAACTGTGTACCAGGTTCACCAATTGATTGCGCCGCAACAACACCAATCGCTTCACCTTGGTTGATCATATGACCACGAGCCAAGTCACGACCGTAACAATGTGCACAGATACCAAAATCTGTTTCACAAGTAATAATTGAACGTACTTTGATTTGGTCTACTGAATTTTCTTCAATAACATCACAAAGAGTTTCATCAATTAATGTGTTACGAGGTAATAATACGGTCTCAGTACCAGGGATCAATACATCTTCACAAACAACACGGCCTAATACACGCTCACGAAGTGGTTCAACAACATCACCACCTTCAATTAATGGCGTCATTAATAGACCATCATGAGTACCACAATCGTGCTCTGTTACCACTAAATCTTGTGCAACATCTACTAGACGACGTGTTAAGTAACCCGAGTTAGCTGTTTTAAGTGCCGTATCGGCAAGACCTTTACGCGCACCGTGAGTTGAGATGAAGTACTGTAGTACGTTCAAACCTTCACGGAAGTTAGCGGTGATTGGTGTTTCAATGATTGAACCATCTGGTTTAGCCATAAGGCCACGCATACCTGCTAACTGACGAATCTGTGCAGCACTACCACGAGCACCGGAATCTGCCATCATAAAGATTGAGTTGAACGAGTCTTGCTCTTCAGGCTCACCATCACGATTAATAACGGTTTCTTTTGATAAGTTGTCCATCATCGCTTTCGAAACTTTTTCGTTTGCAGATGACCAGATATCGATTACTTTGTTGTACTTCTCACCAGCAGTTACAAGACCTTGGTCAAACTGTGCTTGAATCTCAGCAACTTCTGCTTCTGAATCTTCAATAATAGTGTACTTAGCATCAGGAATAACCATATCGTCGATACCAACAGACGCACCAGCAACCATTGCATAATGGAAACCTGTGTACATGATGTGATCGGCAAAGATTACTGTTTCTTT
This sequence comes from Litorilituus lipolyticus, assembly GCF_006439335.1. Lineage (GTDB taxonomy): Bacteria > Pseudomonadota > Gammaproteobacteria > Enterobacterales > Alteromonadaceae > Colwellia > Colwellia lipolytica. The sequence continues at coordinate 10,294 of NZ_SAWY01000034.1, read as the reverse complement.
TAAACCAAGATTACGATAAGCGTGGTTAATTAGCTTAGAAATTGGTTTCTTACCTAATGGTTGGTCAATTAAGTCATATGGAAGACCATCTGGACATACTTGCCATAAGATTGCACGACCTACTGTAGTATCACGTAATGTCGTTTTCGCTTCTAATTCACCATTTTCGTTTTTCACATGTTCTGTGATACGAATTTTTACACGAGCATGAAGCTCAGCAACACCTGTACGGTATGCTTTTTCAGCTTCTTTAGTATCAACAAATACCATGCCTTCGCCTAAACCATTAACACAGTCACGCGTTAGGTAATATAAACCTAATACAACATCCTGTGATGGTACGATAATCGGCTCACCGTTAGCTGGTGCTAACACGTTATTAGTCGACATCATTAAGGTACGTGCTTCTAGCTGTGCTTCAAGTGTCAACGGTACGTGTACCGCCATTTGGTCACCATCGAAATCGGCGTTATATGCCGCACAAACTAATGGATGAAGGTGAATTGCTTTACCTTCAATTAGTACTGGTTCGAACGCTTGGATACCAAGTCTATGAAGAGTAGGTGCACGGTTTAGCATTACTGGATGTTCACGAATAACTTCGTCTAATACATCCCATACTTCTGCGCCTTCACGCTCAACTAATTTTTTAGCTGCTTTAATTGTTGTCGCTAAACCTCGTGCTTCTAATTTACCGTAAATAAATGGTTTGAATAACTCAAGTGCCATTTTCTTCGGTAGACCACATTGGTGCAAACGTAGTGTTGGACCAACAGTGATTACAGAACGACCTGAGTAATCAACACGCTTACCAAGTAAGTTCTGACGGAAACGACCTTGCTTACCTTTAATCATATCAGCAAGAGATTTAAGAGGACGTTTGTTAGAACCGGTAATTGCACGACCACGACGACCATTATCTAATAAAGCATCAACAGACTCTTGCAACATACGTTTTTCGTTACGTACGATGATGTCTGGAGCAACTAGATCTAGTAGACGTTTCAAACGGTTGTTACGGTTAATAACACGACGGTATAAATCGTTTAAGTCAGATGTCGCAAAACGACCACCATCTAGCGGTACTAGTGGACGTAAATCTGGTGGAAGAATCGGAAGAACCGACATAATCATCCACTCTGGCTTGTTGCCAGAAGCAGCGAAAGCTTCCATTAATTTTAAACGTTTAGTAATTTTCTTACGTTTAGTTTCACTACCAATTTCAGGTAACTCTTCACGCATTTGCGCTACTTCACCATCTAGATCAATTTGTTGTAGTAAAGCTAAAACGGCTTCAGCACCCATTAAGGCATCAAATTCATCACCGTGCTCTTCTAACGCATCAAGATACTCTTCTTCTGTTAGAATTTGGCTTTTCTCTAACGTTGTCATACCTGGTTCAGTAACAACATAAGATTCAAAGTAAAGTACACGTTCAATATCACGTAATGTCATATCTAGTAATAAACCAATACGTGATGGTAATGATTTTAAGAACCAAATATGCGCAACTGGGCTTGCTAGCTCAATATGACCCATACGGTCACGACGAACTTTAGTTAAAGTAACTTCAACGCCACATTTTTCACAGATTACACCACGGTGCTTCAGACGCTTGTACTTGCCACAAAGACATTCATAGTCTTTTACTGGGCCAAAAATACGCGCACAGAATAAGCCGTCACGTTCAGGCTTAAAGGTACGGTAGTTAATGGTTTCTGGCTTTTTAACTTCACCAAATGACCAAGAACGTACCAAATCTGGCGAAGCTAACCCGATGCGAATACCATCGAATTCTTCTGTTTGATTTTGTTGCTTAAGAAACTTAAGTAAATCTTTCACACTCTTCTCCTGTCGGAGTTAAACTTTGAGAAGAAGGCATTATTTTGCCTTCTTCGCTTACTGACTTATTACATTCAGCTATCGGCAGTACTGGGTACTATTCCTGATCTAATTCGATGTTAATACCTAACGAACGAATTTCTTTCAACAATACGTTGAATGATTCAGGGATACCTGGTTCCATACGATGATCACCGTCAACTAAGTTTTTATACATCTTAGTACGACCATTAACATCATCCGACTTCACAGTTAACATTTCTTGTAAGGTATAAGCAGCACCATAAGCTTCAAGTGCCCATACTTCCATCTCACCGAAACGCTGACCACCAAATTGCGCTTTACCGCCAAGTGGTTGCTGTGTAACCAAGCTATAAGAACCTGTAGAACGTGCATGCATCTTGTCATCAACTAAGTGATTAAGTTTCAGCATGTACATGTAACCTACCGTTACAGGACGTTCAAATTGGCGACCAGTACGACCGTCAGTCAAGTTGAATTGACCACTTTCTGGCATATCCGCTAATTTAAATAGTTCTTTAATTTCTTTCTCAGCAGCACCATCAAATGCAGGTGTTGCAATAGGAAGACCAGCACGTAAGTTAGATGCTAAACGTAAAACCTCTTCATCAGAGAAGCTCGCTACATCAACCTCTTGGCGAGACTCACCTACGTTATATACTTCTTGAATGAAGTTACGTAATTTGTGAATTTCTTGCTGTGCTTCTAGCATACGGTTAATTTTCTCACCGATACCACGCGCTGCCATACCCAAGTGAGTTTCTAAGATCTGACCAATGTTCATACGTGATGGAACACCTAATGGGTTCAATACGATATCAACTGGTACACCATGCTCATCGTATGGCATATCTTCAACAGGTACTACGTTTGAAATAACACCCTTGTTACCATGACGACCAGCCATCTTATCACCCGGTTGGATGCGACGCTTAACTGCTAAGTAAACTTTAACTATTTTCAATACGCCAGGTTGTAAGTCATCACCTTGAGTGATCTTACGACGTTTGATTTCATATTTCTTGTCAAAGTCTTCTTTGATATTGTCGTATTGCTCTGCAATTTGCTCTAACTCAGCTTGTTGCTCTTCGTTAGATAAGTTTTGCGTTAACCACTTGTCACGAGACATAGAGGTTAAATCTGACTCATTTAAACCAGCAGACAATAATAACTTCTTAGTACGTGCGTAAATACCATCTTCTAAAATGCTTAATTCATCGCCAAGATCTTTCTTAACTTCTTTAAGTTGCATTTCTTCGATTTCAATTGCGCGCGCATCTTTCTCTACACCATCACGGGTAAAGATTTGTACATCGATGATTGTACCTTTAACTGAGTTTGGTACACGTAAAGAGCTATCTTTAACATCAGCTGCTTTTTCACCGAAAATTGCACGAAGTAGTTTTTCTTCTGGAGTAAGCTGTGTTTCACCTTTAGGTGTTACTTTACCTACTAAGATATCACCACCGTTAACTTCAGCACCAATGTAAACAACACCTGCTTCATCAAGCTTAGATAACGCAGACTCACCAACATTTGGAATATCTGCAGTGATTTCTTCACTACCTAACTTAGTATCACGAGCAATACACGTTAATTCTTGAATATGAATTGTGGTGAAACGATCTTCTTGTGCAACACGCTCAGATAACAACATTGAATCCTCAAAGTTGTAACCATTCCAAGGCATGAACGCGATACGCATGTTTTGACCTAATGCCAATTCACCCATATCGGTTGACGGACCATCTGCTAAAACATCACCACGTACAACAGGCTCACCCATACGACACACTGGACGTTGGTTGATACAAGTATTTTGGTTAGAACGTGTGTATTTGGTTAGGTTGTAAATGTCGATACCGGCTTCACCAGGGATCATTTCATTTTCATTAACCTTAACAACAATACGCGATGCATCAACATAGTCTACTACACCACCACGTTTAGCTACGGCTGTTACACCTGAATCTACTGCAACAACTTTTTCCATACCCGTACCAACAAGCGGCTTGTCCACTTTTAATGTTGGAACTGCTTGACGTTGCATGTTCGAACCCATTAAGGCACGGTTAGCATCATCATGTTCTAGGAATGGAATAAGTGACGCCGCAACAGAAATAATTTGTTGTGGTGAAACATCCATATACTGAACTTCAGCAGAGGCTTTTAAAGTAAATTCATTTTTATGACGACAGTTAACTAAATCTTGCGTTAACTTCTGGTTGTCATCACGTTCAGCATTTGCCTGAGCGATAACAAAGTTACCCTCTTCAATTGCTGATAAGTAATCAATTTCATCAGTTACTACACCATCAACAACTTTTCTGTATGGTGTTTCTAAGAAACCATAGTCGTTGGTTCTTGCATAACAAGAAAGTGAGTTAATCAGACCGATGTTCGGACCTTCCGGAGTTTCGATAGGACATACACGACCGTAGTGAGTAGGATGTACATCTCGAACCTCGAAACCAGCACGTTCACGCGTTAAACCGCCTGGGCCTAATGCAGAGATACGACGCTTATGCGTAACTTCTGATAACGGGTTGTTCTGATCCATGAACTGTGACAATTGAGAAGAACCGAAGAACTCTTTCACTGCTGCAGAAATAGGTTTTGCATTGATTAAATCTTGTGGCATTGTGCCATCTAAATCACCAAGACTTAAACGCTCACGTACAGCACGCTCAACACGTACTAAACCAACACGGAATTGGTTCTCAGCCATTTCGCCCACAGAACGAATACGACGGTTACCTAAGTGATCGATATCATCAACTTCACCTTTACCGTCACGAATATCGATAAGGGTTTTCATTACTGAAATAATGTCATCGTTTGATAAAATGCCAGAACCTACATCGTCTGCATTACCAACACGACGGTTGAACTTCATACGACCAACTGTTGATAAATCATAACGCTCAGATGAGAAGAATAAATTATCAAATAATGCTTCTGCAGCATCTTTCGTTGGTGGCTCGCCTGGGCGCATCATACGGTAAATTTCAACTAGCGCTTCTAAGCGGTTAGTCGAGCTATCTACACGTAGTGTGTCTGACATGTATGAACCTACATCGAATTCATTCATGTATAATGTTGAAAGTTCTTTATGACCAGCTTGACTTAACTCAGCTAACAACTCTAAGGTAATTTCAGCATTCGCTTCTGCAATTACTTCGCCTGTAGATTCGTCGATATAAGCTTTTGATAAAACACGACCCACGATATATTCCGCTGGTACTTCTAATTTATCAACTTTAGCTTTGTTCAAAGCACGAATATGACGAGCTGTGATACGACGACCTTGTTCTACTAAAATGTCATCTTTATCGATCTTGATATCAAATGTTGCTGTTTCACCACGAAGACGATCCGGAATTAAATCCATGATCAACTTATCGCCTTTAATAGCGAAGTTTGTTGTATCGTAGAAAAGATCTAAAATTTGTTCTGTAGAAAACTCTAAAGCACGTAAAATGATTGACGCTGGTAATTTACGACGACGGTCAATACGTACAAATAAGTTATCTTTAGGATCAAATTCAAAGTCTAACCATGAACCACGGTAAGGAATTACACGAGCATTGTATAAAACTTTACCTGAAGAATGAGTTTTACCTTTATCATGATCGAAGAATACACCAGGAGAGCGATGCAATTGTGAAACGATAACACGCTCGGTACCGTTAATTACAAACGTACCATTCTCTGTCATCAACGGGATTTCACCCATGTACACTTCTTGCTCTTTGATATCTTTTACAGTACCTGCCGGAGCTTCTTTATCGTATACCACTAAGCGTAATTTTACGCGCAATGGTGCTGAATAAGTTACACCTCGTATTTGACATTCTTTCACATCAAATAACGGTTCGCCTAAACGATAGCTTACAAATTGTAATTCTGAGCTACCTGAATAAGCTTTAATTGGAAAAATAGAACGGAAAGCAGCCTCTAGACCGGTTTCACCTGTTGGATCAATATCAATAAACTTGCTAAAAGATTCGAGTTGGATGGACAACAAGAATGGATAGTCCATTACTTGTGCGCTTTTACCAAAGTCCTTTCTAATTCGCTTCTTCTCAAAGTATGAGTAAGCCATGGGGTTCCTCAGCTTGCTGGTTATGGCCAATCTGTTTAAAAATGCTTAGAACATTTAAACAGGGTATTGCAGTTATGCTTACGTCTAAGCATAACTTGGTAAACAATGTTTGATTACCTAACACTAAATAATGCACTGTTTTGGTTTAAAAAAACACCATTTTATTTAGCGCAAAAAGGCCGGTGACGATTAAATCACCAGCCATTGCCTTTTCAGGCAAATAATCTGTCAGAAGTCAGATTATTTGATCTCAACAGAAGCACCAGCTTCTTCAAGAGCTTTCTTAAGTTCTTCAGCTTCAGCCTTATCAACACCTTCTTTAAGTGCTTTAGGAGCTGATTCAACAAGTTCTTTAGCTTCTTTAAGGCCTAAACCTGTAGCGCCACGAACTGCTTTGATTACAGCAACTTTCTTATCGCCGAAACCAGCTAAGATTACGTCAAATTCAGTTTGCTCTTCAGCAGCACCACCAGCGTCACCGCCAGCAACAGCAACAGCAGCAGCAGCAGATACGCCGAACTTCTCTTCCATTGCTTCAACTAATTCAACTACGTCCATTACTGACATTTCAGCAATAGCATTTAGGATATCGTCTTTAGAAATAGACATTATAAAATTTCCTGTTTTTTAAGAAACAGCCTTTGATAACTCTTGTTATACAATAAATGACTGTTTGAAATAACTATTAATACAAAAAGTGTTTTTAATAAGTAAATACTTATTAAGCCGCTTCTTGTTCTTTCTGATCGCGAACTGCAGCAAGTGTGCGGGCAAGTTTGCCTGCAGATGCTTCTTTCATAGCGCTCATTAAACGTGCAATTGCTTCGTCGTAAGTTGGTAGCTTAGCTAACATGTTTACGTCTACAACATTACCTTCAAATGCAGCTGCTTTTAATTCAAATGCTTCGTTAGTTTTAGCGAAGTCTGAGAATAAACGTGCAGCGGCACCTGGGTGCTCGCTTGAAAATGCAATTAATGAAGGACCTTTAAATGTGTCAGAAACACATTCAAAATCAGTACCTTCAACTGCACGACGTGCTAATGTGTTACGGACAACTTTCATCCATACGCCATTTTCACGTGCTTGCTTACGCAATGCAGTAATTGCTTCAACTGTAACACCGCGGGCATCCGCAACTACAGCTGATTGAGCGCCTTTGGCAGCTTCTTGAACTTCAGCAACAATTGCTTTTTTGTCATCAAGATTGATAGCCATTGGCTTTAACTCCTGGTTCACCGGGCATCTAATATAAACGCACCGGTATTTACAATCCCTAAAACACATAATTGTATTTTAGGCCATTACGGCGAGGACCAGAATTTAAGGAAATATCTGGGTAATCACCATCTACGTAGGAAATATTAAGTAATTAAATCAGAAGAAAGAATTACACCTACGGTCTTGGACGGGGGTTATTTGTTAAAACATTTCTGTTTAATCAAACAACTCCTACCAAAATTTAAGGGGCGAAATTATAGTCTATAATTTCGCCCTTGTAAAGATTCAATACGCAATCTTTACTCAATAAATAATTACTGAGTTAAGCTTGACTGGTTGATGGCAACGCCAGCACCCATAGTAGTAGAAAGTGAAACTTTCTTAATGTATTGACCTTTAGCATTAGCTGGTTTTGCTTTCTTAAGCGCTTCCAATAATGCTTCTAAGTTTTCTTGCAATTGAGCAGCTTCGAAATCAGCCTTACCAATAGTAGTATGGATGATACCGTTTTTGTCGTTGCGGTAACGGATTTGACCAGACTTAGCGTTTTTAACAGCGCCAGCTACGTCAGGAGTTACAGTACCAACTTTAGGGTTAGGCATTAAACCACGAGGGCCTAAAATCTGACCTAGTTGACCAACAACACGCATTGCATCTGGAGAAGCAATAACAACGTCGAAGTTCATTTCGCCTGCTTTAACTTGCTCAGCTAAATCTTCCATACCGATTACATCAGCACCAGCTTCTTTAGCTTTTTCAGCATTTGCACCTTGTGTAAATACAGCAACACGAACTTCACGGCCAGTACCATTTGGTAATACTGTCGCACCACGTACGTTTTGATCTGATTTACGAGCATCGATGCCTAAGTTGATAGCAACATCTACGCTTTCACGGAATTTTGCAGTAGCAAGTTCTTGCAATAAAGCAACAGCTTCATTGATGTCATATTCTTTTAATACGTCTACTTTTTCACGGATAAGACGAGCGCGTTTTGATAATTTAGCCATTGATTAGTCCTCTACCACTAAACCCATTGAACGAGCAGAACCCGCAATAGTACGCACTGCAGCTTCCATTGAACCAGCAGTAAGATCAGGTTCTTTTGTCTTAACAATTTCTTCAAGTTGAGCTGTAGTTACAGTACCAACTTTTTCAGTGTTAGGACGGCCAGAGCCACTCTTGATACCAGCTGCTTTTTTCAATAAGAATGAAGCAGGTGGAGTTTTAGTTTCGAAAGTGAATGAACGGTCATTATATACAGTAATAACTACTGGAACCGGAGCACCTTTTTCGATTGAATCTGTTTTTGCGTTAAACGCTTTACAGAATTCCATGATGTTAACACCGTGTTGACCTAATGCAGGACCAACTGGTGGTGACGGGTTAGCTGCACCAGCAGCTACTTGAAGCTTGATTAAAGCTTGGACTTTTTTAGCCATTTTACTATACCTTTAATTTGGGTGGATAACGCTATTCACCTACTGCTAACTAACAGCCAGTTTTCGCTCCCCAGTTTACTAATAGGTTATATTTCAAGTTGAAATACAACATTTTTAGTGCGCGCTAAAAATAAGCGGCAGCGGATTATATATTAACCAAGCTTTCAGTTTCAAGTTTTTTGTGCAGGAATTATACCCATATGCATGTTCCATATAAATTAGGCAAAAAAAAACGCTTAATATTAAGCGTTTTTCGAATATTTCTTTGACTAAAAAATTTAGCTACTTTTTTCAACTTGACCAAATTCTAGATCAACTGGTGTTGAGCGACCGAAAATAAGTACAGATACTTTAATACGGTTTTTCTCGTAATCAAGCTCTTCAACCACACCATTAAAGTCGGCGAATGGACCATCGATAACACGAACCACTTCACCTGGTTCGAATAATGTTTTCGGCTTCGGCTTATCAGTATCTTCAAGACGTTGTAAAATGCGATCAGCTTCACGCTGAGTAATCGGCGCTGGTCGATCACTCGTACCACCAATAAAGCCAAGTACACGTGGCACGCTTTTCACTAAGTGCCATGCTTCTTCGTCCATTTCCATTTGTACTAGTACATAACCTGGGAAGAATTTACGAGAGCTCTTACGCTTTTGACCCGCACGCATTTCAACAACTTCTTCAGTTGGTACTAAAATTTCACCGAACTTATCTTGTAAACCGTGAATTTCAATATGCTCAATTAAGGTCTTTTGTACACGACCTTCATAGCCAGAAAACGCTTGTACAACATACCAACGTAACTTCTTATTTACGGCTTTTTCTTCACCTGCTGGTGCTGAACTTTCTTCAGAGAAATTTTCTTCAGACATAACTAAACCTGCAAACCTGTTACTAAACCAACTAACCAGAATAGAATTGAATCTAATCCCCAAAGTAATAAGGCCATAAATAGTGTTGCCACTAATACTATACCTGTTGTTTGTACCGCTTCTTGGCGTGTAGGCCAAACAACTTTACGTACTTCTGTTCTTGATTCTTTTGCAAAGACAAGCGCTGTACGGCCTTTCTCTGTTTGCATAGCAATAAAACCAGCTACTGCAACCGTTGCAACAATTGCTATTGCACGATATAGCACTGATGCTTCGCCATACATGTAGTTACCTGCAACTACACCAATTAAAAGTAGAAAAACAATACCCCATTTTAAGGTATCTAGAGAGCTACTACTTGTAGGTTGCTCTTCGGTACTTGCGTTCATAATTCTGTTCCGTAATTACTGACTTCAAAAATTCAAGTCGTTCGTTGCGACTTGTTACAGTGCTAATCTAGCACCTTAAATATGGCAGGGGTGGAGAGACTCGAACTCCCAACCATCGGTTTTGGAGACCGCTGTTCTACCAATTGGAACTACACCCCTACAGCTTGCTATCAAGCAATAGTTACACTTGTCGGGTGAATCTTAGTTGTTTGGGAATTAAGAGATACTCGAGAAGTGAGGCGCTATTATACTCAGCCCAGTGTTTTACTCAAGGACTATTTTTATTTTGCTGAGGATAAATCGCGCATAAAACAAAAAAGGCCGCTTTCGCGACCTTTTTCAGTGTGTTCTAAAACTTAGATATTAGTCTAAGATTGCAGATACAACACCAGCACCAACAG
>NZ_SAWY01000033.1 GCF_006439335.1 Litorilituus lipolyticus | reverse complement strand
AGGCCTCATATGGCCTTAAAATACAAAACGCCTGATGAAATTCATCAGGCGTTTTAGAAAAAAGTGTCAACCTATATCAGGACAACACAACTCAATCTTGTCACTAATGTTTCTTTAGCTCATTGGCTTTCAATAACATTGATTTACTTTCTTGAAGGAAAACGTCGGCATAATCACCAAACCAATCTGATACTTGCTCAAACATATTCACAAAGGCTGATTTATCATCTTGTTCAATATCTTCAAGTAACTCTAGAAAACGATAAGCAAAGCGTTTCATCATGTTGATATTATCTTTATTAGCAAAAATAATATCCGCATATAACACTGGATCCTGTGCGAATAAGCGGCCAACCATAATCAATTCTAAACGGTAAATAGGCGAACTCATATCAACCAGTTTTTCAATATCAGCCCCTTCAGCCATTAAATGGTAGCCGTAGGCGATAGTTGAGAAATGACGCATAACCTGCACCATTGACATTGCTTGATCATGCTCATGTGCTTCAACCGGATATATTTTAGCTCCCCACACTCTAAACTGTTCTAACAACCAATTATACTTGTCAGGATATCGGCCTTCACAGGCTATAATAGTTTGCTTGATAAGACCGGTAACATCAGGACCAAACATAGGGTGTAAACCAATTACAGGACCAGAGTGAGCTTTCATCATTTCAAAGATTGGCGACTCTTTAATACTGGTGATATCAGCTAAAATACAGTCTGTAGGTAGGTTATTTAGATGGTGTATTACCATTGCCGTTAACCGAATAGGTACCGCAACAATAACAACTCCCGCGCCTGCTAATATACGTTCACTATTAGGCCAGTCTTGCTGTTCAATAATCTCCACTGCATAACCAGAGCGTTCAAATAAATCAACAAAGACACTACCTAACTGCCCTTTACCACCAACAATTACCACTTTTTTGCAATCAGGGTTAATGCATTGATAGCCGCTCGCATCTTGGCTTTCATATGAATCACGCATTAAACGTCGTAATACATCTTCAATTAAGTCTGGCGACAACCCCACGTCCATGGCTTGTTTGCGGCGCATACTAAACAGCTTAGCTTCACGTTCAGGGGCATAAATTGGCATTCCAACTTCACTTTTCAATGCCCCTACTTTCGCAGTAACAGTTAAGCGACGACGTAATAATTCTACCAACTGGCTGTCAATATCATCTATCTCATCACGCAAAAGCGTTAATTTTTCGTCAAAGTCTTTCATTGTTACTTTATTTATATCCTAAGATAGTTATTAGTCATTTGTACGTTGCTGTAGCGCATCTGCTACTTTGCTTACCGCATCTTCTAACAATTGCTCTGTGGTTGTAAAGTCTATACAAGCATCAGTTACTGATACACCATAAGTCATATCTGCTCTCGCTAAATCAGCACTTTGGTTTCCTGCCTCTAAGTTACTTTCTAGCATAATACCAATAATTGATTTATTGCCCTCACAAATTTGATTAACTACGTTTTCAGCGACTAAAGGTTGACGTCTATAATCCTTATTTGAATTACCATGGCTACAATCCACAACAATACCCGGCTCTAAACCATGCTTAGCAAGTGCCTCTTCACATTCTGCAACGTTGACTGAATCATAATTAGGTTGAGCACCACCACGTAAAATAACATGACCATCCGGATTACCTGATGTTTTTATTAACGCCACTTGACCTTGGGTGTTAATCCCCATAAAACGGTGTGATGAAGCCGCTGATTGCAAGGCATTAATAGCCACGCCTAAGCTGCCATTAGTACCATTTTTAAAGCCTATTGGCATAGATAAACCACTGGCCATTTCTCTGTGAGTTTGTGACTCAGTTGTACGGGCACCGATGGCAGACCAACTAAATAACTCTGCTAAGTATTGTGGGCTAATAGGGTCAAGTGCCTCTGTTGCAAGCGGCAGTCCTAAATCCGTTAAGTACAATAATAATTCACGGGCATTACGTAATCCGGTTTCAACATCAAATGAGCCATTCATGTGAGGATCATTAATCAAACCTTTCCAACCTACTGTTGTTCGTGGTTTTTCAAAGTAAACACGCATTACAATGTATAAAGAGTCTTGGTACTTATCATGCAGCACTTTTAGTTTACGAGCGTATTCTTTTGCGGCATCAATGTCATGGACTGAACATGGACCACTAATCACAAGTAAACGCGGATCACGTTTATGAATAATGTTTGCAATAACTTTTCGCGAAGACTTCACAAACTCTCTTCCGGCATCAACCAGTGGTAGTTCATCTCTTAACTGTTGTGGGGTAATGAGAACGTGTTCGGCATTAACGTGAATATCATTAAGGGTACTTTTATGAGTTGCATCTGACATGTGCTTTTCCTCTAAACTAACTTTTAACAAGCAAATAAATAGTTATGAAAACAACCTTGTCTCATAACTTAGTTAAAATGCGATAGCTAAATATATGATTTACAGAAATATTGATAGCTAACATTAAGCCGTATTTAAAGGGCTAGCGCTTAACCAAAACCAAAAATCCAAAATCGTAAAGATTTAATTACGCGATTTGTAAGTATATTTTTACACAGTTTTTTCGCTTCGTATAGTGTTTTTGTATAAAATTTCTAAAAAACCGCACAAAAAAGTATAAGCCGTAAATAATTAAGGTTTTTTTAAGAAGTGGTGATGTTTATTCCAGCCACAAATATCATCAATTCAGTTAATAAATAAGGCTATAAAGCCGCTGTTGGCCTTTGGTGGATAGTTAAAATGCAATCGTAGGTAATTTATTTTTGACATAAAAAAAGCGCCTACAGGCGCTTTTATAACTTTTAAAAAGCTTACTTAACCGCCATGAACGATGCGTTGAGAAATTAAATTCTCTACCACACTTGGGTCAGCAAGGGTTGAAGTATCACCTAAGCTATCTACTTCATTTTCAGCAATCTTACGTAAAATACGACGCATGATCTTACCTGAACGTGTTTTAGGTAAACCAGGAGCCCATTGAATGTAATCAGGTTTAGCAAAACGACCTAATTCTTTAGCAACAAACTCTTTCAGTTCGGTATTTAACTCATCTGACTCACTAGCATTACCCATAAGTGTCACGTAACAGTATACACCTTGACCTTTGATTTCATGTGGATAACCAACAACCGCGGCTTCAGCTACCGCAGGGTGTAATACCAATGCGCTTTCAATTTCAGCGGTACCTAAACGGTGACCAGATACATTTAGAACGTCATCAACACGACCAGTGATCCAATAGAAACCATCCTCATCACGTTTCGCACCATCACCAGTAAAGTAGTTACCTGGATATTGACTCAAATAGGTTTGATAGAAACGGTTATGATCACCATAAACTGTACGTAATTGCCCTGGCCAACTAGCAGTCATCACTAACAAACCTTGGTTTTCACCTTCTAAGGTATTACCGTCTTTATCAAATAATGCCGGTTGAACTCCAAAGAATGGTTTACCAGCAGCACCTGGTTTCATATCAACCGCCCCAGGAAGAGATGTAATTAAAATGCCACCTGTTTCAGTTTGCCACCAAGTATCAACAATTGGACAGTTACTCTTACCAACAACTTCATAATACCAATGCCACGCTTCAGGGTTAATTGGTTCACCCACAGTGCCTAACAAACGTAATGATGATAAGTCCGCTTTCTCAACTAATTCATCACCCACACTCATCAATGCACGAATAGCTGTTGGTGCGGTATAGAACACATTAACACTATGCTTTTCACAAACTTGCCAAAAACGACCAGCATCTGGGTACGTTGGTACACCTTCAAACACCAATGTTGTAGCACCGTTGGCTAATGGACCATAAAAGATATAAGAGTGCCCAGTAATCCAACCAGCATCCGCTGTACACCAATATACTTCACCTTCTTTATAATCGAAAACGTACTTGTGCGTCATAGCAGCATAAAGAATATAACCACCACACGTATGAACAACACCTTTTGGTGTGCCTGTTGATCCCGAGGTATATAAAATAAACAGTGGATCTTCAGCATCCATCACTTCGGGTTCACAAACCGCAGATAAATTCTCTACAGCTTCAGAGTAGTTAATATCAACTTTTTCATTCCAAGCAATATCACCACCAGTGCGAGTAACAACAATCACTGAATGTACATTCGGACAATCAGCAATAGCCGCATCAACATTAGACTTTAATGGAATACGCTTACCACCACGAACACTTTCATCCGCCGTAATAACAACTTGGCAATCTGCATCTAAAATACGCGCCTTAATTGATTCTGTAGAGAAACCACCAAAAACAACTGAGTGAATCGCACCAATGCGAGCACAGGCTAGCATAGCGTAACCTACCTCTGGAATCATTGGCATATAGATACACACACGATCACCCTTTTTCACGCCGCGCTCTTTTAATAAGTTGGCGAAACGACATACATGATCATGCAATTCTTGATAAGTGACTTTCAAATCATCACTTGGATCGTCACCTTCAAAAATGATTGCCGTATCATTTGCTTTTGTCGCTAAATGACGGTCAATACAGTTATAACTAACGTTTAACTTACCGCCAGAGAACCAGTTTATTTCTGAGTTCTTCAGATCGACTTTGCTCACTTCATCCCATGGTTGATACCAATCAATGAATTTTTCCGCCTGCTCACCCCAGAACACCTCTGGCTGTTCAATGGATTGCTTATACATGGCATCGTATGTAGCAGCATCTAAATGCGTATGTGCTTTGGCTTTATCTGAAACGGGATAACAAGGTTTAAGTTCGTTCATACTCTTTTCCTTCGGGATATTAACCTGATGTAATAAGTTATTATTGTCGTTGCTAATCACAGCTAGCTTATTAGTGTTAATTAACATACTAGAAAGTTTATTTAGCTTTTCATATACGGCTTTAGTCTTAATTTACGTTTTTACTCTAACTTAATCGTTACAACTGAGTTAGCAAACCTTATAAACAGGTAGCTATTAAGCCATTTGCCATACCTAGTTCTTACATTAATATTCAAGGCAAAAGCTATATTTCACTCACCTTTTAGCATTATATAACTATGAAATTTGCAAATAACATAACATTCACACCACAGAATGACAACGCTGTCAGGTCAGATAATAAAAGCTAAAATAAACTCTAAAGCTATTTTTGTATTTATATATCAACTGTTTTATCACTGTTTCTGTAGAGGAACCATGACTTATTAAGAAATATTTTCTCCTTAATATTCAATAAGATTATACAAGAAAGTGTTATTGCCTTTGAAACGGTAAGGATTTTGTAGTTATCCCTAAACCTGTATTAAGTTAAGAAGTAAGCTGAACCTTTAGTTCAACCGTATTTCCCTGAGGATCATTAATGTATACTGACTTTCCAAACCCTTGAGCGCCATAGCGCTCTTCGAACTTACCAACGTCTATATCATGTAACAACAAGTGACGACTGACCTCTTCGATTGATTCATTAGTTAATTGTAAGCAAAAGTGATCAACATTATTCTCTAGTTTAGTGGGTGAACCGCCACCTAATCGCCCAAGTTCACTATCTATATCAACAAGATCAATTAACGCAGAGCCTGCCCTTAATTGCGTCAACCCGACGGTTTTATCAGTCTGCCTTTCAATTTCACAACCTAAAACATGGCAATAAAAATGTAACATTGCCTGTAAGCAATTAGTTCTTAATACGATGTGGTCAATACCCGAAATAGATAACATATTAATTCCCTTGCATCACTGAAACGATTATATATATCACTATTCTTTACAAGGCTCTACCGACTCATGTATTTCTTGAAGGCCGTGTAACAACTCAGGAATAACTTTAAGTAATTGAATAATACTAAAGACAAGCACACCATGATGAGCAGCAAGGCTAAACTCTCCAAGCCTGTCCCATGTCTCCCAACCCGCAGTTAATAATAAAACTAAGCCACTAAACAAATTCAAGTATGGACTATGGACAACTTTTTTCAGCATAATTGTTCCTTATTCAGACTGAAGCTTATACATGAATCATATGATAAAACATAAAAAAACCAAACTCTAACTCCCTAAACTCATAGGTTATCAAAGTAGTAGATAATATATTAATTTACACCTTACATGATATTTAGAGCTTTACTCCTTTAATGGAATATAGCAATGGTACCTGTTGACCATTCCTCATTAACTGAAAGCCTTTACCGGCAACTTCCTCTAACCCTTCAAAACAATTATATGGGCTGTAGGCAAACTCATTAAAGCTCTCAATACTTATACCCTGACGAATTAAGGCGTTCATCACCTCACTCATTGAGTGTGGCCAAGTGACTACTGTAGATTGTTCATCCGTTGCATTTTCTGTATAAGTAGGCTCTTCTTCTATATCAGGCTCACTTGACGGGAAGTACGCATAGCCACTAAGAACATCATTAAATGGATGAAACTCAACGAGGTTGAATTGCCCCCCATCAACTAAAGCATCAGATACTGTTTTAGCCCATGCGTCTATATCTGCCAACCAACATAAAACCCCATAGGAAGTATAAACAATGTCATATTTTTCGTGATTGTTTTCACCAAATGCTAAAACATCATCACAGATAAAATTTGCTTCAATATTCAATTTCTTTGCTAACAGCTCTGCTTCTTTGATGGCTTCAGATGATAAATCAACACCTGTTACATCAGCCCCTAGTCTTGCCCAAGATAAGGTATCTTGACCAAAATGACATTGAAGATGTAAGAGTCGCATTCCTTTGACATCACCAACTTGAGCCAATTCAACAGCATTCAATGAACAGCCACCCGCTAAAAACTTCTCTACATCATAAAATTTTGAATTAAGATGAATTTTGGTTCGCTTATTCCAAGTGTCTTTGTTTACAGCTAAATAATCCATACTACTCTCTTTAACTTTCTGTGGTGATTTCAGCCATAATGCCAATCAAATTATTATCGGGATCGCGTAAAAAGCCTAACCATAGGTCATGATCAGGCATCTTAGCTGCGAGTTGAGGTTCTCGTTCAAAAACAATACCTCGTGATTTCAACATTACAGTGGTGGCTTCAATATCTTTAACTTGATAATAAATCACTGAAGTATGATGATCACATACTTCACCTTGTAACGTAGTTAACATAAGGCGTATATCACCACATCGAACAAAAGCTAAGTTAGGCGAAGCTTCAAATAAGAACTCTAACGACAAGATATCACAATAAAACCGAATAGCTCTTGGAACATCGGTTACCGCCACGGCTATCTGTCCTATTTTATCAATCATAACTTCCTCCAAATAACTTATATGGTCATTATAAATTACTTTAATCTATTGAGACTTGGTAATGTCTACTCACATTAGCAGTGATTTTTCCCCACGATGATTGCTTAACTCGCATTTGATGATTGTCAAATGCCTGCTTATTAATAAACTCTTCAAAAACATTAAATTTTTGTCTATTTAACTTATCCTGCGTTACAGCAAACGTCAGGCAGCCTGCTTCTGCAATGGTTAACTCTGTATGTATTTTTAATGCTTCAATAACATCTTTTATCTCATCTTCAGGTACTATGATATAGCCTGTTAATGTAACTTTAGCCATGTGGTGACTTTTCCTTTAGTGCTTTATTTCTCAAGAATGATGATGGTGAGCACAGTATTATTGAGCATTGTTTAACTCGCTAACTTAATGATAATTTTTTGCATAAGCTTGGCACTTGTTTAATAGTTGATGAAAATCCGTCAACTCTCTATCCATTGAAGAGTGAGGAATAAACAAATGAAAACCCAATGCCCTATCAAGAGCTCTACAATGATGAATAAATGCAGCTACAGGTCCTTTCAATAGTTGACCATTGCCAAGATGAACTGGCTCAAATGATATTACACCTTGTTCAAAAGGCATTAATTGACATTTAATAGCAAAAGCAATTAGAGGCTTTTGTTCGTGAATAAGCCTATTTGCCAACCTAGGGGATATTTGCGTTACCAGCTCAGAAATATCATTTAATTTCACTCCCAAATAAGGCAACTCTATTTGAGAAACTCCATAAGTTTCTTTCACTAGGCCTAATCGCTTTATTTGCGACCAATTAAGCTGCCACTGTCCATACCTATGATGGTAAGTAATATTTTGTGGAGTAATGGTCAAGCTAAACTTAGGCTCTGATAGTTTAGCTACACCAGTAATCACAACAACTAAAGCAACCAAATAAACAAACATCAATACCAATCGAAGTTCATTCCACCAAACCATACTAATAGCACAATTTATCAGTATCAAAAATAAGCCTAGTGCTACCAAAAAACGTGCATGTTTATTGGTATGAGCTTTAATTTCTAATGAGGGTAATGATTGATTCATTTAAAGTATATCTTCAAATGCTGAGTGTGCAGTTAAACATTTTCACCGAGCAGCAAACATTGGGTAGTTTTACTCATGGTATTTGCGAATAACGGCTACTTTACCATCTTCAATTTCCAAAACTTCCATCATTACTTGGCTATAAGCAATAGCTTGATTGTTTTGTGGATGAATACCTTTTGCATCATTTTTATAGCGAATAGCTACAGCAGATTGATTAAAAGTGAATACATCAAGTAATTCGGCTTGATAATGTGTATGCGCTCCTAAATAAAAAGTCATTCCTTTGCGCATAGCTTGCTTACCATCAGGTAATCTTGCATCATCTGTTTCCCAAGGTAGATGCGAATGTCCAACATCTTCTTTTAGCAAAGCCAAATAAACTTCTAACTCTTTTGCTGTTGCATTAGGTGATTGAGTTGCAACCATTTTTTCAAAATACTCTTGAGCAAATTTATTGAGGTCTATAGTCTTTTCTTTAGCTATACTCATCGCTGAAAAAGCCAGACTTACAAATAAAAAAAGCCACTTTGTCATTATCATTCCTTACAAATTTTTTATATCAAAAACAACCACTTTATATAACGTTTAAATAAAACTACACCTTAACAATGTAAATAAACATGTATACAAATCATCAATCATTATCTAAAGGCGTTACGGTATCAATGCTAGTTAAAAAGATGCTACCATCTTTTAAGGGAAAGCCTTCGATAACTACATCATTATTGGTCACTTCAAAGTCGTAGAAAAACTCATGCACAGGAATACTTTTTGTACCAGAATCTAAAGTAAGCACTCTTTTTCTTGTGTTATATTTTCCGACATATTGCTGTGCTGCAGCACCAGATTTTAGCTGAGTTAACACTTCTTCATAATACGGCGTATTACTTAACAATGAAGTCATGCTGCAACTGCTCAGTGTTAACTCTCCGGCTTTACTTGCAAACACCACATATTTATCGCGTTTTATCGTGGTTGAGCAAGTACAACACACAGGCTTATGAGCCGCACTCAAGCTGGTAATTAAATCAGGTTGTCCTTTAAAAGAAGATAAAACGGCTATATTTCCTTGTACTTTTCCTTCTTGAAAATTCTTAGCATCACTTTCTTTTAAGATTTTTACATCTTTTACCTCAGCAATAAAAACATGTTCAGCTAATTGCCATTTCTCTAACAAGCCATGATATTTACATGAGCAAGCTAAAGCCTCAAATGAAAGTAACAATGCGATAACGCCAAAAAGTAGCTTATTCATTATAATTATTCTTCCTATATCAATGCTTATATTTATTATTCTTATTTAATGATAAATCACTATTTTCGATTTGGCGAAGCAGCACTACCCGCTAAAATACCACCATCAATGGTAAGCTCTATTCCGGTTACGTATTTGGCCTCATCTGAAGCCAAATATAATGCAGCATAAGCAACATCTTTCGCCTCCCCCATAGTACCTATGGGAATATCCGCCGCAATAGCATTAATCGCCTCTTGCTTTGTTTCACCCTCACCTAACATTGCATCCCACAATGGAGTTAATATGGCTCCAGGGTGTAGCGAATTACAGCGAATAGGATAACCTTTTTCAGCACAATAAAGTGCCACAGTTTTTGTGTGGTTCCTAATACTCGCCTTACTTGACGCATAGGCAGACGCCCCAGGAATGCCAACAATGCCTGAGCGAGAAGACAAGTTAACGATGCTCGCCGCTTTAGAATGTTTCATCAATTTAATCGCGGTTTTACAGCCCAAAGCGATGCCATCAGCATTGACTTGATGAACTTTTTTCCAGCTTTCATAATCCAAATTTTCAGGATCATGAGGCCCAGACGTTTCTAAAAACCCTGTAATTCCAGCGTTATTAATTAAAATATCGAGTCGACCATATTTATTTTCAATATATTGTTGTGCTTGTTGCCAGTCTGATTCACTAGATACATCTAAATGAATATAGTCATGCTCTCCTGATAAACCGCTAGCAACCGTGGCACCAAGCTCATCATCAATGTCTGACAATATGACAACAGCCCCTTCCTCACTGAATAATTTTGCAACAGCTTCACCAATCCCTCGAGCTGCTCCAGTCACTAATGCTATTTTATTTGTCACTCTCATACTTGCCTCCTTTATGGTATTCGTTATTATAAATACGCATCACAAGGTTAATTCTCAACTAGTTTTTTTTGTAAACTATAAACACTATGCCCTTTGGGAAAGTCCTTTAGCTGGGCATACACGCTATAGCCGTGCTTTTTATAGAACTCAACACCACTAAAACTAAAGGTATTCAAATAGGCATTTTGACAACCATTTTTGATTGCTTGTTGCTCTAATGCTAATAATAGCTGACCACCAAAACCTTGCTTTCTTAAAGTCTCATTAACCCACAATGTATCAACCCATAGCCAACCATAACTGCCATGACTACCTTTAATACCACCGACAATCTCATTTTGATCATTTCTTATAAAAAAAGTAATTTCTTTTCTATCATCATCACCAATATGTGACGCAGTAAATTGGTTTAATCCATCTTCTAATACTTGCAACTCTTCAGTATCTGGTTGATTGCTATATTGTATTGTAAAGGTCATAGTGCCCCTCTAAATAAATAGTGATTTAACTACTTGATGTAGCAGTGGTTGCAGCAACCGTTGAAGCAGCTACAGCTTGCTGAGCTGCAACTTGATTGGCGATAACAGCAGAGTTTTGCTGCTCACTGGCAATAATGCACGTACCATAGCCAAATCCCTTTAACGGGTTCTCCCAGACTACCTCACCCGTTGCTGCTGTTAAACAAAACAAATGCCCACCTGAGTAGGCAAAAATATTGTCAGCTTCGTAATACACATTAGTAATACTTGAACTTTTAAGTTTAGTTTTCCATAGCTGCTCACCAGTATTCTTACTTAAACAGACCACATGGTTATTGATACCTAAAAATAATTTTTCCATAACATAACTCCTTTACTTAATCGTTTTAGGTTTTTGTTTATTAACATTCATTACTAACTGCCAATCTTGCCACGTAATGTTTCTTCCAGGAAAGGCTAACTGAGTAAAAGGCCAATCATGCTTTAGCCAAGTTAAAACGGTTTGATATAACAACTCTTCTAGCGCTCGACTATCATCCCTTATCCAAAAGTACACTTCGCAGTCGAATGTAGAAGACTGACAAGGGTCAATATATACCGAGCCTAAGCACCGATCTTTTTCATTGTTAAACACTGAGTAGGCAAATGCCTGATTAGCAAGAAACTCCTGCTGGTGTACCTGTAAACTTGCCTTGCTTTGTTGCAATGTCATCGTACTTTCAGGCCAGTCATAATCGGGCCCAAAAATGCCTTGCAAAGATTTTTGACTAGACATGACTGCCTCATAATCTTGCTCGGCAACTTCCTGATTTAGTGGGCGAAAATAAAAATACTTACTTAGATAAGTCTCTGGAGCCATAAACAAATTTGGAACGAATTGGCTATTCATAATGAGACATTCCATTAATATATGAATGAAAAATAGGCTTTATAATGACATTACTCTTCAAGAGATTTTTGAAAGTAAACACTAAGCAAGCTGAAAGTCAAAATCCCAACGAAATCCGCTAATAAATCAAGAGGGTCTAATGTTCTGTTGGGTATAAAAAATTGACTAAGCTCTTCGACAATAACAAAAGTACTCACGAGTACTGACCCTAGATAAAGCTGAGTAAAACCTAATCTCAATGTCTTAAAGTTCAAAGAAAAATTAACCAGCAAGGTTAAAAGGCCAAACAAACAAAAATGCCCTAATTTGTCACCATAAGGAATAGCAGCAACTAACTGGAAAAATACAGTCTGCTGCCCTGTATTGGCTTGATAAATAACCCAAAGGATAAAGCTAAAAAAGCATAAAGCTAAAGCTACATAGCTATATTTATGCATAGAAAAGATTCGCATATTGTGTGGTTAATCCTTTAATTATGATGGCTTAAATATGATGAATATTTTATGGAGAACCTTTATACATGCTGATCAATTAGAATAGCATTACCATCAGGGTCTTTAATTGAAAAACTTGCAGGGCCACTTTCATCAGTAATCGATTCCTGCTCTGTTTCTATGCCTTTAGCCTTAAAATCGGCTAATAATTCTCTAACATCATTAAAAGATTCAAGGGGATTACATTGCTTATCCCAACCGGGATTAAAAGTCATGATGTTGCCTTCAAACATACCTTGAAATAAACCAACAGTATGATCGCCATTTCTCAGAATTAACCAATGCTGAGATTGTTCACCGCCAATGACTTCAAAGCCCAGTTTTTGATAGAAAACTTTTGACGCTTCAATATCTTTAACGGCTAAACTAACCGAAAACGCACCTAACTCCATAACTAACTCCACTTTTAAAATTGATCCAAGAAATAAACCAATAATGACCTGACTCATAAGGTTAAAGTAACATAAAATTATGCGCATACAATAGTATATAGTTTTATCGTATTAGTGCTTACTTTTTGGTGTAAACTCCAATTCAATTATGTCGGGCAAGAAAAGATCGTGAATAAAATCATCCTCATTCACTCGGCTCCATTTTGCCTGTACATCTACCACATTTTTACCATTATAAAAGCCAATCCATTGAACAAAGGTTCCTCCATCTGCTTTTAGTCGGGCACTAAACTTCAACATATCATTTTCATGCACCAATAAATAAGGCGCTGACTCTTGTGAACCTTTAGCTGACCAAATAAGCTTGCCATCAGCAAATGATAAAACACCTTCAACTCCCCAAAAGCCAATAAGTCCTTTAGCTTTAATCGTCCCTTTGAAAGACTTTCCTTCAAGAGATAGCTGTAGTTGTGATTGATTTTTTTCTAGGAGGTTGGAAGATTTTTGAACTGACTGATTTTCAAACGGTAATGAAAAAGGTTGAGCAAAGGATGGTATCATTAATAGCCATAAAACCGTTACCAATAGCTTATTGCGTACTTATAACATTACTTATTACCTCCACTTAGTAGCCTAATAGAAAGGCCTAAACATTATAAGTAAAGAGTAATATGGAACAGAAAACCATTGCGACAAGCAAAACTCTTAATTAGCACAGCAAGCAAACAGCACTCGTTCAATTTTTAAGCATTAACGCAGCGCATCAATTTTATGCCATCGATGTCAGTTGAAAAGCCAAAGCGCCTGTAGAAAGACTCCATTTCAGGTAAGCAGTATAATTCAAAATGCTTGACGTTTCGTAGCTGTTCATGACTTTTGACTAAACTCATTAACTGTTGACCTAGCCCTTGGGTACGATAATTTTCGCTGACAATAACATCAAAAATAATAGCTTTATAAATAAAATCGCTAATAACTCGAGTGAAGGCAATTAAACGACCTTTTTCATTAAGTATGCCTATACACACTTGCGAGCCTTGAATACAACGTTTCGTATCTTCAAAAGTACGCTCTTTCCCCCACCACACTTCTTGATACAGTTGGTGAACCTGTTTGATTTGCTCATCCGAAAACTTATAAATGATCATCAATATCACTTTACACTAAAGGTGTAACTCCATATCAATTCTATGCATATTTGCTCCCCAACCATGAGGTATTTCACGAATAACACGAGCACCATATTTTGCAAAGAACGGGGCAGATAAATGACTTGCGGCAATTTTAATATGCTGTAATTCATCTTTTTTAGCTGCCTGAATCGCTCTGTCTATAAAGCGAGATCCAATACCCAAACCTTGTGACTTAGATGAGATTAAAATCCAGTTAATATGTTTATACTCTTCGACATCGCCTATTAAGCCAAAAGCACCTATAACTGTGTCACCAACTAAACAAACCTCATACCCCACAGGGTTACTATCAAGAAACGCGGCATAATCATTGCGTTCATTCGGTGCAAAAAATTCGGGGCAATTGTCATCAAATAGCGCTAAACAATCGTCTTTATAGCTCGGTAAATACGCTTTAAAAATTAACTTATCTGACATTTTAAACCACTCTCAAATTCTTAAAAGACAATGTACTAAACGGTTAAACACTGGCAAGCCTAGTCGCCCAATTACCATTATGTTGCATAAGACAAGCCTCTTCAGTGTCATAGGAGACATGCTTATTAATAGGCTTAAGCTTAATATTCAAACGGTTAAGTTCACTTTGTATTAGCGAAACTAAATGCTGTTGCTGCTTTGAAACTAAATAACTGTCAAGGTGTTCCTTAGAATCAAAAACACAAACTACCTGTAAACTTTGTGGAAAATTGGAATAATTAACCAAATGGGTTAACCATTGAAATCCTTTTACTTTTTTCAAAGCTACCTCACATACATGGGTTAATACCACACAAAGTTCCTTATCTATTTTTTTATCTGATTTACGCATAGTTCATAATTCAACTTGTTATGACTCAGTCACTTTTTCATTTAAGAATGCCCAACATTGAACAGTTCCCACAAAATACATCAAACCAATAAACAGACAAATGCCTGAGCTTATCAACCAGAACGTTAAACTGTTTTCAGGAAACATTGGCATAATAGCAACAAAAGCAATACCACGAATAATGTAAATAAGAGAAATAACAACAAGACCAAGTTTTAACAATGGCAGCCTAGGAATGACTCTTGAGCCAGAAAAGCCATAAAGTGACCAAATAATTAACATGAGTGAAATCACTGATGTGACCACTACAGGGTACCAATGCCCTTCTTGCGCCATCATAGCCATTTGTTCTCCAGCACCAAAAAAACGGTACCACTCAGCGCCAAAAAGAATGCAACCCAAATGAGCAATAGCAGCTATGGCGCTACAAATAGCGCCAATGAGTAGAAAGCGGTTATGTTTATGCATAATACCTCAATGTGTTTTTTCTAAACTAAATCAAAGCCTAACACTACTTAACACGAACTAATTGTAATGCTGAATGTTCTTCATCGTCAGAACTAACATAGGACTCTTTTCTAAGAATTGAGTTTGTCTTTTTTGAAAACTCAAAACCTAGTGAGTGTTGGTGAGAATCAGCTAAATCACTCAAATTAGTGGCGTCAAAAAATTTGAAACGTAAATCATCAATGGTTGATTCTTTTGCCAATTTCATTCTTGGTTGATTTCCCTGAGGGCAATAGTGGGTTGCCATCAAACCTTCATTATCTAAATGATACATAGTAAAGGAGTGTTTTCTACCCTTACGCAGCCACGTTTCAACCAAAACAGAACCATTTGCTGTTAATTCAAATGACACTGAGAAATTAGGGCTCTTTCCATTTTCCTTTTTCCAAACGCCAACTAAGGACTTCATTTCATTAAATGCTTCAGACACATTAACTTGTGTATTTGCATAAGCCTCTATAGACACTAATAAATACAATGATAAAAGCATGCTTAACAATTTCATTTCAACTCCAGTATTTTTATAAAAATATATCGCCATCATTAAAAGGCAAAATATTATTGGCTAAAGTACACCCGAAGAACGGACAACAAAGTTTTATTTTTAGGATAGCTCGATTAGGTGAAGGCTCTATTTATTTAGTTCGACTAACAATGCCTTACCACCAAAGCCATGCTTGTTGCATTTGGCGCGCACAACTACTTTAGTAATTTCTGATGGGATTTTTATATTACAACGACTGCGAGTAAAGGGCTGCTCATTATCGTGAGGATGACCAAGTATGCGGTGCCCGAGTTGATTTCCTTGTAAATCGAGAACTTCCCATCTGTCAGCATAATGCTCCCAGCCTTGGTCATTGTGACGAACTGAAGTGTCAAAACACCAAGTACCGTTCGCTCTTTTGCTTACTTCAACCTGAGTTACCTGAGCAAACTCTATAGACGACGAATAGTTATCTATATTAAATTCTGATGAAAATACTGGTGAGGTAAAAAGTAATATTATTAACCAAATTATCATGTAAACTCCATTTCACTTAAGCCTCATCATGAGGCAAAATTATCTTTGTTATCATCATAGAGGAACGAACCCGTAAGCAACATCCCTATTGTGTTACTAATTAAGTTTTACTATTTTCAATGCGTTAAATAATGGTTTGCATATAAAAGACATTATTAAAAACAACGTCACTGTAAATAAGCCAAACCTTAATAAATCATCTAATGGGTAAAAAAGTGAGCTTTCATTAGGTGTCATGATCTTTACAAATGCAATAATACCAAGCGCTAATACTGTAACAGAGATAAACATCTCTAAAACCTTATTTAATGGCTCATCAAACCTATTAGTACATTGTTCAACTTTACTCATAAGACAATTCTCATTTTTATCTGTAATACCCTTTATTTGAAGGACAGATTAACTCTAAGCTTAATTCAATTTATTAGTACAAAACTAAGCTAAGCTACATTTGACACCTGCGCGTTTAATTGGTTATCAGGTAGTTTATTAAAAACTATAAATCAGCTACCAAATAAACATCTAATTCAATTGTTTCATACCCACATTCTATCTCAATAGGTAAAACAGCGCTAAATTCTTGATTAATAAAACCTGCTTTCTCAATAAGAACGTCATACTCAATAAGGTTATAACCACCTTCCAAACTGAATTGCTCTTCACAATTCCCCTGTGCTGAACCGTAAATAGATTCATGGTGTTCAGGATTATCAACCGTCAAAATTGCATCGCACACATTAAGAGGAAGTTGGTTAACATCGAAAAGGTATACCCGAACAGCAGGTATGATTACTGGCTCTATTACCGTGAGACACTCAAAAACCTCTTCTTTATTTTCATCGCAAGAAATAAGAAAAAATACGGATAATATTAAAATAGTTAATCTATTCATCAAGCTCTCCTTGTTATATTCCCTCTATACAAAAGAGTTTACAGTCTGACTAAAAGCTCAAGTGCAATAAAGGGATCCAAACTCTTGATCACAGCTTAAACGAAACTTTAACGCAGTTGTTATGGTTTGACCGCTGTATATTCAACGACACCTTTTCTCCGAAAGTATACTGCCACACAACATGCAAAAACAGCGATAACAGCTCCAAACTCATCAATAAACCAACTTGAATCTGCATTTTGCACGGTAATGAGAGTAAATAGTTTATGTATAAAAATATAAGAACTTGCTTGGTAAATTACCGCGAACCATAAACTGCCTATTTTTAAGCGCAAGTATGCCATAGTTACGCCAGTTGAAGTTAGAAAAAGGTAAAGATAAATAGCAAATAAAACAACGGCATAACATCATACCGTACAACCCCTTAATGATAAGTGGCAATACCTTACAGACCAAATAAACCGCTAACTACTGCCCCCGTTAAGTGGTAAGTATTATGTTGGTTAAACTAAGCTAATTAGCAGTAAAAGCCAATATTTTTGTCATTATGTATTCGTTTTTATGCTCTGATTAGACAGAGTTTTCATAAGCTTTTGACAACCATCTAATCACTTCATTATCAACATCAGATAAATTGTGCAGCTGTACTCTATGGGTACACATTGCACCAAATGGTCCCGAACTCTCTAAGCTCCCTTGTACTTCTATACCTTTAAGTTTTAAACCTAAATCTATTCTCTTTTTAGTGGCAGGTTTAATTAAAGCAAATTGGTTCTTTCTAATTAAACTTACACTTCCCTTTTTGGGGGCTATTACTACATCTTCACCGAAATTTTTCACAATAGAAAGGAGCAATTCATAAATAGGTTTCAGTGACTCTTTGCCAGTATATTGGTTTAAAACTAAATCTTCAGGCGAGTCATTTTTCTCTTTGAATAAAGTGACTATGGTATTTGCAAACCCATGCGTCACTCCATACTCTGTTTTCAAACACTTTACAGCCACCGAATGTTTTTCGATCTTTTCTTTCTTTAATATTTCAAACCATTCTTCTAATTTTTTACCTGTTTTCTCAGGGATATTTTCAATCATCGTTTGCAGTGCTTTGTCCATATAATCCACCTCTTGATTCAAAATATAACGCCCACAAAATAGGCAAATAGTAGTTAATTAAAATAAACAGCGCAGTAGCAAACAGCCAGATATTAACAGTATCATGCTTAATGCGCTGTTAGCCTGAGATTATTGAGTAATCTATCTGTCTATATGTTTTACCATTGATTTTTGCATAAATAATGTAATCTCCTAGGGTATATTTATCGTAACTTGAAATTATAAACTCTACGTAAGTACCGTCATTTGACTCTACTACAGTCCATTCTGGACTGTGCTCAATTAATTGGTAATTTGCTTCGTACAATGTAGGAGTAGCTTTTATAATATGATAGCCCAGTTTGAAAGGTTCTTTCGTCAGATTCTCTACTCTTAGTCCAAATTTCGGTAAATTAGCACCTTTTTGTAATAGAATTCTTTTGGTTGGGTTTAAGGTATGTTTACCGTCAGTTGTAGTTTGAATTGTCCCAAATTTCACAACAAAATCTCCGCCATATTTTGACGTAGAAACACATCCGCTTATTATTACAATAAAAAATAGCGTAATTAAATATTTCATCAATACTCCTGAAGCCTAACGAATGATATGGACTCCCCACTCGGCATCTATCGCTAGCGAATGTGCCATAGTGAAGTTGATAAGAAGCTTCAATTGAGGAGAGTCC
>NZ_SAWY01000032.1:3769-4321 GCF_006439335.1 Litorilituus lipolyticus | reverse complement strand
TGGAGACTACAACGTTGATAGGTCAGGTGTGTAAGGGTTGTGAGGCCTTGAGCTAACTGATACTAATTGCCCGTGAGGCTTAACCATACAGCACCTAAGTGGTTTGTATGAAGACTGACAAACAGTAATGTCACGCACTTTGTGATTGAATAAGATAAGATTTATATTAGATTTCCGAGATTGGTCTAGTTTGTTCCTGACAAACTTAGACACTTCCTCCATCTGTGGAGGTCGTACGTTTTTTGCTTAGCGACAATAGCGACATAGAACCACCTG
Organism: Litorilituus lipolyticus; assembly: GCF_006439335.1. GTDB lineage: Bacteria > Pseudomonadota > Gammaproteobacteria > Enterobacterales > Alteromonadaceae > Colwellia > Colwellia lipolytica. The sequence goes on along the minus strand of NZ_SAWY01000032.1, from coordinate 4,045 downwards.
ATCCCATTCCGAACTCAGAAGTGAAATGTGTTAGCGCCGATGGTAGTGTGGGAGTTCCCATGTGAGAGTAGGACATTGCTAAGCTCCTAATTTAGGTTTAGATAATAAACCGCGCGCCGATGGCAGTGTGACTTATGTTACGAGAAGCCCATGTGAGAGCGAAGCGGGACATTGCTAAGCTTCTAATTAAGAAAAGCCCGTTGAAAGCAACGGGCTTTTTAATTAGCTTTAATTCATTAGTTTGTACAAGCCAATTAATGAATTCAAGTTTTTGTC
>NZ_SAWY01000032.1:0-3759 GCF_006439335.1 Litorilituus lipolyticus | reverse complement strand
GCGACATAGAACCACCTGATCCCATTCCGAACTCAGAAGTGAAATGTGTTAGCGCCGATGGTAGTGTGGGAGTTCCCATGTGAGAGTAGGTCATTGCTAGATTTCCAATTTGGAGGGGTTCCCGAGTGGCCAAAGGGATCAGACTGTAAATCTGACGGCTCCGCCTTCGGTGGTTCGAATCCACCTCCCTCCACCATCTTTTGATGAATTAAATACCAGCTATATGCTGGTATTTTTTTTGCATTTTTTTCAGTCTATTAAGCTCTTCATTTGGGATTTTCATATCATTAAGTTGCGTGAGTAAACTTTGAGCATAAGTGAGGTGTGCGATGTTTTTATTACTATGTTCATATGAAAGTAATAATGCTTGTATCAAATTAAGCTTTATACCCACATGTTTTGGATAAAGTGCTTGTGCTGTAGTTAGCTGTTTAATAGCAAGTGCATATTCTTTATTATCATAAAGCTCTTGGCCTTTAGCAATTGCCTCTTGTGCTTTATCCCTATTACTAACCGGGTAGCTAACTTCTTTATCACCTTCTGATTGACTGATTAGTAGCTCAGAAGGTATTGAGGGTCTATTAAGTTTCACTAAGGTATTTGAAATATCCTTTAATACACTTTTATCAATAGCATTAATTTCTTTATTGAGAAGTTTTTCACCTGAGTCAATTTCATTTTTTGCTATATCGAAATCTCGTGTTGTTTCTAATAAGCATGCACTTAACAAATGGGATTGGATTTTGACGTCATGTTGCTTAAAGTCTTTATTCATTTGATTAAGATAGCCGTAAGCTCTATTGTTTATTTTCTTAGCATCTACTAACGGTAACGTCGGAGAATACTCCATTAGAGCCTTTGCAAACATAATGGCATTTTCTGGTGAATGATGAATTGAATTATGCGCTAGTTTGTAAGTTTGCTCATATGCAAAAGTAGCTTTTTCAAAATGATGATTGTCTAAACATTGCTTTGCATATTTCTTTAATCTAGGGATCGACCTTGGTGATAATTTTAGTGCCTGCTCTAATATTTCTTCTGCGAAGATAAAATTAAACTGCTTCTGATAGGTGATAGCTAGCCAATCGTAACTAGATAAATACAGCGGATGCTTTTTTATTAAAGATTTAAAAATAGCTTCTGCATTCATCAACCTCTCTTCGTGCAGTGCAACTTTTCCTAGACCAACACTTGCCCATTGACAATTCGCTGTATCTTTATATCTCTCGTAAATCTCTTTAGCTCTTTCGTATTGTTCCAACTCATAAAATTGACGTGATTTAATACCCAAGCATTCAGTTTTATAAGGGGTATTCTTTGCTAATGCTTGATCACAAAATTCTATTACTAAATTTGGATCACCTATTTCAAGGGCTTGATACACAGAAGACATTGCTTGTTTCTTTTTTAAACACTTTGTTAGTCGTTTATCGAGGTCATTTAATGAGTAGGGCTTACACAAATAATCATCTGGTTTATGTTCTAAAGCGGCTAATACCATCGCTTGTGAAATTTCAGCTGTAATAAGGATGACAATGCAATGTCTACTGATATGGTTATTTATTCTTAATTCTTCAAGAATTTGTTGTCCATTCTTTTGGTTTTCTCCTAGGTCATAACCTAAAAGAATCACGTCGTATTCTTTTTGCTGACAAATAGCAGTAACATCTTGAGCATAATGAGAACTGTCAACCTGCTTACTTGTAAGTCTCATGACAAACTGCTTAAGGATATCTTGCGATGGTTTTATGTTATCAACTATAAGAAAACGCAAACCTTGATAATGATCCGATGTCATAAATCCCTTATTAATTTGACGATATGTACTAACGTTTTACTACATTGTTTTTTCTAAAGTCTGGTAAACTATGCTCAATATTACTAAATTAGATTATACATGAGCGACTTTTCAGCATTCGATTTTAACGATGCAATTAATAGTGCTATTTCAGATCTAGCATACCGAAATCCAACACCAATACAAGAATTAGCTATTCCTTTAATACTAGCTAATCACGATGTTATGGCAAGGGCTAATACAGGAACAGGAAAAACAGCTGCTTTTGGCTTACCTATCTTGCAAAAGCTATTACCAAATAAACAAAAAGTAAGCGGTATAAATACTCTTATACTTGCTCCAACTCGTGAATTATGTAGACAGATTCATAATAACCTAGTTCAATTTTCGAAATATGCAGAGATCGAATCTGTCATGGTGTATGGCGGGGTGAGTGGAAAAATACAGCTAGCTAATATCACAGAAAGTACGGCTATAATTGTCGCGACACCAGGTCGATTATTAGAGCACCTAGATAATAATGCTATTGCATTAGATAAATTAAAAACACTTGTATTTGATGAAGCAGATAGGTTGTTAGATCTTGGCTTTAAGGAAGAAATAAATAGGCTACTTGCATATATACCAGATGATAGACAAAACTTATTATTTTCAGCGACCTTTGATGAAAGAATCTTCAGTATTAGTAAAAGATTACTTAAAGCTCCAAAAGTTGTCGAACTTGACAGTACACTTGATGAAGAATGTGATCATTCATTAATAGAGCAAAATTTCTATACAGTAGATCAAAACAGAAAAAGAGAGCTAACTTCTTATCTAATTGGCTCAAAGAATTGGCATCAAGTTCTAGTGTTTGTAAGAACAAAAAAGCAAGCTGATTCATTAGCACAAGAAATGAAAAAAGATGGTATAGCTTCAGCCTCATTTCATGGTGACAAGAGTCAAGGTTATAGAGAAAAAACATTAAAGCAATTTAAGGATAAAGATATACGCGCACTTATTGCTACAGATGTTGCAGCACGTGATATTGATATACATAATCTAGAACAAGTTATAAATTATGAATTACCTTACCAAGCTGAAGATTATATACATCGTATAGGAAGAACAGGCAGAGCAGGAAGAAAAGGCCAAGCAATATCTCTTGTTAGTCCAAAAGAAGCATGGCTGGTAGAGTCTATTGAAAAGATAATTAGTAAATCAATTATCCAACAATGGTATCCAGGCTATGAGCCAACAACTAGCTTTGAGCCAATTGACAATAATCAGAGTAAAAAATCCAGAAGAAAACCTAATAAGAAAAGAGAAAGAGAAAAGGCATTAGGGATTAACAAAGAACGTAATCACAAAAGAAAAAGAAGATAATAATCAACAGATCACAATTGGATCGATGCAAAAATATAACTAATGATCACAAAATGTAGCCATCAAACTACATAAATTTATTTCTACGTACGCATATGTATATAAAATCCATATTTGTGTTACTTCCAACTATAGATATAAACAAATTTTACAGATCTAGATATTTATTGATACCAAATCAATAAATATAAGTTATGGGCAAAAAGTTGTGATTGATCATTAAGGATCAACCTATTTTAGCCCTTTATTTGAGCGTGTTGTGTTATTTTTGAACGAACAAGCAAAATATTAAAATTAAAGCTTGATCCCTGAGTAAAAGTATCTAAAATGCGCATCCACTTCTTAAGGGAGCTTAAGAGGTCTATTTTAAATAGTTAATATAAGCTTAAATAGCAATTAACGAGTCAGATAAGTTAGAAACTTGAAACTTTATAAAAAAAGTTGTTGACATTAAAATAGAGGTGCGTAGAATGCGCATCTCGCTTCGGGGCAAAGCTTACGGAGTACACTGATTAACGAATGCGATTAATCAGCGTTCCATACGGAACAAATTCTTTAACAATTAGTTATCATGCAATTTGTGTGGGCACTCACTC
>NZ_SAWY01000031.1 GCF_006439335.1 Litorilituus lipolyticus | reverse complement strand
TGTATGGTTAAGCCTCACGGGCAATTAGTATCAGTTAGCTCAAGGCCTCACAACCCTTACACACCTGACCTATCAACGTTGTAGTCTCCAACGACCCTTTAGGGAGCTCAAAGCTCCAGTGAGAACTCATCTCAAAGCCTGCTTCCCGCTTAGATGCTTTCAGCGGTTATCAGTTCCGAACGTAGCTACCGGGCAATGCCATTGGCATGACAACCCGAACACCAGTGGTTCGTCCACTCCGGTCCTCTCGTACTAGGAGCAGCCCTCTTCAATTCTCAAACGCCCACGGCAGATAGGGACCGAACTGTCTCACGACGTTCTAAACCCAGCTCGCGTACCACTTTAAATGGCGAACAGCCATACCCTTGGGACCGACTTCAGCCCCAGGATGTGATGAGCCGACATCGAGGTGCCAAACACCGCCGTCGATATGAACTCTTGGGCGGTATCAGCCTGTTATCCCCGGAGTACCTTTTATCCGTTGAGCGATGGCCCTTCCATACAGAACCACCGGATCACTATGACCTACTTTCGTACCTGCTCGACGTGTCTGTCTCGCAGTTAAGCTGGCTTATGCCATTGCACTAACCGTACGATGTCCGACCGTACTTAGCCAACCTTCGTGCTCCTCCGTTACTCTTTGGGAGGAGACCGCCCCAGTCAAACTACCCACCAGACAGTGTCCCCAACCCCGATTAGGGGCCTAGGTTAGAACATCACGCATACAAGGGTGGTATTTCAAGATTGGCTCCACCGTATCTGGCGACACGGTTTCAAAGCCTCCCACCTATCCTACACATGTAGGAGCAATGTTCACTGTCAAGCTATAGTAAAGGTTCACGGGGTCTTTCCGTCTAGCCGCGGGTATACGGCATCTTAACCGCAATTTCAATTTCACTGAGTCTCGGGTGGAGACAGTGTGGCCATGATTACGCCATTCGTGCAGGTCGGAACTTACCCGACAAGGAATTTCGCTACCTTAGGACCGTTATAGTTACGGCCGCCGTTTACCGGGGCTTCGATCATGAGCTTCGCAGAGCTAACCCAATCAATTAACCTTCCGGCACCGGGCAGGCGTCACACCGTATACGTCATCTTTCGATTTTGCACAGTGCTGTGTTTTTAATAAACAGTTCCAGCCACCTGGTTACTTCGACCGACTTCAGCTTAGGGAGTAAATCCCATCACCATAGTCGGCGTACCTTCTCCCGAAGTTACGGTACTATTTTGCCTAGTTCCTTCACCCGAGTTCTCTCAAGCGCCTTAGTATTCTCTACCTAACCACCTGTGTCGGTTTGGGGTACGGTTCCTATATATCTGAAGCTTAGAAGCTTTTCCTGGAAGTATGGCATCAACAACTTCTGCTCCGTAGAGCATCGTCTCGTATCTCAGCCTTAAGGAAATCCGGATTTACCTAAATTTCCAGCCTACATACTTTCACATGGACAACCATCGCCATGCTTGTTTAGCCTTCTCCGTCCCTCCTTCGCAATATATAGAAGTACAGAAATATTAATCTGTTTCCCATCGACTACGCGTTTCCGCCTCGCCTTAGGGGCCGACTTACCCTGCCCTGATTAACATGGGACAGGAAACCTTGGTCTTTCGGCGGGGGAGTTTTTCACTCCCCTTATCGTTACTCATGTCAGCATTCGCACTTCTGATACCTCCAGCAAACCTCTCGATTCACCTTCAACGGCTTACAGAACGCTCCCCTACCACTCAAACAAAGTTTGAATCCGCAGCTTCGGTGACTAGTTTAGCCCCGTTACATCTTCCGCGCAGACCGACTCGACTAGTGAGCTATTACGCTTTCTTTAAAGGATGGCTGCTTCTAAGCCAACCTCCTAGCTGTCTATGCCTTTCCACATCGTTTCCCACTTAACTAGTACTTTGGGACCTTAGCTGGCGGTCTGGGTTGTTTCCCTCTTCACGATGGACGTTAGCACCCACCGTGTGTCTCCCGGATATCACTCATTGGTATTCGGAGTTTGCAAAGGGTTGGTAAGTCGGGATGACCCCCTAGCCTTAACAGTGCTCTACCCCCAATGGTGTTCGTCCGAGGCTCTACCTAAATAGATTTCGGGGAGAACCAGCTATCTCCCGGCTTGATTAGCCTTTCACTCCGACCCACAAGTCATCACCGCATTTTTCAACATACGTGTGTTCGGTCCTCCAGTTGATGTTACTCAACCTTCAACCTGCCCATGGGTAGATCGCCGGGTTTCGGGTCTATACCCTGCAACTAAACGCGCAGTTAACACTCGCTTTCGCTACGGCTCCCCTAATCGGTTAACCTTGCTACAGAATATAAGTCGCTGACCCATTATACAAAAGGTACGCAGTCACCCACGAAGGGCTCCCACTGCTTGTACGTATGCGGTTTCAGGTTCTATTTCACTCCCCTCACAGGGGTTCTTTTCGCCTTTCCCTCACGGTACTGGTTCACTATCGGTCAGTTAGGAGTATTTAGCCTTGGAGGATGGTCCCCCCATGTTCAGACAAAGTTTCACGTGCTCCGTCCTACTCGATTTCACGGTAAGTTCGTTTTTGTGTACGGGGCTATCACCCTGTATCGCTGTCCTTTCCAGAACATTCCACTAACTTACAAACCGCTTAAGGGCTAATTCCCGTTCGCTCGCCGCTACTAAGGAAATCTCGGTTGATTTCTTTTCCTCGGGGTACTTAGATGTTTCAGTTCTCCCGGTTCGCCTCCTTGAGCTATGTATTCACTCAAGGATAGTATCTTATGATACTGGGTTTCCCCATTCAGAAATCTCAGTCTATAACGGTTTTTATCACCTTAACTGAGCTTATCGCAGATTAACACGTCTTTCATCGCCTCTAACTGCCAAGGCATCCACCACATACGCTTAGTCACTTAACCATACAACCCTAAGTAGTCTTAGTACGAGCAGGTGACTAAACCCACTCAATTGTAAAGTCTGACATTTTCACGCACTTTACAT
>NZ_SAWY01000030.1 GCF_006439335.1 Litorilituus lipolyticus | reverse complement strand
GCTTAACCATACAACACCTAAGTGGTTTGTATGAAGACTGACAAACAGTAATGTCACGCACTTTGTGATTGAATAAGATAAGATTTATATTAGATTTCCGAGATTGATCTAGTTTGTTTTAGACAAACTTAGACACTTCCTCCATCCGTGGAGGTTGTACGTTTTTTGCTTAGCGACAATAGCGACATAGAACCACCTGATCCCATTCCGAACTCAGAAGTGAAATGTGTTAGCGCCGATGGTAGTGTGGGAGTTCCCATGTGAGAGTAGGACATTGCTAAGCGCCTAATTAAGAAAACCCCGATTCGAAAGAGTCGGGGTTTTTGCTTTTCAGGTTTTGCTATTTTCAACTGGGTAAAACTCAGTGCACCTCATCCCATTCTCAACTCGCCATTCTCAACGCCTAAGATAAGCAGCAATGAACTGTGTTTACACCGAGGTTGATAGTGTGTAGCTGGGCGTCTCTTTACCTGAGAGTAGGACATTGCTATGATTCTAATTTGGTCGTTCTAAGACATACATTACCCTCATAGGAAGTATTGTCCGTACTAAAGCGTGTTAAGTAGCACTAAATGGTAATTGAAAAGAGAGTTGTATAACATGTTTTACATTATCAAATGGAACTTAGTATCGGAAGGTATTGTATACAGAATGTCATTCAAATTTCTTTAAACTGTAAATAACATGTTAAATCTTATTGGAGATGTTTCATGTTTATAACTATTTGATTTTAAACCTCTCTTTTGATTATTTCAGTGTAATATATTATTACATTCTGAGCGTATACAATATAACCTGTTGTTTGTTACTATTTGATTGTTACTGATTTGTTATTCATTCCCTGTTAGCAAATTACTAATGTTATGGTTTGTAGTTAGAACTGATCTGTCAATCAACTTTCTACACTATATCCCGCTGGACTAGGGGCCCCTGGTCCAGCACCTCAAATTTATTTTTTACTTTTTCCTTTTAGTCACCATTTAATTTTTCTTATAAATTAATATTTTGATTTGTGAAGTTTAAAGCTCTAGCGCTTAATTTACATTTTCATGAATTATTTACTTGAATTATCTTCGCTGATCCCCCACATAGTTTTTATCGATTTTTTTGATATTCATTTAACAAGTTTAACAGGAGATGGCTTAGATGGCTGAAGCTAATCAAGTAGAAACTCATGGTTTCCAAACAGAAGTGAAGCAATTGCTTCAACTTATGATCCACTCACTTTATTCAAATAAAGAAATATTTTTACGTGAGTTAGTTTCTAATGCTGCTGATGCGGCAGATAAATTGCGTTTTAAAGCGCTTTCTGACAATGGTTTATATGAAAACGATGGCGAATTACGTGTTCGTGTAAGTTGTGATAAAGAAAACAACACCGTTACTATTTCAGATAACGGCATTGGCATGAACCATGATGATGTGGTTGAGCATTTAGGTACTATTGCTAAGTCAGGTACTGCTGAATTTTTCTCACAATTATCTGGTGATCAAGCGGCTGATTCACAGTTAATCGGTCAATTTGGTGTTGGTTTTTATTCTGCCTTTATCGTTGCTGACAAAGTTACCGTACGTACACGTAAAGCAGGCGATGCTTCTACAGAAGGTGTTGAGTGGGTTAGTGAAGGAGAAGGTGAATTTACTACCGCAACAATAGATAAAGCTAACCGTGGTACTGATATCATTTTACACTTACGTGAAGATGAGTCGGAGTTTGCCGATGATTGGCGTTTAAAGTCTATTGTGACTAAATACTCAGATCATATCTCTATATCTGTTGAAATGCTTACACCTGAAGTGTCGGCAGTTGAAGCTGTTGCTGAAGTAAAAGATGACGAAGGTAATGTAACAACACCAGCCGTTGAAGCAAGAGATGCAGTACCAGCATTGTGGGAAGCAGTAAACAAAGCTACAGCGTTATGGACACGTGAAAAAGCTGATGTTAGTGAAGATGAGTATAAAGAGTTTTATAAGCATGTATCACATGACTTTGGTGACCCATTATTATGGGAGCACAATAAAGTTGAAGGGAAAACAGAGTACACCTCGCTTTTATACGTACCTTCAAAAGCCCCATTTGATATGTACAACCGCGAAAAGCAACATGGTTTAAAACTATATGTGCAACGTGTCTTCATTATGGATGATGCAGAGCAGTTCATGCCAACATATTTACGTTTTGTTAAAGGGTTATTAGATTCTAATGATTTACCTTTAAACGTATCACGTGAAATTCTGCAAGATAATAAAGTCACACAGGCAATCAGAAAAGGTTGTACTAAACGTGTATTAAAAATGCTTGAGAAACTTAGCAAGAAAGATGCTGAAAAATACCAAGGTTTTTGGGACGAATTTGGCCAAGTGCTAAAAGAAGGCCCAGCAGAAGATCATGCCAATAAAGAACAAGTTGCAGGCTTATTACGTTTTGCTTCTACAAACGAAGATACCGCAACTCAAAGCGTGTCATTAGCGTCATACATCGAACGTATGAAAGAAGGTCAGGATAAAATTTATTACGTGGTTGCCGATAGTTTTGAAGCAGCGAAAAATAGTCCGCATTTAGAAGTGTTCCGCAAAAAAGGCATTGAAGTGTTACTTATGTCTGACCGTATTGATGAATGGTTAGTGAGCCACTTAACAGAGTTTGATGGCAAGCAATTACAGTCAGTAACACGTGGTGGCCTTGACTTAGGCGATATGGATGATGCAGAAACAAAAGAAGCGCAAGAGAAGTTAGAGAAAGAGTTTGATTCTGTAGTTAAGCGCATTAAAGAGACTCTTGTAGGTAAAGCGAAAGACGTGAAATTGTCACAACGCTTAACCGACTCACCAGCTTGTATAGTTGCAGATGAACATGATATGAGCAGCCAAATGGCTAAGCTTATGCAATCTGTTGGTCAAGAAGTGCCAGAGACACTACCAATTTTTGAAATCAATGGTGAGCATGCTCTAGTGAAACATGTTGCAGATGAGCAAGACGATGAGCAATTTAAGCAATGGGTTGAAGTATTGTTTGAACAAGCGATGTTAGCAGAGCGTGGTAGCTTAAAAGATCCAGCTAGTTTTGTAACTCGTTTAAATAATTTGATGTTAAGTCTGACTAAGTAGTCAAATTTCATCGGTTTATTGATATAGAGTTAATACTTTAGTCTGAAAAAGGAGGGTAAAACCTCCTTTTTTTATGTTTGTTAGGATTTGGCTCTTGTGTGCATATTGCCTAGCTTGTATAGTGACTGCCGCAAGCACTTTTCAATAGAAGAATTATTACATTAGTATGATCAATTGATGATATTAATGTAATGATTATTTTTAACTTTTAACCATCAATTTAGGGTTACACATTATGCGCATTGTTTTATTAGGTGCTCCAGGCGCTGGTAAAGGCACACAAGCACAATTTTTAATGGAAAAGTTTGGTATTCCACAAATTTCTACTGGCGACATGCTTCGTGCAGCAATCAAAGCAGGCACTGAGCTTGGTAAACAAGCGAAAGCAGTTATGGATGCTGGGCAATTGGTTTCTGATGAGCTAATTATTGGCTTAGTTAAAGAACGTATTGCTGAAGATGATTGTAAAGCAGGTTTTTTACTTGATGGTTTTCCACGTACTATTCCACAAGCGGATGCGATGAAAGAAAATGGCATCGCCGTAGACCATGTACTTGAGTTTGACGTTCCTGATGAAGTAATCGTTGAGCGTATGGCAGGTCGTCGAGTTCATTCAGGTTCTGGGCGAGTTTATCATTTAGTTTACAATCCGCCTAAAGAAGAAGGTAAGGATGATGTAACAGGTGAAGAGTTATCTATTCGCCCTGATGATGAAGAAGCAACTGTTCGTAAACGTTTAGCTATTTATCATGAGCAAACTAAGCCATTGGTTGATTTTTACCAAGGTGAAGCAACATCAGGTAATTGCCAATACTTAACAGTTGATGGAACTCAAGCTGTTGAAAGTGTTAGCGTACTATTAGCTGAGAAATTAGCTTAATTTATTCGCCTAATTTAGTTTAATAAAAAAAGCTCGCTTAGCGAGCTTTTTTTATGGCTGAGCCTGACCCGTCCTAAATAAGGTTGACACTTTTCCACGATTAAATTGGAGAGTGTTATGAAATCAATCACTAAACGAACTCAAAGAGATTACT
>NZ_SAWY01000029.1 GCF_006439335.1 Litorilituus lipolyticus | reverse complement strand
AATCTCTTTGAGTTCGTTTAGTGATTGATTTCATAACACTCTCCAATTTAATCGTGGAAAAGTGTCAACCTTATTTAGGACGGGTCAAAGCCACTAATTAAAGCAATTAGTGGCTTTTTTTTGAACTATACTTTAATGGTTAAGTCTAAACTTTGAGGTTAATTATTTTTCTAAAGAGTTATTGAAATCAATAAACTTCTTGACGAATATCAACCCGTCACGTTACATTTAATATTAAGGTAAAGGATATGCGATAATTCTCCCATTTATGATATGTTTAACACATATAAATAGGAGTGCGTATAAAATCAAAAAGAGTAGTTAAAATTATGAAGAAATGGTTTTTTTCTGACAATGGTAAAGTAAGCGGCCCTTTAGGATTAAAAGAGTCAAATGAATTAATAGCAAAAAATCCTGATTTATATGCTTGGCACCCTTCTTATACCCACTGGGTTCCTGTGAGCTGTATCAATGAATTTGATTTAAATATCAAACCACCAGCTCCACCAGTAGATATTCCTAAAGATCTTATTGAAGGATTGATCGACGAAGAGAAAGATTTAATATCTACCCTTGATAGAATTGATAAAACTATCTCAACTACGTCAGATTCATTATATGAAATAGATGCAGAAATTGATAATTATAGCCAGATTACACACAACTTGACTGAAGAAGTTAAAGTTGTAGTACAAACAATCGAAGCACAATATGCATCATTACAAAAGAATTTAGCTAATGTGATCAAGACTGATTACGATGTATAAAGAAGCACTATAAGCTATAATAATAATAACAAAGTCAATTGGCGATTAAATAAAGAGTATAAGTTATGGAAAAGTGGTTTTTTTCAGACAATGGTAAAGTGAGTGGCCCTTTAACACTAGAAGAGGCACGTGAAGAGCTCGCGAAAAATCCAAATGTTTACGGTTGGAACCCGTCTTTAAATCAGTGGAAGCCAGTTAGTTGTATTGGCGAATTTGCTGACATTGTTCCTCCATCAGAACAAGCTTTGCTTGTACCTAAAGAATTAACTGATAAATTTTTAGCTAAGAAAAAAAGGCTACAAGGTAAGTTAACGTCAATTGAAGACAGTATCAAACATACTGAGTCTACGTTTAATAACTTTGAGAAACAAATTGAAAATTACAAGAAACTTACTGCGAATTTAAATGATGACGTTAAATCAGCTATAGGTAATATTGAGAAAAAACATTCAAGTTTAACCAAAAAGTTATCTCAAGTTAAAAATGCTGTAGATATTGCTGAAGATGAAATTGATGATGCTATTAAAAACTTTGATCAGCGTGTTAATTCAAATGATGTATACATGCCTACTTTTACTGGTACCCCTCCTCCTCCACGCCAAGTTGATGAGAATGCGAAAGTAAGTAACATTGATAAAAATGCTCCAAGTAAAGCTCAAATTGCTGAATCTAAATTGGCTAAACCACACAAACGTGTCGAATTAAAAGAAGTTGAAGCTCCAGTTGAGAAACCAGAGTCAAAAGCAAAGCCAGCAGAAGAGCAGCAATTACCACCTGATGTGCAGCTAGCCAACAAAATGGCAAGTGAAAGCTTTGAGGGTATGAAGAACATGATGAAATCAGTGTTCAAGGGTGATAAAAAGGTTAAAGCAGACTCAAAAGCAGTTGCTCCTGAATCAAGTAAGAAGCCAGCACCTGCAAAAGATAATGATAAACCGTTATCAATGGCTGAACGATTAAAGCTTGCACAAAATAATCAATAAATACCGCTGATAGCTAAAAACATAAAAACCACCTTACAGGTGGTTTTTTTTGTTAAGTTTTAATGAAGAGTAAATATTTACTTAATATAATCTATCGCTTCATTTGCTAACTTAGTAATCTCATGCCAGTTTTTATTCTGTACCGCTTCGTTTGTAACTAACCATGAGCCACCACAGCACTTCACATTTGAAAGCGCTAAATAATCTCTAACATTATTTAAATTAATTCCGCCTGTGGGACAAAATTTAATATCAGGAAAAGGCCCACCGATTGATTTAATTGCTTTTACACCACCAGAAGCCTCCGCGGGGAAAAATTTGAGGTGATCATAGCCATAATCTGCACCATCCATTAGCTCTGAGATGGAAGATATACCTGGAATCAAAGCAATTTCACCTTCGTTTCCTGCTTGTAATAAGTCTTTTGTCAAGCCTGGACTAATAGCAAACTTTGCCCCTGCATCATACGATTGTTGTAACTGAGCTCTATTTGTTACGGTACCTGAGCCAATTATTGCTTCTGGTAACTCTTTTGCAATAGCACTAATCACATCAAGCGCAGCAGGAGTACGTAAAGTAACCTCTAGCACATTAATATTCGCTTTAAGTAATGCTTCAGCAATAGGTAATGCATCTTCTACTTTCTCAATGACCAAAACGGGTACAATTGGCCCCATTGCAAAAAGATCCTTTGGCATAATCTGCCAATTTTTTGATACTGTCATAAATCCTCTATATTTGACGATTTTACGTCTAAATCTTTATTCAACTTTTAACTTTTACTAGGTAATCCATCTTTATTCATCAAACAATGAACAAGCTCCAGTTTCGGCAGAACTTAAGTTACGGCGCATAAAACCAAATAACTCTCTACCCATCCCCTCATGGTGTCCATTTACATTAAATACAGAGGCAACGCGTGAATTTAGCTCTTGCTCTTCAACTTGTAATGTCAATTCACCTGTTTCGCCATCTAGCATTATCATATCGCCCTCTTTGACCTTGCTAATTAATCCACCGTCAACTGCTTCTGGACATAAGTGAATCGCTGCAGGAACTTTACCAGAAGCACCAGACATTCTACCGTCGGTAACTAATGCAACCTTAAAGCCTTTATCTTGAAGTACTCCGAGTAATGGGGTTAATTTGTGTAATTCAGGCATGCCTCTAGCTTTTGGACCTTGAAACCTCACAACAGCAACAAAGTCTTTCTCTAACTCACCCGCATCAAATGCCGTTTGAAGTTCATTTTGATCTTCAAATACAACCGCAGGTGCATTTATCACAAAACTCCCATCTCGCAGTGAGGATGTTTTAAGAACAGATACGCCTAAATTTCCTTTTAGAACTCTCAAGCCACCATCTTCTTTAAAAGGCTTATCAATGGTAGTAATTACTTCTGGGTCACCTGATTTATCAACACCATCAACCCAAACAAGTTGACCATTTTCTAACACTGGTTGCTGGGTATAGCGTGTTAAACCGCGACCACAAATAGTTTCTACATCTTCATGTAATAAGCCATTGTTCAGTAACTCTTTAAACAGCAAAGCCATACCACCTGCTTGTTGGAAATGGTTGATATCTGCATGCCCATTTGGATAAATTCGTGTTAACAACGGAACTTGTTTAGAAAGATCATTAAAATCTTGGAAGTCAATAATAATACCGGCGGCTTTAGCGAAAGCGATAATATGCATTGTTAAATTAGTGGAGCCACCTGTTGCTAGTAAAGCAACAATAGCGTTAACGATAGAGCGCTCATCTATCATTTTGCCAACTGGCATATAATTACCTGATTGTTGTGTTAATCGGGTGACTTGCTTTGAAGCTGCTTTGGTCAGTGCTTCACGAAGTGGAGTATTAGGTGCGACAAATGAAGCACCAGGTAAATGTAAGCCCATAACTTCGACTACGAGCTGGTTTGAGTTAGCTGTACCGAAGAAAGTACATGTTCCCGGTGCATGATATGAAGCAGATTCTGCATCAAGCAACGCAGCTTCATCAACCTCACCTTTTGCAAACTGCTGTCTAACTCTCGCCTTTTCTTTATTAGGTATACCTGAAGGCATTGGGCCTGCAGGAATAAATACTGTTGGTAAATGGCCAAATGTCATACTTGCAATAAGTAATCCTGGAACTATTTTGTCACAAATACCAAGCATTACTGCGCCATCGAACATATTATGTGATAGCCCTACCGCAGTAGACATAGCAATAACATCTCGGCTCATTAAACTAAGATCCATGCCTGGTTGCCCTTGTGTAACACCGTCACACATAGCAGGAACGCCACCAGCAAACTGTGCTATTCCACCTGTATCTTTTATCGCTTCTTTAATAACTTGAGGATATGTTTGATAAGGTTGATGCGCACTTAACATATCGTTGTAAGCAGAAATAATAGCAATATCTGAATGGTTTAAGCCTTTAATTGCTTGTTTTTCTTCTTTACCACAGGCGGCAAATCCGTGAGCTAAGTTACCGCATGATAAGCTAGCACGATGAACGGTATTTGACTTAGCAGAATCTATTTTCTTTAAGTATACTGCGCGCGTCTTCTCACTGCGTTTAATGATTCGTTGAGTTATTTCTACTATTTGCTTTTTCATTGCTATTCTCAATTGCTTTGACTAACTGTTCAAAATATTTGTCACATTTTGTCTATAAATTTAAGGCGCCCAGTATATTTGGGTATTCAGGCTTGGATGATGCAGAAACGCCCTTATTGGCATTTCAAAACTATCCTTACCGTTAATCGCCTTATTAACTACTTGTTGTTTAGACTCTCCGCATAAGTGCAAAATGACATTTTTGCTTAAAGCAAGGCTGGCAAAAGTAAAGCTAATGCGTTGATGTGGTGCTGTTGTTGGTTCAACGCTCAATAGTGCACTTTCGTTTTCTGGGTCTAAACCATCTTTAATTTGCTCACTACAAGGGAATAGTGAAGCCGTATGTCCATCTTCTCCCATGCCGAGGATCAATATATCTAACGGTAAAATGGTATTCTTGGCAGCTAAATTTAAATCAGCTAGTGTTTCAGCCGTAAGCTGGTCTCCCTGTTTCAAATGGAAGAATTTTGCTGCTGCGGCTTTATCTTGTAATAAATTTTCATGGACTAAACGAGTATTACTTGCATCACTATCTAGGTTTACCCAACGCTCATCAGCTAATGTGATAGTAACTTTGTTCCAGGCTAAATCCATAGAGGATAACTGCTTAAAGAGGCCTTTTGGTGTAGAGCCACCAGACACTGCTATACTAGCGCTTCCTTTATCTTTAATCGCTTGCTCTAATAAAGCAACAATCTCAATTGCAAGCCTATTATCTAATTCATTTCGAGAGCTATGTTCTTTAAATTGGTACATTATTCTACCCACTGGCGATCATCACGCGCGATTAATGAAATTGATGAAACTGGTCCCCAAGAACCTGCCGCATAAGGTTTAGGCTCTTCATTTGTACCTTGCCATGCATCAATAATACTGTCAGCCCATAACCAAGCTGCTTCAACTTCATCCCTGCTGACAAATAACGATTGATTACCGTTAAGTACTTCAAGCATTAATCGCTCATATGCATCTACGACTCTTTCATTGTTATAAGTTTCAGAAAAACTTAAATCGAGTTTGTTTTCTTGAATATTCATTTGTGAAGCGATGCCTGGTATTTTGTTCATCATTTGTAATTCAACACCTTCATCTGGCTGAAGGCGAATAGTCAGTTTGTTCGCAGGTAATTCGCTATAACTTTCTTTAAAAATGTTATGTGGTTGTTGCTTAAAGTGAACTACAATTTCACTGTGTTTTATCGGCATACGTTTTCCGGTACGCAGGTAAAAAGGCACGTCCTTCCAGCGCCAATTATCTATTTCAGCTTTTATGGCAACAAATGTTTCTGTTTTGCTTGCTTGATTGGCGCCTTCTTCATTTAGATACCCTGGTACAGCTACACCATTAAGAAAACCATCTGCATATTGACCTCGTACAGTTTTTTCTTTTATGTTGTCTCGATTTATTGGCCTAAGAGCTTTTACAACTTTCAACTTTTCATCTCGTACACTCATTGCACTTAAATCTGCTGGAGGCTCCATCGCTAGAAGGGATAAAATTTGTAATAAATGGTTTTGTACCATATCTCGCATTTGGCCAGCTTCATCATAAAAACCCCAACGCCCTTCTATTCCAACACTTTCAGCTACAGTTATTTGTACATGATCAATACTGTTTCTATCCCAATTATTGGTAAATAGTGAATTTGCAAAGCGCAAAACCATAAGGTTTAGTACTGTCTCTTTACCTAAGTAATGATCTATGCGGTAAGTTTGTTCTTCTTTAAAGAACTCTGCCACTTGATCATTTATCACTTTTGAAGACTCTAAAGAATGCCCAATAGGTTTTTCCATAACAACGCGATCAGCATCAGTAATTAAGCTTGCGTCATTCAAACCATGACATATATCACCATATATTGCAGGAGGAGTAGAAAAATAATAAACGCGTGTTTTATTACCATTGACTAAAGCTTGGTATAAATTACCGAATGATACTTTATTCTTAAAGTCTAATTGCTGATACACTAAACGTTGAATTAATCTATCAACAGCTTCTTGATTTAATTCCTCTTTAACAAAGCTTTGCAAGCTCTCTAAAACAATCTCCTTAAACTCATCAAGTGAATGCTCTTGTCTTGCTGCGCCAACTATTCTGCTATCTTTGTGAATTAAATTACATACTTCTAATTGATATAGAGCAGGTAACAATTTTCGACGAGATAAGTCACCTAAGGCACCAAAAATCACTATTTCACTTGCTGTTTGATAATCTGTTGTTTTCATAAAATTCTCTATAAACACATTATTGATGTGGCTCGATATTCCATATTATAGTTTCAAGCCAACTTAATTTGTAAATAAACTACATATATCTCTAATTTAGCGCTTGTTTGCTCATCAGTAAAGAACTTTTTGTAATTTTACTACATTGGTTTGGGTTTTATTAATACTTCTTTGAATATGCGCTATATAGATGAGGATTGGCCGGTGTTATGTAAGTTTAAAATTAAAGATTTGCAAACTTCATGGTGTTTGCATTATATTATGGCTAATTATGAAATAAAATTTCATTTTTTCTGTTGCAAAAATAGAAAATTAATTACAATAAGAAAAAGTCAGCACGGTAAATAATTAACTTTTGCTGATAAACACACTAAAAATGAGAATAGATCTAGGATCATAACGTAATGAATATATTAGAAAAGATTGCAAACGAACTAGACATGTTAAGTAAGTCAGAAAGAAAAGTTGCTGAAGTTATCCTTGCTTCACCTAGTACCGTTATTCATTCAAGTATCGCCGCACTAGCAAAACAAGCAAATATAAGCGAACCAACAGTTAATCGTTTTTGCAGAAGGTTAGATACGAAAGGTTACCCTGATTTTAAACTACATCTAGCTCAAAGTTTAGCTAACGGCACCCCCTACGTTAACCGTCATGTTGATGAGAATGACAGTGCAGAAGAGTATACAGCTAAGATATTTGAATCAACTATGGCAAGTCTTGAGTTAGCACGTAAAAGCTTAGACGCTAATGTCATAAACCGTTCTGTTGACCTTTTAACTCAAGCAAACAAAATTTCTTTCTTTGGACTTGGCGCTTCAGCCATTGTTGCACATGATGCTCAAAACAAATTCTTTCGCTTTAATGTACCTGTTGTTTATTTTGATGACATATTAATGCAAAGAATGAGTGCTATAAACAGTCAGCAAGGTGATGTTGTTATCGTTATTTCACATACTGGCAGAACAAAATCTTTGGTAGAAGTTGCCAGTTTAGCTAAAGAGAATGATGCAACGGTAATTGGTATAACTACTGAAGGAACACCATTAGCAAAAGAATGTAATATCGTGCTTTCAGTTGATGTATCAGAAGATACGGATTTATACATGCCCATGTCTTCAAGAATCGCTCAATTAACTTTAATTGATGTCTTGGCTACAGGATTTACTTTAAGACGCGGTAGCAAATTTAGAGATAACCTTAAAAAAGTAAAAGATAGTCTAAGAAGCTCTCGATTCGATAGAAAAGAGTAACTTTTTACAAACTACACATAAAGCAACAAGTTATATAACACAGACTTTAACACTGAAACTTATTCAAAATTTTAAACTTATAAGGATTAAAATGCCTAGAAGAACCAAGATAGTTGCGACTTTAGGTCCAGCGACAGACGAAAGAGCTATGCTGAAAAAAGTATTGGCTGCTGGTGTAAATGTAGTGCGATTAAACTTTTCTCATGGTGTTCCACAAGACCATATTGATCGTGCAAACAATGTTCGTGAAGTAGCGAAAGAATTAGGTATATATGTTGGCATACTGGGTGATTTACAAGGCCCTAAAATTCGTATATCAACATTTAAAAATGGCCCTATTAAACTTGCAATCGGTGATAAATTCGAACTTGATGCCACCCTTGAAAAAGGTGAAGGCTGTCAAGAAAAAGTAGGTATTGATTATAAGAAACTTGTTCAAGATGTTTCTACTGGTGATATTTTATTACTTGATGATGGCCGAGTACAATTAAGGGTTTTATCAACATCTGAAACATCAGTATTTACTGAAGTTACCGTTGGTGGGCCTTTATCAAACAACAAAGGTATCAATCGACAAGGTGGAGGTTTAACAGCCCCTGCTCTCACTTCAAAAGATAAACAAGATATTAAACTAGCCGCTGAAATTAATGTTGATTTCTTAGCTGTTTCTTTTCCACGTGATGCAGATGATATGCGTGAAGCAAGACTACTTGCTCAGGAAGCTGGGTGTGATGCCCGTTTAGTATCGAAAATTGAGCGAGC
Organism: Litorilituus lipolyticus; assembly: GCF_006439335.1. Lineage (GTDB taxonomy): Bacteria > Pseudomonadota > Gammaproteobacteria > Enterobacterales > Alteromonadaceae > Colwellia > Colwellia lipolytica. The sequence continues at coordinate 933 of NZ_SAWY01000029.1, read as the reverse complement.
AGAAGCAGTAAACGACGACAAGATACTTGATGATATTATACTTGCCTCAGATGTTGTTATGGTCGCTCGTGGCGATTTAGGGGTAGAAATAGGTGATGCTGAATTAGTTGGTAAGCAAAAGCATATAATTGCGCGTTCTCGACAGTTAAATCGCGTTGTGATCACCGCTACACAAATGATGGAAACCATGATTGAACAACCTATGCCAACACGTGCAGAGGTTATGGATGTTTCAAATGCTGTATTAGATGGCACTGATGCTGTGATGCTTTCAGCAGAAACTGCTGCTGGTAAATACCCGGTAGAAACAGTTACCGCAATGGCAAACGTTTGTCGTGGTGCTGAAAAGCATCGCTTAGTGAATATCTCTAACCATAGATTAGAGTTAACCTTCAAAGAAGTTTCTGAAACGATTGCTCTTTCAGCAATGTATGCGGCTAACCACTTAGAAGGTGTTAAAGCTATTGTCGCCTTAACTGAATCTGGGCAATCAAGTAAGTTAATGTCTCGTATTACTTCCGGCTTACCAATATTTTCTCTGTCTAGACATGCTAAAACGCTGAACAAAACAGCGATATACCGTGGTGTTTACCCTGTTGCTTTTGATTCAACCCACTCTACTAATGACACTTTATCAGATGAAATATTGCAAGTGTTAAGTGAAAATACTGAATTATCTGTAGGCGATAAAGTTATACTAACTCATGGTGATATGATGGAAACTGTTGGTGCTAGTAATACAGTTAAAGTATTAACCATAGCCAAAAAACACCTGTAAAAATACCTTTGGTCATTAGATGACAAAACACTCAAAAAAAGAGCTACATAATGTAGCTCTTTTTATTTTCTTTGACCCGTCCTAAATAAGGTTGACACTTTTCCACGATTAAATTGGAGAGTGTTATGAAATCAATCACTAAACGAACTCAAAGA
>NZ_SAWY01000027.1 GCF_006439335.1 Litorilituus lipolyticus | reverse complement strand
ACTCTCCTCAATTGAAGCTTCTTATCAACTTCACTATGGCACATTCGCTAGCGATAGATGCCGAGTGGGGAGTCCATATCATTCGTTATACGCACAGCAACTAGCTACACTGGAGGTGGTAAAATGAATTCTCGTATTCTATACCTTTTAATTTTAACGACGTTTTCGTTTAGCTCGTATTCGAGAGTTTATTTTGATTCTAAATTTGATTTCAGTGAATGTGTTGCAAAGGTAGAGCAAATACCAAACCAAAGCTGTAGATTCTACTTATCACATGATTATCAAATCTCCCAAGGTGGATTAACACGAGATCACGCCCGTAAAATTCAAAAAAGTTATCGTGAATTTTTTAATTCTTTAACCTCTAAAAAAGACCGCCTTACCTTTTCCTATGAAACAATTGATTACTTAGCTAATAAAAACATCATTAAAAAATTTATTAGTTTAAGTACATATAAAGACGATCCAGTATTGAGTGTTGTAATTAAGATATTAGAAAATGAAAAGGGTGGTTATGGTATACGGTTAACAAGCAATGTAAATGAAACAATTGAACTTCTAAGCTCGTTAAAAAACCGAAAGCACCATACAAACATGGTTTATACCAATCAAATTGAAAGTATGTTTTCAGCTATATAAAGTGCGTATATCAAGCTGTTAAATCAGGACAAATACAGTTGGCTGTGTTTCGTTCCTCACATTTTAGCCAACAATCTTTTGCCCATTAACGAGGGCGTTATGTTCACAAGGAGAGTATCGATGAAATCTAAAATTATTGCATGGGTGATAGGTGGTACATTTACTTTATTAGTTTTCTTTAGTGGTTTTGTTTCTGCTTTCTATTTAAATTACGCATCTTTAGCTAATACATACACTAAAGAACACATCGATAACGGTCGTTTTATGCTATGGGCTTTAAAGTTATTGGAACAAGATGAAACTGAAAAGGCTAAAGATTTTCTGCGTAGCCAAGTTACAACTAAGGTACTTATTGTTGAAACTGTTCGCTTACCACCAACTAGTAAAAGAGAGTTAGAGCTAATTGAAAATTTCTACTCGGAAGTTATAGATTACTTTGAATCACAAGGTGGCTTTAATGAAACTTTTCAAGTTATGGAAAATGACGTTTGGGTAACAAAACCAACGCCCTCGATGAGTATTCTAGAGAAGTTTAAAAGTGAACAGAACATGCCAATCAAGCAGGACTGAAGTTCCCCATTTTAGTGGACACCTTCTATAGTTAGATTATATTTAATATTGATGACAATAATGGATGTATTATGCAAAAATTATTACCTTCCCTTTTCACTTTATTATGTTTATTTAGTTGTGTTGCTATTCCTGTGAAAGACGAAAGTCACGTTAATAGATGTGAACTATCAACAGACATGAAAACACTAAAAATAGTTGATGTTGCTAAAGAAACAAATTCATATTACTCTGTTTGGGATTATGTTTTGTCGCCTATATTAGTACCAACTACTGCAATAATTTCTGGAACTTATGTACTGGTTAACAATACTTACCACTTAGGCGAAGAACAGATAAAATGTGGTAATGGAAAAATCTAACCAGTCGTTAAAGCAGGTCCGTTAAGTTCCCCCCCTCTTAAATAGCGTTATATTTAAAAAGTGTTCAGCAGCTGTTCAGCTTTATAATATATATTGCAGTTCAATAAGATGAACTTACATCCACGCCCAAATATGAATTGTATTTAAAAATGGACAAATAATAATTTAAAGGATTTCAAATGAAAAACATATTACCTTTGGTTTTACTTGCTCCCTTCTTGTTGCTTCTGTCTATGACGTCTCAAGCCCAGAATAACAGTGGCTTTTATATAGGTGTACAATACAGTAATCAAAAAATCACATCATCGTCTGATGTTAACCTTGATACTGCGGGAGTTACTTTTGGTTACCAATTCCACCAATACTTTTCTTTAGAAACTAGGTTGAATATAGGAACATCTGAATATTCTTCAGTATGCGCATGTGGAGAGGAAAATATTGAACATGTTTACAAGCAAGAAATTGATAATCAAGCTTCTATATTTATAAAAGGATTGTACCCTATAAACAATGACTTTAGTGTTTATGCATTGGCAGGTATTACAAACAGCTCTTACAACCTAAATACTAAAAGCTTTCGTTCTGTTGTAGATGGAGATAGGACGATTACCCAGGTAAAATTAAAGGATACTGAAACACATTCTGATAATGGTTTTACCTATGGGCTTGGTATCAACTATAAAATATCAGAAAAATTTTCAATATTTTTAGATTATCAAATTCTACCTGATTTAGTTGTAAGTACTTTGGGTTCTTCTAGTTGGAAAAGTGCTAATATTGGTGTTAATTACAATTTTTAATGTTTCTTCAATCTAACCAATGTTAAAGCAGAACAAATAACAGTTGGCTTTCATTCGTCACTCGCGTATTTTAGCCAACTATTAAAACTTCTTATTGTGGTGTTAGGACTATAGATGAACCCCCGTATTTTGAGCTATATTCTCGCATTGATTTTCTTCGCTTCAGGCGCTGCTAAGTTATTATCGCTTTCATTTGAAATGGAAGCGTTTGCGCGATGGGGCTATCCCATTGGATTTATGTATTTTACTGGCATAGTTGAGGTTTTGGGCGCTTTAGGATTGCTTATACCTCGATTATCTTCATTCACTTCTCTTTGCCTATCAACACTTATGCTCGGTGCTATTGGAACGCACCTTGCCCATAAAGAATGGTTAATGTTTGTTATCGCCTTTGCTATTGCTATAGCTGCATTTTGGCGTGGTTGGTTAGGTCGAGAAGAGGTTAAGCAATTATTAATCACTCTTCGCCAGAATAAATAGCCCTAGCAAGGCAATCAAGCAAGAGGCTGACGCTCCCCCTATTTTAATGAATGCCTCCTCATATATTGAAAGAACTAAAAGTAATTACCTAAACACTTATGTTTATATTATTACCGCGCGATTCATCAATAGCTTGCTTAGTTTGCTCTGCTTTGGCTGCTTGCTCAGCTTTTAACTGCTCTTGACGCCTTTGTTCATCACTGGCTTTTGTCCGTTGTTCTTCAACTTGTTTATTCTGCTGCTTTAAAATATCTGCAACAGCATTTTGCCCTGATGAATTACTGATTGAGGAAACCATACGCCCTCCATTTATTGACTCAACATTATTGGTAATTATAGCACTTTCTTTCATAGAAGGACTTTTGCTACACTGGTTTCAACAAGACTCTTTTCCTTACTTCACAGCGCAATCTTTTCAGAGATACAGTAATGCCAATATGAACAATTTATTCTCTCAAATTCAACAGTGTCAGTTATGCGCAAATCAACTGCCACTTGGCGCCAAACCTATCTTACAATTTAGTTCAGAAAGTAAGATATTAATTGCCGGCCAAGCCCCCGGAATCAAAACACACCCCCAAGGTATTCCTTTTGATGATAAAAGTGGTGAAAGGCTTAGAAATTGGTTAGGTGTCAAGAGAGACGAGTTTTACAACGATAAATTATTTGCCATTATACCTATGAGTTTTTGTTATCCGGGCAAAGGAAAATCTGGCGATTTACCCCCTCTTCCACTTTGCGCAAAAACATGGCGCAATGAAGTGATGTCTAGTTTAAAGCATATTGAATTAACAATAATATTAGGTAAATATGCGATTGCTTGGCATTTACAAAAGTCCATTTCGGTAACGGAGTTAGTTAAGCAAAACTTAAACGCTACAGGGCTTATTTTGCCCTCTCATATCGTATTGCCTCATCCTAGCCCAAGAAATAACATTTGGCTTAAGAAAAACCCATGGTTTGATTCTCAAGTTATTCCCTCATTGCAAAACACTGTTAAAAGCATTATTGGCGTGCAGAATACACAAGATAAAATAAAAATTTAAAAGTATATAAGCCTGAAAAAAGAAGCTAGCTAACTTCCTTTTTGTAAAGAGTAGCGAGCTATTTTTGTTCAACGTTTTATCTAAACAATTAGCATTGCTAAAACATTAGCCTTTTGTAAATCATAATCTTTGTTATATTAATAACAAAAATAATATCAGCAACAACAAAGGAATTTTATTGCATGAATAAAACACTACTCTATTTTACCCTAGGAGCTATTGCTGGTTATTTTTCATCAAATTTAGTTCATCATTTAACTGATGAGTCATCTATTGAACAACAAGCAAGTCAGCAAGAGCAAGTTAAGAAAACTATTACTAAAAAAGTTGAGCATATACAAACTTCCCCGCAGCAACCTTCAACTGAATTAGGCTTAAATAAACCTAAAAACAAATCACACACCAGTTCATCAAAAGTAAATGAACTGGAAAAACAGATTATTTCACTAAAAAAGGCTAATGATCGATTAAAAAGGCAGTATCAGAAACAAAGTAATCATATAAATACGTTAACACACGAAATTGAGTCTATAGATGAAAGTGAAATTACCGACGCACAAATGGTAGCTTTAAAATCAGATGGATTTGAAAAGTTTAGACGTCAGTTTCGCGGCAAGCAACGTGATGATATATACCAATTTCATCAAGAAGAAGCTGATTTGAATTGGGGCTATAACATGCAAACAGCATTATCCGACTTTATTCAAACGCATTTAAATGCCAGCTATATCAGACTCCATGATGTCACTTGTAAAATTAATCGATGCGAATTGTTAGTTACTCAATTAGAGCAAAACGCTTGGGAAAGCATCATGAAAGATATAACAAAGCAACCTTGGTGGCGATTTAGGTCAACCCACTCCTCGAGTATGTCAGGAGATAGCAACCACCTATCTTTTTATTTATATTTGATAGAGTAAAGTCATATCAAAGCAAATAACTTGCTCAAGGTGTGTTAGACTCTCGGCATAATTTATTGTTAGTTACACCCTATTAATCCCTTTAAGGTATTTCCATGAAAAAAACATTTTCATTAACCCATGAAAAAATAAAAACCCCACGACTTGTCGATGCAATAAAGCATGAAGTTAAAAAGTACCTAAAAAGGGAACGTAATAAACAACTGCCTGAGGGCGTAGACTTTTGGGATTTTGATTGTAAATACGGTAATGAAGAAAATGAAGCTGAAACCGTTCACGTATCAACATTAAATAAATGCATTGATAAAGCAGAACAAGCAGAATTAAAAAGCTTTTACCTCGAAATATTAGCTAAACCTGGCTATAGAAATAAAAGCACTGATATGGAAGTTGATGGCGAATAATTAACTTTAAGTGTATAGGTTATTAGCGCTCTAACTGTTGTAAATTTATGTAAGGATTTTGTCAGCCAATCTTTTAACTAAATTACTTTCTGTCAACGCCTATTTGCTCTAATCAATATTTAAGGTGTTAACTAGAAAAAACTTTCTAACTTAATGCATTTATTCGATGTCCAAGTAAACTTATATAACATATTTTCTCTAATTCAAGGCGGCGATCACAAATCTTTCACATTTATGTGTGGTCGCTTTACTGCAATACAAAAAATAATTATCTCTCCTTTTTAATTGAGAATAAAGTTGGATTCCTCGCCGGTCATGTTTACACTATAACCTTAAAGTTTTTGTATAATGTTTGAGTCACCATGGATAAAGCTATTCTTTTGTTATTACTATCTCCACTATCAGCTTACGCTAGCTCTGTTTATCAATGTACTGTTGATGGGGTAACCACATTTAGTCAAACTCCATGTGACGACCAATATAACACTGTGGAAGTTGATAACTCATCTGGTGGCAGTATTAGCCAAGAAGAAAAAGAGAATGTCATGAAAGCTTGTATCAATCATCACAGCTCAAACTTCAAAGATCCAAGCTCTATTCGCATAGATAAATCTAAAACCATTTGGATATCTGATACCAGTGGAGCTCGACAAGTGCTTATCCTCGACTTAAATGCCAAAGATGCTTACGGCGCTTATCAAGGCTCAAAACCATATCGTTGTTTCTTAAACCATGATGGTAGCCAATTAAGTCAAGTTCAATATTTAATTCAATAACTAAATTAATAACTAAATTAATAACTAATTTAACAACTTACAAACAGTATTCTGGTGGGTTCAATGAGTAAACAATACCAAAGCTTTTCAGAGTTTTACCCTTTTTACTTAAGCCAACATCAAAACCTTACTTGTAGACGCTTGCATTTTATTGGCTCTTTTCTCATCATATTATTAGCCGCGTATGCTCTATTTACATACTCCTATGCCTTACTATGGTTGATGCCCGTAATAGGCTACGGTTTTGCTTGGCTCGGACACTTTATTTTTGAAAAGAATAAACCTGCTACCTTCACCTACCCCCTTTATAGTTTGATGGGAGATTGGGTCATGTTTAAAGATATCTTAACGGGTAAATTAAAATTTTAACTCTAATAGGTTAAATGTACGCATTAACTGTATTTTGAGCATCTCGTTTTGGAGAAGCTTTCTGACTCCTTTCAGCAATTCTGCTACTTAACCCTGTAAATTAAGTACTTAAGCAGTTATTGCTTATTTAAAATAATTGCACACAGTAATTTTGTATTGTGAAGGTATAATTTTCTTGTAAAGACGCAATAATTGTATACAATATTTCTTCTTTTCAATTGTGTGATAATTATAATATGAGTCAAATACAACGCAGCCCGTTTCAAAGCGCCTTTTATGTCGCCAACACCATGGAAATATTCGAGCGATTAGCTTGGTATGGCATGTACACCCTACTTGCAAGCTATATAATGACTCCGACAACTCAAGGTGGTTTAGGTTTAGGTAATAACGAACGCGGCCTTATTATGGGGGTTGTTCCGTTTTTCTTATATTTATTTCCTGTTATTTCTGGTGCCTTAGCTGATCGTTTTGGCTATAAAAAAATGTTTTTACTGTCATTTACTTTAATGGCACCTAGTTATTATTTATTAGGTTATGTAACAGATTTAGCCAGCTTTATGAGTGTTTTCATGCTTGTCGCTTTAGGTGCAGGTATTTTCAAGCCAGTTGTAACAGCAACCATAAGCCGAACCACCGATGAAACCAATCGTGGTTTAGGTTTTGGTATTTTCTATATGATGGTTAATATTGGTGGCTTCTTAGGTCCTGTATTGGCTCCTATTGTGCAAAAAAATTATGGTTGGGAATGGGTTTTCATTTTCGCTTGTATTTGGATTTCAGTTAACTTTATTCCTGCACTGTTTTTCTATAAAGAACCAGAGCGTCATGCTGATAACAAATCACTCAAACAAGTATTTAAAGAAATGCAGCAAGTATTAGGTAATGGCCGTTTGGCACTTGCCGTTGTACCACTGCTTATTTTACTAGTTTCTGACTATGCTGGCTTTATTTCTGATGGAAAAGTTACTGTTGCCATTGCCGCAGCGTTAATCATTATTGCTGTTGTTTGGGACATTGCCGTATCAAAAGCCAATACCAAAGAAGAACAAAGCAAATGGTACTTGCAAAAAATGCGTATAGGCAACAAGCCTTTCATGACTTACTTATTAATTATGACAGGCTTTTGGACCGTATATTTACAAATATTTATAACACTACCGGTCTTTATTCGAGACTATGTAGACACCTCTGATTTAGTTCGTGGACTTCATGCTGTCAGCCCTTGGTTACATGATGTGTTTACTGCTATAAATATTGATACACTAACCAGCGAGATTTCACGCCTTGCTGCGCAATTTAACTCTGTCGATTTATTACAAAGCCAAGCAGCAATTAAAGAAATCACCAATACATTATCTTCATTAGATGTGCGTGTGCCAAAACAAGTTTTAATTGATAGCTTCACCCAACTTGCACAGCAAAGCCATACAGTTGAGGCAACACAAGCCATAAGTAAAGAATTAGCTGAACAATGGGCTAACGATTATCGTCAAATGAACCCCGCAACCATTTTAAGCTTAGACTTTTTAATGATCATACTCTTTCAAGTATTGATCAGCCGATTCATCGATAAATTCAAACCATTGCCAACCTTAATTGCAGGTACTGCTATTCTTTCATTTTCAATGTTAATTAACGGTATCGGTCATACCTTTATCTTTGGTGGTTTATTAGTGGCGACTTCCGTCATTATTTTTGCTGTCGGCGAAATGACAGCATCACCAAAAAGCCAAGAATATGTAGCCTCTTTTGCACCAGCAGATAAGGCAGCAATGTTCATGGGCTATTATTTTGTTTCGATGGCACTAGGTAACTTATTCGGTGGATTATTGTCTGGTTGGCTATATGATTCAATTACTGTAAAACTTGATAACCCCGCTTTAATGTGGGCCATCATTGCCCTACTAGGCGCAGTAACATGTATCGCTTTATACTTATTTAATAGACGTTTTGTTGATGAATTAGCACAACAGCAATTAGAACAGGCTCAGGCAAACTAACACGGTTAAAAACATGACAACTAATATTTCAAACCCAGCTGAAAAATTTGAACAGTGGCAAATAAATACTGAACAAGAGCAGTTTATTAGCATCAATACCCTTGAATGTCATACTGGCGGTGAACCATTACGCATTATAACTAGTGGTTTCCCTAAACTAAAAGGTGACTCTATATTAGCAAAGCGTCGAGATTGTCAGGAAAATTATGATGATTTACGTACTGCGCTAATGTTTGAACCAAGAGGTCATGCAGATATGTATGGCGCTATCATCACAGAAGCCGAAAAAGCCGACAGTCATTTTGGTGCTATATTTATTCACAATGAAGGTTATAGCACTATGTGTGGCCATGCAGTTATTGCACTAACTAAGTGTGCAGTAGAGTCAGGAGTTGTTGCGCAAACAGGTGAAGTAACCTCTGTCGTTATTGACGTACCATGCGGGCAAATTTTCGCAAAAGCTTTCGCTAAAGGGAATATTGTGACTCATGTTACCTTCAACTGTGTGCCCTCTTTTGTGCCTGTGCTTAATCAACAGATCAATGTAGCGGGTATCGGTGAATTGAATTATGACATCGCCTTTGGCGGTGCTTTTTATGCCTATGTACAAGCAAAGCCGTTGGGTCTTAGTTTAGAGCCAAATCAACATGAAAAGTTGATTGACTATGGTCGTAGAATAAAAGCCGCAGTCATGGAAGCGACTCCCATTGTTCACCCATTAGAAGAAGATTTAAGCTTCTTATACGGAGTTATATTTATTGATGAATCGCCAAACGAAGGTATTCACAGTAGGAATGTTTGTATCTTTGCTGATGGAGAGCTTGATAGAAGCCCAACAGGCAGTGGTGTTAGTGGCCGCATTGCGCTTCATGTTGCCAAAGGTGAAGTGGCATTAAACGAGGAAATTAATATAGAAAGTATTTTAGGTAGTCAATTCAATGTCAAAGCAATTGAAAAAGTTAACTATGCCGGGGTTGACGCGATTATTCCACAAGTTACTGGTGATGCATTTATCAGTGGCAAAGCACAGTGGCTAATCAACCTAAACGATCCATTAAAGAATGGCTTTATCCTAAGATAAATCTTGTCTATCAAGCCAAGATTATGAAGTAAATAACAGAGGAAGAACATGACAACTGAACGTTTACGCCAACAAGTATTATCAACGCCACATACTGCAATGATAATATTCAGTGATATCAGTATTAGCTATTTATCTGGCTTTACTGGCCATGCTGCGACAGTACTATTAACAGATAAAGCAAACTACTTAATCACTGATTATCGCTATGTTGAACAAGCAGAAAAAGAAGCACATGACTATATTGTCATTTCTCGCGATAGAGCTAATCAGTCATTAGCCTCATTACTTACTGAAATCATCATAAAAGATAGCTGTCAGTCAGTTAGCTTTGAGTGTGAGCAAGTTACTGTAGCTCAATGGCATGATGTTAAACAAGCAATTGCAGCTCAAGGAATTACTGAATTCACACCAATTTATCAAAGTGTTGAGAAGCTAAGGCGTGTTAAAAATTCCGAAGAACTCAATGCTATTCGTCAAGCCGCAGCTATTGCCGATCAAGCCTTAGCAAATATATTGCCTCTTGTAAAAGTAGGCATTACAGAGAAAGAACTCGCCAATGAGCTAGATTATCAAATGGCAAAGCTTGGCTCAGAAGAGTTATCTTTTGCGACAATTTTACTCTTTGGTGAACGTAGTGCTATGCCCCATGGTGTGCCTTCATCTAGAGCGCTAAATCATGGCGATATTATCTTGATAGATTTTGGTGCGGTAATAAATGGCTACCGCTCCGATATGACAAGAACCTTTATTTTTGGTGAAGCAAGTGAACAACAACGTGAAATTTACCAACTAGTACAAAATGCACAGCAGGCTGCTATTGATGCCGTAAAAGCTGGCGTTCGTGGTGATGCTATTTATCAAGAGTCAGCCAATATATTACAGGCAAGTAAATATAAAGAATTTGCCGGTGAAGGTTTAGGTCACGGTGTTGGCCTGCAGCTTCATGAACAGCCTTTCTTAGGACCTGATTGCCATTATGAAATGGAATTAGGCTGCGTGGTCACTATTGAACCTGGTATCTACATCCCTGGTTGGGGTGGTATTAGAATAGAAGACGACGTGGTACTTAACGAGCATGGTCTTGAAATCATTACGCAATCACCAAAAGCACTCACTGTACTGTAAAACATAGAACCACACATACCTAATATGACGAACGAAAATATCTATAATTGTTCGTCATTATTTCCTGAAGTTATAAGAGAAGAAAATGAAAGTAATTAGTGCAGAACAAGTACATCAATCATTAAATTTTGCTGACTTAGTTCCTTTATTAAAAGACAGCTTTAGCAAACCGTTTCATATGCCACAACGCCAAGTACACTTGTTAGCACCCGAAGATAAAAGCAGCCATGATGCTTTTGCTCTTCTACCATCTTGGAATGAAGACGTCATAGGTAATAAAGCTTTTACCTATTTTCCAGACAATGCTGAAAAATATGACCTTCCAGGTTTATTCTCTAAAGTTATGCTTTTTAAACGTCAAACAGGTGAACCATTGGCATTGGTTGATGGAACAAGTATTACTTATTGGAGAACAGCTGCCATTTCTGCTTTAGCAAGCCAATTGCTCTCACGAGAAAATAGCCGCCACCTTATGCTCTTTGGTACAGGTAATTTATCAACTTATATTATTCATGCGCATTTAAGCGTGAGAGATATTAGCAAAGTTACCATTTGGGGCAGAAGCTTATCTAAAGTAAATAATATCATCGAAGAGATGTCTGCTCATTACCCTCAAGTAGAGTTCGTCGCAAGCACAACTGTTGATGAAGAGTGTATGCAAGCTGATATAATTTGCTGCGCAACAGGGTCAAAAATACCACTTTTTAATGGCGAATTAATCAAGCCAGGTTGTCATATAGATTGTTTAGGTAACCATGTTGCCAGTGCAAGAGAATGTGATACAACGTCAATTCTTCGCGCACGTGTTTTTGTAGATAGCTTAACAAATACCCTTAATGAAGCCGGTGAATTACTTATTCCTATGAGTGAAGGTGTGTTCAAGGCTGAAGACATTATCGGTGAATTAGCAGACATGTGTAGAAAGCCAGAACTATTACGTCAATCCGCTGATGAAATTACCCTGTTTAAGTCTGTAGGCACCGCAATTAGTGATTTAGTTGCAGCATACCAAGTGTATCAACGCTGTAGTTAATCACTACCTTTGCATAAAACACAGCTTAGTCATATCCTAGGCTGTGTTATCATCATCAAACCATAATATTGACTTTATCCTAGAAAACCTCTCAGAGCAGATGCACTTCTTGTCTATCCGTGTAATGATGTCGACTTAACTCTTTCTTTGCAAAAATGAAGTATAAAAATGAGAGAACCTTTAAAAACAGTATCCGAAATCATCGCACGCTCAAATGATAGTTTGTATCAAAAACATCCTCACATTGATACTATCATAGGTATTATGGATAAAGCTTTGAGACAACAAGGTATGAATAGTGACGCCATTACTATCGAGTGCCCTGCACAAAATAAAAAAATAGTCTTTTTATTACATGATGAAAAGCCAGACTACATCAGCATTGCCGTAGGAGATAAAACAGGCAATGTGGAAACATCATCAGAAATAGGTCTAGAAAATTTTTCAGAAACAATGTTAATGGTAATGTTGGAAATGCACTTTACCTAGATCATTTTCACCTAAAGAGGCAGCACACTCCCACACACGATAAAGAACAATATACTTATAAAAACTGTGCAACTTCGTCTTCTGTTAAATAGCGCCATTCTCCTGGTGCTAAATCAGCTAACTCGATCGTACCCACTTTCTCTCTATGCAACTTTTCAACTCGATTACCTACAGCAGCAAACATACGCTTAACTTGATGGTATTTTCCTTCTGTAATTGTCAACAACACCTCATCAGTATCTACTTGCACTAAAATGGCTGGACGGGTTAATTGTGCTTCCCCTTGAAGTTGTATACCTGCTTTAAAGTGTGCGGTAAGCTCATCAATTCTCTCGGGGAGAATGTCATCTCTTAGCCACACTCGATACACCTTAGGACACTCTTTTTTCGGAGAAATGACGTTATGTGACCATCTGCCATCATCAGTTATTAATACTAGGCCAGTGGTATCAGCGTCTAAGCGCCCTGCAATATGAAGGTCAAAGGCTTTATCTAAATCGATAAAATGCAATACAGATGGGTAAACTTCATCAACGTTAGAACAAATGGTTTCAGCGACTTTATGCAACATGAGATATCTAGACTGTCTTGCTGTTAACGCTTCACCATCAAGGGTAATCGAATTATTCTCATGAACTTGCATGGATGCATCTTTAGCCACTTCTCCATTAACTAAGACAAAACCTTTTTTAAGCAGCTTCTTTGCTTCGTTACGGGTCAATTCAGTGCTTTTACAAATAAACTTATCTAGTCGCATTTAAATCACAACAGCTTATATTTAAACAATGCGTCATTATCCTTATTCAAATAAAACAAGCAATAAAAATGACAAAAAAAACCTGCAACAGCAGGCTTTTTATAATAAAAAGACGCTTATTTACTAAAACGTTTGCGATTTACCAAACCAAGCAACCCCATGGCAATTAATGCTATGCTCGTCGGCTCTGGAATACTTGCATTTGCTAAGTTTGTAGAAGATAAGTTGTTCCACTCGCTCACATCACTTTTAAAACGAATCGAACTTGCGCCGTTACAACAATGCTCACCCCAATAAATATCAACCACTTTATTTTCACGGGTTAAACCATTTAAAGCGACTGTGAATACATCACTGCTATTCCAATTATATCCCCACCATAAATCATCGGTGCGATTAGCCACTAAGTTACCATCTAAATAAACAGCAGCGCCAAAACCAGCATCTAAGCCTAGTTCAAAGAACCAGTTAGCTAAATCTCTATCAATTGATAAATCAATTTGCAAATGAGAGATACGATCGTTACCCGATTTAATCATGGTGAAATCAAATAATTCTACGCTGTTAATATCACTAGATTGAGCTAACCAAGAACCAGCATAATCTAGTTTATTGATACCGTGATTCACTGCATCATGATTTAAATCACGCGTTTCAAAAGTCATTAATGTTGCACTTGCATTACTACAAATTAACAATAAAGAGGCGCACATTAATTTTATATTCTTAAAATTCATTACTACATTTTCCATTATATAAAAAAGTTATGAACAATTTCCGAAGCTTTATTAGCAAAAACAATACCAACAATTAAAGCATTGAAATTTAAAGAAAATATAATGCACCCTTTTTGTTTTTGTAAAAAATACTGACACTATTACATAATAAAAGAGGTTTCTTTATCCCGATAATCACTCTTCTTCTACAAGATACCAATAGCCTTGATCTAGTAACGAAGCAACAAGTTCAACAAAAGCAGCATGATTACTCCATTTTGATAAAGATTCAGGGTATAAGGTAACGTTGTCACATAAAAGCTTAACTGCGGGTGATACCTCAGCATCAAAAACCATTTCTTCACCGTTTACATAACATAGTCCTTGCTCGATGGTATCTTCAAAATAGAAGGCCCTTAAGCCACCAAGGCGCTTAATACCATGAGTTGTCAGCAATTGGCTCACTTCCTCGGTAGTAAAAGGCTCATCTGGTAACATAATATCAAGTTCATGCTTAGGGGCTGTTAAAAAGTTACCAGTAAACGTTTTAAACACCGCATCGTCCACTAAGGATAACAACTGGCTTTTAATACTTTGATAATCTTCATTACTAACTTGACCAGAATTCGTAGTTACTTGCCTGTTAGGATCTTCTAGCAACTGGCCACCTAACTCATTATCAATTAAATGATCTGCAAAACCACTTAACAAACTAATTGAAGAGTTTGCTCTAAAACCTACAGAGAAGCTTAACGATGTTTCAAGGGTAATGCCCTCATGGGGAAAACCTGGCGGAATATAAATAATATCGCCAGCATTGAGTTCAGCATCAATGATTGCATCAAATGGCTCTACATGTAGCAGAGCTTCATGAGCAGCAAATTCGGTATGCTGACCTTTATCTCCTACTCGCCAACGACGTTTACCTGAGCCTTGACAAATAAAGACATCATAATTATCAATATGTGGACCAACACTACCGCCAGGTGTAGCAAAACTAGCCATAAGATCATCTAGTCGCCAATGAGGTAAAAAACGAAATGGTTCAATTAATAACGCAGCTTCTTCTGAAAAATTATCTAGGGCTTGAATAACTAATGACCAATTTTCATTGCCCAAATGGTCATAGTTTTCAAAAGGACCAAATTTTGCCTGCCATTGATCATTTTCTTTATACACTAACCTAGACTGCACCTCTTCTTCCATAGCAAGACCTGCAAGCTCATTAGCATCAATAGGATCAACAAAGTCTTTAAACCCTTGGCGAATAACTACTGGCTTTTTCTGCCAGTATTCATCTAAAAACTGCTGTGGTGTCAGTTGCATTAAATCTAATTGATACATAATATTCTCAGTGTATATAAAGTTGTTATTTCAACGTCTTAATTATTGCGCAATAGACATGCCGGCAATTTTATGCCAAAACCCATTACATTCATTAACGCCATCTAATGGGTAATGTTCAGGTTGTGTCAGTTGTTGCTTAAACTTATCGAGTTGAATAAATGCTTGTTCATTATCAGCACTAATACGAGCTATATCTACGCCAAGCTCTTTCAATGCCGATACTTCGTTAATTAAATTATACTGGTAACCAGACATAGTTTGAATACCATTAAGCACAAATACTTTTTCACCCTCTCGACTATTCATACGTCGACCTTCAGGGTAATTAATACAACAGTACTGACAATCATCTTTTGCTCTGTCTTCTGAGCGTGCAGTAAAACAACGTGCTGAATAAGCTAGCGGTAAATATCCCCAAGAAAAGACTTCACATTCAAACTGATTTCTTACACCTGCATCTTCAGCCTCATGTAAAATAGACTTCAACCAATCCCCAGAAAGTTCAACAGGCATTAACCAACGCATCATTCCTTGTTTAAGTAATACTTTCAGCGTTGATAGGTTATAGCAGTTAATAGCGGGGCCTGCGACAAAAGGCATTTTTAAGTCATGCATAATTTGCACGGCGCTTAAATCATTTGCTTCAACGAGAAACTCACCATTATCACAAAGTTTTTTTAATACTTGAATTTCTGCGGGTGACTCTAATAGGGTCATGGTTGAGATAACCACTTGCTTATTTGCTTCAGATGCCACTTCACGGGCTAAGTGTAACCAATCTTTTGCTCGTAATTCTCGACGTTTCGAGCAAACCGTCTCTCCTAAATAAATAATATCAGCACTGGATGATTTTGCTTGGTGATAATATGATTCAACTTGTGCTTTTGGCCAAAAAAACAAACTAGGGCCGAGAGATAATTTCATGAACTTACCTTATGCTAATGACTTAGCTTAACTTGCTTTTATTAATTAAATACAATGAGTTATTTCCACTTACGGTGGTAGGCACCCAATGTTGTTTGCGCCCCTTCTGAAAGGTTTGCTAATGTTTGCATCCACGCCCCTTCAACAGCAAAGTCATTAGGGTTTTGTTTATAGCGATCAAGTGCCATACGCCATGTTTTGGCGACTTGCTCGACATAGGCTGGACTTCGTTGACGTCCTTCTATTTTTACCGACACTATTCCCATTGCCATTAACTCAGGAATAAGCTCTAAAGTATTTAAACTCGTGGGTTCTTCTAACGCATGATAAACATTATTATCTACTTCGAACCGCCCTTTACATAACGTTGGGTATCCGGCATTTTCATCACTTTGATAGCGATCAATAAGCACGTTATTTAGTCGAGACTCTAAACCCTGCTCTGTTTCTTGCCAGCGAACATATTTTGCCGGAGAGCATGCGCCAACCGTATTAGGCGATTCTCCCGTCATATAGGACGATAAATAACAACGACCTTCTGCCATAATGCATAAACTACCAAAGGCAAAAACTTCTAAGTCTACTGGGCTTGATTTGGCTAACTGTCTAACTTGTTGAACCGATAATACACGTGGTAAAACAACACGTTCTACATCAAAATTATTTTTAAAAAACTTAATCGCTTCTAAGTTTGTCGTTGAAGCCTGAACCGAGACATGGCGCTCAACATCAGGATATTTATTTGCGGCGTAATCAAGAACCCCAACATCAGCAATAATTAAAGCATCGGTGCCAATAGCGACGGCATTATCAACCGCTTTTTTCCAACGCTCCTCAGCGCCAGCGTGAGCAAAAGTATTAATTGCGACATGTAGCTTTTTATCACGTTGATGAACATAATCTGACGCCTTTGCCAGTTTACCGTCATTAAAATTCAAACCAGCGAAATGGCGCGCATTGGTATCATCTTTTAAGCCAATGTAAACCGCATCAGCACCATTATCTATCGCTGTTTTTAATGCAGGTAAATTTCCTGCAGGACAAAGTAACTCCACAAAACTCTCCAAAAAACTTTCGTATTAAGTCTTCGTATTAAACCTTCGTAGCAAAACTTTCTAATAAACACTATTACTAAACATTGTTAATTAAGCCTGTATATATACAAGCTCTGCGACGCGTAAATACTTTCAATCAATGGAACAAATTGCCGCTTAGTGTACGGCCATAGTAGCCTTGGTTTATTGATATGCATTAAAGAAAACTTGATCTGCATTACGTAAACAAAATAGTGAGTTGCTACAATACCGTTATTGAGTATTTTAATAGCATGAGGCAACAGTGATAAAATCAACTACCTTGGTTCAAATGAGTCAATTTCTGCCCAAAAAATCAACCATGG
This sequence comes from Litorilituus lipolyticus, assembly GCF_006439335.1. Lineage (GTDB taxonomy): Bacteria > Pseudomonadota > Gammaproteobacteria > Enterobacterales > Alteromonadaceae > Colwellia > Colwellia lipolytica. The sequence goes on along the minus strand of NZ_SAWY01000027.1, from coordinate 241,202 downwards.
CTTCATTTGAAAAGCGAATACCGCTGGCAATAAGAACTTCTGTGATTGATTTTTTACCAAAAATCTTAAAACCCAGCTTAAAGTTAGTTCCATATAGCAGCCAAAGAGCAGCTCTTATTCCTGCATTACATTCTGTCTTTGCCGAAGCAATAGAAGACGGTGATTTTGAGTTCTTGCAAGATAAATGGTTGAAAATATCTATTACCGATCTACAACTTGATTGGTGGATTAGCTTTGATGAAGACAAATTGATTATGGCTTCAGCGAATGAATGTATTCAAGAAGATGTCAGCTTTAGTGCCTCCGGTGATGATTTAGTACTCATTGCTGGTCGAAAACAAGACCCTGATACGTTGTTCTTTCAACGTCGACTAAAAATTGAGGGAGACACGGAGTTAGGTTTAGAAGTGAAAAATCTTATAGATGCCATAGATATTGAGCAACTCCCCAGTACCATTCACGACTTTGTTCAAATGAGCGCAAATTTCATTCAAAACACAAAAGATGAAGCGGCTCAACAACACTAAATATTCACTGGGTTAAGCTATTTTCATCAATTAGCTTCTTTAAAACAAAAAGGCTTATCTAATGATAAGCCTTTTTAATCAATATATTAATGCTATTTCTTATATTATAAGCTAGCCGCGTATACTCTTGCTTTAGCTAAATCTTCAGGCGTATCTACCCCTTCAACAGGCACATTACTGCAAGCTTCAGCTACATGTATTTTTTCACCTTGATATAACACTCGTAATTGCTCTAATGCTTCTATTTGCTCAAGTTCACTTGTAGGCCAGTGAATGTAATCTTTAATAAAGCCTGCTCGGTAGGCATAGATTCCTACATGTCTTAAATAAAAGTCACCAATACTGTTAATATTCGTATCGGTATTGGCTTGTGAAGTTAAAAAGCGCTCTCGATCATAAGGAATGGTCGCACGTGAGAAGTAAAGTGCATAACCACTTATATCAGTGATCACTTTAACCGCATTCGGGTTAAAGGCTTCTTCTACTGAGTGAATTTTTATTGCTAATGTCGACATCCTCGCCTTATGGTTATCTTGCTGATTAGCTAAATTTTCTGCGACTTGTCTAATATTTTCAGGAGGGATAAAAGGCTCGTCACCTTGCACATTTACAATAATTTCATCTTGAGAAAATTGATAAATGTCCATCACCTCAGCTAAGCGCTCGGTGCCTGACTGATGATCAGCACGGGTTTTACAGACTTCACCACCAAAGTCATTAACAACTTTTGCCACTTCATCATTATCAGTAGCAACGATCACTTTACTAGCACCACTTAATTTGGCCTTTTCAACAACCCATTGGATCATCGGCTTGCCATGTATATCTGCTAACACCTTGCCGGGAAGGCGTGATGATTGATAACGGGCAGGAATAACAACAACAAATGATAAACTCTGTTGCGCTACACTCTGTTGAGTCATATTAAATACCTTATAAAATGGTTAAAAACGCTCAAACAAAGCGTATTAAGATGATGCTAGTTTACGCGCTTCTGCTTCTAATAAAACAGGTATATCTTCTTCTATGGCATATGCTAAACGATCAAAGTTGCAAATAAGTTCTTGCTGTTCTTTATCATAATCCAATTTCCCTTTGCATACAGGACAAGCAAGTATTTCCATCAATTTGGTATCAAAAGCCATCGTTATTCTCTTCTTTCTTTAAGTTAACGTAATTTAAGTTCATTAAACTTACGTTACGCTAGGTTTGGTTAAACAAGTAGCTAATTTAGCCACTCAATACTATTTATCAATTTTACTGCAAGCATTCACTAAAGCAGTGAGTTGCTGTTGGTGCTCTGCAGAGAACATGGCATCAACCGGTAAATACCACCAATTCTCTTGAGCAAATGCTTGACACTTTACTGCGTCTTTTTCTGTCATAAGTAAGGGGATATTATCAGGATATTGAAAAAAGTCATCTTGGGTAAAACTATGATGATCAATAAACCCTTGCTGAGTTTTAAGTGTAAAACCTAGTGTTTGTAAACTAGCGAAAAATCGCTCAGGTGCACCAATTCCAGCAATAGCATGACAAGTCATGCCATGTGCTCTTAAAAATTCGGTAATTGAAAACTGCTGCTGTGATACTAAATTACACACTTTAGTCGCGGCAAGCGCCATTGAAACACTTGGCACAATTGAACCATCCACAACATGGTTTGGTTTGCCTTCACCATTAAATACCAATAGATCAGCTAAGCCCAAACGACGTGTTGTCTCTCTTAGAGGCCCTGCAGGTAATAGCAAGCCATTACCAAATAGGCGTTTGTTATCAATAACAATGATTTCTTTATCTCGTTGTAAGCGATAGTGTTGTAAACCATCATCACTGATAATGATATTACACCCCTGCTCAATTAGTTTTTGTGCTGATGCAACTCTATCGCTGCCAACACAAACGGGTATGTTACAACGTTGCTTAATAAGTACAGGTTCATCTCCCGCTTCATTTGCAGTTGATTGTTCATTTAACAGATAAGGGTAACTCGGTGCATTGCCACCATAACCACGTGAAATAACCCCAGGCTCAAAGCCTAATTGCTGTGCAAGCCCAACTAAATAAACAACAACAGGTGTTTTACCATTACCACCCACACCAATATTGCCAACAACAATAACAGGGCAAGCAAGTTTATGTGACTGCTTCATGCCTAACTTAAAGAGTAGTCGTCGCAAGTAGCTTAACAACAAAAACAGCACACTTAGCGGTAGCAATAACGGTACTAACCAATATTTTGCTTTATGTTGGTAAAACCATACTTTTTCAATTAAACGCATTAGCTATTCATCTGTAAATATAATGCAACGAAAAATTTAACAGGCATAGTACACATTACCCTTCAAACTGAAAACGGTGCAATTGCGCATAAGCGCCATCTTTAGCCAATAGCGTTTTATGATCACCCTGCTCAATAATTTTACCTTGTTCCATCACGATGATTTTATCTGCATTTTCTATAGTCGATAACCGATGAGCAATTACAATGGATGTTCTATTTTGCTGTAGTGCGTGCAGTGCATCTTGAATATGGCGCTCAGATTCTGTATCTAAAGCACTGGTTGCTTCATCTAAAATAAGAAATGGAGTATCACATAATAGCGCCCTAGCAATAGCTACACGCTGTCTTTGCCCACCTGATAATAAGGCTCCGTTCTCACCAATATTGGTTTCAAGCCCTTGCTCCATATGCTGAGCAAATTCCATGACATGAGCACTTTTTGCAGCAGCAATAATTTCTTCTTGCGTTGCCTCGGGCTTACCGTAAGCAATGTTGTTAGCCAAAGTATCATTAAACAGCACAACTTGCTGAGAAACATAAGAAAACTGCTTTCTTAAATCGGTTAGATGATAGTTTTCAATATTAACATCATCAATACAAATCTCACCTGAGGTGACATCGTAAAACCTCAGCAGTAATGAACTTGCGGTTGATTTACCGCTACCTGAACGCCCCACTAAAGCCAGTGTTTCTCCTGGCTTTAGTTTAAAAGAGACATCATTAAGCGCGAGTTTTGCGGCTTTATTACTGTCATCACTTGTATCGAGGTCACTTTCGTATGAGAAATTAACATGATTAAAAGCAATATGCCCTTTCGCCTTAACCAGCGATTGGCTACCTGTATCAAGCTCTTTTTCTTGATCAAGTACCGCAAAAATACTAACACAGGCTGCCATACCACGTTGAAATTCACTATTAACGTTAGTCAGTAGCTTTAATGGTCTTAATAGCATAGTCATGTAAGTAATGACACTGACAAAAATCCCCGGTGAAATAGCCTCTTTTAAGGTGTCAGAGGTTACCGCATAAAAAACAAAGGCGAGTGCAAATGAAGCTATAACTTGAATAAGCGGAACACTTGAGGCCTTAGTAGCAATCATCTTCATGCGTTGTTGGCGGTTATGCTTATTTATTTGAGCAAAGCGACTGTATTCACGTTGTTGACCACCAAAAGTTAGCACAACTTTATGGCCATTAAATGTTTGCTCTGCAGCCGTTGTTACTTCCCCCATCGCCCCTTGAATTCGTTTACTCACTTGGCGAAAACGTTTTGAGACGATAGTCACAATAACGGCAATTAAAGGGGTAATTAACAAAAAAATCACCGATAACTGCCAACTTAAGTAAAACATCCAACCTAATAAACCAATAACAAAAGCACTTTGCTGAATAATGGTTAATACTGATTTACTGACAGAGTGCAAGACTTGTTCAGTATCAAAAGTGATTTTAGAAATTAACGCCCCGGTAGATTCCTTATCGTGAAAGGCCACAGGTAATGTCATGATGTGCTCAAAAAGTTGCTGCCTTAAATCAGCAACGACATGATTACCTACCCAAGCTAAACAGTAATTAGCAACAAAATGAAAGGTACCTCGCACAATAAAGGCAACAACAACAAAAACTGGTGCCCATTTCATAAACTCAGGGTTTGTGCCTGTTAGTCCTTCATCGATTAACGGCTGTAGTTTAGAAAGAAAATACACATCAATGGCTGCATAACCTAGCATACCAATAATGGCGGCAATAAAACCAAACTTATACGGCTTTGCATATTTCATTAAACGAATAAAGTTTTGCCAAGTTGTTGCTGAATCTAAAGGTGTTGGCGTTTGGTTATTGCTATCTTGAGCATTGGATGATTCGGTCATTGATTCGTTCAATAACTCTTTATCTGAAGAGGTGTTAGCCATTTAATATGAGGTCTCAATTGCGCTAAAAATATAATCACATAGCAGTTTTAGCATTTTAACGTGATTTTCCCATGACAACCAACTAATTATCTCAATAGAACTAACGAGTATTCAAAAATAAAACATTTACTAAAGCACTGAACTTGGTTGTCATGATGAACATTTGCCTTATAGCTAATGATATGGGGTACGATCACAATGTTCACAATAGCTTGTAAAAAAATCTGATGACATTGTTTAAAGCTATATTTGAGACTAATTTAAAAACCAAAAAGGTCGTAAATTATCACGATAACTCTGATAAAAAATTCGCCCGTTAGTAAAAGTTACTTCAACTGCGCCAACGTCAGCCGTGTTTACGGTATTAATGCCAAGTTGACGGTATTTATTTAATATTTCAGGTACAGGCATCGACCAGCGATTTAAATAGCCCGCGCTAATTAACGCCAACTGTGGTGCTACTTGCCTAATAAAACCGTTACTTGATGAGGTTTTTGAACCATGGTGTGGTACCACGAGTACATCAGCCTTAAGCGCTGGGTACAAAGTTAATAGTTTACCCTCTATTTTCGCTGAAATATCTCCTGTTAATAGTAATTTATTGTGACCATCTGAAATAAGTAGTACGCAAGAATCATTATTTTTCTGCTTTTGATTAGCTTGCTGCGCTAAAAGCCAAGCCTTACTTGGCCATAGAGGTTTAATGGTTAACCCTTGCCACATAACATCATGACCTTGTACACAAGGCTGCTTCTTTATTTCAGTTATTAAATTCTGAGCAGATACCACATGAGGTGAATTCGTTAACAACTGTTTAATGTTTAGTTGTTCATGAAGCTTACTAAAACCTCCTGCATGATCGTTATCACTATGACTTAGAATTAGCCAGTCTAAGGTGTTAACTCCTCGATACTTTAATGTAGGCATTGTCACCGCATCTGTCATATTAAACCCTGATGGATAACTCGCCCCTGTATCGTATAAAATCCCTCGTTCATTTTTAACCAGAAGTAGTGACAAACCCTGTCCTACATCTTGCATGATAAGCTGCCATGAGTTCTCACCATTAGATGAAACCTTATAAGCAGTAGACTTGTCATGGTGATTTTCTGAACGTTCTCCTGTAGACAACTGAAAACTAGACAGCACAAACACTGATAAACCAAACAGAGTTGAGGCTTGCTTTAATTTAGAGAAAACAGTTAATGCATAATTTAGCACAAGATGAGCATAGCAAGTCAGTCTGTAGAAAAGATGAGGAAACAGCAATAACCATACAGTAATAAGATAAAGTAGAACAAGCGTAAAGAGTTGATACTGTGAAACGGTTAAAACCGACCAAGAGTTATCTACTAGCATCTTAATAAATGACCATAGCATAGCCATGGTAGTTAATTGCAAACTCATCAAACCTTGAGCAAGCAATTCACTAAAGGGTAATACCAAGACTGAGCTCAATGCTAGAGGTATAGAGATAACACTCATCCACGGAATAGCAATTAAATTGGCTGCAATAGCCACCAAGGATATTTGTTGAAAAAACAATGCTGTAAGAGGCAATAACAAAAACGTTAAGCTCAATTGCACAACAATTAAACCTTTTAAAAAGCGAGTAATGTAGTGTCCTCTCATCAAAAAACTCTTAAAACGCCAAGCAATGATAAAAAGACACATGACGGCATATAGTGACAACCAAAAGCTCACGGTTAAGACATTTAAAGGCTCAAGCATGATTAATATAAAAAGCGTTAAAAGTATGATGCGCTTAGCTGATACGTTCAGGCAAAGTAATCTAAACACCCAATACATAGATAGCATGACTATTGCTCTTACCGTAGGAATAGAGAACCCCGCTAAAAAGCAATAAAATATAGCACATAACAAACTAGCTACTATGGCAACATAACGGGCGTTCACTTTTTGTATATTCAATGGCAAAAACACAAGAGAGCGTAATATTCCCAAACAAATAAAGTAACTAGCAGCGGCAACCAAGCCTACATGTAAACCCGATATTGCAATTAAGTGCCCGATACCACTTCGCTGTAACACTTGCCAGTGTTCAGTCGTTAATGTAGTTCGCTCTCCAAAAGTTAGTGCGAGTAACAAGGATGAAAATTGATGATGCTTTTCATCAGTTAATTGCACTAAGGCACTTTGATAGCGATCAAAAAGCTGTTGTCTAATGGTTAATTCCTCATTCACTATTTGATTTACATTAAGCGTTTTTTGTCGTTTTGACTGTGCATGCTGTTGTAAACTTGCCTGAGAAGTGAGCAAAGTATTAACTGGTACGTGAATTAACTTAGACTTATTAATTTTATTGCTGACATAGCCAGTAAAAGCGACCTGCTTACTCATCAACCAACGTTTATAATTAAAAGCGCCAACATTTCTCAAGCCATGAGCAGGTTTCAATTTGACCTTAAGCCTTAAGAGCTGCCCTTGCTGAACGCTAAATAAGGGATTATCCCAACTTAATCGAATTAACACGGGTTGATTAAGAACTTGTTCATCAAGGTGAGTCACTGAAAAATTAAAGCGTGCTTTTTTATTTTTACGGGTTTTATTTAACTTTGCTCTGTTAGAATGACTTGAGGTAGAGATATTTGATTGTTGATTTATTTGTAAATTCGCTACACGCCCTTGTACAATTAACGAATGTTTATTTTGACTTGCTAATGCAACTTGGCTAGAAAATTCACTTTGCTTTATTTGATTAAAATAGCTCACTGCAGAGGCTAAAACCACTATAGCACCAAACAATAAACCTGATGTTGAACGTAAGGGTTTGAAGTAAAAAAACACAATAGCGATCAAAAGAAGTAAAATTAGCTGAAAAAGCGCTGGCACTATGGGTAAAAATAGTGACAATATAGCACCTAGAAAAAAAGTGAATAGCCACCAGTCCATAGTGAAGTAAAATCCCTTTATCCGTTCTTATGTAAGAATAGTCTAATTAACAGGATTTACTTGATAAACGATTAAGAGATAAGCTGCTTTCTATGCCAAAAAAAGCAATCAAGCGCTTGATGCCCGACCATCAAAGCATTAAAGAAAATAAGTACTTAAAAATATTTGGTAACTTGCTGCATAATGCAAACCTTTGGCATTTAAACCGCCACTCTGTTGCTAAAGCATTTGCTGTGGGTCTGTTCTTTGCCTTTATTCCTGTGCCGTTTCAAATGGTATTAGCCGCTGGCGCTGCTATTTTATTCCACGCGAACTTACCTTTATCTATAGCCTTAGTATGGTTAACTAATCCATTAACAATGCCGGTTATTTTTTATGCCTGTTATGTTGTAGGTGCGTGGGTGTTAGCAGAGCCACCACAAGACTTTGTCTTTGAAGCAAGTTGGCAATGGGTTGTTGATAGTTTATCGACTATTGGCCCTGCTTTTTTACTTGGTTGCGGAATATTAGCCGTGATCTTCTCAATATTGGGTTATGTCGGTATACAAACTTTATGGCGATATAGTGTGATAAAGGCATGGAAAAGCCGTTGTTATAAAGATATTGAGACGAAATAATGAAGGTAAAGTTAAATTAGCTTAACTTTTTCACTTTTATTTTCACTTTTCACATAGCTTAAGTATTTTTCACTTAACTTAGCTTAAATTAAATTAAATTAAATTGAATTAAGTTAATTTCAACTAAGCTAGCTTCCCCCTTTGAGGAAAGCGTTATTCACTAGGACGAGATATTGAAAAGTGCTGATAGGCTCTATCAGTTGCTATTCTGCCACGTGGCGTTCGTTGTAAGAAACCTTGCTGAATTAAAAACGGCTCAAGCACATCCTCTATGGTTTCACGTTCCTCACCAATTGCTGCCGCTAAGTTATCTAGACCAACAGGGCCCCCCATAAATTTATCGATAATGGCATGCAAAAGTTTTCTATCCATAACATCAAAACCTTCATTATCAACTTCAAGCATATCGAGCGCAGCCGCTGCAGTCTCTCTAGTTACTACACCATTAGCTTTAACGTCTGCGTAATCTCTTACGCGACGTAACAACCTATTGGCTATTCGTGGCGTGCCTCTTGAGCGTCTTGCCACCTCAAAGGCACCTTCTTCATTCATTTTCAAATTTAAGAAATGGGCTGAACGAGAAACAATACTAGTTAGGTCTTTAACATTGTAAAATTCTAAACGCTGTACAATACCAAACCTGTCTCGTAACGGTGAAGTTAAGGCTCCAGCTCTTGTAGTTGCACCAATTAAAGTAAATGGGGGTAAATCAAGCTTAATAGAACGTGCCGCAGGACCTTCACCAATCATGATGTCGAGTTGATAGTCTTCCATCGCTGGGTACAGCACCTCTTCTACAGCAGGGCTTAAACGATGAATTTCATCAATAAAAAGAATGTCATTCTCTTCTAGGTTTGTTAACAGTGCTGCAAGGTCACCGGCTTTTTCAAGCACTGGGCCAGAGGTGGTTCGAATATTAACACCCATCTCATTAGCCACAATATTTGCCAAAGTGGTTTTACCTAAACCTGGAGGGCCAAATATAAGTAAATGATCGAGCGGCTCACCGCGATTTTTAGCTGCAGGAATAAATATTTCCATTTGCGCTTTAACGTGAGCTTGCCCAGTATAGTCTCGTAACATTTTAGGACGAATGGCACGATCGACGCCTTCATCTTCAATGGTGGCTACGGGCTCAATTAAGCGATCCGCTTCTATCATTTTGACTTGTTTCCTCGTTTTATTCTTTGCAAAGTTAACCGCTTATATTTGCACCTATACTCAAATAGCCTTGGCAGTAGTAACCCTTAAACATTAGCTCTATAGTCAGTAACTCTATAACCATAAACTCTAAAAAGTTGATTCATCTATCCTAAAGTCACTGACTGTGAATCATTTATAACATTGACTTAAGAGCATCACGAATAATATCTTCGCTCGACATCCCCTTGCTATACACTTGCTTCACGGCTTTATCCGCTTGTGCCTGTTTATAGCCTAAAGAAATCAATGCGTTGATCGCATCACCTTTATCATCATTAACAAAGTTATCGACAAAGGTATATTCTGCGGATAATTGATCGGGCATAGCATCGGTTGCAGGCGTATTCATCGGCATTTGCGCTTGCCAATCTTTTAATTTATCACGCATTTCAATGAGCAATCGCTCCGCGGTTTTCTTACCAACACCGGGAATTTTAACAATGGCATTAACATCATCATGATTAACACAACTAACAAACTGGTTTGCCGACATACCAGATAATATCGCTAAAGCTAATTTTGGCCCAACACCATTAACTTTAATTAGTAAGCGAAAAAGCTTTCGCTCAACTTTATTAGCAAATCCATATAACAACTGCGCATCTTCTCTAACGACAAAGTGCGTATATATAGTTGCTTGTTCATTAAGTTCCGGTAAGGCATAAATGCTAGTCATTGGCATACTCACCTCGTAACCAACACCTGCACATTCAATGAGGATTTCAGGAGATAATTTTTCAATTAGAGTGCCACGTAAACGACCAATCACAGCTATATACCTTAAAGTTACGAAGAGAGTTAATTTAAGTTTTTTTAATTCTACTAGATAATAACACTATATATTTATACAGTAAACAGGTCGTTATGATTCTCTTATCTATCCAACTAAATGGGCAAAAATCTTATACATCGGTTAGTACTCAAACTAAAAAATTAGCATCTGAAATTATGTGTCATGATCATTACTGAGTTTTAACTGATTACTTTTCATATTTTTTAAATACAACTTTCGCCATAAAAACTCTAAAGGTCCCTGCTCAAAATAACGCAGATAAGCTTGTGCTAATGTAAGTTGAAGAATAATAAAAATAACCGCAATAAGAAAATAATCGAGAAGTGTTGCGTGTATGTTGAACTCTGGAATAATCCAACGAAGAAGTATTGCCATACAAATAGATTGCATAATATACAAGGTAAATGCTAATTTTCCAGATGAAGCAAGTAACGTCAGAAGTTTAGACTTATTGTTAGCTATCTTAACAATGATATGTGCATATATCAGGGCAATAAAAATTGCGGGAACACTCGCAATGACCTCTTTCACATCTCTCTCACCAGGAATAGCCATAAGTTGAGGTAACAGACTTAGTATTGACAACAAAATGCCTGCAATTAACACCTTAATAAAAGTGCTATTTTCAAAACCTTTATGAAAGAAATCACTACGGTATAAGTAAATCCCCAAATACATCAAGCCAGCGATTTCCCAAAAAATGAAAAAAAACGATAGTAGTAATAAACCAAGAGAAAATACACTTTGTGTTTTTACTTGATAAAAATAATTACCGTACCATCGATTAATCTGCTCTAGGTAGGTTTCAGAGCCTCGAGAAATGCTCTCAGATGAATCATAAGTACCTATAACAAGTAAGAAAATAATTAAACTAAGAATACTACCTATAACCAAATATTGTTTGGCTTTTTGAAATAGCGGTTCTAACGATAAATCCAGACTTTTAATAACTAACATGCCGGACAAGCTATAAAGCATCAAAATATCTCCGCCAAAAATAAAGACGCCATGAATAAACCCAAAAACAAACAGCCAATTAAGCCGCGTTTTTAAAAAAGGTATAGGTTCTCCATTTTTTTTAAGGCAAGATTCATACTGTATAGCTAAGCCAACACCAAATAAAAGACAAAATAAACTTCTAAATCGGCCATCAACAAATAGAGTATTAAATATTGAAATGATTTCATCAGACAGAATAGCAACATCTAAAGAGATATAGCCTAATTCAATATTAGCGTGGTAGGTAATATTCATGAATAATATCCCCAGAATCGCAATTCCTCTTAGAATATCAATAGATACTAATCTCGTCATTTCACCCAGCTCTTCACTTCAATAAAAATACACATATCAAACATTTACAACGGGCATTTATTCTTTAAATAACACTAACATCGTATTATTAATGCAGCTTTAAAGTAATACACAGTACTAGTTTCTTTGGTATGCTTTAACGTAAACGACCACGTACAGTCTTACTTGCCTGCCCTGCTAACTTGCTTAAACTATCATGACTATTAGCATGACAAAGTGCGACCGCCAAGGCATCCGCAGCATCAGCTTGTGGTGTCCCTGGTAATTTCAAAATGTTTTTCACCATATGCTGTACTTGAGCTTTATCCGCACCACCTGTGCCTACCACGGCTTGCTTTATTTGTCTGGCAGAGTACTCGGCTACAGCTAAACCATTATTGGTTGCTGCGACTATAGCGGCACCACGGGCTTGACCAAGTTTCAGAGCTCCACCTGGGTTAACTCCCATAAAGACTTGTTCAATGGCAAAGAGTTCAGGTTTAAATTGAATAATCAATTCTGATACACCTGCAAAAATTATCTGTAAGCGTTGACTAAAATCTTCATCAGAATCTTTACCACCTGAAATCGCTTTAATGCAGCCACTTCCTAGATAAGAGACTTTGCGCCCCTCTTTTTGAATAACACCATAACCAGTTATGCGCGAGCCTGGATCGATACCTAATATAATACTCATATGTTCTTTTAATAAAGTTAAAAAGTTGATAATAAAAAAGCGTATTGATGCATAGCATACAATACGCTTTTTATGATTTGCGAGTAAAGAGCTGAGTTACTGAGTATTATTCGCTATCAGCAGCGTTCTCTTCTTTATCTTCAACAATAGTTTGTACGCCCAACTCTGCAAGTTGTGCTGGGTTAGCTTGACCTGGGGCATTGGTTAATGGACATGCCGCTGTTGTTGTTTTCGGGAATGCCATCACATCACGAATTGACGTTGCGCCAGTCATTAACATAACTAACCTATCTAAACCAAAAGCTAAACCAGCATGTGGTGGAGCACCGTACTGTAAGGCTTCAAGTAAGAAACCAAACTTCTCTTGTGCTTCTTCATCACTAATGCCTAAAATTCTAAATACTGTTGCTTGCATTGCTTGGTCGAATATACGAACTGAACCACCACCTAACTCACAACCATTTAACACCATATCATAAGCATCTGATAATGCGCCTACAGGATTCGCTTCAAGCTCTTCTGGTGTTAAATTTGTTGGCGCAGTAAATGGATGATGCAATGCATGCATATGACCATCAACTTCTTCAAACATTGGGAAATCTACAACCCATAATGGTTTCCACTCACCTTCAAGTAGTTCAAGGTCTTCACCTAACTTAAGACGTAGCGCACCTAATGCTTCAGTAACAACATTGTAGCTATCTGAACCGAAGAAAATAATATCACCTGTTTTGGCATTAGCACGTGCTAATAACGCGTTTACTGCGTCTTCAGATAAGAATTTCAAAATAGGTGATTGTAAACCTTCCATGCCTTTATCTAAGTCATTAACTTTTAACCAAGGCATACCCTTTGCACCGTAAATACCAACAAACTTAGTTAAGTCATCGATATTTTTACGAGAGAATTTAGCCGCACCACCTGGTACACAAATAATAGATACACGACCTTTTTCATCGTTTGCAGGGCCTGAAAAAACTTTGAACTCAACATCTTTTAAGATATCGGCAACATCAACAATTTCAAGTGGGTTACGTAAATCAGGCTTATCGCTACCAAAACGTGTCATAGCTTCGCTATATGGCATGCGTGGGAATTCGCCTAAATCAACATCTAACAATTGTAAAAACAAGTCACGAATCATTGTTTCGGTAACTTCCATCACCTGTTCACTAGTCATGAATGATGTTTCAATATCAATTTGGGTAAATTCTGGCTGTCTATCAGCACGTAAGTCTTCATCACGGAAACATTTTACGATTTGATAATAACGCTCCATACCCGACATCATCAGCAATTGTTTAAACAACTGTGGTGACTGAGGTAAAGCAAAAAAACTGCCTTTGTGAGTACGGCTAGGGACTAAATAATCACGAGCACCTTCTGGAGTTGCCGCAGTAAGAATCGGCGTTTCAATATCTAAAAAGCCTTGCGATTCTAGTGATGTACGAACCGCTGAAGTTACTTTAGCTCTAAAGCGCATACGCTCTGTCATCTCAGGACGGCGTAAATCTAAGTAACGATATTTTAAGCGCTGTTCTTCTGAGTTAGTTTGGTTTGAATCAAGCGGTAATGGTGCAGATTTATTTAAAATAGTTAATTCAAGACCTAGTACTTCAATAGCACCTGTTTTCATGTCTTTATTTACTTGGCCTTCAGGGCGAGCGCGTACTTTACCTTTTAATTGCACACAAAACTCATTTCGTAATGTATTTGCAACGGCTAGTACTTCTGGAAGATCAGGATCATAAACAACTTGTACAAGACCTTCACGATCTCGTAAATCAAGAAATATTACCGCACCTAAATCGCGACGACGGTTTACCCAACCACAAAGAGTAACTTCTTGACCAATATGAGATTCATTAACCTCACCACAATAAATACTACGCATTAATTTTTGCCTTGATAAATGTAACGAATTTGCTTTTTACAGCATTAAAATTCGTAAGGATTCAATTTTTGCGCATATTATAAAGCAAAGAAAGTTATTGTCACCCTCTGACAATCTTCCCCCTGTGGTTTATTTTCAAGAAGTGCTTCCCTGTGCAGAAATAGACTCTTGAATATTACGATTAAAGAGATAATGATTTTTACCTGAAGCTTTAACCTTATACATCAACGTATCAGCTACTTTTAACAGGTCTGACTCATTATCTCCATCTTCTGGGTACAAAGCGATGCCGATACTACAACCAATACTCGCTACTTCTTTTGATAACTCAAAAGGCTTTTGAATTAGCTCTAATACTTTTTCCGCCACATAAGCGGCTTCATTGGCGCCATGTAGTCCCGTTAATAAAAGGATAAACTCATCACCGCCAAAGCGAACTACGGTATCTGATTTTCTAACACACCCCTGTAAACGGTAAGCCACGATTTTTAATAACTCATCTCCCACATCATGGCCGTGAATATCATTAATAGTTTTAAACCCATCAAGATCAATAAACAGCACAGCAACCTTTAGTGACTGCCTTTGATGAAACTCAATGGCTTTAGTCAACCTATCTTTTAATAAAACTCTATTTGCTAACCCTGTTAATTCATCATGAGTCGCCATATGCTTCATGATTTGCTCAAGCTGCTCTCGGTGTTTTATCTCGCTTTGCAAACGCCTATTCCACATCACAATAACAATAAGCACCAAAAGTATTAAGACGCCAATTTGTGCACCCACTTGCAAGACAACTTTTTTATCTAAGCCAGTGTTGATAGCGAGGCTAAACCATTTATCATAAATTTCCTGCTTCTCTTTTGCCGAAATACTAAGTATGCCTTTATCAATTATATCTTTTAAAATGGGTTTATCAGGGTTAATACCAAACCGACTTTCATCAACACTCACACTTCCCATTACAGAAATCATTAAAGACACTATACTTTCTCGCTTAAGTAAATCCGTGGCGGAAGCTAACGTCGCGATAAAGCCATCCACTTTATCTTGTTGAATTGCCGATAAACCTTCATTGCGGTTGTCCACTAAGACAAAAGTAATTAAAGGGTATTTTTCACGTAACTCATCAACTAAGTAATAGCCCTTAATAATAGCTAATTGTTTACCAAAGAAATCATTTAGAGTTGCCTTTTTACCCAAATGTTGAGGGTGTATAATAACCCATGGCATTTGCCAATAATTTTCACTAAAAAGAACGTGTTTTTTTCGTTCATCGGTTTGTGTAATACCGCCTAATGCATCAACTTCCTTATTGAGTAATGCTTGATATAAAAGATACCAACTCGAATAGGTCTTGTAATTGAATTTTAACCCAGTCCTTTCACTAATTTTTTTTGCAATGTCACGATTAATCCCCTTTATTTCACCTCGTTCATCAATAAACTCTATAGGTGATAAATCATCGACAATCCCCATCATTATGAACTCATTATTTTTTATAAAGTTTTTCTCTTCTGGGGTTAAATGGATTTTTTGTGCCAATTTTTTATAGTAATGGTCACCATCTTGTAGCCAGCGTTTTTCAATTTTCACCAATTGATTAATATCTAGTTCTGCAAATCCATCGTTAATCATGCTTAACAATTTATCATTTTGCTCATGTAACATAGGTGCTAACTTTATTGAGAAAACAGGCGCTTCTAACACATAAAACTCTGACTGTAAGTTGGCCTGAATTAACTTTGCATTCATCAAATCAACAAGGCTTATCATCGCACTAATTTCATGGGTCTCTGCGGCTCTAAGCATATCATCTGTATTTTTAAATAAGACGATGTTTAAATTTGGGTAAGCATTCAATACTTGTTGTTTGTAAGTCGATTTTGCAACCAACCCTATCTTGTTGTTTGTAAGCTGGTTCAATTGGGTTAAGTTTTGAATCCTATTATGTACTGTATTAATATAAATCTGAGCTGTTGATTCATAAATAGGCTCTGCAAAAACACCATCAATGTCTGTATGCTCACTTTGTGGGTAAGCCATTAAAACATCGATATTTTGATGCCGCATATACTTAACGTCTTCTTTTAGATCATGAATAATAAATTCAATATTAATACCTGTTTGTGATGACCAATATCGCCATATATCGATCAGTAACCCCTGTGGTTTTCCTGACGGGGTAAGAGCCATATAAGGTGGGAAATTAGGAGCAACACCTATTTGTAAAGCATCCTTTTGTTTCTCTATACCAAGCCACTTTCTTTCAATAGCTTCTCTTTCTTCTTGAGATATATTAGCTAAACCTTGCTCAATAAGATTTAGCAAGCCTTCATTACCTTTAGCCACGGCAACAGCATAATCACCTTGCTGATACTTCAACCGTTTATAAGCAGGAAATAACTGGTTCAATTTCTTGTAATGCTGAAAATCCTTAGCGAGTTTTTCAAGGCCAGTAAAGGCCAATATCTCTCCTTTTAACGCAGCATTGTATAGTTCTGGACGACTTTGAAATAATTTATGCTCAAGCTCAGGGTAATGATTTGAAAGAAAGCTAATGTGAGCAGAGCCTTTAACAACACCTATTGTGTATGGTTTTAAGTCATTCAAATCACTGACTTTGCTTAAGTTTTGGTGAATATACAAATGTGTATATAAAGAGAATATAGGTTTTGAATAACTAAGAAACACTTTTCTTTCGTCAATGACTGATAATCCAGCATGTATATCTATGGTGCCATCGGCTACTTTAGCTAATGTGTTATTCCATGATAAAGGAACAAACTCAATATCAACTTGCTGTTTCTTAGCCCATAAACGCCATAAATCAATCATTAGGCCAACAGGTTCATTCTCAGAATTTACTGAGTGATAGGGAAAAGAAGTTGCGTTAATAGCAATAGTTATAGGTTTTTCATTAGGTACCGCTGCATATAAATTAGCACTTAGCAATACATTTAACAAAAACAGGCAACTAGCATGAAAGCAAAGCTTGGTTAACAAAGCCTTTAGTGTATTGTTCAAAAAAATACCCTTAACATCGGTGTTATTTATATTGCTATCAGTTAAAATAGCCAGCTATAAAATTGATAACTGTGTAAAGAAAACTGATAAATGCAAAACTCTGAAACTGATCTCATTTATTCGAACCCACATAAGCAAGTGAAAGACTTTGCTTTTGATGCTCAGGTGGTCGAAGTATTCCCTGATATGATCAGTCGCTCCGTTCCTGGATATAATACTATTATCGACACAATAGGCCGACTTAGCCAACAGTTTGTTAAAGAAAATAGTAACATATATGACTTAGGTTGCTCTTTAGGGGCTGCAACCCTTGCCATGCGTAAAGGCATATCAGCAAATAACTGCCAAATTATCGGTGTTGATAATTCAACAGACATGGTTAAACGATGTAAACTTCATATAGAAGCATTTAAAGGCAACACTCCTGTTGAGATTATTGAAGGAAATATTCAAGATATCGAGATTACTAATGCCAGCATGGTCGTTTTAAACTTTACCCTGCAATTTATCGAAAGATCTCAACGAGAAGCTTTGTTAACTAAAATAGCTAATGGCCTCAACCCTGGTGGATTATTAGTTCTATCTGAAAAAGTCTCTCACGGGGACAGCAAAACAGATGAATTACTGATTGACTTGCATCATAAGTTCAAGCGAGATAATGGTTACAGCGAATTAGAAGTTGCCCAAAAGCGCTCAGCTTTAGAAAAAGTCATGTTAACAGATACAACCGAACAACACATAAACCGATTAAAAAATGCAGGCTTTAACCATATATCTCCTTGGTTTCAATGCTATAACTTTATCTCATTTGTCGCGATTAAATAACGTTCATTTTTCACCAATTATTGAAATACATATATGTCTAGTCTTTTTAACTCATTCTATCAGCAAATAGCCGACAACCGCTTAAGTCCTTGGCTAAACACCCTACCTGCTCAACTACACCATTGGCAACAAAATGAATTACACGGTGAATTCAAACATTGGCAAAAAACACTTGATGCATTACCTAGTGTTGCAAATAAAGAAGCCATTGATGTTGATTTACAAAATGGCGTAATCGTTGGTCAATCAAGCGACTTATCACATGGTGAATTTAAACGCTTAGAAAATCTAATGAAGAAATTTAAACCATGGCGAAAAGGGCCTTATCACCTGCATGGTTTGCACATAGATACTGAATGGCGCTCAGACTTTAAGTGGGACAGATTAGCAGAGCATATTAGTGACTTATCGGGGCGTTATGTTTTAGATATAGGCTGTGGTAGTGGTTATCATTTGTGGCGTATGCGCGGTGCAGGGGCTGAATTTGTTGTCGGTGTCGATCCAACACAGTTATTCTTAATGCAATTTAATGCCGTACAGCATTTTATTAATGACAACCACGTCAACCTCTTGCCATTAGGTGTAGAGCAGCTGCCAGAATTAAAAGCTTTTGATACTGTTTTCTCTATGGGTGTTCTCTATCACAGACGCTCACCAATTGACTTTTTATACCAACTAAAGTCTCAACTGGTCAAAGGTGGTGAGTTAGTATTAGAAACTCTCATTGTTGATGGGGATGAAAATACAGTACTCGTTCCTGGCGAGCGTTACGCAAAAATGCGAAACGTCTGGTTTTTACCCAGTGAAAAAGCTATGTGTGCATGGTTAGAGCGTTGTGGCTTTAACAACGTACGTGTAGTAAACACTGATGTTACCGCACTCGATGAGCAACGAAAAACACCTTGGATTGATACCGAATCATTACAAGATTTTCTCGACCCTAATGACCAAACTAAAACCATTGAAGGTTACCCTGCCCCTAAACGAGCAATTTTTATTGCTAATGCTTAATTTTCGTTTTAAATAGCTATGAATGTGCTTTTAATCAATAGGTTGTTAGGTTATAAATAAACTTAACAACCTATTAAATGAGAGTAACTATGAGTGATGTTTGGCTTGAAAGAAGATTAAAGAAAGTTTCTAAACGTCAATTAGATCATAGAGACCCTTTCCAACGCGACAGAGCACGCGTATTACACTCAGCTTCATTCAGACGATTACAATCCAAAACCCAAGTTATGGGCAGTCGCCAAGGTGACTTTTTTCGTACTCGCTTAACTCATTCTCTAGAAGCAGCACAAATAGGCTCAGGTATTACCGCGCAACTTCGCTGCAAATATCCAGAGTTATGCCAAGCACTTTTTCCTGCAAGTGACAGTCTAATTGAAACCATTTGTTTAGCTCACGATATTGGCCACCCTCCCTTCGGTCATGGTGGTGAAGTGGCTCTAAACTATATGATGCGTGAGCATGGAGGTTTTGAAGGTAATGGGCAAACATTACGGATCGTTGCTAGGCTCGAAACCTTTAGTGAACATTTTGGCATGAATTTAAGCCGTCGTACCTTACTAGGTTTGATGAAATATCCACAGTTAATAGACAATTTACATCACGAACAAGCGTTACCAAGCGTTGCAAATTTCAGGCAATTAAAAGCAAGTGATTGGCACCCACCTAAAGGACTTTTTAAAGATGATATCGATATCATCGAATGGGTATTAGCGCCACTTAATATGCAAGATAAAGCACTGTTTCAACAAATAAAGCCACCAGGTAAAGCAAATCAACATCATAAGACACGCTTTAAATCACTCGATTGCTCTATTATGGAGCTTGCCGATGATATTGCTTATGGAATTCACGATTTAGAAGATGCAATTGTCACTAGAACCGTTAACCAAAGTGATTTTGAACAACAGGTCATACAGCATTTATTAGCGATAGATGATCCATGGGTTAATAAGTTCTCACTTGAACTAACTGAAAAATTATTTAGTGATGAACACCACAAACAAAAAGACGCTATAGGTGGTCTCGTTAACTACTTAATTACCGCAATTAGAATCTCAGATTTGAACGAACGAGATGATGTCAGCTTTTCTGAGCCGTTATTAAGGTATAATGCAACATTACCTAACCCAATGGCAGTTGTATTAAAGATCTTTAAAGATTTTGTTTATCATTACGTCATTAAACAAACCAATATTCAGCGTTCTGAATATTGCGGACAACAAATTGTGATGGAACTATTTGAAGCATTATCTTCAGATCCAATACGCTTATTGCCGATAAATAGCGCTAAACGCTGGCAAACTGCCGTTGATAACAAACAAAATGCCCACCGTATAATCGCTGATTATATCGCAGGTATGACAGATGACTATGCAACTCGGTTATATCAGTCTTTATTCAATGCAAATGCTGACAATAACTATCAATTATCTTAACTAAGAAGCATGAATGTTAATCGCTCCTCTTCTCATGAAAATAAAGTTATTCATCAGTTTCTAAAAGGTAGCGATTTATAATCAATTGAAATTCATTTGATGTGAATAGCTGTGATAGCGCGTTATCCATACGCTCTACAAAGTCATCTTTGTAAGTAAAATTATGAAATTCACTATTAGTGTAACCAATATGTGCTGTTTGAGACATAACCACCATAGATTCACGAATATTATCAAAGCTTATTTGTTTTTTTAACGATAACCTTGAAAACTCCCAAAGCGTCGAAACTCTGTCATTTATATAACAATCTATTCTTCTAGAATGCAATTTTAACACATTTGATAATGTACTCTTATTTTCTGAAATAGCCACTATCCCCTTATTAATCGCATTCACCAATTCTTGAGAGAGAATCATATAACCAGCATTAATTCCAATTATCAAAGGCCTTTCTTCATTGGTGTGCTTCATATTTAAATATTCCATTAAATTAATATCGCTATAGCAAAAAGCAACAACCCTCTCTTTCATTAATGCTTTTGAATAAGGCCAAATATAGCTTCTATCTTTTAGGTGTTGATAAGGTGGAATTATTGCAAGGGCTTGCCCCTCTTTTATTTCTTGAAGTGCTCTTTTCCATGG
Source organism: Litorilituus lipolyticus (assembly GCF_006439335.1). Taxonomy (GTDB): domain Bacteria; phylum Pseudomonadota; class Gammaproteobacteria; order Enterobacterales; family Alteromonadaceae; genus Colwellia; species Colwellia lipolytica. The sequence continues at coordinate 220,126 of NZ_SAWY01000027.1, read as the reverse complement.
AACAGCGATAATGGAAACCTTATATTTATCAGCAATGAGCTTAGACGCCTCATGTATAAAATCAACATAAATACCTTTTAATTGGCCGTTCTCTATATAGGAGTAAGGAGGATAGCTATCATCAGCAAGTATAACTACATCTTCGATTTTTTTAGCTTGCAAAACAGCTGATTGTATTAAGAACACAAAACAGAGCCATAATTGTTGTTGGTTAATTTCCATAATAATCTTATAAAACACTCAAAATTAAACACTGTATTAACATGGCTAAATTTAATCAATTTCAAATAGGTTAATTTAAGTGTAGACGATATTCTTCATAGAAAATGTTTTTATAAGTAAGTAGTTAGTTAAACCTATTTATCAATAACTAAAATTTGTTAATGTTAATCAAGAATTGAGTACTAACTCTGAATGATAAAGTATAAATATTAAAGTATTCATAAACATGCAAGAATTCTTAATGTGCAATAAATACAGAAAGCAGGTAAAATCTCCATACTAACTATATTTTTATTTAATTTTACATGCTTGAGATTTACGCAGGTGCTAACGCCTTAAAAACCATTCAAGAACAGGGTTTTAACCAAGAGCTTTTCACTAATTTCTTAGGGGCTTCAGGGGGCCCAAAATGGTTTACGCTTTTTGGCTTAGACAAATTCTTATTTAGTGATTTCTTTAATGAAAGAACTGAAGAATTAAACCTCATCGGTTCATCGGCTGGTGCTTTTCGCGCCGCATGCTTTGCACAAAAATCTCCTATTGAGGCCATCGAGCGATTAGCACATAAATATGCGAGAGTCGTTTATTCAGCGAAACCTACACCGCAAGAAATCTCTGAAAATGCACAAGAGATTATCAACTATGTTTTTGGTGCAACGGGTGAGCAAGAAATACTTAACAATAGCATCTTTAAAGCACATTTTATCGTTGCCAAGTGTTCAGGTTTAACTGCTAGTGAATCTAAATACAAGCAAGGCGCAGGTCTGCTTGCCAGCATGTTATTAAATAAACTCTATCGGAAAAACTTATCATATCAATATCAGCGATATATTTTTAAACACCCAACGAGTCAATTGGCTATTAATGACCCCTATAACATACCTAGCCATTACATTGATCTACAAGAGAAAAATATTAATGACGCTCTAATGGCATCTGGCTCAATTCCTATGGTGATGTCAGGTGTAAAAAATATTAAAGGTGCAGCTAATGGCATGTACCGAGATGGTGGGATTATTGATTATCACTTCGACTTTTCTTTTGCGCAAAAAAATCAAAAACTAACTTTATACCCACACTTTAACCCTAAACCAAGAGCAGGTTGGTTTGATAAAAATGGAAATAGAACGGTTTTAAACTCTAGTTATGACAATGTTGTCCTACTTGTTCCTTCAGAGGAGTTTATCAACAAATTACCTTATGGAAAAATTCCAGATAGAACAGACTTCAATGCCCTTGACGCAGACACTCGATTAAAATACTGGTTAACTGTTTTACAGGAAACAGAGAGGTTAGCAGACTCATTTAACGAATTCTTAGCCAATCAGCAATTAGATAACATTCAAAAGTTTTTACCTTAACTTCAATAAATTAATTCATAACACAAGTCGTTTGTTCAAAAATCATTCAAAAGTTTAGAATTAGTACTAAACTTTGACCTATGGCTTGTGTTGACTGAGTTAATCATGAAAATATCCAGCAAAATAGTCTTAGCGTCTGTTCTATTGTCAGCGATTGGTATCATTACGGCAGGCTCTTTAGTTGGATGGCAAGCATCCTCCATCGCAGCAAAAGCAATCGAAAACAGAGCTTTTAGTCAATTAGTAGCCATTAGAGAAATTCAAAAAACACAAATAGAAAACTACTTTGATACTATCAAACAAGAGATAACTACCTATTCCAATAATCGCATGATTATTGATATGGCAACTGACTTTAAACAAGCTTTTTTTAACTACAGTGGGCAATCAACAATTACTGATACTGAAAAGCTTCAACAATACTATGTAAAAGAGTTTGACCAAGAATACAAAAAACAAAACCCTGCCAGCTCTATTAGTTCGATAGCTAAGCTTGAACAACTCAATGAAAACTCGAAATTTATTCAACACGCGTATATCAGTGCTAACCCAAACTCTTTAGGCAACAAAAATAAGCTTATTTCAGCCAATGATGACACCCAATACAGTCAATTACATAAAAAATACCACCCTCACCTTAATCAGTTTCTAGATGCGTTTGGCTTTTATGATATTTTTCTCGTTGAACCTGAAACTGGCTATATTATTTACTCTGTTTTCAAAGAACTCGACTTTGCAACATCGCTTATCAGCGGCCCATATAAAAATACAGGTTTAGCAGAAGCATTTCATGATGCCAACAATAGCTCAGAAAAGCACAGCAGCTTTTTAATTGATTTCAAACCTTACTTCCCTTCGTATGATGCTTCAGCGGCCTTTATGTCATCTGCTATTTATTCCGATGAGGGTGAAAAAATTGGTGTGTTAATTTTTCAAATGCCCATTTCTAAAATCAACAAACTGATGACATATGATCAGCAATGGGCAAAAGTTGGCTTAGGAGACTCTGGTGAAACCTACCTAATAGGTTAATCTATAAATTATTACTGAACGGATAAAGTATAGTAGTAGTTCAAACCTAATCTTCAGCTGCTAGCTTCATCAAATGCTGTTCATTGTACCTAGCTAAACACCATTGCCAAAGCTGATGACCCGCATTTTTTTGTGCATATTAGCACTATATTCTGGTACATTTTGAAAGGCAAAATCGTAGGCTTTTTTAGACACTTTCTTACTCATGACGTACTCATACGTTTCTTGAGATAAATCTTCCTGCTGCTCTAATTTCGCCGCTTTGAGAGCCCAACTTTTTATCTCTGCATCGGTGACTCCCTCTCCTTTCTTTTGTAGCAACCTATATTGACTTAACCTATGCGAGATATTTACGGCTAATAATGCCCCTTCTCGACAATTTTCTTCTTGATAAGTCAGTATATCACCACGTAGCCCTTCAACATTATAATAAGTTTTATATCGCAGCCAAGGTTCGTCACTTTGCGCTGCATTGGTGATATTACTTATCGCTATTAAATTAAAGTACATAATAGCGCTCATTAATTTAACCAAACTATTACCTCGACAATAAGTATATTTATAGAGCAGACTAACTAAAATTAAAATATACGTTTATATTTTTGTATGATGTGTACACTAATACAATTAACTTCATTTTCTACATATTAATAATTAACTGACTATTACTTAGTTAACTACCAATACAATCTGAGCTAGTTCACACCATATTTCATCAGTTATGCTTCTCTGCTATTAGTTAACCGGTAAAATAGATTTACTGGACTTGTTTAAGTGCTTTTTCTATTGGCGTGACCATAGTAACTAACTTTTCATGTTTGCTCGGTTTAACTAGCGCATATAATGCATTTAAGAAATTTTGCGTATTGTGTAATTTAATTAAACCTTTCTCACTTTGATAAACTTCAGACCAATCATTAAATGGCTTAGGTTCAGCAATTGAATTTAGCCATACAGACCAATCTGTCCCCTTATAGTCTGAATTCAAAAAAATGTATATAACCGCCACGGCAAGGCGCTTAGGCTCTCCATGTATGTACGCGTGGAGGTTATTCGCTTGAATTTGACTCGACAAAGCCCCTAACATTAAATCTAATTGCACACTTGATATATTAGGGTTTAACGCTAGTTGAAGCATTAAGTCTGCCGAATGGGCCACCCCATGTCGCCAACCAACATCATTAGAAAAACCTCGATAGTCTCGTACACTTTTTAAATAGCTTGTACCTACATTAACCAATTCGTTTCGTTCATTCACACTTAAATAAGTTTTTTTTCTATCTGAACGGGCAAGCTCTGACACAACTAGCATAGCAAAAGACTGATATACATCATTAGCATCGTTAATCGGCGTGCTTAAAACTTTAATCAATGAATTAAACATCTTTATCTGTATCTCAGGAGATAATTCATTACTACGCAACCAATGACTTAAGGCTTCAAAAGCAATACCATCACGTATAGTAGGTTCAGGATGAGCTAAACAATGCAGTAATTGTATCGCCAACTCTTGACGAGTTTCAGTATCAGTTAGCGTAAATTGCTTAGCTTTAAGTTCGTTTAACTCTGCTCGTCCCCATGTTTTACTGAAACACTGTTGACTAGTTTGCTGCGCATTTATCGGCTCTTGCTCTGCTGCACTATAAGCATAAGAAGAAACGCTCAATAAAGTACAAATACTTACCACAAAAATGTTAAACAATAGTTGCATCTTCTCATTCCTTACATTCATAATTCTTATTTTAAAAACACCATAAATGCTTTCCAATAGAATAACGTTATAAGAATGACCATATAAAAGAAATAATATTTTAGGCAAATCACTCATTAAATCTTAACATTTTGTAAATAAATGGGAGGTGCAATGGCTTACGCGCATGGTGTATAAAGGCCTGAAAAGCGATACGCACTATAATAAATGATATCGTCTGATTTATCATAATACGTACACTATTTGTGGCTAGTTAAACTGCTCAGATTAATTATAGCCAAGAACAAACCTTTCATTGTCATCCATGTCATCAATTATTTCTGTTTTATCTTCTATTTGTCTTTCAACCTTAGTATAGTCAACAAAACTATTTCTAAGTTGAAACGCTTGTTGCTGAAATAAGTATAGATGCTTTGAATTTAAAATTAATCGTCTAGTATTACTCGCTTTAGAAGTCATCATGTTTAGCTCCTCATTTACTACAATGAACTGTTTTTCAAAGTGCATATATAATACCAACAAAAACATGCTGTTGATTTATAACGAATTTAGTAACATATCTTCGCTTTACTACGACAAAAATCAAACCTGTTATTGCAATCTGCAATGATGTACTAGCAAATTGCAACACTTAAGATGTGTGAATTTATATTTCTAGATTCAGGCTATATTAGGATTTAAGTAAAGGGTAAGTGAATAAATAGAGGTGTGTCATATTCAAGCCGAAATGTATCAAAATCACATGCCAAAGTTTACCGGTATTTAGGTATACAAAGCCATATAAAAAACCTGCAACAGTCGCAACGATTACATAGCTGAATCCACCAGAAAAATGCGCCATGCCAAAAAGACAACTGGCAATAATCAGACAAATAATAGGTTTAAAAAACTGAGATAACTTGCGTTGAATAAACCCTCTGAAAAAGACCTCCTCCACAACACAAGTTAGCAGTAAATTGTTTATTGCAAACCATGCCCACCAATTTGGCATTTGAGGGGTGAATGAAATTAACGATAAGGCTATACCTAAGCTAAAAATCACAATAAAACTCAGCATAATAAAAGCAAGCAGTCGATAGCTGGTGTTTATCCTCAATAGATAAACCGGCTTTTCATGTAAAAGTATTGTCGGTGAAAGTAATAAAAGCGTGAACAGTATCATTGGCTTATCAAAATTAAGGTACATGCTGAATGGTACACTATTGATGTTTTTTTCTAACCCATCTATTACCAGTAAATTATTAAAACCTGGTACAACATGCGCTGCTAAGGCTACACAGCTGATAATCACTATAATACTTGTGGATTTTTTAACTCTTAAGTGCCATTTACTTAACGATGGCTTCTGGGCATAAAAAGTCAATAAAAACAATAAGGTTATAATACCAAGACCAATAAAATTAATTGCGTTAAAAACCAAAGCACTGAACACTGTAACAATAAAGCTAATAGGCCATAATACGGGCTTAACAAAAGCCACTATGATAGTAATACTTAAGAATAACCATGGATAAATATGGGGAGTTAATTCAGGTAAAGCAGGCATCGTTAGAATCAGTATGATAATTTTTGTGCACAATAACATAATGTTATGTGTGATTGAATACTTATCAATGGTTAATAATAACGACAGAACATTACATGTATTCACATCCACTGTCACATAACTGGTTTATTTTAAAATATGGTTAGATAAGGGTTTATTAGTATATTTGCCACTATAATATTGTTGTTTGACCTGTACTCATAGACACGTATTTATTATGTGGTCCTTTAAAAGCGATATTATCAACATGAATACAATTGACTCAACTGCTAGTGACTAAGAAACATTGTTCAAAAAGCAGTGAAAAGAAATGTGATGGCTGAAATGATTCTTAGCTAAAAATGAGGATCAATTGATAAATTGCGCTGATATTTTTTCATACTCACCGCTTTCATGAAGCTCTTTTAACGCGTTATCAAAAATCACTACCTGCTTAGGTGAGACTCTTGCTTTAGAGAACATAACTTTACTTCCTGCTTGTTCATCATTAGTAATTCGAAAAAGAGGAACAATATTTTGCTTATACGCAGGTTGAGATGATAAATAATGCATACCTTCAGTTTCCGACTCAATATAGCCGTCAGCCCTACCTTTTAGAATAAAATTAGACATATTTTGATCGTCACTTATATATACGATTCTTCTAGCAAATTCCTCGTTTTGCAACAATTTGGGATAAGACTCATAAAATATTGCACCGCGCAAAGCAGCAATAACGACATCAACATTAGCTAGATCAGCTAATGTATTTACAGAATCAAACAGGGCTAATTTATTCTTATTCACAAAAAGCATATGGTGACTGTAGCGAAAGTCATTTTTAGTAAACAGTGCAAATTTCTTTCTTTCGGGTAAAACTGTTGCCGCAACAGTCATATCAATAGCCCCGCTTTCAAGCGCTTTAATCACTCTTGCCCATGGCATTGAAATGATGCGATATTTAAACGGTGTACGACGAAATACAGCCTTTATTAACTCAATGTCTTTGCCAGCCCATTCTCCATGTTCATTTTTATAGCGATAAATATCTCGTTCATTAAGCCCAATAGTAAACTCCTGACTAAACAGTTGAAAAGAAGTCATCAACAATGAGAGCATCAGAATAATTTTGATCATTTACAAGGACCTTAATTAATTTAGCCACCTACAATTACATTATCCTTTAAAGCCGCTCAATAATAACTGTTGAACAGAAAATATTGAATTGAGTTAATAATTACTCGTTAAGGTATTAAAACTAAGGAGAACATACCTTCAAATTAGTCAAAACTGGTACATATGTCCATATTTAATGTAATTCTATATTTTATACTTACCTTAATTCATCAAACATTGCATATTGTTATCCCTCTTTAAAATTAGGTTCATCACTTGTTTGACGCCTTAAACATTTGCTGACTAAACTTATTTATATAAGTAAATTAATTGATGAGGTGTGTAATGGACATGACTAAATGCATTCATATGGATGCAAATATTTTACTGGGTATTGCCAATGATAGACTACGTCATGAGTGTAATAATTTACATAGTCTAGCTGCTCTGATGGATGTAAAGGATAAACAGCTTGAAAAAAAAATGGCTGAAATCGGCTTTCATTATGAGGAAAAATTAAATCAATTTAGACCAAATGTCTAATTTTTAGCAAATTTTGATAGGATTACAGGTGAAGGCTATAACAACTGATACTCTCTAAAGGTAGATGGGAGTTTAATCAAAGTAAAAGTGAAGCCCTGCCCTTATAGGAATGGACCCAAAGTTATTGTTACAGCCTAGATTAATGCTACTTCAGAAAAAGCTATTATCGATTTGAGTGCAATACCGAAGAATGTAGAGGGAGAAATCTCAACTATTGTTAATGACTAGTTATTAGATTCTAAATCTATAGAAAAGAAACTTATAGACCGACTGAAAGTTATCGCCAACACAAAAAACCCGCATTCTCTATTCGAAAATGCGGGTTTTTAAATGAGTTTCAAAAGAAACCTAGTCGATTACCAACCAGTTTTCTCTTTAAGTGCTACACCGATATCCGCTAAAGAACGAACCGTTTTAACACCAGCTGCTTCTAATGCAGCAAATTTCTCATCAGCTGTACCTTTACCACCAGCGATAATTGCACCAGCGTGACCCATACGCTTACCAGCAGGTGCAGTAACACCAGCAATGTAAGATACTACAGGCTTAGTAACGTTCGCTTTGATGTATTCAGCAGCTTCTTCTTCTGCAGTACCACCAATTTCACCAATCATTACGATTGCTTCAGTTTGGTCATCATTTTGGAACATTTCTAGTACGTCAATGAAGTTTGTACCTGGGATTGGGTCACCACCAATACCAACACAAGTTGATTGACCAAAACCAGCATCAGTAGTTTGCTTAACCGCTTCGTACGTTAATGTACCAGAGCGAGAAACAATACCAACTTTACCTGGCTTGTGGATGTGACCTGGCATGATACCAATCTTAGTTTCGCCTGGCGTGATAACACCTGGACAGTTAGGACCAATCATGCGAACGCCAGTTTCTTCAAGCTTAACTTTTACGTCAACCATGTCTAGCGTAGGAATACCTTCAGTAATAGTAACGATAATTTCGATACCAGCATCGATAGCTTCTAAAATAGCATCTTTACAGAAAGGAGCTGGAACGTAGATAACTGTAGCTGTTGCGCCAGTTGCTTCTACTGCTTCACGTACTGTGTTGAATACTGGAAGACCTAAGTGAGTTTGACCACCCTTGCCTGGTGATACACCACCAACCATTTGCGTACCGTACTCAATCGCTTGCTCAGAGTGGAAAGTACCTTGACCACCAGTGAAACCTTGACAGATAACTTTAGTATCTTTGTTAATTAATACAGACATTATTTGCCCTCCGCAGCTGCAACAACTTTTTGTGCTGCATCAGTTAATGATTCAGCGGCAATAACGTTAACGTCAGAGCTTGCTAATACTTCACGACCTGCTTCAGCGTTTGTACCTTCTAAACGTACAACAACAGGTACTTTAACACCTACTTCTTTAACAGCAGCAATGATACCTTCTGCGATCATGTCACAACGTACGATACCACCGAAAATGTTAACAAGTACTGCGCTTACATTGTCATCAGATAAAATGATTTTGAATGCTTCAGCAACACGTTCTTTAGTAGCGCCACCACCAACATCTAAGAAGTTAGCTGGCTTACCACCGTGTAAGTTAACGATATCCATAGTACCCATTGCTAGGCCTGCACCGTTAACCATACAACCAACGTTACCGTCTAATGCTACGTAGTTTAATTCCCACTGCGCTGCATGTGCTTCACGCTCATCTTCTTGAGATGGATCGTGCATTTCACGGATTTTAGGTTGACGGTATAAAGCGTTACCATCAACACCAATTTTACCGTCTAAACAGTGTAAATTACCCGCATCAGTGATTACTAATGGGTTGATTTCTAATAAAGCGAAATCATGATCGTTGAACATGTTAGCAAGACCCATGAAGATCTTAACGAACTGTTTCATTTGCGTAGGGTTTAAACCTAATTTAAAACCTAATTCACGAGCTTGATATGCTTGAGGGCCAACTAATGGGTCGATTTCAGCTTTGTGAATTAACTCTGGCGTTTCTTCAGCAACAGTTTCAATCTCAACACCACCTTCAGTAGAAGCCATGAATACAACTTTTTGTGAAGCACGGTCTACAACAGCACCAAGGTATAACTCTTCAGCTATATCAGTACAGCTTTCAACTAAAATCTTAGAAACAGGCTGACCATTTTCGTCTGTTTGGTAAGTAACTAAGTTCTTACCTAACCAGTTTTGAGCAAACTCTTTGATTTCTTCTTTTGTTTTAACTAGCTTAACACCGCCAGCCTTACCACGGCCACCAGCGTGAACTTGAGTTTTAACAACCCACATATCGCCGCCGATTTTGTCAGCAGCTTCAGCAGCTTCTTGAGGTGTATCGCAAGCGAAACCTTCAGAAACTGGTAAACCATATTCAGCGAATAATTGTTTCGCTTGATACTCATGCAAATTCATGGTGTTTTATCCATTTATCTGTAATTAAAAATGGTCAGCTACGAAAAATAGCCGACCACTCGTGAAAAGTCGCCCGATTATAATACAGTAACACGCATTACGATAGTAAAAAGCGCTACTACTATAGTCTAAACGAGCATAAAACTACGTTTGTTGTTAATGAAGGTTAAACGTCAAGTAACAAACGTGTAGGATCTTCTAATAGCTCTTTAATTGTCACTAAGAATCCAACTGACTCTTTTCCGTCAATTAAACGGTGATCATAAGAAAGTGCTAGATACATCATAGGTAATATTTCAACTTTACCATCAACCGCCATTGGACGATCTTGGATTTTGTGCATACCTAAAATAGCTGTTTGCGGTAAGTTAATAATTGGCGTTGATAATAACGAACCAAATACACCACCATTAGTGATAGTGAAGTTACCACCTGTCATATCATCAAGAGATAATTTACCATCGCGACCTTTGATTGCTAAATCACGAATGCCTTGTTCGATACCAGCCATGCTAAGTTGATCAGCATCACGTAATACTGGTGTAACTAGACCACGTGGCGTTGATACGGCAATAGAGATATCGAAGAAGTTATGATAAACAATATCATCACCGTCAATTGATGCATTCACTGCTGGGAAGCGCTTAAGTGCTTCAGTTACCGCTTTTACGTAAAAAGACATAAAGCCTAAACGCGTATCATGGGTTTTCTCGAAAACATCTTTATATTGCTTACGAAGATCCATAATTGGCTTCATGTTAACTTCGTTAAACGTTGTTAACATTGCAGTCGAGTTCTTCGCTTCTAATAAACGATTAGCAATAGTTTTACGTAAACGTGTCATAGGAACACGTTTTTGTGAACGTTCACCTAAATCTGCACTTGGTACAGGTGCTGCAGCAGGAGCTGGTGCTGCTTTTGGTTTGTTAGCTGCCGCTTCAACGTCTTCTTTAGAAATGCGTCCACCTTTACCAGTACCAACAACATCAGCAGCTGTTAAGCCTTTCTCTGTCATTAAACGACGAACTGACGGGCTAGCTAAATCATCAGAGCTAACTGCTTCTTCAATTGGTGCCGCGGTAGCAGTTGTTGCTGCTGTAGCACCTGCTGCTAATTCACCAATTTTTTGCTGACCTAATACTGTGTCACCTTCCGCATGTAAAATTTTACCAATTACACCGTTATCTTGAGCTACTACTTCAAGTACTACTTTATCTGTTTCAATATCAACTAAGTTTTGATCTGCAGATACCGTGTCACCTTCAGCGACATGCCATGTTGCAACAGTTGCATCAGCTACAGACTCTGGTAATACTGGCACTAAAATATCAATCACTTTTGCAGCAGCAGGTGCTGCAGCAGCTGGCGCTTCAGTCGCTGGAGCGGCAGCAGATGCATCAGCTGCACCTAATGTAGCAATAACTTGCTCGCCTAAAACAGTAGCACCTTCTGCTTCTGAAATAGCGGTTACGACACCATCAGCTGGTGCTGGTACTTCAAGTACCACTTTATCTGTTTCAATATCTACTAAAACTTGGTCTTGAGATACTTTATCGCCAACTTGCACATGCCATGTAGCTACTGTTGCATCGGCGACTGATTCTGGTAATACCGGAACTTTGATTTCGGTTGTCATTTTTTAATTCCTTACAAACTTTTTTGCGCTTACTTTACTGAGTATGCACACTTAAGAGTTAATCTAATTTTACTAACATGAACGCTTGAGTGACCAAGCAATACTTTATGCTTTTCATGTTAGTCCAAAGTTAACGCTTGAGTGACAAGCGCTTGCTGTTCTTTCACATGAACTGACATATAACCAACAGCCGGAGCTGCTGATGCATTTCTGCCAGCGTATGTTAAATAAGTACCTTCAGGGATAGCTGCTCTAAAGTGATGCTGAGAACAATACCAAGCACCTTGGTTTTGCGGCTCTTCCTGACACCAAACAAATTGCTTCACGTGTTGATAATCTTTCAACGCTTTTTGAAGCTCTTGCTCTGGGAACGGATACAACTGCTCAATACGAATAATAGCAATGTTGTTCAATTCATTTTTGCGACGCTGTTCTAGTAGTTCGTAATAAACTTTACCGCTACAGAACACGACTCGCTCTACTGCTTTAGGATCGATCTCATCCGTTTCACCAATAACGTTTTGGAATACACCTGACGCTAGTTCTTCTAACGAAGATATCGCTAGAGGGTGTCTTAACAATGATTTAGGTGACATTACAATTAATGGGCGACGCATAGGACGAACAACTTGACGACGCAACATGTTAAATACTTGTGCTGGTGTTGATGGCACACATACTTGCATATTGTGATCAGCGCAAAGCTGTAAGTAACGCTCTAACCTAGCTGATGAATGTTCTGGACCTTGACCTTCGTAGCCATGAGGTAACAACATTGTTAAGCCACATAAACGGCCCCACTTCTGCTCACCTGAACTGATAAATTGGTCAAATACAACTTGAGCACAGTTTGCAAAGTCACCAAATTGAGCTTCCCAAATAGTTAAACCTGCAGGCTCTGCCGTGGTATAACCATATTCAAAGGCAAGTACGGATACTTCTGAAAGCACAGAATCATGTACATCAAATGGCCCTTGACCTTCACGAACATTTTGTAATGGCAAATATGTGCTAGCATCTTCTTGATTATGTAGTACAGCATGACGATGGAAAAAGGTGCCTCGTCCAGCATCTTGTCCCGTAATACGAACACGCTTACCATCATCAACAACAGCAGCATAAGCCAAGTTTTCAGCAAAGCCCCAATCAAGTAGTTTTTCACCTGATGCCATTTTCTTACGATCATCGTATATTTTCTTTACACGAGAATGTACAGGGTGACTTTCTGGATAACTTGCGATCGAATTAGCTAATTCTTTTAGTTTATCCATCGGCATACTTGCATCGTATGCATCATCCCAGTCATGACCTAGATAAGGAGTCCAGTCAACAGAGTGCTGTGTCATTGGACGCCATTGCTCAACAGTACATTGACCTTCATCTAAAAGCTTACGATAGTAAGCAGTTAGTTCGTCAATTTTTGCTTTGTTTAAGCTGCCTTCATTAGCGAGTTTATCTGCATAAAGTTGACGCGGTGTAGGATGCTTTTTAACTATCTTGTACATCAATGGCTGTGTAGCACTTGGCTCATCGGCTTCGTTATGACCATGACGACGATAACAAACAAGATCAATCACAACATCGCGTTTAAATTCATTTCTATAATCAAGTGCAATTTGTGCCGCCAAAATTACAGCTTCAGGATCATCACCATTAACATGAATGATTGGTGCCTGAACCATTTTAGCAATTTCAGTACAGTATTCGCCTGAACGGGTATCGTCTGACCTTGATGTTGTAAAACCAACTTGGTTATTAACAACAATACGTACTGTGCCGCCCACTTTAAAAGCGCGAGCTTGTGACATATTGAAAGTTTCTTGCACTACACCCTGACCAGCAATCGCTGAGTCACCGTGAATAGTAATAGGTAATACTAAATCACCTTGATTACAATCACGTCTATCTAAACGTGCTCTTACACTACCGATAACTACTGGGTTAACGATTTCAAGATGCGACGGGTTAAAAGCAAGGGCTAAATGTACATTACCACCTGGAGTAACAAAATCAGAAGAGTAACCTTGGTGATATTTAACATCACCTGAGCCTAAAGCTTCATCATGTTTGCCACCGAACTCATCAAATAACTTAGATGGGTTTTTACCCATAACGTTAACAAGTACGTTTAAACGACCACGATGAGCCATACCCATAACAACTTCTTTGGTACCTGCAGCACCAGCGCGCGTTATAAGTTCTTTTAACATGGGAACAAGCGAATCACCGCCCTCTAATGAGAAGCGTTTAGCACCTGGGAATTTTGCACCAAGGTATTTCTCCAACCCATCGGCTGCAATTAAACCTTTTAATAGTTCGGTTTTTTCATCAACTGAAAGTTTGGCTTTTGACTGCACTGACTCTAAGCGATTTTGTAACCAACGCTTTTCATCAGTTGAGGTAATATGCATATATTCAGCACCAATTGAACCACAATATGTAGTTTTTAATGCTTTATATAGCTCACCTAATTTCAAAGTGTCTTGCCCGTAAGCAAAAGACCCTATGTTAAATTCTTTATCAAAATCGTTTTCAGATAAATCATGATGAGAGAGTTGAAGATCACGCACTTTATCACGTTGCCATAGACCTAATGGATCTAAATTAGCGTTTTGATGTCCGCGAAATCTAAAAGCATTAATCAATTGTAAAACTTTGACTTGCTTAGCATCACCACCACTTGAAACAACAATTTGTTTATTGGCTTGTTTAGCTAATGCTTTAAATTCATCACGGATAGCAGAGTGACGGTATTCAACTTCACTACCTTCGACTTTTGGGAGTTGACCAAAGATTTCTTGCCATTCTGCAGATACAGATGCTGAGTTATCTAGGTATGATTCGTACAATTCTTCAATATAAACAATGTTGCCACCGTTTAAATGGGAAGACTCTAGCCAAGCCTTCATTACACCTTCTGGCATTGCCTTGTTCCTTTGCTGAGGTAAAGCAAAAAAAATAAGTAACCACTTAACTAGAACCAATTAAACAGTTACGCTTAAATTCTAAATAAATATATACTAAAAGCACTCAAAGTGCTTAAAAATTCAGGGCATTTGCATAAAATTTCTTTTACTAACTAATGCCCTGAAATTATTAAAGCTATATCTTATTAAACCGCACGTTTTAACAACATTGATTTAATATGACCAATTGCTTTTGTTGGGTTTAATCCTTTCGGACAAACATCTACACAGTTCATGATGCCGTGACAACGGAAAACGCTGTATGCATCTTGAAGGCCGTCTAAACGCTCTTCAGTTGCAGTATCACGACTATCAATTAAGAAACGATAAGCGTGAAGCAAACCAGCAGGGCCGATAAACTTGTCAGGATTCCACCAGAACGATGGACATGATGTAGAACAACATGCACATAAAATACATTCGTAAAGACCGTCTAATTTCTCACGGTCTTCTATTGATTGTAAATTCTCACGTGCTGGTTCTTGTGCATCATTAATTAAATACGGTTTGATTTTTTCATATTGATTATAGAACTGAGTCATATCAATAATTAAATCACGTACAACCGGTAAACCAGGTAACGGGCGTAATACAATTTTATCTGCTTTTAATTCAGATAAAGGTGTAATACACGCTAAACCATTTTTACCATTCATATTTAAGCCATCAGAACCACATACACCTTCACGACATGAACGTCTAAAAGATAATGTTGAATCTTGCTCTTTTAATAACATTAATGCATCAAGTACCATTAAATCAGAACCTTCTGCTAGTTCTAATTCATAGTCCTTCATGTAAGGAGCGTTATCAACATCAGGGTTATAACGATAAATCGAAAAAACTTGTTTAGTCATTTTTTGCGACATTGTAATGCTCCTTAGTATACACGAGCTTTCGGTGGGAAAGCTTCGCGGTGAATTGGCTTCATGTTTACGTCACGCTTTGTCATATCTTCCGTTTCAGGCGTATAAATTGAGTGACATAACCAGTTTTCATCATCACGTTCTGTGAAATCTTGACGTGCATGAGCACCACGTGACTCTGTACGGAAGTTAGCCGCTTTTGCAGAACAGAAAGCAGTTTCCATTAAGTTATCTAATTCTAAACACTCGATACGTTGCGTGTTAAATTCAGATGACTTATCGTCCAAACGTGCTTCTTTAAGGCGTTCACGAATTTCAGTTAACTCTTTCATGCCTTGAGCCATTGCTTCACCTTCACGGAATACCGAGAAGTTAAGTTGCATACATTGTTGTAAGTCTTTACGGATTTGTACTGGATCTTCACCTTTAGTTGAAGATTCCCAACGGTTAGTACGAGCTAATGCAGCATCTAAATCAGATTCAGTTGCTTCTTTACCAAACTCAGTATCATTTAAGTACTTACCTAAGAAGTTACCTGCTGCGCGACCAAACACCACTAAATCAAGTAATGAGTTACCACCTAAGCGGTTGGCACCGTGTACAGATACACATGCAATCTCACCTACAGCGAATAAACCTTCAACAATAGTTTCTGTGCCATCAGCGGCAATATTAATCGCTTGACCATTTACGTTACAAGGTACACCACCCATTTGGTAGTGACATGTAGGTATAACTGGAATTGGCTCTTCAACTGGATCAACATGAGCAAAGGTACGTGATAAATCACAAACACCAGGTAAACGTTTCTCTAATGTTTCTTTACCTAAATGATCAAGTTTAAGCTTGATGTGTGGACCCCAAGGACCGTCACAACCACGACCTTCACGAATTTCAGTCATCATTGAACGAGCAACAACATCACGACCAGCTAAATCTTTAGCATTTGGTGCGTAACGTTCCATAAAGCGTTCGCCATCTTTATTAAGAAGGTAACCACCCTCACCACGACAACCTTCAGTTACAAGTACACCTGCACCTGCAATACCCGTTGGATGGAATTGCCACATTTCCATGTCTTGCATTTGAATGCCTGCACGAAGAGACATACCAACACCATCACCCGTATTAATATGGGCATTAGTTGTTGAGGCAAAGATACGGCCAGCACCACCTGTTGCTAGAACAGTTGCTCGGGCTTTAAAGTAAACGATTTCACCTGTTTCAATACAAATAGCCGTTGTACCAACAACAGCACCATCTGAATTTTTAACAAGATCTAATGCATACCACTCAGAGTATACATTGGTTTTGTTTTTTACATTTTGCTGGTATAGACAATGTAAAAGTGCGTGACCTGTACGGTCAGCAGCAGCCGCAGTACGAGCAGCTTGCTCACCACCGAAGTTTTTAGATTGACCACCAAATGGACGTTGATATACACGACCATCTTCAAAGCGAGAAAATGGTAAACCCATTTTTTCTAATTCAATTACTGATTCAGGACCAGTTTTACACATGTACTCGATAGCGTCTTGGTCACCGATATAATCAGAACCTTTAACCGTATCGTACATATGCTGTTCCCAGTGATCTTCATGGGCATTACCTAAAGCAACGGTAATACCACCTTGAGCAGATACTGTATGAGAACGAGTTGGAAATACTTTTGAAATCAAGGCACAAGATTGGCCTGATTCAGAAATAGCTAATGCAGCGCGCATACCTGCGCCGCCTGCGCCAATTACTATGGCGTCAAATTCACGAATAGGAACGCTCACTTACACACCCCACACTATTAAGAAGCCTGCAGCAACGTAGACTAATAAAAGAACTGAAAAGAAGAATTGCAAAGCACCACGTAAAAATGGTGGTTTTATGTAATCTGACAAAACTTGCCAAATACCAATTTTAGCATGTGCAAGTAATGCAGCTAATGCTAACAAGGTTGCAATTTTCACCCCTGTACAAGCAAAAAAATCTTGCCAGATATCAAAAGTAACAGTTGGTGTTACTACGAAGAAACCTGCAAGAAGTAAGGTATATAGTACAAGAATTATTGCACTAGCTCTTAAAAGAATAAAATCATGCACGCCATTACGGCCTGCGGATGCGACAATATTTACCATAACCAAACTCCTACTATAACGGTGATTACCAACCAAAGTACGATAACTAATTTGGCTGACATATTACCTGAAGCTAGTTCTTCAAAATGCCCTAAATCCATAAACAAGTGACGAACACCCGCTAAAATATGGTAGGTCAAAGCAGATAAACAGCCTAAGACAATAAATTTAAAGAAAATGCCATCAAGGTAACCTTGAATTTGCGCAAATCCTTCAGCAGAAGAAAGAGAGGTTGAGAGTGTCCACAATAAGATACCTATTGCAAATACCATAATTACACCAGAGATACGATGTAAGATAGAAGCATTTGCTGCTGGATGCATCTTTATTGTAGTTAGATCTAGGTTTACAGGACGTTGTTTTTTCACAATTGTTGCCTAAAGAGCTCGAAAGCCTTCAACTTTTATTATTGTTACTCATGAACTACCTTTGAATATAACCTGAGGCTAAAATAAAAAAGTAATTCCCGAAGTGAACGGTAACTATATGACATGCTTAATTAACGCATCATGTATACAATTCATAAATACACATGTCTCGTTATTTAAGTAAAGTTTACCAAATCGCACACAAGTTTAACTAACTTCATCAAACCTTACTAGTTAGACTTTGGAATAAGATTTAAATTGAATAATTTCAATTTAAATCTATGAACAACAAGTAAAACAGCTACTGAACGCAGAGATTATATAGCTGAAATACAATAATTACAATTATCCTTGTTAGCTAATAACATGTGCTTTTTTTTTAATCAATTTCATGATTCATGTTAAACTTTAGTATAATTACTCTTACAATTTAAATCGTTTTCAGGGTAGAATGTCGACAGTTTTATATTCAGAAAAAGTGACTAATTTTTCACCATAGCAATTTTTGCTGCAAATTTAGTCAGGATTAAATTACAAAATTATAATTGATAGGGGATAAAACATATGGCTGATTCAAAAGCCTCTCTAAGTATTGATGGCAAAGAAATAACCGAACTGCCAATTTTAAAGGGTACGGCAGGCACAGATGTAATTGATATTAGAACATTAGGTGGTCACGGCTACTTCACCTACGACCCTGGCTTTTTAGCCACTGCATCGTGTGAATCTTCAATCACTTATATTGATGGTAGTAATGGTATTCTTCAACACCGCGGCTACCCAATTGATAGCCTTGCAAAAGAAGCAGATTACCTAGAAGTTTGTTATATTTTATTGAATGGCAGTGCTCCAACACAGGCTGAGTACGACGATTTCACCTCAATAATCACAACACACACTCTTGTTCACGAAAAACTTGCTCATTTCTTCCATGGTTTCTTACCAGATGCTCACCCAATGGCTATGCTATGTGGTGTTGTTGGTGCAATGTCATCTTTCTATCACAGTGATCTAGATATTGATGATCCTGCTCAACGTAAACGTAGTGCACACCGTTTGATCGCGAAGATGCCTACAATTGCTGCTATGGCTTATAAATACAGCATGGGTCAACCATTTGTTTATCCACGTAATGATTTATCATACGCAGAAAACTTCTTGCACATGATGTTTTCAGTACCTGCTGAAGAATACAAAGTAAGTCCAATCTTAGCGCAAGCTATGGATAGAATTTTCACTTTACATGCAGATCATGAGCAGAACGCTTCAACTTCTACGGTACGTTTAGCAGGCTCTTCTGGCGCTAATCCATATGCTTGTATTGCTGCGGGTGTTGCATCTTTATGGGGACCAGCGCACGGTGGTGCTAACGAAGCTTGTTTAACGATGCTTGAAGAAATTGGTAGTCTTGATCGTGTTGATGAATATGTTGCTAAAGCAAAAGACAAAAATGACTCTTTCCGCTTAATGGGCTTTGGTCATCGTGTATATAAAAACTTCGACCCTCGCGCAACTGTAATGCGTGAAACGTGTCATGAAGTACTAAAAGAGCTTGGTATTAAAGATCCACTTCTAGATGTTGCAATGGCGCTTGAGAAAGTTGCCTTAGAAGACCCATACTTTATTGAGAAAAAACTCTACCCTAACGTAGATTTTTACTCAGGTATTATCTTAAAAGCGATTGGTATACCAACAAGTATGTTTACAGTTATTTTCGCTATGTCTAGAACTGTAGGCTGGATTGCTCACTGGGATGAGATGCTATCTCAGCCAGGTCAAAAAATTGGTCGTCCACGTCAAAAATATACTGGCGAAATTAACCGTGAATTCGTACCATTAAACGCTAGAAAATAATTCTGGTCATATAATGAGTATTTTAAAAGGCAGTTTTTACTGCCTTTTTTATTGCCTTTAATCTTTAAAATCGATAATCAACAAAAGTTTTTAATCACGTAAAATTGCACATTGTCGACAGTATACGTAAATATCATTAGTATTCCCTCTTAACAAAATATTCTTTACTTTACTGATAACTGTCGAGCGTTATAATATCGCCCCTTATTTTCACTATTCTTTTTTCGTTCTAATTTATGTCTGATTATTCTTTACGCTTTGGTGGTATTGCTCGACTCTACGGTCAACAAGGTGCTGACTTTCTTCGTAATGCTCATTTTTGTGTTATTGGTATTGGCGGCGTTGGTTCATGGGTTGCTGAAGCCTTAGCACGTAATGGCGTTGGTAACATTACGCTAATTGATTTAGATGATATTTGTATTACCAATACAAACAGACAGATTCACGCTTTAACCGATAATATAGGCTTAAGTAAAGTTGAAGTGATGAAAGAGCGAATAATGCAGATTAATCCCGGATGCCAAGTTAATGCTGTTGAAGACTTTGTTACCTCAGATAATCTAAAAGAGCTTATGTCTATAAATTACGATTATGTTATTGATGCCATTGACTCTGTTAATATCAAAACCCAAATAATCGCTTTTTGTAAACGTAATAAAACTCCTATTATTACCATCGGCGGTGCTGGCGGTCAGGTTGATCCAAGTAAAATTTCCATATGCGATTTAAGCCAAACTTACCAAGATCCACTTCTAGCTAAGGTTAAAAATCAGTTAAGGCGAGAATTTAATTTTCCCCGTGCTGATTTAGCAAAAGCGAGTAAGAGAAAGTTTGCTATTGATGCAGTATTCTCCAATGAACAACTGCGTTACCCTGACGCTGAAGGTGATGTTTGTTTCACGAAACAACAAAATGTGCAAGAAGAACGATCTATGCGTTTAGATTGCAGCGGTGGTTTTGGTGCCACTACCCACGTCACAGCAAGTTTCGCTTTTTTCGCCGTGGGCCGCTCGATAGATAAATACTTAAAACGCAAACAAAGTTAGTACACATAAGAGTAAAATACCCGCACTGATAACTCAAAAGTTACTGTGCGTTATGTTTAATACTTTCAACAATTGCACGTAGTCCATTACCTCTTGATGGACTAAGGTGCTGCAATATACCAAGTTTACTGAAGTATTCATTAACATCAAACTCGGCAATTTCTTGTGCTGTTTTTCCATTGTAAGCAGCCAACACAATGACTAACAAACCTCGTATTATCTTGGCATCACTATCTGCGGTAAAAGAAAAAGTATTATTTTCATGTTGTTCAATTTTAAGCCAAGCAAGTGATTCACAGCCATTGATTAAATATTCATTATGACGTTCTGATTTATCTAATCGTTCTAACGTTTTCCCTAGTAACATAATCTCTCGATGACGATTATCCCAGCCTTTAACTTGACTAAATGTATTAATAATTACGTCCAGCCTTGAAGCACTATCTATAGACTTTACCCGTTCAGGGGATAAGTTGGTTTCAACAAAACTATCTGCTTTTTGTAAAATTCGTTTTAATGTGTCAATTAATACATCTATTTCTGCAATCGTATTGTATGGAGCCAAAGATACTCTAATGCAACCATTAATTGCTAATGACTCCATCAGCGGCATAGCACAATGATGCCCTGCTCTAACAGCAATACCATAGCTATCTAGTAAAGTTGCAATATCATGATTATGATGACCTTCAAGTAAAAATGACAATACTGGTATGTCAGGCTCGCCTTCAACAATAAATTTAACACCTTTCAATTGAGATAGTTGCTGATAACAATGATGTGTCATCTGCTTTTCATAGTCGCTATAGTCAATTGAATCTTGGATATATGGCTTGATAAATGAAATAGCCTCAGCCAAAGCGACCACACCTGATATGTTTGCTGTACCTGATTCAAGTTTAAAAGGTAACGTATTGAAGGTTGTTGGACGATTAAAGCTCACCGTTTTGATCATTTCACCTCCAGATTGATATGGTGGCATTGACTCTAAAATGCTTTGTTTACCAAACAACACGCCAACCCCTGTTGGGCCATACATTTTATGTGCTGAAAAGGCATAAAAATCACAGCCTAGTTTTTGTACATCAACTGTAATATGCGCAACTGCTTGAGCACCGTCTATAAAGGTAAAGGCGCTTACTGATTTGGCTCTTGCTATAATTTTTTCTATCGGATTCACTTTACCAATCACATTTGAAATATGTGCAACGGCCACTATTTTTGTCTTAATATTAATTATGGTATCGACGTCTGTTACATCAATAATCCCTGAAGCTGTTACCGGTAGAACTCTAATTTTTGCTCCTGTTTTCTGAGCAACTAATTGCCAAGGGACTATATTTGCGTGATGTTCCGATGCTGACAGCACAATTTCATCATCTGCGCAAAGGCGATCTAGCCCTAAACTATGACTAACCAAGTTAACACTTTCTGTTGTGCCCTTTGTCCAAATGATTTCTTTTGTGCTTTTAGCATTAATAAAAGTTTTTACACTTTCACGAGATTGTTCAAAAGCCGTAGTCGCTTTACTACTTAAGTAGTGCGATGCCCGATGAACATTAGCATTGCTTGTTTCATAAAATTGCTTAATTGCTTCTATAACACAGTGAGGTTTTTGAGAGGTCGCGGCATTATCAAAGTAGATCAGCGATTTATTTTCAACGTTTAAACCAAGTAGTGGAAACTGTTGTTTAAATTGAGCAACGTTAAATTGTGTCATAATGGTAAATAATCAAAAAAATCATAAAAAAAATTTCAAATCAATTATACCTGAATTTTTATATTTATTTTAATGTCTTAAATAAGTCTGTTGCTGTTACATCGCAATTTTAGCGCTAGTTATAAGCAATAAAGGGTTAGTAAAAGAGGAACTTTTGCTAAAGATCAACTATAAATAGTAGGTGAATTTTAAATGGTAGCATCCTATGAACGTCCATTCTTGGTTTGTTTATATCGCCGTTCAGTTGACAAGCAAAATTAGTTTTCGCACAAGAAAAAACTTTTTAGCTCAACAACTCAAGGAAGAGAATGAACGCATAAAAGGTATTCAGCAAAAATCTGCTAAAGAAATTGAGTATTTAAGTAAATTTACTCATTGGCCAATTGCACAGGCTAAGCAAGAATTAGATCTGCCGATGAGATCTGTTATTCAATTAAATTCAAACTCTGTAACTGAACAAGTTGTCAACTCCAACGGTGTTAGTTCAGAAAACAAAGACGTACACGCTTCTCAAGAGCGAAAAGTGAGTCATTAATTAATGAACTTGCTTTGAATCACTTTTATGTTGCCATTTTAAAGATTGCGACAACCAGTAATTTGCCTGCTCTTCATTCCCTGATAAATACTCCGCTAATGCAATATTCCAATGAAAGCTAGGCATAAGATAATGTTTAGGCTTTTGAAATAATAAGCTTAAATATAAAGGTGGTAAGCTATGCTCATAGTATTCTAAATGTGTTCGTTGTGCTAAAGGTTTATATGCTTGTAATGCTCCCGTTGCTTGCCCCTTACTTTGCTCACAACTTCGTGCAGGAAAGAGGCCTACTTTATTAATATATTTCTTGGGTGTACCCAAACGCCAATGTTTTTTCGCTCCTGGCATTGCTTGCAATATAGGGGTTTTAGGATCAATGTGTTTTGCCCAAACTAGCTGTTTGAGCACTTCAGCTCTCACCCTTTCCCTTTCACCCTGATATGTCGGAGACAGCACTGCAACATTGCGTGCAAAAGGTTTTTGTTGGATATTGAGGCAAGCTTCATGATTTTCTTTTAAGGGGTACTCATCTATAAACCCAAAAAAATGACTTATTTCATGACTAAGTACATCAGGTGTATCAAATTTATCAAAATACAAAATGCCAAAATGAACGTTTGCTCCTCCCTCTGGCAGCATTACACCTATATAACGAGTATTTACTGTTGCTGCTATTTGATTAAATAATTTTTCATTACAGCTTATCGCACTGTTCTTTTTGCTTTCACACTCCAATGCCTGTTTGCTCAGGTAGCGAATCTGCGTAAAACAAACAGACTGACTTATTTTTTTTGCCATAAAATCACTGACTAGTTGTTCTAATAAATCTAAATGGGTTAACTGAGTCGCAAATAACTGCAAACTAATAGTGCAATTTTGCGCTATCAATTGTTCAGGTATTTCAGCTGAATGTGTTATTACTTGAAATTTTTTCAACTTATTTAGAAGCGTCTGTCCTTGAATATGTTGCTCAAGTAAACGAACATTTTTTTTAATAAGTGCCAGGGTATTTTCTTGCTCACCTAAAGCGACAGATAGTCTAATCTTTAATAACACAGTAAAAAGCGTTTCTTGTGGCATTTGTGATAGAACAACTTTTGCCTTATCGAAAGACTCACTTTTAAGGTAATGTTCAACTAAACTAATTTTCGCTTCATCATCATTCAATCGTACCGCTTGTTGAAGCCAAAACACCATCTTTTGTAGATTTTTACTGTGCTTTTCTGGAGCTAAGCTTTCGAGTAATTGACTTTGTTTGTTGTACCAATTAGCTAATGATAATGCAGCCTTAGCATCTACTTTCGCTAGCTCTTTTTGAGCAAATAGCCATGACTCACTCCCTTCACGATGATTTAACACTAAATAACGATATGCGGCACTATTATGCAAAGTTAAAGCATAATCTAATTGCTTTACAGTTTGCTCATCGCGTTCTATTAAACGCGTTAAATAACCAGACAAAAAAAACGAGCTTGATGGCAATGCCATCAAGCTCATTATAACGATCAAACGAAAATTCATAACTGCAGTTATTTTATGACTAAGGAACGATACTCAACGCTTTAGTACTGGCCATCAAGTCTAACTCTAACTTAGCATAGCGATGTTCGACAAATTCATAAACATTCGTGCTCAGAGATAGCTTAAAGAAATTAGCAGCTGCAAGCTCATCACCTAAAATTTGGTTATATTTGCCTAAATAGAAATATGCCTCACATAGTCTGTCGGTCAAATGCTTATTAGTCTCTACACCTTGAGTTAAATTATCTATGAATTCTCTTTGGCTGATATCACCAAGATACATTTTGATGACTTGTTTTGCCCAAGTTCTATCATCAACTTTTTTTACTCGCTTTGTTAATTGTTCCATTGCAGATTTTGCATCTACTTCATGCTCTGTAAGGTAAAGCCAAAGGATTCGATACGGATCATCACTTTGCTGATGATGAAATGCTTCAAAGTCTTGAACAGCAAGCTCAGGCCTTGCCCCATAATATAATGCTATTCCACGATTCAAATAAGCATATTCATGTAAAGGCGCTAATTCTAAAGCTGAATCAAATTGCTCATAGGCTTGAGAAAATTCTTGCATCTGTGTGTAATGAATACCTAAAAAATTATATGCATCCACTAAATTAGGTTTTAATTGCAATGCGCGGCTAAAATCTAATCGAGCTAAAGAACGTAAACCCACACTATCAAATAAAACACCGCGATCATAAAATAATTGTGCTCTTTGCTCTTCTGATATTTTTACTCGATTAATAACCTCAGACAAACGTGCAATAGCAATTTCACTTTTATAGTTCACAGGCAAAGGCTCGGCAATAACTAATTGCCCCATTTTTGCAGGATCTTCAGGGTTGGTTAATGGCGTCGTAGAAACACAGCCTTGAGTAAGCACTGCCAAGCTGATCACGAGAGGAAATACGACTTTATTTATCATTGAATGCACAAAAAATGCCTTAAAATTAAAAAGCTATACCGAATAAGTATTGAGCATTATATACAAAAAAGGAGCCGTAAGGCTCCCTTTTAACAAAGAATTTGTAAAAATTTACTTATTCTTCACTAGGTGCAGCTTCTTCAGCTGGCTTTTCAATAGCTTCTTTGATACTTAAGCGAACACGGCCTTGGCGGTCAACTTCAAGTACTTTAACAGTAACTTCTTGTCCTTCAGAAAGCACGTCACTAACATTGTTAACACGCTCTTCTGAAATTTGAGAAATATGAACTAAACCATCTTTACCAGGTAATACGTTAACAAAAGCACCAAAATCAACGATACGAACAACTTTACCTGTGTAAATAGTACCTACTTCAATTTCTGCTGTTAATGCAGTAATTCTAGCGATAGCATCTTTCGCTTGCTCACCATCGGTAGCAGCAATTTTAACAGTCCCGTCATCATCAATTTCAATAGTTGTACCCGTTTCTTCAGTAAGCTGACGAATAGTTGCGCCACCTTTACCGATGATGTCACGAATTTTATCTTGGCTTACTTTCATTGTATGAATACGAGGAGCAAACTCTGAAATTTCTTCTCTATGACCTGCAATAGCTTCGTCCATAACAGATAAAATGTGAGTACGCGCCGCTTTTGCTTGATTTAAAGCAATTTGCATGATTTCTTGCGTAATACCTTCAATTTTGATGTCCATTTGTAAAGCAGTGATACCTTCTGTTGTACCCGCTACTTTAAAGTCCATATCACCTAAGTGATCTTCATCACCTAAAATGTCTGAAAGTACAACGAAGTTTTCACCTTCTTTAACAAGACCCATAGCGATACCCGCTACAGACGCTTTAATTGGAACACCTGCGTCCATAAGTGCTAACGAGGTACCACAAACAGATGCCATTGATGATGAACCATTTGATTCAGTAATTTCTGATACTACACGCACAGCATATGGGAATTCTTCAACGGTAGGCATAACAGCTAACATACCACGCTTAGCTAAACGACCATGACCAATTTCACGACGCTTAGGAGAACCTACAAAACCAGTTTCACCAACACAGTATGGAGGGAAGTTGTAGTGAAGCATGAATGCATCTGTTTTCTCACCCATGATTGTATCTAAACGTTGTGCATCACGCTGAGTACCTAAAGTAGCAGTCACTAGAGCTTGTGTCTCACCACGCGTAAATACTGAGCTACCGTGAGTACGTGGTAATACACCGGTCATTACATCTAATGCACGAACTGACTCAGGATCACGACCATCAATACGCGGGTTACCTTGAGTAATACGACCACGAACAACCGTTTTCTCTAAGTCATGGAATAAGTCTTTAGCTTCTTGAACATTAAGCTCTTCATTTTCAGCAAGTAACTGCTCAACAACTGAGTTTCTAATTTCTGCAACACGTTCATAACGTACTGCTTTTTCAGTGATTTGGTAAGCTTCATTAACTTGTGCTTCTGATAACTCAGCAATTTTTGCTGCTAATTCAGTGTTTTTCTCTGGCGCAGTCCAGTCCCAAGTAGGGTTGTTAACTTCTGCTTTAAATTCGTTAATTGCTGTAATAGCCGCTTGCATTTGCTCATGACCATAAACAACAGCGCCTAACATAACTTCTTCAGAAAGCACATCTGCTTCTGATTCAACCATTAATACCGCAGAATCAGTACCTGAAACAACTAAGTCAAGTTGACTCTCTGGTAACTCAGATTGTAATGGGTTAAGTAAATATTTACCGTCTGTGTAACCAACACGTGCAGCACCTACAGGACCGTTAAACGGAGCACCTGAAATAGCTAACGCTGCTGAAGTACCTATTAATGAAATGATATCTGGAGAAATTTCAGGGTTTACTGAAACAACAGTGATAATCACTTGTACTTCATTAGTAAAACCTTCTGGAAATAATGGACGAATTGGACGGTCAATTAGACGTGCAATTAATGTCTCTTCTTCAGAAGGGCGACCTTCACGTTTGAAGAAGCTACCAGGGATTTTACCCGCGGCATAACTTCTTTCTTGATAGTTAACTGTTAATGGGAAGAAATCTTGACCTTCAACAGCTTCTTTTTTAGCAACTACAGAGACTAATACGCTAGTATCGTCCATGCTTGCCATAACAGCAGCGCTGGCTTGACGCGCGATTGCGCCAGTTTCTAATGTGACAGTATGTTGACCAAACTGAAATTTTTTAGTAATCGGATTTAACATCTATTAATGTCCTTAATATATTTAATTATTTATAAACGTTAATCAATCTGTACAATTATTTATTCACTCACAGCAAAAGCACAGAAGAGTAGAACAAAAAATTATACAGTTTGATTGATTATAACTTTTATATGTCAGTGATAGTGAAGCAAAAGTAAACTTCCTAACAATAACACGGTGCAACTTAATAATTTGCACGCACATTATACTGCCCTATTCGTGATTTACTAGTGTGAAAAACAATGAGAGGCATAGAAACTACAAAAAAGATCAAAGATTTAATTTATTTGTTATCAAATCACGAAAAATAAGTATAAAAAAAGGAGCCGTTCGGCTCCTTTGAGTAAATTTTCTATTGAAAATTAGTCTTAGCGACGTAAACCTAACTTTTCAATTAAAGCAGAGTAACGTTCAACGTTCTTGCCTTTTAAGTAATCAAGAAGCTTACGACGTTGAGCAACCATACGTAATAAACCACGACGTGAGTGGTGATCATGGATGTGCTCTTTGAAGTGACCTTGTAAGTGGTTGATTTGTGTAGTTAACAAAGCAACTTGTACTTCTGGAGAACCAGTGTCACCTTCTTTTTGTGCGTATTCTGCAACGATAGCAGCTTTTTCAGCAGCATTTAAAGACATAATTTTATCCTTAGTGTGAACTTTATTCGTACAAATTAATTGTAAAAACAAAGTATTAAATAACCATCAAGCCAAACACTAATTCAGCATTGATGACGAAAGAGCGCGTATTCTAGCAGTAAGGAAGTAAATTGCAAGATAAACCTTAGTCATCAGCCACTTTATCTTGCTAATGATTACACAAAGAATACGCTTAACTATTTTTAGATAACAACAATACGCTTAGGTGCTACTAGACCATCATCATTGATTTGACCAACACCAATGAATTCAGCATTATCATCATTATTATCTTCACCAATATAGACCTGAACACTTCCCTCAGCAGGTGCGTTATAAGCCTGTACAGGGTTACCGTGCCTTAAAAAGCTTGCTGACATGTCATCTACATACACTGCTGGCATACCATCTACCGCACTTTCCATTGGCAGTAACAAAGGATCGAGTAAAGTTGAAGGTGAAATGTCCTTTTCTTTAGCTTCGGCTAACAATGCTTCAACATGATCGAGTGTTACCATACGCTCAATAGGATAACTACCTACTGCTAAGCGCCTTAAATCAGCAACATGAGCACCACAACCTAATAATTCACCCAAATCATCAACGATAGTCCTTATGTATGTCCCTTTAGATACATGTATTTTCAATTCAACTTCATCGTTTTCAAAACGTAGTAACTCAAGAGAAAATACTGTGATATCACGTGCCTCCCTTGGCACTTCTATACCTTCACGTGCATACTTATATAAAGGCTGTCCTTGATACTTTAACGCTGAGTACATGGAGGGAACTTGCTTGGTGGTTCCACGAAAACTATCCAAGGCTACAAGCAGTTGTTCATCAGAAACAGCTACAGGTTTTTCACTAACCACTTCACCGTCAGCGTCACTTGTTGTAGTACGAATACCAAGTTTAGCAGTCACTTGATATGTTTTATCTGTATCTAATAAAAATTGAGAAAACTTAGTACCTTCTCCTAAACATATAGGCAGCATACCTGTCGCAAGAGGGTCAAGTGCACCTGTATGGCCTGCTTTTTGAGCAAAATAAATTCTTTTTACCGCTTGCAATGCATGATTCGAAGACATTTCATAAGGTTTATCTAGTAATAAAACGCCATTAATTGCACGACCTTTTCTTCGTTTTGCCATGGTTTATTCACCCTGCTCACTTTGCTCGTCATTAGGGTCTTCATTTTGATTACTCTTATCGCTGGCAATCGCTTGATCAACTAAATTCCCCATTCTCACCCCTTCAACCATTGATTTGTCATAAACAAATCTTAAGTGAGGCATAATACGCGCACGTAAACGTTTACCAAGCAATGAACGGATATAACCTTCTGCTTCAGACAACACTTCAAGTGATGCTTTAATCTCATCATCATTGTCATTAAAAAAAGTAACAAATACCTTTGCATAAGCTAAATCACGTGTTACTTCAACAGCAGAAACAGTGGTCATGCTTAAACGTGGATCTTTAATTTCGCGCATTAAAATAACGGCGATTTCTTTTTGGATTTGCTGACCTACTCGATCAGTACGGGCATATTCTCTAGCCATCGTAAACTCCTTTGAAACTAACAAGACATTGTCAGATTTCAATTATCAATTAACAACACAAAAGGGGCTAAAGCCCCTTTTTAAATATATATCACCTACAGTGACATTAAATTGAAGCTAATTGTTTTAAATACAAGGCGGATGCACGGAGTTGACGCATGTCAATGAGTACATCCAAAGCAGTAGTTGAATCAATTAGCAATAATTTAAGTTACAGCGAGCGTTTAACTTCAACTGTTTCGAATACTTCGATTTGGTCACCTACACGTACATCGTTGTAGTTTTTAACACCGATACCACACTCAGTACCATTACGTACTTCTTGAACATCATCTTTAAAGCGGCGTAATGATTCAAGTTCACCTTCGTAAATAACCACATTTTCACGTAAAACACGAATCGGCGCACTACGCTTAATAGTACCTTCTGTAACCATACAACCAGCAATTGCACCAATTTTCGGTGACTTAAATACGTCACGAACTTCAGCAAGACCAATGATTTCTTGCTTGAATTCAGGTGCAAGCATACCGCTCATTGCTTGTTTAACTTCATCAATTAGTGCGTAAATTACACTATAATAACGTAAGTCAACGCCTTCAGATTCAATGACCTTTCTCGCTGCGGCATCAGCACGTACGTTAAAACCAACAACAATGGCATTAGACGCTGCTGCAAGTGTTGCATCTGTTTCAGTAATACCACCAACACCTGAGCCAATAATGCGAACTTTAACTTCTTCAGTTGAAAGTTTTTGCAATGAATCAGAGATAGCTTCTAATGAACCTTGTACATCAGACTTCAATACAACATTAACTTCTGAAATCTCACCTTCTGACATGTTAGCAAACATATTTTCAAGTTTAGATTTCTGCTGACGAGCTAATTTAACATCACGGAACTTGCCTTGACGATATAAAGCAACTTCACGGGCTTTCTTCTCATCTTTAACAACCGTTGCTTCATCACCTGATTGTGGAACACCACTTAAACCAAGTATTTCTACTGGTATAGATGGGCCGGCAGATTGAATAGTTTTACCATTCTCATCACGCATAGCACGTACACGACCATACTCAAGACCACATAAGACAATATCGCCTTGGTTCAAGGTACCTTCTTGTACAAGTACTGTTGCTACAGGGCCACGACCTTTATCTAGTTTTGACTCTACAACAACACCGTTAGCCATTTTGTCAACAACTGCTGTTAATTCTAAAACTTCAGATTGTAGTAACACTGAATCTAATAATTCATCAATGCCTAAGCCTGTTTTAGCTGATACATGAACAAACTGTACATCACCGCCCCAATCTTCTGGGATAACATCGTGTTGTGATAATTCATTTTTAACACGATCTGGATCTGCTGTTTCTTTATCCATTTTGTTTACAGCGATAATAATTGGCACCTCAGATGCCTTCGCATGTTGGATTGCTTCAATTGTTTGCGGCATTACACCATCATCGGCAGCAACAACAATGATAACAATATCTGTTGCTTTAGCACCACGTGAACGCATTGCTGTAAACGCAGCATGACCTGGGGTATCTAGGAACGTGATCATGCCATGACCTGTTTCTACATGATAAGCACCAATATGCTGTGTAATACCACCTGCTTCACCATCAGCTACTTTTGCCTCACGAATGTGATCTAGTAATGATGTTTTACCGTGGTCAACGTGACCCATAATGGTAACAACAGGAGCACGAGTAATTGCATCACCAGTATGACCGCGATCAGCAAGTACAGCTTCTTCTAATGCATTCTCTTTGACCAATACAACGTTAAAGCCCATTTCTTCAGCAACTAACGCTGCAGTTTCTTGGTCTATAACTTGGTTAATGGTTGCCATAGCGCCCATTTTAAACATTGCTTTAACTACTTCAGCACCTTTCTTAGCCATTTTATTAGCTAATTCAGCAACAGAGATAGTTTCACCAATACGAATATCTTGTACTTTAGTCTCAACAGGTTTTGTAAAACCATGTTTTAAACTTTGCGGAGCTGATAACGTTTGCTTACGTCCCTTAGCTGGGCGAGCATCGCGACCTTTCTTATCTGCGCCACCTTTTTTCTTCTTACGACGACGTCCTGCGCCTTCGTCAGCTGCATCAATTTTATCTTCAGCTTCTTGAGCGTATTTCGAAGAAGTTAAATGAACAACTTCTTTCTCTTTAGCTTTACGCTCAGCTTCTTGCTCTTTCCAGCGTGCTTCATTTTCTTCAGCAAGCTTTTTAGCAGCGGCTGCAGCTTCTTTTGCTTCCGCTTCTACTTTAGCTGCAGCTTCTTTTTCTTGTTGCAACCTTAGTTTCTTCGCTTCTTCACTTTCAACTACTTTTTCTGGCTCTGCTGCTGATTTTTCAATGTTCTTAGCTTTTTCAACTGCTGCTTGTTTTGCTTTAGCTTCAGCTTCTGCTTTAGCAGCGGCTTTTCGTTCAGCTTCAGCTTCAGCTTTAGCAGCGGCTACTGCACGAGCATTCTCAGCTTCTTTAGCTGCAGCTTCTGCTTTGGCTTTTGCTTCAGCTTCTGCTTTTGCTTGTGCCTCTGCTTCAGCCTTAGCAGCCTCTTCAGCCATTTTTTGCTCTTCAAGGTCACTACGCTTCACATAAGTACGCTTTTTACGTACCTCAACATTAACTGACTTTGCTTTGCTACCATGCCCTAATGTCAATGTTGACTTAGTTTTACGGCTTAATGTTAATTTACTAGGCTTTGAAGATGAATCATCTCCATGTTGCTTTTTAAGGTGCTCTAGTAAGGCTTCTTTTTCTTCTTGCGAAACTTTATCAGTTGCCGATTTATTCACGCCTGTATCAGATAACTGACTCACTAAGCGTTCCACCGGTGTACCGATTTCTTTGGCAAGTTCTTCTACCGTTATATCTGCCATCTATAATGTTCTCCCGGTGTTAATTATTCTTCGTTAAACCAACAAATATTACGTGCAGCCATAATCAGCTCACCCGCTTTGGTTTCATCTAATTCTTCAATATCACTAATTTCATCAATACCTTGTTCTGCTAAGTCTTCAAGTGTGCAAACACCTCTACTTGCTAGAACATATGCTAAATGACGATCTAAACCTTCAAGGCCTAATAAATCTTCTGCTGGCTCGGCACCTTCAAGTGTTTCTTCACTTGCTAATGCTTGAGTTGTTAGAGCTTCTTTTGCTCTATCACGTAACTCTTCAATGATTTCTTCATTTAAACCATCAATTTCAAGCATTTCAGCCACTGGGACATAAGCAATTTCTTCTAAAGAAGTAAAACCTTCCTCTGCTAGAAGTGTTGCGAAATCTTCATCTAAATCTAATTTATCAGTAAACAACGTAAGTACTTTGTCATTTTCTGCTTGATGCTTCTCTTTCATATCTTCTACGGTCATAACATTCAATTCCCAACCAGTTAACTGGCTCGCTAATCGAATATTTTGACCACTTCGGCCGATAGCCATCGCTAAGTTACCTTCTTCAACCGCGATATCCATTGTGCCTTTGTCTTCATCAACAATAATTGATGCAACTTCAGCTGGTGCCATGGCATTTATCACAAACTGAGCAACATTATCATCATGTAAAACAATATCTACGCGTTCACCGCCAAGTTCGCCTGAAACTGCTTGAACTCGTGAGCCACGCATACCAACACACGCACCAACAGGGTCAATACGTTTATCGTTACTTTTAACAGCGATTTTAGCACGAGAACCTGGATCACGAGCTGCACCTTTGATTTCAAGCATCTCCTCACCAATTTCTGGCACTTCAACTCGAAATAGTTCAATTAACATCTCAGGTTTGGTTCGGCTTACAAATAATTGTGCGCCACGTGCTTCAGGTTTAATTTCATATAATAAACCTCTAACGCGATCTCCAGGACGGAAAGACTCACGTGGTAACATGTCATCACGGTAAATAACCGCTTCAGCATTATTACCTAAGTCTAAAATAACACTATCACGGCTAGATTTTTTTACTACGCCGGTTACAAGTTCACCTAATTGTTCTTGGTAAGCATCAACAACTAAAGCGCGCTCTGCTTCGCGAATTTTTTGAACAATAACTTGTTTAGCTGTTTGTGTAGTTACACGATCAAATTTTACTGACTCAATTTGTTCTTCAACATAATCACCAACATTAAGTTCAGCATTATCATATTGTGCGGCTTCTACGCTTATTTCAGCATACGGGTTTTCCATTGGTGTTTCACTTTCATCAATCACCAACCAACGGCGGAATGTATCAAATTCACCAGAAATACGGTCAATAGAAACACGAACAACGATATCGCCTTCATATTTCTTTTTTGTTGCGGTTTCTAAAGCGGTTTCCATTGCTTCAAAAATACTTTCTCGGGGTAATGCTTTTTCGTTAGAAACTGCATCTACAACCAGTAAAACTTCCTTACTCATGCTTCTTAGCCCTTATTATTCAAAATTTGCGACAAGATTTGCTTTGTCAACATTGTTGAAAACCAACTCATAATCGATGCCATCGACTGCAACAATTAATGTATCGTTTTCAATCGCAACTAACTCACCCTTAAATTTACGGCGTCCATTCAATGGAATTGATAATTTAACGTTTACCGTTTCACCAATAACAGCCTGAAAGTGCTCTAAGTCAAATAGAGGTCTATCTAGGCCAGGTGAAGAAACTTCAAGGTTATACTCACTACTAATAGGATCTTCTACATCCAAAATAGCACCAACTTGACGACTTACTTCAGCACAATCATCAACATTAATGCCATTCTCATGGTCAATAAACAAACGTAAAACTGAATTATTACCTGCACTGATGAATTCAACACCAAGTAAAGCTTTACCTGTTTCTTCTACTGCAGGACGTAACATTTCAGTTAGTTTTTGTTCAAATTTAGCCAATCTTTTTCTCCTGTCACGCTAGATAAATTTTCCAATATCAACATGACGATATAAAATTTAGGTACAAAAAAAGGGCTTATAGCCCAGCGATATTTTGCTGTAATTTTCGATTTTAAAAGTTTTCTTACCTTAAAAAACGAAAAAACCCCATATCAGGGGCCTATTTCACTGTTCCCCCTATATATAGATAACCTATATATGGTTTTAGAGAGCTCTGTTCAGTTTTTCTAAAACAGAAACTTACTAAAAATCATAGCATGAATAAAAATTTCTACTTGTGATAAGTATCAATTCTTCCAGTGACATCTTGCTATAAATAAGTTGGCGCAATTATATAGGTTGCACAAAACAAGCGCAAGCTAGATTGCAGAATAACTGAT
This sequence comes from Litorilituus lipolyticus, assembly GCF_006439335.1. Classification (GTDB taxonomy): domain Bacteria; phylum Pseudomonadota; class Gammaproteobacteria; order Enterobacterales; family Alteromonadaceae; genus Colwellia; species Colwellia lipolytica. The sequence continues at coordinate 184,952 of NZ_SAWY01000027.1, read as the reverse complement.
AAAAACTTAAGTAACTTTTTACATGTCTGCTTACAAAACATGCAAAAAACTTACTTAAGAATAATTTATATTTAACAAGACTTTAGTATAATCGCTACATTAGTGCTATATATATACTTGTACTAGCGATATAATTACTTAAATTTTTAATAATCATACTATTAACTCCCCTAATTTAGTAGTTCTGTGGGAATTTACTTAAAAGTTACGGAGCCCATAACTTTACTATGTTTAAATTTTCAAAATTGTTACTCAAAAACACTCTTATTGCGCTTGTTTTTTATGGAGTAATTAGCAGCATTTCTCTATTACTTTTAAAAAGTACTTTAGCTGAACAAAATAATAATCATGCATCTACTATTGGTACACTAGTAGATCAAGCTTCATTTAATATCGCTTCTCAAAAAGAAACGCTTGAAGATGAAAAAGCAATTGCAAAGCAGTTATTAAACACGCTAAAAAAAGCGAGTAAGTATCAGTACATTGCCATTAAGAACAAAGCAAGCAATTTACAGGTATATAAGAGTAATAATAATGCGCTATTATCATTTACTTACCCTGAAAATAATAATATATCTACAGGAAAGCTTCCCTATACCATTGAATATACACTCGATTTTACCAGTGAAACCATTTTAATAGAGCGAGTACTCACCGTTTTAGCTCTACTTTCTGTTATATTTATTTTTCTAGCAACATGGTTTAATTACCGACTTCAAGCTGTTGTATTTAATATGATCAGCTCACAAATAAAACACGACTTAGATGCAATAAATCATCCTAATGCTGAAGATAATGATGCCAATAGCTATATAGATATTCCAGCATTAAAAGAAGGTATTGCAGAGATTAAAGAAATAATGTCGGAGCAGTTACGAAGCTCTACACATCTTGAAATTGAAGCATATGTTGATAGCTTAACTGAACTTGAGAATAGAAACCGATTCGTTCAAGTTTATGAAAAATACTTAGAAGAAGATAGCGCTGTAACTTTCGGTGTATTAATTATAATTCGTTGTTCAGAATTACAAACTATAAACCAAGTTCATGGTTATAAAGAAGGTGATGATTATATTATTCAAGTATCTGAGCGCCTTAAAAAATCACTAATCAAAAGGCCACGTGGAAAGCTATTTAGATTAAACAGCTCTGATTTTGCTATTATTTTACCGAATGAGAAAATAAAACAAGCAGAAGAATTTGCTGATGAATTAACCATGAGTTTTAATGAGTATCAACAACTTGCAGATCTTGACTCGGTTGCTTTTTCAGGCTTGGTATTTTTCGATAAAACCAAACCTCTTGGTGAACTTCTAGCGCTAGCCGATACAGGCGTAAGTGTTGCTCAAACAAAGAGTACCAACTCATGGTATACGGTAAAAGATGTTGATATTTTACATACGTCTACAGCCAATACGGGGAATCAAAATTGGCGCCAAGAAATTGATAGTGTCCTTGAAGGAAAACGTATTTCATTATTGCTACAACCTATACAACCGAGTGGACGTAATAGTAAAGTTTATGGAGAAGTATTAGCTAGATTTTTAAACTCTAGTGAAGACATGCTGCCAACAGCTAGCTTTATCGCTATGGCTGAGAAGTTAGATAAGATTGTTGAAGTAGATAGGTTGATAATTGAGACCGCTATTAGTGAAATCACCAGCAAGAATATCGTAGACCAAAGCTTTGGTATCAATATTAGTGCTAGAAGTATTAGTGATGAACATTTCATGATTTGGCTTGAAAGAAAGCTTTTACGTGAACCTTCTGTAGCGCCACGATTAGTTTTTGAAATTACTGAATTTGGTTTACAACAAAATATCAAAACGGGTAAGCGATTAATTGAAATGCTACATCGTGTTGGTGCAAGGGTTACCGTTGAACGTTTCGGTGTAGGGTTAACCTCATTTAAATTCTTCCGTGATCTAACACCTGATTATATCAAAATGGATAGTTCATACACTCGCGATATTGATGATGACAAAAACAATCAATACTTTTTACGCTTAATGGTCGATTTAGCGCATCGTTTGGGTATCAATGTTTTAGCTGAAAGTGTTGAAACTCAAGAAGAAAAACATACCCTTGAAAAACTATTTATAGATGGTTGCCAAGGATTCTATGTAGGAAAGCCTGCTCCTTTTTAACATTCTCTCTTTCCTGAACTTGTTTGTTTTATCAGCAAACAAGTTCAGTCGTAAACCTTTCTCATACAAATATTCAATTTTAATCAAAAAAATCATCTTGAGCATCAACTGAAACTGTTGTTAATTGTGCAATAACATCGGATAATACAGCCAATTTACTTTTACTTTCATAACCTTTAAGCAAATGACTGATTACCTTCTGCTACTTGTTGCTACAGTGCTAGTTAATAATTTTGTACTTGTGCAATTTTTAGGTTTATGCCCTTTTATGGGAGTTTCTTCTCGTACAGAAACCGCCATAGGCATGTCGTTTGCCACTATTTTCGTAATGACAATAGCTTCTCTATTAAGTTATTTAGTTACCACCTATCTATTAGTACCATTAAATATTGAATACTTAACAACGATGAGCTTTATCCTAGTTATTGCTGTTGTGGTTCAATTCACTGAAATGGTGGTACACAAAACCAGCGCAAGCTTATATCGATTATTGGGTATTTTTTTACCTTTAATCACCACTAACTGTGCTGTATTAGGTGTCGCTTTATTGAATTTACGCTCACACCATAACTTTTTTGAATCAATTATTTACGGTTTTGGGGCATCAGTAGGTTTTTCTTTAGTTCTTGTGATGTTCTCTGCAATGCGTGAAAAGTTAGCTAATGCTGACGTACCTACACCTTTTAAGGGTGCTGCTATAGCTATGATTACTGCGGGCCTTATGTCACTTGCCTTTATGGGCTTTACTGGTTTGGTAAAACTATAAATGACTATATTAATTGCCATCCTTGTTTTCGGACTGATTTCTGCACTTTTTGGTGCTTTACTTGGTTATGCTTCGGTTCGTTTTAAAGTCGATGCAGATCCCATTGTAGAGCAAATTGATGCCATCTTGCCTCAAACTCAATGTGGCCAATGTGGCTATCCTGGATGTAAACCTTATGCGCAAGCTGTTGCAGACGGTGAAGCCATAAATAAATGCGCACCTGGTGGCGAAGATACCATTAAAAAAATTGCTGATTTAATGGGGGTTGAAGCAGAGCCTCTTGATGAAAGTCATGAACAAGATAATCGCCCAAAGGTTGCTTTTATCATTGAAGAAGACTGTATAGGTTGCACTAAATGCATACAAGCTTGCCCTGTTGATGCAATTTTAGGTGCCGCCAAGCAAATGCATACTATTATTGCTGATGAGTGTACAGGCTGTGACTTATGTGTTGCTCCCTGCCCTGTTGATTGTATAGAAATGCGTGTAGTACCTGAAACAACTCAAAACTGGTTGTGGGATTTAAATAGCATCCCTGTTCAGCAGATAGATTAGGAGCATTTGATGGAATCGATTATTAATCGTATCAATCAACAAAAGTTTTGGAGCTTTCATGGCGGGGTTCATCCGCCTGAACAAAAAGCAATTACCAATCAAAAGCCAATAAAAACACTGTCATTACCTGATCAGCTTATCATTCCTCTACAACAACATATTGGACGACAAGGCGATTTACTTGTAAAAGTTGGTGATCATGTATTAAAGGGGCAGCCTTTAACCCAAAGTGCCAATCCTATGGCTGTGCCTATTCATGCTCCCACCAGTGGTAAAGTTGCGGATATAAAGCACTCTGTTATCGCACACCCTTCAGGCTTTACTGAATTATGTATCTTTTTGGAAGTTGATCATCAAGATACATGGGTTAAGCGAACCCCTTGTAACGATATTACCCGTTTAAGCAATCAAGAAATAATCCAGAAAATTGCCGATGCAGGCATTGCTGGAATGGGTGGTGCAGGTTTTCCCACACACATAAAAGTTAACACTAAGCCAGATATTAATTTTTTAATCATAAACGCTGCCGAGTGTGAACCTTATATAACTGCAGATGATTTACTTATGTGTGAACATAGTGAGTCAATTGTTGACGGTATTAAAATACTCGATCAACTGCTAAGTCCTGCTTTTATTTTAATTGGTATTGAAGACAACAAGCCTAAAGCTATTGATGCTTTAAAAAAGGCCACAGCAGAAATCGAAAAAATTCATGTCTGTGTGTTACCAACTAAATACCCTACAGGTGGTGAAAAACAGTTAATCCAATTGCTTACTGGCAAAGAAATAAAGTCAGGTAACCTTCCTATTAAAGAAGGCATTATAATGCAAAATGTTGCTACCTGTTTTGCCATTAGTGAAGCGGTTATTCATGACACGCCATTGTTACAGCGCGTGGTAACAGTAACTGGACAAGCATTAGAAAAGCCACAAAATGTCTGGGCATTACTTGGAACCCCCATTCATTACCTGCTAAATCAGTGTGGTTTTGACAATAAGGGGATGGAAAAAACACCTGTCATTATGGGTGGCCCCATGATGGGCTTTAGCTTACCCACAGACACTGTACCAGTAGTTAAAACAACCAACTGTATTTTAGCGCCTTCCTACAAAGAAATGCCCAGCGCATTTGAAGGCAGTAGTGCAGAAGTTGAATGTATTCGTTGTGGGCAATGTGCAGATGTTTGCCCAACCAACTTATTGCCACAAGAGTTACAATGGAGTGCCAAAGCTAAAGATTATCCACAGCTAAAAAAACTCAACTTATCCGACTGTATTGATTGTGGTGCTTGTGCCTACGTTTGCCCTAGTCATATTCCTTTAGTGCAATATTACCGAGTTGCTAAAGCTGAAATACGACAGCAACAACAGCAAGAAATAAAGGCAGAAAAAGCCAAGGCACGCTTTGAGGCAAGAAAACAAAGGCTAGAAAAAGAGAAAATTGCTCGAGAACTTAAGCATAAGAAAGCCGCTGAAGCGCGCAAAGCAGCAATGAATAAGTCGACACCTGAGGCAGCTGAAGCTAAATCGGCAGTGGCCGCAGCGTTAGCACGTGTAAAAGCCAAAAAAGCAGCCAGCCAAAAGTCATCTGAAAATACAGCCAGTACACAGGCAAGCGAAGAAACCACTATTCAAGATAATAAAAAAGCTCAAGTGGCTGCTGCAATAGCAAGAGCTAAAGCCAAAAAGCAGGAAAAAATAGCTCCGCAAGAAAGTAGTTCATCTGCAGAAAATGAATCAGTTAAAGATGATAAGAAAGCTAAAATAGCCGCTGCTGTAGCAAAAGCTAAAGCCAAAAAAGAGCAAAATAAAGCAGCAGAGAGCGAACCTGAGCAAGCCAAAGCGTCAACATCAGCTGACAAAAAAGCTAATGCAATAGCAAAAGCTAAAGCTAAGGCCTTAGCGAAAAAGACTGCAAGCAATAACAGCGACGATTCGAGCAAAGAGCAAAAAGCCCCTCTTGATAAAGAGGCTAAAAAAGCCGCTGCAATTGCCAAGGCAAAAGCAAAGGCAAAAGCAAAGGCGCTTGCCAAAAAAGATAAAGCTTCAGACGTAAAGAATAACAGTCAAGATGATTCTCAAATAAGCAATGATAACGATAATCAAGATATCAGCCAAACTGGGACTCCGGATAAAGTTAAAGACTCTAGCGATAAAGACACCAAAAAAGCAGCCATAATCGCTAAAGCAAAAGCTAAAGCTAAAGCTCTCGCCAAGAAGCAACTAGCAAGCGAGTCTGCCAGTGAAGAAAGTCAAATGATAGAACAACAAAAAGGAGCTAAATAACCAATGGCATTTTGGATAGCAAGCTCACCACATAACCATATTCAAAAATCAACATCATCACTTATGCGCTTGGTTATACTGGCTGCATTTCCTGGTGTTCTAGCTCAATGGTATTTCTTTGGATGGGGCAATCTAATTCATATCTGTATAGCAATGATTACCGCAATCTTATGCGAATTCATTATACTTTCACTACGTGATAAAAAAATATCAGAGCAATTGTTTGATGGCAGCGCATTATTAACTGCTCTTTTAATTGGGGTTTGTCTTCCTGCACTAGCTCCATGGTGGATTTCGGTCATTGGAACAATCTTTGCTATCGCTATTGCTAAACACTTATATGGTGGATTAGGCCATAACCCTTTTAACCCAGCTATGGCGGGTTATGTTATGTTACTTATTTCCTTTCCTCTTCAAATGACGACATGGCAACCGCCATTGAGCTTGATGGAAATGGAGTTAAACTTTAGTAATACACTCACCACCATTTTTACCGGTTTTACGCTAGATGGTTATTCCGTTGAGCAATTAAGGACCACTATTGATGGTGTAACTATGGCTACGCCTCTCGATACTCTCAAAACAAGCATCACCATGGGATTAACCATTACAGAAGCGACGCAAAGTGCTGTCTTTGGCGAGCACTTTGCTTTAGGTTGGGAATGGATAAACTTAGCATTTTTACTCGGTGGACTTTACCTAATCAGTCAAAAAGCTATAGCGTGGCAAACACCTGTCAGCTTTCTATTTAGTCTCTTTTTGTGTTCATTTATAGCCTACAGTATTAACCCTGACAGTAGTGCATCTACTATGTTTCACTGGTTTTCTGGTGCAACTATGCTTGGTGCATTTTTTATTCTTACTGATCCTGTAACTGGTGCAACAAGCGTTAAAGGAAGAGTTGTTATCGGCTTATTAGCAGGCTTACTTGTCTATTTAATCCGTGCGTTTGGTGGTTATCCTGATGGAGTAGCATTTGCCGTTCTACTTTGCAATATGTCTGCGCCATTAATCGATCAATATACTCGTCCTCGTACATATGGCCATAGTAAGGAGTCAAGTTAACGATGAATGACCATATAAAAACAGAAGACGAAAATACCAGCAAAGGCGCGGGTTCAATCGCCATAACACAAAATAGTAAAATACTAGCGGCTTTTGCCATAGCGTGTACATTAATAGTCGGCTTAGTTAATGAACTTACAAAAGACAAAATAAAAGCGCAAGAGCAATTACAATTACAAAACACATTACATAGCATTATTTCGCCTGAGCGATATAACAACAACATTACCTATGATTGTATTGAAATGAGCTCGGCTCAACTTGGCAGCACAGATATTCAGCGAGGTTATGTAGCAAGATTCGACGGCAAAGTACAAGCCGTTGCCATAACAACAATAGCTCCAGATGGATATAATGGAAATATTAATTTAATTGTTGCAGTGAATATGGACGCGAGCGTTAGCGGAGTTCGAGTACTGTCTCATCAAGAGACTCCTGGCCTTGGTGATAAAATTGAACTAAGAAAGAGTGATTGGATCACTTCTTTTTCTGGTAAATCTCTACTTTCTGAAAGTGATAGCAGATGGGCTGTAGCTAAAGATAACGGTATGTTTGACCAATTTACTGGCGCTACCATTACTCCTCGAGCAGTCGTTAAAGCGGTAAAAAACACGGTGCATTACTTTAATACCAATAAAGAAAGTTTATTAACTCGCCCAAATGCATGTAATGGCACTGAAGAAATTCTAAGCGAAAAAATAAGCGACGAAAAATCAACTCCTCAACAGGAGACAAACAATGACTAGCCAAAGCCCGGCAGTTGATAACAATGATGTTACCAACGATGAACAAATCAAAAACACAGCAAACTTTGATGAATATAAAGAATTGGCTGTACAAGGGTTATGGAAAAACAACCCTGGTTTAGTACAGTTACTTGGTTTATGTCCATTACTGGCTGTAACAGCAACCGTCACAAACGCCATTGGCTTAGGGTTAGCAACGTTGTTAGTTTTACTCTGCTCTAATGTAACCGTTTCGGCTATCAGACAATGGGTACCAAAAGAAATTCGAATCCCTATATTTGTCTTAATTATTGCAGCCTTTGTTACCTGTGTTCAGTTATTAATGAACGCCTACACTTTTGGTTTGTACCAATCTTTGGGTATTTTCCTGCCTTTAATTGTGACGAACTGTGCCATTATTGGCAGAGCAGAAGCTTACGCCTCAAAAAACCCAGTTAAACAAGCCGCTTTTGATGGCTTAATGATGGGGTTAGGTTTTGCCTTAGTGTTATTCGCATTAGGCGCCATAAGAGAAATCCTTGGACAAGGTACCTTATTCGACGGCGCAAATTTATTACTTGGCGAATGGGCAAGTGTATTACGCATTGAAATCCTTCAACTAAATAGTGACTTCTTATTAGCCATTTTACCGCCAGGTGCTTTTATTGTAATGGGATTCCTAATTGCAATTAAGAATGCCATAGATAACAAAATGAAAGAGAAAAGCGCTATCGTTGAAGATAAAGTTATTGAACGTGTTCGCGTTAATTTTGATTCTTAATAAAAACAACAATACTTATGAATAAAGAAAAGCGTTTAGAGATATTAACTCGACTAAGAGATGACAACCCTCACCCAACAACAGAATTAAACTTCAACTCTCCTTTTGAGCTACTCATTGCAGTACTGTTGTCAGCACAAGCAACTGATGTTGGCGTAAATAAAGCAACGGCAAAGCTTTACCCTGTGGCTAATACACCACAAGCTATTTTAGATTTAGGCTTAGAGGGTTTAAAAAATTATATAAAAACCATCGGTTTATTTAACACCAAAGCCGTTAACACCATGAAAACCTGCCAAATGCTGGTCGACTTACACAACGGAGAAGTACCTGAAAGCCGTGAAGCGCTCGAAGCTTTACCTGGTGTAGGAAGGAAAACAGCCAATGTTGTTTTAAACACGGCTTTTGGCTGGCCGACCATAGCAGTAGACACTCACATAGACCGCGTATCTAATCGCACTAAATTTGCTATGGGTAAAAATGTGGTAGAAGTTGAAAACAAGCTTTTAAAGGTTGTACCAAAAGAATTTAAGGTTGATGTACATCACTGGTTGATTCTTCATGGTCGTTATACCTGTGTGGCAAGAAAACCAAAATGTGGTTCATGTATTATCGAAGATTTATGTGAGTTTAAAGATAAAACTGATTAGTCACAGAGCGCTATGAGCGAACTTGAGACGCCTGCTTGAGATTGAAGTTGTAGGCCAATTTCTACGAAACGGACGTTCAACAACTGAATGAGTCTCTAGTAAATTAAGTGGTGTCAGTCACTTTTGGTTTTAAAGAGAGAGTTAAGTCCCTTACATTTCTTCTTTTAACCATTCCATAAATACTTTTAACCTTGTTAGTCTGGTTGAGTTCTGGTCGTAAACCATATAACGCTTAACAGTTGCTGGATGAGGGAAGTTAAAAGGAATGACTAGCTCACCAGAGTCAAGTTGAGGCTTGCATAAATAAGGCGCTGCCAAAGTAACTCCGTGACCATTTAATACCGCTGTTAGAGCCGTATCTGTGCTATTTACTTTTGTCCATTGTTTATGCTGGTCATAACCAGTGACATTGACACTTTTAAACCAAGTCCCCCAGTCATATGCTCCGGGTTTTTCTAAAGTTACTAACCATGTAGAAAGAAGATCGTTAGGCAAAGCTAGATTTTGCCCCTTGGCTAACTCAGCAGAGCAAATAGGGTAAACAAAGGCTTCGCCAAAGTATTCACAAATTAAATTTTTTGGTGTGTTCTCTTTTATCTGAGTGCCAAACCTTATAGCTAAATCTATTTGAGATTGCTTAAAGTCTTCAAAGCCAGCAGAAGGAAGGAATCTAATCTGGATATTAGGGTGCAATTTAGCAAAGCTTTGTAGCCTCGGCATTAGCCACAAAGAAGTAAACGCTTGCGTCGAAGTAACCGTAAGCTCTCCTGCTATATCTTCTTGATAAATTTGGCATATTCCTTGGTTAATAATGCCTAGCGCTTTTTTGGAGGAATCAAACAAGATTTCTCCTTGTTGACTAAGAAGCATTTGTTTGGCTTTACGGATGAAAAGCTTTGTATTAAGTGCTTGTTCTAATTGTCGCATCTGCTGACTAACCGCAGCTTGAGACATACACAGCTCCTGTGCTGCTGTGCTGTAGCTTTGATGTCTTGCTGCACATTCAAATGTCACAAGTAAGTTTATATTTTTAAACACTGTTTGTGCTCCGTTTGATACCTTGAGGGTATTATAAGTAATTCTTATATAACAAGTCGATTTTTATCGTTGGTGTTTAGCATGAAGAATAACGAGAATGACCTTTATTTGATAAAGAGTGTATTGTAACAAGTCGCTCTAAATAACTAGGGGAAAATTAATGCAAGAGTTTAAAAAACTACACCAACAAGATAAGCCGCTGCTACTAGCTAATGTCTGGGGTGTATCTAGTGCTAGATGCGCAGAGCAAGCAGGGTATCAAGCATTAGGTACTTCTAGTGCAGCTATAGCTAGCCTACTTGGTTATGAAGATGGTGAACAGATGCCATTTAATGAATTGGCTTTTATGGTTGGGCGCATTGCTGCTGCAATTTCACTGCCTTTAACTGTTGATATTGAAGCAGGGTATAGCCGAGATCCTCAGGTTATCGCAGAAAACATAAAGCAATTAAGCAAGCTTGGAGTTGTTGGCGTAAATATCGAAGATAGCATAGTAGACGAAACAAGAACGTTAGTAGGACGTGAAAGCTTTTCTGAAGTAATACGTAAGTTGAAAACATATCTTGCGGAGCTTAGTGTTGATGTATTCATCAATGTACGCAGTGATGTTTTCTTATTAGGTATAAAAGGTGCGCGTGATGAAGCGGTTTTGAGGGCTAAAAGTTATCAAAATGTTGGTGCAAACGGGGTGTTTTTCCCATGTGTTACCTGTGAAGAAGACATTCGTGCAATAGTTGAAGCAACATCGCTACCCGTGAACGTCATGGCTATGCCTGACTTACCTGATACAACTGTATTAGCAGATTTAGGTGTTAAACGTGTCAGTACAGGGAATCTTTCTCATGACAGTATTTACGGACAACTGACAAATCTTTTAGTTGATATTAAAGCTAAAGAATCTTGTCAGCCACTGTTTACTAAACCTCTTCGTGAGTAATCATTCCCTCTTGTATTGAGTGTCATGAAAAGCCGAATTAACATTCAATACTATAAACATCCTTATGCCGAGTTTATTTTAGGCTCGTATGAGGATTGCTTATGTTTGTGTGATTTTCGTTATAGAAAAATGAGAGCCAATATTGATAAAAGGATTCAGCATGGGCTAAAAGCTAGTTTCATTGAGCAGAATGACGAAGTTCTAGAACAAGCTAACAATCAACTTGAAGAGTTCTTTTTGGGGCAGAGAATATCTTTCAATATGAGTTTGTTACATGTTGGAACAGAATTTCAGAAATTTGTATGGCACTCTTTGATGGCAGTTGATTATGGTGATACTACAACCTATCGGGATCTTGCGATTGAAACTGGTAATAAAAGTGCTATTCGAGCCGTTGCCTCTGCAAATGGTGCGAATGCATTTGCTATTATTGTTCCTTGTCACCGAGTTATAGGCTCAAATCATGAATTAGTTGGCTATGGTGGAGGGTTACCATTAAAAAGAAAGCTTCTTGAGTTCGAGCAGGATTTTAAATTTTAGTTTGTTGATGCTCGTAAATTGAACATTAGATCAAGTCAAACTCCTTAATGCTCCAAAGTCAGCTAAATTGAATGTTTGCTCTTATTTTTAAAATCAAGGTGATTAATCTAAATTGAGTGGCCGTGAATGGCACTTATCAGAAGTTAACTTATATCTACCTTCCTTATAACTTCAGCTGGCCGACCATAGCAGTAGACACTCGCATAGACCGCGTATCAAACCGCACCAAGTTTGCTATGGGTAAAAATGTGGTTGAAGTTGAGAACAAGCTTTTAAAGGTTGTACCAAAAGAATTTAAGGTTGATGTACACCACTGGTTAATTTTACATGGTCGATATGTTTGCACCGCTCGTAAGCCAAAATGCGGCGCGTGTATTATTGAGGATTTGTGTGAGTTTAAAGATAAAATTGAATAGTCGTTTAACGGCGTAAGTTCATCGAAGCGTATTTGTTATCCGATGTTAAGATCAAATACACTATCAAGCTACTACATTAACGTGACTCACCTTTAGCGAGAAAGGATTTACTCATACGTATAAATGCTTCTTTATTTTCTTGGTCATAACCACCATGACCAGTATCTGGGATAATCCAAAGTTCAGAATTAGGTAGGTATTTTCTCGCTCGTAAAACTTCCTCTAGTGGTGTTCCTTTGCCATAAACTTCGTAATAAATATTTTTTCCGTTAATTAAAACCGTCTCTGTTTTTGTTGGTTGACTTGCTAGGCTATTCGATGACATTAATACTCCCATAAACATAATAATTTTTTTAAACATAATATGACTAATTATTTCTCCTTTTGTTACTTGCACTGCACGTAAGTCGAAATGTGGCTCATGTATTATTGAGGATTTGTGTGAGTTTAAGGAGAAAACTGAGTAATCAGCATTTCTCCTTAAGTAGGTATTATTATTTTTCAACGAGGACTCTGGGTTGATGCCCAAGCCTGAAAACATGCAATTCTAATTGTTCATTATGCTCTTTAAATAAGAACTGCCTTTGGATCGATCTATCGTCATAAAAATACCCCTTACCTAAATTAATCAATTTAACCATCGGTAAACCACGAAAAGACATCCATAATTCTCCAGCTTTCGCTTCAAAGACAAATTCACCAAACTTGTGAATTTTAGCTAAATTAGGTAAGTTGGACTGTAAAGAATCTCTATTGGCTCTTGCATTTACAACCCTTGATAGCCAGTTATAATAGCTTTTCTTCTCTTCGTCAGTATTTTGATTTTTTAATACTTTTAAAGCATCTAAATAGGCGGTATTAAATGCGCGATCTGCACTTGTGTTTATGTCTGGAGAGATTCCAATACCTTCTTCAAATGTTTTGCCCGTAATTACATTGTTTATTTCTATTCTTGGAAGTCTTAAATAAAACTCATCATCTAACACAACGGGATCAAAGGCCTTACCACCGCCATATGTCCTTTCACCAACAATGATTGCACGAGAAAACGCTTTCAAATGGTAAGTAAACTGTTCAGCTAGACTAAATGTAGTTCCACTTGTCAGAATATACAGAGGCTTATCAAAATGCTTTGCTCCATTTTCAGAGTTTATTGTTAATAACCTCGTCTGTTGGTTTTTCCACCTTTCAATTTTATTGGCGAAATGAATTTGTTCCGGCCCTAAAAAATACCCTAACACTAGGGGTAAAATCCGGCTATTACCGCCACCGTTTCTTCTTAGATCAATTATCACCACTTCCGAACTTTCTAAAAAATTCATCGCTGCGTCATAGACAGGAGTGCTTTCATCAACAAAGCCATCAAAATAGCTAAATTCTATATACCCAATATTTCCTTCTAGCATTCTGACTTGCTGGATACCAAAATTATCTGCTTTGGACTCTGCCATCTTTCGCTGATAATTTTTAGCGTTTTCTCGTTCAGCTTGCTTATTTGATTTGGCTTGTTCACGTAATTTATATCTCTTAACATCCTTTTTTGAATAGACAATGCCTATGTGGTTGTCTCCTGACAAAGTTCGGAGCTCTTGCGATACCTTTTCTGCGAATTCCTGCTTATCACCCAACTCAGAATATTTTTCCAAAAACTCTTTTTCTCGCATATATCTAGATAAGCTTTGAGCGATCTTTTCCGAATAAAATTGAGCTTCGATTACATCAGCCGCTTTCAAGAGGGCTTGCTTGTTATCAGCTGCAAAAGCATGACTAAAAAGCACGCTAGCAATCAAAAATAAAATCGATTTATTCACTTTTACTCTCCCCTAAAAACTCTTTGTTCTAATGTTGTTATTTCAAAGCTCTTATTTAATAAGGTTAGGAGACTCTTTAAGTCTAACCCTAACTCATTATTTAGCTCTTCAAAGACAAAGTCGGCTTTGTCTAAGTAGTCCATGAGGATATTGCCCTGTTCTATTCCAAATTCAGTTAACTGGTAGTTTGTCTTTCTCTTGTCGGACGTGTCTTTATATGCGCAAATCACATTTCGTTTTAAAAGAGCTTTGACTCGCTGTGATGCTAACTGATGAGGAATGTCGAGATATCTCGCAATATCAAGTAATGAAGCAGTTTTATGCTCAATAAAAAAAACGACGGTTGATGACGTTATTACCGGAATCATCAACCCCATTCTTTCATATACGGGCTTTGCTTGTTTCTCAATTAAAGAAGAAAAATCCAACGCTAACTTAGGAGTAAACCCCCTTCGATCTGTTTCTATATTTTTCAAATTCATAACCACTCAAATTACGCAACATATTGCGCAATATATTGCACTTGTTGTATTATGTCAATCTGAAGTAATAATTAAAAAGCTTAATAAGTTAATCAAAAGGATGCAAAACGTTTGGATTGTGCTCCTTAATCACTAGTTTTAACCAAGCATTTATGCGTTTACTAATGTATGCATAAACAAATAGGAAATAACATGTACAAAGGCGTTTTACTCGGTCACCCATTCATGTCTGAATGCAATAAGTTCTTAACTCGGCACAAGCCGCTTAGTCATAAGCAGTGGATTGAAAGAATGGAGCAGAGTTCAGGGCTTGATCAAAATATTGATCTATTTGGCACAGGGCCGACTATAGAGCTACTTGAACAAAAAATAGCAACTATTCTAGGTAAAGAACGTGCACTTTTTGTCCCCAAAGGCACGATAGGCCAACATAGTGCTTTACTGCATTGGTCTTCACTTTCTAGTTTCAAGAAAGTGGCAATTCACCCTCAATCTCATATGGAAGTTGACGAAAAATTTGCTTATAAAGAGCTGTTAGGGTTAGACGCCGTTATGTTCGGAAACCCTGATAAAGCGATTGACACCAAAGATATAGAAAACCTACCTAAAGACCTCTCTACTATATGCGTAGAGTTACCTACTAGGCGAGCTGGATTTAAACTACCAACATGGGAATCGCTCATCTATTTAAAACAATTCTCAATAGAAAATAACATTCCACTGCATATTGATGGAGCCAGACTTTTTGAATCAGCGTGCCATTATGATAGGCCATATGATGAAGTTGCAGCACTTGGAGATTCTGTATACATATCTTTATATAAAACACTCGGCGCAGCGGCTGGAGGAATCATTGCAGGAAATTCAGACTTCATAGAGCAATTAGAGCCTTGGAGAAGTCGATTGGGAGGAGAGCTATTTACTGCTTTTCCTTATATATTGACCGCTTTATGGGGAATAGAAAATTATTTACCTAGAATTCCAGAGTTTCACAAACGAGCACTAAAACTGAGTCACTCCATTAAACGGGCATTTGGGCCTAAAGCTATTCCTAATCCAGTGCAGTGTAATGGTTTCTTAATTGAACTACCTATTGAGGCTGATGTATTAGAACGTAAAGCACTTGCCCTCGCTAAACGTGACAAGATTTGGTTATTCGATAGAATTATTAAAACAGACGACAATAACTGTCGTATTGAAATTCAAATAGGAGACGCGTTAGATGACTGGCAAGATCATGAGCTGATTGAAGTGATAAATAACATGATAAGTTAATTGCCACAAACTATGAAAAAAGTAGCTTTTGCCCTTACCTGATTTTTATTAACGTCTACTTTGATTATCTTTTGGTTGGCCGACAATAGCGGTAGACACTCTCATAAATCGCGCATCAAACCGTACAAAATTTTCCATGGGCAAAAATGTTGTTGAAGTTGAACAGAAGTTGCTTAAAGTTGTTCCTGCGGAGTTCAAAGTTGATGTACACCACTGGTTAATTCTTCACGGTCGCTATATCTGTGTTGCACAAAAACCCATGTGTGGTTCATGTATTATCGAAGATTTATGTGAGTATAAAGATAAAACTGAATGATTTTTCAGTCGATTAAATACCTAAAGCAACAATAAAACAAATGTTTTTATAATAACTCAACTTAGCGCATCCCAAATTTGGTATTGCGCTAAATGTCATGATCTTCGATTATTATAGCAATTTGCTTTCTTATCCTGTGCAAATACCCTTTTATTGTCCCTTGTGAAACCAATAAATGTTTCGATACTTCCGTGGTTGTTTTCCCTTGCCAGTAATACATATAAACTACCGTCCGATACTGAAGTGGGAGCCTCTCTACAAATTCATTAATAGACTGATTGACTTGCTCATTGATTTTTTCTTTGGGCATATGCCAGTCTATCATTTCCTCATCTTCGTATGCTTGGGTCGCAAGATGACGTGTATGTGTACGTTGATAATCAATGACAGCATTTTTTACTAAGCGATATAACCAAGTACTAAACTTGCTTTTCCCCGAGTAACTATTAGCCTTTTCATAAAGCTTGATATAGACTTCCTGGCAAGCATCATCAGCTTCACTTCTAAAATGAACACCAAGTGTGGCAATAACAATACTTCTAATAGGTGATTCATGCTTTTTTAGCAGCTGATTGAAAGTTTTATCATCGCCTGATGCTAGAAAATCGGTGACCAACGATTGTTCAGTGCCATACTCTACTTTTCCTGACATACTTATTTTAAGTACTTATTACTAAGAAAGTTAGTCACTAGTAGTGGAATACCTATAAATAAAGGAGCAAAAGCCATTCTCACCGTACCAAACCTGAGTTCTATATTTGTTATTTGTGCAACTAATACAAAGGTCAAGCCCATTAAACTAACTACAATAAAGAACACCCCCAACCTGAAGCTCAACTGATGCCATATTCTTATAAAAGTTGTAGAGGTAGTAACAGATTGGCTCATCATCTGTTCCATTGTTTCCATTTCAAAGTTTATATCTATTGGTTCTGCATCGGTCTCAAAGCTCTTTACTCGCTCTGTATGTAGCATTTCTCTAACTTTAATCAGCTTTTGTTGTTTTAAGTGGGTGTTGATACTTTTAACGACTAGCCATAAAGCGACTAGCAAAATGAAGGAAATCAAAACAGTGTTCATAGCATTATTCCAGCGTTATGTATGTTTAAAATAGGTTAGACGGACAATTAGATTAAACGGTTGCCCAACGAGGTGTAAATCTTTCCTAACCATTTTCAGGTTGAATTAGTCAACATATTAAATTGAACTACAAAAATACCTATATGAATATCAGGTACTCGACTAATAATTTGAGTACTAACTATTTGTCGAACCACTCATTAAATAGATTATTGGCTTAATCGCGCAATAGCCTGCTTAGCTGATTCAAAATTTTCATCCAATGAAAGTGCCTTTTTATAATTCAATAGTGCAATTGCTCTGTTACCTGATTTTTCATAAGCTAAAGCCAAGCTATCAAAAGCATTTGCCTCTTGTGGAAATATTTTGGTATTAACAATAAAAGTACTAATCGCTTCATTCAACTGATTATTATTAATGAATGCAAAGCCTAACTTATTTAATGTTCTGGGATTAATATTATCATACCCGGCTTCAGAAAATTCACGTTTAGCACTATCGATAAAATAGCTACCTCCTTTTGCCTTTAACAACCTGGTTGCAAATAAACCTAAAGGTAATTGGACCTTTTTATATTCCTTGCCTTGATAAACATCAGTGACTCTTTGAGTAATATGTTCTGCTACCAAACCGTCAGTATTAGCTAAGACGATTATCATAAACTTATCTTTTATTAATATCTCTACGGCAGCACTCACCCCTGGACCACCCCCATAAGAGACCACTTTCGTATTGTCACTGTCTAAGAATTCTGACCATGGTTTAACTGGTCTTTTGTAATGACTTTTCATCACAGCTTTTGATTGGTCATTGAGTAACTCATTAGTATAAAAAAGCTTTGAATAAAAAAGTGCCAAGTCATAAGGGGTTGAATACATGCCGCCATCAGGAGTTAGATTCTCCAGCCTAGCAGTTTTATCAATTTTTCCCCCTAGTGGAGAAAATTGGTAGCTCTTAGCTTTATGTTTTACGTTTTCAGTCAAGTCATATATGGTGTTATCAGCTTTAATAATATCCAAAATATTTTCACTAATGATTGTTTGAAAACTTTTTTGCTCAAGTTTTTCTAAAATAGCCCCTAAAACAATATAACCGTAGTTTGAATAGTTGAACTCTTTACCTGGCTCGGAAATTAGCGGTTTATTCAATAATAACGGTAGCTTGTCGTCGATATCCTTTAATGAGCGATATGTTTTGATATATTCATTATTAAAGATGTCAGCAAAACCCGATGTATGGCTCAATAAATGGCGCACTGTAATTTTTCCAGCAATTTCTTTAGGAAAGCCCAGTTCAAACTTCCCTAACTTATCATCCAGTGCTATTTTTCCTGACTGAACCTTTTGCAAAATTAGGGTTGCAGTAAAATGTTTGTTGATTGAGCCTATTCTGGTTCTTGTTGCAGAGGTATTCTTAATATGATTCTCCATATCGGCCAAACCAAAGCTTTTGTCATAAATAACCTTGTCACCTTTAAAAATCACCACGCTACCAGAAAACCAACCGGGATCGGTATACTGTTTAATGATTTCTTCTGTTTGACTAATCAATACTTCATTCGATGCTTTAGAGTATGCTTTTTCCTTTTCGGTGCTTGCGATACTTAAGCAAGAGTTAGTTGTTAAAAAAATGGAAAGTAAATAAATTAAATGAACTCTTCGTAGTACGTGCTTCATTATTTTTCCTCAATTTAGTTCTGTATTATGTTTAAAGTCGTTTAGACGGATGAGGTATTAAATCGGTTGCCCTGCGAGGAAAAAATATTGTTTAACCACCTTACTTATCTTTTGGTTGGCCGACAATAGCGGTAGATACACACATCGATCGTGTATCAAACCGCACTAAATTTGCTATGGGTAAAAATGTGGTAGAAGTTGAAAACAAGCTTTTAAAGGTTGTACCAAAAGAATTTAAGGTTGATGTTCACCATTGGCTTATTCTTCATGGTCGTTATACCTGTGTGGCACGAAAACCAAAATGTGGTTCATGTATTATCGAAGATTTATGTGAGTTTAAAGATAAAACGGATTAATTTTTTCAAGCTTATTCATTAAGTACCTTTGCTCATTATTTATCACTATTATATTTTGATATTTTTTTAGTTAATAAAGGAAACTCCTTAACACCTTTTCTCCAAAAGAAAAACGCTACAACAGTGGCTACTATTGCCAAAATAGCTCCAAATTCATCAATATAATAACTAGAGTTTTCATTGGTAATGGTAATAGGCGTAAAGACTTTTTGGATAAATATATTTGAAGCTCCGTGATACATTACTGCTGTCCAAACACTACCTGTCTTTAACCTAATATATGCCATGATTGTTCCGGTAGAAGTAATGAATAAAGTAAAGAAGATTAACTGATAATAAATCGTCGTATCGTTATTCCAATACAAACCTAGTAAGATCAACGGCCAATGAAACGCAGACCAAAGTACGCCACTCACTAACACGACCCCTGTAAAAGTAGTGACTTTAGAAAGTTCAGGAACTAATAACCCTCTCCATCCAATTTCTTCTCCTAAAATGGATGGAATTGAAATGATGAAACTAACAGATGCCACTAAAAATAAATGGAACAGAAATATACTTAAGTCATTCCATTCATTTAAATTATAGCTTTGTTTTTTACTCGCTAAAAATTCACTATTGTATAAGTCACCGCCACCGAAAGACCAAACAATTAAATATGCCACTAACGCAATAGCAAAAGGTATCAAATAGCTCTGTCATTGAATCTTCCAACTCCCCCATCTCCAACCAAGATCAATTAAGCTTTTCTTTCTAACTACACAGGTTAAAATCGTTGCTGCTCCCACCGACAACATAAGCGGTGTTGCTTGTCCCATTCTAAAAATTAGCCAAAAACCTAGAACATAAAAGCAAATAACAAAAATTAAAAAGGTTCCAATCGTGATATATGTTTCTTTTGTAGAACTCATGCTAGGTTTTCTCTTCATTTTTTATAGCAACTCGTTGCTTATAAGATTGTTGGTTTTGAGGAAATCGATTATTAAAAGATTTGGCTTGGAGTGCTGTTATAGCGGAATTCAAAACCTGTTGAATATCTACACCTACCTCGTTAGACAAGTCTTGAAATGCTTGTGCCGCATCCTTGCAATACAAATCTAATACCGCTGACTTTTCTTGCCCTTTAGATGTTAAATGATACAAAGTTCTCCGCTTGTCATCATCGTCTTTTATGCCTTCGACTAATTCTAGCTTGAGCATAATTTTTATCCGCTGAGAAGCAAGTTGATGTGACAAATTTAATGCTTGAGAAATTTGCATAATAGATGCCCTCTTCACGCTAGCTAAAAACATCAATGCAGAAGAAGCCCATACAGGGAAACCCATTTCTTTTTCGACATATAACTCTTCAGACTGGTTTTGTATTAGACAATGCAAGTCAAAAACAGATTTTGCCAAAAAAGCATAATTTGATTTTATTTGATTACTAAAACGCGATTCTTTTGTCATTAATTAGACTCTTTCTGAAAATCAAAATAATCCGCAAATACTTGCGAAACCCCTTGCTTATATTAATAGATATACTGGTTTTATAAAAAGAAGATTTGTAACAATGTTTGTAATATGCGTTAAGCTAAGGGAAAAGAAAAAAACACGTAAGATGAGGAGCATCCTGCTCTTCCTATAGGGCACCGCTTTAATAACTACGGTTTTTTATTTGGCTGGGCTACTATAGCCATGAACAAATTGAATGATCTCGTTTCAAACTGCGCCAAACTTGCTTTGGATAAAGTGTAGTGGAGTTAAACCAGAACGCCTTAACATCGTCCCTACAGAATTGTAGTTGACCTGCATCATTGTATAATTCTTTACGGTCGATAGACCTGTGTTGCAAAAAACTAGCTCCAACTCATAGAGGAAAACCCTAAATAGAGTTTCTATAAGCAGTGGGACTATTCCCCACTATTCTTTTAAAGGCCGTGTTAAACGTCGTCTTAGAATTAAAACCTACTTCAAATGCGATAGTTGTAATCAGCTTATCTTTATTCTTTAGTGCCAACTTAGCCTCTTCTATTCGAAAGCTATTCACATATTGGAAGAAGTTTGTATTTAAATATTGAGAAAGTGTTTCTGAAATATGGTTTTCTGTTTCGGCAATGCTTTCAGATAATTTATTTAAAGATAAATTTTCATCCAAAAACAACTTATCCTCCTTCATGATACGCTCTAATTTTGAGGAAATTAATTGCATTTTTTCTGAAGAAATTAAGGCAGTCCTACTTTTGTTAGAATGTGGAACTCCTTTGTCAGACTGAGTTAATATTTTCTGATGTAACGCTTTTTGGATAAACGTAGCCAACGCAATCACCTCAATCACAGGAAGGGCCACTCCTGAGCCGAACCAGCGAAGCTTCAATGCATTAAGAAAAAACTCGACTGCATACATGAGCCACACCATGCCCCAAACAATTAGTATGGGTTTAAACCACTCTAACGACTTTTGCTCAATATTTGAAAAGCGTTCCTTCAATTGTTGGTGATGTGAATTATGAAGCCTTAAAGCCATTCCTAAGAATACTATTGTATAGGAAATAAATAATAAGGTTGTCGCCGTACAAGTGAACAAAGCTATTTTCCATAGTTCAGGATCTCTTGTTTCAGGGCTAGCTAACGCTAGCTTTTCTTCTGAGCTTATTAGGAATATAAACGGAGACATGACCAGTAATACCAGAATAGGACCCAACAAAGTGATTACAGCTACTTTTTTATCGATAACTTTCTCTAGTGACATACTCTCATAGGCATAGTAATAAAGAACAGGACCAAGCAGCACCCTAAACGGAAATTGTGCTCCTGCTAAATATGGCGCATACACATAAGCACCAGAATATATGAAAAGCTCTCCGCCTAAATGTATCAGCAGCAATAGAAGTAACGCTTTCAAGAAAAGACTCTGCCTATTTTTGGGTCTTTGTAAAACATCAAATAAGGCAAATAATGTTATTCCGATCATACAAGAATATAAAATTGTCGGAAAAAGGTTAACCATCTTTATACCTGCGATAGGAATTTTTGAAGAGTGAAATGAGTATATAATTTAGTAATGCTTGAATCTACTCAGCATCACATCAATAGCTTTCTTTTTACACGATTAATTAAATTAGTGCCGATCATCTAAGTGTTGATATCTAATTTATTCAAAAAATACGTTCAACTATGCCCATCTGAACGACTTGAATGCCATTTACAGGCATTGTGCTTACCAATACGATTGAATCACATAACTATTGGTCTTTTTTATGAATACTAAAACAACTCAAAACCTTCAATATTTTTACGCTAAATTAGCAGGGCTATCTTATATTCTATTTACTGTTGCTGGTTTGATTAAAAACTTTTTTTTAAATACTCAGCTCTCAGCCGTTAGTGCTATCCCCATAAACGGATTATTTGAAAATGAATTGCAATTTAGACTAGGTATTTTCGCAGAAATTTTCATGTTTGTGGCCGTAACTCTTGCCTCAATTTCATTTTTCATTGTACTTAAACCTGTTAACGCTCGTCTGGCTAAAACTACCTTATGCTTTAGATTAGTTGAAATTATTATTGGAAGTGTAGCCGTTGTCTTCAGCATGACAATGCTAGCGATATCCAACAAAGTCTATTTATCGGAAATGTTTAACGTAGAACAAATACATACGCTTATTGTCATAACATCAAGTGTGATCGTTCCGGCATATGAATACAGCTGGATATTCATGGGGGTTGCTGGGATTATTACTTTTTACTTACTTTTTAGAGCGCGTTATATACCAACCTTTTGGGCAATCTGGGGAGTAATTACTTATACAAGTTTGATTTTGTACCCTGTCGCTAAACTTACGATAGCTGATTTACCTCGTGAGGTGATGTATATAATGTTTCCAGGAGCCCTGTTTGAGCTTGGCGTAGGTATTTGGCTATTAACAAAAGGCATTAGAATTCCTGAAAATAGCAATAATGGCTCTTAATATAACGCTATGAATACATTTAGCATTTTATACCCCCTTGCTAAAGCATAGTTTCATTTCAACTTTCATTAGATTTCGGCTGCCCAACTATAGCAGTCGAAGCTTACATTCTTCACGTATCAAACGGGACAGCGTTCGCCAAAGAAAAACGTGTTAGAAGTTGAGCAGAAATTATTGATAGTTATACTTAAGGGGTTAAGGTTAATTGCTATCAAGGCCATACCACACGGCTGTTATCCCTGTGTAGATCGCATGCCCCTAAACGGGGCAAGTATCATTGAAGATATTTGTAAATGACAAAAAATAATACAGAGTAAACTAATTAAGTATGATGCGGTTGAATTCACTGTTATTAGGCAGCTTTGAACCAACACTCTCTCCAGTCATACTGTAATAAGCCAAGCCGCTCATCACCTTAGTAAATACTCCTTTCATCATAGGTCGCATTAATAAGTGCCCCATCAACTTACCAAATAGGCCACCTTTAACAACGAAATCAGCAGACATATAAATTTCACATTGGTTATTGTCAATGGCTGTCACTCTCATTTCAGCGTACATAGTTTTAAGTGGTAATGAATGCTCAGAAATTGCCATTCGATATCCCTGTCCCTCTTGATATTCAATAATTTCTTCCACTAAACTTGAGTCGTTATCGAAAATACACTTTCGTTTTGCACCTAAACCACAGGCTTTATCGCCAACAATTGGAGATGATTTAATCGTTGTTGAAAATTTTTCAATACTGCCAAAGTCTTCCAGAACTTGCCATACTTTGTTTGCGGGTACATTTACTTTAAGTGATTTTTCTGTGTGATGTGACATATTTTTCTCCGTATTTAAAAGGTGATAGATAGTTAATAGCAGCTTTGCTGCATATCAAAGTAATCAAGCTATTTCACTAGCTCACTGTTAAGCCCCGAATGGCTATTACAATTGACTCTGTTAAGTCATAATCAAAATTAGGCTTCAAATCTTTAAACTCTTCTTCTTGATAGAGCTTTTTAAGCACTTCATTTTGTGCATTTGCCGTCCAACAATTGACCGTTGACGCATATCCTAGGGAGAGAAATCGAAAAGCTTTATCTCCCTGTATCTGTGGATAAATTCGACTGATTTCCAAAGTAATCTGATACAATAAGCCTTTTGATAAACGCTTAAACGATTGTAATTGTTGATAAGAGCTATTACTTTCAAGGGATGTGAAAAGTATTGGCATTAAATCCATCAGCTTAGGATGTGCTAAGAATGAATCCACCCAAGTTTTTGCAAAAATCTCTACTTTTTCGTTTTCATTAAGTTGCTGTAAACGGTGGTTGTAATCTTCAAACCATTGTTCAAATAGCTTAGCAAAGACATTTAAGAAAATTTCTTCTTTTGAACTAAAGTAACGATACATATTCGATTTGGTAAACCCAGCCTCTGCTGCAATCCCATTAAAACTAACTTTATCGTAACCATTTGCACTGAAAAGCGTATAAGCCGCTTGATAAATAGCTGCCTTTCTCTCAGTTTTTTTTTCGTCTGTTCTAGCACGCTGCCAATTCATACCATTCACTTAAGTGTCCGCCAGTCTCTTATGTGAAATATAAAAGACCAGCGGTCTCTTGTCAAGTTATTAAACATAAGATTATTTTCACTTAGCTAACTTAGTGGTAAGTAGAAATGCCTACGAGCTAGTTTCACAAATGCTGGTAGATATACTGCAATGCAGTCATGATAAGCTCTGTAATAATGAAAATTTACTTTTGAGGTACGTCTATTTATGTTGGCCGCTACAGCTTCCAAATAAGCAAAGATATCAAACTT
Source organism: Litorilituus lipolyticus (assembly GCF_006439335.1). Taxonomy (GTDB): domain Bacteria; phylum Pseudomonadota; class Gammaproteobacteria; order Enterobacterales; family Alteromonadaceae; genus Colwellia; species Colwellia lipolytica. The sequence goes on along the minus strand of NZ_SAWY01000027.1, from coordinate 160,291 downwards.
TTGTTACGTGAGTTGAGACGCCACCGTACAGATCTATCGTTAAATTTCTTTTATTGGCATAAGTATTTGGGGTTAAACCTAGGTGTGCTTTCAAATATCGTATTAAATGAGGTTGATCGCTAAAACCAAATTTAAATGCGATCTCAACCCAATCAATTTCATCTTTATGAAGTGAGTACAAGTGCTCAAGCATTGCTTCAAGTCTATTCATTGATTGACATTGCTTAAGCGTAAAACCTGTAACTCTATTAAATGCTCTTTCTAATGTTCTTTGAGTGCAATGTAGTTTATCACCTAATTTAGCAATAGCTGTTTCATCTATTACTTCTAGCGCTCTCGATACTAATTTACTGTATTTATCCTTTTGAAATTGAGAAAGCCAGAGCATCAGCAAGCCATCAAGTTGGTCCCGACACATAGCACCATCTTGTCGAGCAATGAACAATAAATTTAATATATCTAGTTCACCATTACCAAGTAAGCTATGCATATCAACAGAGGTAACTCTATCTAAAATAGGATGTTTTGGTGTAAATGACTTGATTGAATATAAGGCACCGACTTTGAACTTAACACCTAAGTGAACAAAAGGTTTGGTGTGATCAAGATGTAAAGTTTGCAAATGTGGAAAGAGTAAATGACAACCAACACCTCTTGCCAGATCACCACCAGACTCATAACTATACTCTTGATTTTTAGGTGAAATAATTAAATGCCCACTAGGATCTGGGTTTAATTTTGGAAACTGAAAACTACCAGAATCGTCTAATCTCTCAATCAACCAATAACACTCAACAAATGTTGAAACTACAGGACATTTAGGTTGTTGTAACCATTGGATCATAGTTTTATCAGCCGTGAATTAGTTATATCAATTAATCACTATTATTTATTACATTCAAGTCCCTTTTATTCAAGATAATAAAAGGGAGTCTATGTTTTGAGGTTAATCCCTTGAGAAGTCAAATTGCACGATTCTATTCAAAGCTAAAAATCCTGCTTTATCAATTGCTTTTTGCGCACCTATATTACTGCTTTCAGTAGAGCAAATAGCTTTCACCCCTTTTTCCTTAGCTAGATTGACAAGTTGGTTTAATACTTTTGTAGCTATGCCTTGACCTCTATAGGCAGGCGATACAATCATTCCTAAGTCAACATATTGAGTTTGAAACTTATCAAAGTGCCTACACTCACCTGTTGCGACAATTTTATCATCTAATGAGTAATACCATAATTCTTTACGTTTAATTAGATTATCATAATAGCCCGTAAGCCACTCTTTCGGTGCTCCAATAGCTTCAACAGCAAAAGTTACCAATAATTCAAGTTGTTCGCTATCTGCCAATATTAGTTTGGCTTTTTCTTCAACCCTCCCTCTCAAATTATCACTATATTGGTACATAATCGCATTAACAGTAAATGATGACGTATTATCCAAACACATTGATAAATACTGTGGCTCTGCTGTACTAACAAAGGCACCTTTAACGTCGCCAATCACAGCACTATTACTGTGCGCAATTAACATAAATAGCTCTGTAGCTGATGATATTGCTGTTTCAGACAAATAAAACTGTAAAAGATAGCGCTCACTATTGATACAACAAAACCCGACCAAGCATTCATTTTCATAAAAACCATAATGCTCTGCCATGGAAACAAACCCAAAATGCCACATGCCATCTAAAGGGCTTGTAGATGCCTTAAAATAAGCTTCCTTTAAATCGTTTAATTCACTTAACTGTGTTACTTTTTTGATAATAAGCATCATATCAATCCTACTTGTATTATATAAATGTCGTAGTTTTCACTAAAATTGCTCTCACTACGCTTCAATGAAGACAATTTTAATGAAGTGAAAAATTCAAGTATTGAATAAAAACGACATATTTAATACGGACAAATAATTACGTACGTCGGCTATTGATAAGCTCGCACTAATGCAGCATTTAGTTTTATATCTCTGCTATTTAATTGCCATGAATCAAAATGAAATATAAATAAATCAAAAACAACTAAAGGTAGCTCTGAATACTTGTAGGAATAGAAAACAGAGTAGTTATCATACTGGCTGGCTCCCCCATTATGCGATGCAATTATGTTGCATCGCTGCTGTTAAAATGGCTCTACTTTTCCAACACAATAGTTAAGATTTCATTTGGCTGAAGTTGACTCAACGCAATAATGTCTTTGCCCGTTTTCTTCATTGCTTGGTGAACAACATATCGTCCGATGCGATAGCCAATAACACTTCGCCCATCAGGATGAAAGCCAGCCACCCAATGAGAGTAGTTAGCATCTTTAGGCAACTTCATAATTTCATCAAGCCACTGAGCTGCTTCATCTGGGTAATCATATGCTTTTGCAAAATACTCATCAGTATAAGTTTCTGCAAAAATGCTTGCTAAGCCTTCATTAACAGTGGCAACTGGAATACCTGGTTGGCTACCATAATGGTTTTCTGCTATCGTCCACCCTCTTGCTAAATGATGCATTTCATGAAAAAGGCTTGATGTTAGAGCAGAGTTTGCTGAGCCTGAAACACCACCTTTTGAAGCTGTTGAAAGGGTCACCTCTATTACTCCTGGGGCATCAGCTCGTCCAAAAACACCTCCAACAATATCTAAGTTACGGGTAGTTGTAACCACATTAACTTGGATATTTTCATCCAAATCAGGAAGTAATTGTCTGACTTTAACTTCCGCTTGTTTAACGATGCTTTCTATAAGGAGTTTCTCCTCCACGCTGAATTGATGGTTTTCTTCATTAAAATTTATTTCGGTTTTAGCCTCAGCCCCTGCAACAAGTCCAAAACCAATTATTAAAGTGAAAAGTAAATTCACGAACTTCATATCATTCTCCATTTAAAAAAACGTGAATTTGCAAAATGCAGACCAAGCAAAATAACAAAACATATCAATAAGTTACTAAAAATCCTAATAATACTACTTTCTATGCAGGCAAATAAGTAGTTAAACAGACTACTTTATAGTTAAAATTACAACGAGGTGCACAACACACTCTTACATTATTATGTAAAACAGTGCTTTCATTTGAAGTGAGTTTATAGTGCTATTATTTTAGTTATCAATAATGCTTAACAGTATCTTAGAGGTTAAGATGAACCAAGCTCAAGTGTTTGAGTTATTAGAACAGAACAAGAATATTCGTGGTATTGAGCACTGGAATAAAATGAGTAATACCAATAACCTAACATGTTATGGTATTGGTTTAACCATTCAACGAAAACTAGCCAAGCAAATAGGTAGGAATCGTGAACTCGCTCAAACACTATGGTTATCTAGTTGTTATGATGCCAAAGTGATAGCGTTACTAATTGACGATCCTAAACAAATCACAGTTGAGCAAGCAGAGCAGCAAGTAGACCAGTTAAACTCAGGCATGTTAAGCCATGTTTTCTCATCATGTGATGCCACTTTAGCTAAATCACCCATTGCCTTTGAACTTGCACAACGCTGGCTCAACAGTAATGATTTAAATCGACGTAAATGTGCTTTTGGACTCGTTTATGAGTTTTCAAAGAAAAAATCTAAAATCTATACCGAAGATTTTTTTATGTTGGTAATTACCGATATTGCCAACAATTTTGCTAAAGAAGCAAAATCGGTACAACTTGCTATGGGTGGCGCTTTAATGGGCATTGGCAAGCGCAGTGTAGCCCTTAATCAAGCGGCTTTATCACTTGCTCACCAACTAGGGCCTATAGACTTTAATGAAGAAGGAAGTCATTGCGAACCATTTGATGTAGTTAAGCACTTGACGAGTGATTATTTAGTTAAAAAGCTAGGGCTTAAGTAGAAAATCAAGATCAAATAAGAAAAGAGTAGTTAATCCATTGATAACTACTCTTATACATTCTTTATTAAGATACACACTATAACGACGATGGTATTTAACTAAAAGAGTCCTTCAAATGCCTTCATTACTCTCGGAAACCACATCATTGTTCCTGCCGCAAAAACTCCAATTGTCGTGATTATAGTGCCTATTGCAGCAAAACTTGCTGCAGACCATTTAACTTTATTACTTTCACTTCGCTTCGCCCAAAAAATTATTTCGGCGATCAACATAGGTAATAAATAAGATGCAAAAGACAGCGCAATATCTGCAGGTCCGTCAATGTTTCTACTATTTCCATTGGCTCCTTGGTTTAAAACAAACCAAGCCATTAAGTATAAGCGAAACGACCAAACGCCATTCACTAAAATAAAGCTATGAATTGCAAAGCGTTGATGAGATTTCAGCTTTTTATTTATGATTGTTTTCCAAGCGAAATAAATAGCAATAGGAATTAATAGCCCATTTAATGTAACGCCCAATGAACCTAAATCGCTAAATCTAAAACCTGCTCCCCAAGTTAAATACAAACCAGTAAATGCACCAGAAAGTCCAAATATAAAGAACATTCGACCATTGTATTTATGAAACTTTGGATAGTTTCGTCTTATATTTGGAATTAGTTGCAACAACCCACTCATTGCCATGATCGCTGCGGGCAAAATATGCGCAAAAAATATCAAAGTATCAGTAGCACTTTCACTTTTTGCCCCCTGCCCCGGTGACAAGGATAATGTTAACGCGGTATTACCAAGCAATGTTGGAAAAGCATAAACACTTAAAATATAGGCCGCAAATAACCACTGCCCTATTAACGCCACCACAACCCAACACTTAACAATATTATTAAGGGCTTGCTCAGCTGAAAAAGAAGGGACGCTCATTTTTTCTAATAAAACCTGCATACATAACCTTTATATACTAACTTATTGATTCAGTGCTACTTTTGCATTTATTACATCTAAAATCGCACCAAATTTGAAATTCGGCACACTATTTTTTGACATATTTCTTAATATATTGAACATTGAATAAAGAGTTTTGCCTTGCTAACATTTGCCCTCTTCATCAGCCCTAGGTAATTAAAAATGGAAGTATCTAATACTTACACAGCCATCCTTTTTATAAGTTTATTGTTTTTAATTGCCCAAGTTTTTGTACGTGAAAAACAAACGAGCCATATTCTTTTTGCTTTGTTTTGTGGCTCTATTGCAATTATGGCAACCAAAAAAATATCAGGAGAAACCATTGGCGCTTACCAATACTTAATAGGCATGGGAGCTTGTGCTACATGCAATGGTTACTGGCTACTATCGAGAAGTCTATTTAGGACAAAAGATGCTATTCAAGCACCTCATCTGTTTCTCGCAATAGCTATTGGTTTACTTATCATGGCAAGTCAGGGTTATTTATTTGTGCAAAGTAATGCGTTTATTTCATCTGAAAATAACGTGGCTCCACACCTTATTAATGAATTAACTATTTTATTATCTTCTACGGTCATCATGCTCTCTTTCTGGGAAGGCTGTCGTGGGTTTCGTTCTGACAGCAAAAAAGGTCAATCACAGCGACTACTTTTTTTAGCGACGTTTGGTTTAGCTGTTGGACTAAGTAAGCTTTCACAAGGCATGCTCGTTAATTCTCCTGAGACAAAAGAGCTTTTGTCAGCCTTAATTATTTTATTTGTACTAACGAATACTCAAATATTAATGATTTGGCGATTTAAAAAAGAAAAATTACAAACTACTGATAGCAATAATAATGAGCTTTGTTTAAGTCAGCTTGCAAGTGACAAAAAAATTACCGTTCAAAACGGGAACAAAATGAGTGAACCGTGTCCCGTAGAACAAGAACTTGCTAGTAAAATAGAAGCGTTATTGAAAAAGCAATCTTTATACTTAACGGCCAATTTAAAGGTTGCAGATATAGCACGGGAACTTGATGTTTCTGAATACAAAGTTAGCCACGTTTTAAGACATCATTTAAAAGCGAAAAACTTTAATCAATATGTTAATGAGTTACGCATAAAGCATGCTCAAAAAATATTATCAGATCCTAACAAAAAAGCTTGGTCAATCCTTGTCGTTGGCTTAGAAAGTGGTTTTGCCTCTGTCGGCCCTTTTACCCGTACTTTTAAGCTGATTACAGGGTTCACCCCAAATCAATACAGGCAACAGGCGTTAACTTAATAGCCCATGTTAATGCGCACTTGATGTACGCATCGCAAAAATTAGCTTTGCTTTATAAGTTGATGTCAATATTACAAACATTTGATATCTTAACTAAGAAATCATCAATACAACCTACAAAGAAGTTATTAGGGTCACTCAATGAAATTTTTACATTCAATGGTAAGAGTACATGACTTAGATGCGTCATTAGATTTTTACATAAACAAACTAGGACTTATCGAAACGCGCAGACACGAAGTACCTGCTGGTAAGTTTACTTTAATATTTCTAGCCGCTGGAGTTGGTGAAGCCGAAATAGAGTTAACCTACAATTGGGGATCTACAGAAGATTACACCACCGGGCGAAATTTCGGCCACTTAGCTTTTCAGGTCGATAATATTTATCAAACCTGTCAAAAACTACAAGAAGCTGGCGTCACCATTAATCGACCACCACGTTGTGGCAAAATGGCCTTTGTGAAATCCCCCGATAATATTTCAATTGAGTTATTACAAAAAGGTGAACCTTTAGCCCCTCAAAAACCCTGGGTAAGCATGGAAAACATTGGTAGTTGGTAATATTAGTATTTACGAATACTGGTACTTGGAAAACTAGAGACTAGCTAGACATAAAATATCTATCAATTTTGAGAGCGTATTACACAAGTTATATAATTCGCTCTCAATTTAACTAACACGTTATTAATTCAAATGTTTCCTAAGCTATACAGGGGCAAAAGGCTTTGGTTAAGTATTTATTAATATAATTATTGTGTTAAGGCATCTTTAAGTGCAGCTAAACAAAGCGCTACATTTTCCGATCTAGCTGCATAGCCCATTAAACCAATCCGCCAAGCTTCGCCTGCAAACTGCCCTAAGCCCGCACCAATTTCTAAATTATATTCATTTAATAAATATTGTCTGACTTTTACATCATCAATGCCCTTTGGAATATACACAGAATTTAATTGTGGCAAACGCTCTTGCTCTGGCACTATATAATCGAGACCTAAATCTCTTAAGCCTTTACTTAATTTATCATGCTGTGCTTTATGACGTGCCCAACTTTGCTCTAGTCCTTCATTTTGTAGCATCACTAATGATTCATGTAATGCATATAACGAATTAACCGGCGCGGTATGATGATAACTTCGCTTACCTTGTCCTGACCAATATTCCATCACTAGTGACTGATCTAAAAACCAACTTTGTACTGGTAACTTTCTGTTTTTAATCACTTCAGCTGCTTTATCACTAAAACTTACGGGTGATAAACCAGGTACACAAGATAAACACTTTTGACTACCAGAATAAATTGCATCAATACCCCAGTCATCAACTCTTAACTCAACACCCGCTAATGACGTAACAGCATCAACAATGGTTAAACAGTCATACTTTTTGGCAATGCTACATAAGGTTTTAGCATCAGATAAAGCGCCGGTAGACGTTTCTGCATGAACAAAGGCAACAAAACCTGCTTGCGGGTTTTGCTTTAAGGTATCTTCAAGGGCTTGTGGGTCAACAGCCCTGCCCCACGGGCAATCAACAATAATGACCTTAGCACCAATACGCTGTACGTTTTCTATCATGCGTGCGCCAAAAACACCGTTACGACAAACAACAACAGTATCTTCTGGCGTTAATAAGTTAACAAAGCATGCTTCCATTCCCGCTGAACCAGGGGCTGAAACGGCCATCGTATAAGTATTGTTTGTTTTAAACGCATATTGCAGTAGTGACTTAACTTCATCCATCATACCCACAAAACTTGGATCTAAATGACCAACAGTAGGTCTTCCTAATGCAGATAAAACTCTAGGGCTTACATCAGAAGGTCCAGGCCCCATTAAAGTGCGTTGTGGCGGTATAAAAGATTGAATTGTCATAGTGACCTCATTAAAAACAATACACAGGGTATTTAGGTAATGTATTAGTACAAGTTAACATATCATTGCCAGTATTATTTATTAAATTAATTGCTATTATCCTAAGTATTCACCAAATTAATGCATGCGGATTCAAACATTAATTTAACGGTATAACCTAGTTAACCGACGCATAAACTTACTCATCGCTCAAGATACCTGATAACATAGCTTATCTAATTATTAATAACTTACCTTTTATGGCACTTAAATCAACAATTTATAAAGCTAATATTGAATTAGCAGATATGGATAGAAACTACTACGACAGTTTACAACTCACCATAGCGAAACATCCATCTGAAACCGATCAGAGAATGATGGTGAGGCTAGTGGCATTTATGCTCAATGCTCATCCTGATTTAGCTTTTGGTAAAGGTGTTAGTGATGAAGAGGAAGCAGCAATTTCTCTGGTCAATTACAGTGGTGAAATTAATTTATGGGTTGAATTAGGTCAAGTTGATGAAAAGCGCCTTAAAAAAGCCTGCAATAAATCAGAGCGCGTTAAGCTTTATGCTTATGGCTCTAGCGTCAACACTTGGTGGCCACAAGTTGAAAACGCGCTCAATAAATTCGTCAAGTTAACTGTAGAGTATTTTGAACAAGAGACCTGTGATGCATTGGTCAAATTTGTTAGTCGTTCAATGGACTTTCAATGTAGTATTCAAGATGGTCAAATGTGGCTTACGAGCAATGATGAAACTCTGCTCATTGAAACTAAAACATTAAAGTCATCGTAACGTATAATTTAAAAAGAAATAAAGTGAACCTTATGTTAATTAAAAAGCACTTCAACATATCAATTATAGCGGCTTCTGTATTCGCCATTTCAGCGTTAACGGCCTGCAACAGCACACAACAAAGCATTGAAAGCCAAGTCGATGCGAATATTTCATTTGAGCAAGTAACTAAAGATGTGACTTTTCTTGCCAGTAACGAGTTGCAAGGTCGTAGTAACTTTACTAAAGATATCGATACCGCAGCAAATTACATTGCTGAGCGTTTTCAAACCATCGGTTTAAAAAGCCAATCAGGTGAAGCTGATGACACAAAAAGTTTCTTGCAAGAGTATCGAATCAAAACCGTAACGCCTGAAAAGCTTAATGTTACGTTAAACCAACAAAGTGTTTTAAAAGACAATTTAGCGATTGCAAGTAACAGCACTGATATTGATTGGAAAAATGATGATTCTGTTAGCTTACACACAATTGGTGAAGCCGATAATATGCGCGCGGCATTACAAAAAATTAATCATCAAGGCGGCAAGCATGTTGTTTTACTCAATTTAGCTCATGAAAAAATGTTTCACCGCTATCAAAACTATTTTAATCACGGTATTACCAAACTCGAAACCACAGCTAAACCAAGCGATAAAATAACTGGCGGTAGTATTATATTGGTATTAACGAACGAAACTGATATTAAAACATTTTCTGTACAAGCCACTAATACAGTAAAAGAAACCGTATTAAAAAATGTGGTTGGTGTTCTACCAGGTAAATCTAAAGCCGATGAAATTGTCCTTTATTCTGCTCATTATGATCATTTAGGTAAGCAAGGAGAAAGTGAAATATTCAACGGTGCAGATGATGACGCATCAGGTACGTCAGCTATCATCAACCTAGCTGAGCACTTTAGTAGAACACAATCAAATGAAAGAACGATTATGTTTGCCGCTTTTAGTGCCGAAGAAATTGGCGGTTTTGGTTCAAAATATTTTTCCAAGCAACTTAACCCTGATTCAATTACTGCCATGATAAATATTGAAATGATTGGTAAGCCTTCTAAATTTGGTGAAGGTACGGTATGGATGACGGGCATGGAGCGTTCAAGCTTAGGTGAGCAATTAAACGTAGCGTTAGCAGCAAGTGAAAACAACACGTTAAAGGTTCATAGTGACCCATATCCTAAACAAAACCTATTCTACCGTTCAGATAATGCAACCCTAGCGAGATTAGGCGTGCCAGCACATAGCTTTAGTAGTACACAGCTTGATAAAGATGAACACTACCATCAAACCAGTGACGACATTAATAGCTTGAACTTACCATCTATGCACCAAGTTATTAAAACCTTAGCCATTGCAACAACACCGTTAATTGAAGGAAAAATAACACCTTCACGTATTGACCCGAATAAAGTTAAAAATAAAGGGCTAATCTACTAAACGGTTCACCTACAACTGCTATTTACCTAGCAATTTTAATCGACTAAACCAAAGCAATGGCAAATACCTTTGCTTTGGTTTAAATATTCCCCCAGTAAAATCAAATCGCTTGGTATTCACAAAGTAAATTGAAGTATGTATATCTAATTTTCATTGTTAATCAAATAGTTAAGACTCTATTCGTCAGACCGATATGAGCTAAAAGCAGACTGTTAGCTTTATAATTTCAATGGGCCGCTTCAAGCTCAATGCTGCCGTTGAGCATCCATTAATTGGTGTTAATGATGAGCAAAAAGCGCTGTTAACCGTATTTAAATTCAAAATGACTTTTGTGATTTAAAACTTGAAAAGGCCATAGTAGTATAGGTAAGTTTAAGCCTAGCAGCCTGACATCACTTGGTAAACTATGGCTTATTATGGCTACTTTACGTCACTGAAAAAATAGTTGTCGATTTCTAGATACTTCCTTTATCCGAGCGCTCTCACATTATATTGTCTATACTTAAAGCCCCACCGTTCTATGAGCAAAGTTGATGCCTGAAATACTCGTCAATAATAAGGGAGCTAGAGTGCTTTCTTTCATTTCTTTTAGCGTTTTATTTTTGCTAACTACTACTCTTTTAATACCTACTGCTGTTGGGCAAGAGCTATATAGTGGAAGGGTGTCTTTTGTCCAGTATAACGATGATGGTTCATTTTCATTTCAACTTTCCGAACAAGGTATACCTGTTATCATTAAAAACCCCAAGTGTGGTAGTAACAATATGCTTTTAGTAAAGAAACTTCATAGGAAAGTTAATTATGAGAAACTAAATAGAATGCGTAACGATATTCGCTCTGTATTTCTAAACTCTGCTAAATTGAAAATATCAGTTTTTATTTCTTTTTGTGATGAAGCGACAGGCCATCCGTTGGTTGATAATATTATGCTTGGGCAACGAAAAAGCTAAGTTGACTTATATTCTTCTCATTTTTAATGGCTATGAAATAGAAGGAATTAAATGATGATTATTGTAAAGCAATGAAAACGACGCTCAGTATATTAGATACTTGTTCTACATCATTTGTTATTTTCATCTGCTATTTAGCTGTGAGTGTTATCACATTTACGGGATTTTACTTTAATCACTTCCTTTTATTTGAACCACTATTTTTTTTACCTATTTTAGTTCTTAGCTGGTATGGAAGTCGAAGCGCAGGAATTTTACTAAGTGTTTTTATTGTTTCTTTAACCTTATTTATTAATTTTATGGTGCTAGGCTCAGTTACCTTTTCTTTAGAATATTCTATTTATACTTTTTTACGTCTAATAACCTATATTTTATCCTCTGTTTTAATCATTAATTTTAGAAACGTCCACAATGCAGAGTTTGTGATGGCTAGTACAGATAGTCTCACAGGTCTGTTAAATCATAGAAGTTTTTACCTAGACTTAGCCAATGAAATCATTCGTTCGATTAGGTATAAACATGTTTTTTCATTGGCCTATTTAGACATAGATAATTTTAAAAACATTAATGATTCCATTGGTCACTATAAAGGGGATGAACTACTTATTTCAGTTGCAAAATGTTTACTCTCTAGCTTACGGAAAACAGACATCATAGCGAGGTTGGGTGGTGATGAATTTGCCATTATATTTCCAGAAACTAGCCAAGGAGAAGTTAAGAGTGCTTTTGCCAAAGCCAGCGAAGAACTAAAAAATAAAATGCTAAAAAAAGGATGGGATGTGAGCTTTAGTGTTGGCATTGTCACGTTTGAAACTTTACCTGCGGATATAAAAGAAGCGATAAAAGTTGCTGATGACCTTATGTATACAGTAAAAAATAATAAAAAAAATGATGTTGCCTTTAAAGTGTGGCAAGGAAGAATCTAATGGTACTGATAGGGCTAGTAGCATCTGCCTTGGTAATGAAAGCAATGTGAGATACGTTGATTTTTTAGGAGAAGATTATGACTAAGTATCGATTAGAAAGTGATTCATTTGGTCAATTAAAAGTTCCAGAAGATAGCTACTTTGGTGCTCAGACAGCACGTTCATTAATAAACTTTCCTATTGGAGAGGAAAAAATGCCTAGGCCATTAATTAGAGCATTGGGTATAGTTAAAAAATCCGCAGCACAAGTCAATGTCGATTTAGGAAGGCTGGACAAAACTATTGGTCAGACTATCATATTGGCGGCCACAGAGGTGATGAATGGCTCTCTTGATATACATTTTCCCTTAGTGATATGGCAAACAGGCTCGGGCACTCAAACAAATATGAATTGCAATGAAGTAATTTCCAATCGTGCTATTGAAATGCTAAATGGCACTGTTGGGAGTAAAAATCCGATTCATCCTAATGACCATTGCAACATGGGCCAATCATCGAATGATACTTTTCCAACGGCAATGCATATTGCTGCGGTTGAAGAAATAACACACAGTCTATTACCAGCATTACAATATTTGCGCGATGAATTGCACACAAAGTCTATATCATTTAATCACTTAGTTAAAATAGGTAGAACGCATTTACAGGACGCAACCCCATTGACACTAGGGCAGGAATTTTCTGGATTCAGCACTCAACTAGATAATGCTATCCGCAGAGCTAAATCGACGCTTCCAGCTTTGTACCAATTAGCACAGGGAGGAACAGCCGTAGGAACAGGGCTTAACAGTGTCAAAGGATTTGATATTAAATTTGCCAAGCAAGTAGAAAAAATAACAAAACTCCCGTTTAAAGCAGCCCCAAACAAATTTGAAGCGCTCGCGGCTCATGATGCCATAGTTGAGGCCAGTGGTGTATTAAATACAATCGCTGTTAGCTTAATGAAAGTTGCTAACGATATCCGTATGCTCGGTTCAGGACCGCGTTGTGGTATTGGAGAGATTAATTTACCTGAAAATGAACCCGGTTCGTCAATTATGCCCGGTAAAGTTAATCCTACTCAATGTGAAGCGTTGACCATGATTGCCGCTCAGGTAATGGGAAATAATTTAACGATTTCGATTGCTGGCTCAAATGGCCATTTTCAGCTCAATGTATTTAAGCCAGTTATGATATATAACCTTTTACAGTCGATTCGCTTACTTGCCGACGGTTGCCAGAGTTTTACCGCGAGATGTGTCACAGGTATCACTGCCAATGAAGAGCGCATCGCTAAGTTAAGGGATGATTCATTAATGCTGGTTACAGCACTGAATCCCTACATCGGTTATGACAATGCAGCCAAAATTGCTAAAAAGGCTCATAAAGATAATTCGACGCTACTTGATGCTGCACTTGCCCTTGAATTAGTGACAGCAGAGCAATTTAAGGAGTGGATTGTACCTGAAGATATGATTGAACCAAATAATAAGCCGATATAGAAAGGCCTTGCCTATGTCAGGAATCTAAAAAGGTGCTTGATTGGCTCTGGCTTGTTTTAATCTATTTTTTGGTAACTGAAATTTTTGTACCTGCTAATACAATGATGGGAATGACCGCTTTGGTAGTAGAGCTGTCCATCAGAAGTAGTTTTGTTATGTAACACTAAGGTCTGCTATTGGCACACATACGACTATAAGAACTAATAAAGCCAAATAAATCTAACCTGACAGTACAGTTAAAACTTATTCACTTTACCTCCCTTCAAAATAATGCTTTTTGTCTAAGCGGCAATCACTTCCAGTGGGCAGCGCAGTTGGTATTCAAACTTATTTTTCCCTTCCACCTGAAAGCCATGACGTAAATATAACCCTCTAGCAGGGTTTTTTAATAACACGTTTAGGGTGATGGGTAGGCAAAGCTGTAAGGCTTTTTTCTTAACAACATTAAGTACTTTACTACCAATACCTTTGCCTTGATATTCAGGTAAAATTTGAAATTGCCTAATATGTAAACTTTTTTCCGTTACTTTTTGTGTAATTACGCCAAACTTAACAACACCTATCGGCTTTCTATCGCACAAAATAATGTGGCTTTCATAAAAAGCCTCTTTCACTCGTTCAATATGCTGTTCATTAGACATTTTAATGCCTGCTGCTAGCAAGTGTTTATTCATAGACTTTTTGCGTAGCTTTACCAAAAAATCTAGATCATCGTGTTTAACATTACGAAAACCAATCGTAAACTTCATTTAAGGTGTTAACTCATTTTTCTTCAGTGCTTTTAATAATATCACAATAGATAACAGACATACTCCCTTATACATTATTAACGACTCAGTTAATAATAAACAAAAAAAAAAGCATAAGCGATGCTTATGCTTTTATTAGGATTTAATTTTTTTTAGAAATTTAAATTAACACCCGCGTAGTACCCTCGACCAGAGATAGGGTAAGTTGAACCACCCATACTCGCACCTGGTATGCCTAACCAATCTTTATCAGTCACATTATTAATACCAAAATAGATATTTGTTTGGTCTGTTAAATCATAGCTAAACCTTACATTATGTAGCGTTGAAGCTGGTAATTTATATTGTGAGTAATCTTCGGCAGTTGCATTTCTAGCATATAGTACACTTGACGAGTAATTAGTTTGCCATGATGCTCTAAAGTCACTTAGCGTGTATGCTACACTGAATGATGCTTTCCACTCTGGCGTACCATTTACACCGACCCATTCTCTTTTATCAGCGCCTGCTAACTCTGATTCAGTAAATGAACTTTCAAGTAAATGAGTAGCGTATAGGTTTAAATCTATTTCACCATAATCACCCATTTCTTGTGAGTAGTAACTTTGAATATCTAAACCTCTGCGACGCATTTTATTTGCGTTTACGTAAGTATCAAAAATATTACTGATGTTACCATCTTCTTTACGCGTAACTAGCGGACAAAAGACATTATCAATCGAGTTAGCATCAACACACATTTCAGCTGTATTAGCCGCACCAAATTTTGTTATACCGCCAGTTAAGTCAATATCGAAATAATCAATAGATATACTAAAATCTTCAATATAGGTTGGTGTAAAAACAATACCTGTCGTTAAGGTATAAGCTGTTTCTACAGTTAACGTATCATTACCCTGTACAGTTGTGTATGAACCACCAGTAATTCGCATCTCAGACTCAAAATCAGAAGGTAAACCTAAAGCGGCACAGTTTGCTCTACGTAATTCATCATTTGCGCCATTATCAAGCTCTTCACTATCACATGGATCCATATAACGGCTAAAAATAACTTCTTCAGGTCTGAATAACTCTGTTAATTGAGGTGCACGAACCGCTTTAGAATAATTGCTTCTCACTCGAAGGTTATCATCAACAGCCCAATTTAAACCTGCTTTCCAACTATCATTACTACCTGCGTAAGTATAGTTTGCATAACGATATGCTACTTCTGCTTCAAGAGATTGAACAAGCATCACATCTTTTACGAGCGGAGCAATAAATTCAACATAAACTTCTTGAATGTCACGATCTACATCAGTAGCACCTTTAGTATTACCTCGGTTTGTACCTTCTAAAGAAACTTGAGACGGTGTTACTTTTAAGCCTTCTTTTCTAATTTCAAAGCCTGTTGAAAACATTAAATCACCTGCAGGCAATTCCATGATATCGCCAGCAAGCGTGGCTGCTAAAGTATACTGATGTGTTTCAGATGTATCAGTGAATGGATCCAATTTAATATAATCAACCACTTCTTGAGAAAGTGGCTCGAATGGATTCATAACCGCACAACTGTTGGTTTCTTCACATTCACCAAATAATTCAAACCCCCACCAACGATCGGTATTAATACGATTCATTGAAGTCTCATCAACAGAGGTTTTACCGCCTGCTAGATAAACATCCCAATTCCAACCGTTATTAAGATCACCTTCTAAAGCAAAAGATGCAGAAACATATTCGCGATCTACTTCTGTCGTTCTATTGCCCAAATCATTGAAGGTATATGGTATTGCAATCCAACTAGTATTGTCTGACTCCGCAGCATCAATAACAACTTGTGGTACGTCAAAAGGAGCATCGTAAACATTAACCCAGCCATTCCAAGAGAACAAAAACTCTGGATCAATAGTATTTACACTTGAAACTTTGCTGTAACTTACATCACCGGTTAGATAAATATTATCTGTGATCTCATAGCCAGTACGTAAGTTAACGCTTAATCGGTCATATGGAGTAATAGAGTTTTGAGGACCAACACTAGAATACATATTTGGGTTTAAATCATGAGATTGTTTATAATAATCATGTAACTCAGAATCTAAAATGGCTCGATAGCCTTCACCTAACGTACCATCATCATTTCGGTTAAATTGAAAATAGTCATAGCTGTTACCAGACATGAATGTTGGTCTGTCAGTAGGAATGTTGTAGTCGGCCCACCCCACATTATTTAAAATAACTTCATTAGGAATGTCGCCATCTGGGTTATTTATGTATGTTGTTTGACCATTAGACCCTGGACGCGACGCATATGTCATCGCTTCTTGATTATAATAATCAGCACTAATTACCACATTGCCTTTATCATTATTAAAATTTGTACCATAGCTAAAAGATAGGGCCTGAGTTTCACCATCTCTTTCTTCTGTCGAATAAGCCTGAATATTGGCATCAAACCCTTCAAAATCTTTCTTAAGAATAACATTAACTACGCCAGCAACAGCATCAGAACCATAAACAGCCGAAGCCCCTCCGGTTAGTACCTCAACACGATCAATCAATGAGGCTGGAATGTTTTGCATATCCGATACAAGACGACCTGAGCTATCAACCATTTGTGTAGGACGGTGCCCATTTATTAATACTAACGTACGGTGAGACCCCAAACCACGTAAATTCACAGTAGCTAAGCCTGCATTTCCTGGATTATATGAATTGCTAGATGATTCAATACCCGCAGCAAACTGTGGTAAAACTGCCAGAACTTCGGCAACATTCATACTACCTGTAATAGATAACTCTTCAACATCAATAGATACAACTGGTGAAGCTGTTTCTACACCAGGTCTTGCAATACGAGAACCTGTTACAACAATTTTCTCAGTTTCTTCAGCATTAGCCTGTTCTGATGATTCTTCAGCTAAAGCATAAGTTGATGTAGTAAAAGCTAATAACGCAATGCTAATTGGTTTCAATTTAAACATAAGTTCCTCAAGTTTTTTAATGTAATTTTTATGTTTGAAAGCAAATCCATTTGCTGTATTTCTACTTATTTCTCAAAGTATACAATATACTTAACAACAGTTATGTCAACACCCTAAAAGCCTACAGGCCATACGATAAGTAGGATTAAATGGTATTGTATGATAAATACGACTATTATTATTCTGTTACAAAATTTAGAAAAAAAGAGGATAAAGTTAATGTATACAAAACTGTGCAGTAAAAAATAGTTATATGTGATTTGAATAGAATACCCATCAAAAAAGATATTTATTCATCTGGTGATTTATAAATATAAGAAAAAAATTTAGAAAAAATTGTAACAGAGGAATTTTTCATAAATTAAGCATTAAAAAAAACTTAATATCACTATTAAGCTTTTCGGTTAAGCACTGTCTTTGTCAGGTTACCCCTTTACTAAATTCATTCAAGTTAATACTGGTATTTTTTCGCCTTAGCATCGAGTTGCTTAATCGATAGCTCTTTTCTTTGACATTGTGAAGCATCACCCATATTGATAGCCCATACTTCATCCTTAAAGTCATCATTTTGTTCTTCACCAAGATCTTTAAAAATAACCGTTAACTGTTCACTCTCAGGTAGTGCTGATAATAATTTTTCGGTACAAACTAACTCGTAAGTCCTTTTAAGCATTGTTTGATATATAGCTTTTCTTGATAGTCCCTGTATTGGCTTTTCTTTTGACTGTTGCATAGTATTTGCCATTTTTTTATTTTTAATTCGGACTGCTATGAGTTGTTTTTTATCTCTAAGTTCATCAAGCTCTGTTTGAGATTGTCTAATACTCTTATCAAGCTTTTGCAGCTCAGCTTCTTGATTTGAAGCTTTACTTCGCTTTTGCATTGATTTTATTTTTTTATCTAATGAAAACTCATGATGTGCGAGATTTCGCTCTTCAAGTTGAAGCGCTTCTAACTCTTTTTTATTGTTAAGTTGTTGCTTATGAGCTTCTGTTTGGGGTTCTTCAGTAGCCAAATGCTCATTTTGGTGTGACGGTATATTATTTAAAATAGGTAAGAAATCGATATTTGTTTCGATAGTAAATACTTGACCATAACCCAACAAATATTGATGTGATATATCATTAATAGCAAAATTCTTTGTTATTAAGTTTGTTTGATACACCCTAGAAAAATTTTCACTAACGATCTTTCCTTGTTCTTTAATGGCCGATAAGTCTATTGCTTGTGCTAATGGAGCAGTTCCTAAAGCTGATAGCAAAGTCAAAAATAAGCTTAATTTTTGCTTCATAGTAAACCTCAAATAAAAGCGGAGAGACAATTGTTTTGGCATTTTCATGCCAAAACAATAATCAAGAACATTAATTTAACTTAATAATTTAGCTTAGTAGTTTAATGTTGCTTTTAAGTTTACTCCATCAAATGTCTTATAGGCATTTAAACCAATATGATAGGTTACGCCAGCAGACACGTTGATTTGACAACTTTCTTCACTTCCCGTTTTATATGGGCGGCAATCATAAGAGCGCTTCGCTGGTTGCGAACCTGCTTTAACGTATAAATCTGCATCACCAGTACCGCCAGAAATAGTTACTGTTAAGCTACCTGCACTTTGTGGAGTAACCTCATAGTAAACCCAATTGCGAGCAGAAGCACTTGCTGTGGTATCAAGCAATACTTCAGATGTTGGCTCTGTTGGTGGATCCGTTGGGTCTGTTGGATCTGTAGTTCCACCTGCTTGTGTAATTAACCAGTTTTGCCACTCTTGCTCATAGCTATATGCCCATGCATTAAGGTCGGCTTGATAACTACTCCAGTCAGCAGCACGCACCGTTGAGCGTAAAGTACGAATATCATCCATATGCGCTTCAAACATAAAGCGAACACCTAAATAACCCCAGCGATATATTTCATCTTGACTATTACTGTATGTTGTTGAAAATATTTCAGATAAAGTGCGGTTTGATCCTGCGACATTAATTAATGCAATAGCATCATCATTATTATCTTCAAGTGAAATATACTCACCTAAGCCTTCTGCCCACCAAACAGTTGTTGATGGGTAATCAGAGAAATTACCTTTAAGGTTAAAACGACCATCTAAATAATGGACATACTCATGCTTTAAGTTCCAAATATGAAAATCAGGTCTTAACCAATCAGCTTCATGTGCGTAAAAAGCTGCCTGATTGGAAGAGTCAGTAGCATCCCCTTCAATGTAAATACCACCATTATTGGTACCGATACCATAAATACGGCCACCATATCGGTTATATTGATCGTAATCGTCAAAGATAACCATTTTAAGATCTTCATTTAGATCATTATCAACAGGTAAGCCGTTTGTTTCTAGACGTTGATGGAAATATTGTTCTTCAGCACCAACTTGTGCACAAGAGTCAGCAAACTGAGCTGAAGTCATATCCTGTGCTCTAAATTTTAATGTGCTACTACATGTGTGTGTAAGAGGGAGAACTGATGATTCAGTTGGTTTGCCAGCAAACGCTGTTGACGATAACATCATTGCCGCAGAAATTACGCTTGGGATTATTGCTAACTTCATATTCATGTCACTTCCTAGGTTTTATAATTATTTAACGTCCTAGTTTTTTATTAATGCATTTTCCCTTGCTTGTAATTTTTATACCTCAAAAAGAACTCAAGATCCAATATATTGTATAAAATATTTTGCACATGTTATTTTTTAAGAGCAATTAAAACATAAACGGGATTAATTAAAAGCACGTTAAAATCATTAATGCATTGATATTATTAGACTAAAAGATTCAAGCTCTATAAAAAGCTGATTATTTACATTTTAAAAGCTCGATTTTGTGACTTTTGTTGCATGCTAAATGAAATATGTTATGGGCTTTTTCCATAGAAATGGGTGTGAAACGTACTTTATCAGTTGGGCGCAATTGAGCTAATTTATTAGTATCTGAAGAGATAACTGAACCAATTTTGGGGTAGCCACCGATTGTTTGGCGATCATTTATTAGCACTATAGGCTGCCCGTCAGCTGGTATCTGCACTGCTCCATGACAAATGCCCTCAGACAAAATACCTGATACTTCACTGTGAATTGCCCTGCCCTGAAGTCGGTAGCCCATACGATCACAATCAGAGGATACGGTATATTCGCTTGAGTAAAACAAACGTTGTTCAAAAGCGCTAAAGTGATGTTGTTGATAACTAGGGATAGTTCTTAGTATGGCAGAATGACCATATTGGGGTATTTGCTGCTCAGGTAGCAGGCATAAAGTTTCATTAGCCAAAGCTTTATGCTCAACATAAGGCAATATCTCATTTTTTGATAATTTATCCCCAGATAAGCCCCCTATACTTTCTCGACATACCGTTGAAACACTGCCAAAAGATGCTTTTACCATAAAACCGCCTTTTACCGCGACATAGCAACGCAAACCTGTTTGAGCATAATCTAAGGTAATAGTATCGCCAGCCTTAATATGATGGCTTCGCCAGAGCGCCATTTCTTGTGAATTAATACACAACTTCATCACTGCGCCAGTAACAGCAAGTACAGTATCTAACTGTGCTAGAAGTTCTATACCGCCAACACTCACTTCAATAACAGCAGCATCTGCATTGTTTTCACATAAGCGATTTGCCCAATAAAAAGCTTCCTTATCAGCAGGTCCACCTTGCGTTAGCCCCATTTGAGCATATCCATAACGCCCACTGTCT
This sequence comes from Litorilituus lipolyticus, assembly GCF_006439335.1. Taxonomy (GTDB): domain Bacteria; phylum Pseudomonadota; class Gammaproteobacteria; order Enterobacterales; family Alteromonadaceae; genus Colwellia; species Colwellia lipolytica. Next base: position 139,387 of record NZ_SAWY01000027.1, on the reverse strand, counting down.
TGTAGTAACGATAATACCCCCGGTTTTTTCACTAAAAAGCCAAGTGCTAAACCACGTCTTTGTTTACTTCGATCAATTTGATTATTTTGATTAGTCATGTGAATAAAACTGATTATTAATCATTAAATATTGGAAGCTCGCCACCTAAGGCGAAAAACTCTTCTTTTGAAATGCTATTAAATTTAACTTTATCACCGACGTTAACAGGCATAGTCGGTGTAGCGTTTTGATCAAACATATTAACTGGACTACAACCAATGATGTTCCACCCACCCGGTGATACATTAGGGTAAATAGCCGTTTGTCTATCGGCAATAGCGACGGCACCTTTAGGTACTTTTAATCTCGGGGTTGCTAAACGGGGCATTGCAATTTTACTATCAACCTCACCTAAATAAGCAAAGCCAGGAGCAAAACCAATCGCATATACACTATAAATCATGGATTGATGAAGCCTTATTACTTCATCACAGCTGATTTGTGCATGCTTTGCAATTAAGTTTAACTCTGGTGCAAAATCAATGTCATAACAAACCGGCAACTCGATAACGCGCTGTTCATGCGCCTCTTGTACTTCCTCAATTGTTGCCAGCAGCTTTCTTAACTCATTTCTTAAGTGGTGATGATCCACTTTATTCATATCAAAGGTCACTAATAAAGAGGCATAAGAAGGCGTTAAATCGAGCAGGTAATGTGAAAGTGTTTGCTGAATTTTCAGCGTAGCAAGCTTTATTTCATTCGCAGTTTTTTCACTCACTTGTGAGGAAAAATAAATAATTAAGGCATTTTCGCCGGCAATTTGAATTGTTCTTTTCGGCACTGGGTTTATGTCATTCATCTTTATTTATAAATTTAATTTCATCGACTTAGCTTTGCTCAATTAACACAAGTTAATCATTCGGTTAACCACTGAAAGGAGTTAACAGCTGTCTGATTTTTTCAATGGCATTAACCCCTGCCATGTTATCACCGTGAACACACAAGCTATCAACATGTAACCTTATAACATTCCCATTTAACGTCTTTACCGTACCGTGCTCAAGTAATTGTTGTACTTGTTCTAGCATTGCCTCTTCACTATGCACTGCTTTATTGTGTTGGCGCGATAGCAAACTGCCATCATCATCGTAGCACCTATCTGCAAAGGCTTCAGCCAGTAGTTCAACCTTATGTTGCTTGGCTTCCTTTTGATACATACTAAGGTCAGGGGTTGCTTGTAACATTAATTTTAATGCCCGATCACCTGATTGATTATATTGAGCAATAGTTTGCAAAATAGTTTGGCGAATAGCGTCATGCTTCATCATATCGTTATATAAAGCACCATGAGGTTTCACATAGGATAAAGTCAATGATTGGCTACGAGCAACACCGTCTACTGCAGCAATTTGATACAGTAACATAGCACTAAGTTCTGCGTCACTGCACTGCATACTTCGACGGCCAAAGCCGACTAAATCTGGGTAGCTTGGATGGGCACCTATTTCGACATTATGCTTATCAGCCAGAGTTAACGTATTTAATAGAGTTAATGGGTCGCCAGCATGAAAGCCACAAGCAATGTTTGCTTGATCGATAAATGGCATAACTTTATCGTCAACCCCCATCTTCCATGATCCAAAACTTTCACCTAAATCACAATTTAACTTCATAATTTTTCCACTTCACCAATTACACTCTTTGAATGAATCACTTTACATTAAATTCAATAACTTCTATGTACTATTGAATCATTCTTACCCAAAGTTTACTTTAGATATTGATAAGTGTTCATCGACGATGTCAACGACATGACATAGCTAACATAACCAAAATATCTATTATAAGAAACAGAAAAAAAACCGAACAATGTGTTCGGCTTTTATGTACTTTGTTTAAGGTAACAATGTTTGAATATTTAGCCACTTTCTTTTTACTAGAAAAGTATAGTGACTATAGCTTTACGGCTCTGATTTAACCACTACAATTTTGCAACTAACGCATTATTAAATCGAACTTTTTGGCCACTTTGTAAACGTTCACCACCCCGCACAACAACAGAATCATTTACCGATAAATTGCCCATTACTGACACCCAATCATCAACACCTTGCCCAACAAGCACTGAGACTTTTTGCGCTTGCAACTCTTTATCTACGGTTAACACATAAGTTTCATTCTCACGTAGCACTAATGCATCTCTTGGTACTAACAGTGCTTCTTTTGCTTGCTGCTTTGGTAATGAAACCGTTACTGGAGTGCCTGATAGAATATTCAAACCACTAGCAGCTAAACGTACATCAAAGGTACGTGAAGACTGCTCTCCTGCTTGACTCCACGTTCTAATCGGCAAAGTGATTAATTGATTTTGCCATTTAACCATCACAGTTGCATTTCGCTTTAAAAATGGTGCAATAGTTAATGGAGCAGCAACTTTAATATCAAGGTTTTGCGTATCAACCAATTGCACTAACGGCCTACCTAAGGTGATTAACTCTCCTTCATGGGCAAATCGTTGGCTAATATTTCCGGTGAAAGGTGCCACTATGGTCGTTTTTTCTATGGCTAACAATGTTTGCTCTACTGCAATAGATAAATCGACTACATCATTTTCCGCAACAATGAGATCTTTAGTGACCTTCTCATACTCGCTGACCGCCGAGTTATTTTTTTCTGTTAATTTAGCAATACGTTGTTTTTGTACCCGTAAATAATCAACATCGGCTTGTGCTTTCTTTACTTGCGCTTTTTGACGAGCAAGTTGTAAGGTTAAATGGCGTGCATCTATTCTTGCGATAACATCACCTTTTTCTACATCAACACCCACTTCCTCAAGCCACAATAACTGACCTGTTTGCTCAGCAGATATAGGCGCATTTTTACGACTGATCACGTTACCTGGTAACCAAATACTTGGATTAACTTGTTCCTTTTTCACTACATCAACGCTAACAAGATGCCCTTTGTCTTGGTCATTATTATTTGCTTGAGCTGGCAAACAAAGCAATGTCGACATAGATACAAATAACGTTGCTTTAAACCATAAAGATGTTGCTTTATTTAAGCTTTTTTCATTGTTCATTATATTCATTTTTCTTCCTTAAACTGTCTCTTTAAATTTATGTTGCTTTGCAATTTTTTTACACGTTATTAGCGCTAACTCTTGCCGGTTTCAATTGTTCTACTTTACTGTTTTTCTTAAGGTTAAGGACAAAATCAGCTTTTCCTAACCGTAACAAACAGGGTAATAACACTATGGTGAATAAAGTACTAGAGGCTAAACCACCCACAATAACTGCTGCTAAACCTCGGTAAATAACACTACCTGCGCCGGGCATTAACAGTAGTGGTAACATGCCAAAAAAGCTTGTTGCCGTACTCATAAAAATAGGTCTTAAACGAAGTGTTAACGCTTGCTCAATGGCTTCGACACGAGCTAAGCCATTTTTCTGCCCTATTCGTGTTTGATGGACTAATAAAATGGCATTGTTTACCACTAAACCAAGCAAAATAATGAAACCAATCATGGTCAGTAAATCTAATGGTTGAAATACAGATAAATTAAGCAATTGAAGCGCTAAAATCCCACCAACTGTGGCTAGTGGTATGGTGATAACCACTAATAAACTGTCTTTTATCGATCTGAATAATGCTGCCATTAATAAGAATAAAATCACGAGTGCAAAAGCAAAGTTTTCACCCATAACCTTAACGGCCTTCTCTAGCTGATCAGCACTGCCGCCATAAAGAATGTTACCGTCAGATGGCATAACATCTTTTAACTTAGGCTCTACTTGGTTTTTAAGTACGCTGATGGTTTCTTCTAACGACCAACCATTAGGCGGGTTTATATTTAAACTTATGGTTCTATGACCATCAATACGTGTGATTCTGCTTGGTCCAACAGTACGTTCAATGTTAACTAAACTTGAAATTGGCATCACACTGCCGTTGCCTGTTGTAACAGGAATATCAGCCAAATTGTCAGGATCATCCCACCCTTCAGCCCTTAAAATCATATTTAAACGCTTGCTACCGTTGAAGTATTCACCCACATATAAACCGTCACCTAAAGTTCTTACCACGCGACCTACATCACGACGATTCCACCCCTGCTCTAAAATATTTCGATCATTAGGCGTTAGGCGTATTTCAGGTTCAGACATAGATAAGGAAGGATTAACATTAACACTGGCGCCTTCTATGGCTTCTTTAACCCAGTCCATACCCTGTCTAGCGACATTTTGTAGTGCTTTAGTATCTTTAGACTGCAAAAATATTTGCACTTGTCTACCACCACCAAAACCGCCAAATAAATTCCCTTGTCTTGCAAAAACCCGTGTATCAGGTAAATCGATCAATATTTCATTTCTTACAATCTCAAGTAACTCTTCAACACGACTTTGATCTTTAACTCTCACGCCTAAACTTCCGCCAAAAGGACCGCCAAAAAGGTAGTAATTTTTTAATGCGGGCTCTTTTGTACCATCCATATAAGGCTTTAAGCGTTCAACAATAGGCGCGATAATTTCTTCTTCAACAGTTTGAACATTAGCCCCAGGTGGAAACTGAATATTAGCATCGACTGCATCACGTTTTACTGGCGGTAAGTAATCTAAATTTGGCATAGCCAAAATAGTGACAATCACAGGTAAAATCAGCAATGCACTGGCAAGTGAAATACGCTTAACTCGAGAATTGGTTGCTCTCATCACAAAGCGAGTGATGCGTTGCCATAGTTTTAAATTGGGGTCATTCACTTTTTGCTGTTGCAGTAAATATTTCGCTAATACGGGTAAAAGCACTACCGCTACAATCAAAGAAACAGATACAGCGATGGCAATTGTTAACGCTAAATCACCAAATAGCTGTCCTTCAATATCTTTTAAAAAGAATACAGGTAAAAATATGGCTACAGTAGTTGCAGTGGAAGCAAGCAATGCTCCCCAAACTTGTTGGGCACCCTGCTCTGAACTTTGTTCTTCATTTAGACCTTTTTCTCGCATCCTAAGAATATTCTCAAGTACCACAATGGCTGCATCTAATACCATGCCTACAGCAAACGCTAAGCCTGCTAAGGAAATAACATTAAGCGAGCGACCAGTAATCTCTAAAACAATAAAGGTACTGAGTAAACTCACAGGGATAGCCGTTGCAATAATTAAAGTTGCTCGCATTCTTCTAATAAAGAACCACAAAACCGATAGCGATAAAATAATTCCGGCAAATAAATTACTAGTAACTAAATTAATGGCGCGATAAATAAATACTGAGGCGTCAAATGACTGCACCATAACCAGCTTTTTATCAGCAAGGATTTCAGTATTCATTAACTCAACTTCTGATTTAACTCGATTAAGTGTCTCAAGCACATTGGCGCCATTAGCTCTGTCAATTCGCATTGAAAAGGCTGGGTTACCATTTTGCACAGCTAATCCTTGGCGATCATTTCGACGTACTTCAACTTTAGCAATATCACTTAAGCGAATATTACTGCCGCCACGAGCAACCAGCATTAGTTGTGATAATTCATCAACTCCATATTTACCGTTATACCTTAATGTGTACTGTCTTCTTCCTACATCAACAAACCCGCCTGAAACATCATCACTGCCATTTACTAGCGCAATTAGCTGAGGAATTTGAATACCGTATTCTGCCGCTTTAATCGGATCATAACGAATTTGTAATTCTTCTCGATTTTGCTCACTAAAGGTTTGTACACCTGCAACACCTTCGATCGCTTCGAGTCGTGGACGGATAACATCATTGGTAAAATCAATATACTTTGAAATATCTTGTTGGTTTCCCGGTAATGCCTGTAAAAAGAAGAAGGTTAACGCCGGTGTGTTACCACCAAAACCACCGAGCATAACGCGCGGTGGCCTCGCATCTCTAGGCAAATTAGCAACTCGAGTCATTCGGCTTATCACTTCAATTAGGACTTGTTCCATATTGGTCCCAACATCAAAAGACAAATTAATATAAGCCGCGCCTCGGTTAGCAAAAGCATTCATAGAGGTTAAGCCTGGAATACCGCGCAGTACTTGTTCTTGAGGCTCAATAATTTCAGACTCTATCTCTTTAGGTGATGCTGAACGCCAAAACGTTTGCACTGCTATTTGAGGTCTTTCAATATCAGGGAAGAGTTGTACAGGCAGCTTGAATAAACTCAGCATTCCCACCAATAGTATTAACGCAACGCCAACAGCTACCGCCGCAGGGCTTCTTAATGCGCTCTTTGTTAAATTCATCGTTATTCCTTAACCAGCATACAAAAGTTGCTTATAAAGATACGCCTAGATAACAAATTAGATAGCTTGATTGCGATTAACCGAAACTTAAATACGACCAATTACGTAGATGAAATTCTTTGTAATAGTCAGACATAAAACGACACACTTTCACAAGAAGTGACGCAATTACTTTGTCACTTAGCAATTTTATCTATATACCGAATAAGTTATAATCCAAGCCAAACGATAAAATTCAATTTAAGCAATTACATATGAACAAGTTTCTCTCACAAACATTCACCGTTTTTTTCTTATTAACGGCTAGCATCACAGCCTTTGCTGATGATAAGGAAGCTCAGGAAGAAGTCATCTTAGACCCGGGTAAAAAATACTTTGAGCAATGCATGTTTAATGAAATAAAGCGTGCCAAAAAAAGCGCCACATTAGCTGAGTTAGAAAACTTATGCGAACAAAAAACAATGACTGAAATGATCAGTCGAGAAAGTGAAGATTTAGAGAAAAATGATGTTGAATTAGGGGCTGTAGCTAATAGAATTATCAAAGAAAGACGCACTGCTTTTAACCCGTATGTTATTACTCCTCATAGAATGAACTATATTTTACCCGTTCATATAACTAATAAAATTAACAGTGAAGCTTATCAAAATAATGGCAACTGGGAAGAAAATTTAACCGACACTGAAGCTAAGTTTCAAATCAGTATTAAAGTACCTCTGATGGAAAGTAGCTGGCTGATTGAAGGTGACCAAATTTTCTTTGCTTTTACGTTACAATCGTGGTGGCAACTATACTCTGACAATATCTCTAAACCCTTTAGAGAAACCAATTATCAACCTGAATTCTTTTACTTTGCTCCGTTAGATTTACACCCTTTTGGTGGAAATTCAGCTTTTACTTTTGGCATGGAGCATCAATCAAATGGTCGCTCTCAACACCTTTCTCGTAGTTGGAACCGAATTTATTTCAATTACATATATGAAAAAAGAAATTTTGCACTTTCTTTTAAGCCTTGGTATCGAATTAAAGAAGAAACTAAGAGTGATTTTTATGATGAAGGAGATGACAACCCAGACATTCTCGATTACATGGGACACTTTGAATTAACCTTAATATATAAGTACAGCCCCAACTTTGAAATTTCATTCAAAGGAAGAGAAAACTTTGCAACTCACAATGGTTATGCTGAAGTTGGCGTCACTTTCCCATTATGGGGGAAACTAAAAGGCTATGCGCAATTTAGTAGTGGCTATGGTGAAAGTTTAATCGATTATAATTATAACCAAACACGCTTTGGCTTAGGTATCGCACTTACGGATATTCTTTAAGTGGCATTAACCATACAATCAAAGTAAATTCACTCAGGCTTACTGTGTTTTTAGACCACTGACATATAATCGTTCCGTGAACAGTGAGCCTTCTTCCTTGTCTAAAAACCTAAATACATTGAACGAATTAATGCCAACTTATCCGGTACTTATTCGGTATTTATTTAGCACTTCAATTAATGCCTCTTTTTCTACAGGTTTTCTTAAATAATCATTCATACCTGCTGAAATACACTTTTCTTTATCTGTAGCCATTGCATGAGCCGTTAATGCTACAATATTTATGCCCATATTATGAGCACCTGCCTCTCCTTGCCTTATTGCTTGAGTTGCTTGGTAGCCATCCATTTCAGGCATTTGGCAATCCATAATAATAAGATCATAATACTTGTTTGGGTATGCATTAAGTTTATCTAGCGCATCAATGCCATGCTGTGCGATTTCACATGTTAATCCTAGTTTAGCTAAGACCCCTTTTAAAACCATTTGATTAACACGGTTATCTTCAACCACTAAGATATTAGCTTTTTTAGTTCCTTTAACTACTTTTTCATTAGCGTTGCCATTAATGTTAGTTTTATCTTCATCAACATGATGATCGTAAGAATTCAAGAAAGAAGATGTGACTAACTGCCCTTCATTGAGAATATCATTGCCCTCATTAACAACAACTGACAAGCCATCAAGCAGATCTGAAGTGGTGACAGGTTTAGTAAAAAAGCCATTAATACCAATATTAACTAGGTTTGATTTATCTTCCACTTCACTTAACGATGTCATCAAAATTAATTTAATATGATTATTTTCCTGCTCCGCTCTGATTTTACGACACAGCGTCAAGCCGTCCATTTTCGGCATATGCATATCAACTAAGGCTAAATTTATTTGCTGACCATATTGTCGAATTATGTCGAGCGCGTCTTTGGCGTCAACTGCATGAATAACAGTTGCCCCCCATGCAGCGAGTTGCTCAGCAAAAACCATTCGGTTGGTATTATTATCATCAACAACAAGCACCGATAAGTTGTTCATATCTAAATAAGGCAAATAGTGCTTCTTACTTTCACTTTCCTGAACGGGAATATTAATGGTAAAGCAACTACCCACTTTATAATCACTTTCAACGTGTATATCACCGCCTAATAATGTGCTCAACCTTTTACAAATAGCCAGACCTAACCCTGTGCCACCATACTTTCTAGTTGTTGATGAATCTACCTGTGAAAACGATTCAAATAATTGAGTCAGCTTCTCTTGTGGTATACCAATTCCTGTATCTTTAATCGCCACTTCTAATATTAACGCGTTATTGTTTACTGAAGACAATGAGACCTTACACACGACTTCACCTGTATTAGTGAATTTTATAGCATTTCCTAATAAATTCGTCACAATTTGGCGTAACCTTGTTGGGTCACTCTTTATTCGCGATTGCTTCACTTTACTTAAATCAAGTACGAGTTCGATTTGCTTATCTTCGGCTCTAAAAGCAAAAGAGCGAATTATTTTTTCAAATAACTCTCTTAAGTCAAAATCAACTTGTTCTATCTCTATTTTACCCGCTTCAATTTTTGAAAAGTCTAATATGTCGTTTAATATTGTCAGCAATGAATTTGCACTATCTTGTGCTATTTCCAATTTCTTACGCTGATTTTGATTTAGCTCACTGTCGATGACTAAACCTAACATCCCCAAAATACCGTTCATTGGAGTACGAATTTCATGACTCATACTCGCTAAAAACTCACCTTTAGCCACATTGGCTTGCTCTGCTAATTCTTTAGCATTAATGAGTTCAGCTTCCATAGTTTTTCTCGCAGTGATATCTACAGAAACACCTAAAACCCCAGTCACTTGACCCGTTTCTCCGATAATCGGAATTTTACTAGTCCAATAAGTTTTTATATTACCAAGGGTATCAGGTGCAATATTCTCTATTTGCACCGTATTTACGTTTTGAATTGCTTCTTGATCGGTTGAGATGAAGCTTTGTGCAATTTCTTCAGGGAATATTTGCAGATCGGTTTTACCTACAACATCTTCTGTTTTTAAACCTAAGGTTGTCTCCCACTCTTTGTTAACGAGCAGATAAACACCCTGTAAATCTTTTAAATAAATAAGAGCAGAAATATTATCTAAAACAATTTGCAGCTTGCGCTCATTTTCAATAACCTGTTCTTGAGAAAATTCTAACTGCTGAGTTCTTTGTTTGACTCGCGCTTCTAAACTATTGTTTGCCTTGGCTAAGACCTTGTTCGCTTTATTACTCATTGCGACAATGAATAATGAAATACCAATACTTACTAGCACTAATACCGATAAAATTAACAAAATCGTAAATCGAGCAATGGAAAATGATTGATAACCTTCTACTTTATCGACCTCTGTAATAACTGCCGCTTGAATATTATCACTCCAAGCCCAGCTTCCAATAACCTCTACACCTCGATAATCTATGTAACCCTGAACATTACTTCCCGTTTTTTTATTTAAAGCCTGTTGCGCAGCATGTGTCAGCTTATGTGTTTGAGGATCTTTAATATCAATCGATAAAATACTTTGCGATACAGGTTGAATCATATTTAAAGCAGTCAATTGTTTTGAAAAACGAGAATCTGAAATCATTTTTCCGTGAGTATTCACAACATAAGTCTCACCTGAATCACCAATACGACCAAGAGTTAAAATTTTACTGAACTCTCCAAGTGGATCTAAACGTTCTGCAAGTACACCTACAACATTGCCACCATCGACAATTAACGGTGTTAAAATGAACATGGTCGAAGGAAAATTTTGACCACTTATATTGGGTGTATTGGCAATAATAACATCTGATACCATCGGCAATACAAAAACAGTTTCTCCTTTAAGGGCCTGTTTAAAGTTTTCATTACGAGTTAAGTAAACTAAATTTTTAAGCGCGAGGTTACTATCTCGCATAGAGCCAATATTGGTACCATCGGGGGCAATAAGAAAAAACCCCTTATGCTGGCTAACATCTTGTAATCTTTTGAAAATTTTACGTAATTCATGCAATTCAAAACTATTCGTTATATCTCTACCTGCCATATACAAACCAAGTTGGTCTTGCGCTAATTGATGAATTTTAGGATCAGAAGCAATACTTTTAATTTTTTGTTTTTGATTTGAGCCCCAAATATCAAGTACTTCTTGAGTCGTTGCACGAATTGTCGATAAGTTAGATTGCCAATTTTTTTGTGTGCTTTGGTAGTTTTGTTCAACAGCCCAATAAGCAAGCAATAGCGCTAAACACACAATGATGACATTAAGAAAAACTATCCATCGATAAAATAGTTTAGACTTGCCAAATTTTTTGAGGGTGTTATTAGACATACTCTCTCTCTAATACTTTATTTCATCCCTACGTTTTTTTGAGTCATCTATTCATCATCCCTTACTTTAATTTAGAACATTTATCGGGTTATTCCTATTGTTATTATTAAATTATCAACAATGTAAAGCAGATAATCATAATTTAATTCAAGGTTTTTGAAGATAATTTAATGTAGCACGACTACTAAAGTACTCTTTTAAATAATCAATTAACAAGCGTAGTTTTTTAGAATTTGCCGCACCTGGAGGGAAAACACCAAATACATTTATATCAGCAAGGGTATAATCATCCAGCACAGTATCAAGTAAGCCGGCTTTTATTTTAGGCCATGCATCATAGATAGGAATTCTTCCTAACCCGTGCCCAGCCTCAACAAATGAGGTACGCGCTGCGGCATTGTTTGTACTTATACTTCCTTGAGTTTTAACAGTATATGAACGCCCTGCTTTATTAAGAGTTAATTCCCCAGAAGTTAATTTATAAGTAACCCATTCATGATGACTTAAATCAGACGGTGATTTAGGTCGTCCAAACTGTTTAAAATACTGTGGAGAAGCACATATACATGTGCTTAGCGTAGCAAGCTTAATAGCTTGTAAGCCACTATCAGGTAAAGGAGCCCCTCGAATAGCTAGATCCATCCCTTCTTTCATAATATTCACAACTTCATCAGTTAAGATCACGTCAAGCGCAATTTTCGGATATACACTCTTAAAATTATTCAAAGCAGGAATAACAGTTTGTAGGCCCATATTAACTGGGCAAGTAATTTTTAATAAACCTTCGGGTTCATTTTTAAAGTTTTCAATTTGTTGGTTTGCTGCGCTAGCTTGTTCAGCAATAACACGACAACGCTCATAATAGGCTATACCTGCCTCTGTGAGTTTAATTGATCGCGTTGAGCGATTAAGTAATTTAACTTCAAGTTGAGCTTCAAGTTTCTTTAAATGATAACTTACTACAGCCCTAGATAAGCCAAGATGTTTAGCCGCAGCACTTAAACTACCTTGTTCAATAACTTGAGCAAACACCACCATACTTTTTAGTTGATCAAAAGAAACATCCATAAAATTCTCCTTCAGTTTTCTAACGCTTTAATTGTATCAAAAATTAATACAAAGTTATCCAAAACATCTGCATTGTTCAGGAGAAAATATCACCCTATACTGTTTATAAAACTTCAATTAGGACAGTAACTCATGGCTAAAAACATTTTAATGGTATTAACATCTCACAGTGAACTCGGTAACACGGGAAGTAAAACAGGCTTTTGGGTTGAAGAGTTTGCATCTCCATATTATACGTTTATTGATGCTGGTTTTAACGTTACGATAGTAAGCCCACAAGGCGGTCAAGCACCTATTGATCCAAATAGTAAGCTTGACGACTTTAAAACACCGGCAACAGAACGTTTTGATAATGATAAAGCGACACAGGGCAAAGTTGCCAACACGGGAGTATTATCTTCTGTGAAAGCTGCTGATTTTGACGCTATTTTTTATCCTGGTGGCCACGGCCCTTTATGGGATTTAACAGAAAACCATGCATCTATCGCATTAATTGAAGCGTTCATTAACGAAAATAAAGTTGTAGGAGCGGTTTGTCATGCTAGTGCTGCATTACTTAATGTAAAATCAGCATCTGGCGAATACCTCATCAATGGCAAAGCTATTACAGGCTTTACTAATTCTGAAGAAGAAGCTGTTCAATTAACTGAAGTTGTACCTTTTCTACTTGAGAATGAGCTCATCAAACGTGGAGCAGACTATCAAAAAACAGATGACTGGCATGCGTTTGTTGTACAAGATGGCTTGATTATTACCGGACAAAACCCTGCAAGTTCAGAACTTGCTGCACAAAAATTATTAGCACAATTATCTGCTTGATTTGTTAAAGGCAAAGCCAACAGACTTAACGGAGAACTCATGTTAAATTTTAATTTTCAAAATACAACACATATTCATTTTGGTAGTAAACAAATTCAAGTACTGTCGACTGAAATACCATTAAAAGCTAAGGTACTCGTTGTGTACGGCGGAGGTTCAATAAAAAGTAATGGTGTTTACGATCAAGTTGTTGATGCTTTAAGTAATCATACTTGGTTTGAGTTTTCTGGCATTGAGCCTAACCCTACCTATGACACATTAATGAAAGCTCAAGCTATAATCGAGAAACATAACATTGACTATATTTTAGCAGTAGGTGGTGGCTCTGTAATAGATGGTGCTAAGTTCATAGCAGCAGCTGCACATTATCAAGGAGAAGATCCTTGGAATATTTTAGCCAAGCAAGAACCTGTTACAAAAGCAGTACCCTTAGGAGCAGTATTAACATTACCTGCGACAGGCTCTGAAAGTAACGGGAATTCAGTAGTCACCCGCGATGGTAATAAATTACCATTTTCTAGTCCGCTAGTTAGACCTTTATTCGCCGTATTAGATCCTAATGTCACGCTTTCGCTATCTGACAGACAAATTAGTAATGGGGTCGTTGATGCTTTTGTTCATATCATCGAGCAATACCTAACTTACGATGTAAACGGTAAAGTGCAAGATCGTTTTAGTGAAGGCTTATTACAAACATTAATTGAAGAAGGACCAAAAGCATTACAGCCTGAAACAAAGGAAGATGTAGATGTTAGAGCAAACATCATGTGGTCTGCAACTATGGCTCTAAATGGGCTAATTGGCGCAGGTGTACCTCAAGACTGGTCGACCCATATGATCGGCCATGAATTAACAGGTGCCTTTAATATTGATCATGCTCGCACATTGTCAATCGTATTACCTGCGGTAATGAAAGTTCGTAAAGAACAAAAAAGAGCGAAGTTACTGCAATACGCAAAACGAGTGTGGCAAGTTGAATCTGGAGATGAGAATGAACGTATTGATCAAGCGATTAAATTAACTGAACAGTTCTTTATTCAAATGCAAGTACCAACACGTTTATCAGATGTTGACATCAGTGAAAGTGATATTGATTTACTTATTGCAAGGTTAGAAAGCCATGGCATGATAGCACTGGGTGAACAAGGTGATATTTCTTTAGCGATAAGCCGAAAAATATTAACCCAAGCCCTTTAAATCAGTTCAAGCAAACAGTTGGCCTACCTACGTTAGTGCAGGCCAACTTTACTTATCATCGATATAATTTACTTATATTCCAGCTAGTCTTCTACTCTTACACCCCAAACGTCATGCTCATCTGCATGGATAATTTGTACCCAAAGTTGATCACCCGGTTTAGCGTCATAGTCATCAGATAAATATACTTTACCATCCACTTCTGGCGCATCCATGTATGAGCGGCCTACTATGCCTAGTTCATTCACTTCATCAACTAAAATAAGGTACTCTTGTCCAATGCGCGCCTGAAGCTTATCAGCACTAATTTTTGCTTGAACTGCCATAAAACGCTGCAGCCTATCTTCCATCACGTCATCTGGTACATGATCTGGTAATTCATTTGCTGTAGCACCTTCAACGGGTGAATATTTAAAACAACCAACACGATCAAGCTGAGCTTCTTCTAAAAAGTCTAATAACTCTTGGAATTCTTCTTCTGTTTCACCCGGGAAACCAACAATAAACGTCGAACGAATCACTAATTCAGGACAGATTTCACGCCATTTAGCAATGCGCTCTAATACCCGCTCCGAACTACCAGGACGTTTCATCAACTTAAGAATACGCTTATTAGCATGTTGAAAAGGAATATCTAGATAAGGAAGAATTTTTCCTTCAGCCATTAATGGAATAATATTATCAACATGCGGGTACGGATATACATAGTGCAAACGAACCCATACGCCCTGTTTTGCTAATTCTTCACAAAGCTGCTGCATGTGCGTTTTAACAGGCATACCTTCGTAAAAATCTAGTTTATGTTTTACATCAACACCATATGCTGATGTATCTTGAGAAATAACCAATAACTCTTTAACGCCAGCATTTACTAATCGCTTTGCTTCACCAATCACATCACCCACAGGGCGCGAATCTAAATCACCACGCATTGACGGAATAATACAAAATGTACAACGGTGGTTGCACCCTTCTGATATTTTCAAATAGGCATAATGTTTAGGCGTAAGTTTAACGCCATGATCAGGTACTAAATCAATTAACGGATTATGCTCAGGTTTTGCCACGTGTTCATGTACTTGTGAAAGAACTTCATCGTACGCATGTGGGCCTGTAACACCCAACACATTAGGATGAAGCTCAATGATTTCATCTTTCTTTGCACCTAAACAGCCAGTGACCAACACCTTACCATTCTCAGCCAGAGCTTCTCCAATAGTATCAAGAGACTCTTGAACAGCAGAGTCAATAAAACCGCAAGTGTTAACAATCACCATTTCTGCATCATCATACGAATTGACTACATCGTAACCTTCTGTACGAAGTTGCGTTAAAATTCGCTCTGAATCAACTAGATTTTTAGGGCACCCCAGACTCACGAAGCCTACCTTTGCAGCGCGTTCTGAATTTTGCTGAGCATTGCTTTGCTCTGTTAAAACCTTAGCTGGAGTTTCAAGCGTTGTTGTTTGCTTGGCAATGTTATCGCTTGCTTTAGTGGCTAATTTAGATGGGTTTTGTGGATCGAATTGTTCTACGGTCATATTGTGCTCTGCTGATCTAACTAAACTCAAACCGATAGGTTAAAGCATCATAAGTGGTGGTTTAACAGCCTTTATTGCAATTTCAATGTCATTGCTGAGGCTGTTGTTTAATGCGCGGGATTATACAGGAAAGATTTATTGAGTGGTATTTTTACAATTCTGTTATTGATATTAAAAAATAGCCGACAATCCTATTTCTTTAATATCTCATTTATTTTCTTATAACCGTAATAATCAGCAATAAAAATGGGAAACGCACTTAACACAGCTACACTACTTTGACTATTTAAGTATTTTTTTTGCTGTATCTCAAATATAGACGATTGAGAAATATAATCTGTTGGGAGGCTAAAAACATCATTAACTAAATAGTTTAATTTTTTGCAATGCTCATCAATAATATATTGCCATTGACTAAAAGATAAAGCCGACAAGTCTCTTAATAACTGATCTCCTTCTTTATGAACTAATCCTTTATACTTAATATTATTCCGAGCATTTACGACAACGTTTTGAAATTCTACAGACGTTGATAAATGTCTAATTGCTTCTACCATCGGATAACTAATATACAGTTTTCCATTTTCAGTTTCTTCATCAAAGTGTTCAAGCATAGCTTGTAGTTTTTTATCATCAGCTGCTGTTGCATGCCCATCAAAATCGAAAAACAAGTATATTTCTGATACATCTGAAGACTTAACATCTTTCAATAAATCAGTGTTTTGAGGTTTTTCTTTTAAATAAAAGAAAAAATCTAGGTCTGGATCTTTATGTAGCCTGTGATAAAGGCTATATATTTCAGAACAATAAACACCATATACAACAGTATTTTCGCTTTCATTCAAAAAGTGTTCTTTAAAGCTTTGAAAAACTAACTTTTCTGTCTTCTCTCCTTCAAATACCAATAAAATGTGATTAGCCACTAAACGCCCCAGCTTTATACATTTTTTCAATATTATGAGCTTCACGTAACTCTTTGCTTGTATTATTAGTTAATGAGCTAATCTTATTTGGATACATTAAAAAGTAACAATCAGGGCGAAGCAACTCATTACTCATAATACTAGTATTATGAGTAGTAATTACAGACTGTGCATCTATATCTCGTATAAGCTCAACAACAGCAGAAGACAATGCGTGATGATAAAAGGCATCAAATTCATCTACAAATAAAAATGTTACTTTTGAATCGCCTTTTAACCTTTGGTACCAATAATAAAATAGTGCCAAGGACTTTGTACCTTGAGAAGCAATCTCAAAAAATGAAACTTTTTTTCCATTAAAGTCGAAAGCTAGATCAATTTGCTCACTAGTTTCAATCGTACTTAATCTACACTCAATCCCTACTCTATTTAGAAATTTTTCAAAATGTTTTACATTACCATTTTCAATAATATCCTTTCCAAGGCTTCTTGAGCCTTGTTGGAAGCCTATATACCTATTACTATCTAAAGAACGGAAAAAAAGCATGCCGTTAACGAACTCTACAAACTTAAAGAAACATAAGTTTTCGCAGTTATCTTCTAATACAGAATTTTTCTTGATGTAAGAAACAAGTGATATTTTGGACTCTCCAAGATCTGAACGTAAGCTTTCAGCACCAATTGCATTTATGATTGCTTCCGAGCTTTCTCTACGGTCAATGGAAGCATATACATTTCCATTTATCATTATCTCTTCATAAACTAAAGTTTCTAAATCAGTCTTTCCATAACTATAAGTCACTTCATTCCCATCAAACTGAAATGTAAAAACAAACTCTGCAATATCAGAGTCGTTAGAAATATTAAGATAATTCTTATAACACTCTGCTGCCGAGTTTTTATCTGTTAAGTGTGAGATAATATCAAAGATTGCAAAACCTAAGTTTGATTTACCAACGCCATTATGACCATAAACTAATGCTTTATTTACAACCCCTTCTTTGACGCAGTCTTTATTAAACAAGTACATATTAGTATCTGTTAAATCTAAAGTTATCTTTTTATCAAAATTTTTAAAGTTTGCTACTTCAAACCTTGTCAACATTTGGTTGATTCTCCAACTTATTTCTATTCATATATTAAAAACAAACGCACTATAACATAATAAATGACGAGCCGTAAAAAAATTACGGCTGAGTTTATTATAATTAATGTCAAAATATTATCATTTTGTTTTAAAGCAATTATCTAACCACTTTTTTGGTAAAAAATAGTATTTAGATTGCTCATACCACCAACTCGACTGTAACTTATGCTTATCACTAACAACTATAAGCCAAGTTATGCCTTTAATACTATCAACTCAAACCATTAACACTATTCGCTCAACTAGACCGTTACCACAAATAACTATTAAACTATTAGAACAGGATGAACCACATGCTGTTGCTAAGCTACTGTGTTGCGACCTTATTGAGTTTTATTTGTTATGTGAAAAGTTAAAAATTAGTGCATCCTCTTTTGGTAGGCACTTATTTGCTGTACGTTATAAAAGTTTAAACAGTTCGTTGTTCAACTAAGCCAAGTATGAGAGCATTAAAGCAATACAAAAACTTTAATAATGCCCACTGGTTTATGCCCTCAGATAAGAAAAAATGCTACTCCTACATACGTTGGTCGAGTGACAAACAATCAAGCGGAAGCACACTTGCACGCCAGTTAAAAACAGCACAAGAGATTGCTTTCGAGCAAGATTTAGAGCTTGTTGAAATGATAGACAGTGGCATTAGTGCATTTAAAGGTAAGAATGCCAAAGACGGTGAACTTGGTCGTTTTATTGATGCCGTAGAAAATAAACTAATTCCTGATAATAGCTGGTTAGTTGTTGAGAATTTAGACCGTCTATCGCGTGAAGCTATTTTAAGCGCGCAGCGACTGTTTATGAAGCTCCTAGAGCTTGGTATTACTGTTGTTACAGGTATGGATAAAAAGATTTATAGCGGCAAATCTGTTACAGAAAACCCAATGGATTTAATGTATTCAATCATGCTTTTTGCTCGCGCTCACGAAGAGTCAAAAACAAAATCTAAACGAACTTATGGCAATGCTTTAGGTATTATTGAAAAACATAATAACGGTGAACGCAATGCTGATGGTTATGCCATAGCAATTAAGTCAGTTGGCACGAACATGTGGTGGTCTGATTGCTCAGACGGCAGTGTTAAGCCCCACCCTGTTCTATTCCCTATAGCCAAAGAAATAATAAACTTAGCTATTAACGAAGGCATGGGTACTCATAGCATTGTTAAGTTTCTCAACAACAAATACCCTGACGTACTAACTAGCTCAAAAAAACAAGATGGTACTTGGACACTCAATCGTATTTCTCAAATGCTTAAAAAGCGTGTTTTGTTAGGTGAGAAGGTTGTAAACATTGACGATGTTGAGCATGTACTAACTGATTATTACCCTCCACTCTGTGACGAAGATACTTTTTATAAATTAAGAGCTGCTAGGCAAAATCGTAATATAAAACCTGAGCATACAGATAAAGTCTATTTGTTTTTAGGTCGAGACATTATTAGATGCGGACACTGTGGCGCTAAAATGACAAGCCACACAACTAACGAAAATAAAGAAAAAGGTAAATACGACAAGTTCCGCTATAAGTGCGCATCAGGTCAAAATGCTACAGGTAAATGCCGCGCTTGGAGTTTTAATGCAATATGGCTTGATGATGTTGTCGTTAGACTTGCGGCTAATCATATATTTAGACCATTGCATAAATCAAAAGACATTGACCTAGCTATTAAAGGACTTGAAGAAAACCTCGCAGATAAGCAAGTCCAGATAGATAACTTAGTAAAAGTTATCATGTCAGGTGTCACGACTGCCGCTATTCCAAAACAAATTGCTGAACTTGAAGATCAAGTTCAGCAACTAACTAGATCTATTGAGTCATCTAAAAATCATAGAGCTACTGAACTAACTCAAACAGTTGAGTGGGGGGAAGTTGACGAGCGTGTACTTGATTATCATCAACATGAGATACGCCAGCAACTTAAAGAAAAAGTTCGCTTATCTGTTAAACAAGTTATTTGCCAACAGGTAAAAGCGAAGCTTGTTAAATTCACTATTACTTTTATCAACAACATCACTATTGTTGCCTATCGAAGTCCTATGACTTTAGCCTTTGACGGTGGCGCATGGAACGCGTTAGGCGACTTTTACAAGCACCCTGTATCTTTAACTAAAGCTGAACAATTTAAAGGTCATATTAAAGAACCACCAAATAAACAAAATGTTGATATTGCACCTCCAGCTGACGACCCTGTTATACGTTCTGTACTTATATCGAACTATTATGATTATGAGCGTAAAAAGTTAACTGAAGCCAAGCAAAAAGAGCTTGGTGTGACAGAGCTTAATTTTGATCAGAAGCTGGATATTAAAAACACTAAAATACTTACTCCTAGTGATGAACAGTTAGAAGCTATTCATAAAGAAATGTTTAGTGCTCCTGCTAGTAATATTGGCGAGAATGACAGCTACCAATATCAAGGCCTAGATGATGTTTCATCTGAAATGATGGATTTACTTGAATCAGGCGACAAACCTAAAGAGTTATTGCACGACCTAACCCGTGTTGAGCATTTAACTAATTGGGCAAATGGGTTTAGTAAAGATGTGCCTAAAGTAATTGAATCACAATTTAGAACTTTTAAGCACAAATACAAATCTCATATTGGTCATAAAGCAAAGTCAGCTATTCACTATATTGATGAAGTTAATGTTGGTTCGAGTGGCATAATTACGCATCGCGCGCCTATTAAAGAACCTAATAAATAAACTAGCCGTGAAAAAATTAGAGTTGGCATGTAATGAGCTTATGTTAGATTCAAATATTGTTTTCATTTAATGTATAGTGAGTTAATAAAGTTAACCCGTTATTCCCCTAAAGCTAGCTATATTAAGCTTATTTCTTCAATTTAAAAGGAGTTAATGATGAACAAGGCTCTATTTAATGAGTTAGAAAAAATTGGACGTATTCAGCTTTCTGAACACTTTTTCATGCGTGAATTTTTATATTCAGAAATTTCCATTGCTAATAACATTAGCAATTTACCTGATAACTTAGCGATAGCTGTAGAGGCTGGAACTCAGTTATGTGAGCAGGTACTAGAACCGATTCAAAAAGCCTGGGGGCGGCTATATATTCGTTCAGGCTATAGGTCTAGTAAAGTGAATGAATTTGGTAATAAAAACAATATGAATTGCGCCTCAAATGCTAGTAATTTTGGTGCTCACATTTGGGATATTGCTGATAATGAAGGTTTTATTGGGGCTAGTGCTTGTGTTGTTATCCCGAAATTTTTACCATATTTTCAGAAAGCTGGTGACTGGCCATCTCTAGCTTGGTGGTTGCATGAAAATATACCAAATTATACTGACATATGTTTTTTCAACAATAACGCCGCTTTTAACATACGCTGGTCACAAAATATTAGTGCAAAACAAAACATTAAGTCCTTTTTAATTAATCCTGATACTGGTAGTAAAGAAGCTATAGTTAAAAAAGGAAAAATACATCAAAAATATGTGAATATAATCCCATCCAAGAGGTTTGAAAAAATCATCCACTTAATCAAATAAGGTAAGGAAACCACAATGTTGATATCTAGAACTATTCTGGCATCTATTTTCAGTAATACGAACCTATTTTGTGGGAAGGAGGATGTGATACACGCAATCACTTATGGTAGCTTAATAGGCTCTGGCATTCTTCCAATCCAAATAGCAAGAGAACAACCGATATCTTCAAGCAGACTTGATCTTGTTGTATTTGATAAGCAAATAAACGGGCAATTCTATCAATCAAATCTTTTACCTAAGGCTGCTATCGAGGTTAAGGGAGGGGCATACGGTAACAGAAATGCCTTGCATGATGAGATATCTTCTAATGGTTACTGTGCAGATATGGACAAACTAGAAAAAGAGGCTCTAAAAGGGGTCGAGTCTTGGTTTATCTGCATTGATATGCCCGAGCTTGGTCGCTCTATCAATCTGAATAGAATTGCTGATATATATGCTCAATGTAAAAGTAGACATATATCATTTGCTTATTACTGTCAGGGTGAAGATTCTTTTTTTAACGCTCCTACTGATACCAAAGAATCTTATGAAAAGGTCAACCTTAGTAATTCTTACGGGAGCGATACACCTGTACAGTCAATATTAAATATCGATAATCCTGCTTTTATTACTATGTGCAACGAGTTACTAAAGATTAATGGTCATGAGGCTAATACTGTTGCCGCCCTTTATCAATTATTTAGAGACGCTAATTTTGGTGTCCAACAACTATCGCTTGAAACATACTTTTCTTTCGCTAAAACCAATGGTTCAAGAATGCACGACAGACCCGACATGGTCATATTCAATCAACATTTTGACGGTAAATTCAACTTGTATAAAGGCGGGAATAAAAACTGCTCGAATGATGCTCATAAGATGGCTCATATAAATACAATATTTGAAGTAAAAGGAAGTGCTTTAATGAATAAAAAAGGCGATTCTGCACGTTTAAAAATTTACCTTGATGATATTACCAAGTTACAAAACTGGCAAAATATGGCAAGTAAAAATGGCTCTAAGGACTTAAAAGCTTACTTTATATGCCTTGATGGCCGAAAAAAATCATTGCATAACTCTGCTATTGAAGAAATGGTGAATAAATCTAGTAACGTTTCTATTGTTTATATTGGTAATGAAAGAATTGAAGTGTTTCCATAGTTACTATCTAAAATAATTATGAAAATATTTTATGAATACTTAATTTTTTGTATGTTTAACTTCTTATTGAATATTTGTAATATGGTTATCAACGACTTAAAGGACAGTTATGGAAACAGTAAAAGGTATTTTAAGTTTGTTTCTTCTTATAGGACTGGTTGGCTCTCTTCCGAAATGTATGAGTTTAAAAGAAGATCCTAACATCGAACGCTTGAGAGTGGATGTGTGCCTGCATTGGAAAGGAAAGAAATGGGGGGAATCGATTGTTCGAGCACAAGTGAAAGATGAAACTTGTTTGGCTTGGTATGCTGATATCTACCCAGAGAGTGAAATGGGCAAATATAGGGCTAAACTTAATAAAGAAAATGAGTAGTTAAACTTAAACCTTACAGACTAATATTAAATAATTGGAAAGGCAGCTAAGGCTTTCAAACTGCCCTTATGAAGTTAACTATAAACCGCCTATACTGCACAGCATAAAAAATCTTGCTGCGCAGTTATCAGCTGATTTAATGTCTAGCACCTTTTCATGTACAGCATCCAGAGTAGTGGAAAGATTAAGGATTTAGACTTTTCCTTCTCTGCTTCAAGTATCAACATATCACCTTCACACCACAAAGCGCTCTATCGTTAAAAATATAATCAAATGTATGAAAGATTATATTATGCGCTAACCTATTGATTTACAGTGTAGAAAACAATCCATTTTTTCGGTCGCCCATTCATAACATAAGAAAATATACTTAACACAGCAAAAGATTATATTTTTAAGGTGGTGTTATGAAGCAAGCAAAGACATTAAGTGAAAGAGAGTTCAAGCGCGTTATTGCTGTTGTAAGTGCAAGCCGTCACGCCAGCAGAAATGTATTGGCCTTGAGTTTGTCATATTACGCAGGTCTGCGTGTTAAAGAGATTGCAGCACTTTATATTAGTGATCTATTTAATGACAGTGGCAAAGTAAATAATTTTGTGACACTTTCTGCTAATCAAACAAAGGGTAGTAACAGTCGAACTGTTGTGTTTAATAAAAAACTAGTAACACTGCTTGAGCTTTTCTATCTAGAAAATAACCTATCTGAATCAAATATTACTTTACCGCTCATTCGTTCGCAAAAAGGTAAAGGCTTTTCAGGCAATTCACTATGTCAGGTATTTTTAAAGTTATATGAACAAGCAGGTATTGATGGTGCAAGCAGCCATAGTGGGCGCAGAACTTTTATTACAAACTTAGCGCATAAAGGCGTATCAGCGAAGGTATTAATGACGTTGGCAGGACACCAGCATTTAAGCACGACACAACGCTATATTGACGTTAATGATGCCATGCTTAAAGCGGCTGTTGAGTTGATTTAAAAAGTCGTGTTACACGACGTTTAACTGTAATTATGTAATGACCGTTCTAGTGCCTGTAAAGTTTTACGATAGTCGCAATGGTTTTCTGATGCTAGATTTTCTAAATCTTGTTTTGAAATATAGTCAGCCTCATTTTCGCAAGCAATTTCATGCAACTGTGTAGCGATAACACACGGACTTGGTCGACTCATTTTTACGACAATACATCTTGAAACTACAGCGGAATCTATATCCTTTTCAACTGCATTAGCGGTGAATATAAAATGACAATTTTTTTTATAAAGCTCTTTTTCAATGATTGTTCTGAATTTAGATTGTTTATCTTTTAATTCGTAAAACTCATTAATAACAACTAACTTTTTAACCCCAAAATTTAAACTCATTGTTGTTAAATGCTTATCTATTTGGCTGACGATGCTGTTTATTGTATCTGTACCACAGAGATTTAACTGATCTGTTTCATAAAAATCTGCGTACATTGCTGCACCAGCAATATCTGCAATACTTGTTTTACCTGTTGCTGGTGGTCCTAATAATAAAAGAGGATCTGACGATTTGGAGCTAATCCAGTGATTAACTATTTCTTCACTTTCACTATCAGGAAAATTAATCTCAGATAAATTCTTTGGTTTATATTTTTCAGTAAAATTTTTCATGGTGGTTCCTTATACACATTGCAGCGGCTAGCGCTACAATGCATCAAGTTATATTGTTTAATGAAGGCTTAAGTAAACTCAGTTCAAGACCGAACTATTGATTTTCGGCACGCTTAGAATTTTTATCTAATGGTCTGGCTGTAGGAGTAATATTTAACGCTTTCCACCTTTTAGCCTTCTTCGATTTCGTCGACTTCTTTACGAGGTTAGCTATTTTTACTGATGCAGATTTTCCGGGTTGCGTTGTCGCAACTGATTTATAAAGCCTCTCAAAGCTAGCGTTATCAGTTTTTTCTTTTCGGCTTAGTTCCTTTAAAGCTGAATTAAGAACTGTTTGATGGTTAACGCTGTAAAGCACTTCTGTTGAAAAGTCATCTTTAACATTTGCAATTAATACAACAAGCCCAGCCTGCTCAGTAATTGCTTCATGTTGAGGGATTGTAGAAATCGGCGCTAGCTTTTGAGCTATAACCTTGCCATGGTTAATTTTTTCTTCAGCATTTCCACTTTTAGTGTTGGCTGTTCTGATTTCTTCTATACCACCTTTTTCATCAATCCATCGCGGCAACTCTTTTGGTGATATTTTCTCAGAAATAGCTACTTCAACAACTTTTGCATAGGCAGAAACTCGTCGCTTATCACTTGCAAAGACAAGCTTTAACAATTTACGAAGAATGCTGTCATCTGCACGAACTTGCATTTTTCTTGCTTTTAACATCGCTTCTATGTCATTTTTTGCACTACTGCTTTTTTTAAATTCAGTAGCTAATTGGTAACAGTCATCTAACAGCCTGTAAAGCTTTAGGTTACTGCTCTTGTATTCATTCACCTCCCAGTCATTACGGGTTTGGATTAAGGATTCAATAGTACAAATCAAGCCTTTATTAGACATTATTAAGTTCTCAACGGCTTTTTAATTAACTGCAAAAAATACAATCATATTTACGCAGCCCTCGACACACAGCCGCAACTGCATCGAGGTGTACGCAACTATGAATGATTTTTAATATTCCGTCGTGAGGGGGAAGTTAATAAAAACTCCCCTCCTTTAGAAAATCACTATTAAACTCTTTTACTATTATGAGCTTAAGAACCAAATACAATGAGGTGTGAACTAATATTTACTGTGTAATAAAGGAATTATGAGTAGACAGGGAATTTACCGTGCAAGGTATTTTCGATAATGGATTTTGACCACGTTTTAAAATTTCTGATCTCTCTAGTTTCATTTGGAAAGCTTTTAGCGGAGTTTGCATCAGTAGGCCATTTCTTATAGCCGTCAGTTCCTAATTCATTAATAATACTTAGATTATTTGATTGTTTATTTTCTTCCAAAGCAGTAACTAAACAGCCATACAACTTTTCTATTTGCTTTTCTACTGCTTCTAAAGTTGATTGTTTTATTCGCAGTGGATATTTGACTTTGATGTTTTTCTTTTGCCGATAGACACTCTCAATTAGCTCTTTCGCCTGATTTAAAGCTGTTTTTTCATCAAGCGCTAGAGGTATACTTAGATAATATCGGCTTTTAGTACGCGGGATTTCTTTGACGTCGTTGTACTGGTCAACAGAGCCTGCAACAACTAAATGCATGTGATGTCTTTGCCAAACAGCGAAATCATTAAATTCGTGATGTATGTTTCCCCAATGATGATACAGCCCACTCAAATGGGGATACATATCATTGATATTTTCTATTGTCTTTTGGTCATTTTGTTGTTTTGCATCGCAGTATTTTTTATAAGTTTCATTTAATTTAAAAAATTCAAACCAGAGAGCTGTTAATCGATACTGTTGTTGCTCAAGCATTATTTTTTGTTTTGTGTTGTGACAAGATTAGGTAGTAATAACATAATTATTCCCTATTATTAATTTTTGATTTGTCGATTTAAATATAAAGTCGTGTTACACGACTTTTAAAATGTGCGATTAAAGATTTGTTATTGAATTATTACTAGCTCGTCTAGCGAAGCCAGTCGAGAATCACTGCAAGATAGACTTGCTACGTAAACTTCGCATCTATCTATTGTGTCTTTGTTTTTAAGTTAATTGAACAGAAAGGAAAAATAATTAAATAAGTGATATAACTGACACACTCTCAAAACAAGCCCACTGTAGTGAGCCTGTTTAAACTTATGGCAACGACAGAGCTACTATCTACTCGCTGCTACCCCATAAGCTTTTAGTGTATGTTTGTGTTTATTTCGTCCAAAGAATCTGTGTTTGTAGAGCTGACTTGTTTTGTTATGTAGGTCGTCCAACCAATGCTAGTCATAGGCTTGACGTCTGTTTTGCAAAACCCTGAAAATGTTGCTCGTTTCCAGCAGTCTTTTACCAATAATTCAAATTTCCAATCAGGTATGTTTTCAGGCTTATAAAGTGCAAGATGATAATGATAATCCTGCACTTGCCCATCACCTTCTAAGCTTGCATATATTGCGGCTGCTTTCGTCTTGTCATGTATTACTTTGCGTTTATAGTTTTTATAACCAAGTTCAGAGTTATAAAAGTTACAGAATTGATTACATATCTTTTTAGCTTGCTCTTGTGACGAAGTATCATTAGGAAAAGTAAGTGTTGCTGCATAATTAAATTTTGTCTTGCTATTATTAACCCATTCAACAATAGCTTGCTGATTCTTGTTTTTTATTTTCATAAATATCCTTATAAATTAACACATGCTTTTATTTATCTTTTGGCGCTAATAAATTAGTAAAAACACGAAGAAGCATCAGTTTTTATTATGAATATTGCTCTTGGGAAGTGAGCTTTTTCGATAGGTTAAACTCGTTGAATAAATTGATTTTTTAATTAAGTTATTAGCGATTTATTGATAAATAGTTAAAACGGGTTTAATAACCCTTTGCAAAAAGGAGCAGCAATGGAATTGCAAGAAATATATGCACAGTTAAAAGGTTTAAACATGTGCAAATCAGGGTATCAATTTAGTGAACAATTTTTAGGGATGCACAGGAGCTATTACAGCGTAATACTTGCACAAAAGGCACAACCTAGTATCAATGTACTGTCGACTCTAGAATATGTACTTATACTGTTAGTTAGTGTGTTAAATGACGTTGATAGTTTCGAGGTATTGAATAGGCGAAATAAATTGCAATGCCTAGTAGAGTTAGTTCGTTCAAAAATTAACTATTTATGTAAGAGTAGAGTAAAAAGTTAGATTTTATTAACTGTATAGCTGAAAAGTTCAAGGGCGCGTATGCGCCCTTTTGAGTTAAGTAATTATGAAGCTATTTAGCCTTAATTGTGTAGTAGACATAGTTTCTTTCTTGAATTGGCCATTGTTCAGGATAAGGTTCAACAAAGGTCAGCCAACTCACTGGCTTATCTTTTTGTAACTGCATAGGTATAGCTGCAGGTACCCCCCAAGCTCTAACATTATCATTATCTTCAAAACCGACAATATCGTCTGGTGCGATATAAGTAATAGCGTCATTACTTTGCAACTCGAAAGTTCCGTCCCCTTTATTTTTGAAAACATCAACTCCGTCAAAGCTGCCATTACTTGTATTTAATGCTCCAGCAGTAATATCAACAAGATCAAGTAATCCGTCAGAATTGGTATCAAATAAAGTAAAGGTTCCTTCACCACTTTTATAAATATTATCTTCAAAACCCGTACCTACTCTACTTTCGTTCCCTATTAAAACATTGCTATAAGAAACAAAAGAATCATTTTGGTAACTATACAATTGTATGTAACGCCCATCGTAATATGGGTTTGTTCTTGTTTCAGCTAAGATAATTTCATTACCGGGTACATCAGGAAGTATATTTGCTACTTTAGAATAGTTACTCCGCGTATTATTAGCCCCCCAAAAACCTGCGGGTAAATTAACTTTTTTAAAGCTATCGTTATTAGCATTAGAAATATAGGCTACATGATCCTTTATTAAATCACTTTTACCATCGCCATTAATATCACCAATTGCTGAACCGCCAGCTCCAGTAATTTCATCAACAAAAGAATTTGTTTGATCTGTAAAAAAGCCTTGCCCGTCGTTTATAAGTACATGCCCACCTGTATAAATATCATCAACCCCATCATTATTAACATCACCAACAGATATTTCATGAGCTCCCCAGTAAGTACTCATATCAATATTTATATTATCCTTACTTTCTACTAACTTACCTTCATCATTAGAAAGTAACAATAATGGCTTTTCTTTCTCATCATCTGGGAGCTTAAAATCAGGGTTACCATTAAACCCCTCATATGATTGACAAAAAGATGATGCGACAAAGTCGTCTCTTCCATCACCATTGAAATCAGCAATTGCAACACGATACGACCAACATTGCCTTAAACTATCGTAGTTTTCTACAATCGAATTATTCAGTTCCAATGTACCATCTTGAGTTTGCAAAAAGAAAAGTGGTACGGACGGCGTGGTATATTCCCAGTCCCTTGCAATAGTATGAGGTGAATATCCTTTAGTAATAACGACATCCATCAACCCGTCATTATTGAAATCCCCATAACCATAGTTATTTATTTCATATGCAAATATATTATCTTCGTCATTACACACATTTGGATCAGGGTAGCAAACTGCTTCTGTATAGGGCTCTGAGGTCTTCTCACTATACATACCAAAGTATTCAATTTTGTATGTATCATTTTCAGTGACTGTATTATCTGCAATTAGATATTGATTGAAGTCATAAGCATATAACTTGCTAATATCGTTAGTGATATTAATAGTGATATCTTTATATATTGAGCTGTAATTCGAATCAACAAGCTTCAAACGAATTACAGACACTTCGTCTTTTGATATTTCTGGTGTAGTAATTTCAATATTACTTGTAGTCACTTGGCTGCTAATTGACAGCCCAGATATTTGCTCAACGGCCATTTCACCAGCATAGTTAGCAATAGTAAATGAAATAGTGCTAGTGCTGTTTTCATTAACATTTTGATTTTCTAAAACTGTAATGGATGGTTTAGGAACCTCTTTAACGGGTTCTGTATTATCACTTGAACCTCCCCCACCACAAGCAGTTAACATGAAAGGTAAAGCCATTAACAAAATTAATCTACGCATTTTCATTCCCTATAAAGCATATTAAATGATATATAAAACAGTGTTCTAACGAGCTTAATCTATATTTTATATGTAACATGCTACGAGAATAAGGTGGGAATTTCCTAGTTCGTCTAGGAAATATTCTTAGTTTGAAAAAATAGTCCGCATCGCTCTTAATAATGGTTATTATCTACTACCTATATAACCAGCTAACAGCCCGAAACCTAATGCTAAATAATAGCGTTTAACTATTATTAAAAGTGTACTGAGTGCCATAGGTATTGCCATTGCTTCCCAACTGTAATTGTTGCTTATATAAAAAAGCGAGCATAGGGCAACTGTTAAGCACTTTACAAACCAGCCGCCAGTAAAGTAAACAAATGCTCCACTAATAATAAAGCCAACACATACCCCTGCAATTGTTAATAAGTTAAACGCATGTATAAACAAAAATAAAATAATTGTTATTAATAACGGCATGTTTATCCCTTTAAGTTATCCATTAAAACTATGGATATACTACGAGGATATAACAGGAGATTCCTAGTTCTCGAAGGCACTATTTACTATGCAACTAACACTGGTAAGGTTAAATTTTTACTATAATTTCAGAGCCTATATCACTGCTGTTTAGCTCAAACTGGCCTTGTAAAGATAACACACGCTCTTCTATACCCAGTAAGCCAAAACGCCCTTTTAATTTATCTTTGTCAGTCGTATCAAAGCCAATACCATCATCTTTTATTCTTAAAGTTAGTAATTGATTCTCTAGCGATAAATCTAAATAAAAATTTCCAGCTTGCGAATGCTTTATTGCATTAGTGGCTGACTCTTGTGCAATACGATAAATTGCAATTTTCACTACATCATCAAGGCTCTCAAATTCACCATGAATATCTACATGATAGTTAATACCAGCTTTGTTGAGCAGTTGATGAAATTGGCTGCTATCCAGTGCTTTTTCAAGCCCTAACTCATCAATGACACGTGGGCGTAGCATGCTCATTAAATGATGTGCTGTTGAGTAAATAGTGCTTGTTAACTGCTTAATATTACTAATTGAAGCTTCAACCATTTGGTTTGTTGATAAACGCTCTATTATTTTAACCTCGGTATTAATTGCTGTAATGTTTTGCCCGATATCATCATGTAACTCTGTAGATATTTTCTTTCTTTCAGACTCTTGAATGCTAATGACTTTTGCGGCCAATTGTTGGTTCTTTTTTACTTCTTCGTTCAAGCCAATATTCAACGTTTCTAAGGTTAAATTCTGTTCCAGTAGTTGATGAGTTAATTGGTTTTGTTGAGATATTGATGTTCCGAGTATTAACGCAATAACAGCAATAGTTATTAAGTAAACTTGGTTTTCGATCATAGAACTTTGTGTGTCAGCTAATAATGCAGCTAGAACAATAACAATACACATTGTAAATACGCTAACTACTGCTCCTTGCCAGCCATATTTATAGGAACAGGTGATCACTAGCATTACTACAATCATTTGAATGTAATACAAAGGAATTTGATGTAAATTCGACAGTAATAAAATACCTATCATTGCTATAGAAAAAAACTGTATTAGCATTTTAAAATTAATACAAATATCAATCGTTGTTCTTTTCTTAATTAAGTCTGAGATAAGAATAATACTAGGGACAATTAACAGCATTCCTACAATATCACCTAAAGCAAATGCAAATATATTAGCTAAATGCATTTCACTAATAAGCATTTCAGTACCCGATGATGCATATTTCCCATGATAAATCATGCTAGTAACTAACACAGTAGCCGTTAATATAGCGGCACTAAAGCCGAAGAATAATAAAGAAATTGTTTGCTTAACATTATTAAATGCAGCTTTGCCATACAGCTTTAGGTGTATATGTGCCGCAGTTAGGTAGATCAACGCAGGCGGTGCTATAGAAACAAATTCAGCAAAAAGTGTCATTGGATCTTTAAGATCATTTAGCAACTTAATTGCTGTCCACTCACCTAGTATAATTGCAAGCCAATACCTTCTTGGAAGCATTAAAAAAGCAGCAAAACGAAAACCAGCAGGTAAGAACCAGCTAGCAGAATTATTAACGACAGCAAAGTTAACGGGTAAAAACCAAGTAAAGTACCAGAGCATGCCATAAGCGATCGAAATTAATGAAAAATTAGTAATGTACTTTGTGCTTAAGCTTTGCATTTTAATGGCTTCAACGTTATTGTTACAGCCAGTATATAATTGTTAAATATGATTTAACAATCAAACTCTTAACTAGGTTAGTAAATATGGATATTGCACTGATTGACGATCACTCAATAGTACGAGAGGGGTTTAAGCGTCTACTAGAGCTAGAACAAGGTTATAAAGTTGTATTAGAAGCGAGTAGTTTTAATGAAGCTATTTGCTCAATAGACAAAGCGCAACTTGATATAGTCATTCTTGACCTTTCCTTACCTGACAAAAACGGCCTACATTTAATTCCAGTCATTAAATCAAACATGCCTAAAGCTAAAATAATCATTGTTAGCATGTATGATAGTGATCCCTATGTTACTGATGCTATAGACGCTGGAGCCAATGCTTATATTTCTAAAAATAACGCCTCAGAAGAGCTATTTGAAGCAATTGATAATGTCGTTAATGGCAACAGTTTCTTAGGTGCTGATATTATTAAAAACATTCGCTTTGATAATAACAAATTAGAGCAGTCAAAAGTTAAGCAATTAACCAGCCGAGAGCATGATATATTTTGTTTATTGGCAACAGGCTATTCAATAAAGGCCATATCATCAAACCTCAACATTATGCCCAAAACAGTACATGCCCATAAGGCTAATATTTTGGCAAAGTTAGAAGTTCAAGAATCGTTCGAGTTATTAAAGATTGCTCTAAAAAGTAACAGTATATGCCCAGATAAACTAATTAGTAGCTAAAAACCACGAAAAACGTACATTTTTTAGCACTGTAAACACCTCTGCATAATTCGGTCGTCCTTTGGTTAATACAACAATAAACTTTACTTCATTGTTAACCAAAGGAGTCAATTATGACTAAATCTCTTTTAAGTAAACTCAATATTACCGAAGCACCACCTAAGCATCCTACTGACCCACTTATACAGCGACAAAACAAACTTATAGCTCGACTAGAAGTACAGCGAGAAATGGCTCGCTGTCTTGTTGAAAACGAAGAGTTTAAAGCTTTCAAATATAAGTATGTTATCGACCAAGAAACAGGTATAAAAAATAAGGTTCGTGTACCTAAACAAATCAAGCCATGGTTTTACAAAATTGACGAGCAATACTTTACCCCTATCAAATACGGCTCAAAATCGCTTGAACTCGCAAAAGGCTTGTATGCGATAGCGGTAAAGGATTCGACAGCTTTAACCGGTGTCTATGACGTTGTAATCGAAGCAGTAAAGGCTGGTGAGTTTGACTCTAAGCTTATGGCAATTAAGGCAGTAGGTAAAAAGTAATGGTAAAATCTCAGTGAACTATTCGTTTATAGCTAGAATTCACTGTATTGATGACATTAAATTTTAATCACTTAACCGATAAACAGCTTATAGCAATGGACTATAAGCTTATTGCCCACCAGTTATTACCGTCCGCACAAATAAACAACCTCAAATATAAAATGCTTATTATTTTTAAGTCACTGCTTAAATACAAGGCTTGGAAATATGAGCTACACAAAGACTTAGACGGTAGCTGTTTAGCTATAGGTGAAAAGGTTTGCTTAAATTTATCGTTTATTTTTGCTATACGGCAAATACTTAATATAGATATACCTGTTGATTGTCGTGTTGCAAGTGGCTTGTTAGATAAGGAGTTACGACAAGGCTTGGTTGAGTATTTAACTGAGAAGTAAGAAGAAACACATGGCGCTACAAAGCAACGCTTACACTACTTTAGGCACCCAAGACTCACGAAGCCCACCTTTGCAGCGCGTTCTGATTCTGTATTAGAGCTAACAACTTCGTTATGTTGCTCTTCAATCATTTTAGATGGAATGTCTAACGTGGTTGTTTGGCTCTCATTTGAGTTACTGCTTTTTTTAGGAGCATTCGGGTCGAATTGTTCTACGGTCATAAGGCTCTCAACTTACTCTATATTATTTAACTAATGCTAAATCTGATAAAGAGTAGCGTCATAAGTGGTGTTGTACTGCCTTAGCAAATTCAGGGCGTTAGGCAGTTGTTTAATGCGCGGGATTATACAGGAATGTTTGAATGAGTGGTAACTATAGAATTTAGTACTAAATAAACTAAGAACCAAATGAGAATAGCAACAACACTTCAGTCAAAACTATAGACTCACTAATGAGCAGATTATATATCTGCTAGAATTACTGTTTGCTACCAATAAAGTTATTGAAACTCCTTATCCTTAACCAATAAATGGTAGATCTCAAATACTATACGGTGTCCATTTTCTTTACAGTATAAAATTACAACTTCTTTAGCACGACCATAACCAACTGAAAATAAAAACAATTTCATTCTGGCGCATTACTTGCTTTCTTGCTTTATCACCTATCAATATAAAGTCATGTTTAAATCAATAATTTATAGGGTATGCCATGAATATAAAAATATTAAAAGCGGCTTGTGTTAGTTTAGCTTTATCCACTAGTTGTTATGTTAATGCAAACCTGATTGAAAATGGTGATTTCGAAACAGGAGATCTATCAAATTGGAATGTTTCTTCAAATGGCAATTCAGGTTGCGATACTGACTGGACAGTTGCCCTTAACGATGACGGTATTTGTTGGAACCTTTTGGCAGACCCTAGTGCGGGCTATGAAGCGTATAATAGTTTTGATGGTAATGGACCTCAAACCTTTGCACTAAGTCAAATGGTCGACCTTGGTGCTTTAAACTCTTATTCATTAGCTTTTGACTACGCAGTTACTGGTGATAATGGTTGGACTTGGCCTATTGAACGTACATTTTCTGTAATTATCACTGATGGTTCATTAGTTGAAACGTTATTCAGCAAGTCAATAAAGTCTATAAACGACCCTTCATGGTTTAGCGAGGTAGTTTCTTTTGACCATTCTGTTTTTGCAGCCATGGATTTAGCAAATATTTCAATTAGTTTTAATGCATTTATCCCTGAGAATTTTACTGGACCAGCCAGTTTAGGTTTAGATAATGTAGCTTTAACACAAGTGCCAGAGCCCTCTACCCTTGCTATTTTCGCTTTAGGTATTTTGGGGTTAACATCTCGCAAAATTAAGAAATAAAATTTAATCAACGTTTTACTTAACAAAAGCACCACTTGTTGGTGCTTTTTTATTAACAGCTTCACACCAGCTCTCCTAAAAAATATGTTTTAAAGCAACACATTACGAGTGCGCATATCAAATGTACATCTTGTCTTTTGTCTTAATACCCCACTAAACATTAATCTTTAAAAAAGTCTCATTAAAACCATTTTAAAATCTCTCCTTAAAGATTATTTCAAAATTAATTTAAACTTTTTCGCATTCTCTTTCGACTTATACAAAAACATTCGGGGGAATAAAATGAAAATAAAAGATACTAGTGATCAAGATATAGTGATCGCGCAACCTAAAAACAAAACTAAAACAATTACCTCAATAGCTATCACGATAGTTGTTATAGCAACTATTATTTGGCAAATAGCACCTGCTGCCAGTAAATGGAGCCAAGCAAGTCACTCAATTTCTGCAGAAAGAGTTAGAACAGCTATAGTGACCCGTGGAGACTTTACTCGTGATATTTCAGTACTGGGTCGAGTTGTCGCTGCTGTCAGTCCTACGGTATATAGCCCAGCAGATGGCACCATTACCTTACTGATAGAAGCGGGGCATCAAGTAAAAGAAAACCAAGCGATAGCAACTTTAGAGAGTCCAGAGTTAACGAGTCGACTATTTCAGCAGCAAGCTATTTTAGATAGCTTAAAATCTAGTTATGAACGTCAAAAAATACAAGCAAAAAAACAGCATTTAATCGATCAAAAATCTGTTGATTTAGCCAATGTTCGTCTAGTTTCTGCTAAGCGTGAAAAA
This sequence comes from Litorilituus lipolyticus, assembly GCF_006439335.1. Taxonomy (GTDB): domain Bacteria; phylum Pseudomonadota; class Gammaproteobacteria; order Enterobacterales; family Alteromonadaceae; genus Colwellia; species Colwellia lipolytica. Next base: position 104,034 of record NZ_SAWY01000027.1, on the reverse strand, counting down.
CGCCGAGCAGATTTAGGGTACGAGAAAAATGCCATTAATCAAATTGATTTTGAAAAAGCGCAAGATGAATTAAAGAATGCTCAGTTACAACACCGACATGCGGAACAAGATGCTGCGCTGAACATTGAAAGCTTAGATTTTGATGGTAAATCACTGCAACTAGATATTAAACGTCAAGCACTTTTAGTAAGTGAGCTTGAACGTCAAGTAGAAGGTTTAACAATTCGTTCACCTGTCAGTGGCATTGTTGGTAATTTAAATACAGACAACAAAACATTCTTAAGTAAAAACCAAGCAATTTTAACCGTTGTTGATTTATCCAATTTAGAAGTTGAGATAGATATCCCTGAAAGCTATGCCGATGATCTGGTAATCGGCATGGACGTTAACGTGCAATTTGAACAAAAGCAGTTTAGTGCTCGTCTTGTAACAATTTCCCCCGAAATACTGAATAATCAGGTTACAGGACGAGTACGCTTTTCAAAAGAAACCCCTCAACAACTCCGCCAAAATCAACGACTCAATACCCAAATTATTTTGGAATATAAGAGTGACGTATTACAAATTCAACGTGGCCAATTCATGGAAAGTAGCGGTGGTAGATTCGCTTATTTAATTAATGACGGCCTTGCGACTAAAACGCCAATTTCTCTTGGCGCAAGAAGTTTAAGCCATGTTGAAGTACTTAACGGCTTAACAGAAGGACAACGTATCATTATTTCTGGCACTGATATGTTCAATGCTGCCGAGCAAGTTTTACTAAACAACTAACGCAAACTAGGCACGTTTCGATAAAAGTGCCTAACTACTTCTTATAAGAATATAAACGAACAAGGACACATCATTATGCTAGTTATGAAGAATATTAATAAAACCTTTCAAACAGGAAATATACAAACACATGCTTTAAACAATTTTAACTTAACCGTAAACGAAGGTGATTTTGTTAGTGTCACAGGACCTTCTGGTTCTGGTAAAACCACCTTTTTAAATATTGCCGGATTACTTGAAACCTACACAAACGGTGAGTTTACCCTTGATGGTAAAGACGTTGGGCAACTCAATGATAATGGGCGCTCACGTATGAGAAATGAAAAGATAGGCTTTGTTTTTCAAGGCTTTAATCTTATTCCTGATTTGAATTTATTTGACAATGTTGATGTACCATTAAGGTATCGTGGCTTTGATGCTAAAGAAAGGCGTCGCAGAATTGAAGAAAACTTAGAGAGAGTAGGTTTAGCTTCTCGTATGAAGCACCTTCCAAGTCAGTTATCTGGTGGACAACAACAACGTGTCGCCATTGCAAGAGCGTTAGCAACCGAGCCTAGGTTTTTATTAGCTGATGAACCAACCGGAAACCTTGACTCGCAAATGGCACAAGGTGTGATGACTTTACTAGAAGAAATTAATCAACAAGGTACAACCATCATTATGGTTACGCACGATCTAGAACTAGCCATGCGTGCGATTAGAACCATTCAAGTTAGGGATGGCCGAGTAAGCGAATTAGATGTTGTTGCTGAAAAAGCTTCAGCCTAACTCTCACACACTAAGGAAGTACCATGTTTAATTACTATTTACGACTTGCTCGAATCAGCATCCTCAAACACTGGGGGCTGAGCTTATTAATGATTCTCGCTATTGGCCTAGGTATTGGCGCAACTATGACAACGGTGACCGTTAATTACTTAATGTCTGCCAACCCTATTCCTCATAAAAGTGAGCAATTATATTACGTGCAACTTGATAGTTGGGATGTAAATGATCCTTTTGATGAAGGGCAAAACCCGCCAGATCAACTAACCTACACTGACTCTACAAATTTGATGAAGGCTAAAAAAGCATTTCGACAAAATGTTCAAGCACAAGCGTATGCTGTAATAGAGCCAAATGATCCAGAAATATTACCTATGATAGTCAATGCTCGAGCTAACTCTGCTGATTTTTTTGCTATGTTCGATGTGCCTTTTATCTACGGTAATGCTTGGTCGAATCAAGCTGATGACAATAAAGAGTTAGTTGTGGTTCTTAATAAAGAAACCAATGAAAAAATATTCGGCGGTAAAAATTCAGTCGGAGAGTCAATTCGAATCGATGGCAACGTTTTTCAAGTGGTTGGCGTCATTGACCATTGGCAACCTAAACCTCGTTTTTACGACATATCAACCGGCGCTTTTAACGAAACCGAAGATATTTTTGTTCCGTTTAATCTTATCGCTGAAGAAAAAATGAGAATGTCCGGTAACACAAATTGCTGGAAACCTACCGGTGACGGCTTCGAGGCCTTCTTAGCTTCTGAGTGTATCTGGACACAGTTTTGGGTCGAGTTAAAAACAGAACAAGATAAAGATGATTACCTTAATTTTCTTAATGCTTATGTTGAAGAACAAAAGCAATACGGACGATTTTTACGCCCGATGGACAATAGGTTATCAACAGTAACGCAATGGTTAGAAGTTCAAGAGGTCGTTGCTGATGACGCTCGCATAATGATGACAATGTCTTTCATGTTTCTCATTGTTTGCTTATTAAATACCGTAGGATTATTACTGGCAAAATTCTTAGGCAAAGCACCTGAAATAGGCTTAAGACAAGCGTTAGGAGCAAGTAAATCAACGCTATTTTTTCAATATATTATCGAGGCAGGATGCATTGGCTTTGCTGGTGGTTTGTTAGGGTTATTTTTCGCCTTTTGGGGACTAATAGGTATTGAAACCTTATATGGCGATTATATGCAAAACTTAGCCACTCTTGATTTAAATATGATGGCCTTAGCCATAGCAATATCATTCTTTGCAACCATTATTGCAGGAATTTACCCTACATGGCGAGCTTGCAAAGTTCAACCATCTCATCAGCTAAAAAGCCAATAAAGGCGAGGATATTATCATGATAGAAATAGGCCTTATTGTACGCGCACTCTTGCGAAATAAAATAGGCGCATTGTTAATCGCATTACAAATAGCGTTAACAATGACCATTATGGTTAACGCCATATTTATGATCCAAGACAGACAAAGTCAAATGCAACGAGAAAGTGGTTTAGATGAAGCAAACACCTTTTATTTAACCAATACTGTTTTCGGAAAAGATTATAATTTGCAAGCAGAAATGCAAACGGACTTAAATTCCATACGTAAAACTCCAGGCGTTATTGATGCTCTTCAAATCAATGCTATTCCACTTAGTGGTGGGGGCTGGTCTATGTCATTACAACATGAACCCGGTGATGATAAAGATACCATTGGCAGCGCAGTTTACATGGTGGATGATCACGCTATCAATACCTTAGGTGTTGAGCTTCTTGCAGGTACAAATTTTTCTGCTGAGGATATTGAATGGCGTGTAGATGGACAATCGACTTGGCCAAGTAAAACTATAATCACTAAGGCTTTTGCTGAGCAGCTCTACCCTGATAACTGGGAGACGGCCCTAGGTAAAACAATTTACATTTCGCAAAATCAACCAATGCAAGTCATTGGCATTATCAAAACATTGCAAGCCCCATGGAATGGCTGGGGAGGCGTTGAACGCAGTATGTTAGTGCCTTTTCAAATGGAGACTCAAAGTAGCTATTACTTTATTAGAACAGAGAGTGGCCGAAGAGATGAGTTAATGCCTATTATCGAAAAAACCTTAGCTGAGAGTAATAAAGAAAGGATTATTCGCCGAGTAACTACCTTAGAAGAAACACGAAAAAGAAGCTATAGACGACATAATGCTACCAACAAAATACTAACAACAGTAGTTATTACCCTAACACTCATTACGGGGTTTGGTATTGTGGGTTTAGCAATATTCAGTATAAATAGACGTACAAAACAAATAGGTACTCGCAGAGCAATTGGCGCCACAAAATGGCAAGTAATGCGCTACTTTCTTGTTGAAAACTTTTTAATATCTTGTGTAGGCGTAATTATTGGTATTGCTGGGGCAATTGCATTAAACATGTGGCTAGTTAAAACCTTTAATTTAACTCCTATAGGTTTTGAATTAATTGCCTTTGGTGCTGTCGCGTTATTTATTGTTGGGCAACTCGCTGTATTATACCCTGCCAAAAAAGCAGCTTTAATCCCTCCGGCCACAGCAACAAGAACAGTTTAATTTTAATATGAACAAACTAAAGCGAGCACAAAACAAGTGCTCGCCTTTTTATGTTACTAAAACAACATTATTTCGCTCGATAGCCTTTATTGATATTTCGTCATTGCGATAACACTTTATTCATCAGTGCATTTTCATTAAGTAACTTTCCTTGAATATATTGCAACGATTGTTTTATGATGGTTCTAGCTGTATTGAGCATAGTTGTATTTAATGATTGCACGTTCTTATTTTTTATCTATTTGTATACTTTTACTAAGTATTAATTCGCTCAATGCGCGAGAACTTACGGTTGTAACAGAGTGCAACCAACCTTGTAAACTTAGACAATCAGACGCCCTACCTGAAAGCCTTCCTACTGAAATTATATTAGCCCTTTTCAATAGAACAAAAGACACACCAAGAGTTCATATCATGCCTTGGGCAAGAGCTTATGATAATGCTTTAACAAAAAAGAATGTCTTTATATACTCGATTTCTAGAACCATTAAACGAGAGCCTTTATTTCATTGGATTGGTGACATTTTAGTAGAAAGGTACTTTATTTGGGGATTAAAAGAGCGTAACACCCATCAATTGGCCTTATCGAATAATTTTAAACATACATCTTTTGCGACCTACCGAGGCTCCAATGAATATGCCTATGTCTCCCAATTACCTAACATTGATTTATACCCTGTCGTGTACCCTAATCAACGCATGCAGATGGTGTTACTTAACAGAATTGACTATTTTATTGAAAATGAGCAAACCATAAAAGAAACCTGTTTACGTTTTGCTATAGATTGCAATAAATTTGAAAAAATTACCGAAGTTCAGCAGTTAAATACCCCATTAAGTATCGCCATTAATAAAAATAGTGATCCTGCTTTAATAAAACAATACCAAGAAGCATTTTCTACATTAAAGTCCTCAGGAGAGTTGAGTAAGTTAATCAATAAATGGAAATTTTAGAATATTATTACTTCCAAGCTATACAATCATAGTTATAGCTTATTATCTATTTGAATACAGTTATTACAAAGCCCTGCTTAATATAATTACGAAGTTGAATCTGGAAACTTTTCTCTTATCGCTAAAAACTCATCAAAGTTATCGATGACAATATCGACAATGCCTGCATCAAATTTTTTGCTTTTTTCACTGAGCAAATAAGCTCTGATCTGCTCATCACCCCATACTTTTTTATAGCAGCGTTTAGAGCCTAGCGCATCAAAAACATCTGCTACCGCCATAATGCGGGCTTCAAGTGGAATGTTTTCACCAGAGAGACCTTCAGGGTAACCACTACCATCCCAATTTTCATGGTGATACTTAGCTAGCTTCGCACCTAACTTAGAGACACTAACAGAAGACTTATCAAGTATTTCCCCTCCTATTTGCGCATGAGTTTGCATTATCTCTCGTTCCTGCTCATTCAAGCTGTCAGGTTTATGCAAAATCGCTTCAGGCACTGATATTTTACCCAAGTCGTGTAAGGGGGCAGCTAAAAGTAACGCGTCAATATAATCTTCATTCAAATTAAGTTTTCGCGCAATCAGCTCACAGATCAGTGCAACTCTTTTAACATGGGCTCCTGTTTCTTTACTTCTTGCCTCTACGGCTTCACTCACAATAAATAGTAATTCCTTTTGCGTTTTCTCAATTTCTTTTTGCTTAGTTAAACTCTCGAGAATAAGAGCTACATTTGTCGCAAATAACTCAGCTAAGCTGGCTTTAAAGTGTTCATTATCATCCTCAAACTCTATATATAGTACCGATGCTGAATTAACACCCGATTGATAATAACCAACAAAGCATTCGTTATTACTAAAATGCGACTTATCATGAAAAACTTGTTGGATTTTGCTCTTAACTTCTGTGTCAATATTAGAAGACTCAAGTGAGTCGCTCTCACATACGTATTTGCCCGTACAAGCAATTATTGAGCTAGTCACTTGTTGTGCGAAATCAATTTGCGTACGTGCAATATATAAAGCAGAGCTGTCTACATTCATTAAAGCGAGTAAGTGATTCAACGCTGCAGAGCCAAAAGGTCTGAGTTGGTTAATTTTTAATAGATCATGAGTAGCTTCGATTAATATCTTAAAGGCATCGAGACTACGCTGAATAGTCATAATATCTCTATAAGCACGAATACTGGCGTAAACCGTAGTGATCATTTTATTCGCTGTAAAGTCGGTTTTTTCTTTATAATCATTGATATCAAAATCTCTGATAACCTTCGCTTCAGGTGCAGTTCCTGCTTGCCCAGTTCTGAGAATAAGCCTAATTGCTTGGTTTTTATGCTCCTTCCTAATCCATTCAACCAACTCTAACCCTGCATGATCGGTTTCCATCACCACATCAACAAAAGCCATACAAAAGCTATCATCTTTTTGTAGAATTTGTTTTGCCTCTTCACTACTATAAGCAGATACAATTTCTAGCTTTCTATGTTCAATAACAGTATCAGCTAACACAAGTTTAGTTACTTGGTGAACAGACTCATCATCATCAATGACTAATACCCGCCAAAACTTATCAATTTTTTTAGGCGCACTGTCATCAGTCTCAATTTCGTCGTGAAAAATAAAGTCACTCATTTGATTTTTTTTATATGTTGTGAAACTTATACTAAGTGTAATTCAGATAATAAAAAATACGAGAAATGAATAAAAAAAAGCGGCCTATGCCGCTTTTATATAATTGTTTACGTTGAAAAATATGTTAACGCTTAGTAAAACTGTGCTACCACCTGGCCAACAACTTCTTTAATGGCTGTGCCCGGCTGTTCTGTATCATTCGATGACAAACGTTTAGTTGCCCAGCCATGCCATGCAGGTTGGCGTGATTTAACATCATAAATATCTATTGCTAACTTACCTTCAGTGTACTGTCTTACGCTAGTTTCTGTACCCATATGCACGCTACCGTAATAGCCTCTTCCACCATAGTAACCACGCCCCCAACCAAAGCCAGTGTTATATGTAGCAGGATAACTATTCACTTTGATTTTATCTCGGCTACCAACAGTATATGAGATGGTAAAATCAGCTTCTTCAGGATCAGTAACTAATTGATAACCTTTTGCAATAAATGCTTGTTCTATCGCTTCATCAACACGTACTTTCATTACAGGATTAAAATCAGCTGGAGGAGCCATAATTTTCGCTTCGGTTAGCCAAGCAAAAGTTTTATAGTTCATCGTGTCGATATCGGCGTTGCGATCAAATGACACTTTAGCTTGGTTTGTTGCACAACCTAACATGATTAGCGATATTGCAATTATCATCAATGTTTTTACTTGGCTCATAATTTCCTTCCATCATTGGTATTAGAGATCTATAACATACTCTTGTTACAGTAAATAAACTGTTAATTAATGTATCTAAGATAAATATAAAGCAAATCTAAAAACTAATACAGCTTTACTGCTTTTTTTAAATTAAAAAATCATTAAAATTTCAGTCGTTCTATAGTGTCAAGACTTTTGCGCCAACAAAAATACTAGTTATTTCAAACAAATTGTATTTAATGGTTGACAGATACCGCTAAAGCCTTAAAAATAACACCATCTATTTGTATTAAATTTTATAAAAATTAATAAATGTTAAACGTAAGTCTTAAACTCGTCGTCCTCAACGTTGTAGTGGTTGTCAAATCATTGCTGGGGCTTCGTTACGTTTAACAGAACAAATAAACCAAACGATAAAAATACCCCGCTCTGATCAAGATCGGGGTTTTTTTTTGACCATAAGAAAAGCTTTATTAATTTTTTGGGTGCTATGGCATGAACCAAGGTGATGATATGACAACAGAACTTTTTACCGGTGCAGAGATGGTAGTAAAATCTCTTTCTGCACTTAATGTAAAATATATATTTGGCTATCCCGGCGGCTCCGTATTAGATATTTACGACGCTATTTTTCAGCAAGATGAAATTGAACACATCTTAGTTCGACACGAGCAAGCCGCAACTCACATGGCCGACGGCTATGCAAGAGCAACAGGTGAAGTGGGAGTTGTATTAGCTACCTCAGGGCCTGGGGCAACAAACTGTGTAACTGGAATAGCTACAGCTTATATGGATTCAATTCCGATGGTTGTTTTATCAGGGCAAGTAGCGACTTCTCTTATTGGTAATGATGCCTTTCAGGAAACAGATATTGTTGGTTGTACTCGTCCTATTATTAAACATAGTTTTAACTGTCGTAGCCTTGCTGATATTCCTGATGCCATTGCAAAGGCATTCTATATAGCTAGTACAGGAAGACCTGGCCCTGTTGTGGTTGAACTTCCAAAAGATATTTTAATTCCTCAAAATAAAGGAACTTTTAATATCAACACTGATGTGAAAATGCGCTCTTATAACCCAAATGTAAAGGGGCACCCTAAGCAAATAAGAAAAGCAGTAAGCACTATCAAATCTGCACAGCGTTTAGTGATCTACTCTGGAGGTGGTATTGTATTATCAGATGCTTCCCACCTACTTACAGAGCTGGTTGAAACTTTAAAGGCACCAGTAACCAATACATTAATGGGCTTAGGCGGGATTTCAGGTACGCATGAGAACTTTATTGGTATGCTAGGTATGCATGGTAGTTTAGAAGCAAACAAAGCCATGGCTAATGCTGATGTGATCCTTGCATTAGGCGCTCGATTCGATGATAGAGTAACTAACAATGTTGAAAAGTTTTGCCCTAATGCCACAATTATTCACGTAGACATAGATCCAACGTCAATATCTAAAACCATTAACGCCCATGTTCCTGTTGTTGGCCTAGTAGATGTAGTCATTCAGCAAATACTTGATGAACTAGCTGCAACTGACTTTACTCCAGACGAAGAAGTACTAGCACCTTGGTGGCAACAAATTAACTTATGGCGCAATATGAAAAGTATTAGCTATAAGCAAGATGAAAATGAAAAAATAAAACCTCAACGAGTCGTTGAAGCTATGTATAAGATTACCAATGGTGAAGCATATGTTGCTTCAGACGTTGGACAGCATCAAATGTTTGCTGCGCAATATTATCCGTTTGAAAAACCTCGCCAGTGGATTAATTCTGGTGGTGCCGGCACTATGGGCTTTGGTTTACCTGCCGCAATGGGGGTGAAATTAGCTTTTCCAGATAAACACGTTATTTGTATAACAGGCGATGGTTCAATCCAAATGAATATTCAAGAGTTATCTACCTGTATGCAATACAACCTTCCGGTTGTCATTGTTGCCTTAAATAATCGCTCACTTGGTATGGTAAGGCAGTGGCAAGATATGGTTTATGGCGGTAGACACTCCTCGTCTTACATGGAGTCCTTACCAGACTTCACAAAATTAGCAGAATCTTACGGTCATGTTGGGATAAAAATCAACACGTTATCTGAGCTTGATAGTAAACTTGAAGAAGCATTTAGTATTAAAAACCGTTTAGTGTTTGTTGATGTATTAGTCGATGAAAAAGAGCATGTTTACCCTATGCATATTCGTACAGGTGCTATCGACGAAATGTGGTTATCAAAAGGAGTAAAAGCATAATGCGACGTATATTAGCAATATTAATGGAAAACGAGCCTGGTTCACTTTCTCGTATTGTAGGTTTATTTTCTCAACGCGCTTTTAATATCGAAAGCCTGACAGTGGCGCCAACCGAAGATGCTAGCTTATCTCGTATGACTATCGCAACAAAGGGTGATGATAAAATATTAGAGCAAATTGTTAAGCAAGTGAACAAGCTCATCGATGTAATTAAAATCACAGACATAACTGACAGAAAGCACTTAGAGCGAGAATTATTACTCGTAAAAGTGGTCGCATTAAGTGATAAGTCACGCACAGAAGTAAAACGAATTACTGATATTTTCAGAGGTGCTATCGTTGATATAGGAAAACAAATCTATACCATCCAATTAACAGGGGATGCAGACAAATTAAACGCCTTTATCGATACATTGAGAAATGAAACAGAGATCATTGAATCAGTACGTTCAGGCTGTGTTGGTATTGCACGAGGTGAAAAAGCCTTACGTATTTAGTCTGAAAAATAAGATCAAAAAAGAGGCTTTAAAGCCTCTTTTTTTTGAGCGCTAATATCTAAACGACTGTGTTTAGTATTTTTTACTCACTTTTAAATTTAACTAGCGTACCTTTTAACGCTACCCCTGCCATTACGGCACCTGCTCCACATTCAAACTGTGTTTCACTGACAAATTTACGCTTTTTATAGTTAGATTTAATATTAACAACTGCATCCATATTTTCACGTATAGCGCGCTCTTGTAATGCTTTAAGTGCACTTAACATCGCCCACTGACAAGCTTCTTCATCAGACTTCATAAACGCATTAGTTTTTTTGTTCGTTGAGACTTCACCATAAGTTTTTTCAACTTCTTTATGCGCTTGACTGGCAAAAAATAATGGCACATCTAACAAAGCATCTTGTGCTTTAGTCGTCTTGAGTAAGTCTGGTACGGAGTATTTTGCAATATCATCACGAGCATAACTGTTTAAACTAAGAACACTGATTAATAACGCTGTAATAAGTGAAAATTTTTTCATTTTAATTCCTTTTGATTTTTTTAAATTTATTTTCAAATAATATTAAATTAACTCAATTATTTGTTGATGCAATTCTACAAGGGTGCCTTTCTAGCAGCAAATAAAAATTAAACATATTAAATAGGAAATGAAAATAAAAGTCGAAATGCACTAAAGTCATCACTAAATCGATAGCTAAGTCCTAGCCTATCAAAACCTGCCCAAGAATAGCCAATCACTCTGTCAAATTTAAATGTTAAACCAAATTCAACCGAGTTAGACAAAGTAACATTACTTACCTCAGAATTTAGTATTGATTTTTGCGAGTTAAATTCTACATCATTAAAATACCAAAAAGCCGTAGCAAATAATCGCGGCTGAAAAGGATAGCTAAATATTTGATATTTTAACGGCAAGCCCGCATCTAAACCAACCTGTAGAGCCGCGTAAGAATCTTGGGCACTGTAGCCATTTCCTTGATAAGCAGCGTAGTAAAGTCTAGTGGCCCAAATTGTATCAAGCTCTTGGTAATCAAAGTGATATAAAGAAGAGATACCTGCAGAATGAATACTGACATTATAACCGCTGGTAAAGTTTTTAGCGTAACCGTAATCTAAATATGTTTCTATCGCGAGATTATCTGAGTACTGATAACTCAAAGCAACCCCAGGAGTAAAAGTAGCAGTGCCAACTTCTGAGGGTAAATCAAGCTCTGGAATATCAGCAATCTCAAAATCAAAAAAGCCCAGTGAAAGTGGTAACCTTAAACCATAGGTCGTTTTACCGACGGTATCAATGTCATAAGCAAAGGGTAAGTTAATGATACTCGCGTCTTGCCCCGTGGTACGATATATACCACTTCCCAAATAGTTAGCATAGGCATAATGAACCACTTCAATTTCTGAATTGCTACCATCGTCGGCGACAACCGAATAACAACACATCGTCAGAAATACCATTATGATAATCAGTTTTAAGAAGTGTACTTGCATCTAACTATCTAATCAGCCTTAATGTGATGTAAATGTACATCCTGTTGAGGAAAAGGAATACTAACGCCTTGCTTATCAAATTGCTCTTTTACTTCTCGCGTAATATCCCAATAAACATCCCAATAATCAACCGTTTTTACCCACGGACGACATACAAAATTAACAGATGAGTCTGCTAATTCATGAACTTTTATTATTGCCTCGGGTGAATCTAGTACTTTTGAATGTTGCTGTACGATTTGTTCAAGAATATTTTGAGCTTTTGATAAGTCATCGCTATATCCGATTCCAAAAACTAAATCCACACGACGTGTTTCACTCCCTGTCACGTTGATAATAGTTGTCCCCCAAACATTGTTGTTTGGTAGAATTAAGTGTTGATTATCAAACGTTTTAATTGCGGTAGATAATAATGTCATGGAGTCAACCGTACCAACAACACCATCAATTTCAATCACTTCACCAACATCAAAAGGTCTATAAATAAGTATTAACATACCGCTAGCGAAATTACTCAATGTACTTTGTAATGCTAAGCCGATAACTAAACCTGCTGCACCTATCAATGCTAAAACAGGTGCTACATTGACCCCTATGATAGTTAAAGAAACAATAAAGCCTATTGACAAAATAATGCGTCTAACCATGACTTGAATAAAGTTTTTAAGTAGAAAGGATATTTTTTTATTTCGATTTAAGGCTGCATCAGTGATTGCACCAATAAACATAGAAATTAAATAAACAATAAAAATTGCGATACAAAATTTAATTAGATTTGCTAACCACAGTAAACCGCCCTCTTTAGAGTTAAGCCAACCTTTAAACGTTAACCATGTCGCATTACCGTCAGATAAATCGACATTGGTAGTATCAAGTGCATCTGCATATAATTTTAATTCCTTTACATCACCGCCTTTTGCTTCCCAATGAGATAGCACGACATTAAAGCGTTCTAAAACAGCATTTTTCTCTTCACGAAGTTGGGTTAAACTAGCTATCAGCTTTTTTCTTCGTTCTTGTAGTTTTACTGCAAATATTGAAGCCTGCTCAGAAAGTGCAGATAAGTTATTTTGCTTTGCCTCCAAGGAAGCTACGGCTTTTTCAGCATTTTGATTATCAAGCTTTTGTGAAAGTTCTTCTAAATGAGCTAAATCTTCTTGTACTTCTTGCTCAACCTCTTGAACATCATCACTTGCCTTTTTATCAGTTGATTCATTGATTTCTACAACTTCGGAACTAGAGTCAGCGAGGTTTGTTAAAACCTCAACACCATGTTGCTTTTGACTAACTAAAATTTCAGCTTCACTTAAGATGGTTGCTTTATTTTTTAACACCGTTAGCCAAGCTTGAACCTCAGCTTCCATTTCATGCTTAAATAAAGGTAATAAGGCAAGCTCTAATTCATCTATAGGTACCCGAATATCTTTAGTAGTGCTAGCCACATATCCTTCTGAGTTTTCTTCTTTTGCAATCAGAGTTAATGGGCTTAACAAAAGCATTAAACCAATCATAGCAAACTGAAGTTTTGTTACTTTTCCCACAATGTATCGCTTTTGGTGCATCATTGTTCTTCCTTCGGTGTAAAGCAATTATATTTAATAGTGTCGTCAATATATTAATAAAAATACAACACAAAAAAAACCTGTAACTAAAAGAAATAGCTACAGGTTTTTATGACAACAGATACCAGTTTACTCAAGTTAGCCCGATATTTTCGCCCAAGTATCACGCAGACCAACAGTTCGGTTGAAAACTAGTTTACCCTGTTTTTCTATAGCATTATCTAAACAAAAATAACCTTGTCTTTCAAATTGGTACGCATGTTCTGGCTGAGCGTTTTGTAAAGCAGGCTCAACTCTCGCATTTTCTATTGTTATTAACGAATCTGAGTTGATTACACTATGAAAATCATCTGCCCCAGCAGGATTAGGCACAGTAAATAGTCGGTCATACAAACGCACAGTGGCATCAAGTGATTTTTCGGCATCAACCCAATGAATGACTCCTTTTGGCTTTGTACCATCTGTAGGATTTTTACCTAACGTTTCAGCATCGTAATTACAATAAACTGTTGTAATATTACCTTGTTCATCCTTATCACATCGAGTCGCAGTAACCACGTATGCTCCACGTAAACGTACGGCTTTACCTAAGACTAAGCGCTTATATTTTTTGTTTGCTTCTTCTTTAAAGTCTTCAGCTTCAATTAAAAGCGTTGAACTAAAGGGCACAATGCGCGAGCCTTGGCTTTCATCACTTGGATGATTTTTTACTGTTAACTCTTCTGTTTTACCTTCTGGGTAATTTTCAATCACTAACTTAATAGGGTCTAGAACCGCCATTGCTCTAGGTGCGTTATCGTTTAAATCTTCACGAATACATGCTTCAAGTACACTCATTTCGACAGTGTTATCCATTTTAGTCACACCGATTCGCTTAGCAAACTCACGCAAAGAACTTGGTGTATAGCCGCGACGACGAAACGCAGCAATAGTTGGCATTCTTGGATCGTCCCATCCATTAACAAGGTTTTCTTCTACCAGCGTATTAAGTTTCCTTTTACTCATTAAAGTATATTCAAGGTTTAAACGAGAAAACTCATATTGACGTGGAACGGCTGGCACCGATACGTTTTCTATGACCCAATCATATAAACGACGATTATCTTGAAATTCTAGAGTACATATTGAATGAGTGATCTTTTCAATTGCATCAGATAAACAGTGAGTAAAATCATACATTGGATAGATACACCACTTATCACCTGTTTGATGATGATGAGCAAATCTAACACGATAAATAATAGGATCTCGCATACACATAAAGCTAGAGCTCATGTCTATCTTAGCTCTAAGAGCACAAATCCCTTCTTCAAACTCACCATTTTTCATTTTTTCAAAAAGAGCTAAGTTTTCTTCAACACTGGTATCACGATAAGGGCTATTTTTGCCGGGTTTATTTAAAGTGCCACGATATTCACGGGTTTCATCAGCATTTAAGAAACAAACATAAGCAAGGCCTTTTTCAATCAGCTCAACTGCATATCCATGTAACTGTTCAAAATAATCTGAAGAATAATGGATATCGCCAGCCCACTCAAAACCTAGCCATTGAACATCTTTTTGAATGGCATTTACGTAATCAATATCTTCTTTTTCTGGGTTAGTATCATCAAATCGCAGATTGCAAAGTCCGTTATAGTCTTGAGCTATACCAAAATTCAAACAAATAGCTTTTGCATGACCAATGTGTAAATAACCATTTGGCTCAGGAGGAAAACGCGTTTGCACACTTGTATGTTTGCCACTAGCTAAATCGGCATCAATGATTTGACGAATAAAATTTGTTGGGCGGCTTTCAGTATCCGACATTTAGAACTAACCTCGAAAAATAAAAAAATAACATGCTTAAAAACATTAATGACTTTCATTATAACAAGTGTTTAACGACGGTAATAGCGTATTAAGGTGATAAATAGACTATTTTTGATGAAGAACCAAAAGGCTAGCAACATACACACTATTATGAATATAAATCACAGTGAGCTAGTGATAAAAAGTAAAATTATTTTTCCCTTTATCTTTGATTGAGTACATTGCATTATCAGCATTTTGCATAAGCTCCTCGCTTGAGGAGCCATGTATGGGGTATTGGGCGATACCTATACTGGCAGTAACAAAAAGCTGCTCATTTTTATAATCTATAGGACGTTTCACTTCATTTATAATTTTTTGAGCTACCTGTGAAATAGCCTTCTCATCTTTAATATCAGTCATAATAACGATAAATTCATCGCCGCCAATTCTTGCAACGGTGTCGGTTAATCTTAATAAATCAACTATGCGTTGACCTACGGCAATTAACACTTTGTCACCTGCGCTATGACCAAAAGTATCGTTTATTTTCTTAAAACCATCTAAATCAATAAACATCACAGCTGTGATTAATTGATGTCTCTTTGCCGAGAGTATTGCTTGAGCTAGTCTATCTCGACCTAAACGTAATGAAGGCAAACCTGTTAAAGTGTCATGATTAACTAAGTGTTCTATTTGTTCTTTATCTTTCTTCTGTTGAGTAATGTCCTTTTGAATACACACATAACTTTTTACGGTGCCATCAATTGATTTAACTGGGAAAATAGCAGTACTCGTCCAATAAAGTTCACCAGCCTTGCGTTTATTCTTCAACTCTCCTTGCCAAATGCCTTGCTCTTTTAGCGATTTATAAAGTTGGCGATACGTTTCTTGGGCTGTTTCACCTGAACTCCATATACGAGGGTTTTTACCTAATACATCATTCGCTTCATAGCCAGACATATTACAAAAGTGTCGGTTTACATATGAAATGATACCCGCAGGTGATGTTATTACTACGCCATTATGAGAATTATCAACAACTAATTTAAATAAATGTAACTCTTCAGTTTGATTTTCTAATTGTTTTTTATAACGACGTTCAATAGCCATGTTATGTAATAACTTCACAAAAAGTAAAAGCGTTAGAGCTATAGACATACCACCATATAGCAAACTTATTTTAAGTTGCTGTTTGTTATCCTGACCTATTGTATCTAATTGATTTAATAATGATTTTGCAATTTCATTTTCTATATTGTGCAAAAGATCAATTCTCGCCGTTGCATCTTCAAACCATCTTTGTTTATTAATAAATGCGATGCGGTTTCGCCTTATTTTCGCATAATTAATGAATGCTTCATCCTTTATTGTATTTTGATAAGCGGAGGATATTGAATCATTAGCAACAATCCCAAATGTTTGTAAATGAGTAGCTTCCATTGCTCTAGTTTGTATGATTTCTTTTTCATCTTGATCGTTAAGACCACCTTGGCTTAATAGTTTTGCAAGAAGAGCACGTTCAATGCCTGCATATTCTTTTGCTTTACTTAAGTGAAAGTAAGAAAATAATAAATCATCAACATCTTTACTTTTGGAAGGCGTTGCCGGTAATAATAGACTGTCAATTAAAGGGTTGATCATTTGACTGTAAAATGAAATAGCCTCTTTCGAGGTGATATTCAGTTTATCTATATTTTCTCTTTTTTCGACTAAAGACCCCATTTGATTTATGATTAAAAAACTAACAGGGTAAATTGCTTTATCTTGTTCAATTGATAAATATTGCGCTCGCTTATTTAGCGCATTGTCAGTTAGAAGACGCTGTTGGCTCAGTAAAGAAAAATTACTTTTATTTTGACGATAGAGGTAAACATTACTTCGCCCTCGCTCTTTTTGTAATTGGTGAACTACTTCATTATTTAACAAGCTAAGTTGTATCACTTTTTTTAACTTATTTGCTTGCCCTATAACACTAAGCTGCTGCTCAAGCATAAAAGCAGAGAGCACAACAAGCGCTATTACAGGTAAAATAGCTAATAAAAAGACATTCTTATTTAAGTTCAAATGAACACCACTAATTACTGACCACCGTTAACATGATTTTCAAACAACCACGTCTTATTACCTCAAGGTAATACTTGCTATAACTATAGATTGATATTATCCATATAGCATAAACATGTGTTTGTAAAAAAGGTGCGTTAAAAAAAGGGGAAGCCAATATAGAACTAACTTGTATTATTAATAAAGCACTATAATACCATAGGTTACCTACAAAAATATGGTGAAGATCAAACACTTTTCCTACAGCTTATTATCTAAATATAATCGTTTTTCTAATATACTAGTTTTGATTCGGCCAAGAGAGGGTCACTTTTGCTCCCTTTAATTCACTACAATTGCCTAACGATAACTTTCCTTGATGCCAAATTAAAATTTTCCTGACGATGTATAAACCTAAACCATAGCCAGTATCGTTATTGTCCTTCGAATTTTTGCGGATAAATGGCTGAATTAACTTCTTTGCCTCTTTTCCAACACCTGTGCCATCATCAGCAACAACAATGAAACACATTTGATCTTTTACAATAAAATTCACTTCAATAACGGTATTAGCATAACGAAGTGCATTATTAATTAAATTTTGTATCGCTCTATCCATTCCCTTTCTATTAAAGTAAGCATGGGTTGTATTTGAAGAGAAATCTATAGATATACTTCCTTTTTGGTAAAGGTATTTTTCATTTAAAGAATTGAAAAATTGAGTAACATTTTCCAATTTTTTATCCATGGAATAATGTTCATGCTCTAAACGTTCAAATGACAAATATTCAGCCATAAGTTGCTCAATTTCATCGACATCTGCCTTTAAACGCTTTTGATGTTCAACATCAATATCATCAGAAATAAGTTCCGAAACAAACTTCATTCTTGCCAGTGGCGTACGTATCTCGTGAGCGATGGTGCGAGATAAGTCTTGATGCATTTGCATCGTTTCAACTATTTGGTGAGACATTTTGTCAAAAGTATTTGCTAAAGGATAAATATTTGAACTACGAGAAATATCACTACTGATGGGTTGTAATTTTTCTCCAAAAGTTAACGCCTTTGTTTGTAGCTTCGCTAAATCTTTAAAAAGTGGCCAAATAAACCCTAGCACTAATAAAGCTAAAGCAGAGTAAAATAAAAGAACAAAATATAACTCACCATTATCCTCGTTCGCCTTCTTAGTTAATACTGGCCCAAATTGATATAAATTATTCTTATCTAAATACTGATAATAAAACTCGTAACCAGTCTCATCCGCTATTTTTATAATTTGTCCTTGTGCTAACAACTGACTTAAATGTTTTGGCATGATAATAGATTTAGCGGTAACTACTTTCAACTTTACATTATCATAAGGAATGCTCCCTCGACTTTGAGTGTAATATGGTAAAATTTGTTTTATATCAATCTGATAACTCATATCGTCTTGAAAGAAATTATTATAAATTTCACTGAAGGAAAAAATCACCAACGAGGCGATTAAAACGATAAGCAAATATAAACGCGCAAACTGAAACTTCATTTTCTATCCCAATTAGATTTCAGAGCATATAATCTGTGTTTATAGCTAATTTCTAGCTACTGCAACTTTATATGAGCTAATTAACTTGTTCACAACTGAAGAGATAGCCTTTACCTCGAATAGAGCGTATTGACATAAAGGTTAGAGACAACTCTTCAAACCTTTTTCGTAGGCGACTAATAATTAAATCTACGGCACGATCTAAACCATCATAATCCCGGCCAATTACCTGTTCAAATAATACTTCACGGGGCACAACATCCAAATAGTGTTCCGCAAGAACATTGAGAACATCAAACTCTTGTACAGTAAAAGGCAAAGTTTTATTTTTAAACGATATTTTTTTTAATTTTTTATCAAAGATCAAGTCATTTATAGTAAGTAATGGAGAATTGTGTTGAATAAACTTATGACGTAACTGCACTTTAATGCGTGCTAATAAAACGGCTGGCTCAATTGGCTTAACGATATAATCCACAGCTCCTAATTCTAAACCTTGAATTTGATCAGTATTTTCGTCAAGTGCCGTTAAAAATATGATAGGACATGAGGTTAAGCTTGTGATTGATGGTAACAATTCAAAGCCTGTGGTATCTGGTAACATCACGTCGCATAAAATGATATCGAACTTATCTATATCTACAAGCAGCTCTACTTCAGCGCCAGTGCTAACATGCACTAAATCACAATGGTGTTTGCGCAAGTATTGACTAATGAGTGAAGCTAGCGGTAAATCGTCTTCAATTAATAATAATTTACATAAAGGCTTTATATTATTCATCTTAATAAGTTTACAGCAAATTCCAAGAAAAACGACGGCGTTGTCTTACGGGTTTATATTTTGTCACTTTAAATTCAGTAATGCCTAAAATTTTATGAGTTATTTCATCCTCAATAACTAACTCAATACTTGTATCGGTATTAACAACATAGTTAAAAATAGATCGATGCTTTGAAGAGTAACATTGTTTTGATGCTAAGTTCTGCTTTATATAAATACAAATATTATGAGGGGGCTGGTCAATAAATTCGAATACTACAGTTTGATGGCAGAAGCTTTGGGGGCTTTCTAATACACAAATTTCGGGTTGAAGACTAAATGAATATTGAACATTATTACTACTGATTTTTTCTTTAGCTGACAACTCCCAACTTGTAATATACAAGCATATTATTGTGGTTATTGTTAGGAGTTTTATTATTTTCATAAGCAACTAAAAATGGTACTTAATGCCAACAAAACTAGAAGAGTAACTCGATTTATCTGTTAGAAAGCTTTCATCAATCTTATCACCCAAACGTGTTTCTTTCACAACTCCAATAACCGTAAAGGACTCGGTTAAAGGAATATCGATTTGCACTTTATAAAAAGTGTTAGTCGCTTCACCCGCCTGATAATTATCCCTTAAAAAAGATAGCTCTTCAGGTTTTAACTTATAATAATAGCTAACTAAATCCTTACTTTTTGTCACTTGTCCTATTTCGAAATACAATTCGAACCAAGAAAACACCAAATTTCTAGATAAAGAAACCCTGACTTCATTACCATGATGAACGCCTGAAACATCAGTTAAATAGGCTAACTGTGCGGTAAAATAATCTGTCATGTAGGTTATATTTAACCCTGCTAAATAAGAAATATTACGCTCAATCGGCTCAAAGCCACTCAGTTCTGGCTTTCTCCCACCTCCGGTAGTTGGCTTGAAGCCTAAAATATTGACCAAAGTATAGTTTTTATTTTGAAAGTGATGAAATAAACCATCTTCATTTACAGCACCCACTAGGTCGAAGAAAATGTTATCCCCTTCAATTAAGCTATACCCAATCGTTGTATTGTCGATAAAAAACTTTTCACCATAATAAGTAAAAGAAGGAAAAACATTTATTTTTAAATCATCTAACTTAATAATTGGGTTTTCTACGTAGCCTTGGCCTAGATATACTGAAAAATCCCACTTATTAACTTCAACATTCTGTGTTTCAGAAGCTGTAGTATATGAACACGGGATAAAAATGATTAGGAATAGAAAAAAGAGTTTCATTAAAAAAACAATAAAAGCAATAAATAAGTCAAAGGTGACTTTAACAGAATTTATGACAGCAATTAACACTTTAGTACAAAAAGCTACAAACACCAACCTCTTGCATAAAACAACCACCTAAGTGACTAAATATGCAAACAAGTAAAGGTGTCTCAAAACATCCCATTATTAATGGCAAAGCCAAAAGCCAAGGATTTCCACTTAAAATACAACAAGATACAAATTTAACATTATAATTAACACGCTACAAAAACCTACAGAGAATCACTAACACCTGAGAATGCGATACCGTTATATATTATAACGCCATTTCATAATGGCACTAAAAATTATAATTATATCCGGAGAGAATATAGTGAAAAAACATAACGTCTCTATTGCATTGTTTACTGCCCTTTATGGGGCAGCAGCAATGAATGCAGCGGCAAGTTTGGCACCTAGTGAAATTATTCATTCATTAGAACAACCAAATTTAACCCAAGAGCAAATACAAAAAATACAAGCGGGAACATCAAATAACGTTTCCACTGGCTCTTTGCTTAAAAATGATGGCCTAAATGTTCAAATTAACTCTCAACAGAAAAAATTTGTTGAGGAAGCTGACATTACTGGTGAGCACATTTATGTAATTCGTTTAAAAGATCAACCAACCTCTTTATATAAAGGTGGTATTAAAGGGTTACAAGGAACTCACGTTGATTCATTAAAGAGCGACTTAGGTATCAACAGATTGTACAAAGCGGGAGAAGCGACTACCAACCGTATAACTGCATATAACAACTACCTTAAATATAAACAGTCAGCTGCAATTACAGCAATGAGTAAAGCTGTCGGGAGTAAAGAGGTACGTAAACAATTTACTACAGCAGTTAACGCATTTACGGTTGAAATGACTCAGTCAGAAGCAAAGCGCGTTTCACAATTACCTGAAGTAGCTTATATTCACCGTGCTAAAACCTATGAAATCCATACCGATGCAGGTCCTCAAAAAATCAGTGCTGACAAGGTCTGGATGGGACAAACTGAATCCGGTCTAGAGTACAAAGGTGAAGGTATCATAATGGGTATTATTGATACGGGTATCAATACCGACCACCAATCTTTTGCTGATGTCGGTGATGATGGTTATGATCATACTAACCCTTGGGGTGAAGGTGTCTATGTTGGTGCTTGCGCTGTAGAAGGCCAAGAAAATCTTTGTAACGATAAATTAATTGGTGTGCGTTCATACGACGTAATTACCGATGCTTTTGATGACATGATTCCAGGACACCCTGCTATAGGTGAAGATTACCAAGGGCATGGTTCTCATGTTGCCTCAACTTCAGCTGGTAATGTATTAAAAGATGTTGATTATTTACTACCAGACTTTAGCCAATCGGCTTCTGATGGTGTATTAGTGAAAGAAGACATGTTTACGCAAATATCAGGCGTAGCACCACATGCTAATATAGTCTCTTATCAAGTATGTCACGCTAGTAATGACTCTGGTTACTTAGGCTGTCCTTGGGAATCAATGATGGGTGGTATTGAAGATGCGATCAAGGATGGTGTCGACGTTATTAACTTCTCTATTGGTGGACAAGACAGCACCTCTCCTTGGGATGATGGCGTTGAACTTGGATTTTTAGCTGCCCGTGAAGCAGGTATTTCTGTTGCTGTTGCAGCAGGTAATGGTGGTCAA
Organism: Litorilituus lipolyticus; assembly: GCF_006439335.1. Classification (GTDB taxonomy): domain Bacteria; phylum Pseudomonadota; class Gammaproteobacteria; order Enterobacterales; family Alteromonadaceae; genus Colwellia; species Colwellia lipolytica. The sequence goes on along the minus strand of NZ_SAWY01000027.1, from coordinate 81,768 downwards.
CCATATGGTGCTGGTGAATTTTTTGGTTCAATTGATCATGCCTCACCTTGGCTAGCAAGTGTTGCTGCAACCACCCACGATCGAGAAATCGTTGTTGAAGCTAAATTAAACTTTGAAGGCTTTGCTACTGATGAAAGTGGTAATCCATTGGGCTCAGAAGAACCCCAATGGATCGATACAGGTCTAGTTGGTGGCTCAATCAATACAACAGAAATAACAGGTGTTGTTGTTTGGGCAAAAGACTATGCTGATGAGAATGGCAACAAAGATGGGGGGGGGTATTGTGGAACTCCTTACCCTGCTGGCACTTTCAATTTTTATAAAGATGGTTCTCCTATAGTAGGTGCTGCTGAAGGCGAAACGGATGTTATTGTAGTATGTCAACGCAATAACTTGTCAGATCCCAATGGCATTGCCAGAACCGCTAAGTCGGACAATATAAAAGCGGGTGGTGCCGATGGCTTTATAATGTATAACTATGCTAAAGGGGATAGTACACCGATAGTCTCTTACTCATTGCCTTCAATTCACTTAACCCGTGAAGCATGGGATGGTGAATATTTAGGATATAACCATCCTGATAATACCGATGGTTTAGAAGATTGGATTGACTCATATTCTGAAAAGGGTCATATGATCACCATAGGTAAAACGGTAATAGAAACTGAACATGATCCAGCAAATGGCGATTGGTTAGCAAGCTTCTCTTCTCGTGGTCCTAGTAGCTCAACGTCAGAAATGCTCATTCCGCAAATTTCAGCACCAGGTGTTAATATTTACGCGGCTTACGCTGATGAACACCCATTTACAGCAGCAGGTGCAAATACTGATTTTAGTGCTATTAGCGGTACTTCAATGGCTTCCCCTCATGTTGCTGGTGCAATGGCATTGATTCGTGAAGCTCACCCAGACTGGACTCCTACCGAAGTACAATCTGCTTTGATGTTAACAGCCGACAATGTAGTTAAATATCGTCGCTTAAATGAAAACGGTGGCGATGTTGCCGATGCCTTTATTTACCGAGCAGGTGCAGGTCGCATTAATGTGGCTGAAGCTATCGACACAGGTCTAATCATGGATGAAAGCGTTGAAAACTTTCGTGCTGCTAACCCTGGTAATGGTGGTCAAGTACATAGGTTAAACATACCACAGTTAGTTAACTTTGAATGTAAGCCTATCTGTCAATGGACCCGTACTTTCAAAGCAACAAAAGATGGTAGCTGGGAAATAGATCATGCCGATGTTGTTAACTGGAACTTCGATGTACGTAACCAAACAGCTCAAAATGGTGTAAATATTAAAGCAACGCCAAGTACATTCACTTTAAGCAAAGGAGAGTCACAAACGGTAGTTTTTGAGGCATCTATCATGGATACCCAAGACTTATTCTCTAATGCCGAAGTTGAATTACATTCTGATGTTATTTTAACTGAAATAACAGGAGCCAGCAGTGAAGCACATTTACCATTAGCGTTTAAGTTTAGCAAAAATGCTATGCCGGCCCGTTTACGCGCTGTTGCTCATCGCAATGAAGGTAGCTTTCAATTTAATGATATCGAATTACCTGCATTAGATGCGCCATACACACGAGTTTATGCTCCAGTTAAAGCCGATGTAAAAACAATTGCATTGCCTAAAGATGATGATAAGTGGTTCCCTTGGAGCATGAACTCAGATGAAACTATTCCCATGTCAGAGCGACTTGACGAAGCAACTCATATTGAAATGATCTCGGTGCCTGCCAATGCCAAACGTCTAATAGTTGAATCACAAGGGACTGTTGAATCACAGCTTGACCAGAGCTTTGATGTAGGTAATATCCTCGTTTACGTTGGTAAAGACTATAACGGCAATGGTAAAGCAGACCCATTTGAAGAAATATTGTGTGTGTCAAATCACATTATGTTTAATAATTTCTGTAATATTAACAATCCAGAAGAAGGTGAATACTGGGCTGTATTTTATAACAGCGGTAAATTAAATGGTACAACGCCTAAGTATCCAGATTTAGCTGATGAAGTATTTAGTTATGCTATTGCAGTTGTGACGGATAAAGAATCTAGTGAAATGTCATTAGCTGTAGAGCCAACCAACGGTGAAGACACAGTAAGTGCAACACTGAGTTATAACTTGCCAGATATGATGGAAGGCGATCTTTATTACTCTATGCTTGATTTTGGTACTTCTGAAGTTAATGCCGGTAATGTAGGTAAAGTTTCCTTTAAGCTTGAACGTGGCCAAGATGATGTGCACTTAGATGTGACTCAAACTAAAGCGCGAGCAGGTGATGTCATACCTTATACCTTTGAAGTACAGCCTAATGATACAGGTGCAGATCGTAGCTTTACGATCACAGCGAACATGCCTGAAGGGTTAAGCTTTTCTGCCGATGATGTAATGGCTTCAAGCGATATCGTTGAAGATATTTCAATTGAAGGTAACGTAGTAACTATCTCTGGTACTCAGCCTAATACAGCAAATATTAAAGCTAGCTACATTATGTCAACTAATGTTGAAGATGAAATGTGTCGTATGCCAAACTTTGGCAACAGCAACCCTGGCGGTTATGTTGATTTAGAAGAGTTTAACTTCCCTGCCATTTTTAGTGGCTTTAAAACGGGTGAAGATGAATACGGTAGACCTGCGGATAACAACATTTATTGGCGTGATGGCTTAGTTATTCCCGTCGCTTCAATCTTTAACGGTCGTTATGATTCGTTCCATCTATATAACAATTCCGATAAGTTGAACGTTTCTCCTGAAAACGCAATTAGCTTACGTGGTAACGGTTTGATGGATTTATGGGCTCAACCAACTTTCTGGCCATATCACTTTAACTTCCCATATGACTCGTTCCCTTATGAATCTATGGGGCCTATGTGGCGCTCGGTTAGCCCAGGCATGGCATCTGACATTATGAGTGTGCCGTTGAAAAACACTTATAAGGAAACTTCCGGTATTTCATTAGCGAGCACACAAACTGGTTGGGGGATTATCGAATACGATAATGCACGTTCATATACTTCAGCAGGCCGTGATTACTCATTGCCAGGACGTCCTTATAAGTGGGAAGAAAAAGATGACCGCTTTGATTTTGAAGTGATTTTCAATGTGAATACTCGCCACGGTAAAGGTGAACATGAGCTTTACTATGCTTATGACAATATTGACTTTGGCAGCCAAGATGGTCGTGGTTCAATAGGTTTACAAGGTTTTAGAGGACCTATTTACTCTCGTGGACCTATTTCAGGTGGTTATATGGGGAATAGCTTTGCCTATGATAACTTAGAGCAAAAAATTCACGATGGTTTAGTAGTTTGTTTTGATTACTATGGTCCTGAGTCTTCACAGTTTGAAGTAACTATTTGGACTAAAGTTAGTCGAGATGCAATTGGTACTGACCAAGTAATGACAGCAACAAGTTCTGTTGATGGTATGAGTGATTTCAATATGACCCACACCTTAATGACACCATCAAACATCGACATTACTATGATTAGCGATGTTGAAGTTGATGAGAACGAATCAGTTGATATTTCTGTTTATTATGCTGATAACTCTGAATTAACTACAGTAAACGAAATCATTATTTCTGGTGACAATGTTACAGGTAGTGCTTCAAGTCATAATTCAGGTTCAACGGTTACAATCATGCCTGATGCTAACTTCCATGGTGAAACAATGGTAACAATAACAGTTGCTGATATTGAAAACCCAATGGACAAAGCAAGCACAAGCTTCAAGTTAACGGTTAATTCTGACGGGGTTGAGCTAGGCTGTACTGACTCTTCGGCATCTAACTATGTTGCAAATGCAAACAAAGATGACGGTAGCTGTATGTACCCTACTCCTGTAGAAGAAACCAAGAAATCTTCTGGTGGTAGTATTGGCTTTGCTGCAGTGCTATTGATGTTAGTTGCAGGTCTACGTCGTAAAACAACAGTCGTGAAGTAACACATATCATTCTGTAAAAATGAAGTGGCTTTTAAGTTAGCCCCTTCATTCATTAAAGTCTAACTACACGCTAGTTAGACTTTTTATTTTGAAATCAAATAATACTTAAGCTATTCACACTCAATACAAAAGATAAAATATGACTGACTTCATTGAATTATACCCAAATGCCTTATCAGAAGAGTTCTGCAAAAACTTTATACAAAAGTTTGAAAAGAACCCAAATAAGTCACACGGGCAAACAGGTGGCGGTATCGATATGACTAAGAAATTCAGCCACGATATTTATTTAAACAAGACTCCTGAATTTCGAGATGACCTTCAAGTCATAACTCAGGCTTGCACTAAACATATTACTGACTATGTTTGTAAATATTTCTTTAGTTTGATAAGTGGTATTTCAATTACACTGAACCACCCTAAAACTCAACAACCTGTAATACTGACTGAAGATAATTTTGATGAGGTTGGCAAACCCAATGCATTAAACTTATTACGTTATTTATTTAGGTTAGCACCTATTAATGCCCAAAAGTATGATGTTAAAAAGGGAAACTACAGTTATTGGCACTCAGAAATATACCCTCAGCCAGAACACAACAACGCATTGCATAGGGTATTACTATTCCTAATCTATTTAAATGACGTCGATGAAGGTGGTGAAACTGACTTTTATTATCAGAACAGAAGCATAAAGCCCACTACTGGCACTATGGTTATAGCCCCTTGTGGTTTTACTCATACCCATAGGGGAAATATACCTGTATCAAGCGATAAATACGTACTTACCTCATGGGTTCTATTTAATCCTGCCAATAAAATCTATACAGGATAAAGCATTACTCCCTTAGTTATCATAATTGACTTACTGCTCTTTTTAATTGATTTAACAGCTCAGCGTTTAAAAACTCTTGCTGTATAACGTCAAAATTATCATAAAAACTTGGTATTGATAAACTGGCTTTTACATCAGCGCCAAAAAATGGTGCGGAGTTCACAGCAGAAGTTAGCACACTAGATGCACCTCCTGGCCCTGGTGATGTTGCTAATAAGATCATTGGTTTGTTTTGATATACCTTCATATCAATTCTTGATGTCCAGTCAAATAAGTTCTTGTATGCCGCAGTATAGGAGCCATTATGCTCAGCAAAAGCAACAACAATGGCATCTGCATACGCAATTTTACTATAAAATAATTTAGCCTTTTCAGGTATCCCTAACTCTTCTTCTCTATCTTGACTGTATATTGGCATTTCAAAATCATTAATATCTAATACTTCTACCTCAGCATCTTCTATTAATGAAGTAGCATATATAGCTAACTGTTTGTTAATTGATTTTTTACTGTTACTTGCTGCAAATGTTAAAACTTTCATAAATATCCCCTATTCATAATGTGACAGTAATTTCGCAATAAAAACTCTGCCTTTTCAATAAGGTTTAGTGTACATTACTAGTCAGTAATAATTAATAGGGCGAATATAGAATCACTTTTTCCATATGACTCTTAATACAAAACTATTTGATGGTGTCGTAATTTTTTGTCAAGTTGTAAAGCACAAAGGTTTTTCAGCTGCCGCAGAATCGACGGGTCACTCAACATCCTACATCAGTAAAGAAATAAACAAGTTAGAAGCTCGCTTAGGCTTAAGGTTACTTCAAAGAACGACTCGCTCTATCAGCTTAACTGCAGAGGGAGAAATTTATTTTCAGCAGTGTAAGCAGCTCGTTTCTGATGCCGAAAACGCGTTGGGTATGATGACTCAAAGCCATGTTGCCCCTAAAGGCCGCTTGCGTATAAGCTGCCCTGTTGCGTTTGGTACTAAGCAATTACAGCCAATTATATCTCAATACGCTCAACTTTATCCTCAAGTAGAACTAGAGTTAGATTTAAATGATCGGCATATTGATGTTATCCAAGAAGGTTATGACCTTGCTATTAGAGCAACAGGTCAACTTGAAGAATCCAGCCTAATATGTAAAAAAATCTATCAATGTGAAGCATTTACTCTTGCATCAAAAGGATTCATAGAGAAATATGGCAAACCTACAAGCCCACTAGAATTAGCAGATTATTCTTGTATTTGTTATGCCAACATGAAAAGACCAAGTCGTTGGCATTACCAATCACTTACAGGAGACAACATACAGGTTGAGGTAAATCAGGCGATATTATCTAATAATGCCCAAATGCAATTAGCTATGATGCAAGATGGTAACGGTATTTGCCGTTTACCAGAGTTTTGTCTTGATAATGACACGCTAGCAACAGCAGTAACACTGTTTGAAGATTATAAAAAACCTATTATTAGCGTTTATGTTGTCTATCCTAGTAAAAAGTATCTTTCTCCAAGAGTTAGAGGCTTTATCGATTTATTGTCCAGTAAACAGAATCGTGACTACATTAAAGCATGAAATTTGTAGCAGAGAAGTAAATATATAAACAACTTGATAACAATAATCTTCCTATTAAGCTTAGTTTATTGTTTTATCTATAATTAATAACTATTTTTTACACCTTTTCTGCAATGTGTCTATACTTATTAGGGTGATAAAATGGAGACCTTTATGGATAAGTTTTTACAAGCAGCAATAAATGAAGCTAAACAAGGTAAGAAAAGTGGTGGCATCCCCATTGGATCTGTTCTCGTATTAGATGGAAAAATTGTTGGTCGAGGACATAACCAAAGAGTGCAAAAAGGTAGTTCAGTTTTGCATGCAGAGATGGATTGCTTAGAAAACTCAGGTAGGCTAAAAGCTAGTGATTATCAACGTGCGACGCTCTACTCCACCTTATCACCTTGTGATATGTGTAGTGGTGCAATACTACTTTATGGGGTACCTAAAGTAGTGATAGGAGAAAATAGAACATTCCAAGGGCCTGAAGCGTATCTCAAATCTCGTGGCGTGGAGCTTGTAATTGAAGACAATAATGAGTGTTACCAACTAATGGAATCCTTTATTGAGCAAAACCCTAAGTTGTGGGATGAAGATATAGGCGAATAAATTGACTCAAGAACTTAATACCACTATTCATCATAAAAAATGACGTTGATGTTAAAAAAAATAATTTTACTACAGTGTTTTCTATTACTTTCTATTGCTAAGCTTTCAGCAGCCGAGCAAGTTTTAGTCGGTGGTTATATTTTCCCACCGTTTGTAGAAAAAAATGAACAAGGCAAGCCGTCAGGCATTACACTTGACCTTCTTAAATCACTTAATAAAATTCAGAGTGAATTTCATTTTAGTTTTGTCTTAACAAGTGCTCGAAGAAGATACATAGCATTTGAGCAAAAACAATTTGATGTTCTATTCTTTGAAAGTATGCTTTGGGGTTGGCAAAAGGCCCCTATTGAGGCATCAAAAGTTTTTCTTACTGGTGGTGAGGTTTTTATCGCCTTGAAAGACAAAGCTAAAAATCAAGATTATTTTGCTAACCTCAACAACAAATCCATTTCAGCTATGTTAGGTTACCATTATCAATTTGCTGATTTTAATTCAGAGCCAAACTTCTTACGTTCTAAATTCAACATTCACCTTTCTACCGATGAAAAAATGAATATTCAATTAGTGTTATTAAATCGAATGGATATCGCCATTGTTACTAAATCTTATTTAGACAGATTTTTATTAGAAAACCCATCAGCGAGGGCTAAATTATTAATTTCAGATAAGATGGATCAAACATATAAGCACACCGTTTTAGTGAGAAATAATATTTCTCCCTCTGTCAGTAAAATAAATGAGCTATTAAATAAACTCATTGAGTCAGGTGAATTCAAAAACGTTTTAAATAAATATGGGATCACCCCTTAACTTTTCCCCCTTCGTAAACCAAGCAATTATAATTATTTAAATTCCTCCTTTTAAAAAGGAGCTTGAATCTTTACACGCTTATAAACGAGGGATTTTAAATTGATTGTAATTTAGCGTCTACCAATTATAGGGCAAGATGCTTTAGCAAGTTATTTAATAGTGTCAGGGTGTTAAGTCAGAATTTTAAAATAGTGATGGTACCCGGGGACGGACTTGAACCGTCACGCTCTTACAAGCGAGGGATTTTAAATCCCTTGTGTCTACCAATTCCACCACCCGGGCAATGCTATCTAATGATAGAGGATAGTAATTTTTAAAGTAAGCTTGGCACCTACTTCATATCGATATTAATTAACAACAAGCGCTAAGTTAAAATAAATATGTTTGGAAATTTGGAGCGGCTAACGAGACTCGAACTCGTGACATTCACGTTGGCAACGTGATGCTCTACCAGCTGAGCTACAGCCGCTTCGTAGAGTTCCTCAACAGATAGAAATGGTACCCGGGGACGGACTTGAACCGTCACGCTCTTACAAGCGAGGGATTTTAAATCCCTTGTGTCTACCAATTCCACCACCCGGGCATTGCTATCTAATGATAGAGGATAGTATTTTTATAGTAAGCTTGGTACCTACTTAGTAATATCTTATTAATTGGAGCGGCTAACGAGACTCGAACTCGTGACATTCACGTTGGCAACGTGATGCTCTACCAGCTGAGCTACAGCCGCTTCATAAGAGCTATACTTTTTTAGTGATTCGCCAAACTTTTGCCAAAAAGATTGGAGCGGCTAACGAGACTCGAACTCGTGACATTCACGTTGGCAACGTGATGCTCTACCAGCTGAGCTACAGCCGCAGATCACTTAAACTATGAACACTCTTCCTAGTACACTAAAAAGAAGCGCGCATTCTAGCGTAAAATATATACTTTAACAACTAGGAACATGCCTTAAATCTCAACTGAATGTTGATGAAATGGTACCCGGGGACGGACTTGAACCGTCACGCTCTTACAAGCGAGGGATTTTAAATCCCTTGTGTCTACCAATTCCACCACCCGGGCAAAATGGAGGCGGGTCCCGGAGTCGAACCGAGGTCCACGGATTTGCAATCCGCTGCATAGCCACTCTGCCAACCCGCCATTTTATCAACAACCGAGTTGAGGTATATCCTTGTTACTCCTTGTTTAACAAGAAGTTATTGGAGCGGCTAACGAGACTCGAACTCGTGACATTCACGTTGGCAACGTGATGCTCTACCAGCTGAGCTACAGCCGCTTCACTTAGTTGACTACCCTGTCAACGGAAACGCATTCTACATCGAAATATTTTCCAGTCAACCCTTAAATTCTTTTTTTATTTCGACTGGTCAAAAAGCGAGTTATTTGCTGATTTTTTAGCTAAAATCAACTTAATTCAATTGTTCCTAGATAATTGCTTAGCTTTTTTGCTCTCTTAACTCCGGCCAAGCAGCTTTAAAATAACTTATTAAAGAAGATACCGTTAAAATAGTTGCGACGACAAAGAAAAAGTAAGCCGCATAATTAATGACTTCATGGGGTAATTTGAAGAAGATTAACGGGATATCATAATTTGGCTGCCAAATAAGCCCCATAATACCGAGCATTTGCGCTGCAGTTTTATATTTCCCCATATTCGATACTGCGATTACATCGCGTTTACCACGTGAAGACATAAACTCGCGTAAAGCGCTAATAAAAACCTCTCTAGAAATCATAATGATTGCAGCAATTGAAACCCACCATGATTGATAATCCTGAGCTATCATAACAAGTGCTGCTACCACCATTAACTTATCAGCAACAGGGTCAATAAAAGCACCAAAGGATGAAGACTGGTTTAGTTTCCTTGCCAAATAACCGTCTAAAGCATCACTTACCGATGCCGTCCAAAAAACGGCAAAAGCACCAAAATTGCTCCAAGAAAGAGGAAGATAGAAAACCAACAGGAAGATAGGGATCAAGATGATCCGAAAAAGTGTTATTTGATTAGGTATTGTCCACATTACTTTTCACTACAAGTACTTTTACTTTATTTTACACAGTTTATGAATCACTTGTCATGCAATGCATCATAAATATTTTGCGCAAGCACTTTGCTTATTCCTGGCACCTTTTCAAGTTGCGAAATATCTGCTTGCATAACTTCTTGCATACCACCTAAAAATTTTAAAAGGCTTTGGCGTTTTTTTGCTCCTATACCTTCTATCATTTCTAATTGTGATTTTTTACTTACTTTTTGTCTTTTCGCTCGATGACCAGAGATTGCAAACCGATGTGATTCATCTCGAATATGTTGAACCAAATGCAGCGCTGGTGATGTTGCTGGTAAGGAGATGAGTTGATGGCTTCCTGCCAAAATTAACGTTTCTAAACCAGGCTTTCGAGACTCGCCCTTTGCTACCCCCACCAATAAGGGTGTTTTAGCGAAATTTATTTCATTAAAAAAATCTTCTGCTTTTGCTAACTGCCCTTTACCTCCATCAATAAATACAATATCAGGCATATTTTCCATGCTGGCTAATTTGCCATACCGCTTTCTGAGCGCAAAAGCCATAGCAGCGTAATCATCACCAGGTGTAATACCATGAACATTATAACGCCTATAATCAGTTTTTAATGGCCCTTCTTGATTAAAAACGACATTTGATGCAATGGTTTGCTGGCCCATTGTGTGGCTAATATCAAAGCATTCAATACGTTGAATGCCATTATCTAACTCGAAAACCTCATTCAAAGCAGCAAATCGTGCCTGCATCGACTCTTTATGACTGTTTCTAGTAATTAGTGCTGTTTGGGCATTAGTTGTAGCTAGCTTTAAATACTGTGCCCTTTCAGAGCGTATACGTGTTGATATTTTTACATCATATTCTGCTTGTTCAGACAGCAGTAAACTTAATTCATCAACTTGCTCTATTTGATGACCTATTACGATTTCTTTAGGAATACTTCCTTGTAAAGGTTCATGATTTAAATAATGTTGACTTACAAAAGCTTGCAGTATTTCACTATCAGTAGTTTCACTTGGTACAACTGGATAAAAACTTTTACTACCAAGAATTTTATGATCGCGAATACAAAGTAAATGAACACAAGCTTGAGAATTTATACGATACAAACCAACAACATCCATTTCTGCCGCAACGCCACTTACATGCTGTTGTTGCTGAATCTTACGTAAGGTAGCAATTTGATCTCGGTATTTAGCAGCTTGTTCAAAGGCTAAGTCATTACTCGCCTGTTCCATACGTGAAACGAGTTGCTCAATAACTTTTGAGCTTTTTCCTCTTAAAAACAACTTAGCCAATTTAACTTGTTCTTGATAATCATCAGTTGATATTTTATCAACACACGGTGCTGAACAACGCCCTAACTGATATTGTAAACAAGGGCGAGAACGTGCTCGATAATAACTATCTTCACATTGCCTAATAGGAAATATCTTCTGCATCAAGCGTAAGCTTTCCCATACTGCACCAACTGTTGGATATGGGCCAAAGTATTCTCCTTTGACTTTTTTACCACCGCGATGTGCGCCTAATTTAGGATGCTTATGATCAGTAATAAGTAAATAGGGATAGGTTTTATCATCACGAAGTAATATGTTGTACTTAGGTTGATATTTTTTGATGTAGTTATTTTCAAGAATAAGTGCCTCGCCCTCGGTATGAGTAACGGTAACATCTATTGCACAAATTTGTTTAACCAGCGCCTTCGTTTTTACTGAGCCAACATCTTTTCTGAAATAACTCGACAAACGTTTTTTTAACTGCTTTGCCTTACCTACGTATATAACCTCTTGTTGCAGGTTATACATACGATAAACACCAGCTTGCTCTGTTACTGAAGCAAGAAAAGCAGCCGAGTCGAAGTTATTAACCACGTTTTCATTACTATCTTGTTCAACTTGCTCAGCGTGATCAATCTGCGTTGAAGGTGGATTATTAACTTGATCTGACAAAATTAGAGTTTTTCTGTTTTTAACATACCGTGGCGTATTGCTAAATGCGTTAGCTCTACGTCATTACTCACGCCAAGCTTTTCAAACATGCGATATCGATAACTATTGATTGTCTTAGTACTTAATACCAAATGTTCTGAGATATCAGGTACTTTTTCACCACGAGTAATCATTAACATAATTTGTAGTTCACGATCAGACAAAGCATTAAAAGGATTTTCTTCTACTGATTTAAACTGACTTAATGCCATTTGTTGAGCAATTTCTGTGGTTAAATAACGTTGACCACTATTAACAGCTCTTATGGCATTAACCATTTCATCAGGTCCTGCTCCTTTCGTTAAGTAGCCTGATGCGCCCATTTGCATCACTTTAGTTGGGAAGGGGTCTTCACTATGAACCGTTAACACGATAACTTTTACGTCAGGAGAAATGCGCAATATCTTTTTCGTGGCTTCTAATCCTCCCATACCAGGCATATCCATATCCATGAGGATAACGTCAACATCTGTTTGACGACAAAATTTAATAGCATCTTCACCAGTATCACATTCACCAATAACTTTAAGCCCTTTTACGTCGCTAAGTATCTTATTAATGCCTGTTCTCACTAACTCATGATCATCTACTAATAAAACGTTTATCAATGGTTTCGCCTTTTCTTTTTAAAATGATTATCTTACTTACGTTCATTAACATTCGTAGGACTATAACGCATCAATGATACGTATTTAAGAAATTAATGTACCATTGCCCTTTCTAAGTGTAAAACCTTTATAACTTCTAGAGCTTGTTATTTTTTAGCCAGCTATTTAGCAGACCAATCTGACCATTTTTGTAGGCTGCATAGGTTAGCCTTACAGCATTACTTAAAATAACACTATCAGACCAATTAGTTTGTTCACTAATTAATTTATAACACTCTTTTGCTTCTGGAGATAAGTAGCCACGCATTTCTTGCAAACCGCGTTCCTTTTGCCTCTCACGGTAGCGCTTTTGCTTTTCTGCATTGCTCATTGCCTTTCTTTCTTGTTTAGGCTCGATTTGATTCATTTAGGTTAACTCTTATTTGCCAGTAGGCTGTCTGATAGCAACATTATATACACATCTTTTCGTAAAGGAATATCGCCTCTAAAATTCTTGCACATCAAAATCATCTAGCAGCAAAAAGTCGACTGTAGCAATGCGCGTACAAAGCAGAGTTTGATTTTCATCAAAATATTTTATTTTTTTAACTGTTCAGAGTTGTTTAGTGTACAAGCGTACGCTAAAGTAGCGACCTAAATTTATTATCGGGTATCAGCTCTATTATGGCGATGGCACAACAAAACTCATATAGCAAAGAAGATTTAATTAAAGCCGGCACAGGCGAAATGTTTGGTGAAGGTAACTCTCAACTCCCTTCAGACAATATGTTAATGATGGATCGTATCGTTACTATCACAGAAGAAGGTGGCGAACATGGTAAAGGCTATATCTTAGCTGAATTAGATATTACGCCTGACTTATGGTTTTTTGACTGTCACTTTAAGGGTGATCCTGTTATGCCTGGTTGTCTTGGTCTTGATGCAATGTGGCAATTAGTGGGCTTCTTTTTAGGTTGGTCTGGTGGTCCAGGCAAAGGACGTGCTCTTGGCGTGGGCGAAGTTAAATTTACTGGTCAAATCTTACCTACCGCAAGTAAAGTAACCTTCAAAATAGATATGAAGCGTGTTATTAAGCGTAAATTATTCATGGGCCTTGCAGATGGCAGCGTCAGTGTTGATGGTCGTGAAATATATACTGCTAAAGACTTAAAAGTTGGTTTATTTACCGATACAACTAGCTTCTAATCAATTTTAGTTTGAATTATATGAAATAAACCCAGCATATGCTGGGTTTATTATTTTATTGGCTATATTAATAAACTGCGTAAGCGTTTACTTGAATAGGCCTTGTTGTTTGTCTTCTATGGCTGCTCGCCATCCACCTAACCATTGTGATTTAATTGCATTACTTTGGTAAGGGCAATGTTCTTTAGAACGTCCGGCTATTCCTGCTTGATAACCCTTAGTGTGAGCCCTATCTTGGCGATCGCGTTTCTGCCTTTTCATCATGTATACACGCTCCTTAATTGCTTCCACTGTTTTTGAAATTAAACTATCGATAGGTTACTTTAAGAATAGTCAACAATAGTTAAAAAACAATCAGCAGCATTGGAATACTAGCCCTGACTCCATTAAGTAGATGAAAACAGTTATCTTTATTTCAATAAATTTTTTATTAGTCTAGTGCGTAAGTTGCACCAAGAAAAATCATCTATCACAAATAAAAAAAGCACTCAGTGAGTGCTTTTTAACGAGTTAGTTTTATAACAATGAAATAAAACTATTTTTTATTTAACGTTCTACGACGAAATAGTGTTAACGCAAAAATTGCCCATAGAGCAGTAATACCAATGCTAGCACCTTGACGTTTTACTTTCTCTTCAACAACAGAGCAATCTTCTATCTCACCTTCGATTGGTTCTAGAACTACAGCACGTACAACATCTTCTTTAACAGGGTTACCTTCATCATCAAGCACAAGTTCACCTTTGGAGTCATAGCGATCGCTTGAAATAATTGCGGTAGCAGAAATAACATTCTCATCGTTAATATCTCGAGCTTCTAAAATAGTATAGGGACTATCACAACCAACGAGATCATTAACGTTACTAAAGACATCATTATTAATATCATATAAAAATGCGGCGGTTCTACGTGGATTTGAAGGGCTATCATTATGGGTTTCTACTTGACCATCACCTACGATAAAGCCATTTTCATTAACCGCGTAAGCAGTACTGTCTGAAGTCGTAAAGAAATCATCAGGTGTAATAATTTCAATAGTATCTTTAGGCTTAGCGGTATCTACATAGAAAAACTTCTTTGTACCTCTTTCATTGTATATATACCCTACCGCAATACCGTTATCATTAATATCATACGCCTTTGAGACTGCCCCCGAATACGGGTAAACATTATTCTTCTGGTTAAAATCAAATACCTCACCATCTTTATACATCACAGCATACGCAGTATAAGTGCGCTGGTTGCTTGCTGGTTCTGTTACATTTTCATCATACCAGCCATCGGCAAAACCAACCGCGACACCATGATTATTTACCGCTGTAGCATAACTTGAATGGGTTCTTTCATCATCTGGGTGTGGTTCAATTAATAAACCTAATTGCTCAGTAATTATTTCACCGTCAGGAGAAACTGATGCTTTATAGGCCATTTTATGATACATATCAGCTTGAAAGCGCTGAACACAAACTTCAAATGGCATTAAGTTTAAAATACCACTACTTCGACAATCACCATCGCCTGTTCCTTCAATAGTATTTCTGACAAGGTATTCATTTAATTTGAAACTGACATAACCAACTGCGGTATTATTATCATTAATATCGATAACCGTCGATAAACCACCACCATATTGGGTTTCTATAGGCTCTACTGGGACAATTTGTGCACCGTTATCAAAAGAGAAAAAGCCGCGTTGACCAAAATCTCTAATCCAATAGTTCCTGATATTACCATTGCTATCCGTAAATGGCTCCATAGGCAAATAAGGCGCACTACCCGAGCCATAAGCAACACCTGAATCTGTGGTGCCTGAGATAATATCGAAAGTAGAACGGGTTAATTGTTCAGTCCCCTCAAATGGCACATCAAATATCGTGAACTGCTCAGTTACCGAGTTTCCACCTAAATTTACCATAGCGACAGTATCTGCAAATTTTTGATATTCATCTAATTTACGGTTGTGTCTTCTACCCGCTCCGTAAGTATCATCGTCTAACCACTTGATAATCCATGATAAGTCGTTAGCCGTTGGGTTGCCAGCGACCATCGCATCATAATCTTCTAAATCTTCCAACTCATGATATTGCTCATGAAATGTTTCAGCATATCGCTCAATATCTTGAAAATTAAGCTCATCTAGATAGTCAAACTGTACAGGTAGGTTATATAATTTTGCCCCTGATATGGCTAGCACACCATTATTATTTTGATGTTGCGCATAAGTATATTTAAGCTCATCGACAACGTTTTTATCTACCACTCTATAAGTAGCTGCTTGTGCAGTTGTAATTAAACCTGCACTAAATGCACTGACAATACCTAGTGCAATAAAATTCTTTCCAAAATGCTTCATTATTACTTCTTAACTCAATCTTTAGATTATTTGTTGAAAATACGCGGTGATGACTTCAAGTTATTGTTTTTTAGACTATAACTCATCTAATTCTTGCCACTTAGTATAAGCAAGGTCAAGTTTTGACTCACTTTCTGCTAGCTGGTTCAATATTTTTTGACTTTGTTCGCTGTCTTGATTAAAAAAATCAGCTTGGTTAATTTGATCTTGTAAAGATTCAATTAAAGTTTCAAGATCATCAATTATTTCAGGAAGCTCTTCAAGCTCTTTCTTTTCTTTATAAGATAACTTCTTCTTTATCGTCTTTTGTTGATTATTAGTCACATTAGACGTTTGGCCTTTTTCCTGTGATTTATGGACTTTATTAACTTCTGATAATTGTGCTTGTCTTTGTTGTTCTTTCTGCGCTAAGTAACTGTCAACATCATCATAACCACCAACAATCTGATTTATATGACCTGTTCCATCGAAATAAAGGCAAGTGTTTACACAATTATTAACAAAATCACGATCATGGCTTACTAAAATAACGGTTCCTGCATAATTTGCAACGACTTCTTCTAAAAGTTCTAATGTTTCTATATCAAGATCGTTTGTTGGTTCATCTAAAATCAATAAATTACTTGGCTTTAAAAACAATCTCGCCAGTAATAATCGATTTTTCTCACCACCAGAAAGTGCTCTTACCGGAGTACGTGCGCGCTTGGGGCTAAAGAGAAAATCTTGTAGATAACCAAGAACATGGCGTGATTTACCATTTACCATGACTTCCTGTTTACCTTCACCAACAATTTCTTGTACAGTTTTATTTATATCTAATGCTTCACGGTGTTGATCAAAGTAGGCGACATCTAAATTAACGCCAGAGCGCATCTTACCACTGGTAGCGGCAAGCTTTTCCATAATCAATTTAATAAGCGTCGATTTACCAGTACCATTTGCACCAATTAACGCTAACCTATCATTTCGGTTAATTAATAAATTTAGATCTTTAATCACGACTTTATCATCAAAGGCAACGCTGACATGTTCAGCTTCAAAGACTAATTTACCTGAACGCTCACCTTGACTGATTGTCATGCTGCCTTGAGTTTTCACTTCTCTGCGGGCTTTTCTTTCTAAACGCAGTTTTTCTAGCGCCCTTACACGTCCTTCATTTCTTGTGCGTCTAGCTTTGATACCTTGTCTTATCCAAACTTCTTCCTCTGCAAGGCGCTTATCAAACAAGGCATTTTGCTGCTCTTCTACTTGCAAGTCATGCTGCTTTTGCTCGATATAAAGATCGTAATCACCAGGGTAGCTTTTTAACTTACCTCTATCTAAATCTAATATACGTGTTGATAAGCCTCGAATAAATGCCCTGTCATGACTAATAAAGATAATAGTGCCACTGAAATCTTTTAAGAATTTCTCCAACCAAAGAACACTATCGATATCTAAATGGTTAGTAGGTTCATCAAGTAACAAAATATCGGGTGAAGTCACTAATGCCTTTGCTAGGGCTAATTTTCGCAACCATCCTCCTGACAAGTCACATATCTTATCGTCAGGGTTTAAAGCAAGCGTACTCATTACTTGTTCAATTTTTTGTTCATCTTGCCAAGCGCCAGCTTGTTCAAGATCTTCTTGCACTTTAGATAATTTTTCTAAATTTGCTTCACTAGGGTCTTCTGCTATTAAGTTAATTAAACCATGATAACGCTTTATTAACTCAGCATTGGCTTTTACGCCTTGGGCAATATAATCAAAAACACTTACATTAGATGATTCAGGAGGGTCTTGTTCTAACATGGCCATTTGCATGGTATTAGATTTCAATATTTGGCCATCATCAAGCTTCTGTAAGCCCATGATAACTTTCATCAAGGTCGACTTACCTGCGCCATTCTTACCAACCAAACATATACGTTCATTGCTTTGTACGCTTAGTTCAGCTTGATCTAAAATTTTACCTTCACCAAAAGCAAGTTCACCATTGGCGATTCTGAATAATTCCATATTTTTTAACTTATTTATTTAAAGTAGTTTTTGAAAATAACTGTGCAAATGTAATGACGTTAAAGCAACGCCTTAACCTGTTTTTCATCAAAAGGCCAAAACAGTTTCTTATGATCTGACAACCTTTCTAAAACAGGTATGTGGACACCATATAGCTCAACTAATGTTAACGATTCATGAGCAACATTTTCGGTTTCAATAATATCGATTTGCTCATAACTGCCATGGGGCAATTGTGTTTTACAAAGCGCCAATGCTTGTTCACATAAGTGGCAGCCTTCACTACCATATAAGTTATACTTTATTGATGTCATGAATTATGTTCTCTCACTCATTTTTTGCGAGTAATTGACCAGCTATTATGAATATGTTTATTACGAGCAAAGTCTTTATCTCGTGTTACATCTGATAAATTTTCTGCTTTCAATCCTAAAGTGTCCATTGCTTCAAAGTCCATTTTAAAATTACGCTTGTTGTTAGTGAAGAATATTTCACCCTCTGGGGTTAAACACTTCAATGCATCAGTTATCAAAGCGACATGATCACGTTGAACATCAAAGCTGTCTTCCATTCTTTTTGAGTTTGAAAACGTTGGCGGGTCAATAAATATTAAATCGAATTGCTTAGTATTTTTTTTCAGCCAATCTAAACAATCAGCTTGGATAAACTCATACTTATGGCCAGATAACTTGTTTAAAGCAAAGTTATCCTGTGCCCAGCTTAAGTAAGTATTCGACATATCTACCGTGGTTACAGAGTTTGCGCCATGTAATGCTGCTTGAACAGACACTGAACCTGTGTATGCAAACAAGTTTAATAAGCTCTTATTTTTTGCTTTCTTAGCCACAATCTGACGTGTTTTTCGATGATCTAAGAATAAGCCTGTATCAAGGTAATCCCATAAATTAATTTTAAACAAAGCACCGTGCTCATTCACCGTAAGTGCTTGTTTAGACTTATCGAGACGCTGATATTGGTTTCGCCCCTTTTGCTTTGCACGTGTTTTTAACACCACTTTATCTGTGGTGATATCTAACACTTTAGGAGCCCAATAAATAACTTCTTGTAATCTTTTGGCGGCCTTTTCTGCATCGATAGATTTAGGTGCGGCGTATTCTTGAATAACTAGATATTCGTTATAAATATCAATAGCAACATTGTATTCAGGAATATCACCATCGTAAAGGCGATAAGAATTGATTTGACCTGACTTCAACCAGCCTTTTAATGATTTTCTGTTTTTCTTTAATCGATTGGCAAAGGCACTGTCTTGCTCAGCAAAATTTGATTGTGGTGTTGTAGAGTCTTTTTCAAGCTGCTTTTCATCAATATTATAAAGCGCAAGTTGGCAATCCAGAGGACCGTTTTTGAATTTGTAGCGTTTAAAGCTTGAAAGCTTAAGCATAGCTAACAAATCAACATTGGCTGTTAAAATAGCAACACGCCAATCCATGAACTGTGCCTTTAGTTTTTGTCCAAATAAGACAAAGCTTTCAACTAGTTCAGGTAATTCACCAATTCGTTCACCATAAGGAGGGTTAAATAAAATGGTGCCACCTTGACCAAAGGTATTATTCATTTTATTAGTGTCTTTACAGCTAAACTCAATAAATCGCTGCAGTTGAGCATTACGAGCATTTTGCTGAGCCGTTTTTAATACTCTTGAATCGATATCTATACCGAAAACTTTTACATTAAGCTGCTCTAAAGAAGTCGCTGATTGCTCTATGGCGTTATTTAACTCTTGCTGCCATAACGCTTCATCATGCATCTTCCAAACATCAAAACCCCATGTGGCTCTTTCAATTCCTGGGGCTTGTTTTGCTGCCATAGAAACAGCTTCAATTAAAATAGTACCTGAACCGCACATTGGGTCAACTAAAGGCTTTGTTGTATCAGTCAACCAACCAGATCGAATAATAAGCGCCGCGGCTAAATTTTCTTTTAAAGGCGCCGCGCCGGTATGTTGTCTATATCCTCGTTGAAACAACCCGCGGCCAGAAAAGTCCAAATAAAGACTAATTTGATCTTTGAGTAACCTAGCCTGGAAACTAATTTCAGGAGATTTTTTATCAACATCTGGACGCTCTAGTCCTTGCTCTCTAAACTGATCTACAATGGCATCTTTGATGGTTAAACCACCAAATTGACTATTTCTTATCTCATCACTATATCCAACAAAATCAATAGCAAAGCTATGATGACTATCAAAATGCTCTACCCAATTGATACTTGAAGCCGTTTGAAATAATTCATCTTTATTTTTTGCCTCGCCTTCACCAATTTTTAACATAACTCTGGTGGCAAGCCGTGTCCAAAGAGAAATGCGATAACCTAATTCAAGAGAGGCTTTAAAGTAAACCCCTTCTGGCTTTTGAACAACATGTTCACCGCCAAGGTTTTCAATTTCATTTACTAGTAATACTTCAATACCTGGTGAGGTTAAAGCTAGAAAGTTTTGCATAGTGCATTTCCCAATTAAACAATAGCGCGATTATATACCTAAAGCAGGCATGACAGAAACAAAACTTAAAGGATTAGGTCAGTATCGTATGAGTTAAACAACTAAATAGCCTATAATTAACCCACAACGTAGAACATTTATACAAATAGCCAATAGTTTCAAAAAACAGCTTGCTTTATCGCGCAGCACTCCTTAATATACGCCTCGCTTTCAAGCAGTGATAATTTTACTGATAAAGCGTTTCTTGAACTAAGAAATAAAATAAGTTCAGCTTTTATCTTTTGATAAACATTCGGACGCGGGATGGAGCAGCTTGGTAGCTCGTCGGGCTCATAACCCGAAGGTCGTTGGTTCAAATCCAGCTCCCGCAACCAATTTTTCATAGAAAGTATGGCCGTTAGTTCACTTTTCATAAAGCAAGAGCTTTCGCACCAATTCTTAAGTACAGAATTAAAACAGGCTTAGCTTTTTATCTTTTGATAAACATTCGGACGCGGGATGGAGCAGCTTGGTAGCTCGTCGGGCTCATAACCCGAAGGTCGTTGGTTCAAATCCAGCTCCCGCAACCAATTTTTAGCTATTCTCTAATAATAGAATTAAAAAACTTATTAGCTTTCTTGATAAACTCTTATCAAGTCATTCGGACGCGGGATGGAGCAGCTTGGTAGCTCGTCGGGCTCATAACCCGAAGGTCGTTGGTTCAAATCCAGCTCCCGCAACCAATTTTTTCATAGCATAGAAAGTATGGCCGTTAGTTCACTCTTCATAAAATAAAAGCTCCCGTAACCAATTCATTTTAGAAAACATGGTCGTTGGTTCACTTTTCATAAAATAAGAGCTCCCGCAACCAATTCATCATAGAAAACATGGCCGTTGGTTCACTCCTCATAAAATAAGAGCTCCCGTAACCCATTCATCTTAGAAAACATGGCCGTTGGTTCACTCTTCATAAAATAAGAGCTCCCGTAACCCATTCATCTCAGAAACATGACAGTTGGCTCACTCTTCATAAAATAAGAGCTCCCATAACCAATTCATTTTAGAAAACATGGCCGTTGATTCACTCTTCATAAAATAAAAGCTCCCGCAACCAATTCATCTTAGAAAACATGGCCGTTGGTTCACTCTTCATAAAATAAGAGCTCCCGTAACCAATTCATTTTAGAAAGTATGGTCGTTGGTTCACTCCTCATAAAATAAGAGCTCCCGCAACCAATTCATCTTAGAAAACATGGCCGTTGGCTCACTCTTCATAAAATAAAAGCTCCCGTAACCAATTCCTCACTTTCACTTACTTTATAGCAAAAACAGTATTAATCCGCCTAAACTATTCAAGTTTAAATGGTATAGTTAATTAATTATCACAAACGACTAATTTCATAAATAATTTCATGAAAATATTCTTCACCTGCACATAATTTAACAGATGGAAATTCGGCTCTATTAGGCGAATCAGGCCAAAATTGTGCTTCTAAACAAATACCTTGCTTAGGCAGAAAGGGATCGGATAGATAGTTACCTGTATAGACTTGCAGTCCAGGTAAAGTGGTATATACCGATAATTTTAACTGACTTTTAGGAGAAATTAGCTGCGCAGCAAGCTCAAGTGCATGTTGATGTTGATGTTGATGTTGAACATTAAGAGTAAAACAATGGTCTATGCCATTAGCTATTTTTATTTGCTCATGATCACTACAAAGCGAATGTTCAATAAGCTTGAACTCACTATAATCAAACGCCTTGTGCTCACTCAATGATTGTTTTATTAAAGGTATGCCGTTTTCATCAATTGGTAGAAATGCTTCTGCTTCAATTTTCAACTGATGTTCATTAATGCTAAGAGAGTTTTCTTCTAGATTAAAGTAACAATGATTCGTCAAATTAACCACGGTGTCTTTATCTGAAAAAGCCCTGTAACTAAGATAGACTTTATTATTACTTACCCGTATTCGATGCCAAACTTCTAAGGTACCAGGAAAGCCTTGATCGCCATCTTCTGAGATAATGTGAAGTTCAATTTCACTATCGGTAATTTCAGTTACCGACCAAAGGCGTTTACTGAAATTATTTTCTCCACCATGTAAACAGTGTGGTAGTTGATTAACACTAAGTTGGTGAGTATGTTCATCTAAAGAAAACTTACCGTTTTTTATTCTGTTAGCATATCTACCGACTGTAGCCCCAAGATAAAAATCATCGGATAAGTAATCATTTATATCTGAATAACCAAGGGTTAATTCTTTATTTTGAAAGCAGATGCTTGTTATCGTCGCTCCCTTGGGGATAACGGTAACTGTAAGCCCCATACCATCCGAAACTTGGTACTTCTTCATCATATTAACATTTTACCTTTGCAGTACTAAGTTCTCAGCACACTTAAAATAAACTACTTATTAGGTTGTCTTTTAAAATTATCAGTTTATAAAGTTTCTTTAGATATTTTCACCAAAAATCATCTCATCTGGTTACTTGGCAAAATAATATCCATAAGACATCTCATGAATCGCACTATTAAGTAACCTATTGAGTTTATCGAAGTTTTCTTGTGACATGTTAGGCTTTACAGCAACATATACACCATTACTGTAACCATGAAAATATGAACAAGCCAATTCTTTGAACTCTGTATTTTCTTGATGATATACCTGTACAGGACTTGGATGATAGAAAGCATCAATTCGGCCCCGCTGAGTCAGATCAATTCCTCTTTTTATTGAGTTATCACCAATCAAAGGAACTAACACTGCTTGTGAATTTTTTAATGCGCTAACGACAGGAGTTCCAACAGGTGCCCCGACAGTTAAGTGCTTAAATTGATGGGTGGCACTCAGAATGGGAATAAAGTTCTCTTTTCTAAAGCATAAACCGGGCATAGCATGAAACAAAGGCGACGTTAATACTTTTATTTCTTCATGTAATTCATCATAAGGAAGCAATAGTTCGATATTACCTTTTTGTAATTCAACAATTGCTCTGCCTCTTGGTAGTTGTGTTATTTCAATATCATAGCCCTCTTTCGTAAAAACAGAGGAGATATACTTAATAAGCTTTCCTTCAATTTTTGAGCCTTGAAAAGTTATATGAGGCGGGTATTCAATTACACCAATATTAATGCTTTTAGTTACTGCCTGTTGCGAAATCACCTTTTGAGAAAACAATAAAAATACAACCCAAAGGATGAATAAAGAACTATTTTTCAATATAAAGTACTCATAAATATTACAGTGCTACTCTAACACTGACTTTTCAATTGAAATACTAACTCCACCACCAAAGTCGTTTAGTGTCCAGTTTTCCATTTCAAAGCCTGTCATATCAATATTTGTCCATTCCTCTTTATCTTTTCCTGCATTTAAGGGATTGTGCTCCATGGAACCATGACATTTCAAACAATAAGGCGCCATAGGCAAAGGCGTAAATTGTCTATAAGCGGGTTTGTCATTAATTATGGCTTGCTCATCATAATAAATCTCTGGTTTTTCTATTATTTTCGCCATGACTTTACTTTCCCATTGATCAGGAATATTTAGTACATTTCTTATATCTTCTTTGGTTCGAGTAAACTTAATTTTTAAACCTATTCCTTTAGTTGCTAATTTTGCCGATAACTGAGCAGCGAATATAGCGGGAATAATACCTTTAAAACCAATGTCTTCATCATTAAACAGCATTTTATTATCTTCCATTACCTCTACCATAGATTGCACTAGCAATTGCTTAAGCTTATGATCTAATAAAGGAAATTCTTCGTTATGCTTTTGTTGATAAGTTGCCTTGATATTATCTATAAATTTATCACCAAATAACGCCTCTTTATTACCGCCTTTTTGATTTATCAGAGGTTGGTTTAAAAAAATAAATGTCATTGAAGACATGTACATTTTAGTGATTTCGTTAAGTATGATTTTTTCGAATGATAAGTTAGCTTGGCTAGCAAAAGTAACCAAGCAAAAAAGAAAGGGTATAATACGATAAAATTGACTGGTATTTTTTTTCAACGCACCAACCTTAAAAATGCATAAGCAATTAATTAGACTTAATATATAAAATAATTAAAGCGCTTCAATTTCAGCAACAGCCTGAGAAAAGTCCCCCAACTCCATTTCTAAGCACTCTTTTTCATCTTGCCAGTTCACTCCGATAATAACACCATCTTCATGTAAATCAGCAATCCAAAACTCTAACCAATCTGACAAGGTTATTTTGGCTGGTTGATAGTCTTGCCATTCATCAAAGCAGTGCTCTTGAGCAAGTTCACTGCTTGACCAAAGAGGCATTACTTCAGATTCTTCATAATTAATAGAATCAAGAACAACCCAGTCACCGCTAGACTTATCTTGTAAAGCCCATATGGCTTGATTTGGTTTAACATCAGCTAAAAATGTCGCTAATACTTGCGTATGTTCTGCCATAGTAAAACTCATAAAAGGAAGTTACATCATTATAGACAAAATTTTTATCTACAGCATAGCTAAATACAAGGTATTTAAACAATTCTGAATATATGAAGACAATAGTCAGTGATAACTACTGTTAAAAGTAGTTATCACTAATTTACACTACCACCACGTAGCGTATAAAATACAAAGAATAACGGTCACCCCCAGTGCTGCTATATTGAATGAACTGTTGGTAGCAAAGCTAACACTTTCAACATCAACACTGTTATCAGTACAGGTTGCTTTACTAAATTTCGAAACAACAATTGCAAGCACTAAACAAAGCAAGAACACTAAACCTATTCTGTCCATAAATGGCAATTCAGGCCAAAGCACTCTTAAAGCGAAAGAGAATAACGCAGAACCAATCGCTGCAGCTAAAGCTCCTTTAGAAGTAGTTTTTTTCCAAAACATACCTGTTAAGAAAATCACCACGATACCAGGTGTAAATACGCCGGTGAATTCTTGAATATATTGGAACGCTTGATCAAACTTACCTAACAACGGCTCCGCCATGAACAGTGCGATAATCAAGCTAACTAAAGTTGCTACACGACCGATATAAACATAATGCGTCTGTGACTTATTAGGCTTTATCTGCTTGTAAATATCCATGGTGAATATTGTTGAAATACTATTAGTCATCGAAGCAAGTGAAG
Source organism: Litorilituus lipolyticus (assembly GCF_006439335.1). Classification (GTDB taxonomy): domain Bacteria; phylum Pseudomonadota; class Gammaproteobacteria; order Enterobacterales; family Alteromonadaceae; genus Colwellia; species Colwellia lipolytica. The sequence goes on along the minus strand of NZ_SAWY01000027.1, from coordinate 56,271 downwards.
AAACAATTGCAGCAACTAACGCAGCAAATACTAATCCCTTAATTCCAACAGGCATTAACGACATCATTGATGGGTATGCTTGATCCGGTGTAGTTAAATCAGGGTATAACACAACGGCTGCGATACCAGGCAAAACGACAATTAGTGGCATTAAAAGTTTTAAGTAGGCGGCAAAAGCGATACCTTTTTGAGCTTCTTGAATATTTTTCGCTGCTAATGCACGTTGAATAATATATTGGTTGAACCCCCAATAACTAACATTCATAACCCACATACCACCAATTAATACTGATATACCTGGTAAACTCATATAGTTACTATTATCACTAGATAAAATCATATCAAAGTGACCTGGTAATTTATCAGTTAAAATACCAAAGCCTGCAAGAACACCTGCACCATCAGCGACTTTATCTAAAGCTAAGTAACTTAATAGTAAGCCACCAAATACTAATAATACCACTTGTAAAATATCGGTATAAGCAACAGCTTTCAAACCGCCGTATAATGAATAAGCAATTGAGAATATGGCTAAGAAAATCATACCAAACATCCAATCTATGCCTGCAACTGTTTCTATCGCTAAACCACCTAACCATAAAACTGCAGTTAAATTAACAAAGATGTAAACAGCTAACCAAAATAACGCTAACGTTGTTTTAACTTTATTATCAAAACGTTGCTCTAAATATTGAGGCATAGTGAATATTTCATTCTTCAAAAATATTGGCAGTAAATATTTACCCACTAAAATTAATGTTATCGCCGCCATCCATTCATAGGAGGCAATTGCCAAACCAATGGCATAACCAGAACCAGACATACCAATGATTTGTTCGGCCGATATATTTGAAGCAATAAGCGAAGCACCAATTGCCCACCAGGGTAGTGATTTGCTCGCTAAAAAGTAATCTTCTGTGTTTCGTTCATGGTTTTTTTCATTGCGTGATATGTACAAGGCAAGCAAAAGCAAACCACTGACATAGGCAATAAAAATAGAAATATCTACTGTATGTAACATCGTTTTTATTCTCTTATTGTTATATTTATCTTGCTGTTAATTATTTGAAATTAAGACTATAAACTAAATGCACCGTGTTCTGCAGTACAAATAAAAATACTTGGTTCTATCCCTGTTTTCTTAACATAATACTCTTGAACAACTTGCTCAGCTTGCGTTTGTATAGCTTTAGGCAAAATTGCAACAACACAACCACCAAAACCGCCACCTGTCATTCTAACGCCACCTTCTTCTTTTACAACACGACTTAATATCTCAACCAAATAGTCTAACTCTGGCGTAGTTACCTCAAAATCATCTTTTAATGAACGATGAGACTGAGCCATCAAATAACTTAATCGTGCCATATTATTGGTATTAAGTGCTGTTAGTGCTTCAAGTGTTCGCTCACTTTCTGAAATAACATGATGAGCTCTTTTATATAATTCTTCCGCTAAATTGTGCTTTTCTTCATTTAGCTCTGCTAAGGAAACATCTCTAAGGGCTGAGCGGTTAAAATGTTTAGCAACCGCTTCACATTGCGCTCTACGAGTGTTGTATTCACTTGAAACCAGCTCTCGCTTTACATTGGAATTCACTATCATCAATGCCATATTTTCAGGTATTTTCGCAAACTGGTAACTTAAATCTCTGCAATCAAGCAGCATAGCGTGAGATTTTTTGCCTAAGGCAGATATTAACTGATCCATAATTCCGCATTGACAACCGACAAAGTTATTTTCAGCTTTTTGACCTAATTTAGCGGCATCAATACCTGGTAACGGTATGTCAAATAAATCTGATAATGCTTTTAATAATGCTATCTCAAAAGCAGCTGAAGAACTTAATCCTGCACCTTGAGGCACATTGCCACTGATTAAAAGGTCTACCCCCGCAATTGTGGTATTTGGCTGTGAAGATTGAATGAACTTAACCAGCTCTATAATGGTACCCCGAACATAATTACTCCAAGTATTCTTGTCGTCAAAAGCAATTTGGGACAAATTAAAACTCACTCGCTGATTATCAATATCTATCGCCGTAACATTAATAACATCATCTTCTCTTTTAGCAGCGAGTACGTGGGTACCAAAATTAACTGCGGCTGGTAAAACAAAACCATCATTATAATCCGTATGATCACCAATTAAATTAACTCGACCAGGTGCATAAGCGACGACTTCTGCATCTTTAGCGTATGCGGTATTAAATTGCTTTAAAAGCGATTGCTGCTTTGTCATATTATTGCTCACTTTTATAATGAATAGCTGATACTTCTTTTAAGCGCATTGCTGCTTGTTCTGGTGTAATATCTCGCTGAGCTTCTGCCATCATTTCATAACCCACCATAAACTTTTTGATTGTGGCATTTCTTAACAACGGCGGATAAAAGTGCGCATGTAAAGTCCATTCTTCATGTGACTCTCCATCATGAGGAGCGCCATGCCACCCCATTGAATAAGGAAATGAGCAGTTAAATAAATTATCATAACGAATTGTAATCGCTTTAAGAATCTCTGCTAATGAGTGTTTTTGCTGCTGAGTTAATTCAATCATAGAAGCGACTTTAAAGCGTGGTAATAATAAAGTCTCAAATGGCCAGGCAGCCCAATAAGGTACAATAACTACCCAGTCATCATTTTTTACTACAACCCGTTCATCGGCAGTGATCTCACGCTCTACATAATCACTCAATAAACTACGTTTGTGAGTATTAAAATATTTGAGCAAATTTTCATGTTTAGTTTGCACCAAACTAGGCAGCTGATTTTGTGCCCATACTTGTCCATGAGGATGTGGGTTAGAACACCCCATAATGGAGCCCTTATTCTCAAAAACCTGCACCCATAAATATTTTTTAGATAAATCTTCAACTTGTTGCTGCCAAGTATCCACCACATCGGTAATTGCTGACACTGACAATTCAGGTAAACTTTTACTGTGATCAGGTGAAAAACAAATAACACGGCTTTCACCTTGAACCGCTTGCATAGTGAATAAGGGATCATCATTTATAGCATCAGGTGTGGTAGGCTTTAATGCAGCAAAATCATTTTGAAAAACATACGTATTTTCATAACTTGGATTTTTTTCGCCACTAACCCTTTCATTTCCAGCACATAAATAGCAATCTTTATCATAGGTTTCATTTTGCTGGGCTTGCTCTGATTCTACCTGGCCTTGCCAAGGACGTAATGCACGGTGTGGAGATAAGAGTACCCAATCTCCAGATAAAGGGTTGAACCGACGATGTGGATGCTCTGCGGGGTTAAAGCTCTCGCCTACTGATGCCTCACTTTGACTATTTTCTACGTTTATATTTGACAATTTACTGACCTTTCCAATTAGAGTTGGCAATACCAATTTCTAGCTTACGTTATTATGTCAGTATTTGAACATGAAGCTTTAGGCAAAACTTACGAAAATCAATACAGTTATTCCCAATTAATAACCTAAGCTTCTTCTAAACTCCAAAGGCGACATTGAAAAGCTACGCTGAAAAATATCGTAAAAACGACTAATGGATCCAAACCCCGCCTCTAGAGCAATATTTAACACCGCTTTATCTGTGTCAATTAAGAGTGCTTGAGCATGTTGTAACCTTAATTGGTTAATATATTGTTTTATAGATATATGCATAACACGATTAAATAATTTCATGGCATAGTTTTGATGTAAGCCCGTGGACTGGGCAACATCTGCTATGGAAATTTTTTCATCATAGTGCTCAGCAATAAATCTGAGCATCGTTTGTATATGCGATAAGCCACTGACTAAACTACGATTAGCTTTATATTCACCGTTTTCTAATGGATTAAAAGTACTATATTCTTCTATTGCTAAACGCTTCACTCTCGCCTGTATTTCACTGATTACTTGATACAAGATTGCTGAGATATTTTTATCAATATCCTTTTGCCAAGTTTTGGTAATCTCTACATCACTATCATGAAGGTTATTCGAGACAATAACTCCGCCATGAAGCAAGTTACTTACAAACTCATTAGGAAGCTTCCAAGTTAAAAAAGATTGCAAAGGTATGTATATATTTACAAGCTCTCCGTCCCCTTCAGTTGAGACCATTTGATGAGGGAAAGACGCCCAAAATATTAACATTCTCCCTTGAGGTACGCTGACATTTTGGCCGTTAATTAGATACTCAGCTGAGCAATTAAACAAATAGTTTATTTCGATATGGCCATGCCAATGGCTATGTTCCATCACTTTAGGAGCCATACGACGAAAGCCGAATTTATGATCTTGACCTTGAGCTGCTAAAGGCCCATGACCGTTAGAGAAGGCTATTTTATCTATCCAGTCCACTTAATTTACCTTAGGTCAAAAAATTGAGATTATATTGTATACAAAGATAAATAAAAGGCAATAGTTAAACTTTTCCACCACTCTTGGCGTTGAACAAAAAATAAACTGATTAAACAACTAGTTAGTATTAAAACCAGTAGTTCATCTATAAATAAAAACTATATTGCATTCCTTTAAGACATTTCTTAAAAATAGTGTATTATCGAGATACTTTTTACTATGTGTAAGGAACACTGTTTAAAATGTTTAACTACTCTTCAAATAAGAATATCTCTGCTGTAGAGGCTCTTTCTCAAGCGCAGTACATTGCTTTTTCGCCTTTTATATTTCAAGCAACAGCCACATTAAAAGATTTAAACATTTTAGATACTATAGAAGACGCTGGTAAATTGGGGATATCACTAAACGAAATAGCCACCAAATGTGAGCTGTCTGATTACGGCGTAAAAGTCTTGCTTGATTTTGCCCTAAGCATTGGCGTTATCAGTCTAAAAGAAAATAACTATTTACTTAGTAAAGTCGGATATTTTTTACAAAATGATGAAATGAGTAAAGTTAACTTTGAGTTTAACCAACATTTTTGTTATCAAGGTTTAGAACACCTTTCAGAGGCAATTAAAAAAGGTAAGCCCGAAGGATTGAAAGTATTCGGAGAATGGCAAACCCTTTATCCTGCACTTACCTCTTTACCTGAAAAAGTAAGTAAAAGTTGGTTTGATTTTGACCATTACTATTCAGATCACGCATTTGATGAAGCTTTAAAAGTAGTTTTTAAAAATAAACCTAGCACTCTCCTTGATATAGGTGGCAACACTGGTCGGTGGTCTTTAAAATGTTTAGCACACGATAAAGATGTCAACATTGTAATTATGGACTTAGCGGAACAACTTGCAGTGGCCACTAAAAATATCGAAACAGCAGGCTTTAGTAACCGATTTACACCTTACCCGTGTAATATGCTCAGTGAAAATCAAGAGCTATATCAAGGAGCTGATGCTATTTGGATGAGCCAGTTTTTGGATTGTTTCTCGCCCAAAGAAATCACAAATATTTTATTAAAAGTTAAACACAGTATGCAGCCAGAAACTAAGCTGTATATCATGGAAACTTTCATAGATAGACAAAAATTCGAAGCGGCAAGCTTTAGTTTAAATGCAACATCTCTTTATTTTACTTGTTTTGCTAACGGTAACAGCCGCATGTATGAGTCAAACGACATGATTTCATTAATTGAAAGTGCTGGTTTAACAATTACTGAGCAAATAGATCAAGTTGGATTAGGTCACACATTATTAGTTTGTAGTGCTTAATTTAATTGACGGTTCTTCATTAACATGCCGCTATACGGATATGTTTTGAAGAACCCGATTAGCTTTTACTTTCCTAAGTTCCCTAGAAATAACCGTGTTATGCACAACAAGCTGTCTTTGTTGCTTACTTTCAAACCAACCTCAAAATTCTTATCTGATTATTAAAAGTAACAGAAGTAAAAATCTACTCTAAGTATTTCTCAAGACCCACTCCATAGGGCCAGAGAAGACAATCTTTATTACCACGCAATAACAGGTCAACCTCTTACGCATCCACAAAACCACTTTCGCATTAGTTTTTCTAATGCGAGGTGATATTTTTTTTAGTTTGTCAAAATATTAAGAACTGATTAAACTGCACTTGTTTTCTGAGTTAGCGCAATGTGACTTCTCCAACTCCCACCGAGAGTCCATTAACTTAGAAATTTAGAATTGATAGTAGCTATCTTTTCTCTCTGACATGTTTCTTGGAAATTTTAACTTCCTTCTATCAACTTGATATTTAAGTTGGCCCGCACTAGATTGATGCGGGCTTTTTTTTGTCTAAAATTTATTATTAAGATCTGCGCTGTTGGCTAATATGAGTTAGAAAGAAAAAAGTTCTCAAAGCTAATTCATTGTTTTGAAAACCTAATCTAATTAATATTAACGTTAAATTTGACCTAATACTTGAGCAGGTTCTACTTTTGTAGCTTTCCATGCAGGGTATAAGGTGGCAATCAAACTTAATACCAGTGCAACAGCAACTGTCATATAGACATCACTCACCTGTAACAAACTTGGAAGATAGTTGATAAAGTAAACATCGCTAGATAATAATTCAACATTAAAAAATTGCTCAATATAAAACATGGCATTAGAAATATTATGAGCGATTAATACACCTAAAGCAGTCCCAATGACACAGCCTAAAATACCATTTACAGCACCTTGAATGACAAAGGTCAACATAATCGTACTCGACTTTGCTCCCATAGTTTTTAATATAGCAATATCACCTTTTTTCTCATTCACAGCCATGATTAACGTTGAAACGATGTTAAAGCTCGCTACAGCGATAACTAACACCAAAACAATAAACATAACTAATTTGACTAACTGAATGTCATTAAAAACATGCCCCTGTGAACGAGTCCAATCTGAGATATAGACATAATGTTTAAAATCGTAAGCAATTTTTTTTGCTAATGCACGGGCATTAAATACATCAGAGGTTTTTATGCGAATAGCATGAGTTTCACCTTCTTGATAATTCATCACCGCTCGTCCCTGAGCAATAGGAATGTAAGCTAAAGTATCATCTATGGTGCCACCAAATTTGAATATTCCAACAACTTCCACTTGCTGAGTTCTAGGTGAAGAAAAACTATCACTAAAGTTATTATTTTGTATCGGTGCGGGTAATAGTAGCTGTAATTTGTCACCTAATTTAGCGTTTAATTTATTAGCGACGCCATTACCTAATACAATGCCTGACTTTTGCTCTGATAAGTATTGCCACTTGCCTGTGGAGACATACTGTTCAATACTCGATACTTGTTGCTCCAGTTTTGGATCAACAGCTCTCACTTCGACTGCTTTTAATGCCGTTTTGTGTTGTAGCATTCCTGCCATTTTTATCACAGGAGCAACCGCCAATACATTTTCTTGCTCTGTTAATCTTTTTACACTTTTAGGCCAATTTTTAATCGGGTCATTTACACTTGTTAATTCAATGTGAGGCACAATGGAGAGCAACTTATTTGTTAACTCTCTTTCAAAGCCATTCATTACACTTAGAACAACAATAAGCACCATCACACCTAGCGCTATGCCCACAGTTGATGAGGCTGAAATAAATGCAGAAAAACCGCTACCATGACGACTTCTTACATACCTCCAGCCAAGAAAGACACTTAACGGTTTAGCCATGCACAGATTCACCTTCTTGTGATATATCAGAACTCACCGAACCTGAAGCTTTTACTACATTTTCATTGACACTGCTTAAATCAATATTAACCAGCTTTCCCTTATCTAGCTTCACTTGCCTATCCATACGTTGTGCAAGATTCAAATCATGGGTCACTACAACAAAGCTGGTTTTAATGTCTGCATTTAAACTACGAATCAATTGATATATTTGCTCAGCCGTTTCACTGTCTAAATTACCCGTAGGTTCATCGGCTAAAATCAAAGAGGGTTGAGTCACTAATGCTCTTGCAATGGCTACGCGCTGACGTTCACCGCCTGATAGTTGTGAGGGTCTATATTGAACTCTATGACTAAGACCAACTTTACTTAACATCTCTTGTGCTTTCATTAATGAACTTTTCGCACTATCACCTCTGATCATAAGCGGCATTGCGACATTTTCAACGGCACTAAACTCCATCATTAGATGGTGAAATTGATAAATAAAACCAATGTGCTCATTTCGAAAATTAGCTCTTTGCTCATCAGTTAATTTATGTATATCCGTGCCATTAATATAAACATGCCCGCCGCTGGGCATATCTAAAGCGCCAGCTAAATGCAAAAAGGTACTTTTTCCACATCCAGAACTACCTACCAGCGCAAGTAATTCTCCCTGTTCTACAGATAAGTTCAGTTGATGCAAAACAGGGGTTTCTATCTCACCTTGTTTGTATGACTTAGACAACTGACTACATTCTAATACCTTAGTCATTTACACTTTCCTCTTTTGCATAATTTTTCTGATTTACTTTACATTTATTAGAAAGCTTATTCATTTCTTAGCACCTCGACTGGCAAGGTATTAGCGGCTTTATACGCGGGATATAAGGTTGCAACAAAACTCATAATTAAAGCAGAAAGCACAATAACAATAACATCAGAAGCTACCAAGTTAACGGGCAAAGTTTGCACACCAACACCAAGCAAACTTACCCCTAGAAACGCTAAAATACTATTGAGATTTATCGTCAATAAAATACCTAAAGCACTACCTATAAAGACACCCCATAAGCCGTTCACCATGCCCTGCGTTATAAAAATTTTCACTACATCAATTCTTTGCAAACCTAAGGTTCTTAATATGCCGATTTCACCCTGCTTATCGATAACGACCATAACCAATGCAGATACGATATTAAATGCAGCAACGGCAACAATAAGGCTTAACATCAACCACATCATGTTTTTTTCCATTTTAACCGCTGAAAATAAAACCCCTTGAGTTTGATCCCAAGTCGTAATATTCATCTTTTGAAATTCTGTATTCTTTAATAAAGACTGCGCCACTATTTTTTCATTAAATGCATCATCTAAATACAAACGTAAACTATCAATACCATCTCCTTTTCGTCGTAATAGTTTCGCACCATAATTACTATGAATATAAATCATAGCGTCATCAACTTGAGAGCCTACGTTAAAAATGCCACTTACTGTAAACACTCTTTGCACAGGAACACGTCCCATGGGAGTAAATACCGTTTTGTTGGGTAAAATAAGCCTCACTTCTTCTCCAACACCAATCCGTAAATTATTAGCAAGAGATTCTCCTAATACCACTGAATAAGGTTGCTTAGATAAATCAGATAATTGTCCTGAAACCATATGAGTATTAATAATGTTCTCTTTCTCATATTCCGGTAAAATTCCTTGTAGCATTACACCTTGTAAGCTTGTGGGAGACTGGATTAACGCTTCGGTTTCAATAAAGGGTGTGACTTGCTTAACATGAGGCTCTTTTAGCAACGCCTCTCTTTTTTCATGCCATGAAAAGTTTTGCGGCGAATGAGTAATATTTTGTGTTGATACCACAACATGCGGAATAATACCTAATATCCGTTTTTTCAACTCCCCTTCAAATCCATTCATAACTGAAGAAACAGTAATTAATGATGCAACGCCTAATAAAATACCTGCAATAGAGAAGAATGTAATGAAAGAAACAAAGCCGGTATGACTTCTGCTTCGACTATAACGAAGACCAATGAAGATACTAAGAGGTTGAAACATCGAAGTGAATTGCTTAAAAAATTTAGAATAAAATGTGGCTGTTAGCATAACACAATCAAAATAATTATCGGAGTAAATTAGCTTTAGGGATTCTTAAAGCAGCTCGAATCTGCTATAAATTTGTTAATATTTATGTAATTTCAACAATTCGCTGTTCAAAGGGATAAACTCATCCATATGACTACAAAATCTTTAGAAGAAAAACTAGCCCAATATCATGAATTCTTTGCTATTGAGCATAACTTCAGCATCAATTTAGTGTCAATTTCTTCTAACATCAAAAGTTATGAGCAGTTTATTGCCCATATGCCTATGCCATTTAAACTCGCAAGTGAAGTCTCCACGATTGATCAAGCCGCTTTAAGGCCATTACAGGGGTTATCTTCTTCTGCTGGGCAGTTAGTCGACTTCCTTAATCTTCAGTCACAAAAAATTGATTTACTCATCGGTTATATATTGAGCCAACAAGACGATGACGAGTCTAGATTCAAAGGGATTGAATTTGGTGGTGGGGGTATAAAGTTTATTTCTGACCAAGCAATTGAGGTAGAACAACTTATTGAAATGAAAATATTCTTACTTGATGAGAATTGTGCTGTGTATTGTATTGGCGAAGTTATTGAAAGTCAGAAAATTAACAATACTTACCACCAAAAAGTGACTTTTCATTTCATTAGAGAAGAAGATAGAGAATCGTTAGTAAGAACCAGTTTACATATTCAATCAAAACAATTACAAAAACTCGCTCAGCAACGCAACAATGAACATGATAAAAAGTAATTAGGGTATAAAAATATTACTACATTATCTAAAACAAAAAACCAGTACTTTGTAAGTACTGGCTTTTTTAGCACGTCTAAATGAATTAAACGCAAATACGATCGAGTGTTTGATCGACATCTGATGCTGTTTTCTGTTGCAGCTGAGCATCTGCAGAAACAGAAGATAGCCCGTCATTTATTTCCCTACTTAACGAAACTACCGCCATCATATTATCATTAATAGAAGCTGTTGCGGCTTGCTGCTCTTGCGTTGAATGAGCTATTTGTGATGTTAAATTATCTAAATCTTGGAAGGCCTCACCAATTTGCTCTAATGCCACTACCACTTCTGCTGAATGAGATAAACTATCTTTTGTTAATGCCTGTCCTCGCCCAATAGACTCCACAGCATTAGTTGACTTCTCTTGTAACCCTTCTACCATAGATTGAATTTCAACGGTAGATTCTTGAGTTCTATGTGCAAGAGCTCTTACTTCATCTGCAACTACCGCAAAGCCTCTGCCCTGCTCTCCAGCTCTTGCCGCTTCGATAGCAGCATTTAATGCCAATAAATTAGTTTGCTCTGCAATCCCCCTTATCACATCAAGTACAGAACCAATTCGTGCACTCTCCTCTTGTAATAATGAAAGCTCTGCGGCCATTGAATCCACTTCACTCGCTACTGATTCAATTGTTTTTTGGCTCGTATTAGAAGAGTTAACTCCTTGACCTAAAGTTGACATTACTGAGCTACTGGTTTCACTAACTTGTCCAGCATTGGTTGTTAACATCGCCGAAGTACTAGCGATTTCTTCAATTGAGTTGGCCATCTGTTCAACTTGATTTACTGACTCATCAACCGTTCGTACTGAAGTAGACATTTGGGCACTTAACTGATTAGCTCCTTGGCTTAATGCATTAGATTCTTTTCTAATTTCACTAACCACTTCAGACAGATCAGAAATAAAGTCACTGAGTTCATTCACAACCTGAGCGAAGTCATCATTATTCTTATCTTGTAACGGTTCTGAAGGGGCTTGTTCAGTACTAACAACAACATCTAAATAGTCTTTCAGCACACTTATTCTTTGGGTTAATTGCTGTGATGAAAATACATAACTGGCTAAGGATTGAATAACAAGTAAACCAATCACAATACCTATTACCGTATTTTTGCTAAGTTCATTCGACGAAAATAGCAACATCAGAATGAACAAAAAACCAACGATGAGCGACGGTAGTAATAATTTTACTGATAGCTTGTTAAACATAAATAAATCCAATTGGTTATTAGCTAATTATTTTTGATAAGATAACTTACCTATACCAGCTTAATTTTTCTAGTGTTTTTTAACAAGCACTGGATATAAGGATAAATATGTCAATTATAGCCATTTTGATAATCATTATAGCAGTGGGCGTTATAGCCGGGGGAGTTCTTCTGTTAAAACAGTCTGCCAAAAAATTTAATTTAACCGACGAACAATTAACAAAAATTAAAGCTCGCAATAAAGAAATCGAGCAAGAAGAAAAGGAACAAGACTAAAGTATTTAAAGTATTACCTTAACTACGATAAATCGTTTTAATTAAATGGAAACCAAATTTTGTTTTTATCGGGCCATGTATCGTCAAGATAGGCTTTTTAAATACGACATCATCAAAAGCTTTGACCATTTGGCCTCTTCTGAATTCACCAAGATCGCCGCCTTTTTTCTTAGACGGGCATATAGAGTGTTTTTTTGCCAATAAAGCAAAATCAGCTCCTTTATCCAGTTGCTTTTTAAGCTCTAATGCCTGCTTTTCTGTTTTTACTAAAATATGTACTGCACTTGCTGTTGCCATATAATTCTCGTTAAAAATACTGTCTGTGACTCATAGCAAGCTATTATAACTCAATCAATTTGCTATATTGAACATACTAAAGAAAATTTGTAATTTGCATTACAAATAATTACTTTTACTATATAGCATAGTGACATAAAATGTCATCAATCTTACATTTACGACGAGTTTGACATAAAGGTAAATCATGACAATTAAACATTTATTTAAGAACAACAAAGAGTGGGCTGAAAAAATTAACCAAGAAGACCCAAACTTTTTTAAAAGTTTATCACTGCAACAAGCCCCAGAATATCTTTGGATAGGTTGCTCAGACTCTCGTGTTCCTGCAAATGAACTTCTCGGCATGCAGCCTGGTGAAGTCTTTGTTCACCGAAATATAGCTAACCAAGTGATCCACACCGATTTAAACTGTTTATCAGTAATTCAATATGCTGTTGAAGTACTTAAGGTTAAACATATTATTGTTTGTGGCCATTACGGTTGTGGTGGTGTTGCAGCAGCATATCATGATGAAAGCTACGGACTCATCGATAACTGGTTGCGTCATATTCAAGATGTTTATCGGTTCCATCAAGACAAAATGGATAAGGTAGCCAATGAAGAAGATCGCATTAGTTTATTGTGTGAATTAAACGTCATTGAACAAGTTGCAAATGTTTGCAACACAACAATATTAAGTAGCGCATGGAAAAGCAATCAAGACGTTACGGTTCATGGTTTTGTTTACAACTTACGTGATGGTATTTTAAAAGATCTTGAAGTATCTACTTGTAAAGCTTCTTAAAAGCTTCTTAAAAGCTTCTTAAAAGCTTCTTAAAAGCTTTCATAATCTAAAAACACAAAAGCCAGCACTGATGAGTGCTGGCTTTTTATTATCTGCTAATGTCAGTGATTAAAGTACACCACGTTCCATCTGATTAAGTTCAATAGATTTAAATAATGTAGAGAAGTTGCCTTCACCAAAACCATTATCATCAACACGTTGAATCATCTCAATAAAAATTGGACCAAATAAATTTTTAGTAAATATTTGTAGTAAATAAGAATTTTCAGACTGACTATCTACTAAAATTTGATGCTCTCTAATTTTATCTTTATCTTCTTTAACCCATGGTACACGTTTGAAAATTTCATCGTAATATTCAGGTACGATATGTAAGGTATCAACGACATCTCTATCAAGCTTATCTAACGAATCAACTAAATCATCTGTTAAAAAGGCTAAATGTTGTACACCAGGTCCATTATATTCATCAAGATATTCATCAATTTGGTTATTATTAGTACCTTTACCTTCATTAATTGGAATACAAAATTTTCCACATGGTGACTGCAGTGCATATGAAACCAGCGCACTCTTAATGCCCTTGATGTCAAAGTATCTTACTTCAGTGAAGCCAAACACACCTTTGTAAAAATCTGCCCACTTCTCCATAGTGCCTTGATAAACATTATTTGTTAAATGGTCTACCGCAAGGAAACCTTTATCTTCTTTAATAACAGGCTCTTCATGTGCTTCAAAATCAGTATCATAAATACGTCCTTTGTTTACACCTTCACTAGCAAAATCATCGATGAAGTAAATTAAGCTATCGCCAATACCAAAAATTGCTGGGTATGGTAATTTATTAGCTTCATTGGCTGCTGATTTAGCGCCACGTTTTAACGCTTCTTCAAAGGCAAATCCTGCATCTTCAACACGCCAGCCCATAGAACAAATTGCGGGACCGTGGCTTTTTGCAAATTCTCTAGAAAAACCTGACTGCTCTCTATTTAATAAAAAGTGGATATCATTTTGATTAAAGTAATCTATATCTCTACCTTTAAACTTCTTCGTTTTTGAAAAACCAAAACCATAAAAAGCCTTCTCCATGAAATCAGAATCAGGCGATGCATATTCTGTAAATTCAATTCCGCATAACTTTAGTGGGTTCTTGCTATCAGTCATTTTGTCTCTCGTTTTGCAATATAGTTATAGTAATACAACTATTATTATGGTGAATTCGCCGAAGGAAAAGACTAAGGCCGACAAGGGCTGAAAGCTGCATGTAAAAGATAATGTACGTGAAAAAGCAGCAAAAAATATTCGACGACGATCAAAGCTGCACTATGGCTAGTCGCAAGGTGTAAAGAAATTAGCACACATAAAAGAATCAATGAAAATTCACACCGACAAACATCATTCGCTGTTTATTTTATACTACAGCTCTTGCTTTAAAAGTGAGCTTTGTCCTTAAAAGTAATATCCCTGATAGCCGCTATACTAAATGAACAGTGTGAAAATATTGAGTCAAACCTAACACTCAATGTCACATTGTAATAATTACCAGCAACAAAGCGCATTAAGACTGCTTTTTGGTGTTTGATAATTTGCAGCCATTTACTTCATAGGTAAATACATATGTTGGTGGACAACAGCTTAAACTGCGTATTTCAAAGGTATTTTAAAGTGATTTACGCTAATACTTTAAAACTTAAACAAGAAGTATTTAAAATACGTCACACAGTTTATTGTGAAGAATTAGGCTGGGAAACCATAAGTAGAAATGCTTTAGAGCAAGATGAGTACGATGACTTCTCCTATCACTTTTTAATAAGACACCAACCAAGTATAGAGTACATTGGCTGCGTAAGATTAGTATCACCTCAGTTTTTATCATTAAACCAGACATTACCCTGTGAGCTATTTTACCCTCAACAGGATGTGGCAAAAGCGATAAATCAAGTAAATGTATACTCTAGTGGTTATGGTGAAGTTTCCCGCTTAGCTATTTTGTCTAATTTTAGAAGGCGTAAAAGGGATTACTTAAGCCAGACAATCAATGGGGATGTTTTTAAATTATTTAATCCTGAAGATATTAGAGTAACCCCGTTAATTAGTATAGGTTTATATCTTTCAGTAATTGCCTGCGCCGACATACTCAATAATAAAGGATTATTTATAATGGCAGCACCTGCTTTAAGCAAAAAACTATCTAGGCTTGGCGCACCAATCAAACCAATATTAAACAAAGTAGAACATAAAGGAACTCGTCAGCTTAACTTTTTAAAAGCACAAGATATTCATCAAAGCTTAATTGGTGGTACCGCTGATCTTTACAACATGATTAAAGAAGATATCTTACAACAAATGAATGCTATTGAACGAAAAGTAGAGGAGATTGCTTGAGGTTAATCCCACAAGTCAGGTAATTAGTTAGCTTGTCAGTTCCCATTTTATCTTAAACAATATCGCAGGCTTTTTATCGTTTTTAAAGTGAGTACAAATTTGTAATCTGTCTGTTAAATATCCAAGTACTTTCATCACAAAAGTTAAATGTAAACATTGTTTCAAGTGAGATACTTATTCAACATCTAAAGGGTAAGCAATTGATAAGGTAAAGGGATAGAATCCGATTATTACAATCCCATAAATTGTTAACTTCGCCATAGGTGCAAAACTTAAAATTAAACAGAAACAGCACAAGCTATTGTTTATGCAAAGACTATAAATCAATATAAAAGTAAATCACTTCTTTGAATATTAACGTAGTAGAAGAAGCAGCAGCAGTCATCAACAATATTATTCTGGTAACGCATGCTAGTAAAAACTCTATAGAAAACCACTTTGATAAAAGCTTTGAGCTAGAAGCTCAATTAGAAAAACGAGTAAAGCGATCATTATTAGAAGAAGTTCGCTCGATTACCCCAAAAGGCACAACCATTATTTCTGTTCGTCAATCTAGTGCCCTTGGATTAGGCCATGCAGTGTTATGCGCAAAGCCCATTATTGGTGACAAACCATTTGCCGTATTATTACCAGATGTTCTTGTTGATAAATACCAATCAGATATGACTCGAGATAACCTTGCGCGCATGGTTCAACGTTTTGAAGAAACAGCTACTAGCCAAGTGATGGTTGAAGAGGTACCAAAACATGAAGTAAGTAGTTATGGTGTGGTAGATATTAATGGGCAAGATATTTCTCTTACTGGTTTTGCAAACGTTAAAAGAATGGTTGAAAAACCTGATATTGAAAAAGCTCCTTCTAACTTAGCAATTACTGGCAGGTATGTTCTCTCTGAAAAAATATGGGAGATACTCGAAAGAACAGCGCCTGGTGCCGGAGGAGAAATCCAGTTAACTGATGCTATGCATAATCTATTACGGAGTGAGCCTATGGAAACATACAAAATAGCAGGAAGAAGCCATGATTGTGGTAATAAACTCGGATATCTTCAAGCCAATATCGAATATTCATTACTAGAGCCTCAATTAGGGCAACAACTTAAACAGTTTTTAAAAACGTTAGTTGTTTAACCTATTTTAAAAAATATTCAACATGGCTAACTTGAAATTCGCACTAGGTGATATTATAGCTTTTAAAGACCAGCATTTCTGAATGCTTCACTGACTATTTCTTGTGCTTGAGCAATAATAGTGTCTAAGTGCGCTTTATCTATAAAGCTTTCTGCATAAATTTTATAGATATCTTCAGTACCTGAAGGCCTCGCGGCAAACCAACCATTTGAAGTCACCACTTTAATTCCGCCTATTGCGGCATTATTACCCGGCGCATTAGTTAAAATATTTTCGATGTTCTCGCCTGCTAAGGTTTCAATCATAATGTCAGCTGGGTTTAGTGAGGTTAATACGGTTTTTTGTGCAGTATTAGCCACCGCCTCTACCCTGCCATAACATGGCTCACCTAGTTCATCGACTAAATCAAGGTAATATTGATAAGGATCTTTACCAGTAACAGCAATAATCTCAGCCGCTAATAATCCCATGATAAAGCCATCTTTATCTGTGGTCCAAGTACTACCGTCCATTGCTGAAAAGCTGGCGCCAGCACTTTCTTCACCACCAAACGCATATTC
This sequence comes from Litorilituus lipolyticus, assembly GCF_006439335.1. Classification (GTDB taxonomy): domain Bacteria; phylum Pseudomonadota; class Gammaproteobacteria; order Enterobacterales; family Alteromonadaceae; genus Colwellia; species Colwellia lipolytica. The sequence continues at coordinate 39,205 of NZ_SAWY01000027.1, read as the reverse complement.
AGAGCTCTGTAAACCTTGCACAAACCATTTAAAACCAACTGGTACTTCTGATAACGGTTTATTAAGCTTTGCTGCTACTCGATCAATTAATGAACTAGACACTAAAGTTTTGCCTATTTTACAATCCGCAGACCAACTTCTATGGGTCATTAAATAATGAATGGCTACAGCTAAGAAGTGGTTAGGGTTCATTAAGCCACCCTGCTTAGTCACTATGCCATGACGATCGAAGTCAGGATCATTACCAATACTGATATCGAACTTGTCTTTTAATTCAATAAGACCTGACATCGCAAAAGGCGATGAACAATCCATACGAATTTTGCCATCTTTATCTAGTGGCATAAAAGCAAAACTTGAATCAACCACTGGGTTAACTACCGATAAATTTAATCCGTATTGTTTGGCAACTTCAGGCCAATAGGCAATACCCGAACCACCGAGCGGATCAACACCAATATTAACCTGTGCTTTGGCAATGGCATTCATGTCTATCACTTGGGTCAATTGCTCAACATAAAACTGAATAAAGTTTTGTTTAGAAACATAACTTGATTGTAGTGCTTGACTGATATCGAGTTGTTTCACATCAACTAATTTACCAGCAATTAATTGATTGGCTCTTTGTTCAATTTCTTTAGTTATGTTCCCCTCTGCTGGCCCTCCATGCGGCGGATTATACTTAATCCCCCCATCACTTGGTGGATTATGAGAAGGTGTAATAATTAATCCATCAGCATATTTATCACCCTTGGCGAGCGGCTTATTATGGTTAATTATTAATCGAGAAATAACGGGGGTGGGCGTAAAGCCTTCATCTGCTTGTATAACAACATTTACGTTATTAGCAACAAGCACTGAAAGTGCTGAAATAAAAGCAGGCTCAGATAATGCATGGGTATCTTTACCTAAAAACAGCGGGCCCGTAATCCCCTGTTTTTGACGATACTCAACAACTGCTTGGCAAATAGCAACAATGTGAGCTTCATTAAAGCTGCGCTTATTGGCATTTCCTCTATGACCTGACGTACCAAAAGTTACTTTTTGCTCTTCAATAGCAACATTTGGTGTCAGCGAGTAATAGTGACTCACTAGCTGGGCAATATTGACTCTATCTTCGGGGCGAACAGGTTTTCCTGCATGAGGGTGAATGCTCATTGAAACTAATCCTTTAATAAACGGTTATAGTAATTCTCTTATTTTTTCAACTTCTACGTCTTTATACCCCAATGATGAAGCCGCTTTAGTAAGCATCATCTTTTTACGCGTAGTATTTGAGTTAGTAATTACCCAGAAAGGACTTTCAGGTATTTGTCTTGGTTTTGTACTACTACCACTTGCGGCCAATTCTTCTTCGCTGTGGGCAAAATACAATCTATCGCGACCACTGATATCAGTAACAACGTCAAATTCTTTAGGGTGAGCGCGATACAGGGCTGCTAAAATTAGTAGAAAACGCCCTACAGCACCTCGCTGCATCGCAAGTTCTTCTTTATTGATAAAATCAAAAACACTGGTTTGATCTTCAATTATCTCTGTTGCAGCTTGCACAGTTTTAGTGGGGGTAACTTGCTCAACTTTTGGTTCTGATACAATTTTAGTAGTGGTAACATCTTTAACTTTTGTCACATCTAATTGTAATAACCTGCGTAAAATGGCCGATGCACTTTCACCAATATACTGAGTATTACTCGCAATATATTGATATAGCTCTTCATCTATCTCGATGTTTTTCATTAAAACCCCTAACTTATAATTTTCGCGCGAAATTATACTGAGGTTTAACGCATCCTGCCATACTAAATTACCGCTAAATATTCTAATTATTTAGCTTTTATCGGCCAATACGTGAAAATTTAACACAAAGAATTACGATGACTCATTCGCTAACGCATGGCAAAACTTAATAAATTAGTGCCAAAAAACTCAAAGCGTCTGCAAAGCAATAGAAGTTAAGTACTGTATTTATCCTCCTAGCTTGCTAGACCGACATTTTGAATCGAGGTAATATGCAGAAAATCTTTAAAAGAAACTCTATGTAGCACAAATATGACTACTTCTGCACAAACAGACTCGCCATTACTAAACTACCAGCAAGTAGGTCAAGGCGAACATATTATTCTCATTCATGGTTTATTTGGCAGTTTAGAAAACCTCAATATGGTTGCCAAAACACTGGCGCATGATTTTACCGTTACCAGCATTGATGTAAGGAATCACGGGGGATCATTTCACGCGCATGACATGGATTATTCAGTGTTAGCTAGAGATGTTATCAATTTACTTGATTATTTAGCTATTAATAAAGCACATATTCTTGGTCATTCAATGGGCGGTAAGATTGCCATGCAAATAGCGCTTGAACATGGTGATAGAATTAATAAATTAGTTGTCGCTGATATTGCTCCTATTCAATATCCTAATCACCATCAACAAATTATCAATGGCCTTAAAGCCATTGATTTAGCTAAAGTGCATAAAAGAAAAGATGCCGACGATCAGCTAAGTGACTATGTGCAAGAGTCAGGTGTTCGCCAATTTTTGTTGCGTAATATCGCAATGAATGAGCAAAAGCAGTTTTATTTCAAGTGTAACTTAGCTTTCATAGACCAGTGCTATAGCCAGATAATGCAAGCTAATACTATAGATGAGCAAGATAATAGTCACTTTGCTCAGACTTTTGAAAAACCAACTTTATTCATAAAAGGTGGCAACTCTGATTATATTCTACCAGAGCACCAAGCAGCTATTGTGAAGCTTTTTCCTGCCAGTAAAGCCAAAGTTATTCAAGGCGCAGGTCATTGGCTCCATGCGGAAAAAACTACGGCTTTTAATAAAATAGTGCTTAATTTCTTAAACAGCGAATAAAGGGTAATTATTTAAACGGATGTTTGCTTTGATAAAGATCAAAACCATATTAAGCAATAACCGCTAAAGTTAATCTATAAGAATTCTAAGTTTTATTTGCTCCACCAATGGTATGGTGAATAGGATATGCTATAATGCGGCCAATTTTTTTTAGCTATCCATTTTTCTTTCATTACATGGGCACAAAACACACATGTTAGCGGAACATTTAGAACTTATTGAAGCTATTGGGCTTAATTTATTTTTCTTATTTATCTTTGGTTTTATTGGTTTATCTATTCATGATGTAATGACAAAAAATGACGTACCAAAAATGGGGCGAGTAGTCGTATACTTCGTTTTATTTTTAGGTTGTGCAGGATTTATCGCTAAAGGCATTATCCAATTCGTTTGGGAAAGTCAGGGCGTTGGTTAATCATCATGGCAAAAGAAGTATCTGATTTAACAACTATTGATTTATTTAATGACGAAAAGCGTCCTGGGCGTCCAAAGACTAACCCTCACTCACGCAGTGTTCAGATTAAGATAAACAAAAGAAATCAAGTTAAAAGAGACAAGAATAAAGGGTTAAAGCGTGTTGAATTCAAAGTTCATCATAGCTTATTTGAACAGTTAGAAAAATTAGCTAAAGCTCAGGATATGAGCCGTAGTGAACTCATCGAGTCGTTGTTAATAGAATCATTAGCAGCTAAAGAAGACTAACAATTAATCATTCGTAAGTAAGGTAAAATTTCATGGCAATCGTAGGTTTATTCTTCGGCAGTGATACAGGCAATACAGAAGCTATTGGTAAAATGATCCAGAAAAAACTGGGCAAACAAATGGTTGACGTAAAAGACATCGCAAAATGTACTAAAGAAGAAATCGCAGAATTTGATTTATTAATTTTAGGTATACCGACATGGTATTACGGTGAAAACCAATGCGATTGGGATGATTTCCTTCCAGAATTAGAAGAAATTGATTTCACTGATAAATTAGTCGCCATATACGGTTTAGGCGATCAAGAAGACTATGCTGAGTATTTCTGTGACGCTATGGAGCCATTGCGCGATATCGTTGAAGCACGCGGTGCTATAGTGGTTGGTAACTGGCCGACTGAAGGTTATGAGTTTGAAGCTTCAAAAGCACTTATTGATGAAAACACTTTTATTGGTTTATGTATCGATGAAGATAGACAAGCCGAGTTAACTGAAGAACGTGTTGATAAATGGTTAGCCCAGTTAAATGATGAAATGTGTTTAGCTGAGTTTGCATAAACTATACTCAACAAAGCTCTGTAGTTTGTTCAAATAAAAGCCCATTTTTGGGCTTTTATTATTTTTTACGCAATATATTTATAAAATAATACCATAATCGAAAGTAATGCTTTTCTCTTGAGAAAGAACCCCCTATACTTTTCCTACTTTAATTTTAATCATTTCAGAGAATAATAATATGGCAGATCAAAACGAAGAGCTAAAAAGAGCTGGGTTAAAAATCACCCTGCCAAGGATAAAAATCCTTAGCATACTTCAACAGCCTAATAACCAACACATTAGTGCAGAAGATGTTTATAAAATATTATTAGATCAAAATGAAGAAATTGGTTTGGCTACAGTATACCGAGTATTAAACCAATTTGATGATGCAGGCATTGTAACTCGTCATCACTTTGAAGGCGGAAAGTCTGTATTTGAACTCGCTCATAAAAGCCATCATGATCACTTAGTTTGCTTAAAGTGCGGTAAAGTTGTCGAGTTTGAAGATGAAGTTATCGAACAAAGGCAAAAAGACATCGCTGACTCTCACAATATTACCTTAACTAATCACAGTTTATACCTCTACGGTGAGTGTGAAGATAAGGTAGCATGTGAAGAGTTTAGAAAAAGCACACTTTAGTTATAAGCCCACTCTTTCAGGGCTTTATCTGAATAAAAACTAAAACACACTATATTGCTTTAATAAAGCTAACTAATTATTATTAGTTAGCTTTTTTTTGTTTGGAGTACTGAAGATGGACCTCAAGATCATCCCTATTGTGCAATGTATTATAGCCATTATACTTATGTGCTTAAGCTATTGGCTATTGCCTCAATATTCTTATGCTGAGCAACTTCCCTTACTCAACAACTTCTATATACCTGCAATACTACTGTTATCCGCTATTTATTTGGCTGTTCATGCATTACTTGATTTTAAAAAACATGGTACTACGTTTCATCCTCATACTCCTGAAAAAGCATCAAAAGTTGTCTGCACTGGCGTGTATCGCTTTTCAAGAAACCCTATGTACTTAGCAATGCTTTTTGGTTTACTAGCTATCGCTTTACTTACCACTAACACTGTATCAATATTCGTTTTGCCTGTTTTCGTACTTTATATAACTCGCTTTCAGATCAAGCCAGAAGAGAGTGCGCTAAAAAAGTTATTTGGCCAGGAGTATGAAGAATATTGTCAAAGAGTAAGACGTTGGCTTTAACCAAGTTGGATTTAACTGATTAAAGCCGTACCTGATAAGTTGGTATTAAGCTTTCTTTAAATAGGCAGCTACTAAAACAATTCGCGTGCCGTTAACTTTACCTTCAATATGTTCAGGGTTATCTGTTAAAGAAATACCACGTACCATTGTCCCTTGCTTTGCAGTAAAATTAGCACCTTTAACTTTTAAATCTTTAATGAGGGTAACGTTATCACCTTCTTGTAATTCTGCCCCATTACTATCACGAGTAGGCCCGTTTGTTTGCTCTGCCGCTATACCTTGCTCAGCCCAAGTTCTCACCTCATCTTCAAGATAGATCATGTCTAATGCGTCTTGCGCCCAGCTTTCTGTAGAAAGCTTATGTAGCAAGCGATATGACATGACTTGTACTGCCGGTTCTTGATTCCACATACTGTCATTTAAACAGCGCCAGTGATTCACATCTAGCTCAGTTTTACCTTCTATTTGTGATAAACACCCTTGGCAAGTGTAGATTGATTGTTGCGCACTTAAATCACTTGTTGGTGGCACAGGGTATACAGATAAGTTTTCTGTAGAGCCACATAATTCACAGCTTGAATTACTGCGTTGTTTTAGTGCTTGTTCAGTTGCCATTGGTATTCCTTAATCGGGTGAAATTTTATGGCGCAATTATACGCACCTGTTTGCAAAAAAAAAGTGACAAAGTTAGATGTACTATTCTTTTGTCGTTAATCAGCAGATATTTCACTCGGCTTATCGAAATGGGCTAGACAAGTGAGCCACAATAAGAAAAACTATCTTCATTCATATTCTTAACAACAATTAAAATTAGAAACTTATGACCATTGAAGCTACTGAAAAAATTGGCCTTTTTAAAAGACTAACCTCAACCAGCCTTGTAAGCCAAATCCTCGTTGCCATAATACTTGCTAGTATTCTTGCTTTCTTTTCACCAGATACTGCACAAAGCTTTTCATTACTTGGGAGTTTATTCGTTAATGCACTTAAGGCTGTAGCTCCGATTTTAGTCTTAATTTTAGTCGCCTCTTCCATTGCTAATCAAAAACAAAACAGTGATGCTGAGTTAAAGCCTATTATTGGCCTTTACTTAATTGGCACATTGTCGGCAGCGTTTGTAGCTGTTGCCCTAAGCTTTATGATGCCTACAACACTCACCTTAGAAATTCCAGCTGCTAGTGCTAATCCACCGCAAGGCTTAACCGAAGTATTATCAAACGTGCTACTTAAAGTAGTTGAAAACCCGATTACCGCCATTGCAAGTGGTAATTTTATTGCCGTGCTTGCTTGGGGTTTAGGCTTAGGTTTTTCTTTTAAGAAAGCCAATGAGAGCTCTAAAAGCATGTTACAAGATTTAAGTGATGCCATCTCTGATATTGTTAGATTTGTTATACGTTTTGCCCCTGTGGGCATTTTTGGTTTAGTTAGTAATACCTTAGCAACAACAGGCTTTAGCGTGATTGCACAATACAGTCAGTTACTTGTTGTCTTGCTAAGCGCTATGCTGATCATTGCAATATTAATTAATCCTTTAATTGTTTACTTAGTTACTCGGAAAAACCCTTACCCTTTGGTTTTTACAAGTTTGAGAGAGTCTGGTATCACAGCATTCTTCACACGTAGCTCTGCTGCAAATATTCCCGTCAATATGGCGCTGTGTAAAAAGTTGAATCTACATGAAGATACTTACTCTATCTCGATTCCTTTAGGGGCAACCATTAATATGGCGGGTGCTGCCATCACCATTACCGTACTAACCTTAGCAGCAACAAATACCTTAGGTATTGAAGTGGACTTTGCGACAGCCATTTTATTATCCATTGTGGCATCCATTTCAGCCTGTGGTGCATCAGGTGTTGCTGGTGGCTCGTTATTATTAATTCCGTTAGCTTGTAGCTTATTTGGTATATCTAACGATGTCGCCATGCAAGTCGTCGCCATCGGTTTTATTATTGGAGTGATACAAGACTCTGCAGAAACTGCTCTGAACAGCTCAACTGATGTGGTTTTCTCGGCAGCTGCATCTCATCATATTACCTCAAAATAAGCTAAACTAAGCATTTATTGCTGCTCATAAATCATAAAAACCGCCTGCGAAGTAATTCACAAGCGGTTTTTTTATTCAAATAGCAGAACTTAATAAAACAATTTCGCGCAATGAAAGGCACTAACTTTGGTAGCCGCTAATCTTGTTGCCAGCAAACAGTAACTGATTGCTCTGATTGACTTGCCATAAACTCTTGGCAAACAAAATGTCCAATTACCGCAACTAATTGCTCATCGTAAAATAAAAATGGTGTTCTTTGCCTTTGCCAAGGTGGCAAATTTAATTCTTGTAGTACTTTTTTCAACGCCCTTGAGTGCTGTCGATAGTCAGGTAAACATTTAGGATTATTATGAGAAAATTTGATCGTAACTTTTTGGCCATCTTTTGGCGCTTTCACCTGTTGCATTTTGCCTGTTAATACGACTGTTTGTTCTTCTCTTTTCTGATCATCACTTTGCTTATCAATATACTGCCCAATAAAATAAAGGCTCCCTAAACCATCAGGTAAGCTAAGCTCTACATGTGAATTCACTAAAGGTTTCAGGTTTAATAATACACTCCACGATGATATATCATTAAACTCTGGTGTTAAATAAAGCGCACCTTTATAGCGACGGAGATATTTATCCCCTAACTTTACTTGCGGAGTTTTATCATCATCAGCTGATATTTGCTGTCTTAATTGCCCTAACTGCTGACTAGTTGGCATCAAAGTATGATGAGTTGATAAGAAGTAACGAATTAAGTTATTAAACCTTGCTATAGAAAGGTTTCTTAACGCCGCTAAACGCAAACTCAAATCACTTTTCCTACTTGCAATTAAATCTTGCTCGGCTAACTCATCAAGCAATAACTGCCCTTCTGCACAATGCGCTGCACTGCGGTTAACCGTTTGATTAAAGCTAGACCAACGCTGAGTTAATTGGGGAATAATATCTTGGCGCAAAAAGTTTCGATCAAAACTGGTATCTTGATTAGATTCATCTTCAACCCAATCAAGCTTATGCTCCTTAGCATAAGCAATAATTTGCTCGCGGGTAAATTGTAGCAATGGTCTAACAAGTATATGTTGCTGTAGCTTTGTTTGCTCAGCCATTGCAGATAAACCTTTTAATCCTGAGCCCCGTTTTAAGGCTAATAAAAAGGTTTCGACCTGATCATCACTATGATGGCCAGTAACAATATAAGATTGCTGCTGATTAACCTGAATAAGAGCTTGATATCGTGCATCTCGCGCTAAGGCTTCTAAGGAATGTTGAGCTTTTTCCTTAACGTTTACCGCGCATACTTTCAATTCAACATTTAACTGTTGGCATTGAGTTTCAGCAAACGATTGCCAATACAAGGCATTATCACTTAAGCCATGGTTTACATGACATACAATAATATTATTAGCAAATATGTTTTGCTGCTTTAAGCTTGATAGTGCATGAAGTAAAACTTGAGAATCGACACCACCGCTGTATGCAATAACAATTGGGTGATTAGGTTTCGAGTGAAAGAAAGCCTTTAAAGATGAGTTAATGTCCATAAATGAAAAAAGGCAGCCTGAGCTGCCTTATTATCTTAACAGTAACCGAATGACATTAGTCTGTCATAACGTTTTTCAATGAGCTCTTCTTTAGACATGCCATCTAAATCGTTCAAATCTGTCTTAATCGCTTGCTTTAACATGGCTGCCATTTGGTCCATGTCTCGATGTGCACCGCCTAAAGGCTCTTCAACGATACTATTGATCAAATCTAACTCTTTAATACGTGATGCGGTAATACCCATAGCTTCAGCCGCTGTTGAAGCTTTTTCAGCTGTTTTCCATAAGATTGACGCACAACCTTCTGGTGAGATTACTGAGTACGTTGCATATTGCAACATATTGACGCGATCACCAACACCAATGGCCAATGCACCACCAGATCCACCTTCACCAATAACCGTACACACAATAGGTACAGTTAAACGAGCCATCACTTTTAAGTTTCTAGCGATTGCTTCACTTTGACCACGCTCTTCAGCACCAATACCAGGGTAAGCGCCTGGCGTGTCAATAAAGGTGATAATTGGCATATTGAAACGTTCAGCCATTTCCATTAAACGAAGTGCTTTTCGGTAACCTTCAGGTCTTGGCATACCAAAATTACGCTTAACTTTCTCAGCTGTTGAGCGACCTTTTTGGTGACCTATTACCACAACAGGTTGTCCATCTAAGCGCGCAGTACCACCAACAATAGCACTATCATCAGCATAGGCACGATCGCCAGCTAATTCATCAAACTCAGTAAATATGCGAGGAATATAATCTAAAGTGTAAGGACGCTGAGGATGACGAGCTACACGCGCTGTTTGCCACGGATCTAAATTGGCAAATATTTTTGTCATTTGCTCTTTATTTTTTTCACGTAATTGCGCTATTTGCTCTTCTAAATCAAGATCAAGCTCTTGACCTGTATTAACAAGTTGAAGCTCTTCAATTTTAGCATCTAACTCAGCAATGGGCTGCTCAAAATCCAAGAAATTTAATGACATATGCTTACTTTTACCTATATAAATATTAAGTAGCGCTACAAAAACGGTACTGTTTAATCGTGATACTTTACTGCTAAATAATTAACAGTAATAGCTTAATTATTTAAATTGCAAGGTGACACTTTCCTCACCCAACAATGCTTTTAATTCGTATAATAACATATCTGCTGGCGTAACTCGCCACTGGACACCCAGTTCCAGCATAGCTGATGCTTCTTTTCGGCGATAGAATACTCGAACAGGACAAGTCCCCTCTTTATGAGGTGTCAATACTTGCTCAAACTGTTCAATAAACTGCTCATCAACCACTTCATTATCAATGATAACATCAAGCGAACTAACGTAATTTTCCCTAGCGTCAGTGATGGTCATTATATCCCGAGCCGTCATTGTATTACCACCAGAATAATCATCAAAGCTGACCTGTCCACTACAGACCAAAATTGCATCATTTACTAGCAGTTCTGCAAAGGTATCATAATCATCAGGAAATAAGCGAACATCCATGCGAGCGCTCTTATCATCAAGAGTAACAAGTGCCCAACGACGGCCTCTTTTATTCACTAACACTCTGACGCCAATCACTAAACCAACGGCAACAGCTTGCCTATCTCGACCTGTTGGCTGCATTGACACTAACCGACCTGAAGCATACTTTTTAATTTCATTAAGATAACGATTAATTGGGTGACCCGTTAAATATAAGCCTAACGTTTCTTTTTCTCCATCAAGCCATTGCTCTTCTGGCCATTCTTTGACTTCTTTAAATGCTTGACGGGTATCTTCCGGCTCTTCGTTAATTAAACCAAATAAGTCATTTTGCCCAAGTGCTTGCGCTTTTGCATGTTGCTCGGCCGCTTTGATTGCTTCGGGTAAGCTTTCAAACATGGCTGCACGGTGCGGCCCTAAATTATCCATTGCGCCAGATTTTATCAAACGCTCTAACACACGTTTATTAGTTTTCTTTAAATCTAAACGCGCACAAAAATCGAATAAATCGAGGAATGGTCCGCCTTCTTCTCGCGCGGCAATGATGGCCTCAATAGGACCCTCACCTACGCCTTTAACCGCACCAATACCATAAACAATTTGATTATCATCATTTACCGTAAATTTATATTGTCCAGCATTAACATCTGGTGGCAGTAAATCAAGTTCCATATTGCTACATTCATCAACTAAGGTAACAATTTTATCGGTATTATCCATATCTGCAGACATTACCGCAGCCATAAAGGGCGCAGGAAAGTGTGCTTTCATCCATAATGTTTGATATGAAACTAGCGCATAAGCAGCAGAGTGAGATTTGTTAAAACCATAGCCAGCGAATTTTTCAACTAAATCGAAAATTTTCATTGCTAGCTCGCCGTCTACACCACGGTCAACCGCTCCTTGCTCAAAGCCTGCACGCTGTTTAGCCATTTCTTCAGGTTTTTTCTTACCCATGGCTCGACGAAGCATGTCCGCTCCACCGAGGGAATAACCAGCAAGTACTTGTGCAATTTGCATTACTTGCTCTTGATACAAAATAATACCGTATGTTGGCTCTAATACCGGCTTTAAGTCTTCATGTTGCCAAGTTGAGTCTGGGTAACTTATTTCTTCACGGCCATGTTTACGTTCGATGAAGTTATCAACCATACCTGATTGCAAAGGACCTGGTCTAAATAAGGCCACCAGTGCGATAATATCTTCAAAACAATCGGGTTTTAGCTTATCAATTAATGACTTCATACCACTGGATTCAAGCTGGAATACCGCTGTGGTTTGTGATGCCAGCAAAAGTTTAAAAGAAGCTTTATCATCGAGTGGAATAGCAGCAATATCGATTGGATTCTTACCAGCTTTAAGCAGTTTTTCATCAGCGATTTCAATAGCCCACTGCAAAATGGTTAAGGTACGTAAACCTAAGAAATCAAACTTAACTAAACCTGCATCTTCAACATCGTTTTTATCAAATTGGGTAACTGGGTTATTACCCTCTTCATCACAATACAGTGGGGCAAAATCAGTAATTGTGGTGGGTGATATAACAACACCACCAGCATGCTTACCAGCATTTCGTGTCGTACCTTCTAATATACGACACATATCTATCAAGTCTTTTACTTCACTATCTTGCGCATAGACTTCAGGTAACTTCGGCTCTTCTTCAAACGCTTTATCTAAAGTCATGCCCGGTGTGGGAGGTATCAATTTTGAAATGCGATCAACAAAACCATAAGGATGACCTAATACACGCCCAACATCACGAATCACTGCTTTCGCAGCCATGGTACCAAAGGTAATAATTTGTGATACAGCATCACGACCATATAATTCAGCTGTATGATCAATAACTTCATCTCGTCTATCCATACAGAAATCAACATCGAAATCTGGCATAGATACACGTTCAGGGTTTAAGAAGCGCTCGAAAAGTAAATCAAACTCTAGAGGATCTAAATCGGTTATTTTAAGTGCGTACGCAATAAGAGAGCCCGCACCAGATCCACGACCTGGACCTACAGGAATATTATTGTCTTTACTCCACTGAATAAATTCCATAACGATAAGGAAGTAGCCAGGGAAACCCATATTATTAACAACCTCTAGTTCAACAGCTAATCGGTCATCGTAAGGTTTACGTATTTCAGCAAAGTTTTCTGCACTAGTATCAAACAGATGCTCTAAGCGCTCTTGTAAGCCCTCTTCTGAAACTTTAATAAAATAATCATTAATTTCCAGTCCCTCGGTCGGGAAATCTGGCAGAACATATTCACCAAGGGTTACCGTAACATTACAACGTTTAGCAATCTCTACTGAGTTAGCGAGCGCTTCAGGAATATCACTAAACAACTCACACATTTCTTCTTCGCTGCGTAAGTATTGTTGCTTGCTATAGCGCTTAGGTCTGCGCTTATCATCAAGAGTATAACCATCATGAATTGCCACACGAATTTCATGAGCATCAAAATCATCAGGTGAAAGAAAAACCACTTCATTGGTTGCAACAACAGGTAATTGAAACTGCTCAGCAAAATCAACAGCTAAATGAAGGTAATTCTCTTCATCAGTTCTCCCAGTACGAATTAACTCTAAAAAGTAGCAGTCATCGAAATGTTGCTGATAAAAAGTAACCATTTGCTCAGCAAGCTTTTGATTACCTTTAATCAAGGCTTTACCAATATCACCTTCTCTGCCTCCAGAGAGTAATATTAGCCCTTCTTTAAACTCCACCAGCCAGTTTTTATCAATGACCGCTCTATTTTGAACATGACCGCGAAGATAAGCTTTAGAGATTAATTCAGTTAAATTTTTATAACCAACATTGCTAGTACTTAATACGACTAGACGAGAAAGCTCATCTCCTAACTCTTCACTTTGTACCCAAAAATCACAGCCTATAATAGGTTTAATACCAGCGCCGTGGGTTGCATGATAAAACTTTACTAAACCACAAAGGTTTGTTTGATCAGTTATTGCCAAAGCGGGCATTTTATATTCTGATGCTTTAGCAACAATAGGCTTAACTTTTTTCAGTCCATCGCACATTGAGAAATCACTATGTACTCTTAAGTGGACAAATGCCGGCGGGGATTGTGATTCCAAGTTATGTTCAAGATCCGTATCAGTCATTTGCTAGCACCTTAGCAACAGGCTTAAAGCTTTGGCGGTAATTATCTAATACACCATGCTCAATTATTTTTTCTAAATGGGCTTTCGTAGGGTAACCTTTATGCTTAGCAAAACCGTACTCAGGATATTCTTTATCAAGAGCTATCATATCATGATCACGTGCTACTTTAGCTAATATCGATGCTGCACTTATTTCTGCAACTCTCGCATCACCTTTAACAACCGCTTCACTTGATAACTCACCGTGGCTGCCGATAAATGTGGGACATCTATTACCATCCACTAGAACAAAATCAGGTTCAACCGCCAGTGATTGCACTGCACGTTGCATAGCTAACATGGTAGCATGCAAAATATTTAGGGTGTCTATCTCTTCTGGCGTTGCTCGACCAATTGCCCAAGCGATTGCATGCTCTTTTATCTGCTCAGCTAATATTTCACGTTTCTTTTCAGATAGTTTTTTAGAGTCCATCAAACCTTCTATTGGATTATCGCTATCCAAAATAACTGCGGCTGTTACAACATCACCGACCAACGGTCCTCGTCCGACTTCATCAACACCTGCGATACAATAGGCAATAGGATACTGAAATTCAGGGAGTTCTTTAGTCTTTGTCATGATTGTCCTCTAACGAGACCTTTGGCATTAACTGAACAATGGCTTTGGCTGCTTGCTCACTTGCATTACAACGAAGTTGTTGATGAATAGCTTTAAAGCTTTCATTCAGGTCTGACTGATCTTGATATAACCTTTCTTTAACTAGCGGAAACATTTTTTCTAAACAGACTTCATCTTGCAAAAGCTCTGGCACTAAAGATTTATTCGCCAGCAAATTAGGCAAAGAAAACCACTGTAATTTAACTAACCACTTAGCCAATAAATAGGTTATCGGGCTGAACTTATAGCAAATAACCATTGGTCTTTTAATTAAAGCCGCCTCAAGGGTCACAGTACCTGAAGCAGTTAATAAACAATCACTTGCGGCCATTACCGTTTGAGTTTGATTAATAATGACATTAACAGGTAGATTAGGCGCCAGCTCACTTTTCAAGGCATTAAATTGTTCTGCGCGTTTTTCACTTATCATTGGGGCGACAAAAGTAAGTGAGCTATCCTCTTTATATAGTTGTTCAGCACATAATAAAAAGGGGGCAAGCAAGCGTGATAACTCACCTCCTCTACTGCCCGGCATTAATGCTAAGACTTTGTTATCAAGTGCTAAACCAAGTTCATTTCGAGCAGAGACTTTATCACTTTCCATAGGGATATCATCAGCAAGGGGGTGACCAACAAACGTACAAGGCACTTGGTGCTTATCATAAAAAGCTTTTTCAAATGGCAATAACGATAAAACCATATCAGTCGCTTTTGCGATGGTAAAGACTCTTTTTTCACGCCAAGCCCAAACTGATGGACTGACATAATGTACGGTTTTAATAGCTTTTGCTTTTAACCTTGCCTCTAATCCAATATTAAAATCTGGAGCGTCAATGCCAATGAAAACATCAGGGATATTTTCAGTAAAGTATTGGGTCAGTGATTTTCTTACATATAATAAGCGCCTGATACGTCCTAACACTTCAACAATGCCCATTACAGCAAGCTCTTCCATATCAAATAGGCTTTGAAAGCCGAGTGCCAGCATTTTAGGGCCACCAATACCAATAAACTTAGCATTGGGATATTGCCCTCTTAAGGCAACCATCAAGCCTGCACCTAAGGTATCACCTGAGTGCTCTCCTACGACAATAGCAAAGGTTGGCGTAAAAGTTTCACTGGTTTGCTTTTCTTGATTTGATAATGTTGATTGATTCACGGTAAATTCACTTGAAAAAATAACAGCGCTATATAGCGCTGTCAGAAACTCTTAGTATACTTTAACCTAATGATGCAATTATCGAATAATACCGCGAGTTGATTGTTTAATTGAAGAAGTAAAAATATCTAATTCTTCAGAGGCTTCATTTTGGCTGCTAATTTGTGCTAACGCTTCTTCAACAGAGAGATTTTTTCGGTAAACACTTTTATAAGCACGTTTGATAGCCATAATAGTATCACGTTCAAATCCACGTCGTTTTAACCCTTCACTATTTAAGCCAAAAGGCTTTGCAGGCTGACCAGATGCCATGACATAAGCAGGAATATCTTTAAGCACTAATGCATTTGCAGCAACAAAACTATGATCGCCAATATGACAAAACTGATGAACACCCGCCATACCACCAATAATTACATGATTACCAACATGCACATGCCCTGCTATTGAAGCATTATTTGCCATAATACAATTATTACCAACCATACAGTCATGAGCTACATGAGCATAGGCCATAAATAAATTGTTGCTCCCTATTTGGGTAAGAGCATTATCCTGTGCTGTGCCTCGATGAATAGTACAAGATTCACGGAAGATATTATTATCTCCAATGACTAACTCGGTAATTTCACCTGCATACTTTAAATCTTGGCAGTCTTCACCAATACTGGCAAATTGAAAAATACGGTTTCCTTTACCAAGACGAGTTGGCCCATTAATGACAACATGTGAACTAATTTCACAGTCATCACCAATAACCACTTCACTAGCAATATATGTCCAAGGACCAATTGATACGTTTTTACCAATTACCGCACCTGGCTCAATAATAGCTTGTGGGTGAATCATATAGTACTACCTTATATTAAAATTCTGTTATGTTATGACTAAAGCGCTTTTCGCGCACACATTAAATCGGCACTACAAACTACTTTACCATCAACAATAGCTTCACCATAAAACTTCCACATACCACGTCGTTCTTTAATAAATTCAACATGTAAATTCATAGTATCGCCTGGTAACACAGGCTTCTTGAATTTAGCATTGTCAATTGAAGCAAAAAGATACATTTCATTTTCATCTCTCACTTCACTACTTTTAAAGCCTAAAATACCCGTTGCTTGTGCTAAAGCCTCTAAAATAAGCACACCAGGAAAAATAGCCGCTTCAGGGAAGTGACCTGTAAAGATGGGCTCATTAATAGTTACATTTTTAATGGCATGTAGTGATTTACCCGGTTCATGATCAACAACTTTATCTACTAACAACATAGGGTATCTATGTGGGATAAGTGTTTTAATTTCATTAAGGTCGATTGGTTTTTTTACGGTATCCAAATGACTATTCCTTTTTAACAATCACTTTGCCAATATAATAAAGCTTAAGTGATGTATGTGCGTTAATTAATGAGTCAGTTTTGTTTTAATTATTAGTAACTAACTTATTCCAATTCTTTAATTTGCTGTTCTAGCTCTTTTACTCGTTTAGTTAAACTATCAAGACGCTTAACACGAGCATTTGTCCGATTCCACTCTTTATTAGGAGCCGCTGGCATCCCTGAAGAGTATACACCAGGTTGTGAAATATCTTTTGTTACCATCGCCATGCCTGTGAACACAACATTATCAGTTATATTGATATGTCCGTTAACACCAACAAGACCAGCAAGAGTACAGCTTTTGCCGACAACAGTACTTCCAGCAATAACGCTACATGCTGCCATTGCTGTATTCTCGCCAACAATGACATTGTGAGCGATTTGTATTTGGTTATCTAAGATAGCGCCATCTCTAATCTCAGTATTGTCGAGGGCACCTCTATCAATCGTCGTACTGGCACCAATTTCAACGTGGTTACCAATGATGACACTACCTAGCTGAGGTATTTTGTGCCATTTGTATTGCCCTGAAACGGGTGCATAGCCAAATCCATCTGAGCCAATAACTGTGTTTGCTTGAATCAAACAATGCTCACCTATTTGAACATCATGATAAACACTTATGTTGGACCACAATTGTGTTGACTGCCCAATAATTGCATTCTTGCCAATAAAGCAACCTGCACCAATAGTTACATTGTCAGCTAAGATAACACCTGACTCAATGACCGTGTTGGCACCAACACTTACATTTTGACCTAATGTTGCTGAAGCATCTATTATTGCTGAACTATGAACCCCAGAAGCAGAGGCTGGTGTCGTATTAAGTAAATTTGCGGCTTTGGCATACCCCATGTAAGGGTTATCCATAACTAAAGCCACTACTTGACAATTATCTACAGCCTCAGAAGAAATAATAACTGCTGTGGCAGAGGTATCAGCTAACTGCTGACGATATTTACTATTAGCCAAGAAAGCAAGTTGCCCCTCTCCTGCATTGGCAAGCGTTGCCATTGAGTGGATTGAACATTGATGATAGAAATCCTGACTCTCTTGAAGTGAAGCAGGGATCACAATCTGTGCATCAATGACCTTGGCTATTTCTGCTATGGTATAACTCATAAAATAAGCAATTCTCTATGGTGTATTACAATACGTAATTATTTAAGCTTACTTACTTGTTCTACAACTTTGTCAGTAATGCTTAAATCAGGCTTTGCAAAAACAACGGCTTGTTGAGATAACACTAAGTCATATTTGTTCTTAGCTGCAATATTGTCTACTGCTTGACGTACTAATGCGATGATTTTATTCGTTTCTTCATTTTGGCGTTGACCAGCTTTTTCTTGTAATGCTTTGCCCTTTACTTGGTAATCTTGAAAAAGAGTCGCCAATTTTTTATCTAACTCTTCTTTTTCTTTAGCGCTCATTAAAGCACCGTCACGCTTTTTCTTTTCTTGGTAGTATTTAATGTCTTTTTCAAGTTGAGTAATAACCGCTTTCTCATCTTTAAATTCTGCTTCAAGAGACTGCATTAACGCTGCTGTCTGTGGGATTTTACCCATCACTTCTTGAAAATTAACCACGGCAATTGATTGATCAGCAGCCATTGCAGAACTTGCTAATAACATACCTGAAGCTGCTGTCGTCATTACCATTGATTTAATAAACTGTTTCAATTTCTTTTCCTCTTAATATTTTATTCATTTTATTAGTAAGTAACACTTTATCAGATTAACTGTTACTCATTTTATTATTTATGTTAGAAAGTTTTACCAATGTTAAAGCTAAAGAAGGAAGTATCATCATCCTCTACTTCTTTTATAGCCTTAGCAAAGCTAAAAATCATTGGTCCCATAGGAGAGATCCATTGAATAGATAAACCTGCCGAGCTTCTATAACGTCTGAAGTCTGAAAAGTCATCTATCTTGTCATATTCATTCGGATCCAAGTCGCTGTAATTATCTAAGTTAAACTCAGTATCTACAACATTACCTATATCAACAAAAAGACTTGTTCTTACACTGTTGGCATAGCTCTCATCTAAAAATGGTGTTGGCACAATAAGCTCAATACCCGCAAGAGCAATGGCATTACCACCGACAGATTTTGGCGATACTGAAATAGCATCATGATCAGGCCCTAAACAACAACCAGTACTGCCACCTGTTGGGTCAGGCGTTCCAGGTATTTGTGAAGGGTAACGATAGATTGCACGAGGACCAACGGTATTATTCTCAAAACCACGTAGTGTATCAGCACCACCTGCTCTAAAGTTCTCCCAGAACGGTAATAATTGATCATGACCATTTACGGTACCGTAGCCATTAGCATAACCTAATTGTAAACGGGTTAATACTGACCACTTTTGATCCCTTGTTAACGGGAAGTAATATTTACTATCAAAATTCAATTTGAAGTATTGCAGGTCAGACTTTGGCGACGTCATTTTATAGGTCAAAGATTGCTGTGAACCTGACGTTGGGAAGGTACCTCGGTTTAACGTAGAACGAGATAAGCCAACATTTAAATCTAAGGTTTTAAAGTCTAACTGACCATCAGGATCTGTTGGGTCAGCATATATGTCATAAAATTGCTGAATTTGCTCATAAGCTTGTAATTGCGAAATCTGGTTGTACTTCCAACCTATACCAAAATTAACACGTAAATACTCATTGACTGGGAAGCCCCAGTTAAGCCCTAGACCAAAGGTTTTATTATTATACTCAACCATATTGGCACGGCCAGCATCATACTCATTGAAGTAGACTTGCCCACCTAGGGAAACCGCATCAACAGTAAAATATGGGTCAGTATAAGAAACATTAACACTTTTTGAATATGTATTTGTATTAACGTTAAAGCCTAATACATTACCTGTGCCTAAAAAGTTATTCTGCTGAATACCCGCATTTAAGCTAAGTTTTGTCTGTGAGCCATAACCAATACCCGCAGTAAATGAGCCAGAAGGCTGCTCTTTAACCGTAAAATCTATATCGACTAAATCATCTTCACCAGGAATTTGCTTCGTTTCAAATTCAACACTTTCTAGGTAAGGTAATCGAGATAAACGCGATTTAGAGTGTTCGACCATACTATTTGACAACCAAGCTCCTTCTAGCTGTCTCATCTCGCGCCGCAATACACCTTCTGATGTAACATGGTTACCTGAAAAACTTACTTTATTTACGTATACTCGCTTACCAGGATCAATCGATATATTAAGTTTAACGGTATGGTCTTCATCGTTGATTTCAGGGATAGTGACAACTTTCGGGTAAGCATAACCATATCTGCCCAAGAATTTACTGATAACTTCTTCGGTATAGGTTACTTCTGCACCATTATAAAGCTCACCCGCTTGCAATGGGTTAATTGCTTTAATAGTTGATTCAAAGCCTGCCATATCGCCAACAAAATCAACACCACTGACTGAATAGGTTTCACCTTCAGTGACATTTAGCGCAATATACACTCCTTGCTTATCTGGTGTCATAGAGACCTGGGTGGAGTCTACTTTAAAACGTAAGTAACCACGGTCTAAGTAGTAACTATTGATAGTTTCCATATCCCCTTGCAGGGTTTGCTTTTGATACCTATCTTGCGCCATGAAATTCCACCATGGCGAATCAAATGTGAGTTCGATACGATCTAGTAATTCAGCATCAGAAAAGATTTCATTACCTACAATATTAATTTGCTTAATAGCTGCTGCATCACCTTCTTCAAAGGTAAACTCAAGATTAACTCGGTTACGAGGTAAATGGGTAATCTTACTGGTAACGTTAGCATTATATTTACCAACACTGTGATAAAAATCTTCTAGGCCCATTTCGATGCCTGAAATAACTGTTCTATCGAGTGTTTCACCAACACGGATATTACTGCCATCAAGGCTTTCAGTTAATTGCTCGTCTTTTAAGTCGCTGTTGCCTTCAAAAAGTATTTCGCTAATCGTTTCTCGTTCTCGTACACGATAGACTAAACGATTACCATCTCGATACACTCGAATATCATTAAAATGGCCAGACTTATATAGCGATTTTATCGATTGAGAAATTCGAAATTCATTGAGTGAATCTCCCACATTAAATGGGATATGTGTAAGAGCAGCACCTAATGCGACACGTTGTAGGCCTTTGACCTCAATATCTTCAACTTGAAAATCTTGAGCTGCTTGAACTTGACTTCCCAGCGCACCTAATAAGACAGCGAAGGCTATTTTTTTAATTATCATATAAACTATTTTACTTCTTAAAATATCAACTGACTTAATATCAGCAAATTGATTAATACCACTTTGATATTAACTTCACACGGGTTTCGCTACCCTAAAACTCGACTAAAATCATTAAATAAACCAATCGCCATCAATAGCAATAATGCAATAGCACCAAACTTAAATCCTGCTTCCTGAACATTATCAGGGACAGGTTTTCCTGTTAAAAGCTCTATAAGATAATAGAGTAAGTGCCCGCCATCAAGTACTGGAAGGGGTAAAAGGTTAATAATTCCTAAATTAATACTAATTAACGCTAAAAAACCTAAAAAATAAACGATTCCAAAGCCTGCGCTGTTACCTGCACCTTGTGCAATACCTATGGGACCACTTAAGTTTTTAACTGAAACATCACCCGTGATCAGTTTGCCAATCATACTAAATGTTAATCGTGTTAAATCCCAAGTACGAACTAAACTGTGACTTACAGCATCAATAGGACCGTAGGCCAAATTAATTCTGTAATGCTCTGGCCATTTATCAAATTTAGGTGAAACACCAATATAACCTTGGCTTTTCCCTGCACGTTCAATTTTTTCAGGAGTAATAAATACTTGCTGTGTTTTACCACTTCTTTCAATGGTTAACTTAACTTCTTCATTCGGAAAGGTTTTAATTAACTCAGAAAATTTCTGCCAATTTCCTTCAACCGACTGTCCATTGACTTGTAAAAGCTTATCACCTACTTGCAAACCAGCCTTTTCTGCTGGGCTAGATTCACCTATTACCGCTAGTTCATTAAATACTTGTGGTCGAAATGGTATAATACCTAAACTTGCCAATGCTGATGTTTTATCAGGAGAGAACTGCCACTCACTAGTATTCAATACATAGGTACTAATGTATTGGGAGTCACTCCCTCGCGCTTTAACTTCAATGGATTGACTACCAATTTCACCAATTAACGCCAAATTAACAGCTTGCCAATCCAATGTGCTATGACCCGCCACACTGACAATTTCAACATTTGCTGGAACATTTGCTTGTGCAGCTATTGAGTGGTCATCAACATGCCCAATTATTGGCTTTATACTAGGAACACCAATTAAGAACATTAAATAAAAAGCAAAAATAGCAAAAGCAAAGTTTGCTAGAGGCCCAGCAGCGATAATGGCAATACGCTGGTATACAGACTTACTATTAAAGGTTTTATCTTTTTCATCTGCCGCTACTTCATCTACTCGCTCATCAAGCATTTTTACATAGCCACCTAAAGGGATCATGGCTAAAACATATTCAGTGCCATCCTTACCCGTTTTTCGCCAAATAGCCTTACCAAAGCCAACCGAAAAGCGTTCAACTTTCACACCATTTTTACGTGCAACCCAGAAGTGACCATATTCATGTACAGTAACCAATATACCTAAAGCAACAACAAAAGAAGCTAAGTTCCAAAAAAAATCAAACATATAACTATTTACTTACCTTCTGAACAACACTATCACTTATATTTTCACTAAATTTCTCAATTAACGTTGCAGCAAAATTACGAACGTTTTTATCTAACGCGATAACCTCATTTATATTTCCTACATGCTGTGAGACAAATTTTTTCACAGAAGTTTCATTTATTTTAAAAATATCAGTAAATTTTATCTTTTCGTTTAAAAATGCATCAACAGCAATTTCATTAGCAGCGTTTAATGCAGTACAAGCTGCTTGACCAGCTTTACAAGCTTCAATAGCAAGCTTTAAATTAGGGTATTTTTCAAAGTCAGGGGCTTGAAATTCAAATGAGGTAATATCAAAAAAGTTTAATGGCGCGACACCTGAATCAATACGCTCAGGATATGATAGAGCATGCGCTATTGGGGTACGCATATCAGGGTTACCCATTTGGGCTAATACTGAGCCATCTTTATATTGCACCATAGAGTGAATAGTACTTTGCGGATGTAAAACTACCTGAATATCATCCGCTTCAACATTAAATAACCACTTTGCTTCAATAAACTCCAAGCCTTTATTCATCATAGTGGCAGAGTCTACAGATATCTTGCGGCCCATATCCCAGTTTGGGTGGGCGCAAGCTTGATCTGGGGTTACTTGATCAAGCTCTGAGTTTGGCAAAGTTCTAAAAGGACCACCAGATCCGGTCAGCAGAATTTTACTTATTCCGTTTTCAAGTAAATCACACTCACCTACTTTACTTTGCTGTTTCTCTGGTAAACATTGAAAGATAGCATTATGCTCGCTATCGATGGGCAATAACACAGCACCTGATTCTTTCACCGCTGACATAAAAATTGCACCTGAGGTCACCAAGGCTTCTTTATTAGCAAGTAGTACTCTTTTACCTGCTTTTACTGCAGCCAGTGTAGGCATTAATCCTGAAGCACCAACAATCGCAGCCATCACAGTGTCTACATCAGAAGATTGAGCAACTTCTACTAATGAGTGTTCGCCAGATTTCACATCAATGCCATTAAGACCTTCATCATGAAGACGTTGTTGCATTTTTTGTACATGCTCAATAGAAGCTAACACCACAGTTTTGGGCATAAACTCTTTACATTGCTCAACAAGCAACTCAACACTTGAGTTCGCAGATAAACTGACAACATTAAATTTATCACAATGTAACCTAACAACCTCTAAGGTGCTTTTTCCTATAGAGCCTGTTGAACCAAGAATACATAACTGATGAATTGTCACGATATTACCAGCCTAGATAGACATAACATAATGCAAAAACAGGTGCCGTTGCCGTCAAGCTATCGATGCGATCTAAAATACCACCATGGCCAGGTAAAATTGAACCACTATCTTTAACACCAGCTTGTCGCTTGAACATACTTTCGTTTAAATCACCTAAAACCGAAATGGTTGTGATTAAGGCAGTTACGGCTAAAGCTATCATAAACTGTTGAGCCGTCCAGTCTAAATTAAATCCTAGTATCGCAGTGAGAATACACGCACAAATGACACCGCCAAGAAAGCCCTCTATAGTCTTTCCTGGACTAACATTAGGCATCAACTTATGTTTACCCATAGACTTCCCAACAAAATAAGCACCAATATCGGCACTCCATACCATGAGAAATAAAACCATTAATAACTGTGCGCCATGGTGTGGGTCTGTAATATTTTCATGACTTCTTAGCACCATAAACGCTAACCATGTAGGTACCAAGGTTAACCAACCAAACATGCCTCTAATAGAGCGATGGGCTGACCAAAAGCTACTAAAACGAGGATAACTTGTCATAAGCAATGCTGAAACTGTCCACCAAGCTACGGCAAGCCATAATATCACCTCAATAGGTTGCTGTATTTGTTGGCTAGTAAGCCAGAGTCCTTGTGGGGGGAATAAAATCCATAAAAACAAAATAATTATCGATGTCATAATAACAAAGCTAACTCTCTTAGTTTTACTGGCAAAGCCCATAAGTGGACCCCACTCCCAAGCGCCAATGGCCACCACAGCTAACAGTAGCAGAGCAAAGTAAGTTAATGGGAGATAAAAAATAGCACTGATTGCGGCAGGAGCTAATATAAGTGCAGTAATAATTCGTTGTTTTAACAAGTGTTGCCCTTTTAATTATTTCTAGTGATTTTTATTTTTCTTTAGTTCACTTAATAAACACATGAAAGATTTATCGCTTGCATGTATGCTAGAACCTAGCGGTAAGCATCTATTTCATTAAACGCTTTTTATTTGATCGCCTGTTTTACCAAAACGGCGTTCTCTTTGATCAAATACGCTAAGTGCTTTTAAGAATGCTTCTTCAGTAAAGTCTGGCCATAACGTATCAGTAAAATACAATTCTGCATAGGCAGCTTGCCATAATAAAAAGTTACTGATTCTACAATCGCCGCCAGTTCGAATTAATAAATCCAAGGCCGGTAGCGTCGCCAAGCAAGTATGTTCATTTAATGTGTCTTCTGTTATATCATCTAAGCAAAGCTCATCACTCTTTACTTGTTCAGCTAATTTTTTAGCCGCTGTAGCGATATCCCATCGCCCACCATAATTTGCTGCAATAGATAACACCATTCCGGTATTATTAGCGGTTAACGTCTCTGATTTTTCAATATTTTTTTGCAGCTTCTCTGAAAATCTTTGTGTATCGCCAATGACTTGAAAGCGAATATTATGCTTGTGTAAACGTTTGACTTCTTTTGTAAGTACGTACATGAACAAGTCCATGAGTACGCTAACTTCTTTCGCTGGTCTTTGCCAATTTTCACTACTAAAAGCAAACAATGTTAACGCTTCAACATTTAGCTTTCGGGCTGAAGTAACTACAGCTCTAACTGATTCAACACCAGCTTTATGGCCAAATACTCTCCCCTTCCCTTGCAGTTGAGCCCAACGACCATTGCCATCCATTATAATAGCAACATGCTTAGGTATCTTGTCTGCAATCTCTTCATTTGAAGAGTTAGGTGATTGGTCGTTATCCAATGAAATTTCCTATATTTTCTGAACATTCTTCACCTAGCTTCCTAAACACGTTTGCTAGATGAATAAAACAAAAACGCCAATCAAGCATTTACTCGATGTGGCGTTATCATTGTTTTAAAGCAAAATTAAATTTCCATTAACTCAGCTTCTTTTTTAGCAAGTAACTCATCGACTTGCTTAATATACGTATCAGTAATTTTTTGAACTTCATCTTCTGATTGGTGCATTTCATCATCACTAATTTCTTTTTCTTTATTTAGTGATTTAATATCAGAATTTGCATCACGACGAATATTGCGAATGGCAACCTTACCGTTCTCTGCTTCACCACGAACAACCTTCACTAAATCTTTACGGCGCTCTTCTGTTAGTGGCGGTAAAGGAATACGGATCAATGTGCCATTAGATTGAGGGTTTAGACCTAAATCAGATTTCATAATGGCTTTTTCAACAGCAGAAATCATACCTTTGTCAAACACTGTGATAGATAAGTTACGCGCATCTGGCACTGAAATATTACCTACTTGGTTTAATGGTGTATCCATGCCGTAATATTCAACAACAATATTATCAAGTAATGAGGCGTGTGCACGGCCAGTTCTCACTTTGTTTAAGTTATTTTTTAATGCTTCAATGCTTTTACCCATACGTTCTTGAGCATCTTCTTTTATTTCATCGATCACGTTAACTGTCCTGAAATTAATAGGTTAAATAAATATAAATGTTACTATCGCTTACTTAGCGTGGGTGATAGTTGTACCTTCATCACCACCCATAATAACTGTTTTTAGTGCGCCAGGTTTATTCATATTAAACACTTTAATTGGCATGCTATGGTCTCTAGCCAACGTAAATGCGGCTAAATCCATCACTTTCAATTCTTTATCAAGTACTTCATCGTAACTTAAATCTGAATACAATTCAGCATTTGGATTTTTTACTGGATCTTCAGAGTAAATACCGTCAACTTTAGTTGCCTTTAATACTGCATCAGCTTCAATTTCTATACCGCGTAAACATGCTGCAGAGTCAGTTGTGAAGAATGGATTACCTGTTCCTGCTGAAAAAATAACCACACGACCTGACTTTAATAAACTAATTGCATTAGCCCAGTTATATCTTTCACAAACACCTGCTAAATCAATAGCTGACATTAAGCGCGTATTGACAAAGGCACGATGCAACGCGTCACGCATAGCTAGTCCATTCATCACTGTTGCAAGCATCCCCATTTGGTCACCAACAACTCGGTTCATGCCAGCATCGGCAAGTCCTGCACCTCTAAATAGGTTACCACCGCCAATCACAAGGCCGACTTGAATACCCATCTCAACAAGCTCTTTAATTTCTTGTGCCATACGGTCAAGAATTTTTGGGTCGATGCCAAAGCCTTCATCACCCATAAGTGCTTCACCACTTAATTTAAGAAGAATGCGACGATAAGTAGGTTTAAGATTAGTGGTCATAGGAGAACATTCCTTCATTGGTGTTTATTATACGGCTAGTTTATTTTTAAAACAGCGTCACCCAAAGTTGGGCGCAGTTATTTTAATACGTTTAACGAACTATCGAAAGTAGAAAGTTAAAAAATCATGGCTAATCTATAGATTATAAATTTTCGGGCAAAAAAAACGCCTACTAAGTAGGCGTTTTTATTTTAACGACAATGCGTTAATTAAGCTTTAGCAGCAGCAATTTGTGCTTCAACTTCAGCAGCAAAATCTTCTTCTTTCTTCTCAATACCTTCACCAACTTCTAAACGTACGAAGTTAGTAACGGTGATGCCTTTCTCTTCAAGAATAGCACCAACAGTTTTCTTAGGTTCCATGATGAAAGCTTGACCAGTCAAAGATACTTCACCTGTGAATTTCTTCATACGGCCAGTAACCATCTTCTCAGCGATTTCTTCAGGCTTACCTTCGTTCATCGCCATTTCGATTTGAATGCGTTTTTCATTGGCAACAACATCAGCAGGAACGTCATCTGGAGTTAAGAATTCTGGCTTGCTCGCTGCAACGTGCATTGCAATATGCTTAAGTGATTCTTCATCACCTTCACCTGCAACAACAACACCAATAGTAGCACCGTGCTTGTATGAAGCTAAAGTAGCACCTTCAACATAAGCTACGCGACGTACATTGATGTTTTCACCAATTTTAGTAACTAATGCAATACGCTCTTCTTCAAACTTAACTTGTAAGTCTTCAATAGAAAGTTTTTCAGCAGCGGCAGTGTCAGCAACTTTGTTAGCAAACGCTAAGAAGTTCTCATCTTTTGCTACGAAATCAGTTTGACAGTTAACTTCAACTAAAACGCCATCTTTAATGATGATTTGACCTTCAGCAGCGATGTTACCTGCTTTTTTAGCCGCTTTAGCTTGACCGTTCTTACGCATATTTTCAATCGCAAGTTCCATGTCACCGTCAGCTTCTTGTAACGCTTTTTTACAATCCATCATGCCCGCAGCTGTGCGATCACGAAGTTCTTTAACCATTGCAGCAGTAATTGCCATGAGTTAATTCCTCAATTCTCAAATACCCCCACCTTAATAGTATGGGAATAAATATTAATAAAGAGCCATAAAAGCCCACTTTAACGTAGAGCCCTTATGGCTAATGCAAAAACAGTAAATTGTTAAAGCTTATTCAGCTTCAACAAAACCATCTTTTTCAGCTTGAACAACGATGTTTTGCTCACGACCTTCAACTACTGCGTTAGCAGCTGAATCACAGTATAATGTGATAGCACGGATTGCATCATCATTACCTGGTACGATGTAATCAACACCGTCAGGGCTTGAGTTGGTATCAACAACAGAAATAACTGGGATACCTAGGTTGTTAGCTTCTTTAATAGCAATGTGTTCGTGATCTGCATCGATGATGAAAAGAGCATCAGGTAAACCACCCATGTTCTTGATTCCACCTAAACTTTTGTCAAGCTTTTCCATTTCACGAGTACGCATTAATGCTTCTTTTTTCGTTAATGCTTCAAAAGTACCATCAGAGCTTTGAGCTTCTAAGTCTTTTAAACGTTTGATAGATTGACGAACTGTTTTCCAGTTAGTCAACATACCACCTAACCAACGGTGGTTAACGTAGAATTGGTCACTTTTTATTGCAGCATCTTTGATTGCATCACTTGCAGCACGTTTAGTACCAACAAATAATACTTTGCCTTTTTTCGATGAAACATTGTTTAAGAAAGCTAATGCTTCATTGAACATAGGAACAGTTTGTTCAAGGTTAATGATATGAACTTTATCGCGAGCACCAAAAATGTATGATTTCATTTTTGGATTCCAGTAACGAGTTTTGTGACCGAAATGTACACCAGCTTTAAGCATATCGCGCATTGAAACGTTTGGCATTTTTATATCCTTTATGGGGTTAAGCGTTCACACATCCAATATACACGACTCTTTTGGCTAATTAATCAAAGATTAATTTCAGCCGAGCACCCCGGTATACCTTGTAAAGATGTATGTGAGTTTATATTAATAATTGAAATAACATCATCGTCATTCCAATCGATTTAGTTAAGCTAAATAGTGCACGATAAATTTGAAACTGACCGTAGCTAAAATTTAGCGCGCACTTTATACCATAACCAACAATTTATAGCCAGTTAAATAAATCAAGATTATAGTGGGATATTTTACATAGCCGCGTTAAAATCAGCCTAATAAAATTGAAAACATTGTTAATTGATAGCTTTTTAGAAGGCTTATTAATCATTAAGGTACAAAATGGCCATTG
This sequence comes from Litorilituus lipolyticus, assembly GCF_006439335.1. Classification (GTDB taxonomy): domain Bacteria; phylum Pseudomonadota; class Gammaproteobacteria; order Enterobacterales; family Alteromonadaceae; genus Colwellia; species Colwellia lipolytica. The sequence continues at coordinate 10,045 of NZ_SAWY01000027.1, read as the reverse complement.
AATTATTCTTCATCTACGACACCCATTGCCCTTGGAGTTACGTGACAACTCCTCTTGTTAATGCCATAAGTCAATCTCTTCCCCAAGTGAATATCCACTTATGGCATAACGCTTATTATGATGGTGATACTTATGTTGATGAAAAGCAGCTTCGTGAAATCAAAAGTCTCACGGATCATTCTTTTAGTGCAAATTACTTAGCAAATATAAACCAAAGTAAAGACGCCACCTGTTGCGCTAACATAATGGCATGGGCTGAAAATAAGGCACCTCAACAAGCCATTGCTTTATTAAATGCAATTCAAAAGGCGCACTTTGAGCAAGGTAATGAATTAACTACTGCTGACGCGTTTACAGATATTATCAGTGAATTGAAGATGTCGCCTCCAACAAAAGTATTTAGACAAGATAAACTGAGTAAAGATGCTGAAGCTATGGTGCATGAAATATTATCACTGCAAGAAATCATCGCTACACAAGCTATTCCAGCTTTATTATTGGCAGTTGATAATGAATTAGTTTTACTCAATCATAATTTTTATCTTCAGCAACCAGAAGCGATTGTTGATGCGGTAAAAATGGAAATAGAAAAGTTGAGTTAATAACTAAAACATGACACTTTTTAAATAATCCCTACGCAATAAAAATATAAACTGTTTTTATTGTTATATTCCTTAAGATTAAGAAATAGAGAAAATAATGGCCATTACAATTAAAAGCCAAGATGAAATTGAAAAAATGCGTGTTGCAGGGAAACTTGCAGCTGACGTACTAGAAATGATTGCACCACATGTTAAAGCAGGTGTAACAACTGATGAATTAAACACGCTATGTGCTGAGTATACTGAAAAAGTACAGCAGGCTATTTCTGCCCCGTTGAACTACCATAACTTTCCAAAATCAATTTGTACATCTGTCAACCATGTTGTTTGTCACGGTATACCTGATGATACTCCATTAAAAGATGGCGATATTATTAATATTGATATTACTGTTATCAAAGACGGCTACCATGGTGATACGAGTAAAATGTTTCTAGTTGGTGATGTTTCTCCTGAAGACAAAAGATTGTGCCGAATCACGCAAGAAGCACTTTATTTAGCCCTTAAAAAAGTAAAACCTGGTGTGGCTTTTGGTGAAATTGGTGCAACGATTCAAAAGTTCATTAAGAAGTCAGGTCGTTACTCTATTGTTAAAGAGTACTGTGGTCATGGTATTGGTAAAGAGTTTCACGAAGAGCCGCAAATCGTTCACTATAAGAACAATGATAAAACCAAAATGAAAGAAGGTATGTGTTTTACCATTGAGCCTATGATTAATTTAGGTCGAGCCAATACAATTTTAGATAAAGAAGATAATTGGACGGTTTATACTATTGACGGTAAAAAATCAGCGCAATGGGAACATACTATAGTCGTGACTAAAACTGGCTGTGAGATTTTAACGCTTCGTTCGGAAGAAACCTTAACTAAAGTATTAAATAATAGCTAAAGCAACATAAGAAATTAACTGGTAGTAAGCATAAATACACCCCATTAAACTTAACTGTTAAAGGCAATAAATTGACTACGCATAATATAGTTCCTGAACACTTTTTTGAGACGTTATCGATTACTTCACCCTCATTATCTAGTAGGGATATTTGCAACATAACAGCAGAATTTAATGATTGGTTAAAAGAAATTTTTGCTGAAAAGGATATTCGTGATTTACTGGCAGCTAGAGCTTATTTTGTCGATGCCATATTGAAAAAGCTTTGGTGTCAGCATCACCTTGATGAATACCAAATTAGCTTAGTCGCCGTTGGCGGTTATGGCCGTGGAGAGTTACATCCTCAATCTGATGTTGATATCTTACTATTGACTCAAGAAGACATCGATATAGACTTAGAAAGTAAAATATCCAGTTTTATTACCCAACTTTGGGATATAAAGCTGGATATTGGTCATAGTGTACGCTGCATTAAGGAATGTTTAAAACAAGCAGTTAAAGATGTAACTGTCGCAACAAACTTAATGGAAATGCGGCAAATAGCGGGTAGTGCTTCATTAACACAACAGCTATTACCTTTATTGCATGAAGATGTTTTTTGGACTTCAGAGAAGTTTTTCCTAGCTAAATACCAAGAGCAAAATAAACGACATCAACAATATCACGGTGCTGCTTATACCTTAGAGCCTAACTTAAAAGCAAACCCTGGCGGACTTCGCGACATTCAAACTATTGCATGGGTTGCCAAAAGGCATTTCCAAGCAGACTCATTAGAAGAGCTCGTTGAGCATGGTTACTTATACCCTAACGAAATGTTTGAACTACTTGAAGCTCAAGATTATTTATGGCGTATGCGTTTCGCTTTACATTTTGTCGCCAAACGAAGTGAAAATAGACTATTGTTTGACTACCAAACTGATGTCGCAAAAATGATGGGCTTTGGTGATGAAGGCAAAGCACCTGTTGAGCGCATGATGAAACGCTTCTTCAGAATAATTGCCCGAGTTGCCGAACTTAACACTATGCTGCTACAGCATTTTGAACAAGCGATCATCAAGAAACCTGAAGAAACGAGTATTACTGTTATCAATGATGACTTTGAATTAGTCGATACCTTAATTAACACCCGCAATGATCGAATTTTTATGCGACCAATCAAAATGATTGAAATGTTTCTAATTATCGCGCAAGAGCCAAGTATCAAAGGAATTCACTCTCATACCTTACGCTTAATGAGAAATGCCCGACGACGCCTTATTTCAGGGCTTATTGATTATGCAGAATGTCGTAGAATGTTCATGGCCATTATTAGGCACCCAAGAGGTTTAGGTTTAGCATTTAATTTGATGCATAAACATAGCATTATCGGCTCATATTTACCGCTATGGCGAAGCATTGTGGGTCAAATGCAATTCGATCTTTTTCACGCGTACTCTGTAGATGAACACAGTTACAGAGTGATTAAAAATTTATATCAATTTAGTTTAAAAGAACATAACCATAAATTCCCTCTATGTAGCAAAATAGTACAAAAAATCCGTAAACCTGAAGTACTTTACTTAGCCGGAATTTTTCATGATATAGCCAAAGGCCGTGGCGGCGATCATGCGGAACTAGGCGCAATAGATGCATTAGATTTTTGTTTAGCGCATGGTTTAAACAAACATGACGCAAATATGGTGTCATGGCTGGTGGAAAACCATTTATTAATGTCAGTAACCGCGCAGCGACGAGATATTTCAGATGAAAATGTGATCAAAACTTTCGGAGAAGTGGTGCGAGATGAGGCGCACCTTAACTACCTTTATTGCTTAACTGTCGCAGACATGCGAGCCACTAATGAAAGTTTATGGAATGGTTGGAAGGCAAACTTGCTTGAAGACCTTTACTTTAATACCTTACGAGCGTTTCGACATGGTTTAGAAAAACCTGTTGAGATACGGTCAAAAATTCGAGAAAATCAGCAGCAAGCTCTCACTATATTGAACGAGTGCGGCATTAATAATGAAAAGCTCACACAATTATGGCATGAATTTAAAGTTGATTATTTTTTACGATATGCGCCGGAGCAAATCGCTCGTCATAGTCAGCACATAATTAACCATGATAGATCTAAGCCTTTAGTACTTATTAGCCCTAAACCATACCGTGGTGGAACAGAAGTTTTCATTTTTACCAAAGAGAAAAATAATACTTTTGCTAGCACAGTAACATTATTGGGCATGAAGAAGCTTTCAATTCACGATGCAAAAATCATCACCACAAAAACAGGTTTCACGGTAAATACTTTTATCGTACTCGATAGTCGTGGAAAGCCGCTTAAAGAAAATTATCATATCGATGAAATTAGCAAAACGCTTACACAGCGTTTAAGCCAAGATGACATTTGTATTGAATCTATCAATTTGCCATCTAAGCACATAAAAGAATTTAGAGTCCCTATTCAAGTCAACTTTATTAAGTTACATGCTAAGAGCCTCACTATGGTTGAAATAATAGCGTTAGATAGACCTGGATTATTATCAAAAATAGGACAAATATTTCAAAGAGAAAGAATTAATATACACTCAGCAAAAATAACCACTTTTGGTGAAAAAGCAGATGACGTATTTACCATTTCAACAGTAAATGGCAATGCGTTGACTAAAAAAGAAAAAGCAGCATTAGCTGAAAAGCTTAGCCAAGAAATAGATTAATAATGCCAGTTAAACGTTTTTAAGTCTTAATAGGAAAAACATATGAGCACATTAAAGCAACACCCTCTTCAAGCTATAATTGAGCAAGCATTTGAAGATAGAGCAAACATTAGCCCAAAAACCGTAAGTGAAAGCACCAAACAAGCGGTATTAGATGCATTAGCTGCATTGAATGATGGCTCAGCCAGGGTTGCTGAAAAAATTGATGGCCAATGGTATGTGCATCAATGGTTAAAAAAAGCAGTACTGTTGTCATTTAGAATTTGGGATAACGAAGTTATTGACGGTGCAGAAAGTCGCTTCTTTGACAAAGTACCAATGAAATATAGCGAATATAACCAAGAGATGTTTGAAGCAGATGGCGTACGTGTTGTACCTGGAGCAAGTGTTCGTACTGGTAGCTTTATTGGTAAGAATGTTGTTGTTATGCCAAGCTTTGTAAATATTGGTGCATATGTTGATGAAGGATGTATGGTCGATGGTTGGGCAACTGTTGGTTCGTGTGCTCAAATTGGTAAAAACGTGCACTTATCAGGCGGCGTGGGTATAGGGGGTGTTTTAGAGCCTCTTCAGGCTGGCCCAACGATTATCGAAGATAACTGCTTTATTGGCGCGCGTTCAGAAATTGTTGAAGGTGTTGTGGTAGAAGAAGGCTCTGTTATTTCAATGGGTGTATACATCGGCCAAAGTACTCGCATCTTTGACAGAGAAACAGGTGAAGTGCATTACGGCAGAGTGCCTGCTGGCTCAGTTGTCGTTCCAGGTAATCTTCCATCAAAATGTGGTAAATATAGTTTATACGCCGCTATCATTGTTAAAAAAGTCGATGCTAAAACAAGAGCCAAAGTAGGTATTAATGAGTTACTTCGCTCAGTAGACGAAGAGTAAACATCACAATATCTCTTCAGAGACTCTCGGTTAAGAGCCTCTCTGTAAAAGCTTTGTATATTTAAACAACATCAAAGCCAACTTTTCCAAAAGGTTGGCTTTTTTATTTGCTGACAATTCTAAAAAAGCTATGCGTTATAATTTTGACGCTCCTAAATTATAGCTCCTATTTTTTGTAATTTAATTAATAAAAGGGCTAAATTTATGTGAGATAGCTATTTTATTTTAGTATTTTTTACTTGATATTTCTTAATGTTATAGAACTATTTTTTATTTCAGTTTTTTAATAACTAAATAATTTCTTCTTTGGCATGACACTTGCCCTACTGCTAATAATAATTTAACTCCGCTTTCAGAATAGCGAAAGCACTCATTATTAGGCCATAGCATGAATATATTAAAATCAACGGTAATAATATTAGTTAGCACTATGGTATGTGCGTGTAGTTCTACATCGAATTCTTACTCAAGTAATGAACAAAACAATGAACTAAATAACGGCTATTTTCAAAGTGATTTTTATCATTGCAACTTTACTACAAGTGATCAAAAGTCATTAAAAAAAACAAATAATTCAGATCATCAGTTAATGCTATCTTTACTGAACAGACCAATGACTGAAGATAAAAAAATGATGCTCACCTTTGCTCAAGAAAGAGCAAGTTATTTACCGAGTCAACTAGCAAATGGTATTCAAATTAAAGGTCAAGTTGAACAAGATGAGAGTAACGATAGATTTTCTTATCCTTATTCTGATTTGATAGCACAAGATATTAATGCAACTCATATTATTGCTCCGAACTAAGGCTAACTGTCAGAAATATAAAAACATCAAGCGCATGAGTTAAGAAAATTAAACCTTCTCGCTTTATATATTCGCTTTACGTAACTACCGACCAATTAAATTGGTTAAATATAGACTGCCACTGCTTATCAAACTTCACTTCTATTATTACCCGCTTACCAGTTACCGGGTGATTAAATTGTAAAGATTTAGCAATTAACATTAATCTTTTAAAACCAAAATGCTGAATAAAAAATGGATTTTGCTTGTTATCTCCATAATTAATATCACCAATAATAGGATGACGTAAGTGGGCTAAATGTCGACGTAATTGATGACGGCGACCTGTAACAGGAGTCAACTTTACTAATGAATATCTAATGGTGTCATATTTACCCAGTGGAATTGGCAGAGTTGCTTGCTTAACAACACTAAAGAAGCTTTTAGCTTGCTGTGCTTCTTTATGATGACTAACGTATTTATCACCGAGTTTATCTAGCTTCTCTTTTAGAGGGTAATCTATCACTCCCCTGTCTACTATATTTCCCTGCTCATCAATAGCATTAAGGTGGCCTCTAACAAGTGCATAGTAAGTTTTTGCCATTGACAGTTCTTGGGAATTATCTTCATTGCGCTGCTTATTTTCGCCATCTGTATTTAATGAAGCTTCGCCTGTTTTATTTGCAAATGCATCACTTAATTTACTCGCAACTTCTTTACTCAAGGCAAAGAGCAAAACACCTGATGTGGGCCTATCTAATCGGTGAACAGGATAAACATATTGACCTATTTGGTCCCTTACTAATTGCAGAGCAAAATAAATTTCATCTTTATCCATATAGCTTCTATGAACAAATAATCCCGCAGGTTTATCAACTGCGACTATATAATCATCTTGATATAAAATGGTGAGGATTGGCTTTTCACAGAGCCTTTCTTCCCCTTCAACTTGAGGAATTAATGTAGTTTTTGTTTTTTCATTAAAAGACATAAAATTAACTTTAAAGTGATTAATTATTATAGTTACACAGACAGTAAGTTTTCGAGTTCAGACAGTGTATTAATAATACTTTTGGACAAAATAATTCGAGAATTAAAAGCCTGCTCAGCAATAGGTGTTAATGCTATTTTAGTGGGCAATACATGTTTATTCGAAATAATAAATTCCATTTTGGGAATGAATATAAATTGAAGCCATTGTTCAAAACGTAATGTGTCGTAGCAAAAAGGTAATTCGCTTGCCAATGCTTCACGTGAGGGAGGCTTTCTTTGCCACAAGTTTCCAGCCTTTAATTGCTTTTCTAAGCAGGTAAGTAAAACTAAGGTTTGTTGTTCTTTTTCTGCCAGCATAGCTTCATTAAATTATTGCTAGGTTAATAGCAGTATTATCTCTATAATACTGCTGACAAACAATCACAAGTTCACTAAAAACTGCTTACAATTTGATTTAATAAGCACTCAAAGTATTTATGACAAATATCGAAACCATATCCCAGCTTTTACAATTATCAGGTTCACAATATCGACTTTTTGATATGGGACGTAAAATTGAAAAAATTTCAAAAGATCTATTTGAAAAAATTGAATTAAATCAGCTACCTTATCCAACACCTTCTCAAGGGCACGCCTTTATTGCAATTGCTTTCTGGCAAAAAATGTCTCCCGAACCGTATTTATGGTTAGTGAAATTACCTCTTGATGAACGTGGCTTACTTAATCAAGCCGCCAGAAACCATTTTATTGCCATTATAGTAGAAGCCTTAGGCTCTGATTTAACAAAAGATCCAACAGAGCAACAAGAAGAACTGTTAAAAAACAATCCATATTTGTTTACCCCTGCTCAATATAAATTAGCCAGTTTAAACAGTAAGCTTAAAGTCGAATTAAAGCAAAATGCCAGTGAATACTTTTCACCTTTTTTACAATACATATCTACAGAAAGTAATTGGCAAGAATGGCAAAATGTTGGCGTTCAAGGTATTACTGACTTTGTTGCCAGAATCAATCAAGACAACCATAGTAAATTATTGATTAAGGCACTTCCTAGCCTGCCAGAGGAGGTTTTACTTCCAATCTGTGGTGCTTTAGAAAATGAAAATTTAACCATAGATTTAATAGGTGCATTGATAGCTCAGTTAACAACTTCATTGCAATCGTCCAATAGTAATAGCCAAGTCTCACAATACCTGTTGCGTAGCCTTTCGGGTAACAGTGAGCATGTTAAAGTCAGGGCTTTTATTAAAGGTTTACTGCAACAAGATGCTGTGGCGGCAGAATTATTAATAACTTTATCGGGCAGATGTTGGATGTCCTTGAGTGAGCCAGATGTATTAATGGCCTTTTTCGAGCACTTAGTCATAACGAAAGATATCGCATTGTTCAATAGCATATTTAAAGATCTTGTTGCTATACCAGCAATTAGACCAGTAGTCTTTCAATGTATGCGGGCTGATAATCGTTCACAAGGGCTAGCACAAGCCATTGGTAACTTGTTTAATCAAGCATAAATCACCTATTTAGCAAAAGTTATTGAATGTATGGAAAATATATATTATTTATTAGTTTTTTGTTTATTCTGCTGGTATTTTGCATACTTGAGAAAAGTATCAGAAGCAGGTAGACAACACGTTAATACATATTGTAAAAAGTCAGGGTTGCAATTTATTGCTTTAGCTCGAAAATCAACACGACTAACATTTACTAAAAGAAAAGGACTTGTTTTACGAACAATATTTGATTTTGAATTTAGTGGTGATGGTGAGTCTTCTAATCAAGGTAAACTCATTATGTTCGGCCTAAAGCTAGAAAAGGTTGAGTTACCAGCTTATAGAGTTTAAGCGCACCTAACTTAATTTACCATCGCGTGAACTTTCGAATTTTAAAGTAATATCCAAACAATATCACTGGAGTATTTGTGCAGTTTTTCCAATCTATCATTTGTTTAAAAGGCTTAGATAATCGTAGCCGTTTTAGCACCATAGCTTTTAGCTCTTTATTTGGCTTTTTCCTATTAGCAAATGTATTTTCAGATTATTTTGTGCTTAATGTGCTAATACTAATAGTTACCTGTGCCATGTTAACTTTATCGACAATAAGACGTTTACATGATGCGAAACTTAATTCAAATTGGCGATATATTCCTGGGGTAGTTTTTGTTGTCTCAGGTATAACGATTTTACTATTAAACAATACTTCCAGCTTTTGGTTACTATTATTACCTACTTTACCTTGCGCTTTATTACTTACCTACCCTAGCAAGCAACGAAACAATCAGTATATTCTTGGTTACTTAGGTCCTGTCGATTTATCAGCATTTAAGGACGTACACTTGGCAACTCATAATACGAGCCAACGAATAGAGCCAATTCTAAATGGCGACACCACAGACTCATCGCAACACATTTTAGAGACAACACCTGAGGCGTTTTCAGAAGGTTACGAAGATGGCTCAATTGATAATAGTGTGAACCAATTTGATTTTGGCGAATTAGTCAGAATCAAGTTTCTCCAAAACAAAGCCCTTCAAAAAGGCTTACTCATTATAATTGTGATTATTATTATTTCTGTTGTAGCAGATAAACTTTTCTCAAAGTCACCAAGTAATGAAGCTGATAATCAAGTAACTGAAGATATTACAAAGCCCTTAGAGACTATAAGCAACACTGCCTTTTCAAGTGGCGATTTACAACAACCGCTGAACATGCCTGATAATTTCGATTTATACCAAACTATACACCAAGGTATTACCGTGCACTGGCAAGCTGATGAAGTGGTCAATGGCCCACTATGGGCACTAGCAACAGCAAAAGGTGATAAGAGCTGCCAAGTTATTCGTTTTAACAAAGGCAAGCCTATTAGAACCGTCTCCGTTGATATTGAAAACAATATTGATTATTACGCAAATTTCTCACCTTTGGACTCACAAGAGTTAGTGAAAGCCTTAGCGATAAGAGGAAACTTCTCTTTATGCGGTTATACCTTTTCATTAAAAGGTAGCCAAGCAGCACTAGGGAAAAATAAAGCCTATGCTGATTTACTCGATTAACTAAATAACAGTTAATAAAAAAGGATGCTAACGCATCCTTTTTTATTAAGGTTGACCCGTCCTAAATAAGGTTGACACTTTTCCACGATTAAATTGGAGAGTGTTATGAAATCAATCACTAAACGAACTCAAAGAGATTAC
>NZ_SAWY01000026.1 GCF_006439335.1 Litorilituus lipolyticus | reverse complement strand
TAGCGGAATAACCATTAAGTTATGACCGTGTTTCATGGTCATTTTCTCAATTTACCTGAATTTCGAGCAAAAAAAATGCGCTAATAAAAAATTAGCGCATAAAACATGAAACACTTAGGGAATAACATTACTGTTATATAAGAGTGTGCTTTTTCTGTTTAGTTCAATTTATTTTTATAATAATTTATATCCTATAAGATTAGGTTAAATTTTAAGGTATGAAGAAGCGCTTGTAACTCCATTCATATTTCAAGGCGAATAAATTTAGGGCAAAAAAAATGCGCTAAATAATTAGCGCATAAAAAAACATGAATTAGTAAGGGGATAACATTACTGTTAAGTAAGAGTGTATCTTTTTAATTTAGTTCAATTTATTTTTAAAAATTATTATATGCAATTAAAAGGTTGAACTCTAAGTTATGAGTGGAGTAAAGCTCCCATAAATAACAACTAAGTTATGTTCGTGTTTCATGGTCATTTTCTCAATTCATCTAAATTTCGAGCAAAAAAAATGCACTAATAAAAATTAGCGCATAAAACATGAAACCCTTACTAAGGTATTAGCGGAATAACCATTAAGTTATGACCGTGTTTCATGGTCATTTTCTCAATTTACCTGAATTTCGAGCAAAAAAAATGCGCTAATAAAAATTAGCGGATAAAACATGAAACCCTTACTAAGGTATAAGCGGAATAACCATTAAGTTATAACCGTGTTTCATGGTCATTTTCTTAATTTACCTGAATTTCGAGCAAAAAAAATGCGCTAATAAAAATTAGCGCATAAAACATGAAACACTTAGGGAATAACATTACTGTTATATAAGAGTGTGTTTTTTACCATTAGTTCAATTTATTTAAAAAAACATTTTGAGAATATTTGTTTTCAATATATTTCAGACAAAATACTCTATTAAAAATGGGTACATAAAATATAAACCATGAAACTTTCACTAAGGTATAAGAGGTATAACAACTATGTTATGAGTCATGTTTCATCGTTGCTTTTTTAGCTTACTCAAATTTCAGGTAAAAAAAATGCGCTAATTAGGATTAGCGCATAAACCATGAAACATTAAGGGAATAACATTACTAAATTATATGACTAGTTAATTTTCAATTAGTTCACTTTTTTTTAAATAAAATATGATTTTGTTTTTCATGTTAAATATTTCAATTTATTGTTTGGTTTGTTTTTGATATTTAACGCTAAGTTCTGGCATTATGTCTCTATTGTTTTTAAGTTGAGAAATTGATCTGTGAAGTACTTTGCAAAACCTCTAGTTGTTGCGTGTTTATCTGCTTCTGTTTTATCAAGTTGTGCCACTCCTCCGCCAAAGAACCCTGAAAATATTTGTGAAATTTTTAGGGAGAATCCAGATTGGTATTTTGCCTCCAGAGATATGCGTGATAAATGGGGCGTGCCTATTCATGTTCCTATTAGCATGATGTATCAAGAAAGCTCCTTTAGGCACGATGCTTTACCACCTAGAGAGTACTTACTTGGATTTATTCCGTGGGGCAGGGTAAGTACGGCCTATGGGTACTCACAAGCTAAAACCATGACTTGGGATGACTATATTAAAGAATCAGGTAACTCAGGTGCCGATCGTGATGATTTTGATGATGCCATAGATTTCATGGGATGGTTTATTTTCAAAACACAAAAGATCAATGGTGTTTCTAAATGGGACGCTTATAACCAGTATTTAAATTACCATGAAGGTTGGGGTGGCTTTAAGCGTAAAACCTATAAGAAAAAGCAATGGTTAGTCAAAGTGGCTAGGAAAGTAGATAACCGGGCTAGACGTTATTCAGGACAATTAAAGAGTTGTGAAGAAGAGTTGAATCATGGATGGCTGTGGCGATTATTTTTTGGATAAATCATCAAAAGTTTATTCACGATAGACAATAGTAATTGCGATGGAATTTGAAGGATCCTTAAAAAAATTCTATCGCATAAAGCTTGCCAATTTGCTCATTTAATTCAAAAAACCTTGCTACGCTAGGAAAAATAACGGCCTCAAAATTATATTAAAAAAAGATCGTTTTTTTGTTAAATAAGTGTTGAAAAAGTAAAAGCCAGCTATTGTTGGGGGTTGCTATTGTTATCCACAGAAATTGTGGAAAGCTGAATAATTGTGAATTAACAGCATTCCCTGTGGATAACTTTGTGATTAACTTTGTTTGCTTATATTTTATTCTTCTTCATCATCGTTACTAATAAAATGTTCAGGCATAACTCGAACTGTTTTTATCATATTGTCTGAAACATCAACGATTTCTACGGGGTAGCCAGCAATTCTAAGACTAATATTGCTTTCTGGGATGTCCTCTAAATACTCGATAATTAAGCCATTTAACGTTTTAGGGCCATCTGTGGGTAATTGCCACGACATTTCCTTGTTTATATCACGAATACTGGCGCTTCCATCCACTAAATAGCTACCATCAGGCTGTAGTGTGATTTCATCACTTGTTGTTGGAGTCATCGTTGTTGTGAATTCACCAACGATTTCTTCAAGAATATCCTCAAGTGTTACTAAGCCTTGAATATCACCGTATTCATCAACCACTAAACCTAAACGCTCTTTAGCATGTTGGAATTTTAATAGTTGAATATTAAGCGGGGTGCCTTCTGGAATGAAATATAATTCTCGTACAGCACGCAATAAAGTTGCTTTGGTAAACTGGCTTTTTGACAACATTTTCAAAGCATCGCGAGCATGAATATAGCCCACTACGTCATCGATACTATCTCGATATAACAGTACGCGAGTGTGATTAGCTTGAGTTAATTGCTTTTGAATTTTCTTCCAGTCATCGTTTACATCAATCCCTACAAGTTCACTTCTTGGGATCATAATATCTTCAACAGAAACTTTTTCTAAATCTAATATGCTTACCAGCATGTCTTGATCACGCTCATGTAACAGCGCACCAGATTCATTTACAACTGTTCTTAACTCTTCACTACTTAAACTATGTTGTTCTCTTTGCTCTGAGCTGATACCTAATATCATTAAAATGCCATTAGTGATCCAATTTACCGCCACAACTAATGGGAACAATATTTTTAATAATAAAGATAAGATTAACGAACTTGGAAAAGCAATTTTTTCAGGGTAAAGCGCGGCTAAGGTTTTTGGAGTGACCTCAGCAAAAATTAAAATAACTAGTGTTAAAATAACGGTTGCAGCCAATACGCCATAAACATCACCAAGCAAACGTATACCAATGATTGTTGCAATAGCAGAGGCAGCAATATTAACGAGGTTATTGCCTATAAGAATTAAACCAATCAGACGGTCGGGTCTTTTTAATAAAGAACTTACTCGCGTAGCTCCTTTATGCTTTTGTTTTTCAAGATGGCGTAATCGATATCGGTTGAGTGACATCATGCCTGTCTCAGAACCTGAAAAGTAGGCAGAGATAAGAATTAAGATGCCTAGAACCGTAAAGAGCATCTCAGTAGATATATTTTCCAAAAAAGGTTAATCCTTTATGAGTAAAAAATTTAATCGGCCGTATACCTTATAACAGCCGAGCGCTTGCGACAAGTTATAGTGACTATAAGTACTATAACTATAAAATAAATTCTTTTACAAAGCGGCTACCAAAGTAGGCTAATGTTAATAACGTACTCGCAATAACCATTAGTACCATGACTTTATGTCCACGCCAGCCTTTTTCGAAATGTCCCCATAAAATCGTGCCATAGATAGCAAACGACATCAGAGAAAGAATTGTTTTATGGGCATTTTCTTTTGATAAAAAACCATCTAAAAAAGCAAAACCAATGATTTCACTAATAAATAGAAATAAAGTACCAACAGTTAAAATTGAGAATAATTGTCTTTCAACTTGCATTAATGGTGGCAAGTGAACGACGGCGTTTAAGTTCTTCTCTTTTAACTTAAAGTTAATGTAAGTGACTTGAAATGCATACAATGTTGCTATGGTTAATATGCAATAAGCTATGAGTGCCATACCTATATGACTTAATAAAATTACTTTTTCTACCACCAATGGAATTGATTCAACGGGCGGCATGAAGATAATTGATAATTGCCAAATACCAGCAAAGCCATAAACAACAGGTAATAACAAATTAACTTTTTGTTTTAGCGCTACTAAGGTAACAGTGAGAGTTATTAATAAACTGACTAACGAGATAACGTTGGGTAAGTTAAAATTGATGCTATCTGATGCGTAAGATGAGAAGAATAATTGTGCATCATTTACAGCATGAATAACAATCGCCACCGTTGCTAAACTTAAAACAAGCTTAAGGTTTGGGCCTTGTGGGTGAAATAATCGAGCAACAATTGCCACTGTGGCTAACATATATGCAACAAAGGCAATGCTTGAGCCAATAACCAACAAATCCACTAAAAACTCCTAAAAACAGTGACGCTATACTAAGAAAAGTTTGATTCTATCAGATAAAAGCATTTGTGCCATGACAAATATAACAATGCTTGATTTAGCTTTGGTTTTTGTATAAAAGTTCATTTTTTAGCCTTGAAAAATTAAGATCTGCGCAAATATATGCGCCATGCACTTTATCTTGTCGCATCTTCAAGGCAATAAGGTATATAATGCCCTGATAAATTCGTTAACCTAATTACTGTTTGAGTTACTCATGTTTGAAAATCTGTCAGATCGATTAAGTAAATCGCTTAAAAATATTAGTGGCCGTGGCCGTTTAACTGAAGACAACATTAAAGATACTTTGCGCGAAGTGCGCATGGCATTACTTGAAGCTGACGTAGCATTACCAGTAATTCGAGAATTTGTTAGCAAAGTAAAAGAGCAGGCGGTTGGCACTGATGTTTCTAAAAGCCTTACTCCGGGTCAAGTTTTTGTAAAAATTGTACAAAAAGAACTTGAAGCGGCTATGGGTGAAGTAAATGAAACCCTTGATTTAAAAGCGACGCCACCAGCTGTTGTTTTAATGGCTGGTCTTCAAGGTGCGGGTAAAACGACCTCTGTTGCTAAATTAGCGAAGTTTTTAACTGAGCGTGAAAAGAAAAAAGTTCTAGTGGTAAGTGCTGATGTCTATCGACCAGCCGCGATAAAGCAGTTAGAAACATTAGCCAAGGAAATTGGTGTTGAATTCTTCCCAAGTGATATTAAACAAAAACCTATCGATATTGCTAATGCTGCAATAGATCATGCTAAACGTAACTTTTTTGATGTATTGATTGTAGATACAGCAGGTCGTCTTCATGTTGATGAAGAAATGATGGGCGAGATTCAACAACTGCATGCAGCAGTAAATCCTGTTGAAACACTCTTTACTGTTGATGCTATGACTGGTCAAGATGCGGCAAACACCGCAAAAGCCTTTAATGACGCTTTACCACTAACAGGTGTTATCTTAACTAAGACCGACGGTGATGCTCGAGGCGGTGCTGCCTTATCAATTCGTCATATTACCGGTAAGCCTATTAAGTTTATGGGTGTGGGTGAAAAAATTGAAGCGTTAGAGCCATTTCATCCTGATCGTATTGCTTCGCGTATTTTGGGTATGGGTGATGTATTATCACTCATCGAAGAAGTAGAGCAAAAGGTTGACAAAAAGCAAGCAGAAAAGCTCGCGAAAAAAGTTAAAAGTGGTAAAGGTTTTAGCCTCGAAGATTTTCGTGATCAGCTAGTGCAAATGAAAAGCATGGGCGGCATGATGGGCTTAATGGACAAGTTACCTGGTATGGGTAATATGTCTGATAAAATAAAAGGTCAAGTTGATGATAAAATTACCGTGCAAATGGAAGCTATTATTAACTCGATGACACCTGCTGAACGCCAACGACCTGAAATTATCAAAGGTTCACGTAAGCGTCGTATAGCGGCGGGTTCAGGTACTCAGATTCAAGATGTGAATAAATTACTTAAACAGTTCACTCAAATGCAGAAAATGATGAAAAAAATGTCTGGTAAAGGCGGCATGAAGAAAATGATGCGAAGCATGCAAGGCATGATGCCACCAGGCGGTATGGGTGGCATGGGCGGTGGCGGAATGTTTGGCCGTTAACCTCTAAATCTATATATTGGAAAAGGCAGCTTTTTAGCTGCCTTTTTTTGTGCCTACTTTTTACACAGACAAAGTGAAACTTGCTTTGTATCAAATCTATTTACCCAAAAAATTGCGTCAAATCAAAGAAAGTAAAAATAAACTATATCTTTATGAGATTTATTCGCATTTGCATTAAGGTTTGTGTATTATGCGCGTATTAACGAATTAAACAAAGAATTAAACACATTTTTGGAGTTAAACGTGTCAATTAAAACATTTAAGCCAGCTCTACTTAGTTTGGCAATTGCTAGCAGTATATCAATGAATGCTTTTGCTGATGATGTTGCAAAAGAAGCGTCTGTTGTTGAACAATTTACCATTTTTGGCAGTGATAGCTCGGTTAATAATGTCCCGGGTAGCGCTCACCAATTATCAAAAGATGATCTAGAGAAATTTGACTACACTGATATCATGCGTAGCCTTACATCAATTCCAGGTGTCTATGTTTTAGAAGAAGACGGTTATGGTCTTCGAGCAAATATAGGTATGCGTGGTACAGGTCAAAACCGTAGTGAAAAAGTAACGATTATGGAAGATGGTGTATTAGCTGCACCTGCACCATACGCTGCACCTTCTGCCTATTACTTCCCAACCGCTGGCCGCATGCAACAAGTAGAAGTTCTTAAAGGAACATCAAGTGCAATGTATGGCCCACGTACTACTGGTGGTGTGGTAAATATGTTGTCTCGTCAGATTCCAGATGAAGCGCTAGCAGGTCAGATAAAAGTACAAGCTGGGCAAGATGGTTTTGCCAAGGTACATGGTGTTATAGGTGGACAAGGCGAAAATATCAGTTCGGTATTTGAAGTGTTCCGTTACCAAGCCGATGGATTTAAAGATATAAACCACAGCAATCAAGACACCGGCTTTGTGAAGAATGATGTTTTAGGTAAAGTACGTTTTAATACTGATGATGATGCTACTTTTGATCAAGAATTAGAGTTAAAAGTTAAGTACTCTGATGAAGATTCTGATGATACATACATGGGGTTAACCCAAGCTGACTTTGAAAGTGATCCATACAGCCGTTACTCAGCTTCACAAAAAGATAATATGACTACTGAGCATTTACAGCTTCAGCTTAGCCATGCAATAGAGTTATCAGAACGATTCAATTTAGGGACGACGGTTTATCATAATGACTTTAGCCGTAATTGGTACAAAACCAGTAAAATTGGTCAAATGGTCGTTGACGATGAAGGTAACTCATCAATTGTATATCAAAGTTTGAGCAAAGGTACTCAGCTTGCCTCTGACTATGACCATGGTGAGATTGATGAATTATATACTCAAGTAAAAGCTAACAACCGTGATTACTTATCACAAGGTATTCAAACGGTACTTGATGCAGACTTAAATAACCATCAGTTAAAGCTTGGTATACGTTATCATCAAGATGAAATGGACCGTTATCAATGGGTTGATAAGTATTATTTAGATGCTAACTATAATATGACATTGACTGGTGAAGGTACACCAGGAACTGACTCTAATCGTATCGACAGTGCTAGCGCCTTAGCTTTATTTGTGCATGATGAATGGACCATTGGTAAGTTTGTTATTAATGCTGGTCTTCGCTATGAAGACATGACTATTGAACGTGAAGATTGGGGCAAAACAGACCCTGACCGTTTAACTGAAGCTAAAACTAAAAAGAATGACTTAGATGTGATATTACCATCACTTGCGCTAACTTATCATTTAACTGATGATTTAGTGTTACTAGGTGGCGTACAAAAAGGTTTCGCTCCACCATCACCAGGTAATGAAGAAGCAACAAATGAAGAAAGCATTAACTATGAGTTAGGTGCAAGATTCGGGAAAAATGCTTTCAATGCTGAAGCGCTAGTTTTCTTATCTGATTATGACAACATGCACGGTAACTGCACAGCAAGTCAAAATTGTGATGATGAAAATATTGGCGAACAATATAATGCGGGTGAAGTAAAAATCAAAGGTATTGAACTAAAAGCGGGTTACGAGTTTGATTTTAATGACCTTTCAATGCCAATTGATTTGACATATACCCATACTCAAACAGAATTTTTAAATACCTTTGAGTCTGATTTTTGGGGTGATGTAGAAGCTGGAGATGAATTCCCGTATGTGCCAGAAAACCAATTCCAATTAACAGTAGGTTTAGCGGGTGATAAATGGCGTAGCAATGTGCTTGTTCGTTATACTGGTGAGATGCGTAGCGAAGCTGGCGTTGGTGCTAGTGCCAGCAATATAGATTCACATACCGTTGTAGATTTTGTTGCCAGCTATGATATTGCAACTAATCAGCAAGTACGTTTTAGTGTAGACAACCTATTAGATGAAACATACATGGCAACACGTATGCATGGCTCTATTATGGTAGGTAAGCCACAAACAATGTCTATTGGTTATCAATATAACTTTTAGGCTACATACGTAAAGCCAAATACACTCATGAAATAAAGCCCTTAGTAATATTTATTTACTGAGGGCTTTTTACTTTGTATCGATAAATTTGCCGTTAATATTAGGCAATCAATTCTACTCCTGATATTTAGCTTCTATTCAGTTGAAATATTACTCAGAAGTCAAATAAAGCTTGTAAAATTCTAGCAAAAGCGTAGAATACGCGAGCTTTTCTGTCGGTTGCGGCAGGAAGTGTCTGGAAAATTCGTTTAACACTTTAAATAATAGAGGGCGATATGGTTACCATTCGTTTAGCTCGTGGTGGCGCTAAAAAGCGTCCATTCTATCAGGTTGTTGTTGCAGATAGCCGTAACTCTCGCGATGGTCGTTTCATCGAGAAAGTTGGTTTCTTCAACCCAACAGCACAAGGTCAAGCTGAGAAATTACGTTTAGACCTAGATCGTATCAACCATTGGGTTGGTCAAGGTGCTGGTGTATCTGATCGTGTGGCTAAGTTAGTAAAAGACGCACAAGCAGCTGCTTAATCGTTTTATAACTTAGTAGGTTTAGGAGTTATTGTGAGTAAAGAACAACAAATTACCTTAGGTAAAGTAGGCGCTGTTTACGGTATCAAAGGGTGGTTAAGAATTCATTCGTTCACAGATGATCCCGATGCCATACTTGACTACTTTCCTTGGTCATTAAAATTAGGAAATAACACACAAACAGTAGAAATTACTGATTGGCGTAAACACAACAAAGGCTTAATTGTTAAAGTTGCTGGTATTGATGACAGAGACATAGCGCAAAAGCTAGTGAGCTCTGAGATATTAGTGAACGAAAGTGCGTTGCCAGAATTACCTGAAGGTGATTTTTATTGGCGCGACCTTATTGGCATGAAAGTAGTAACCAACAAAGGTTATGACTTAGGTGTGGTTTCTGATTTATTAGAAACAGGCGCTAACGATGTACTGGTTGTAAAAGCGAACCTAAACGATGGCTTTGGCAAGAAAGAAAGGTTAATCCCTTATACACTTGGTCAAGCGGTTGAATCGGTAAGCGCTGAAAATAAACAAATTTGTGTTGACTGGGACCCAGGTTTCTAACTTGTGACTAGCGAAACAGCCACTAATAACGGCATGTGGATAGGGGTAATAAGCCTTTTTCCTGAAATGTTTAATGCTATAACCGAGTATGGGGTGACAGGCCGAGCGATTCGTGGTGGGTTAATTGAGTTTTATTCGTGGAACCCAAGAGACTTTACTCATGATCGACATCGCACTGTAGACGACCGACCTTACGGCGGTGGTCCAGGGATGTTGATGATGGTTCAACCACTAAGAGATGCCATTAATGCAGCGAAACAAGCGGCATTAAAAGATGGCAGAAACGCGAAGGTTATTTATTTGTCGCCACAAGGGCGAAAGTTGGACCAACAAGGCGTAAGTGAATTAGCACATCATGACAGCTTGATATTTATAGCAGGTCGTTATGAAGGCATAGACGAACGATTAATTGAGTCAGATATTGACGAAGAATGGTCGGTCGGTGATTACATTTTAAGTGGTGGTGAACTCCCCGCAATGAATGTAATTGATGCAGTAGCACGATTAGTGCCCGGTGTATTAGGACATAAAGAATCAGCAGAGCAGGACTCCTTCTCAAATGGTTTATTAGATTGTCCGCACTACACAAGGCCAGAAGTATTGGAAACTCCTCAAGGAGATAAAATGCCAGTACCTAAAGTACTACTTAGTGGTAATCATGAACACATACGTCAATGGCGCCAACAGCAATCCTTATTAAGGACATGGACCAGAAGACCAGAATTATTAACTAACCTAGCTCTGACAGCTGAGCAGGAGAAAATGTTAGCTTTAATTAAAAAAGAAGCAAAGCAGTAATCCACCAGAACTGTGTACACTAGGAAGAAGGTATTATGAGTAAAATTATTGAAATGCTCGAACAAGAGCAAATGAAGAAAGATCTACCAGAATACGCACCAGGCGATACTGTTGTAGTTCAAGTAAAAGTTACTGAAGGTGATAAGTCACGTCTTCAAGCATTTGAAGGTGTAGTTATTGCTGTTAAAAACCGCGGCTTACACTCTGCTTTCACAGTTCGTAAAATCTCGAACGGTGTTGGCGTTGAGCGCGTATTCCAGACACATAGCCCAATTGTTGATTCAATTGAAGTGAAACGTCGTGGTGATGTTCGTCAAGCTAAACTTTACTATCTTCGTGAGCGTTCAGGTCGTTCTGCACGTATCAAAGAGAAGTTGGCTAAAAAGTAATATTGCTTTAAGCAATATTAGCTTTACGCAAAGCTTGAATAAAAAGGCGATGAACGCAAGTTCATCGCCTTTTTTGATCTTAAAGCATTATTAGTGTGCCGTATTTTACAGTACACATTGTAGCTTAACTGGGAGAAGTAACTTCACATTGAATGTTGTATGCAATAATATACATGATTGAAGGATCGTCAGATATATATGGAAAACTTACTATCAATATCCCAATTGTTCCATCCTGAAATTTTACTGAAAAGTTCTTTATCGTAGAGCAAGTAATGCTTGAATCTTCAAGTTCTACGTTAAGTCTTTATCGAAATTAATAACTAATATAAAGCATAAAAATTAAAAGGAATCAGAGATGAAATATTTACAGCGGATTAATCACATAAGAATAGCCATAGTGCTTATTATAATAACCAGTCTTTCAGCTTGTGTCAGCCAATGGCACTCTGAACACCTGTTTGATAAGTATTGCAATGAAGAAGGGCGTGTCGGCCAGTTTATCTATGAACGTGTGGCGTTAGGGGAAGAGTTTTTTAGGCCGATACCTACAGATGAAGCTGAATTACTTCGCATTGATTACAGGTTTTATATTAATGATAAAAAACTATTAATTGATAAGGAATATTTTCAAAAATATTACACCTTCAACAACAGAGAACGGAAGGTGTTATCTTCGACAGGCCCTATCTACTCTGTTGAAACTACTGTAGTTCGAAAGTCTGATGGCAAAGTCTTAAGCAAGGCTGTGAGCTTAATTAACATGCTCGATAAAACCAGTAAACACTTTGCTGTAGAAGGGGTAACTTGCCCCACTGGTCGAGATATTGAAGGGTTTTCCTTGTTCAATAAAAACCATCGTAACCTTATCGAAAAAACATTTTTTAGCAAAATATAACTTTAAAGGAATAAATTTATGGATATCAACAAATTATTTGATGAAGCTTTATTAGCACAAGCGGCCTACGCGGATGAATTGCCACCAGGAATGGCTGAAGAGCAATTGATAAATGCCTTAAAAGCATTGGAACCCAAAGGGCTAACTCAAGCACAAGCGGAATACTTTGCTTCCAAATATATCGTAGTTCAGCAAGATAACAATTTAGAGACGGGTTTTTCAGCTACCTTATTTCAAAACATAGAAACTGGTGAATACCACCTTGCTAATCGAGGCACAGATGGTGTTTTAGATGGTGACTGGACTGATGCTAATGCCAGTAACTCTTCTTTAAACATGCCGTCAACAGCCCATCAGAGCCAAGCGCTAGTGCAATTTACTTTTGAAAAATTACAAAACGAACAATGTTTACCCATAAGAGAAGCCTTCTAATGAAGCCTTTTAATCTATTAATCACTCACAAAAACAAGAGCAGCTGCCAAATCAGGTTTGTGTTTGTTGCATTATCTATTGCATTAATTAGCAGCCTTAGCGCCTGTAGTAGCATTGAGAAAATACGATCAGATAGCTTGTTTGAGCAATATTGTTATGAAGAAGGGCGGGTTGGTCAGTTTATCTATGAACGAGTGGCGTTAGGAGAAGAATATTTTAGGCCGATACCTACGGATGAAGTTGAGCTACGCCGTACAGAAAATGGTTATTACATCGATAACAGAAAGCTACTAATTGACAAAGAGCGCTTTAAACAAAGTTATACCCGTAATTTTTTTGAACGAAAAGTGCTTTCCCCAATCGGTCCTATTTATTCAGTTGAAAGTACTTTGGTGAGAAAGTCTGATGGCAGGGTATTAAGTAAAGCGGTGAGTCTATTAAATATGCAAGGGAGAACACGTAATTACGTCCCTATTCGAGGCATTTATTGTCCTATTGGGCAAGATAGTAATGGAAATGACCTTTCTCATAAATATCATCTTAATTTGATTGAAAACACATTTTATAAGCAATAATATTTAAGGGATTAAGTACATGAAAATCAAAATACTATTTGAAGAGGCATTGTTAGCACAAGCGGCTTATGCTGATGGCTTATTTGAGGGTATACCTGAAGACTTTTTAATAAAACCATTTTTAATGGATCAATCTATAAAGAAAGCTTCACTCTCATGTTAACTTTAACTGAAATTTTGTGCAGAGCCCGTTTAGTTATTTGTAATAAATTGGTAAATCTTCAATCTTTAACATTCCTAGGCTTTACCAATCTACCTTGCAAGGATCAAAATTAGCATCAGCAGAGAGGTTGTTTGCTTCTTCTATTAGGTATTCACTGGCACCATATTCACCCATGGTTTTGATTTGTTGCAGCCATTCTTCTGTGCGAGCTTGGCTTTGTAAGGCTAAATCAGTCGCTTGAGCTGATAATTCCATACGTTCAGTAAAAGTTTTTCGCATTTGCGCGAGTTGTGCAAGTTGCGTGTCGTCTTCATATTTTTTATACATGGCTTCTTGCAAAGAAATGCCAATTAAGTGGCTGAGCATGGTGCCTTTTCCTTGAGTTAATTGCTCGCCCATTCTTAAACAGGCATCAACTACATTGGCATCAGAGAGTTCTACTTTGCGACAAAACTTCACTAAATTACCGTAGCTGGGCAGTTTTGCCTTGTAGATATAATCAAGGGTGGTGATTTCATTGGGCACTGAGCCAGCAACACTGGCTTTAGCGAGTGCAGATTCAAATACGTCGATATGCTCACTCCAGTATTCGTCATAAACAGGCGCATTGGCGGCTTCAAGTAAAGCCGCTTCTGCTTGCTCAGTGTTATTGGTTTTAATGGCATGTAAAGCCGATAGCAGCCAAGTGGCACCATTTTGTCTATCTAGCGCAATGCTTTGCTCTATGGTGTCAGGGCTGCACTGGTTTTTATTTTCACTACATAATGACAGTACATGATAAGCAAGGTATTTATTGTCGCTGTGCTCTTTATGTAAAGTTTGCAATTGGTTGAGAAGTAGTCTGTCTTCCCCTTCACTGATAATAAACGCTAAAGCGATTTGATTATCAACATCTGACGAGAGCGAAAAGCTCTCAATGAGTTTTGCTTTGTTATCACTTAATGCCGTGGAGTTTTCGCCAAAGAACTTATTCACAGGAAACTTATCAGTATTCTCAGCCTTATCACACAGGGCTATATGGTTAGCGTTATTTTTTTGAACTGGCGCAGTTGTTAATGGTTTTTGCTTCGTTAACTCGGTATCTGCTATTTCGATACTGCTAGTTTTAGTTGTAGCAGGTTCAACCTTAATGTGAGTTGTTGTATTTGATGCTATAGGTTGAGGAACACTGCTTAATAACGTGACAATAAGGTAAGCCAATATTACTACGACAGTTAGGCTTATAGTAAGTTTAATGCCTTTGTTATTCATAGCTTGATCCCTTAATTTTTTATATGAATGCTCAGTGTAGTCTTTGGTAAAGGACTCAGTTAAGTACTCAGTTAAGTACTCAGTTATGTACTCTGTAAAATGTTGAGTGACGAATAGTTATGTGTATATATCGTTAATTTTTAGAGTATACAGTATACCTTTTTCTTGAGCAATTTAGCTCAATGAAAGCAGACACTCTCAAGGTTTAATGGGTAGCTTTGGGAACAAAATAACTTGTGATGTTTGCAAATCTTAGTAAATGAGCGTTTAATCTATACTATGTACCATTACTATGTATGGCTATGACCGATTCAGCGCGCAATGAAGAAATAAGTTATTGGCGTCTAGCGAGTGAGCTGGAAGAGGGGCGTAATCATGTGCTGCAAATGGTTGCTAGGCATGAGCCCTTAGAGCTTATTTTAAATACCCTTTGTCAAAAAGCTCAAATATATAATGCTGATATGTTGTGCTCAGTGTTACGTTTAGACAATACGGCTAAAACCTTACACCCCATTGCGTCTGTTTCACTACCAGAGTTTTATTGCCAAGCCTTGGATGGTGTCGCTATTGGCGCAGGGGTAGGTTCTTGCGGTACAGCAGCATTTCTTAAAAAACGCGTTATTGTTGAAGACATTAACACTCACCCTTATTGGAGCCAATACAAAGAACTTGCGCTACAAGCAGGCGTACAAGCTTGCTGGTCTGAGCCCATTATTGGTGCTGATGGTATTGTATTTGGCACCTTTGCTATATATTACCGAGAGCCTAAAGCACCTACAGAAGAAGATTTAAAATTTATTGAACTGAGTGCCAACTTATCTGCGGTGGTATTTGAAAATCATTCAAATCGTGAACAATTACTTAATGCGAATAATCTGTTAAATAAAACTATTAACGAACGTAATGCTGAGCTTGAAAGTGTTAATGCACAATTAAGAAAAGCGCTCCAAGAACAGAATTTGCAATTTAATTCTGATATCAAAATAGAAAAAATGATGGCAACTAATCGTTTGGTCTCGGGTTTCTCCCATGAAATAAGTACACCGGTAGGTAAAGCCCTAACAGCGATTAGTTCGGCAAGCGATAAGCTATTAGAGCTTAATGAAAAAGTTTCTACTAATGCGTTAAGTCGTAAATTCTTAATGAACTGTATTTATGAACTCTCTCAACAAATAGATTTTAACAAACATAGCTTGCTTAAAGCGCATCAACTATTACAGCGCTTTCAAGAAATTAATACGTCAGAAACAGAAGAAAAAATCTCTACAATTGTCATGCAAGATTTTCTTGCTGAGATAAAAGAGTCGCTCGCTGTTTTGCTCGCTTCACATCAATTACATATGCAATGTGATGACATTACAATTCAAGCCAATAAAGAAACTTTATGGCATATCTTTTTTAATTTAATTGAAAACTCAATTGTTCATGGCTTTGAAGGTAAGAAAGAGGGGATTATTCAAATTAATATTGTACAAGAGAGTGATGAATTAATTATTAATTATCAAGACAATGGTAGTGGCATTTCTGAAGAAAGAAGTTCAAGAATATTCGAACCCTTTTATACATCTTCTCGAAATGGTGAGAGCTTAGGTTTGGGGTTAAGCATTACCAGTAACTTAATCAACCATAACTTAAAAGGTCGTATTAGACTGGTAGAATCGCCTGTAGGTGTTAGGTACGAAATCATTATTCCTTTAAGCAGTTAAGTCGCTCTAATAAATTTTATCGTTATCGTCTGATGTTTCTTTTATAATACGATTCATACAACAAAATATTGTTGTATGAGATATCTCAATATTATTAAACGAAATAGGACAAATAATGAAAACGAAAAAGCATCATGCTAAACAGCAGCCCGTAAAAACACAAAACATAGCGAATGAGACTGATACAGGTCGAGGTCGTATTAATGATAATTTTCTAGCCGCTTTGGTGACATCTAAGGTGTATAAATTGCAGGTAGTTAAAGCCAAAAAAGGTAAAGGATCATTCAAGCGTAAAGCAAAACATCAAGGTCAAGAGCCTTATTTAATAGCTGCTTAACTAAATATTAGTAAAAGCTAAAATAGCTTTAGTTAAGTTGTTATTAAATAAGTTTTTTCTTTGGTTGGTTTAATACCGTTTTCTTAGATAAGTTCTCTGTTATCCACTCTAATAAGAAGCATGAGTTGCACATTAATAGTGCGTGATGCTTTATAAAAGATTTCTTTTGGTGCAATCCTGCACTTTTATCGTAATGTCTAAAAATAACTTACTGATTTAAAAGCGGTAATTTTCTGGCGTGTTTTGTGCAATTCTCTGTTTATTAGAATAATAGCTCTTTGGAGCAGCGAATTAGGACATAAAATGCAAAACAAAATTCTTATATCTGTCATCACCTTATTGATGCTGTTTTCAGGTCACACTTGGGCAAGTACTGAGCAATTAAATGGTGCGAATACCAGTTGGATACTCACATCGACCGCCTTAGTTTTGCTAATGACTTTACCCGGTCTAGCATTGTTTTACGGGGGCTTAGTCAGAAAAAAGAATGTGCTCTCTATTTTGATGCAATGTTTTGCTATTGGTTCTATTTCATCAATTTTGTGGTTAATTCTAGGTTATAGCATTGCCTTTGGTGAGGGCAATGCCTTTATTGGTGACTTTAGCAAGGTAATGATGCATGGCATTGGTAAAGATGTGCTATCGGGTGATATTCCAGAAAGCTTGTTTATGCTATTTCAAATGACTTTCGCCGTTATAACGCCTGCGCTGATCATTGGTGGTTTTGCCGAACGCATGAAGTTTTCAGCAGTATTGCTTTTCAGTGGCCTATGGTTGCTAGCTGTTTATGCGCCAATTACACACTGGGTTTGGGGTGGTGGTTGGTTGGCACAAATGGGGGTTTATGATTTTGCCGGTGGTATTGTGGTTCATATTACCGCAGGTACTGCAGCACTGGTTGCGGCTTTAGTGGTTGGCCCAAGACGTGGATTCCCGAAAACACCCATGTTACCACATAACTTAACCATGACAGTTACGGGGGCTGGTATGCTATGGGTTGGCTGGTTTGGCTTTAATGGCGGTAGTGCCTTAGCGGCTAGTGGTGATGCTTCAATGGCAATGTTAGTTACACATATATCAGCGGCAGCAGGTACATTAACGTGGGCGGCTATAGAGTGGAAAAAATTTGGTAAAGCCAGTGTTTTAGGTGCGGTAACGGGAATGGTCGCAGGGCTTGGTACAATTACGCCCGCTTCTGGCTTTGTAGGCCCAGGTGGCGCGTTAATTATCGGTGTTAGTGCCGGCGTTGTTTGTTTTTATGCGACAGTTTATATCAAACAAAAACTACGTATTGATGACTCATTAGATGTATTCCCCGTGCATGGTGTTGGGGGTATTTTAGGTACGTTTCTAGCGGGTATTTTCTCAGCTACATCGTTAGGTGTATTTAGCGGTTTTGGTTTTGCAGACGGTATAAGCACCATTATGGGGCAAGTTTCGGTGCAACTTATTGGTATTGTTTCCAGTTTAATTTATACCGCTATTGTGACTTATATTTTATTAAAACTGGTTGGCTTAATGACCAATGGTTTACGTGTTGATGAAGAGCAAGAAGTGAATGGCCTTGATCAAGTTGAACACGAAGAATCAGGGTATAACTTGTAATATATTAGGGTAAATAATTGGTATAAATCATTATTCAGGGCTAATGCCGATACCTCCTATCTAAAGCGCTTCGGCGCTTTTTTTGTGCCTAGCGTTTGCTGTGGTTGTCATCTGTCTGCAATATTTGTGACATCAAAAAGTCATACTTTCAAAACATTTCTGTCATTTTTCTTCCCTAGTATGTAGCCAAATTTAATGAATGTGCACATTCAACATTTAAAAAGCACAAACGTTACTTTCTTTAAAAACAGTAAAAAGAAATTTTATTTTAACAACATGAATCCTTCATTAATTGCTGCGGAGCAACTAAGAAATGCAAACTAAAAACAACTTTAAATTAAGCGTATTAGCAACAGCCCTAACTGTAGGTTTAACAGCATGTGGTGGTGATATTAACTTATCGTCTGAAGTCGATAATTCAGTGGGTGATACTATTATCAATAACCCTGCACCTACTAACCCTGATCCAGGGACAGGTGTTGAGTTACCAGGTAAAGCTAATACGGCATTAAGTACTGAGATATCGGCAGAGTTAGGCTTTGATGTGCAAGTACAGGTACTTGATAGCAATATCGAAGAAGATACTACACTCGTTGCTAGTGTTAGCGGTAAGCCAGTAATGTACGCCATTAGCGGTGCTTTAGAGGTTGGTGGTATTTCAGCTCAAGCAAATCAAGCAAGAAATGAAGCAAACGATGTAACCTTAACGGTTGAGCCAGGTACGGTTATTTTTGGTCAATCAGGTAATGATTACCTTGTTGTTCATCGTGACGCTAAAATCATGGCAGAAGGTAGCAAAACTAAGCCTATCATCATGACGTCTTTACAAGATGTTAAGGGTGAAGATACTACAGCTGGCCAGTGGGGTGGTGTAGTCATTCTAGGTAATGCGCCATCAAATAAATGTCCATCAGACGGTAGCGATTGTGCACTTCAAGTAGAAGGTGTTGAAGAAGGTGCTGTATTTGGTGGTACAGATTGGGAAGATAACTCAGGTGTACTTAAATACGTTGTGGTGAAATATGCAGGCTATGAAATTGCACCAGATAACGAATTAAATGGTATTACGTTTGGTGGTGTGGGTTCAGGTACTATGGTTGATTACATCCAAGTACACGCTAATGCTGATGACGGTGTTGAGTTCTTTGGTGGTGCAGTTAATGCTAAGCACATTGTTTTAACAGGCAACCGTGATGACAGTGTTGATTGGGACAACGGTTTTAAAGGGATGTTACAGCACGTATACATAGAGCATGCTAAAAATGCTGGTGAAGCAAACCGCGCCATTGAAGCAGATAATGACGGCTCAAGCCCAGATAAAATGCCACAATCAAACCCAACAATTTCAAATATGACGATTGTGGGTAATAACTTTGATACGGCTGATAAAGATTCTGAAGGTATTTATTTACGTGAGGGTACGGCAGCAAAAATCTTTAATACGGTAGTCACTGGTCCAAGCGAAATGGGTGAGTGTTTAGAGTTTGAAGGTGGCGCAACATCATCTGTGACTGTTGATAATGCAAACAGTGGCAAAATTGTGATGCAAAATGTAGTCATGGCGTGTAATAACGATGAAAACTTCAAAAATGCTAAGGCAGATGATGGCTCAGTATTACTTGATTTAGAAACATGGTTTACTGATGAAAGCTCAAACTCAATTAGCAATTCTATTCTAATTGGTTCAGACGGTGTGCCAGATGCAAACTCTCCACTAATTGCAGCAGGTGCTGGGCAAGATGTTTCTTCAACACAAGATGCTTTCTTTGACAGTGTTGATTATGTTGGTGCATTAGATGGTAGCAATGACTGGCGTCAAGGTTGGGCATTTGGTTACGGCGGAGGTGTTGTTACAGCAGCAGCTGAAACTGAAGGTTGTCCAACAGGTACTACAGCTATTTCAGCAGCAGACGGTGTCACCACAACGTGTCAAATTAGCGGGACTATTACTAGCGATTTAACGTTAACGGCTAACAATTTATACGCATTAAGTGGCCCAGTATTTGTTGGTGAAGATAAAGCAAATAGTGCGACATTAACAATAGAAGCGGGTACTACTATTTTTGGTCGCTCAGGTGGTGATTACTTAGTGGTAAGCCGTGATTCCAAAATTGAAGCAAACGGTAGCCAAAGCGCACCAATTACCTTTACTTCAAGTGAAGACATTACCGGCGAAGAAACAACTGCTGGTCAGTGGGGCGGTATAGTTCTACTTGGAAATGCTAAATCTAATAAGTGTCCTACTGATGGCAGCGACTGTGCATTACAAGTTGAAGGTGTTGAAGAAGGCGCAGTATTTGGTGGTACAGATGATAGCGATAGCTCAGGTACATTACGCTATGTTGTTGTTAAGCACGCAGGTTATGAGATTGCCCCAGACAATGAGTTAAACGGTATTACCTTTGGCGCTGTAGGCTCTGGTACAAAAGTTGAGTACATCCAAGTTCACGAAAATGCTGATGATGGCGTTGAGTTCTTCGGTGGCACAGTAAACGCTAAATACTTAGTGTTAACGGGTAACCGTGATGACAGTGTTGATTGGGATAACGGTTACCGCGGTAACATTCAATATGTACTAGTAAAACATGATGCAAACGACGGCGAAGCTAACCGCGCGATTGAAGCTGACAACGATGGTTCATCACCAGCGAAAGAGCCACAATCTAACCCAACAATCGCTAACATGACGATTATCGGTAACAACTTCGATAGTGCTGATAAAGACTCAGAAGGCGTTTACTTACGCGAAGGTACTAGAGCACAGCTACATAACTTTGTGGTAACAGGTGCAGCAGGTATGGGTGAGTGTTTAGAAATTGAAGGTGGCGCAACAAGCTCAGTTACTGCACAACAAGCTGTAGCAGGCGAAACGGTTATTTCTAACTCAGTATTTGCTTGTAGCGAAAACTTCAAAAATGCTAAAGCTGACGATGGTAGCGTGTTACTTGATACGCAAGATTGGGTATTAAACCAAAACGATGCTAACAGCACCGCAACAGGTATGAGCGACGTAGTTGATGGTATCTTCACGATTGATACAACACCGGCAAAAGACTTCACAGGAAACAGCTTTTTTGATAATGCCAACCACATTGGTGCAGTATCAAGAAGCAATGACTGGACAGCCAATTGGACAGTAGCGCTTGATTAATTAGCGACTCAGCCGTAACTACGCTTAAAAAAAATAAGTGTGGTTACGGTTTTTTATTGATTGTCTCTACAGGTTATTAACTTTTAAAGCGAATTAGCCTGCAGAAAATGTTGAAAATCTCCAGTGAATGAGGTTAATAATGAAAACACAATTATCACGCTTAACGCTTGCTGTTGTTGCTGGTTTAAGTTTTAGCGCTTTCTCAAGTGTTGCTGCAGAGCAAGATAACGATGATGCAGAAGCAATGGAAGAAGTGGTTGTCAAAGCAAGTCGTTTAAAAGGTACAGCAAGTGCTGTATTGCAGGAACGTAAAAACCAAGCGTTTATTGCTGATATTTTAGGTGCAGAACAAATTTCTCGTACCGGTGATTCAGATGCTGCGGCAGCGCTACGTCGTGTAACGGGTATCACACTTGTTGATGGTAAATATATTTATGTTCGAGGGTTGGGGGAGCGTTTCTCAAGCACGCAACTTAATGGTGCTTCGGTTCCAAGCCCTGATCCAACTCGTACTGTTATTCCGCTTGATTTATTCCCATCATCAATCATTGAATCATTATCGGTACAAAAATCTTACTCAGCGTCTATGCCCGCTCACTTTGCTGGTGGTAACGTTGATGTACGTTTAAAAACTATCCCAACAGACTTTGTTTTTAACATGCAAGGTAAGCTTGGTGGTAACACCAATAACTTTGATGATGGTTTAACGTACAATGGTGGTGATGACGATTGGTACGGTATTGATGATGGTACGCGCCAAGCGCCAGAGTCATTGCGTAATTTGTGGCAAAGTTACACACCGTTAAATGATTTATCTCAAGAAGATAACCGTATCATTGCTGCAGAAATGAACCGTGATTATGACCCTAAAAAAACGAGCATTAACCCAAATACCGGGCTAGATATTACCTTAGGCAATCGTTTTGATTTTGACGATTTTCGTTTTGGTTTTCTAAGTGCGGTGTCATACGACAATAAATGGCAAGTATCAGAAGAATACGAAGGGCAAGACTTTACTCAACAAGAAGAAAATGGTCCTTGGTCGCTTGTGCGTGGTTTTGATGATGTGCAATCAACTGAACACACGGTACGTTTTTCTGGCATGTTAAACATGGGCTTAGAATACAAGCGAGATCACCGTATTGATGTAAGCTCGTTAATATTGCATGACACGCGTGATGAAATAAAAGATAAGCTGGGTAACACTAATAACGTTACCATTTCTGATGGCCTACGTGTACGTGATAGTGAAGTGATTTATGAAGAACGTGAAATGATCGCTAATCAAATACGTGGTACACATAATTTGTCAGATTGGTGGAACCTTGGTGTTGATTGGTTCTATTCTGACTCTCGCTCAAACCGTTATGCCCCAGGAAATATTTCAACGCGCTACATTATTGCTGATGGATCAAATGGTCAGCCAGAAGACGGTATTTTTGACCCCATTAATGAAAGCTCATTACGTAAAGCGACAACAGCTTCGCGTTATGGCTTTCAAAACTTAGACGACAAAGTAGAAAACTACGGTTTTAATGTGTCGTTACCGTTAATGATTGCTGATTCTGAAGTTGAACTAAAAGCGGGTGCAAATTTTGTTGAGAAGTCTCGTGATGCCATGGCAAGACGCATTGATGTTAATACCTTAGCGTTTGATAACCTAGACTTAACGGGTCATCAAATGAATGAGATATTAACGGAAGGTGTCATGCTTAATCACCCATTACGTGGTAATGAAAATGTTATTCGTGATACCTCAGTAGCAGGTGATGATTATTTCTCAGGCCAATTAATTGATGCTTACTTTGGGCAAGTCGATGTGTTTTTCGCCGAGCAATGGCGTGTAACGGCAGGGCTTCGCTATGAAGATTACCGTCAAGTTGTTGCACCGTTAGACCCAAAAACCGGTAAATTTGATTTTAAAAATGAACCACCAACACTACAAGACTTAGAAGATTTGTCTTTTAAAGAAGATGATGTTTTTGGTGCGTTATCATTAACGTATGAATTAGATGAAACCATGCAGTTTAGAGGTTCATTTGCTCAAACAACCATTCGTCCTGATATTCGTGAAGTAGCGCCAGCGACCTATATTGACCCGCTGACAGGTTTCCCAATTGGTGGTACACCTAGTGTACAAAGCACCGCAATCAACAACTTTGATTTACGTTGGGAGTGGTATTTAGAAACTGGCGAAAACCTATCAGCAGGTTTGTTCTACAAAGACATGGATCAACCTATTGAAGCGGTGCAATCGCCTGCACAAGATGGTCCACCATTAATTCGTATTGCTAACGCAGAAGATGGTTATGTGTACGGCTTAGAGGTTGAGTTTCTTAAAGACTTTAATTTCTTAGGTGAATATGCAGAAGGTTTCTTTGTGTCAGGTAACTTCACTATCAGTGAATCTGAAATAAACATTGATACGCAAAAAGTTGTTGAACAAACAGGTGTCTCTACTTCAATTACTAACCCAACACGTGCTATGACAGGTCATTCACCTTGGGTGGTTAATATGAACTTTGGTTGGGATGCAGCAAACGGAAACCATAGTGCGACTATGGCATACAATGTATTTGCTGAACGTATTATTATTCCAGGCATTGATGGTAAAGATGATGCTTATGAGCAACCTTTTCACTCGTTAGATTTTGTCTACAGTTACTACCCAACGTATTCCTCAACGGTGAAGTTTAAAGTGCAAAACATTTTAGACCAGAAAAAAGAAATCACCTTCGATGACACGTTACTTCGAAGTGAAACCAAAGGCACCAGCTTTGAAGTTTCACTTAAATGGGACTTCTAGAAATGTGATACCTCCCCGTTATCACACTAGCTTTAGCAACAAGGTACACGGATAGACTTTGTTGCTTTTTTTAAATCAGCCAACGTTAGGTTACCCAATAGCTACAGCCACATTTAACTTAGTACTTACTAAACTGAGTAATATCACCTTCATTAAACTGACATATTAGTGAAACCTAAGTGTCACTTTTCTACAACTTTAGTGTCATATTTGATCAGTAAACTTCGCTTCATACATTTTGGTACAAGAAGTTAGCTTCTTGCGCCTTTAAACAATTGATGAAATAAGGTTAACCTATGAAGTTATCTTCACTGTCTAAAGCAAGTGTATTGCTTTGTTTGAGTGCAAGCACTGTGCTTTCACCTACCTTTGCCCAAACAAGGCAAGCCGATACAAATAGCCAACTATCAAGTGTTGTTTCTGCCGGACAAAGTATTACCGAATCAGCGGCAGAGTCACAGCGTAAAGTGAACCAATTAAGTGAACAAAAACTCACGAAATTACAGCAATTTAATACCGTGACAAAAGAGCTTGATGGTTTAAACGTTTATAACCAACAAATGCAAGCACAGCTTGATAACCAAATGACTGAGTTATCGCAATTAGCTGATTCAATGGAACAAGTGAGCATTATTGAACGTCAAATATCTCCGCTAATGGCTCGTATGATCAGTACATTAGAAGAATTTGTCGTCTTAGACGTGCCTTTTTTAGAAGAAGAACGTAGCAAGCGCATCAATGATTTAAATGCCATGATGAGCCGTGCAGATATTGCCGTGTCAGAAAAGTTTCGTCGCGTGTTAGAGGCTTATCAAGTGGAAGTTGATTATGGCCGAACTATTGAAGCCTACAGCGGCTTATTAACCCTAAATGGCCAGCAAACTGATGTGGACTTTTTGCGTGTTGGTCGTGTGAGTTTAATGTATCAAACACGAGATGGCAGCCAATTAGGACAATGGCAGCAAGATAAACAGCAATGGCAGCCTTTATCTCAAGATTACCGTTTGGGTATTAATAAAGCATTGCGTATTGCTCGTAAGCAATTGGCACCTGATTTAATGCTAATCCCGTTATCGTCGACTTCAACTTCAGGGGCAGAATAATTATGTCTACTAATACGCTTACAACAAAAAATATAATGAAGAAAATGCTCGCAAGCTTAACGGTTTCATTATCACTGGTCGTTACTGTTGCTTCTGCTCAACAAGCGGCAAACTTAGACCAGCTACTTACCCAACTTGAGCAAGGTAAAATTGCTCAAAGCGCACAAAACCAAGCACGAGAAGCTGAGTTTAAAGCGAAAGTTAATCAACAACAGCGCATGCTTAACGACATTAATCAGCAACGCGATAGCGCGTTGGTACTTAGTGCGCAGCTAGAACAGCAGTTTGAAACAAACGAAGTGAGCTTGGCAAATAAAAGTGATGCTCTTGATAAACGACTAGGTGAGCTGAAAGAGCTTTTTGGTGTGTTACAGCAAGTCTCTGGTGATACACGCAGTAAATTTCAAACTTCTGTCATTTCTGCTGAAATAGCTAATCGCGGTGAGTTTTTAGACCAATTTGCCCAAAGTATGGGATCAAGCGCAAAACTTGCTTCAATTGAAGAAATTGAACGCCTTTGGTTTGAACTACAACGCGAGATGACTGAAAGCGGAAAAATTAAACAGTTTAACCGTGATGTAGTGTTAGCCAATGGTGAAAGTAAACAAGCTGTAGTAACCCGTGTAGGTGGTTTTAACTTAATCTCAAATGGTAAATACCTAGAATACATTGATGAAACAGGCACCGTTGCTGAGCTAATTCGTCAACCATCTTCTCGTTATTTAAACACGGCTGATGCCTTAATTGACAACATTGCCCAAGGTTCAAGCGAACCAACGGCATTTGCCCTAGACCCAACGGGCGGTTCAATTTTAAGCTTATTAGTACAAGCACCTGATAGCCGTGAGCGTATCGACCAAGGTGGTCCAATAGGCTACATTATCTTAGGGATTGGCTTAATTGGTTTACTTATCGCACTAGAGCGCTTAATTAACTTAGTGATTGTCGGTAGAAAAGTTAATCGTCAACTAAAAACAGATGTTGCTTCAAGCGACAACCCGCTTGGACGAGTGATGCAGGTAAAAGATAAGCATCCAAATTTAGATACTGAAAGCTTAGAGCTGAAATTATCAGAATCAATACTGCGTGAATTACCTAAATTATCAAGCAAGTTAACCTTGATTAAGATTATCTCAGTAGTAGCACCTTTAATCGGCTTACTTGGTACTGTTACCGGTATGATTAATACCTTCCAAGCGATTACTTTGTTTGGTACGGGCGACCCTAAATTGATGGCGGGTGGTATATCTCAAGCGCTTGTTACTACTGTTCTTGGCTTAGTTGTAGCTATTCCGATGGTGTTTATCTTTGCTTACTTAAATGGACGCAGCAAAGGCATTATTAATATTTTACAACAAGAAAGTACCGGCATTATTGCGGAAAGATCTGAGCGTGTAGAGCAAGGTCAAGGAGCATAAGCCGTGATTGCTTTAATGGAATTTTTTAATGCCATTAATGAGTTTATGGATACGGGCGGTCAAGTATTAACCGTGATCGCCGGTGTTATCTTCATTATGTGGTTAATGATTTTCGAACGCTTCGTCTTTGTTTGGTATAGCTACAAATCGTTAAAAAAACATTTAATTGCGAGTTGGCATAACCGAGTTGATCAAACCTCATGGAATGCAGAGCAAATTAGAATAGCGCTAATTTCACGCGGTACTACCAAGCTCAATAGAAATTTAGCCCTTATTCAATCGCTTGTTGTGCTTTGTCCGCTATTAGGATTACTTGGCACAGTAACTGGCATGATTGAAGTATTTGATGTGATGGCAATTTCAGGTAGTGGTAATGCTCGCTCAATGGCGTCAGGGGTTTCACGCGCAACCATACCCACCATGGCTGGCATGGTTGGGTCATTATCAGGGGTGTTTACTGCCACCTGGTTAAAACGTAATGCCAAAAAAGAAGCCGAATTATTAGCTGATAGTTTAACGATAAGCCACTAAATTAGCCTTTCAGTTAAGGCTGATTGTTAACGACTTAACAAGAAAATAGAGACAATCTTATGCGTCATATAAATAAAATGTTGCAAGAGCAAGAAGAAAAAGAAGATATAGACATGACCCCAATGTTAGATGTTGTGTTCATCTTATTGATATTTTTTATCGTAACTGCCTCGTTTGTGAAAGAAGCGGGTATTGATGTAAACCGCCCTGAAGCGGCAACCGCAGTGAAAAAAGAGCGTGCCAATATCTTAGTGGCTATTAGTGATAAAGGCGACGTATGGATTAACAAGCGTAAAGTCGATATTCGTAGTGTACAAGCCAATATTGAACGTTTAAAAGCGGAAAACCCACAAGGAACAGTGGTGATTCAAGCAGACCAAAAAGCGACAACAGATATATTAATCAAAGTCATGGATTCAGCACGCGCTGCTGGTGTTTTTGATGTATCGATTGCTGCCCAAGAAGCGTAATAAGTGTAAGGAAAGGGTATGACTCAACCAATACTTAGAAGTGGTATTCGCTATGTTATTGCTGGCACCATGGCATTGATTATGACCATGTTGCTTTTAATGGGGATGCAAAAGCTAATAACAGGTGGTAATGACGTAATGACAGAGCCAGTTAAAGGCAATGTGCTTGATTTTATTCGCTTAAAACAAGATGAAACGATTGTAAAAAAAGAGCGGAAACCGCAAAAGCCTGCCAAGCCTAAAGAGCCGCCACCTCCTATGGTGACACCATCATTGCAACAGGCTAACCCTAATGCACAAGGTGCTAAAAACCAGTTTGCTGCTGATATTCAAACCGACGCTGGCTTGTCTGGTGGACTAAGCCTTGATAGTAACGATGGTGATTACTTACCAATTGTGAAAGTGGCCGCTGTGTACCCAAGACGTGCACAAGCAAGGGGTATTGAAGGCTTTGTCGTTGTTGAATTTGTAGTAAGCAAAACAGGTGCGGTGAAAGATCCTGTTGTCATTGCCGCTAAGCCAGAAGGCGTATTTGAACGAGCAGCATTAGATGCCGTGGTTAAATTTAAATACAAACCACGTGTTGTTGATGGTGTGGCAATGGAAGTTGCTGGCGTACAAAACCGTATAACCTTTGAGATAGATGGTTAGGTAGCTATTTTCACATTACCTTTACCAATAAATGAGTAAGGATTTACCATGAGACTAAATAATTCTTTATTACTACTTGCCAGTGTTGGGCTGATTTCATTGTCATCAGTAACAACTTCTGTAGCTTATGCACAAGCAACAGAGCAACAAAAAGTTGAACATAAAAGTTATCGAGCAAGTAAGAAAGTGCCTGCTATGCGTAATCGTGTTTATGCACAACTAGCCAGAGCACAAAAACTGGCAGATGAAGGCGACAAAATTGAAGGCTTTGAAGTACTTGACCAAGTAAAAGATAGGATAGACAGCCTAAATAGCTATGAACAAGCGATGTTGTTTAACTTTTATGGTTTTATGTACTACGCCAATGAAGATGTTGATATGGCGATTGATAGCTTTAATAAAGTGATCTCTGATGAAAAAGCAATACCAGATAGTTTGATTATCTCTACGTTGTATTCGTTAGCACAACTTTCAATGCAACAGCAAAACTATGCACAAGCATTAACTTATCTTGAAAAATGGCAAGCAGTAAACCCTAAAGATTTAACAGCAAATCAGCATATTTTGTTTGCCCAAGTGCACTATCAAGATAAACAGTATGACAAAAGCCTTGCTGCGATTAATGACGCGATAGCGATGACAGAGCAAGAAAATAAAATACCCAAAGAAAACTGGTTAATCCTTCAGCGTGCAGCTTATTACGAGCTAAAGCAGCCTGAACAAGTCACCAAAGTGATGGAAAAACTGGTACGTTTATATGATAAACCTGAGTATTGGTTGCAGCTTTCAGGTATGTATGGCGAAATTGGACAAGAAGAAAAGCAAATAGCAGTAATGGAAGCTGCATATCAAGCAGGTTATGTGACTAAGTCGTCTGATATATCAACACTGGCGCAACTTTACTTATTTCATGGTGCACCATATAAAAGCGCTAAATTACTACAAAAAGCAATCGATGAAGGCTCGGCAGTTGCTGATGAAAAAAGCCTTGATGTGATTGCGCGTGCTTACTTAACCGCGAAAGAAGATGACAAAGCAATTCAAATATTAACGCAACTAAGTATGATTACTGAATCAGGCAAGTACGATGCTATGCTTGCGCAAGCTTTATTAAATAATGAGCAATGGCAGGCAGCTATTGTAGCCGCAAACACTGCGCTTACTCGTATTAATGTTACGTTAACCGCCTCAAACAATAATGATGAAGCGTTAAGAGCATCAAGCGAAAAAGAACTGAAAATGCATTTAGGTAATATGTACTTAGTACAAGGCATGGCAAACTTTAACCTAAAACAATTTGAACAATCGCTGCAAGCTTTTGCTCAAGCTGTTAAGCTGCCAAAAACGAAAAAGACAGCTGAGCAGTGGGCTAAATATGTAGAACGTGAACAACGTAATCACAACGTACATTTAGCGATGCTAAATTAATTACCCCAATAAACGATGAATGATTAAGTGTTTTATTAGAACCAAAAGCGCCTGAAGGCGCTTTTTTTATGCATATTTAATATGAAGTCAATCATGAGGTTTTATACAGTACCACGCCAATTTAACCAATTTGCGTGAAAGAAGGAAAAAATCCTCCTTTCACACATCAACCAGTTAGAGCATTTCTTAATAACTATTTGAACTTCAGAAATTTAACGCGTAATGTATACACTTTAAAAATCATGAAAGAAGGAAAAAGTCCGTGTTTAAACAAGGAATTTTTCCTCCTAATAAGCTGTTAGCCATACATAAGGATCTGCATGAGCGTTGTAGCAAGGGTTAAGAAATCAGTCTGGAATCTTGGAGCTGTTTGCTTTTTTATTTGGTTTGGATTTAAGGCTATAGGTTATGGGATGGATCTTTTTGACATTGAAGGGCCATCACTTTGCTCCTATACCGACGTAGCAGAATTTACTTCTCCAAATGGCAAAAAAATTGCGAAGCTTGGTTATTCGGATTGCGGTGCAACGACTAACTGGCAAACAGGTATAAATATTGTCGATGTAGAAACTGGTAAAGTATTCAATGGCTTCTTTGGTTTAAACGGGAAACCAGACAACTTGGAAGTAATATGGGAATCAGATGTAAAGTTAACTTTAACCAACTTCCCAATAGAAAACTTACTATGGTTCAATCAAGATTACTTTTCAGGAGTATCAGTTGAAATCAAGTCGAGTATGGCTAACAAGTCAATCAAGCAGGACTAAAAACAGTTTGCTGTTGCTCATTCCTCGCGATTTTAGCAAACAATTTTTAGCCTCTTATTGAGGCGTTAGTTGCCGCAACTTGTTCGAGTAAATTTATTTATTAAACGTGCGGCATTTCACATCAAAGGATTGGTGTTTTCTTCCTTCCTTTGTTGTTTTAATTTTTAGTTTTACAAAGTCGTATCATGCTTTTGGCTACACAGTTTTCGCCTAAGTTTTGCAGGTGAAAACAATTAGCAAAGGCGTAAACGGCTCAAAATTCATGTTCAGCGGCAAAGTTGCGGTTTGTATTTATTGCATCTTCCGCTTATTCCGTGAACATGGTAACTTATTGTTAGTTATGTGATTTAACGCGCAGCAACTAACAAGGCAATCAAACGGACACGTAACAGTTGGCTCGGTTCCGCTTCGCTTCACATTTTAGCCAACAATTACTTAGCCGCTTATTGTGGCGTTATATGCCTAGTCACGGCGATGGAGAAATATGAGCAAACGGAGTTTTAGGGAATATCGAGTTTTATTTACTTTTATATTCTTTGCCTTATCTGTGATCTATTATCGATATGAAGGTATCACTGAACAAGATGAAGTACTCGAAGATGTAAGAATAATTGCTGAAGGACAAGCAGAAACATCAAGCTTAGTGTATTTAGAAACTAGAAATGAACATGTCAATCTGCATGTTAAAATTGATGGTATTTCCCTTGAACAAAGTGACTTCAAACTAGTAAGAAAAAAGTATATTGAATTAACTAAGTCTTATGTATGTTCTAGTGACGTGCTAAATAAGTATTTGTATCAAGGCAAGCCAATCATAGTTGATCTTTTATCTACAGACTATGCTAGCGGTCAATTTGCTAACATAAGAATTACAAAGAAAACTTGCGTATAAACGGCATATAACAAGCTGTTTAATCTGGACAAAATACAGTTGGCTGTGTTTCGTCCCTCAACATTTTAGCCAACAATATTTTGCCCATTAACGAGGGCGTTATTTGGCTCCACGAAATCAAGTTATTATTTTATTGTAAGAGCAGTGTTTTCTAAATTGGTTTAGTGGGTTACGCCTCAGTTTTCGCCTAAGCGTTTTGGTTATTGTCGCTAATAGGCTTTACGCTTTTTAAGTAACTTTGCGGTAAAGCCATTAACTTTGTTCTAGCTTTCGTGTTTGGCTCAAAAATCACGGTTTGGTAAGTCGTGTCGCTGGGCACATTTTAGTTCTACGGTCGGGCTGCCATTTAATTAAAAGCTCTTGTTTTCGTTGGTAGTTTTCCGCTACCATCAAATAACAAGGTAATTCAAATCGGACACGTAACAGTTGGCTCGCGCTTCGCGCAGTGTAGCCAAAGTTACTTTGCCGTTTAATATAAGCGTTATGTTTTAGGGAAAGCTCGGTGATTAAGTTTCTAGTTGCTATCAATATAATGTCATGCCTTTGTGTGCTTGGTTATATTCATGCGATGGCAATTGCAATCTTTATGGAACATACACCGGATCAAATTTCGGAACCGCTTTTTGATTTATTAAATATCTGGTTTGTCATTTATCCACTTTTAATTTGGTATGGCTCTTCAAGATTTTTCCGAGAAAGAAGTGATAGCAATATTAAAAAGCTAACATTTTACAC
Organism: Litorilituus lipolyticus; assembly: GCF_006439335.1. Taxonomy (GTDB): domain Bacteria; phylum Pseudomonadota; class Gammaproteobacteria; order Enterobacterales; family Alteromonadaceae; genus Colwellia; species Colwellia lipolytica. The sequence continues at coordinate 291 of NZ_SAWY01000026.1, read as the reverse complement.
TTTAGTTTCAATATCAGGGCCTTTACCTTTAGCGGTATATTTAGCCTTTAATATCAATTAGACTTGTGTTCTAAAAACATAACAAGCTAATAAACAAGGACAAAAAACAGTTGGCTGTTTTCGTTCCTCAACATTTTAGCCAACAATTTTTTGCCCATTATTAGGGCTACATGGACTCCCCGTTGTCAAGCAATAGCTTTTTCTTATAACTAGAAGATCTGACAGCAGCTCTACATTCGGCGTTTAGTTAGCTTTATTACGCTATCGCCCTGATGATTTGCGCTTGAGCAA
>NZ_SAWY01000025.1 GCF_006439335.1 Litorilituus lipolyticus | reverse complement strand
ACGCCAAACGATGATTTCAATGGCACGGATACCTTCACCTATACCAATGCAGAAGGCAATACGGCGACGGTCACGGTGACGGTGAACCCAGAAAATGATGCGCCAGTATTTAAACATCCTGATGGTAGCGATGCGAGTAGCTATACCTTTAATTACAATGAACACTCATCTGCAGACCATATCATTGGTACTGTTGAAGCAGTAGATGTAGATGGCGATAATATTACTTATAGTATTATTAGTGGTAATGATAATAATTGGTTCGAAATTGATTCGAGCGGGAACATCAGTTTAACTTTATATGGAGCGCAAGCTGCTGCTAATGATTATGAAATATTTGATAATATTCATCATCTGGTTATAGGGGCAAATGATGGTACGGTTACGACAGAAATAAATGTGACTTTAAATGAAATAAATTTAAACGATACATTAAACATAAGTAATGCAGTTTCAAGTGATAGTGATGTGCGTGTTAATTCAGACCTTGATTTAGCTAATAATATCACACACATCGGTAGTATTAGTGGTTTATTAGAGGATAACTTACATATTGAGTTGCAAGGACAATTGGGTTTAACCTCAAATAAAGCTGATGTTACTTACCAATGGGATGCTGCATCTAAAACGTTAACGGCACAAGCTAATGGTGATGTTGTTTTTACAATTAAGATTAGTGAAGACAATTCTAGTTATACTTTCACACAATTTGCTCCAATAGATCATTTAGGAGAAAGTGCAGAACAACTAACAGCAAGTTTTACCGCTGTAATTCAAGATGATAATGGTAAGGAATATTCAAAAACTAGTTTTGATATCGTCATTACGGATGATAACCCTGAAACGAATTCAGATGATGCTATTTCACTTTCTAATGTTGCTGGTAATGAGCAGTCAGGTATTCTTGATGATGTAGTTTCCAATGATCTCACTTCTGTTGAGTGGGATATGGGTACTTTACCAACTAATCTTGTTTTCGATGGTTATCCTGTTACTTATATTGATAATGGTAATGGAACATTAACAGCAATGGCTAATGGCCAAGCTGTTTTTACGATAACTATTGATACTAGCGATCTAGATGACAATGGACACCCAAGTTATAAAATTGAGATGCTAAATACCTTAGGTAAATTAGGTGTTATAGATTCAAGTACAGGCAGTGGTACTGAGATTGGTGGTGGTAATATAAATCAGTTAATCCTTGGTTTTGATAGTTATCTAGTAAATACATTATCAGGAACAGGACCAGATAAAAATGGTCAGATAGTGACGCAAACGGTCAATTCTAAGAATGGCTACCTTGCAGTGGGCGATCAATGGATTGAAGCTAATGAAACTCTTTATATGTCATTTACTCAGCCAGGAAGTGATTCTTCAGGTGAAATAAGAGGGTTAAGTTTTATAGTTGATGGCCAAGGTGGCCCTTCAGAAACTTATACTGTTATTTGGACAGTTACGGCTGCAATAGATGAACATGGTAATACGGTAACTTACAGCGGAACTTTCAATGGTTCTGGCGACAGTAATTTCAGTATTCCAACCACGTATATAGATGCAAATGGTTTAGAACAGTCAGTATTGTACTTTACTGATTTATCTATTCAGCAATCAGGTAATACTGGTTTTAGGATAGGTATTTCTGGAGTTGAGGCAAATAATTATATTGATGATATTGAAGGGTTAAACTTCGGTTACTCACTTGTTGATGCTGATGGTGATAAATCAGATGGTAATTTGGTTGTCGATTTAACAAATGACAATGCACCAATAGCTGTTGATGATGGCGGCCCGTCTGAAACTGTGTGGGGAAATAATTTAGTTAACAATGGTGATGCTGATTCTGGCAGCTTAAGTGCATGGTCTGTTTCCAATGGAACACTACTTTCTGAAGAATATGGCTCATTTATAAATGAAAACCCTAATACTGCAAATGGTGAGTATTTCCTTGCTCAAGGTGATCATGTGGTAGCGAGCCAAACTATAAGTCTGAATAATGAAGTTCGTTTTAAATTATCAGCTGATCTTGGTTCTAGACTTACAGATACTGCAGAATTAAAAGTCGTATTCAAGGATGTTAATGGCAATATTGTTGGTGAATTTACTACAGATCCAAAAACTCAATTGAATTTTATGCAGTGGTTTGAGTTAACAGGAGATATTCCTGCTAATGCTGTATCAGCGACCATAGAAATGCATATGTATGATAATAATTCAGATGGCTGGGCTGAAGGTTTCTTTGATAATGTATCTTTTGTCACTGGAGAAATTAGCGCCGAATATACAACAGCTGAAGATGCCGCAATCACAGTTGATGTGTTGAATAATGATTATGACTTAGATGGGGATGCTATTTATATTACACAAATTGCCGGTCAAAATGTGAGTGAAGGTGATAGTGTTGAGATAAAACAGAACGGCGTTGTTGTTGGCTTAGCCAGTTTAGTCGGTGGGAAAATCGTATTTGTGCCATCACAAGCATTACAACTTCTTAACGATGGTGAATCAACCGAAGTTAACTTTGCATACACAATTAGTGATCAATCCAGCTCGGGTAATAATCAAACTGATAGTGCTTCAGTAACTATTTTAGTTACTGGCTCAAATGATGCGCCAATTTTATCTTCTCTAGATGATGGAGAGGTATACGAACACGGTTTAGTTGACGGTAATACTAATTCAGGCACTGAATTTACCAGTGGTAGCTTCTTTATTCAAGGTGGAGATATTACTGGTCTTGAAATAGCTGGGCAATCGATATCACTTACTGATCTTGCTTCAAATGCAATTTCTGTTAATACCGGGAAGGGGGTAATCTCGATAACTGACTTTAATACCAGTACAGGTGAACTCAGTTATACTTATCAACTTTCTTCAGCGTTGAAGCACAATTCTGGTGATATTATTAATGACACAATCACAGTAAGAGCAACTAATAATCTAGGTACTATTAATGCTAGTTTCAATATCGCTATTCATGATGATAGTCCAAGCTTATCAGGCGGCAGCCAAAACATTATTTTTGGTGAACAAATAACCAATGTAATTATTGTGCTTGATGCTTCGGGTAGTATGGCACGGGATATGAACGGTAACAGTATTGCATCTGGTGATACAACAACGCAAAGCCGAATGGACATTGCTATCGCAGCTATTAAGCAGTTGATAGAAGCTTATGACGATCTTGGTTCAGTCAATGTTCAATTAGTAAGTTTTAGTAGCTCTAGCAGTAGCTATACTAATGCTGCTACTAATGGTTGGTTGAATTTAGCAGATGCAAAAGCGTGGTTAGATAATATTGAAAACACCACTGCTAATGGTGGTACCGATTATGTTCTTGGCCTACAAACTGCCATGAATAATTTCGTTCCACCAAATAATTCTGGTCAAACATACTCATACTTTATTTCAGATGGCGAACCTTATAACGATCAAAATAAAGCCGATGCCTTAGCATTTGAAGATGATTGGGAGTTGTTTTTAGCTAATAACAATATTAATGAATCTTACGCTATTGGTATGGGCAATGTGCCTACTCAATATCTTGATATTGCAGCACATGCAGATGGTGAAGACACCAATACAACCTTAGTGTACTCAGCAAGTGATATGGCAAATCACTTACTTAATACAGTAAATATCGAGAAAACTGGTAGTTTATTAATTGATATTGAAACAGGTAATAATATTATCGGTGCTGATAGTGATGGCGCGAGTTTAACGTCAATTGTTATCGATGGAAAAACTTACTATGCATCAGATGCAACCAATGGTTTACTCACTATAATTACTGCCAAAGGTGGTGAGCTAAGTGTTAATTTTAATGATAACACTTATTCTTATTTAGCTAAGGGTAACTCTAATGGTAGCCAAGATTATATTGAATCATTCTATGTAAACTTAATTGATGGTGATGGTGATGTTGCTTCAGCAGAGTTTTCAATTAATGTGGGTTTCCCATCGCATTCAGAAAATAGTGATGATACTGACGTGTTATACGGTAGTGAAGGTGCTGATACCTTTATGGGGTATGGTGGCGACGACGTATTAATAGGACTTAGTGGTCATGACACGCTAAATGGTGGTTTAGGTGATGATTTACTTATGGGTGGTTCTGGTGATGATGTATTAATTGGTGGGGCTGGTAATGATAAGTTAAGAGGAAGCTCCGGCTCTGATACCTTCTATTTTGGTAGTGATTCAGCTGATAACAGCATTGATACCATAGTTGATTTTGAAAATGGTGATACCCTAGACTTATCTGATTTACTGGAAGGAGAAAGTGCAACGGCTGATAATTTAGCAGAGTATCTTCAATTCTCATTTGATGGAACTGATACAGTAATTAGTATTGATAAGGATAAAGATGGTTCAACAGATCTTACGATTAAGCTAAGTGGTATCGATTTATTAGAAGGCTCGCATGATGATGCTGCCGTTATTCAAAAGCTACTTGATGAGGCAAAATTAACAGCGGGTTAATGCTAAGTACCCTATTAACTCGATAATGGGGTACACCACTTGTTTAATATAAGAATAATTAATGACGACTAATCAAAATGATTTGGCTCAAGGTATTGAGCTTCAGACAAGGCATAAAGATCCCCTTTTGGGCTGTTTAGTCTTTTTATCTAAGTATTATGGGAAACCATTCTCAGCTGATGCGATGAGTAGTGGCTTACCACTCGTGGATGGTAAATTGACACCTGAGCTCATGCCTAGGGCCGCTTTACGTGGCGGAATGGAAAGTAAGCTTGAGAGAAAAGTATTATCTGAATTGCCAAAGCTGATGTTGCCATGTGTTCTCTTACTCAAGGATGGGCGAGCATGCGTGTTAATTTCATGCTCTAAATCAAAAGAGAAAGGAAATGCAGAGTCTGAGTATGAAAATGATAAACTTGAGATTGTCTGGCCTGAATTGCCTTCGAGTCATGAAATTATTGACAGAGAAACCCTAGAACAAGAATACTCTGGTTACTGCTTTTATATACGAAAACGTTATCGGTTTGATGAGAGGTCAAAGCAAACCCTAAAAACCAATAATGAACATTGGTTTTGGGAAACCTTACGTCGTTCTATTCCAATTTATAAAGATGTGCTTTTAGCTGCATTATTTATTAACTTGTTTGCCGTTGCTTCACCGCTTTTTGTGATGAATGTTTATGATAGGGTTGTACCAAATAATGCCATAGATACACTATGGGTGTTGGCAGTTGGTATGATTATATTGTTATTGTTTGATTTTGTCTTAAAGGAAGTTAGGGCTCACTTACTAGAGATTGCCGCAAAAAAATCTGATTTATTACTTTCATCAAGAATATTTGAGAAGGTATTAAATCTTAACATGTCACATAAACCAGCTTCGGTAGGTGCTTTTGCCAAGCAAGTTCAAGAATTTGAATCTATTAGAGAGTTTATAACCTCTGCAACTATTGCTGCTATTCTGGACGTGCCATTCTCACTATTGTTTATGGTTATTATTGCTATTGTTGCCGGTCCACTTGCTTGGGTACCTTTCTTCCTTGTCATTATTATGATGTGCTTTTCGTTTTGGATGAAAAACAAAATAAAATTTGAAGTGGAACAAGGTAGCCGCTATTCGGTTCAAAAAAATGCCCACTTAGTTGAGTCATTACAAGGAATTGAGACAATTAAGCAAACAGGTGCTGAGAGTCAATTTCAGTCCAAGTGGGAGCAGTTAGTTGGCAATATTGCTAGCTGGAATATTAAAGTTAAAAAATATGCGACCACTGTGGGTACCTTCAATGGTTTGTTAAGTCAGTTATCTACGGTATTTATTGTTATTTTGGGTGTTTACCAAATCAGTGAAGGTAATATCAGTATGGGCGCGCTTATTGCGGCTGTAATGTTAAGTGGCAGAGCTCTTGCGCCCTTTTCTCAGGTTGCTTTATTGATCACTCGTTATAACCAAGCTAAATCTGCACTAATCACACTTGATGAGATTATGAAATTACCTGCTGAAAACATGGAGCGTTATTTACATCGAGATCACTTTAAAGGTGATATTACCTTCGATAATGTTACTTTTGCTTACCCTGGAAGTGAAGTGGCTGCTGTTGCCAATGTTAGCTTTTCAATAAAAGCTGGAGAGAGGGTTGCCATCATAGGTCGTATAGGTGCGGGTAAAACATCAATTGAAAAACTATTGATGAATTTCTATCAACCTAATGAAGGCGCCATTCGTGTCGATGGCATTGATATTAAGCAAATCAGCCCAGCTGACTTAAGACAAAAAATTGGCTGTTTAGCTCAGGATATTAATCTATTTTATGGCACGATTAGAGATAACATAACCCTAGGCGTTCCTCACGTTGATGACGAACACATAATGCGTGCTGCAAAGTTAGCAGGTGTGAGCCAGTTTACTGATGGTAGCCCTGAAGGTTTAGATAAACAAGTTGGTGAGCGAGGGCAAAACTTATCAGGTGGTCAACGCCAAGCTGTAGCACTGGCTAGAGCACTATTGTTCAATCCACCTATGCTTGTTTTAGATGAACCCACCAGTAATATGGATAACTACTCTGAAGCTCAAATTAAAAAGCAGCTTAGCGTCATAACAAAAGACAAAACTTTTTTATTAGTCACGCATAAGGCGAGTATGCTTGCTTTAGTTGATCGAGTATTAGTCATGGAACGAGGACGATTGGTTGCTGATGGACCAACAGATAAAGTATTAGCCGCGTTAAAAAGTGGTCAAATTAAGGCGAGTTTATAGTGAGTAAGTCTTCTAATGTCGATTTAAATTATATTGATGATATTAATGCTGCCTTGCTACTTGCAGCACCTTATAAATCGCGCTTGGTGTTATATATTATTTGTGGTTTTTGTTTTTGTTTTTTGCTGTGGGCAGGTTTTGCTTCACTTGATGAAGTGACTGTAGGTGATGGCAAAGTCATTCCATCATCACATGTGCAAATTGTTCAAAACTTAGAAGGGGGCATTTTAGATAAAGTTTTTGTCAAAGAAGGCCAACAGGTAACTAAAAATCAAGAACTCATGCGTTTAGATGATACTCGCTTCTTAGCTGATTTTAGAGAGAAACAACAAGAGTTTATGTTGCTTAAGGCGATGTCTGCAAGGTTAAGCGCAGAATTGGCTAGTGTGCAATGGTCAACGGATATTGCTGGAATTAATTGGAAGCAACAATTTCAGATTATTGAACAAGCTCTAGATATAACGAAAGAAGAGCAAGAAAAGTACCCCAAAATTTACCGAACGGCTGTGGCTAGCTTCAAAGCAAATGTCAGTAATTTATCTAAGCAAGTTAAAGTATTAAATCATCAAATTGAGCAAAAAGAGCAAGAGATTGAATCAATTAAGTCTCGTTTAAAACATGTCAGCACAAGTTATGAATTGGGTTTGGAAGAGCTCAGGCTAACAGAACCCCTTGCTGATAAAGGTGTTATTTCACCTGTTGAATTCTTAAAACTAAAGCGTCAGATAAATCAGCTTCAACAAGAAGTTGAAGAGGCAAGACTGGCATTACCACAAAGTAAAACTTCTTTGCGTGAAGTCATAAGTAAACGACAGGAAGTTGTCAGCCAATATCAAAAAGATACCCAAGAGACCTTAACCAAAGTGCAAGCTCAGTTAGCTCAATTGGTCGAAAAACAAGTAAATTTAAAAGATAAAGTATCAAGAACCTCTGTACTCTCTCCGGTATCAGGAACAATTAAAACCATTAATATCAACACCCAAGGTGGTGTTATTCAGCCTGGCATGGACTTACTTGAAATAGTGCCTAATGAGGACCAGTTACTCATTGAAGCTAAAGTGTTACCCAAAGATATTGCCTTTTTAAGACCAGGATTAAAAGCTGTTGTGCGCTTTAGTGCCTATGATTTTGCGATTTATGGTGGATTAGAAGGCACACTTGAGCATATTAGTGCTGACTCAATTGAGGATGAAGAAGGCGATAGTTATTACTTAATTAAAGTGCGTACGAAAGAAAATCACTTAAGTAGTAAACAAGATGAAAATAAAGCCTTGCCTATCATTCCTGGAATGACCGCTTCAGTTGATGTGATGACAGGTAAAAAAACAGTTTTGGCATACTTACTTAAGCCAATTCTTAGAGCGCATAATAGTGCTTTAAGAGAAAGATAATTAAATATTTGTAATAAGAGAAAGAAATGGAAATGAGAAATAATAGGAATATCCTGAGTACAGTACTATTGGTTGGCTCTATCTTTAGTCAATCACTTGCTGCTCAATCACTTGAGCAAGCTGTAGAAATGACTTTGATTACCGAACCTCAAATTGCAGAAGCATTTCATTTATATAGAGCTAACTTGCAAGATGTTAGAGAAGCTAAGAGTGGTTATTTACCTTCTGTAGATTTGCAAGCAGGTTATGGCTATGAACTAACAAACAGTCCAACAACTCGTATTGTGGGAGATGATAAAAGAGAGCTTAGAAGAGGAGAGCTTTCCGTATCAATTCGACAAAAATTATTTGATGGTTTTGCGGTTATGGATAACGTGCAGCGCACTCAATTTGAAGCCACAGCTTCTCAATATGCGTTATTTGGTTTAGCGCAAGAGCGAGCATTAAAAGTTGCTGAAGTATACTTAGCGGTACTCGAAACGAAAAAAATTCTACAACTATCTGAAAGAAACTTTGATAAGCATCAGCGAGTTTATGAGCAGATAAAAGAACGAGTAGAGCAGGGGTTAGGCTCAAGTGCTGATTTATCACAAATTGAAGGCCGATTAGCAAGAGCCAAAGTTAATGTCATTTCTTCAGAACATAATGTGCTTGATGCAGAAAGTCGTTTTATGGAAGTAGTAAATAAAGAACCACAAGATTTAGTTTGGCCAGTCTCCGATGAAATCCTATTACCTAAATCTTTAGATGATGCATTAACAGTTGCAAGGCGTGAACACCCGATTTTGCTTTCGGCGTACAGTGATGTTCAAGCTGCAGGAGAGCAATTAGAGTTAAGCAATAGTAATTATTATCCGAAATTTACCTTAGAGTTAGGCGCATCACATAATAATAATGTTGATGGAACTCGTGGTTATAATGAAGATATAACTGCCATGTTAAGAATGCGATATAACCTATATTCAGGTGGTTCTGATAATGCCAAGAAATTGAAAGCCGCATATTTGAAAGAGCAAAGTAAGGATATTTATGCGCAATCGATGAGGCAAGTAATACAAACAACAAAATTATCTTGGCGAGCAGAGCAGTACCTCGAGAAACAATTTCCCCTGTTACAGTTACATGTTGATTCAGCAAAGGCCGCACAAAAAATCTATGAAGAGCAGTTCTTTTTAGGTAAGCGAAGTTTATTAGATTTACTCGATACTAGTAATGAGTTGTTTGAGGCGCGTAAAACATATACATCAGTGGAGCATTCTCAGTTGTTCGCGCAATACCGTATTTTAGCGGCAATGGGTAAATTACTTGATGCATTAAGAGTAGAGAAGCCAAAGCAATGGAGTAAAGGATAATGTTTAAAAGTAACAAGCATTTATTATCGATATCCCTCGTTGCATTATTGGCCGCATGTGCAGGTTCACCCGATGTGACTTATGAGTCATCGACTACTGTTTCACTTGCGGATGATGATCATGATGGTGTTATTAACGCGCGAGATTTATGTCCAACAACGATTAAAGGAGCTGAAATTAATAATGAAGGCTGTGGAGAAGTTAAAACATCAGTTGTGTCAGTAAATTTAAAATTATTATTTGATAATAACTCTTCTGTGATTAAAGCAAATTATTTATCTGAGCTTAAGAAGTTTGCTCATGCTATTAAGCAAAGTTCATCTGAACTTTTGGTTGAGTTAGAAGGACATGCAAGTGCTGTAGGCAGTGCTGAATATAATTTAGTGCTTTCACAAAGGCGAGCTAATAGCGTAAAAAAAGCGTTAATTGAAAAGTTTGCTGTGGAGGAAAGTAAATTAACCGCTGTTGCTTTTGGTGAAAGTAAACTCGTTGCCTCAGGTGATAGTGAAATGAACCATAGCCTTAACCGTCGTGTAGTTGCGCATATTCAAATTAATAAACAAGAAGATTTATTACGCTGGAACATTTATAGTACGGAGAATGATTAGTTTATTTACTTTCAGGTAAATTAGAGTATATGGCCAAAGATACGAGTAATTTTATCATATTGCTGTTGATCTGCGTATTGTGGCCATTACTTGCTGTCAATCAACAAAAACTGCTTGATTGGGACGCCTTAGAAATCAAACTAATTAATCAATATGGTGAAAACTCAGGAAAAAGGTTACGAGCTTGGCAAGCTGTATTAAACGATCAAACACTTAGTACTGAACTTGATAAATTAAAGCGTGTAAACCGTTTTTTTAATTTACTCAACTTTGTGGATGATGTGCCTTTGTGGGGTAAAAAAGACTATTGGGCAACCCCGCTTGAGTTTATCGGCGCTAATGCAGGTGACTGCGAAGACTTTAGTATCGCCAAATACTTTAGTTTACTCTCTATGGGAATTAGCGAAGAAAAAATGCGTATTACCTACGTTAAAGCGCTCACACTTAATCAATACCACATGGTATTAGCTTATTATCCCACCCCAAATGCTGTCCCGCTAATACTAGATAATATTAACGGTAAAATTTTACCCGCGGATCAACGAAAAGATCTCATTCCTGTGTATAGTTTTAACGGTGAAAATTTATGGTTAAGTAAAGCGAAAGGCCAAGGTAAATTGGCCGGAAAATCAAGCCGCTTAAAAAGCTGGAATAAGTTACGGGAAAGATTTAATAATACTGAGCTAGGTAAGCCACTTTATATTCCATAGTTTATTTTTTAGTAAGGTTTTATTACATCTAAAGCATATTAAATTTGCCCTTTAATTAGCTTACATAAAGCGCTTTAGGTGCTTGAATATAGTCACCTTGGCAACCATCACAAGCTAGTGACTTAACGACATTTAGTACGTTTTCGTTCTCAATATGACATGCAATTACGTTAATGCCAAGACCATGACAGATTTGATTTACAGCTTGAACAAAGTGAGCATTGTCTTTGTTAAGGTCAATATCTCTAATATAACTTCCATCTATCTTAATAAAATCTAAATCTAAGCCATTGATGTATTTAAACGATGTTAGGCTAGTGCCAAATCTCTCAATACTAATGCCAATATCTAATGCTTTAAATTGATGAATATGCTTGCTAGCAAGATTGATGTCTTTTAGTAAAGCCACTTCATTAACTTCAAAATAAACTTGGTTTCTACACTGATTATTTTCGCTGATAAAACGTGTTAACCACTGACAAAAATTTTCACTTAACAGTGACTGTTGACTCAGGTTTATTGCAATAGGCGCTGACATATCAGGTTTGACTAATTTTGCAGCAGCGGTAATTAGTTTTATATCGAGCTGTTCGGTGAGATTAAGTCTTTCTGCCATAGCAAAAAGTTGGTTATTTGGAATAATATCCTGTTGGTAATAAAACTTTGCCAGCAGTTCGTTATAGAAAGGTTTTTCTAGGTATGCTGAATGCTCGTCTTCTTGCTCTTTAAGCTCACATTTTTGAACCGGTTGCACTAAGAACTCAATACGGCCTGATTCAATAAGCTCATTTATCAAGGTGCTCCATTCTTGCAAGCCTAATGATAACCCCGAAGTTTTATCTAAGGTGTACTCTGGCTTTCTTAACGTGGATGTTTGTTCGGTAAGCAATGAATCTAAACTGATCAGTAATGATTTTAATAAATCTGACTTTTTATATGAGGTAGAAACTAGCTTAGCGAATCCATTCGGATATTCTTCAGTATTTAACTGTTCAAACCTTGTAATTACCTTTTGCAGCTCATCTTGACAAAGAGATAATGGTAGAGGTATCGATACGATAAAGCTACCACCATTGATACGGTAAAAGGTAAACTCTGAAAACTGCTCGAATGCTTCTTTTACTATTTTTACTACTTGCAATACATAGGCATCACCGGCTTGATAGCCTTGGCTTTGGTTGATATCACGCAAAGATGCAAGTTCTAATAAAATGACTGTACCGATACTATCGTCATCGATCTCACTTAAATGATGAGTAAATTGGCTATCAAAAGCTCTTCGATTGCCTAAACCTGTAAGTTTATCTATATAGGCTTCTTGGGTGTGTTTTTCTGCTTGATTAGTGAGTGAGTTGAAGTTCTTTTGGACATTATCAACCATGATGTTGAGGGCATTAACCACCACATTAAGTTCACGCGTAATAGATTGTTTTTTATTGATATTAAACTGCTTTTTGCTTACCGCTATGGCTTGTTGCTCAACACGTGCAAGCGGTTTAAGTACAGCATTTAATATAAAGTACGCCAAGACTAAACTGATCACTAATATGATTGAAAATGCAGCGGAAGCTTTGAGAGCATATTGCCAAAGTTGATAATATGAGGCGCCAGCATGGCTAGTCACAGAGAGTGAAGCTGCTATACGCCAACCAGTATTAATTTTACTTTCTCTTGTAGGTGGAGAAAGCTTAAACATATCAATAAACCAATTGGGTACGGTATCAACAGTTTTTGGTGCTTCTCGGCTTAATATAACTTGTTGGGTATCGGTGTCAGTTAACACCATTTCAGCATAATAACCTGAGTCAAATATAGCTGAGACCATGGTTTCAACAATGATGATATCTTCACTTGCCAAATAAGGGGCAATAGAAAGACCTAAGCTCGTTGCGGTATCTTGAGCATGGCTACTCATTTGTTCATTTAAATACTCTTTGGTGTGATCAACACTCACCAATAAGGTGCCAAAAAATGAAACAATACCTAAAAATATGACTAAGCCATAAATTTGTGTCTTTAAGCTAAACCCTTTTGCTCGACTACGGGGCATAAGATGAAACCTTGTTTATTAATAGTACAGCTGCAAAGTTTTATTCTACCTGCTGTTGAGCTATATGTGTATATATTTGCAGGTAAATACTTTGTGTTGGCTATTTTGAAATATAAAAATATGGAGGTAACCTTGCTCTTCACACGCTTTATTATCATAGGTCAATACATGGTGGCACTTCCTTCCATAAAATGTATTTTCTTTGAATTGGCTAACGTTAGCAAAAGCACTTATTAGGAAACGCAATGACTTCTATCCCTGACTATATGACATCAAAACACAGAGAATGTGATGACTATTTTACCGAGGCGGAAAGCGCTGTAGCAAAAGACAATTGGTCTGAAGCAGAAACAAAGTGGCAATTGTTTTCTGATGAATTTGCTCAGCATTTAAGCCAAGAAGAGGAAACCTTATTCCCACAATTTGAGCAAGCAACAGGTATGACTGCAGGGCCTACACAAGTAATGCGCATGGAGCACCAACAAATGCGTGCCTTAGTACAGGATATGAACAATGCTCTAGAAAAGAAGCTTAAAGACGAATATTTAGGCTTGTCTGAAACCTTGATGGTAATGATGCAACAGCATAATATGAAAGAAGAAATGATGCTTTATCCGATGATGGCGCAACATCTAACTAATGGAGAACAGCTTATTTCATCGTTTGAAGCTAGCTAGATATTAATCTTATACCATCAGATAAACGGTATTTCATAGCAAAGGGGAGCCAATGGAAATAGTATCAATAGATGTTAGTCAATTGCCCCCCCCTGAGCCAATGAAAGAAATATTGTTAGCACTATCAGCACTGAGCTCTAAGCAGTGCTTGGAGGTTAAGCACAGTCGTCAGCCTTTTCCTCTTTATGAAAAGTTATTAGCCGCTTCATGGTGTTATCATTGTCAGCTAACTGAGAAAAATAAAGAGCACGAGCAAATATTCTTATATATTTATCGCGCAGAATTACAATCTGACGTGACAAAATTTCTGTTAACTCAGTATCCGAGCGCTACCTCATGAATATGTCGGGTTTGTCTTTTAATGCCTTACCTCCTATAGATCTTCCTTTTCGCTTTTTCCTAACGGCACCATTATTTATTATTGCCTGTAGTGTCTATGTTATTTTTTATGGTGATTCATTATGGTTGAGTCGATGGACACCAGGTATGTTAACGCTTACTCATGCCTTTACCCTTGGCTTTATTACGATGGTTATGATGGGAGCATCATTACAATTATTACCTGTGATAGGCGGTATTGGTCTTAAGCACCCACGATTTGTCGCCAGTACCAGCTATTTACTTCATTGTATTGGGACACTTTGTTTGCTATTCGCTTTTAATTTTACTCACGAGTGGTGGTTTTCATTAGCAATAGTATTCTTAAGTGTTAGTTTCTTCATCTATATTTATGCCTTGATAGATGTATTAATTAAAAAATTAAGTCAAGGTGATTCAATTGTTGGCTTTCGATTAGCAATGGCTTGTTTAATCGTTGTCATAGTACTTGGTTTAGTGTTAATTAGTAGAAACCTTGACTTAGCCAGTATAGGTTTGGGGCAAGTATTATCAGCAGATAAGCATTTTACTAATATCCATGCTGTTTGGGGAATAGCTGGTTGGGGAAGTTTATTAATTATTGCTGTTAGCTTCCAAGTTATCCCTATGTTTCATGTCGCGCCTAATTTTCCCGTGTTGATACGAAAATCTCTAACATGGTTTGTAACCTTACTGCTGATTATTTACCTATTTTCTCCAAGTTGGTCAATACCTTTCTTATTTAGAGCACATGCTATATTTGCTATGTGTCTATTGTGGGTGTTGTCGCAGCGCAAACGACGTATCACTGATACAACCATTCGTTATTGGCAATTTGCAGCCATTGCACTTTTGCTGAGTAACATATTATACTTTTTACCAGAAGCTTGGTTGGTTAATGACAGCCAAAGTAATTCTATAGTTCAAAGGATATTACAACAGAAAGAGTTAATTTTAGCAGCGACAATTGTCTATGGGTATTTGGTTTCTGTAATCCAAGGAATGCTAATAAAAATCTTACCTTTCCTTAGTTATACTCATTTACAACAGCGGTGTTTAATGGATTTTTCTGCTATGCAGCTTATTCCAAATATGCATGATTTTTTTACTAAAAAACAAGCATTAATACTGTTTGTTTTGCATGCGGTCACAAGTATTTTATTACTAGTGGTTATTATTGATAATCAGTTTTTTCGCCTTTTTGCCGTTTCGCTTATGTTAGAATTTTCATGGTTGTTCTTTTTATTATTAAAAACTGCACTACTGTACAGCCAAGTGAATAGAAAAATTACCTTGTCTAGTCAAAGTTAACTAGCTAGGATAGCCTCCTATAATTTAGGAGTGCACTCACAAATGAAATCTATTCAAATCAATGCCTCATCAGGTTCAATAGAAAATAAATCACTTCAACCTTCTAAAATAGTGTGTATAGGCCGAAATTATGTTGAGCATATTCATGAGCTAGCGAATGAAATACCAGATGAAATGGTGGTGTTTTTAAAACCAAACTCTTCAATTTCGACCCAGCTAGAAGCCGTTCATTTAAATGATGTTTTGCATTATGAAGCGGAATTATGTTTTTTGTACGAAAACGGACGCTTTACTGCCGTGGCTATTGGTCTAGATTTAACGAAGCGAGAAGTGCAAGCAAAACTTAAATCGAAAGGCTTACCTTGGGAGCGTGCAAAGGCATTTGATGGCTCAGCAGTTTTTAGTTCCTTTATAAATATTGAACACCTTAGTGAGACAGAGTTTCAACAATTGAATTTATTACTGAATATCAATGGTGAAGTCATTCAGCAAGGTGGTGTTGATTTAATGATGTATAAGCCTGATGTCATATTGCAGGAGCTTCAACGTTTTATGACTCTTGAGGATGGGGATATTGTTATGACAGGCACCCCAAAAGGGGTTGGTGTTATACAACCGGGTGCTGAGTTTGTTGGGCAAGTTTTTCTTAATGATACTAGCAATCTTGAAAAGCAATTAATTGTTAAAGAAAAGTGGATTGTGAATTAACAGTTTAACGCGATCTAATCTCACACATTTTACGCAGATAAATATTTTGTTTATGCGTTAACAATTGCGCTTTTTTTGTGGCAGCTTTGCTACACTTAGGTTATACGAAAGTAAAAATATAATATCGGGTAAGTTATGGAATATGAATTTATACATGATGCTGTAACTGGTGAAGCAAGAGCCCAATTTTCTTTAGAACACCAAGTAATAGGTCCATGGATTGAGACTGAAGTAGGGCACAGTTCAGATAAACTCGCACAGTTATTAACTGCTATTGATGAAGTTGAAAAAGGCAATAAGTCAGAAGTCTTGATAACAGGTCATGAGTACTCTATCGCGATTAATCAAGATGATATATCAATTCAAACCAATGCTAGCTTTAATGGCGTGGATCCCTTACCAGATATGTTAACTTCAGAGCATATTAATGTTGATCAATATGAAATAGCAGGTTGTGGTATTGATGACTTTAGGCAATTACTTCTTTCTTGGGCGAAATTTACTAATAACTTTCGATTTTAACCCTAACCTACATTTTTGATTTTAAGTCTTCAATCACCTTAGGTAACTCTTCTTCTTTTATGCCTAAGGTATATAACACATCTTCGCTAACGTATTGCCAATCTACAGATGGTAAGTCGTAATATTTTAAATGAACGATTTGTTCAGCAAGTTTAAGAATGGCGTAATAATCTTGTTGCTCTGAGTTATCTAACCTTTCTAAAAAGCTTCTATCATGATGTTGTAAAATAATTTGGCAAATATCTTTAGGTAAGCGCCATGAACTGGCAACGTAATAACCTATAACGGCATGGTTAGCTTGATATTTTTTCTCTTCTATTTCTGTTAATGATATTTCAGGCGTTTGAAATGCACTGTCTATTGTTGCTTGATAGTCCTTATATTTCATTGCCATAACAGGGACACCACAACCATGAAATAAGCCTAGGCTAAAAAGTTTATCTGTTGCGAGGTTTGGTTTAAATTGCCTTCCCAGTAGTACTGTAATCGTTGATATATCAGTCGACATTTGCCAGAACGCTTCGAGTTCAATACTACAATCTTTGGGGTCAAAGCTTTTTTTAATTAAACTCCCTGTTACCAACATAATAATACCGTATAGACCGATATAGTTTACTGACATTTGAATATCGGTAACTGTTCTGCTTAAGCCATACAAAGGAGAGTTAATTGCTTTTAAAATGGCGGCACTTACTGCGACATCTTGGCTTATGGTATTGGCTATTTTTTTTATATCAGGCTCATGCTCGGCCATTAGTTTTAATAATTTAAGCAGAAGTTTAGGTTGAGCAGGTACGGAAAAACCTTTGCTGATGTCATCTAAAACTTGTTGATCCACAATTAGCATAGTATCTCTTTATTTGAAAAAAGCTGCGTTAATAGTCATGCTCTACGAGTTTAGTATAAGTAAATAGTAAGCTAATTTATCAATGTTTGCTTACTTTTCATGCCTGTTATATTGCTTATTTCTCATTAAGTACTGGTAACAAATATCATCATGACAAAGAATCCAATGATAATGGCATTAAATAACAATATATAAATAAAGCCTTTTAAACCTTGTTTTAAACTATAACCTCGATTAGTTAGGTACCACCACCAAATAGCACACATGATAATAGGTATTAAGAAGAAAAGTCTGATCATACATTTTTACCTGTAGTTGTTTCGGGTTCGTTCCAAGGGGCCACCTTAAATAGCATTAGCATGCCTGGGATAGCGAGTGCAGTACACAGAAAGTAAAACTGAGTCCAACCAATTTGTTCAACAATAATACCTGTCGTTGCATTAGCAAAAGTTCTTGGTAATACGGCTATTGCCGTAAATAAAGCAATTTGAGTCGCAGCAAAAGCAGGGTTGGTCGCTCGGGCAATAAATGCCGTAAATGCTGCTGTACCTAAGCCAACACCGAGGTATTCAAAACCTATGGCTATTGCTAAAGCATAGTTATTGTGGCCAATTTCAGCTAAGGCAGCAAAGCCTAAAATACTCGCAATTTGTACAAAACCAAATAACCATAAAGCACGATTAATACTGAGTTTAATCATGACTACACCACCCACGATAATACCTATGGTCATAGCAATCATAGAAGAGGTTTTAGCAATAACACCTATTTCAGTTTTACTAAACCCCATATCGATGAAAAAGGGAGTCTGCAATGCGGTGGCCATGTTGTCGCCAAGTTTATAGAGAACCAGGAAAGCTAAAGTATAGAGTGCGGTTTTAGCGCCATTACTTTGAATGAAATCTCTAAAGGGTAGAACAACAGCCTCGTGCAAGGATTTTGGTGCGTTATGCTCTGTATCTAATTCTTTAATGAACAGAGTCAGTAATATCCCTAAGATCATAAATGCAGCAACAATCATAAATACCGATTGCCAGCTAATATGATCGGCTAAAATAAAAGCGAGGGAACCGGGAACCAAGCCAGATAAACGGTAAGCTTGTACATGGATTGAGTTACCTAACCCCAACTCATTTTCAGGAAGTAATTCACGTCGATAGGCATCAAGTACAATATCTTGACTCGCACTAAAGAAAGCAACACCTGCAGCAAGGTATGCTACAGACCAGATATCCATTACAGGGTTAATGTAGCCAAAGGCTGCAATACTAACTAGTAAGAAAAGTTGTGTTACTAACATCCAACTTCTTCGCCTACCCATGCTACCTAATGAGTACCTGTCCATTAAGGGAGACCAGAGGAATTTCCATACATAAGGAATGCCAATTAAAGAGAACAAACCTATTTCTGTTAAGCTGACCCCTTCAGAGCGCAGCCAGCCAGGGACTAGTTGGTAAAGTACGAAAAGAGGTAATCCTGAACTGAACCCGGTAAAGATACAGATCAACATGCGCTTATTTAGAATAGCTTGCTTGAAAGTGCTAGATGACATTAAAGTGGAATGCTCAATAAAATGTTAATATTATCAAGCTTATCAGAGAGAACAAATGAGCAAAAGGATTGAAAGTTTTTTTAAGCAATAGGTCGCCATCCAATACAATCAATTGGGTAGCTACCTGTACCTTTGAAAAAGTCTAAACAGGTGTTCATTTCACTTTTAAAGAATAAATCTTGTGTTAATGCTTGTGCGCCATGCAGACTGATTTCGTGCATTAAATGCCAAAATACTCTCTCTTGAGCTGAATGTGGCGTTTCATCAACAACTTTTAACAGAGTCCACTCAGACATAGTATCTAATATAAATTGATCTAATTCAGTGTAATGAAGTTTGTCATCGATAACGGCATTCACATAGGCGTGCATTTGCGTAATTTTATTATTGATAAACTGCTCAATTATCATAAGTCCCCTAGGAGGCTCCCTGCTTCCTTATATCATGTATTCCTTTATTCCTAATTGTGTATTCAAATTCATTACTTAAGTTATCGAAGATCTTTCGTACTTTGTCAAAAAAATACCGAGTAATTTTGTTATAAAAGTGTAAGAGAGCGTGCACCTTTTAGCTTGTTATTTATATTACTCAAATGCTTAGGCAATAAAATAACGTTGAGTTATTTCGCTCAGGGCAAATCGAAAATACTATATCTTTTAGTGCAGGTTAACTTTTATGCTGATAATTAATCAGTGTTGTGAAAAGCTAACCTTTGAATTTATTCTGCGGGAAGTAAAGTGGCTTTGATGAGTAAAACAGGGTTAACGGGAACATCTTCCCAAGCCATGCTTTCATTATAGTCTGTTTTGACTTTGGCCATGGCTTCTAGCACTTCTTCACCTTCAACAATCGCGCCAAAAACAGCGTAACCCCAACTTCTACCAGGATCTAAATTGGTATTATCTGCTACATTGAAGAAAAATTGCCTGTTTGCTGTATGAGGACGATTTTCTTTTGCCATGGCTATAGTACCCACTTCATTTTTTAAACCATTACCTGATTCGTTTACAATATCTGGGTTTAGTTTCTTTTCGGTAAAGTTGGCGTCATAACCTCCACCTTGAACAACAAAGTCTTCAACAACACGATGAAATATCGTGTTGTTATACTCACCCGTAACAACGTAAGTTAGGAAATTATCGACCGTTATAGGCGCCTTTACACGGTCTAACTCAATAATAATTATTCCCATAGACGTTTCTAATTTAACTTTTGGGTAGATATTTGTGGGATCAATTGCTTTGTTTTGAGCAAAACTCATCACGCTCATCAAATACATATTGATTAAAATAATATAAGTTACGTAACGCTTCATATACCTTTACTCCATCAGACTTACAAAAAAGCTTTGATATCTTTGCTGTTTAATATAGTTAGTAATAGGGTGTTTAAATTCTGATTGAAATCGCGCTCCAACACGGCTATATCGGCTTTTAGCGCACCTTCGCTATTGCCTCTATTTTTAAACGTGTTTGTTAAGGTTTGCTGACCATTATTAATAGTGATTTTTATGATAATTTCACTTTGAGTACGATATTTCATCGTCTCTTGCTCGACACTAATGATAGCTTTTTCAATATCAATATTAATTGCTGTAGAGGCAAGTGCAGTAATTGATAAACCTTGTTTTTGCCAGTTATTGCTGAGGTTTTTATGAATAATAGATTCTAAACGTTCTTGCGACGACAATATGGTGGCCGCTTCACCCTTTTTCAAAATCTGTACAATATGATTGCTTGTTCGCATGTCTTTTACGATTAGCTGAGCTTGTTTATTGTTATATATACTATGGCTTGGCACAGTTACATCTGGTGCTACAATTAAGTGACTCGGCGCAGATGAACAGGCACTTAGCGTCATTAATAAAAAGATAAACATAAATGATTTTGCTGACATGAAGCATTTCTCCTGAACTATTTCTTAGTCATTCTATTACGGTAATAATGTTTGCGTGTTTAACGCTTTATCGCAGATTGAGTAACAAACTTATCATTACTCGCAATAAGTTTTTCATTTCCAAAAATACGTTTTAATTTAATATGATAAGCCAATTGTCTATTACCAATAATACGTAATTCACCACCTTTTCTTAGTACACGGTAACTGTCTTTAAACATCTGCCACGCAATATGGTCAGTTGTGGCGGTATGTTGGTGAAATGGCGGATTACAGAGAATAAGATCAACACTATTACTTGGAACATCAGTTAAGCAATCGTTTAATTGAAAACGACATTGGCTCATGAGTTTAGGTAAATTTTGCTTAATATTCTCTTTTGCTGACTCAATGGCCATATGTGACTCATCAAAGAATTGGATTTGTGCTTCGTTTTGTTCTGCTAAAACAGATAAGCCAATAACCCCATTACCACAACCTAAATCAATGACGCTACTACCAGCTTTAACTGTAGGTAAGTTTTCAATAAAGTAACGAGCACCAATATCAAGTTTGTCCCGCGCATAAACATTCGCGTGATTACTTATAGTAAAATCTCTTTCTTGCTCTGAAAACTTTTGTTTTTGATTAAGTGGCCACACTGTTGGAAATGGTGAGTCTTGCTTAATAGGGTGATCGAGTTGGCAAAATACTAAACGTGCTTTTTTTACCGCTAAAGATGTTTTGGTTGTTCCCAAGTATTTTTCGAATAACTTCAAGGTTGAACTATGTATTTCTTTTGCTCTATCTGCAGCGATAAAGATAACGTCTTTATTCATGACTTGTTTTATCTTTATTAATTGCTCAACTAAAAGTGATTTGCTTTTTGGGATTTTATATAGAATGAGTGTGGTCGAGCTTGGTAAAGGATCTAAGCTATTTAGCTGTACCACATTGCTGTTATCTAAATTATTTTGCTCAATGTTATAAGCAATACCTTTCATGCTAATAAGCGAATCATTAATTGAAAAGACTTGAGTACCTGAATACGTTGTTGCCGTTAAACTGGTTGTTATAGCACCAAAAGTATCATTAAAAACGGCAACCTGACTTATAGGCGTAACAAGTTCTTGTTCATTAACATGGTTTATTAAGTACTCATCGGCAGAGTCCCATGCTTGTAAGCTTCTATTGACTTGAGCTACAGGGTAACGGGTGAGAAATAGGTTTTTGTCATTGACAATAAATGGGCTGATCATAAGTAAGGTTACAAGTACTAAATTTTAAAAAGGCTATTGTGCCACAAATGTTGTGTTTTTGTGGTGGCTTAGGGATAAAAATAGTAAAAATTTGTCACAGTGATTTATCAACCCGAAAAACTCATGAACGAATAATTATTGTTAATTAATAGATGAGTCACTAGTTTAAATCAGCTAGAATTAACGGGTTATCATCAGCTATGAGTCCATTATGACAATTGAATCAATTATTGAACAAAAATTAATGTCGGCCTTTTCTCCTGTAGTTTTAGATGTCGTTAATGAAAGTAATCAACACAATGTTCCTCCTGGAAGTGAATCGCACTTTAAGGTGGTTATTGTTTCTGAAGAATTTGAAGAAGAGCGCTTGATTAAACGTCACCGTGCAGTGAATAAAGTGTTAGCCACAGAACTTGCTGAGCATATTCACGCGCTGGCGCTACATACTTATACGAAAAAAGAGTGGCATGATCATTATGCTGACAATACGCCGCTTTCCCCTAAATGTTTAGGCGGTGGTAAGTAGTAAGTACGCACAACTCAAACTGCTCGTACCTCTTTGTAAGAAAAGCAAGGTAAACTAGGCAGCAATTTTTTATATATTCAAACTAGCTTAATATTATTTAAGTCAGTTATTCACAAAAATAAAAGGTTTTCTTATGGTTATTAAACCAAAAATTCGTGGTTTTATTTGTACTAATGCTCACCCAACAGGTTGTCAGGCTCACGTAAATGAGCAAATTGCATATGTTAAAGAGCAAGCTTACACAGCTGATGGTCCTAAGAATGTATTAGTGATCGGCGCTTCAACGGGTTACGGTTTAGCTTCTCGTATTACATCAGCTTTTGGTCACAATGCTAAAACATTAGGCATTTTCTTCGAGAAGCCTCCGACAGAAAAGAAAACGGCAAGTGCTGGTTGGTATAACACAGCAGCTTTTCAACAAGCAGCTGATGAAGCTGGTATTTACTCAAAGAATATAAATGGCGACGCTTTTTCTCATGAAGTTAAAGCTCAGGCAATTGAAGCAATTAAAGCTGATATGGGCAAAATTGATTTAGTCGTTTACTCACTTGCTTCACCACGTAGAACGGATCCTGACACAGGTGAAGTTTACTCTTCAACATTAAAGCCTATTGGTCAAAGTGTTACCACAAAGAATTTAAACACTTCAAAACGTGTTATTGATGAAGTGTCAGTTGAAGCGGCAAATGACGCTGAAATCCAAGGTACTATCGATGTCATGGGTGGTGCTGACTGGGAATTATGGATGAATGCGCTTAATGATGCGGGTGTATTAGCACAAGGCGTAAAAACAGTAGCATATACTTATATTGGTAAAGAGTTAACTTGGCCAATCTACGGTAAAGCAACGATTGGTAAAGCGAAAGAAGATTTAGATAGAGCAGCAACTGCTATTAATAACGTAACAGCTTCATTGAATGGTCAAGCACGTGTTACTTCATTGAATGCGGTAGTTACTCAAGCAAGTTCTGCTATTCCAATTATGCCTTTATACATTTCTGCTATGTTTAAAGTAATGAAAGCCGACGGTACATATGAAGGTTGTATTGAACAAATTTCAAACCTGTTCAAAGAGAATATTTATGGTGACACTCCGCGTATTGATGAGCAGGGTCGATTCCGTCAAAATTATAAAGAACTTGAAGAGAGTGTTCAGCAACGAGTAACAGACATTTGGAACACCGTTGATACTGATACGATTGATGAATTAACGGATTATGTTGGTTATCACGCTGAATTCTTGAAATTATTTGGTTTTAACGTTGATGGTGTTGATTATGATGCAGACGTTAGTCCTGAGTTAGCAATAAGCAACTTACTTTAATTGCATTGGATTTATAATTGATAAAAACCTTTTGCTTTAGCAAAAGGTTTTTTTTATTCAATAAACATATTTTCTGTTAAAGCATATCGTTATAGTCTTCTTCTAAATCAGTATAATCCTCTTCGGTAATACCTAACACACTTAACACTTGTGCTGAGTGTTGATGCCAATCTGGTGCCAATTTAAATCGTTTAACTCGCTCAACCATATTTTCAGCAGCTTTAAGAGCAGCAAAGGCTAATTGTTCTTGACTACCTGTAATGGTGGAAAGATATTTTTCATCATGATGCTGTAAAATTAGCTGGCAAATATCTTTAGGTAAGTGCCAAGAAGAGGCAACGTAATAACCAAGCACTGCATGGTTGGTGCTATAGTTTTTTTCCTCTAAGGCAATAGAGGTTTCTCCTGCACTATTTGCTTCAATAAGAATATCTTTGTAATTACTAAACTTGAGTGCAAGAAGTGGAATACCACAGTCATGAAATAAGCCGATGGTATACAGCATATCGACAGGGATTTTACTTTTAATCTTGTTACCAATAAATGTCATTGCATTGGCTACATCAAGAGCATCGTCCCAAAATCGCTCTAAAGAAATACAGGCATCCCCTTGGAAAGAAGACTTTAGTAATATCGCCGTAACTAGCCCGTTAATAGTGTTAAGTCCTAACATCATTACTGCTTGTTTAATTTCAGAAATGCGCCTATTCATGCCATAAAAGGGTGAGTTGATGATTTTCAAAATAGTGGCAGACAAGCCAACATCATTACTGATTAATTGAGCGATTAGTTCAATATTTGGCTCATCTTCGTCCATTAAGCTTTGAATTTCACTTAATATTTCTGGTTTCACTGGGACTTGATAACTTGCAACAACACCCGCCATTTTCTCATTATCTAGTTCAATCATTTTTTTTCCTGCTTAATTCGAAACGCCTGAAGGGAAATTTTTTGTCTTCAACTGTTATAGCACGATGCTTGTTATTGATGTTGACTTAGTTCAAGTTTTTTAAATTTGTTGATTGCCGAACAAAAAAATTGCTTTATCTGTATTGGTGTATTATTGTATCGATACACTATAGTTTTGGATTGATGAATGTGACTCAATTTTCAATTTCAGCAAGCTCAGGAATACCCATATACAAGCAACTATGTACACAGATAGAACGCATGATCTTAACGGATGCTTTTTCACAAGGTGAAGTACTGCCTTCTGTAAGGCAAGTTGCATCTGAATTAGAAGTTAACCCTATGACGGTTTCAAAGGCCTATGGCTTACTCGAAGAGCGTGGAGTATTAACTCGCTTACGTGGCAAGGGGATGGCAGTAGCTAAACAAGCTCCAGAAAAATCAAATAAAGAGAGGTTGTTGGTGCTTTCAGCAATGATTGATGAATTAGTTAAAGAAGCAATGCTAATGGGATTAACTGATGATGAGTTAACCAAGTTATTTAAAGAGAAGCTTGATGCTGAGTACAGTCTAGCTGTGATTAAGGAGTAATAAATGTCTACAGTTATTTCAATAGAAAGTTTGAATAAATCTTATGATAAGCAATCGGTATTATCTGGATTAAATTGGCAGGTCAGCCAAGGAGACATTGTTGGTTTATTGGGGAAGAATGGCGCTGGAAAATCAACGTTATTGAAAAGCTTATTAAATATCGATGAAATTGATGGTGGCCAAATTTCAGTTTTTGATGAAGCGCATCATAGTTTAAGTATCTCATCAAAAGAAAAAATAGGTTATGTACCACAAGAAAATGATGAAATTACTTGGCTGCCCGTGACTGATTTAATCAAGTTTAGAAAACAATTTTATCAACAATGGTCAGATGAAAAAGTTAACTACTATCTTGATAAGTGGCAAATAGATACCCGTAAAAAAATGATAGAACTTTCACCAGGACAAGCTCAAAAAGTGCTGATTATCTTGGCTCTTGCTTCCATGCCAAAGTTACTCATTTTTGATGAACCTGCATCAGCATTAGATCCTGCAGGCAGGAGAGATCTACTCAAAGAGTTAGTGAATTTGGCTTGCGATGAAAACATTACTGTGATCTTTTCAACTCATATCACGTCAGATCTAGAACGTCTGGCAAGTAAGGTTGCTATCTTGGATAAGGGCAAAATTTGTTATTTTGATGATTTAGATAAAACTAAGGAAAATGTGGTGCAGTTGGTGATGCATGGGCAACAATTATCTCAGCAGCAAATTCCAAATGCTTTAAGAAGTGATATCAAGGGAAATAATACATATTGCGTTGTAACAAAAGTTGATTTGATATGGTTAGAAGAGCAGAAACAGCAAGGTGTTAAAATTGATATTAAGCCGATGGGGCTAGAAGATATCTTTTTGGAGATCACCGCATCATGAAAAATATTTTAACTTATGGCTGGTATGCCAGAATATTTATTATTGTGCTGTGGTTTGCATCATTATGGTTTCGCACCATATTAGATTTTGAACAAAAGCAAGCGTTATTGGTTGCTCTAATCGGTTTAAGCAATCTTACGTTATATTTAATAGTTGCTATGCGACTACCTTTATTAACACATAGTCAAAGCTCAGCTGTACTGCCAGGTTTTTCATCACAGTTAAAAACAGAGCTGCTACAAATATTGGGCATTAGTTTATTGCCAACTTTACTTCTATTGCCAAACTTTTGGATGTGGCTCGGATTAATATCTATCATGTTAGCTTGCGCAATGTTAATGGCTGCCATGATATATCTACCTAAATATCAAATAATATTTTTTGCGATTATGTTATTGCCAATCAGCTTTGAGTCGCTATCTATTGTGGTAACTTTTGATCAGGTAATGAGCTTTTTTGTTTATATTTTTCCGGCTATAGCTGTATGTACATGGTGGTTACTTGATAAATTGGTGGTCTATCGAAAACCCAGTAAACATATCGCTAAAATGATGCTAATGGTTAATGCAAGCTTAGATAGAACCTTGGCAGCACAAGATCATATTCCACCAGAATCACAAAATATTTTTATGCGCTGGTGGGGCAATTTAAATTTTGGTCATGAGAGAAAAATCATAAGTGCTGCTGATGAATTTCAGCAAAGATTGTCAATGAGAAAACTCATCGCCATTGGTTGTCATAGTAGTGCATCATTTAGCAGATACTCATATATTACTTGGTCTTTAGCGACGATATTAGTATGTAGCGTTGCTCTAACATTAGACCAGAGTCATTATGCTGCTTTTATACCTTTAATTTCTATAGTACCGGCCATTATTATTGGTACTGCCTCTATTACTTTATTTCAAATGGTCAATAGTAAAAGCAGTTATTTAGCGAGGTTGTCAATATTACCTCGATTTAATGACAAGCAATCTTTTGCTAAAGCTTTTATTAAATACATTTTATTTAATCAAGGCGCAATTATTGTATTTATTGCTATGTTGGTTGCGATAACTATTTTGACTTTTGAGCACTTGTCGTGGGGCATATATTTTAAAGTCTGTTTGCTAGCTATAGCACTATGTTTAATTAACAGCGCCTTGATGTTTTTCTGCTGGAGTAATAAATCGACCGGATTTCAAAAGTACATTTTTATAATTGTTTTTAATTTTATACTCTTTATGTTACTTATTTTAGAAATGACGCATAACGGTATCGATTCAGCAATTTCATTGTCCTCAATCTTCACTGTCATGCTTGTTTGTGCTAGCTTGTGCGTATACACAATTAGGCGTTATCTTCATCGGTTTACTGTTACAGTGTAAATCTATATTTTTCATTTATTCAGCTGATTATTTATAGAACAGCTTTATGCTTACTGTTTTTAGTCAGTTGATTACTAGTTAATCACAATCAGTAAAACAAACGAATTGTATACAATTCGTTTGTTTTAAACATCATTTCTTGTCTTTTCCACTCTCTGAATGCCTTGTATAAAAAATGTGATGAATTCTTTCAACAAATTGTCGTTTGAATCAAATTTAATCATGTAATTTTTCAGGAAAATTGCTCAGTTACCGTAGAATAAAATAGCCTTTTTATGGTAGTATTCGCGCCAGAAAATTTTAACTTAGAGCCAGTGGGTCACATTTTTTTCGCTAAATTTATATTTACGACTAAAATTATAGACTTACTGAAATACACTGAAGTCGGCAAGTTACAATTTATCTAATTGATATTTAAGTATTAATTTATTTTGATATTAATTAGATAAGCTAACGAGCTGGTTTTATACTCCCATCAAAAGTAGTGCAAGTGTTTATGATTACAATAAAAAAAGGCTTAGATGTTCCTGTACAAGGTGCTCCTCAGCAGGTAATCCATGATGGTCCGACCATCAAAACCGTTGCAACACTCGGTGAAGAGTTTGTGGGTATGCGTCCAACCATGTTTGTTAAAGTGGGTGATCGCGTAACTAAAGGTCAGGTGATTTTTGAAGATAAAAAAAATCCTGGCGTGAAGTACACATCTCAAGCTGCTGGTGTTGTTAAAGAAATTAACCGTGGTGAAAAACGTGTTTTGCAATCAGTTGTTGTTGAAGTCGACGGCGATGCAAAAGAAACGTTTGCTTCTTACCCAGCGAATGAATTAGCAAGTATTGCGCGTGAAGACGTAGTGAAAAACCTTGTCGATTCAGGTCTTTGGACTTCGTTAAGAACACGCCCATTCAGCAAAGTTCCTGTTGTTGACAGTACTCCAGCTGCGATTTTCGTTAGTGCAATGGATACAAATCCATTAGCTGCAAATCCAGAAGTGATTATTGCTGAGCAAGCAGAAGCATTTCAACAGGGCTTAACGATCCTTTCTCGTCTTACTGACGGTGAAGTTTTCGTAAGTAAAGCACCTGGTGCAAATATTCCTGTGGATAGCAACGCAACTGTTACTGAGTTTGCCGGTAAGCATCCAGCTGGTTTAGTGGGTACCCATATCCATTTCCTTAAAGCTGCAAATGCAGAGCGATTTGTATGGCATGTTGGTTATCAAGATGTGATTGCAATCGCTAAGTTATTCACTACAGGTGAATTAGATAGCACACGTGTTATTTCACTTGCAGGTCCTGCGGCTAAGAACCCTCGTTTAGTTCGTACTGTATTAGGTGCGAATACAGATGAGTTAACAGCCGGTGAAGTAACTGAAGGTGAACTTCGTGTGGTTTCTGGCTCTCTACTTATGGGTGCTACAGCAACAGCGGTTCATGGCTACTTAGGCCGTTATCATGTACAAGTTTCATTGATTCTTGAAGGTCGTGAAAAAGAATTTATTGGTTACATGTACCCAGGCCCTAACAAGTTCTCTGTTACACGTGCATATATGTCTCATTTCTTCCCTAAGAAATTATTCAATATGACCACTACAACTAATGGTAGTGAGCGTGCGATGGTGCCAATTGGCAACTTTGAGCGTGTTATGCCTCTAGATATTTTACCTACCATGTTATTGCGTGATTTAGTGGCGAAAGATACTGACACTGCACAACAACTTGGTGCCTTAGAGCTAGACGAAGAAGATTTAGCGCTTTGTACATTTGTTTGCCCAGGCAAAACAGATTACGGCGTACATCTTCGTGATTGCCTAACCACAATTGAGAAGGAAGGTTAGACATGGGCTTGAAAAAGTTTATTGAAGATATTGAGCCGCATTTTGAAAAAGGCGGTAAACACGAAAAATGGTTTGCATTATACGAAGCCGTTGCTACAGGTTTATTCACACCTGGTTACGTGAACAAAGGTAAAACCCATGTTCGTGATAGCATCGATTTAAAACGTATTATGATCACTGTTTGGTTAGCTGTTTTCCCTGCAATGTTCTTTGGGATGTATAACATTGGTTATCAAGCAGTTGATGCTTTAGCCGCTGGTTATGCTACCCCTGATACATGGCAAACAGCTTTATTCGCAATGTTTGGTGGCGTGTTAAACGCTGATTCAGGTTGGTTTAGCATGATGCTATACGGTGCCTGTTTCTTCTTACCTATTTATGCGGTTACCTTTATTGTTGGTGGTTTTTGGGAAGTATTGTTTGCTGCAGTACGTAACCATGAAGTTAATGAAGGCTTCTTCGTTTCATCAATACTATTCGCATTAATTGTTCCTGCTACTATTCCATTATGGCAAGTAGCTATCGGTATTACCTTTGGTATCGTTATTGCGAAAGAAGTTTTTGGTGGTACTGGTAAGAACTTCTTAAACCCTGCATTAGCGGGTCGTGCATTTTTATTCTTTGCTTACCCTGCGCAAATCTCAGGTGACGGTGTTTGGGTTGCTGCTGATGGCTTCTCTGGTGCAACTGCACTTAGCGCTGCTAACCAAGGTTTAGTTGATTACTCAATGAATGCTGAATGGTGGGATGCTTTTTGGGGTTTCATCCCAGGTTCTGTAGGTGAAGTTTCTACTTTCGCTATATTGCTCGGTGGTGCTTATATCCTTTATAAAGGTATTGCTTCATGGCGTATCGTTTTAGGTGTATTTGGCGGTATGGTTGTCACATCATTGTTATTCAATGCTATTGGAAGTGATACTAACCACATGTTTGCTATGCCTTGGCATTGGCATTTAGTTGTTGGTGGATTTGCTTTTGGTATGATGTTCATGGCAACTGACCCGGTTTCAGCATCTTTCACTAATACAGGTAAATACTGGTTTGGTGCCCTTGTCGGTATCATGGTGGTATTAGTTCGTGTAGTGAACCCAGCATTCCCAGAAGGCATGATGTTAGCGATTTTATTTGCTAACTTGTTTGCGCCACTTTTCGACTACTTTGTAGTGAAAGGCAACATTAAACGGAGGCTTGCACGTAATGTCTAGTAATAAAGAAACATTCGGCAAAACGGTCGGTTTTGTTACTGCAGTATGTTTAGTGTGTGCTGCCTTAGTTTCAATTTCTGCAATTCAATTGAAACCACTTCAAGTAGCCAATAAATTACTTGATCAACAAACTAAAATTTTAGAAGCATCAGGTTTACTTGCTAAAACTGATGGTTCTTCAAAAGATATCAAAGCAACATATGCTAAGTTTGTTGAAGCGAAAATGATTGATTTAGACTCTGGTGAGTTTATTGAAGGTAACCCAGATTTATTTGACGAGCGTAGTAACTCTCGCGATGCTAAAAAATCTGAAAAGCCTAAGAATGATATCGCTGGTATCAATCGTCGTTCACATGATGCTGTTGTGTACCTAGTACGTAACGAGAATAATGTGGTTGAAACCGTTGTTTTACCAATCGTAGGTTCTGGTTTATGGGACTTAATGTACGGCTATGTTGGCTTAGAGTCTGATTTAAATACTGTTCGTAGTGTTGTTTATTCAGATCACAAAGAAACTCCGGGCTTAGGCGCCGAAGTAGTGAACCCTAAGTGGAAAGCATTATGGCCTGGTAAGAAAATTTACAACAGTGCTGGAGAAGTAAAAGCTAGCTTAGTTAAAGGTGGTGCGAAAGCTAATGACATTCACGGTGTTGATGCATTATCTGGTGCTACATTAACAAGTAATGGTGTTACTCGTACTCTTCAGTTTTGGTTTGGTGAAGAAGGTTATGCACCTTTTATTGCTAAATATCGTGCAGGGGGTGTTAACTAATGTCATCTGATTCTAAAAAGGTTTTAACTCAACCGATTGTTGACAATAACCCAATCGCATTACAAGTTTTAGGTATTTGTTCAGCATTAGCTGTAACAAGTTCAATGGCTAATGCTTTAGTAATGACCATTGCGGTTGTTTTGGTTACAGCATTTTCGAACTTATTTATTTCGATTATTCGTAACCATATTCCATCAAGCGTACGTATTATCGTGCAAATGGCTATTATTGCTTCTTTAGTAATTGTAGTTGACCAAGTCTTAAAGGCTTTTTCATACCAATTATCAAAAGAGTTATCCGTATACATTGGTTTGATTATTACTAACTGTATTGTAATGGGCCGTGCTGAAGCTTTTGCTATGAAAGAAAAGCCAGGTGTAAGTTTTTGGGATGGTATTGGTAACGGTTTAGGTTACGGTGCAATCTTAATTATTGTTGCATTTTTCCGTGAGCTATTAGGTTTCGGTACATTTTTCGGTATTGAAGTCCTACCATTGATTCAAAACGGTGGTTGGTATCAAGGTAATGGCTTACTCGTATTGCCATTTAGTTCATTCTTCATTATTGGTTTAGTTATCTGGGGTGTACGCCAGTGGAAACCAGAACAAGTTGAGAAGGATTAATACGATGGAACATTATTTAAGTTTATTAGTAAAAACCATCTTTATTGAAAACATTGCCTTATCATTCTTTTTAGGTATGTGTACTTTCCTTGCTGTATCTAAAAAAGTAGATACAGCAATAGGTCTGGGTGTTGCAGTAATTGTGGTATTAGGTATCGCAGTACCTGCTAACCAAGTTATTTATCAAGCAGTTTTAGCACCAGGTGCTTTAGATAGCTTGTTAGGTATAACTGATCCTACTCAATCTATTGATTTGAGCTTCTTATCATTTATTACCTTTATTGGTGTAATTGCTGCTCTTGTTCAAATCCTTGAGATGGTACTAGATAAATACTTCCCTGCGCTTTATCAAGCACTTGGAATCTTCTTACCACTAATCACGGTAAACTGTGCGATTTTCGGTGCAGTTTCTTTCATGGTTGCACGTAACTATACGTTAGGTGAATCAGTGGTTTATGGTATTGGATCTGGTATCGGTTGGGCATTAGCAATTGTTTTACTTGCGGGTTTACGTGAGAAAATGAAATATTCTGATGTTCCAAGTGGTTTGAAAGGTTTAGGTATTACATTTATTACTGCTGGACTAATGGCTTTTGGCTTTTTGTCTTTCGGTGGTATTTCCCTATAAGTTTGGTCGGTGTAATGCGCATATATCGCATTACACCCTTAGAGAAGTTTAAAGGAAAAGTCGATGGAAATTATTCTCGGCGTATCGATGTTTACCGCAATAGTACTAGCACTAGTTTTAGTTATTTTATTTGCTAAATCTAAATTAGTTTCTAGTGGTGACGTTACGATTGGTATTAATGGCGACCCTGAAAAGGCAGTAACTACTGCTGCGGGTGGCAAATTATTAGGTGCCCTAGCTGATCAAGGTATTTTTATTCCTTCAGCTTGTGGTGGTGGTGGTACATGTGGTCAGTGTCGCGTAGAAGTTCACTCAGGTGGTGGCGATATTTTACCAACTGAGCAAGGCCACATCACAAAGCGTGAAGCGAAAGAAGGTTGTCGTTTAGCCTGTCAAGTTGCTGTTAAGCAAGACATGGAAATTGAAGTTGAAGACGAGATCTTTGGTGTTCAGCAATGGGAATGTGAAGTTATTTCAAATGATAACAAAGCAACTTTCATTAAAGAATTGAAGCTTGGTATCCCTGATGGTGAATCGGTTCCGTTCAAAGCGGGTGGTTATATTCAAATTGAAGCGCCAGCTCACCATGTTAAATACAAAGACTTTGATATTGAAGAACAATATCGTGGTGACTGGGAGCATTTTGGTTTCTTCGATGTAGAGTCTAAAGTTGATACTGACACGTTACGTGCCTACTCAATGGCTAACTACCCAGAAGAAGAAGGCATTATTATGCTTAACGTGCGTATCGCTACGCCGCCTCCTGGGAAGTTACATTTACCAGCAGGTAAAATGTCATCATTCATCTTTAGCCTTAAGCCTGGCGATAAGGTAACTATATCTGGTCCATTTGGTGAATTCTTCGCTAAAGAAACTGATAACGAAATGGTATTTATCGGTGGTGGTGCAGGTATGGCGCCAATGCGTTCACATATATTTGACCAACTTAAGCGTCTTAAGTCTAAGCGTAAGATGAGTTTCTGGTATGGTGCACGTTCTCTTCGTGAAATGTTCTACGAAGATGACTACAACATGCTTGCCAATGAAAACGATAATTTTGAATGGCATGTTGCTTTATCTGATCCACAGCCTGAAGATAATTGGGATGGTCTGACGGGCTTCATTCATAATGTACTATATGAACAGTACTTGAAAGATCATGAAGCGCCAGAAGATTGTGAATACTACATGTGTGGGCCACCAATGATGAACGCTGCTGTAATTGGCATGCTGAAAGATCTTGGTGTAGAAGATGAAAACATACTTCTAGATGACTTCGGTGGCTAATATTTGATTTTAAGCTTAGCTATCGGCACTATTTCTGCGTTGGATGTACTCACCTATCATTATAGGCTCCGTACATCCGCCTTGAACTAATACCACTATCTATGGCTTAATTCTCAAATATACTATTGAAGATTAAATAAAGGCGACTTAGGTCGTCTTTATTATTTCTATAAGATGATATTTATCTCAGTTAATTTGGCAGAGTTTGTTGAGATAAATAAAATTTTTGGAATGAATAAAATGCAGAAAATAAAATTATTAATGCTAGCAACATTGTTAGTAGCATTGAGTGGTTGCTTCCCGAGTAATAAATCAGATAAAGCTGAAATATTACTTCAAGGGAGAACAATGGGAACAACCTATAATATTAAGGTCGTTTCGACTCTTGAAAAGGTTAAATCCATTAAACTTCAGCAGAAAATTGATGAAGCGTTAAAGCAGGTTAACCAAGAGATGTCGACTTATATTCCAAGCTCTGAGATATCACAGTTTAATCAATCTAGATCAACGGAAGCGATGAAAATATCTGATGGCTTTGCACGAGTATTAGCAGAATCACTCCGCTTAGGTGAAATCAGTAAAGGCAAGTTAGATATCACTGTTGGACCTTTGGTTAATCTGTGGGGCTTTGGCCCTGAATATCGACCAGAAAAAACTCCAAGCGAAGAGCTCATTGCCAAAACGAAGTCACAAATTGGTTTAGAGAACTTAACGTTAACCGGTAATAAACTAGCTAAAGTAAAGCCAGAGCTTGCGATTGACTTATCGACGATTGCAAAAGGCTAT
Organism: Litorilituus lipolyticus; assembly: GCF_006439335.1. Classification (GTDB taxonomy): domain Bacteria; phylum Pseudomonadota; class Gammaproteobacteria; order Enterobacterales; family Alteromonadaceae; genus Colwellia; species Colwellia lipolytica. The sequence goes on along the minus strand of NZ_SAWY01000025.1, from coordinate 924 downwards.
GGCGTTGATGTCGTCGCTGAATTAATTGAAGCCAATGGCTTTAGTAACTACCTTGTAGAGATAGGCGGTGAATTGCGTCTTAAAGGAGTTAAAAGTACGGGCGAATTATGGGTTGTAGCCATCGAAAAGCCTATTACTACTGAGCGCAGTGTTCAACAGTTTATAGTCCCCAAAGATAATGCTATGGCAACTTCGGGTGATTATCGTAATTACTTTGAAGCTGATGGCACTCGCTTTTCACATATTATTGACCCTGATACCGGAAAGCCTATTAAGCATAACCTTGTATCGGTTACGGTCATTCATCCATCGTCAATGACCGCTGATGGTTTATCGACACTTTTAATGGTACTTGGAGCTGAAAAAGGTTTAGCGTTTGCAGAGCAACATCAGCTGGCAGCTTATTTTATATCAAAGTCAGAACATGGCTTTAATGAGCAATTTACGGTAAAATTCAAACAGTATTTAAAGTAGCAATGTAGATTGTATTTAGCATAGCTAGCAAGTGTTTGTTAGTCATTGTTATTTTAGTTAAAGAGAGTAGTAGGGGTTATGACTTATTTTTTGATTACTTTTGGTTTTTTTCTAGTCATTGGCGCAGCAATGGCTGTTGGCTATATATTCCAAAAAAAAGAACTTTCAGGCAGTTGTGGTGGTTTAGCTAGTGTTGGCATTGATAAAGAATGCAACTGCGATAACCCGTGTGAAAATAGACGCGAAAGAGAAAGATTAGCTGCGTTAGAAGAGCAAGAAGCTAATAAGGCGTTACATGACAACCAAGAAACTATAGACGTAAAGAATATATGATTATGCTACTTCTATTAAAAGTGGCTTAAGTGTGTTGTCCTGATATAGGTTGACACTTTTTTTCTAAAACGCCTGATGAATTTCATCAGGCGTTTTGTATTTTAAGGCCATATGAGG
>NZ_SAWY01000024.1 GCF_006439335.1 Litorilituus lipolyticus | reverse complement strand
CTAGGGTTGTTGTACTTTGGCATAAGACACCTCATCTTTAGTTAGATTTTGGTGTCCGTTTTATCGAGGGAGGATCACAGTCCCGCTTGAATTGCTTGTTATATGCAGCGCAATTTAAAACAAGCACTACACAAATTTAAAGGCACCCGTGATAAAACAACCAGCCGTGAACTTTTGAGCGTTAAGCAAAACTGGCCGAACTAAATTAATAACTTTGTTGCCTTTGAAAAAGGTATCAATAACAAAGTTTATTAGTGCATACACTAAACAGTTTTAGCGAAAAACACTACGTAAAAATCTCTTGCTCTAATACGTAATTCTTTAAAGCATATAACGCCTTACTAATGGGCGCATAAATGCTTGGCTAAAATTAGCGACGAAGGAGCGCAAGCCAAGCGTTTTGCGTCCTTTTAAGTAACTTGTTAGAAATACCTTTACGCTAGGTTAGAGTATGCCCAAACAACAACTCCAAACGCTAAGGAATAAAATACTATTGGCAAAACCACAAACCAAAATAGAGCTTTCCACTTTACTACATTAAAGTTAGCTAAGATTCCTTTGTAGCTAACAAAGACTGCCCAGAATGGAAAAATAATTATTATAGAAGACCAATATTCATCTGCATTAAAGGTAGCTATATAGTCTTGATATAAAAAAGCACTAACTAGCAATATTGCTATATGCGGGATGACGGCTATTAAACTTGAGAATACGTAAATAAGTCGTCCATTCACTTTATCGAACTCACCAGCACCGCTCCAAGAAAGCCTTAAATTATAAAACCACCCACCAATCAACCAAACAAAGAATGCTCCGAAAGCTCCTATTCCTGCAATTATAAGGAAAAATACAAGCCAACCTCCTGAGATTGCATCTAGCATCATTTGATTAGAGCTAGTTGCTGTCCCAATATCTGATTTCATTAACTTTTGATCTATTCTGTCAACCGCATTTGATATTCCAATTAACCATAGTGATGCATAAACTAATAAGGGTACATTAAGTAAATCTAGATCTTTAAAAAACAGACTAGGTTTGAAGAAAAGTAGATGAAAGTTTTTAAAAAAGAACTTAAATCCAGTATCTTCTTTAATGCCTGATATATCTTCCTTAATTACGGTATCCATCGAAACTCCTTGGTATTTCTAACAGCTTATTAGGAGGAAAAATTCCTTGTTTAAACACGGAAAAATTCCTTCTTTCATGATTTTTTAAGTGTATACAATACGCTTAAAATTGATTTGGTTCAATCGCTTATTAATTTATCGCTTATCTGGTTGATGAGTGAAAGGCGGAAAAATTCCTTCTTTCACGCAAAAGTAGAAAATTACGCCTATACTGTGTATTTATACAGTATTTGTTTTCTGTTTTTGGGGGGTTCTATGAAATCTTTATTTTTGACATATATCAGCGAGCAGATGCTGATGAAACGATATGCTAAGAGAACGGTAGAGTCTTATCTTTATTGGATAAAGGCCTTTATTAATTACAATGGACAAGTGCACCCAAAACTATGTCATGATCAAGACGTAGAGAGATTTTTAACCTACCTAGTTACTCAGCAAAATGTTGCACCAAAAACACAAGCGCTTGCGCTAAATGCACTGGTATTTATGTATCGCGAAATATTAAAAAAGCCGTTAACACTGACGTTAAACTTCAATAAGAGCACGGCACAACCAAAGCTACCAGTTGTATTAACCACACAAGAAATTTCAATGCTATTACAGGCTGTTGCAAGTCGTCATGCACTTGCATGTAAGCTTATGTATGGCAGTGGTCTTAGGTTAATGGAAACAGTACGTTTACGTGTGCAAGACATCGATTTTGATTATCTGTCAGTAATGATTTGGCAAAGTAAAGGTGGAAAACACCGTCGTGTCACATTAGCTAAAGAGTTAGTGACTCCATTAAAGCAACAAATAAGTGCAGCAAAGCTTTATTATGAACAAGATATTAGAAATGCTTATTATCATGGAGTGTATTTACCTAATGCACTAACAAGAAAGTATCCATCAGCAGCGAAAAGTTTTGGTTGGCACTATTTGTTTCCATCATCTCGTTTGAGTAATAAGCCGCAAACAGAATATTTAAGTCGTCATCATATTGATGAAACAAGTTTAAGGAAAGCTGTACAAAAAGCAGCGAAAGATACCAATATTGCTAAAAGAGTTACTTGTCATACATTACGTCACTCTTTTGCGACACATTTACTGCAAAGAGGTGCTGATATTCGTACAGTACAAGAGCAATTAGGCCATACAGATATTAGAACCACACAAATTTATACGCATGTTATTGAACATGGTGCGAATGGGGTAAGAAGCCCGTTATCTGACTTAATTTGAATTGGCATATTGCAATGCAGAGCAGATATGTCGTACTCAGCAACAAAATAGTAGGCTGAGTACGAAATTTACTGTGGTTAATTAAGTTGCAAATTTAGCTTTGCTTGCTTTGTATGTACTCGTTAACTAATTCAGCTAATACATTAAGTGGTACAGGGCCATTCTTTAAAATAACATCATGAAATTCACGAATATCAAATTTATCGCCTAACTCTGCTTTAGCCTGTTCGCGTAATTCAATAATTTTTATCATGCCAATTTTATAAGCGGTTGCTTGAGAGGGCATAACAACGTGTCGTTCAACCATTTTAACGGCGTCAGATACTGCGTTTGAGGTATTAGAAACATAATAATCAATACCTTCTTCACGTGTCCATTGTTTACTATGAATACCTGTATCTACTACAAGACGACAAGCACGCCATAACTCCATAGCTAAGCGACCAAAGTCAGAGTATGGATCTTGGTATAGGCCAATCTCTTTTGGAATAAATTCAGAGTACAATCCCCAACCTTCGGTGTGTGCGGTATAACCACCAAACTTTCTGAACATTGGAATGCCGGTTAATTCTTGTTTAATCGCAAGTTGCATATGATGTCCAGGAATCCCTTCATGATAAGCTAATGCCGCCATTTGATATATTGGCATGGCTTCCATATCGTATAGGTTGGCATAGTAAACACCAGGTCTTGAACCGTCTGGCGCTGGCGATTGATAAAATGCTTTTCCGGCAGACTTTTCTCTAAAGGCTTCAACGGCTTTTACTTTTAATTTGGCTTTTGGTTTAGTTAAAAATAAGCTGTCTAGTCGACCTTCCATATCATCAATTAAAGCAACTGCTTCATCAATATAGCGCTGTTTTCCTTCAGGAGTACCTGGGTAATAAAATTGTTTATCACTACGCATAAACTCGAAGAATTCGTTTAAACTTCCTTCATAGTTAACTTTTTTCATAATAACGCGCATTTCATCATGAATTCTAGCCACTTCACTAAGACCAAGTTTATGAATTTCTTCTGCTGTTAAATCAGTCGTTGTTGTACGTTTTAGTGCGTTATTGTAAAAAGTTTCACCTTCAGGGAATTTCCATACGCCATCACGAGTATCGGCTTTTTTCTCAAGCTGAGTAAGATAAGTAATTAACGTTTGATACCCAGGCTTTAGGTGTTGGGTTAGCGCTTCATTTACTTCGGTAATCAATGTTGATTTTTCTTTTTCAGAAATATCAAGCTTAGTCACTTTACGCGTAAAATCTGCAAGGAGCGTGCTGTCTGCTTTGTTGTCAAAAGGGGCACCTACAAGGATATTTTTTGAGTCACGAATTACGTGTTCAAAAACAAATTTAGGCGCGATGATGCCTTTTGCTTCACGTATTTTTAATTGCTCTATAAGTTGTAACATCAGTTTTTCAGCGCCGATCACACGTGATACGTAATCTTGTGCTTCTTTTACGTTACTTATGGAGTGCTGGTTGATTAAAAACGCAGGAACTTGCGAGTGCGTTCCATACATTTGGTTAACTGGGTAACTATGGTAGCGCCATTTATAGTCTGCAATTTGGTTTTCTAAGCGCTGAACTAATAAGCGGTAACTAATTTGTGTTTGTGCATCAAGGGTATTGATGTCTATGGCTGTAACCCTAGCGAGGTTTTCTTTGGCAAAAGCTTGTTCTTTTGCGCTATTTTCTTCAGAAAAGTCATACCATTTATCGTAGTTGTCTTTAATACCCAAATAAGTTTGTCTTACCGGATTACGATTAACACCTTCTTTAAAGATGGTATCAAACAGAGCATTCGCTTGTTTTGAGGCTTCTGCTGTAGATTGTACGTCGATTACTGTAGAAGTTGTGTTGGTAGATGATTCATTCGCTGCTGTATTGCCTTGTTTAGCACAGGCCGTTAGTAGCGCACTTGAAATAGCTACTGCGATTAACGTTTTGCTTATCGTCATTTTATGCTCATATAGTAAATAATTATTTAACCTTCATTGTCTCCCAAGCCAGTTGCTATGTGCAATGAATGCTCGATAAACGGGGCTGTTTTTGCGATTAATGGTGGTGCGTTACTTTTTGTAACGTATTAACTTTATTCAATAAAAAACAAAGGAAAATAACGAAAATCTGTTATTTTTTATTTGTTTAAGTTTGTGATGGATTTGTGATAATTACGTTAAGAATACGTGATTAAATTGCAACACTTTCTCTTCATACTTGGTTTGACTCATTTATTACAAAAGCAAATTGAAGGAAGAAATCATGAAATTTAAAACACTCTTAACATCAGTAGCAACATCAGTAACTATGATGGCAGCAAGTTCGACAGTTTCAGCACAAGATCTTGAAATAACAGTTACTAACTTAACTCAAGGCTTGTACTTTACGCCAATTGTTGCTGCAGCACACAATGGTGATACGAAATTATTCTCAACTGGTATGGCTGCCTCTCCTGAACTAACAGCAATGGCTGAAGGTGGAGATATTTCTGGTTTAGTGTCTGTTTTATCTAATGCTGATGCTAATACTGTTGAAAACCCAGCAGGTGGTTTGCTTGCACCAAGTACTTCTACCAACTTTATGTTAATGAACGATGAGGGTAATCAGTACTTATCATTTTCTGCCATGATTTTACCATCAAATGATGGTTTTGTTGGGGTAAACAGCTGGATGATCCCAGAAGAAGCAGGCACTTATACAGTGTATGTAAATGCTTATGATGCAGGCACCGAAGCCAATGATGAAATCCGTGGTAGCGGTGCAGTAGGTGAGGCAGGCATGCCAGTACCACCACCACTAGAAGCAATGATTGGTATGAATGGTACAGGCGTAACCATGAGCGAAACTAACATGGTAGTACATGTTCATCGCGGTAACTTGGGTGATGATGACATGATGGCTGGTAAAAGTGATATTAACAGCAGTGTACAGCGTTGGTTAAACCCTGTAGCAAAATTAACTGTAGTTGTTAAGTAAGGGGGCAATATGTCTATTCATTTATTCAATAAAAAAACAGCATTAACGCTAGCGCTTGCTGCAACGTTAACGGCATGTGGAAGCGACAATGATGACAATATGCCTGAGCCACCACCTCAACCACAGCCAATGGAATATAGCTATGATATTACGGTATTAAATTTAACGCATGAGCAGCCATTATCGCCAATTACTGCCGTTTTACACAGTGATGGAAAAATGTGGGATATTGGTATGAGTTCGTCAGTTGCATTAGAAAAACTGGCAGAAGGTGGTGATAATTCTGATTTTATTTCACAAGAATCTGTTTTAGCTAACGCAAGTGCTGAAGGCCCCTTAATGCCTGGCTTAAGCGAAACTATCACTATCACTACAACTGATGAATTAGCAACTCATTTAACCGTGGCGACTATGTTGGTGAATACAAATGATGCTTTCTCGGGTCTAACTAATTTAGAGCTTTCAACGCTTGATGTAGATGCAAGCATGTCATGGCATTTAAATGTATATGATGCAGGTACCGAAGCTAATAATGAAGCAGAAGGTACCATACCAGGGCCAGCTGATGGTGGCACAGGTTATAGCATGGTTCGTGATGATGTCGATATGGTTTCAATGCATCCAGGAGTTGTGAGTTTAGACGACGGTTTAATGAGCTCAGTGCTTACTCAAGCACATCGCTTTGATAACCCAAGCTTAAAATTAACAATAACACGGACGAAATAGTAAATGTGGCTCTGGTCAGATTTACTGACTAGAGCCTATGAATAATATTACCAAAGATAGCGTTTTAATCGTGGAAGATGAGCATGATATTGCTCAATTAATCAAAGTGCATTTGCAAGAATTAGCGTTAAACGTCGATATTTGTCACGACGGTGAAACAGCGTTAAATCTAGCTTTAACAAATGAATATCAAGCGATTATTCTTGATGTCATGTTGCCTAAATTAAGTGGTTTAGATGTCTGTCGGCAAGTTCGCGATGCAAAGCCGTTACTTCCTATATTAATGTTAACTTCTCGTACCAGCGAAACAGATAGGGTATTAGGTTTAGAGCTGGGTGCAGATGATTACATGACAAAACCTTTTAGCGTTAGAGAACTGCAAGCTAGGGTTAGGGCACAATTACGACGGTATCACTGTATCGAAAAAGCTAATCAGTTGTCTGCCAGAGATGAAAATACTGCTGTTAATAGTTCATATCGTAGTGTGGTAAACGGTGTGATAAATGGTACATCGTTAGCAAATCATAACACGAGCGACTTAAACCATCAGACAATCAACGGGCTTAATAGCCTAAATGGTGATAGCACTCAACAGGCTACCTGTATAGGGCAGCTGATGATAGATCACACTTATCATCAGGTGAAATATAAAGAGGACACTATTGAGCTAACATCGACTGAATTTGAATTGCTGAGTTATTTAGGCAGTCATCCCGATCAAGTTTTTTCAAGAAGCCAGTTATTAGATTCAGTGTGGGGATATCACCACAGTGGTTATGAGCATACGGTTAACTCGCACATCAATCGTTTGCGTAATAAATTAGAAACAGATACGTCAAATCCTCAAATTATTCAAACGGTATGGGGAGTTGGCTATAAGCTCAATTCCGCAGGAGTACATTAACAATGTCACTTTCCCTATATCAACGCTTAGCGTTAACGGTAACTGGTGCATTTATTGTCGTTGCCTATTTACTCTTTTGGTGGAGTAGCTCTTTAGCTGAGCAAGCAAAACATCAAGCCGAGCAGCAACTCCATTTAGCTTTGGCAGAACATTTAGCGAATGATAATCCTCTTTTACAAGATGGCGTTTACAATAAATCAGCCCTTGAAAATTTATTTCACACCTTGATGGTTTTAGGACCAGCGTTTGAGTTTTATTTTTTAGACTCCTCAGGCAACATTTTAACTTACTCAGCTGACAAGGATAAAATTAAGCGTCAATCCGTAGAACTAGCCCCCTTAGTTACTTTAATTGACAGCCCTGAACAATTACCTGTTTATGGTGATGATCCGCGAAGTATCACTGGAAAGAAGATTTTTTCAGCAGCACCAATATATAATCAAGGCAATTTACAAGGTTACTTGTATGTGATTATTGGTGGTGAGATTTATGATTCAGTTTTCGCACGGGTTAAGACCAACCAACAATTAGTTCAGCATGGCTTTATCATTATTGCTGCGTTTGTTTTGGTGCTTATTTTATTGCTCGTTTTATTGCGCTATTTTACAAAACCTATAAGACAATTAGTTTCTGAGATGGAGCTAGTGAAATCTCATCAATTTGATAGTACTCAAATCAATTTATCGCATTGGCAAGCGAATAAGAAAAATGAAATTCAATTGCTAGGCCACACGTTTGCTGAAATGGTCACTAAAATTAATGAACAGCTGATGCAGTTGACAGACAATGAACGCATTAGAAAAGAGTTATTAGCCCAGTTATCTCATGATTTACGCACACCACTTGCTGCAATGCAGGGTTACGTAGAAACTATCGCGATAAAAGGCGATAGTTTATCAGTTGAAGATAGAGATGCTTATTTAAAAACAGTTCTAAGAAACGGAAAGCAGTTAAAGTTATTAATTGATCAAATTTTTGAATTAGCCCATTTAGAAGATGGTCAAGTATCAGTCAATTTAGAAACCTTCCCTATAGGTGAACTTATTTATGACATTGTCGCTAAATTTGCTCTAAAAGCCAGTGAGAAAAACATTAAATTATCATTGAACCCAGCGCAATGTGGTTATTTAGTTTATTCAGATATTGCCAAACTTGAGCGTATTTTAAGTAACTTAATTGATAATGCTTTAAGACATACCCCCGCAGACGGTGAAATTACTATCGATATTCAAAATGATAATGATCGCGTAACCATTGCTGTTATTGATAATGGTACAGGTATTAGCCAAGAAGATTTAAGCTATATTTTTGATGCTAGATATCGTGCCAGTAATGCAAAAGGCGAAAAGCATAAACATGCAGGTTTAGGCCTAGCTATTACCAAAAAACTTACCTCATTATTGAATGCGAATATGAAAGTGACCAGTGAACTAGGTAAGGGCAGTTGTTTTGCTTTTTCTTTAAAAGCAGTGGTGGTTTAAAGAGCTCGAAAAACCATTTAACTGTTAAACTTTAATGATCTAACGCTAAGTTATTAATGTTTTACTGTGCTATAACTTATTAGTAATAAAGAGTTATTAATGATGTTATAGCCTAAGGCTGGTGTTGATGTTTAAAGCGTTAGTTAGACTAATTTTCTCGACAAAGTCTCAGAAAGAACGAGCCAATTATACTTATTTTGAAGACACTAAAAACAGCACAGAAGAACAAGCTGAACAAGCGGTCGCTGAGTTGCAAGGTGCATTAACGACTAAGCAACTTGATATAACCACCATTGAAGAGAAACAACAAAGAGGTTTTTACGATTACCTGTTTGGACAATCTCCACCAACCAATAGCCACGATGAGCTATCACTATTTGTTTCAGATAAAATAGAGAGCTTGTTGAAATCGCCTAAACATTTATTAGCGGCATTACCTATTTTACCCACTTCGCTTACTCAAGTGATTGAACAAATCAATGATCAAGAGTTTGTTACCCAAGAGCTGATTGGTCTTATTCAACAAGAACCTGTAATTGCAGCAAAAGTTATTGAACTAGCTAATTCTACGTTTTACAACCGTGGTCAGAAAGATATTACCGATTTAAAGTCAGCCTTTATGCAACTGGGTAGTAAAGGGTTAATGGAAGGTGTCATTAATGGCTTTATTAGTAAAATGGTGCCCAAATCACCCGTTTATTTTCAGCAATACGGTAATAAAATATGGCAGCATAGTTTATCTACTGGGGACATTACCAAACATTTACTGCAACAGGGACAACTTCATACGGAAGTGGCACAAGGTTATTTAGTTGGCTTGATATGTAACTTAGGCGATATGATTATTTATCAGTTAATGATGGAAGCTTTCTCTGTTGTTCACCCTGATAATCAACCCAACTCTTTTGCATTTAAGGAGTTGATGTTTAAGAACTCAAAAGTCATTACCTATAAAGTGGCGAAGTATTGGCAGTTTCCACAAGTGATTCTTGATGTGTTGTCAATTCAAGCAAGATTAAAATCATCAATGCAATTAAAAGTGCTTTATCAACAAAACCCTGTAGCTTGTTATGTTTATGAAGCGAACCTTATCAGTGAATTATTGGCTCAATACCAAGATGCCATGCTCGATAAAGAGGCGCTATTATCTATGTCTAGCCAGTTACTATACAGCCAACAAGCACATCAGTATTTAGACAATGCTTTAGCTTTGTAGAGGTAATATTGACGGAGTCTAGCTATTACTTTTTGCACAGACAGTGCCTTTTATTGTCAAAACCCTTTATAGTGTAACGAGAAAAATATTTAAGAAAATAGAAGGTTACCATGCAAGGACGTTCGTTAATCGCAGCAATATTAATTGTTTTAGGCGCATTGTCGAGTGTTGTTGTATGGCAATATGGTAATTTTAAAGTTGCTGATGTTGGTCGCCTAGGCTTTATAAAGCAAGATAATCAGTATTTAGTTATTCAATATGAACAGCAGTTATTTTGGTTGAATCCGCAAGGCATTGTAGAAAAACAACTCGATTTTTCTACTCATTATTTTTCGGCGAAAGGGGATTTTGATTTTTTTAATAACGGTGATTTATTGTTTTATCACCAAGCTAATGCAACATCCTTTATTGATTCTATTAAGGCTTATTTTCGAATTACCCACCAAGCTGAACCCGCTAAAAATATCCAACCAACTGAAAATAGTGCTAAGGAGTTTAATAAAAATACCATTATAGATAAAAGTGTTACGCATAAAACAGGCTGGTATCGATGTAAGATGCCGAAGTTTTCTTGTCAGCCTTTTGCACAACACTTACCAGACTTTCCAAGAGCTTTTCATTTGTTAATAAAACAAACGGATAATACGGTTTTTATTTCCAGTACAGCTGAGCATAAGCTATTAAAGCTTGATCAACATGGAGAATTACAGGCGAGTTCTTCAACAAAGTCGTTTAAATTTCCTAATCAATTAAAACTTGTCAACAATAAGCTGTGGCTGGCTGACACCAATAACCACCGTTTAGTACAAATATCACAAACGACAAATAATTTTGCCCATGAAGAAGTAAAGTTTACGGCGAGTGTTAATGAAAAAAATCAGTTTCCTTTTCTTTTCGCCGTAGAAAACCAGAGTGTTTGGGTGAATGTTGCCAACGCTCAAATGTCACGTGGTGTTATTCAACAATTTGATTTAACAGGTAAAAAGCTTAATAAACTTTTACCAAAGTATGTGCAAGATCCCATGTCGCTAGTATTTTGGCAAGATACAATTTGGTTGGCAGATTTTTCAGCCTTGATGATTGAACAATTTGATAACAGTGGTAATAGCTTAGGATTATTTGAGCCGAAGGTATTACAAGCAATCAATACTTCACGAAATGAAGTCATTGAACAAGGAAAAGCTATTGCACTTGCAGGCAAAGTTGCTTTTATCGTGGTACTTTTGTTGGGTATTGTCGCTGCGTGGCTTTTAGAAAAGCGACAAACTATCGCAGCCTTTACCGGTGGTGCAAAGGGAAGTAAACAAAGTATTGAGTATCATATAGAGCAAAGTAAGATGGCGGTAAATGCCGAAACGATTGAACGTATGTCACAACGTGTTAAAGCAAGCACTCCTTTTTGGCTAACTAACAGAGCAGTTAAATATAAAGCGACTGTTTATATTGTATTAGCTGCTTTAGCTTTATTACCTTGCTTAATTATATTGCAGTCAAATAATATCGATGGAAAAGATACTTCACAGTTGTATTGGTTTTATGGCGTTTTTCTAGCAGCTTGGTTTGTCTTTGTATTATGTTTCTTGAACCTTTTCTTAAAGATTCAACGAGTCGCTCTGGGTGTGCTTGGTGAAGTTATTATATTAAAAAATGGAGATCAGGAAGTAAGCTTGGCGTTAAAAGACTTGAGGTTTAGTAATGAGCATTTAATTTCGTCTACATTGTCCATTCCAATAGGTAGTGCGAAACAACGTTATTTTGATCAAAAAGAACTTAACCAATATGTACTCGCTCAACTTGAAGAAAGTAATAAATTAACGCCTATGCAAACTTTTAAAACACTTTGGCAACAAAAATCACCTATTTTTATATTTAACGTGGTGATGGTGGTGGTTATGCTCATTATTTTTACAATAATGAGCCTGATTAAATAACCTGAGCTCGGCTTAATAAAGAATTCGCTAGCAGCTATTTTTACAGACTGCTTCAATAGATTTACTTTATTAAAATACTACTCTGCAATAAGTTGAGTTAATGCATAAGTAGATTCTTCATTACCTAGTTTACTTTTAAGGTAAGGCAGTATTTCTTCAAGTTGAGCCGCTAGTTGCCATGGAGGGTTAACAACAAATAACCCAGTACCTGTCATGCCATATTCTTCACTATCTGCCTTTTGGCAATATTCAACTTGTAAAACGTTTTTTACTTCGCTTTGCGTGAAAGTTTGCTGCATTTGTTCTACCCAATGTCTTTGGACAACAGGGTACCAAAGTATATAAGTGCCTGTAGCAAACTTTTTGTAGGCTTTAATGATGGTATTTACCGCTTTTGGGTAATCTTCTTTTAATTCATAAGGCGGATCTATTAACACTACGCCACGTCTTGTGGGAGGTGGAACTAGTCCTAATACACCTTGGTAACCATCTGATTGTTTGATAAATGATTTTTTCCATCGATAGCAAAAATTATTTAATAACTCATTATCAGTTGGGTGTAACTCAAACAAATGACTCGCATCTTGTCGACGAACAAATTCTTTGGCAATACCCGGTGAACCTGGATAAATATTTAGTTCATCATCATGATTCAATTGCTTAATTAAATTAAGGTAAGTCATAAGCGATTCAGGCGCATTGATATCCTTGATGATTTTACCAATGCCATCTTTATATTCGCCGGTTTTTTGTGAAAATTTATCTTCAAGTTGATACATACCAGCCCCAGAGTGGCTGTCGATATAACTAAAGCCTTTTTCTTTTCGAGTCATGTAATCAAGCACAAGTGTCAACACACTGTGTTTAAGAACATCAGCAAAATTGCCGGCGTGAAACCCATGGCGATAACTTAACAAGGTGATTCCTTAGCTTTTTAGGGCGATAAAAGAAGAGGGTGTTTAATTCACCCTCTTAATGTTGCAACGGTTAAAGCTGCATATGACTTAACTATCTGTGCCTATGTGTATACTTAGGCTTGGCTAGCAAGGTACTCATCGTAAGTACCAGCAAAATCAGTATAACCATCGGCGGTTATTTCGATAATACGAGTCGCAAGTGATGAGACAAACTCACGGTCATGACTAACGAATAATAAAGTCCCTTCATAACCTTCTAATGCCATATTTAATGATTCGATAGACTCCATATCCATGTGGTTGGTTGGTTCATCCATCACTAAAATATTTGGTTTTTGCATCATTAGCTTACCAAATAACATACGGCCTTTTTCTCCACCAGATAAAATTTTAACGGACTTGTTAATATCATCAGCAGAGAATAACAAACGACCTAAATAGCCACGAACGGCTTGCTCATCATCCGTTGGTTGACGCCATTGACTCATCCACTCAAATAAGGTCATGTCGTTTTCAAATTCATATTCATGATCTTGCGCGTAATAACCTATGTTTACGTTTTCAGACCAATTAAATTCACCAGAAGTTGCTTCATAGCCCACTTCATTCATTAACGTTCGTAAAAAGGTTGTTTTACCAATACCGTTTTCACCGATAATCGCGATACGTTCACCTACTTCAATTAACGCTGAAATGTCTTTTAAGATATGAGCATCGTCAAATTGCTTATTCAATTTTTCAATAACTAAGGCATTACGGAAAAGCTTTTTCTCTTGTTCAAATCGAATGAAAGGGTTAGTACGACTTGAAACTTTCACTTCTTCTAATTGAATTTTATCAATTTGTTTAGCACGTGAAGTAGCTTGTTTCGCTTTTGACGCATTAGCAGAGAATCGTGCAACAAAGGCTTGTAATTCGCCAATTTGCGCTTTTTTCTTGGCATTGTCTGCTAATAAACGGGCACGAGCTTGTGTTGCTGCTAGCATATATTCATCGTAGTTACCTGGATAGACACGTAATTCGCCGTAATCTAAATCTGCCATGTGGGTACAAACACTGTTTAAAAAGTGTCTATCATGAGAAATAATGATCATGGTTGAATCACGCTCATTTAAGGTTTCTTCTAACCATTGAATAGTGTGAATATCCAAGTTGTTGGTTGGCTCATCAAGTAATAAAATATCAGGATCAGAGAATAACGCTTGAGCCAATAGAATACGCAGCTTAAAACCTGGTGCTATTTCGCTCATTAAACCAAAATGTTGTTCAACAGGAATACCAACACCAATTAGCAATTCACCAGCACGGCTTTCAGCAGAGTAGCCATCCATTTCAGCATATTCTGATTCTAAATCGCCTACTTTCATGCCGTCTTCTTCACTCATTTCAGGCAAAGCATAAATACGGTCACGTTCTTCTTTAACAGCCCAAAGCTCAGTATGTCCCATGATTACCGTGTCAATAACACTGTATTCTTCAAAAGCAAATTGGTCTTGGCGTAATTTACCTAAACGTTCACCGGTATCTAAGCTTACGTTTCCTGATGTTTGTTCTAAGTCACCACCAAGGATTTTCATAAAGGTTGATTTACCACAACCGTTAGCACCAATTAAGCCGTAGCGGTTACCACCACCAAACTTTTGTGAGATATTTTCAAATAGCGGTTTAGCACCGAATTGTTGCGTGATATTGTTACAAGCAAGGATAGGAAATTCCTTAATGATATTTTCATGTCAAATTTAATGGCGCGTATTATACATGGACATGGTTTAACATTAAAACAATTTACTCTCGTTAAACTAACTGGTAATCACATTATTAACTGTTAAAATGCTCACTTTATTTATTACCGAACTAACACAAACTCGATTAGTTGGGTATCTCTGCTTCCTTGTATCCTGAATTTTGATCTATGTCTGAATTGAAAACTGATAACCTTGATGTACAACCATTGTTTGATTTGCTTTGTGAAGCAAAGCAATGTGATGTGCCGCGTCTGAAGAAAAAGTTAATTGATATTAAAAAGAAATTAACGTTAATAAACCAACAAAAACAAAGTAACAGTCATCAAGATAAGCAAAACGAAGTGGTTAAGCTTCAAAAAAGCTTAACAAGAATTCATCAAGACATCATAAAGTCCTCTAACGATAAAGCGAGCAAGCTGGCGAGTTTACCTAACATTAGTTTTCCTGATGGTTTACCTATTTCTGATAGTGCTGAGCGTATAGGTCAAGCTATTGTCGATAACCAAGTAGTCATTATTGCCGGTGAAACAGGCTCAGGTAAAACAACACAAATTCCTAAAATTTGTTTAGCACTTGGTCGAGGTGTTAATGGCTTAATTGGTCATACCCAGCCAAGACGAATTGCAGCACGCACAGTGGCAAACAGAATCGCAGAAGAGCTTGGTACTAAATTGGGCGATCAAGTGGGTTATAAAGTACGCTTTAATGACCAAGTAAGTGAACGTAGTTACATTAAATTAATGACTGACGGTATTTTACTTGCTGAAATGCAAAAAGACCGGTTATTACGTCAATACGACACCATTATCATTGATGAAGCCCATGAACGTAGTTTGAATATAGATTTTATCTTAGGCTATTTAAAGCAGATACTTTTTAAACGACCTGATCTTAAAGTCATTATTACCTCGGCAACCATTGATCCGGAGCGATTCGCTAAACATTTTGCATCAAAAACAGGTGTCGAAGCCCCAATTATTGAAGTATCTGGTAGAACATATCCCGTAGAAATTAGATATCGTCCTTTAAATGACGATAGTCAAGAAGACGAAACGTTATCAAGCTCTAACGAGGGAAATGATATTGTCTCAGGTATTATCAATGCTGTTGATGAACTTAGCCATGAAAGCCATGGTGATATATTAATCTTTTTAAATGGCGAACGAGAAATACGTGATACTGCGGCTGCATTATCAAAAGCAAATTTACAGCATACTCAAATACTACCTTTATATGCACGATTAACAATCGCCGAGCAAAACCGTATTTTTAAACCTCATAGTGGTCGTAATATAGTATTGGCTACCAACGTGGCTGAAACCAGTTTGACTGTACCGGGTATTAAATACGTTATTGACCCAGGCACGGCAAGAATCTCTCGATATAGTTATCGTACTAAAGTTCAGCGCTTACCCATTGAAGCGATTTCTCAGGCCAGTGCCAATCAAAGAGCGGGGCGTTGTGGTCGTGTTTCGGAAGGTATATGTATTCGTTTATATAGCGAAGAAGATTTTATCAACCGTGATGAGTTTACCGACCCTGAAATACTCAGAACCAATCTAGCAACCGTTATTTTACAAATGCTAGCATTAGATTTAGGGGATATTAGTCAGTTTCCTTTTGTCGAGCCACCAGATAGTCGTAATATCAATGATGGCGTTAGGTTATTAGAAGAGCTTGCAGCAATTAAACCTAGTGCTGGCAATAAGAAACATACTAACCAGTCGCATACGCAGCTGACCAAGTCTGGGCGCTTATTATCTAAATTCCCAATCGATCCGCGATTAGCTAAAATGGTTTTATCTGCGATTGATTTTGGTTGTTTAGAGCAGGTACTGATCATAGTAAGCGCTTTAAGTATACAAGATCCACGAGAAAGGCCTCATGAAAAGCAACAAGCGAGTGATGAAAAACATAGTCGCTTTAAAGATAAACAATCGGACTTTATCAGCTTGCTTAACTTGTGGTGCTATGTCACAGAGCAACAAGGTGAGCTTTCGCAAAACCAATTTCGTAAGTTGTGTCAAAAAGAATATCTTTCCTACGTAAGAATTCGAGAGTGGCAAGATATTTTCAGTCAATTAAAGCTGACATTAAAAGAGCAGAAAATCGCGCTTTCAACGGTGGATTATCATTTTAAAGTGATTGAAAATCCTCACCAAAAGGATAAAAAACATTCGGCTGACCAGAACAGTGATAAATCATTAACGACAGTTCACCAAGCCTTATTGTCTGGCTTATTAAGCCATCTTGGTCAACAAGATGAAAACAGAGAGTTTAAAGGTGCTCGTGGCAGTAAGTTTTTTGTTTTTCCGGGTTCAGCTTTAGCGAAAAAACCGCCTAAATGGTTAATGTCTGCTGAGTTGGTTGAAACAAGTCGATTATTTGCAAGGATGAACGCTAAAATTGACCCGTTATGGATAGAGCCATTAGCTAAGCATTTAATTAAAAAAAGCTATAGCGAGCCTCATTGGGAGAAAAAGCAAGGTGCGGTAATGGCGTTTGAGCAAGTCACTTTATATGGCTTGGTTATTGTCGGTAAACGTAAAGTTAACTTCAACCAAATTGAACCTGATACTTGTCGGCAGTTGTTTATTCAAGAAGCACTTGTGCATGGCGATAGCTTTATTAAAGAAGAGTTTTTAAAACACAACCAAGCACTCGTCGCAAGTATTGAAAAATTAGAGCAAAAAGCACGACGTAAAGACTTTTTAATAGACGATCAACAACTGATAGATTTCTATTTAGATAAAACACCAGATTCAGTGATTTGTCAGCGTAGTTTCTTGGCATGGTGGAAAAAAGAAAAACAACAAAATCCTAAGTTATTAAACTTTACTAAAGCATTTTTGTTAAATGAAACATCAACAGAGTTATCTAAAAAGGAATATCCCGATACTTGGCAGCAGCAAGGGTTAACTTTGCCGCTAAAATATCACTTTAGTCCGGGAGATCTTGATGATGGTATTAGTGTTGTCATTCCAATTGCCCTATTAAATCAAGTTCAAATTGAAAATTTTGATTGGTTAATTCCTGCATTACGCTTTGATTTAGCGGTATCTCTGATTAAAGCACTCCCTAAAACATTAAGACGTAACTTTGTGCCTGCACCAAATTATGCCCAAGCCTGCTTAGATAATATGTTGGAATTTGAAGGCAACTTTAAAGACAGTTTGGCTAAGCAACTATTACGAATGACGGGAGTTAAGCTGCCTGACGATGCGTGGGATAACATCGTTTTACCCGTACACTTGACCATGAATTTTCAGATAGTGAATGAACAGGGCAAAGTACTCAATCAAGGAAGAGATTTGCACGAGCTAAAAGTTCAGCTGCAAGGCAAAGTTAAAGCATCGATTAAAAAGGTAGCTGAAAAAGGTATTGAAAAGACAGGTATCACTCAATGGGACTTTAATAGTTTACCTAAAGGGTACGAGAAAAAAGTGGCCAATATTTCAATAAAAGCGTTTCCTGCGTTAGTTGATAACAAAACCAGTGTAGCTATAGAGCTGTTTGAGCAAGAAGAGCATGCAGAGCAAGCTATGCTTGCGGGCATTACGCGATTAATACTGTTAAATATTCCTTCACCGATTAAATATTTACAGCAAAAGCTACCTAATAAAGCCAAACTCGGTTTGTATTTTAATCCGTTTGGTTCGATTAATGAATTATTAGAAGATTGTATTCAAGCCGCTTGTAACCATTTAGTGAAAGTATTCATGTCAGCGCAGGACAACAAGCTATCACTACCTAGAACCGAGCAAGACTTTAAACAATGCAGTGACTTTGTCAGAGCTGAAATAGCAGATGCCGTATTAGCGGCGGCTATAAAAGTAGAGCAGGCACTGAGTTTACGTCATGATATTGGCAAAAAGTTAAAAGGCAACGTATCGCTGAATGTCATTCAATCTCATGGTGATATAAAGCACCAAAGTGAGCAATTAATTTTTAAAGGCTTTGTTAATAAAAACGGTATAGCGAAACTTGATGATATTATTCGTTACTTAAAAGGAATATTAAGGCGTTTAGAAAAACTGCCTATCGACCCAAATCAAGACCGATTAAAGTTGATTGAAGTGAGCAAAGTTCAAGAGGCGTATGACGCTTTGATTGCAAAGCAACGTAAAGATAAGCCGTTAGATATTGCATTACTTGAAACGCGTTGGATGATAGAAGAATTGCGTATCTCGTTATTTGCACAAAACTTAGGGACAGCAGCGCCAATTTCGGTAAAACGTATACTTAATCATTTAAAAACCATTGCTATTTAATTTGTGAATATCAGGATTTTACTTAAGTTTATTGACAGCATGATTATGGCTCAGTATAACTGTTCAAAGTTGTTTTACATTCCCAAGGAGTGATAATGAATAGTTTTGACGATAAACGTAATTTTTATCGAATGATGTTGAACACTGAAGTCGTATTGACCATACTCGATGATGAAGTTAATTCACAAGTATCAGCAACTTGTAGAGACTTAAGTGCAACAGGAATGGCTGTGGAAATGGAACATCCACTAGAGATTTCTACTCATGTTAGAGTAAAAGTTGATTCGGCAAGTAGTCAAGTACAAGCCTTAGATGTGAGCGGTAAAGTTGTTCGCATTGAAGAAGAAAGCAAAGATTGTTATCTCATTGGTATAACCATTGAAGAAATTGACTAAAGTCATCTCTTAATAAAATTTACCAAAGTAATGTTCTGCATTAGAACTTAGACTACTCACCTTAATATCTTTAATTCGTTTTAGTTTATTTGTTATAAACCATTATGAATTAAAGATGCTATTTCTATTCAATGATCAATATCAATAATATTATTGAATTTGCTAAATAACCTTTACGTTTACAAATTGATAGCCCAGAATACATTATTTATTTTTCACAACTTTAATACAGTATTAATACAAGTTATTGATTTTGTTAGTTGTATTAAAGTTTTAATTTGATATTGGTACATGCATTATGTCTAACGATATGAGTTTAAAAGGAATTAAATCTGTTCTATTCGTCTGTATGGGCAATATTTGTCGATCGCCAACGGCAGAAGCCGTCTTTCGCCAAAAAGCAAAAGAGCAGGGGTTATCACTAGAAATTGACTCTGCCGGCACTTTAGGTGCTCATGCGAAGGAGAGGCCTGACCATCGTTCGTTGAAAGCGGGTGAAGCGCGTGGTTTCTCTTTTGATGGTATAAGGGCACGTAAGTTGACGGTTGCAGACTTTGAAAAGTTTGACTTGATCCTCGCGATGGACGAAGACAATTTATCTAATATGAATTCTATTGCGCCCAAAGCACTCCAATACAAAAACCATTTGTTTTTAGACTTTGCAACAGAACTTGAAGAGCAGCAAGTGCCAGATCCATATTATGGTGGTGCCAGAGGTTTTGATTATGTTCTTGATTTAGTTGAAGCGGCAAGTGACGGTTTAATTGCACAGATAAAGTAATATATCCAAGGGCATTTTATTGAGTTATTTATTGATATATTTGCAGAAATGCAAAAGGCGATGTTTTATACATCGCCTTTTTATTGCTTAAAATTTATTACGTCAGCTTATCGGCGTTGTTTTACTGCATCAGCCAGTAAGCTAAAGATATCTTCAGTCACATTTAAGTCAACACAGGCATCTGTGATACTTTGACCATAGACTAAAGGTTCACCGGCTTTCACGGCTTGATTACCCGCTGTTAAAAAGCTTTCAATCATTACACCAAAAATACTTTGCTCACCATTTTTAACTTGCTCTGCAAGAGATTTAGCGACATCAATTTGCTTATTATGATCTTTGTAGCTGTTGCCATGACTACAATCAATCATAATGCTTTGTGGTAAGTTTGATTGACTAAGTTGGCTTGCTGTTGAACTGATATCTTCAGCATGATAATTAGGCTCTTTACCACCTCGTAAAATAACGTGAGCATATGGGTTACCATGCGTTTGGTAAATACACATTTGACCACTTTTATCAGGTGAATATAAAACGTGAGGTACACTAGAGGCTTTAATCGCATCGATAGCTATTTTAACATTGCCGTCAGTACCATTTTTAAAGCCGACTGGGCATGAAAGTGCAGAAGCTAATTCTCGATGAACTTGGCTCTCAGTGGTTCTCGCCCCAATGGCTCCCCAACTAATAAGGTCAGAAATATATTGACCGGTAACCATATCCAAGAACTCAGTACCTGCTGGCAAGCCTAAATCATTAATATCTACCAGTAAGTTACGAGCAAGCTTTAAGCCTTTTGCTACATGAAAAGATTTGTCTAAATCAGGGTCGCTGATCAAGCCTTTCCAACCAACGGTAGTGCGAGGTTTTTCAAAATAAACACGCATAACAATTAGTAATTCATGTTTATACTTTTCGCGTAATACTTTGAGCTTTTTAGCGTAATCAATAGCTGCTTCGGTATCGTGTATTGAACAAGGACCTACAATAACCAGTAAACGCTTGTCAGTGCCATTAATGACGGCTTCAATTTCACGTCGGCTTTCTATGATAAAGTCTGCTGTTTTTTCTGTTAAAGGTATTTGCTCTGAAAGTTCAGCGGGTGAAGCTAAATTCTCAATGAGGCTAGTACGTAATTCATCTGTTTTAATAGTCATGAAATTCTTATGTTTGTCGTTGTGCAATTTTCTTTGAGAAAGAATGTATACAAGAGAACATCAAAGTCAGCACAAAATATAATATCGCGCTAACATAGCTAAATTCACAACTAATGTGAACTGTTTTACTGAGAAATAATCACATTAGTTGATATGAGTTAGTTCAATTTAGTATTTATATCTTTGCAGACCCGTAGCAGCCAATATTTTTGCCGTAATTTCTTCAACAGAAAACTTAGTAGTATTGAGATAAGGCAGCTTCTCTTTTTTATAAAGCTTTTCTACTTCACGTACTTCCATTCTACACTGACGAGCTGAGGCGTACTTGCTATTGGCCATGCGTCCATCGCGAATATCCATTAATCTGTCGGCATCTATCGTTAAACCAAATATTTTCTTTTTATGTGGTTTTAAAAAGTCAGGTATTTTTAATTCTTCCATATCATCATCAGTAAACGGGTAGTTTGCTGCTTTGATACCATATTGCAGAGCGAGATATAAAGAACTTGGTGTTTTTCCAGAACGTGAGACACCAACAAGAATAACATCAGCATGCTCATAGTTACTGACATTGGAGCCATCATCATTGGCTAATGCGTAATTAACCGCTTCAATTCTATAGTCATAACTATTTTCATGAATACTATGCGTTCTATGGGCCTTTGGTTTTGCTTCAAGCTTCAACTCTTTTTCAAGGGGAGAGACAAAGTGCTCTAGAAAGTTGTAGATTACCCCATCGCAGTTATCAATAATCTCTCGAATATCGTTATTTACAAAGGTATGAAAAACTAAAGGCGGCTGCCCTGA
Organism: Litorilituus lipolyticus; assembly: GCF_006439335.1. Classification (GTDB taxonomy): domain Bacteria; phylum Pseudomonadota; class Gammaproteobacteria; order Enterobacterales; family Alteromonadaceae; genus Colwellia; species Colwellia lipolytica. The sequence continues at coordinate 11,739 of NZ_SAWY01000024.1, read as the reverse complement.
ACGTTTATAGGCTTTATTAATTGCTTCTTTTGCTTCGTTGGCTTTTTCAATGGTTTCAACAAAAGAAATCGTATGATGTTCAAATTCGGTTGGAAATAGAGATAATAATGCATGGCCAAACACTTCTGAAGTGATCGCAGTGCCATCAGAGATATAAAAAGCGGAGCGCATTTGGAAGTCCTTATGAAAACTTTTAACTAGTTATACTAAATTGTGATTCTTTTTAGATATAGGGCAGTGTAGAATGATAGGCGTTGAATATAAAGAGGTATTTTTTGAGAAATTTTCACTTTTAAAACTATTATTAATACATTGTTTTAAATGAAAATCCTAATTTAACTGTTTTAATCCTTTTGGAGATGAGTTGTGCAAGAAAACGTACTTTGGTATGAACACCTAGGAATGAATGATGTAGAGCGTGTAGGCGGTAAGAACGCTTCACTTGGCGAAATGATCTCAAATTTAGCTAATGTTGGTGTACAAGTACCCGGCGGCTTTGCTACTACGGCTTTTGCTTTTAATGAATTCCTTGAGCAAAGTGGCATTAATGAAAAAATTTATCAGTTACTTGATACATTAGATGTTGACGATGTTAATGCGTTAGCTGAAAGTGGTGCAACCATTAGACAATGGATAATCGATACACCATTTCTACCTGAAATGCAGCGTGATATTGAACAAGCATATGAAAAGTTAGCAGCAGGCTTTGCTGATGATGCTTCATTTGCCGTACGCTCATCTGCAACAGCAGAAGATATGCCTGATGCTTCATTTGCTGGTCAGCAAGAAACCTTTTTAAATGTACGTGGTTTAGATGCCGTTATGGTTGCTATTAAGCACGTATTTGCCTCTCTGTTTAATGATAGAGCTATTTCATATCGCGTACACCAAGGCTATGATCATCGAGGCGTTGCTTTATCAGCTGGCATTCAACGCATGGTAAGAAGTGATATTTCTTCATCAGGTGTTATGTTTTCAATCGACACTGAATCTGGCTTTGAAGATGTAGTCTTTATCACTTCAAGCTTTGGTTTAGGTGAAATGGTTGTACAAGGTGCGGTTAACCCAGATGAGTTTTATGTACATAAACCAACCTTAGCTAAGGGTAAACCATCGGTTGTGCGCAGAACTTTGGGTAGTAAAGCAATCAAAATGGTGTACTCACAAAGCCAAGAACACTCTAAACAAGTAGAAATTATTGATATTGATGAAGCTGACTCTAACCGTTTCTCATTAACAGATGATGAAGTTCAACAATTAGCACAACAAGCGGTAATTATTGAAAAACACTACGGCCGTCCAATGGATATTGAATGGGCAAAAGATGGCTTAGATAATAAGCTTTATATCGTACAGGCACGTCCTGAAACGGTAAAAAGTCGCGAGAATGCCAATATAATGGAGCAATTCCAATTACAAGCTAAAGCCAATGTGATTTGTGAAGGCCGTTCAATTGGTCATAAAATTGGTAGCGGTGAAGCAAAAGTCCTTTCTTCGCTTGAAGAGATGGATAAAATCTTACCAGGTGATGTATTAGTTACTGATATGACCGACCCTGATTGGGAACCAATCATGAAACGTGCTTCTGCTATTGTAACTAATCGTGGCGGTAGAACTTGTCATGCTGCCATAATTGCCCGTGAAATGGGGATACCAGCTGTGGTTGGTTGTGGTAATGCAACAAAGGTTATTTCTACTGGCGATGAAGTAACAGTTTCTTGTGCAGAAGGTGATACAGGGTTTATTTATCAAGGTAAATTAGATTACACAGTAACAACCTCTGAAATAGATGCTATGCCGGAGTTACCGTTAAAAATTATGATGAATGTGGGTAACCCTGATAGAGCATTTGCTTTTGCTCGCTTACCGCATGCGGGGATCGGTTTAGCCCGTCTTGAATTCATTATTAATAAAATGATTGGTGTGCATCCTAAGGCGTTAATTAACTTTGATGAACAATCGGCTGACTTACAAGATGAAATTAAGGATATTATTGCTGGTTACGCTGATCCTGTAGAATTTTACGTTGCCAAACTAACTGAAGGCATTTCAACCTTAGCAGCAGCATATGCACCTGAAAAAGTGATTGTGCGTATGTCTGATTTTAAATCAAATGAATACGCTAATTTAGTTGGTGGTGAAGAGTTTGAGCCTGAGGAAGAGAACCCGATGATAGGGTATCGCGGTGCTTCTCGTTATATTTCACAAGATTTCAGAGATTGCTTTGCTTTAGAATGTGAAGCCATTAAACGTGTTCGTAATGATATGGATTTAACTAACGTTGAGATCATGATCCCGTTTGTCCGTACCTTAGAAGAAGCTTCAGCAGTTATTGATATTTTAGCTGAGCATGGCTTAAAACGTGGTGAGAATGGTTTACGTATTATTATGATGTGTGAATTGCCATCGAATGCTTTATTAGCGGATCAATTCCTTGATTACTTTGATGGTTTCTCAATTGGCTCTAATGACTTAACTCAATTAACCTTAGGCTTAGATAGAGATTCTGGTTTAATTGCACATTTATTTGATGAACGTAATCCTGCGATTAAAGCATTATTGTCTATGGCAATTAAAGCCTGTAAAGCACGTGGTAAGTACGTAGGTATTTGTGGCCAAGGTCCTTCAGACCATGAAGACTTTGCAGCTTGGTTAGTTGAACAAGGAATAGATAGTGTCTCTTTAAATCCTGATACAGTGTTACCAACATGGTTATATTTGGCAGATCAAATGAAGAATAATTCATAACGCCAAATTTGATAACAGAAAATGATTAAAACGCCTTAATTTATTAAGGCGTTTTTTTTAGTTAATTTTTAACTTGTTATTAATAAAGAATGTTGAATAAATATTATGCAATCATGCCTTTATTCACAAAATAGTGTATACAATGCATAAATAGTCACCTTTAGAGTAAAAATTCAATTTTTACATGATATACTCGCGTTAATGTCCTGTTAAAAATTAAAAAAACTCCTGATTATGTTGCCTCATATAGATATAAGCGCTCACCTTTCACCAGTATATGAAGACTTTGTTCAAGCTATTAAGTTAAGCCAGTTTACTGGTGAAATAAATACTAGTTACAGTAGCCGGTTAGCGGTGGCAACAGACAATAGTATTTATCAGCAATTGCCACAATTAGTTCTTCATCCTCGTAGTCATCAAGATTTATCAATCATTGCTACCGTGGCGAGTAAAGAGAAATTTGTTGAAATTAAGTTTAGCGCTCGTGGCGGTGGAACAGGTACCAATGGGCAAAGTTTAACACCCGGCATCGTGGTTGATTTATCTAAATATATGAATCGTATATTGGAAATAAATGTCGAAGAGAATTGGGTTAAAGTTGAGGCGGGTGTAGTCAAAGATCAACTTAATGATTATTTAAGGCCCTATGGTTTTTTCTTTGCGCCTGATTTATCGACCAGTAACCGAGCAACGGTTGGTGGCATGATTAATACTGATGCATCAGGCCAAGGTTCCTTAGTGTATGGAAAAACCTCTGATCACGTTTTAGGGTTAAACTCTGTATTGGCGAATGGTGATACGTTAATCACTAACCCTATGACTTTAGCGCAAGCTCAATCGGTTGCTAAAGAACAAACTAGCCTTGGTAAAATCACAAAACAAGTTTTATCTTCTTGTTTAGATAAACGAGAGCAAATACTGGCTAAATTCCCTCGATTAAATAGGTTCTTAACGGGCTACGATCTCGAAAATGTTATTCAATCAAACAATGGTGAAATAATCGGAGTTGATCTTTCTCGATTAATTACTGGCTCGGAAGGCTCGCTTGCCTTTGTCAGTGAAGCAAAATTAAGCATTACTCCTATAAGAGCCGCTAAAACGTTAATCAATATAAAATATGATAGTTTTGATTCTGCTTTACGACATTCACCACACTTAGTGAAAGCTAAAGCAACCTCTGTTGAAACGATAGATAGCAAAGTGCTAAACCTTGCTAAGCAAGATATCGTTTGGCATTCAGTGAGTGATTTGATCAGTGATGTAACAGGTAAAATCATGGACGGTATTAATATCGTCGAATTTAATGGTGATAGTGTTGATGGTTTAGCAGAGCAGGTCGGTGTTTTAACTGCATCTTTAGATGAACTGATATCTCAAGAGGAGAATCTAGGGGTAATTGGGTATCAGGTAACCTCAGATTTAGCTAGCATTAATAAAATATATGCAATGCGTAAAAAAGCTGTTGGCTTGTTAGGTAACACTCAAGGCAGAGAAAAACCGTTAGCGTTTGCCGAAGATACCGCGGTTCCACCTGAAAATTTAGCTGACTTTATCGTAGAATTTAGAGCCTTACTTGATGAGCACGATTTACATTATGGTATGTTTGGTCATGTTGATGCTGGTGTATTGCATGTTAGGCCTGCACTTGATATGTGTGATGAAAATCAAGAAAAACTATTACGAACACTCTCTGATGAGGTGGTTAAATTAACGGCTAAGTACGGTGGTTTAATGTGGGGAGAGCACGGCAAAGGTTATCGAAGTGAATATGGGCCAGAATTTTTTGGTGAAGAACTCTTTGACGAATTAAGAAATATCAAAACTGCGTTCGACCCACTAAATAAGATGAACCCAGGTAAAATTTGTACGCCTATTGACTCTAACGAACAGTTAGTGAGCGTCGATGATGTCAAACGTGGCTTTTATGACAGACAAATTCCCGTAACGGTAAAAGACAGTTTCAATGCTGCATTAGACTGTAACGGTAATGGTTTATGTTTTAACTATGATAGTAATAGCCCAATGTGTCCATCGAGCAAGATTACTAAAGATCGTAGGCACTCACCTAAAGGTCGAGCTGGCTTGATGAGAGAATGGTTAAGGTTATTAGAGAAGCAGGGTGTTGATGTGCTATCGCTAGAGCAAGATATTAATCATTGGTCTGTTAAAAAATTGCTAAATACCTCACTAGAAAAGTTTAAAGTTAATCGTCTTGATAATAGTCAAGATTTTTCCCATGAAGTGATGGAAGCCATGCAAGGTTGTTTAGCCTGTAAAGCCTGTGCGAGTCAATGTCCAATTAAAGTTGATGTCCCTGACTTTAGATCTCGCTTTATCAATTTATACCATTCGCGTTACCCAAGACCACTTAAAGATCATTTAGTCGCTAATGTTGAGTTATTAACGCCTATTATGGCAAAACTACCTAAAGTCGTTAACGGTGTTTTATCATCAAAGGCATATGAAAAGTTATCTAATAAAGCGATTGGTTATGTTGATACCCCTTTATTATCAGTGCCAACACTTGCTCAACAAGTAAAAGAAAAAGGTTACTGTGGTTTTGATTTAGAAAAGTTACGCTTTTTAACGGCTATACAGCGTCAACAATATGTATTTATTGTTCAGGATCCTTTTACTTCATTTTACGATGCATCGAGTGTTGAATCGATGATGGCATTAATTAAAAAACTAGGCTTAGAGCCAATATTATTGCCTTTTAAACCTAATGGTAAAGCGCAGCATGTTAAAGGGTTTTTAGCCAAGTTCGCAAAAACGGCTAAATCTAGTAGTGACTTTCTCAATCAGTTGGCAATGTTATCTATACCTATGATCGGTTTAGATGCCTCTATGGTGCTTTGTTACCGAGACGAATATAAAAAATTACTTGCTGATAAGCGGGGTGATTTTCACGTACAACTTGCTCATGAGTGGTTGCTTGACTATATCGATGAACATAAAGCATCAAATGCTAAGGCAATGAAGGCAGAGTCAGAACATAAAGAAGGTTATAAATTATTTTCTCATTGTACTGAGAAAACCGCGTTAGCCAACAGTGAAAACGAATGGACAACTATATTCAATTTCTTTGGTTTACCATTAGAAAAAGTTGCAGTGGGTTGTTGTGGTATGGCTGGTACTTATGGTCATGAAGGCGCTAATTTAGACAATTCTAAAGGGCTTTTTGAATTGAGTTGGCAAAATAAGCTTGAAGAGCTTAGTTCAGAACAAGTACTTGCAACGGGCTTTTCTTGTCGAAGCCAAGTAAAAAGGTTCTCAGAGAAAAAGGCACGTCATCCTGTTGAAGCATTAGTTGCAGCGCTGTCATAGTTTGCTACATTGTCATAATGATTTAATAGAATTGATTAAATCGATTCACAGAAAGGATTATTTATGAATTTGAATAGGTTTTCATTCGTACTAAGTGCTGTTTCAATTTTTGCTTTACCTGCTGCACAAGGTTTAGAGTTGTACAACAATAATAAAAGTACCTTAGATATTGAAGGTAACCTGTCTATTTACTATTTAAGAAATAAAGACTTTGAAGAAGTGAATGATGGCTTTTCACGTTTTTATTTTGATTTTTCACATAAGATGAAAAATGAATGGCAAGCGTTCGCTAAATTAGAGTGGGGCGTACAGCTATCAAATACGGATGATAAGATAATTGTTAACCATAATGGCCTAACAAGTACAGGGCCTGCAACAGATAGCTTGTGGGTCAGACAAGGATTTGTTGGTTTCAAACATGATAATTACGGTCAATTGAGCCTAGGTAAACAATGGGGTGTTTCTTACGATGTTGGTGGCGTAACCGATTGGTTTGAAATTTTTGGCGCTGAAGCTTCTGGTACCTATAATTTTGGCACAGATGGTGGTTTTTCAGGCTCTGGTAGGGCTGAGCAAGCGATACAATACAGATATTATTACCAAAATTTTAGTTTTGCGGGACAATATTTAGCTTCTGAAGATGAGCTGCATACTTCAGGAGAGAATGGTGAAGAGCTATCAGCTATTCTTAATTTCAATAATTCGTTCGGTGTTTCTGTTATCTATCAAACACCTTTTGATATTGGTTTGGGCATAGCATATAACAAAGCGAAAATAAAATTGAGTGCTAATGGGCAAAGCACTAGTAAAGTGGATGACGAGCTTATTACTGCACATGTCACCTATAGGCCATATGGCAGTGATGGTTTACATGTTGCCTTTGTTTATACTGATATGAAAAATCATGATATCAATGATGTTGGTAAAATTATGAGTAAATCACGTGGTATTGAGTTGTTCTCAGCATACCGATTTGATAATGATATCTCACTCATACTGGGTTACAACTCATTAAAAGATAATTCAACGGGTGAGATTGGTTCAGATGGAACTTTTCATAAACAATATTATATTTTAAGTGCAAAATATCATTGGGATGAAGATTTTTACCTTTATATTGAAAGTAAAATTGATAACTCAACTCTTGCCGAAAATACTACTAGCTTGGCGGAAGATGCTACAGGTATAGGAATGATGTTTACTTTTTAATAACGAAACATAACAGAGATAATCATGTCAGAAGAAAGGCTTATTTTATTACTCAAAATCTCGATTTTTATTGGGTTATGTTTATTACTGTTAGGAATATACTTACATAATTTTAGCGAGTATATGGAATCCTTAGGGGTTACAGGTATTATCATTAGTGCACTATGTATTGCTCTTGGTCTTATTTTTTCCTTACCCACAAAAATGTATTTAACGTTTTTGTTAGTAAAAAGAGAATCTGAATCATCAGAGAGTGGCTCTCATTAACCTAACACGACACTAAATTATAATTTTTCTTGCTTAATTTCACATTCAAGCTAAAAAATCCTTGAATAGGCATGATTAACCCTACCTAAAAGCCTATTTTCGTGTAAAATCAAGCTCATTTTTTATTAATAAAATTAGTCTATTTAAGGTGTCTAATATTTTAGGCACTTAGCCCTGTTTTAGAGGAAACCATGAATTTAGACACCACAACTTTAGATGAGATAGTCTCACAAGCTGAATTAGCGATAAGTGAGGCATCAGATCCTGCTGCCCTTGATCAGGTACGCGTTAACTTTTTAGGTAAAAAAGGTTTGTTCACTGAGCAAATGAAAGGCTTAAGCAAGCTACCTAAAGAAGAAAAGCCTAAGATGGGTCAAGTAATCAACATTGCCAAGCAAAAAGTACAAAAGTTACTAACTGAACGCGGCGAGCTTTTAAGAAATGAAGAAATTAAACAAAAGTTAGCAGCTGAATCTATTGACGTTACTTTACCGGGGCGTGGCACGCAATTAGGTGGCTTACATCCAGTTAGCCGTACTATTGAAAGAATCGAAAGTTTCTTTGGTGATTTAGGTTTCTCAGTTAAAGCAGGTCCTGAAGTTGAAGATGACTATCATAACTTTGATGCGTTGAATATTCCTGAGCATCATCCAGCAAGACAAGATCATGATACGTTTTATTTCAATCCTAAGTTAGTATTACGTACTCAAACTTCTGGTGTACAAATTCGTACTATGGAAGTGGAAAAACCACCACTTAGAATTATTTCTCCGGGTAAAGTTTACCGAAACGATTATGACCAAACTCATACGCCAATGTTTCATCAAGTTGAAGGGTTAATGGTTGATAAAGACGTTAGCTTTACCCATTTAAAAGGTGTGTTACATGACTTCTTGCATCACTTCTTTGAAGAAGAAGTTGAGATAAGATTCAGACCTTCATATTTCCCATTTACTGAACCTTCTGCAGAAGTCGATATCATGGGCAAAAATGGTAAATGGTTAGAAGTGCTTGGGTGTGGCATGGTTCATCCAAATGTTTTACGAAGCGTAGGCATTGACCCTGAAATCTATACAGGCTTTGCTTTTGGTATGGGCGTTGAACGTCTAACAATGCTGCGATATGGCGTAAATGATTTACGTGCATTCTTTGAAAACGATCTTCGCTTCTTAAAACAGTTCAAGTAGGAAAGCCAAAAATGAAATTTAGTGAATCTTGGTTACGTGAGTGGGTAAACCCTGCTATTTCTTCAGATGATTTAGCTCATCAAATTACCATGGCAGGACTTGAGGTAGACGGTGTAGACCCAGTTGCAGGCCAATTTAATAACGTTATTGTTGGCGAAGTGGTTGAGTGTGGTCAACACCCTGATGCCGATAAATTACAAGTAACAAAAATCAGCTTAGGTGATTACAGCTCTGATACTGTAGTGCAAGGCGAGTTAGTTGATATTGTTTGTGGTGCAAAAAATTGTCGTTTAGGTTTAAAAGTAGCGGTTGCTACTGTTGGTGCCGTTTTACCTGGTGACTTTAAAATTAAAAAAGCTAAATTACGAGGTGTTCCTTCTCATGGCATGCTTTGTAGCGAATCTGAGTTAGGTTTAGCTGAAAGTAGCGATGGTATTCTTGAATTACCTAGTGATGCACCCATTGGTAGTTGTGTACGTGATTATTTAGACTTAAATGACGTAACAATTGATGTTGATTTAACGGCTAACCGTGGTGATTGTCTAGGTATTAAAGGTTTAGCGAGAGAGGTTGGCGTACTTAATTCATTGGCTTTTACTCAGCCTACTATTAATGCTGTCACACCAAGTATTGATGATACACGTGCTATTAATATTGAAGCGAATGAAGCTTGTCCTCGTTATTTAGGCCGAGTGATAAAGGGTATTAATGTTAATGCTCAAACACCATTATGGATGGTAGAAAAGTTACGCCGTTGTGGTACTCGTGCTATAGATCCTGTCGTTGATGTGACAAATTACGTGTTATTAGAGCTAGGTCACCCTATGCACGCTTTTGATTTAGCTAAAATCGAAGGTGATATTAAGGTTCGTTTTGCTAATAAAGATGAAAAATTGGTATTACTTGATGAAAATGAAGTAACGCTTAATGAAGAAACTTTACTGATTGCCGATGATGTTAAAGCCTTGGCAATGGCTGGTATTTTTGGTGGTTTACACTCAGGTGTTACTACTGAGTCTACTGATATTTTCTTAGAAAGTGCTTTCTTTGCACCATTAGCTATTTTAGGTAAAGCTCGTCAATACGGTTTACATACTGATGCATCTCATCGTTATGAGCGCGGTATTGATCCTGAATTACAGCGTGAAGCTATGGAGCGTGCTACTGAATTATTACTTGAGATCGTTGGTGGTGAAGCAGGACCAATTGTTGAAGCGAAATCAGAGCAAGAGTTACCACAATCTAAATCAGTTGAACTTCGTCGAGTAAAATTAGATGGCCGTATAGGTCATCATATTGAAGATGAAAAAGTAGATGAGATCCTTACACGATTAGGTTTTGAAGTAGCAAGTACAGGTGCTGATATTGATAAAGTTTGGCAAGTAGTTGTACCAGCATATCGCTTTGATATCAGTATTGAAGTTGACTTAATTGAAGAAGTGGCACGTATTTTTGGCTATAACAATATTCCTAATGTTGCGCCTACTGCAATGCTTAAAATGCGAGAGCAAAAAGAAGCATCACTTTCTATAAACAAGTTAAAACAAGCATTAGTGAATCGTGATTATCAAGAAGCAATCACTTATAGCTTTGTTGATCCAAATGTTCAGTCGTTATTACATCCACAGCAAGAGGTGATGACTTTACCGCATCCTATTTCATCAGAAATGTCAGTTATGCGCTTGAGTCTATGGACTGGTTTACTACAGTCGGTTGCTTATAACCAAAATCGTCAACAAGGCCGTGTACGCCTTTTTGAAACAGGTTTAAGGTTTGTTCCTGACGAGTCTGCGGAAAACGGTGTTCGCCAAGAAAATATGATCGCTGGTGTTATTAGCGGTCAGCGTGTTGACGAGCACTGGAGCATGGAAAAAGCTGCGACAGATTTTTTCGATATGAAAGGTGATGTTGAAGCGTTACTTTCATTAACCGCGAATGCCGATGCTTATGAATTTTCTAAAGCCGAAATCGATGCATTACATCCAGGTCAAACAGCTCAAATTACTCGTGCAGGGCATGTTGTAGGGTATGTTGGAAGCTTACATCCTGAATTAGAAAGGAAATTAGGCTTAAATGGCCGTACATTAGTTTTTGAGTTGTTATTATCTGAAGTATTAACTCAAAATATTCCTCAAGCGCGCGAAATTTCTCGCTTCCCAGCAAATAGACGTGACTTAGCTGTAGTAGTTAAAGAAGAAGTTGATGCAAAAAAAGTGTTACAACTTATTGAAAAGGTTGGCGGAAATTATTTAATTGATCTAAACTTGTTTGATGTATACCAAGGTAATGGCATTGAAGATGGTTATAAGAGTCTTGCTATTGCGTTGATACTACAAGATACAAGTAAAACACTTGAAGAAAAAGACATCTCTGATGTTATTGATCGAGTTGTTGATACATTGAAATTAGAGTTAAATGCATCACTGAGGGATTAAGCAATGGCGCTTACCAAAGCAGAAGTAGCAGAACATTTATTTGAAAAAGTTGGGCTGAGCAAGCGTGACGCAAAAGAAATGGTCGAAATATTTTTTGAAGAAATCCGTGAAACTTTAGAAAGTGGCGAACAAGTGAAACTTTCTGGTTTTGGTAATTTCGACCTGCGTCAAAAAAGCGAACGCCCAGGCCGTAACCCTAAAACAGGTGAAGATATTCCAATTTCTGCGCGTAAGGTTGTTACCTTTAGACCAGGTCAGAAATTGAAGAGCCGTGTAGAAGACGGAAATAGCTAAATAATAGCAATGAATAGCTTTGTTAAGTAGTTTTTGTTAAGTAGGGTTACCTTACTTAACAAATCGCTTGTTTCTATTTACTGCTTATAGTGACTATCTATTTATAGATGGTTATTTATTTTTTTGTCTCGTTAAATATTAAAAAAGCTGCAACACTGTTGCAGCTTTTTTGTTTCTTGTAATTGACCCGTCCTAAATAAGGTTGACACTTTTCCACGATTAAATTGGAGAGTGTTATGAAATCAATCACTAAACGAACTCAAAGAGATTAC
>NZ_SAWY01000002.1 GCF_006439335.1 Litorilituus lipolyticus | reverse complement strand
AGGCCTCATATGGCCTTAAAATACAAAACGCCTGATGAAATTCATCAGGCGTTTTAGAAAAAAGTGTCAACCTATATCAGGACAACACAGCCATTATTAAGTTTGCAATTAAGATGAGGGCAATTCAGTAGTGCGAAGCATGGCAATGTGAGGGATATTATCTTCTAAATACATATCAGAAACCTGTTTAAAGCCGTGATGTTGGTAAAACTCAGACAAATGCTGTTGAGCTGAAATTTTTATTGTTTGATTTGGATAATGCTTCAGACAGTGCTTTATGCCTTGCTTCATTAATTCATGACCTAAACCTGATCCTCGACTATCAATCGCGGTAACAACCCTGCCAATACTGACATAATCTGGGTAATTTTGGCCTTTTGGCAAGATGCGTAAATAGGCAACGAGTGTGCTATCTTGATAACCTAGTAAATGTAAAGTATCTGGGTGTCTATCTAATTGATTTTTATCACCGTCTAAATCAGGGTAGGGGCAATCTTGCTCGACGACAAAAACATCCACTCTCAACTTAATGGCGTCGTATAATTGTTCTGTTGATAATTGATTAAATGTGTGAACTTGCCATTGTGTCATATTAGTGCCTTATTCTTACGCTAAAGCTTGTAACTCCCCGTGAAACTTACGCTCAGTTAAATAGCTTTGCATTTCTGTTTTATATTGTTCCATACATAACTGGGGAAATTCAGCAGCAATAATATCCTTTAATTGCTCGTGTTCCATAAAAAGGAGATACCCTAAGGGTAAGTATTTAGGGTTAAAACTACATTGATACACTGTTGCTCTTATTTGACTTGCAGTATAGAACTCTTGTTGACCATAACGTTTTTGTAGTTGAGGTAACAGTTTTTTTCCATACTTTTTAATGGCAGCGTGTTTTAGCATAAACATTCCTTTGCGTTTTCTTTTCGTGTTTCAAGAGAGTGAAACGATCAAGTTAGCAATTTGGGCTGCTATTATAGAGTAGAATTTACATTGTTCAATCTTTAATAGGCTGTAATAGTAAAGTAAATATTTCAGCAGGAATTACTAATCAAATCAAGCATATTAGTAATATAAATGTGACTATTGAAGGAGGGGAAATTTAATTGATGATTTTAGTTGTTTTATGATCGATGAAAAAGCCTGCTTGCTGATAAGCTTTAGTAATTGCCCCTTTATCTCTTAATAATTTCAATCCTTTATTTATTGCAATGAAGGCTTCTTGGCCTTTGGGGTGTGCTTTGCTTATGACAAAATGACGTGAATCTTTTAACACTACGGCAATGTTTTTTACTGGCACTAAATGTACCTTTTCCATCGTAAAACTTTGATCTGCTGTGGGGTTAAAAGGCATTAACAGAAAGTCTACCCATTGAATATTGACCATTCTAGCCATAGACAGCCATGAATCTTCTCGAATAAGTTCTTTTAGTGGCAACGCTGAGAGAGTTTGCCAGTCAGTACGCCATAAGGGCGTTGAAACTGCAGTTAACTCAGTTAAATCATCTAGGCTTTTTATATTAAGTGTTTTTATGTTTTTTGGGCTGGTATATATGCCTGCAACATATTCACCTTTTCTTATTAATGGTGCAGAGATATGCACTTTATCGGCAATCGCTTTAGCATCTTGTAGCCAATAAGAATCGAAACTTATCAGCAGCTTTCCTTCTTGCAGCATTTTAGTATTACGAAAATTTACTTTTCCTGGAGCATAGCTAAAGTAATGCTTAAAGCCTCCTAAATTAAGTGCTTGCTGGGCAATGATCATATCGACGACATCTCTTCTAATGGTTTGTCCTGAAAAGTTGTCAATCGCATTTATATCTCTGTCTTTGACAAATTGAAGATAATCTTCGTAAACATCATCACGAATATAAATTAGGACATTATCTTGTCTAGCATGTGCCAGAGAGAGTGAAACTTGAAGAAGTGATAAAGAAAAAAAAGTTAAGTACAAAAATAATTTTTGCTTAGTTAGTTGCAGTACCATAGATTGGTGTTACTCATTTAATTGAATGAAAAAATCCATAAAAAAAGCATCCCTGTCTTTTATGTATAACAAGGATGCCTATTATTAACAAGCAAGCTTTAGTATTAGTAAGTAATTTTTCGTGGCTTATTTATTATGGCGTTTTTGCAATACCGCCATGACTTCTTTTAGCTCAATATCTTTATCTTGTAGTAATACCAGTGTGTGGTAAAACAAATCTGCACATTCACCTAAAAGATCGTCTTTGGTCTCAGCAACGGCTGCCAGGGCAACTTCAACCCCTTCTTCACCGACTTTCTGAGCAATTTTTGTCGTACCGCGAGAGAATAAATGTGCAGTGTAGCTCTCTTCAGGGGCATCGTTTTTTCTACTGGCGATTACTTGCTCAAGTTGGCTTAAAAAGTTTTGCTGACTTAAACCTTGTTCAGGAAAGCAAGATTCAGTACCTAAGTGGCAACTTGGTCCAATCGGCTGACAAGCAATAAGCAAGCTGTCTTTATCACAATCTGTCAACACTTGCTTCACTTCAAGAAAGTTTCCAGAAGTCTCCCCCTTTACCCATAAGGCTTGTTTTGAGCGACTGAAGAACGTTGCTTTGCCAGATGTTAATGTCTCAGATAAAGATGCTGGATTCATGTAACCTTGCATTAAAACAGCGCCTGTACCTGCGTGCTGAATAATGGCAGGGATAAGGTTATCCATTTTTTGCCAAGCTAACTCTGTTAAATTATTAGTTGTGACTAACATGGTCTCACCTCAATTTGTTGTTGCCTTAAATACTGCTTTAAATCGCTTATTTGGATAACACCTTTATGAAAAACACTTGCCGCTAATGCGCCATCCACATCGGCTTGTTGATAAACATTACTAAAGTGTTTCATTTCACCGGCTCCACCTGAGGCAATTAAAGGGACTGAGCAAACATCTCTAGCATGTTTTAACTGCTCAATATCATAGCCTTGACGAACACCATCTTGGTTCATGCAATTAAGAACGATTTCGCCTGCGCCTAAGCTAACCACTTTTTTAATCCAGTCAAACGTTGTCCAACTGGTTTTTTGAGTGCGTTTTTCATCACCTGTAAATTGATACACTTGATACTCACCCTGACCGTTATTAGCCTCTTTATTAAAGAAGCTATCAATGCCAACAACGATACATTGTTGACCAAACTGCTCAGCCAATCGAGAGATAAGTTCTGGCTCTCTTAGGGCTGGTGAGTTGATGCTAATTTTATCAGCACCCATCATCAATATTTCTTGGGCATCAGCTTCGCTTTTAATGCCACCAGCAACACAAAAAGGGATATCAATCACTTCAGCAATTCTGCTGACCCAGCTTTTATCGACAACGCGACCATCAGAGCTGGCGGTAATATCATAAAAAACTAACTCATCTGCGCCAGCTTGAGCGTATTTTTGTGCTAAAGGAACAATGTCACCAATAATTTCATGGTTTCTAAATTGAACCCCTTTAACCACTTTGCCATCACGAACGTCTAAACAAGGAATTATGCGTTTGGCCAACATGCGATTGCCTCCTCAAGGGTAAACTTTCCTTCGAGTAAAGAGCGACCAAGAATAACGCCGCTTACACCTGTTGGTATCAATGCTTTAACATCATCTAAAGAACCAATGCCGCCAGAGGCTTGCCACGCAATATCAGGATATTTTGAACATAATTCTTTATAAAGGTCGACGTTACTGCCTGTTAACGTACCGTCTTTAGAGATATCTGTACAAAGTATGTGTTTGATACCGGCGCTAATATAACGCTCCATTAAATCTTCTAGGTTAACACCGCTATCTTCAATCCATCCGTGAGTTGGTAAGGTTTTATTACCGTGTTCATCAATTTTTATATCGAGTGCTAAAACGATTTTTTCACCACCATAGGTATTAAGCCATGCAATAACGAGTTCAGGCTGCTTAATAGCGAGTGAACCGATAACTACACGATTTGCGCCAAGCTCTAAAAGTTGCTTTACATCGTCTTCATTGCGAATACCACCACCTACTTGAATAATCATGCTGTCATGATTAACTACAGTTTTTAAGGTAGACAGCTGACGCTTGCTACTGTCTTTTGCACCATCTAAATCAACAAAGTGCATTACTTTGGCACCAGCACTGGCATAAGCTTGTTGACGCTCTTGTACCGTGTATTGATAGTTTGTTTTTTGGCTATAATCGCCCTGAAATAAACGTACAACTTCGCCATTTATTAAATCTATTGCGGGGATCATCATTGGCTTACAAGCTCCTGTGGATCTAATGCTAAAAAGTTTTCGATAATTTTGCTGCCAAGTTTAGCTGAGCGCTCAGGGTGAAATTGACAACCAATGAAATTGTCTTTGGCGATAGCAGCAGAAAAGTGACTGCCATATTCACAACTTGCGATGGTATATTCACTGATTGGAGCTGCAAAACTATGAACAAAGTAAAAGTAATCGCCCTCAGAAATTCCACTTAGAACCGGGTGACTTTCTACCTTGGTTAAAGTATTCCAGCCCATATGAGGTAAACGATTACCTTGTGCTTGCAAAGGCTCAACTTTTGTTGGGATTAAATTTAAACACTCTACAGTGTTACTGTTACTTTCTCCCGTTGAAGACTTTTTCATTTCTGTAGATGACTCTGTCATTAACTGCATGCCTAAACAAAAACCAAGAACAGGTTGAGTTAATGTTTGCAGTGTTGTTACTAAACCTTTCACGATGATATTTTTCATCGCATGCTCAGCACTACCAACACCAGGGAAAATCACTTTATCGGCTTGCTTTATCAGTTCAATATTATCGGTAATGGTTATTTGGTAGCCTAGTCGCTCAACGGCGAACTTAACAGAAGATAAGTTGGCACAACCGGTATCAACAATAACAAAGTTTGTTGGTGTTAATGGGTTTGCTGGTGACTGACTCATTACAAAGTACCTTTTGAGCTTGGCATTTCATCGCCATCAACTTTTATCGCTTGACCAAGAGCACGACCAAATACTTTAAACAAGCTTTCTACTTGGTGGTGACAATTACCGGTTGATGTTGATAAATGTAAAGTAATTAACATGGAATCAGCTAAGGATCTGAAAAAGTGCGAAACCATTTGTGTTGACATAGTACCGACATTATCTGCGGTAAAGTCAGCATCAAATTCCAGCCATGGTCGACCAGAAAGGTCAATGGCACACTCTGCTCGACATTCATCCATAGGCAGAACAAAACCAAAACGTCCAATACCGCGTTTATTCCCTAAGGCTTGTTTTAACGCTTGACCTAAGGCTAGGGCGGTATCTTCAACGCTGTGGTGATCATCAATATGATAATCGCCGCTGACTTTACATTGTAGACTAAAGCCGCCATGTGTTGCGATTTGATCAAGCATGTGATCAAAAAAGCCTAAGCCTGTTTCAATGATATTGTTGCCTGACTTATCTAAATTTACCGTAACATTAATATCGGTTTCTTTAGTGGTGCGAGTGACAGTGGCTACTCGAGGCTGCTCAAGTTGAGTGATGATTTGCTCACTGACTTGCTGCCAATTTAAGTTATCACGTTGGTACTTAATGCCTTGAATGCCCATATTCGCTGCAAGTTGAATATCGGTATCTCTGTCGCCAATAACGTAAGAGTTAGCAAAGTCTACACGACCTTGTTGTAAGTATTCACTAACTAAGCCAAGTTTAGGCTTACGGCAACTGCAATTATCTTCGTCAAAGTGAGGGCATAATAATACATCTTGAAAAATAACACCTTGTGAAGTAAATAACTCCATCATTTTGTCATGGGGTAAATCAAAATCTGCTTGCGGATAACTGTCTGTACCTAAACCATCTTGGTTAGACACCATAACGAGTTTAAAGCCTTTTTGCTGTAAGGAGAGTAACTCAGGAATAACCTGAGGCTCGAAGACTAACTTCTCTAAACTATCAACTTGCTTATCACTGATTGGCTCTTCAATTAAAGTACCATCGCGGTCGATAAATAATATTTTCTCTTGTGTGTTACTCATAACGTGCTCGGTTTATTGTCGTTCTTATGAAATTGATAACTGCTTGGTTAAAACTTGCTTAAGTTTTGCTATTTCTTGCTCGTTGCCAATACTAATTCTTAAACAGCTAGCTAGTTGCTGTTGCTTTGATTGATCGCGTATTAAAATATTATTCGCGACTAATAAGTCAAAAACTGTTGTTTTTACTTTATCGTTGCTACAACGAAATAAGACAAAATTGGCGTTGCTAGTAAAAACTTGTTGGCACCAGCTTTGCTCTTGTAGCCACTGGCTTAGTTCATCGCGCAAGCTGTTGGTCACATCTACTCGCTCAGTCATTATATTGCGCTGGCTGGTCAGTGCTTGGCTGGCAATTTCAGCAACAGGAGCTGAAATTGGATATGGTGCGATGACTTTACTTAACAGTGTGATGACATCTTCATTTGCGAGCGTAAAACCACAACGAAGACCTGCTAAAGCAAAAGCTTTGGATAATGTCCGCAATACAATAACGTTATCATAATCACTTAATAGTTTGGCACTGGTTTGTTCTGGGCTAAACTCGATATAAGCTTCATCAATGACAACCATCGCGCTGTTTTTAAATAACTCTACCGCTGCAACAATTTGCTCTTGAGGTAGTAAATTGCCAGTAGGGTTACCCGGCGAACATAAAAATACCACGTTAACTTTGCCCACTTGCTGCGCTAAGCCGTTTAAGTCTAAGGTTAGAACGTCAGGCTTTAATGGTACTTTAACGATATTAGCACCGTGGTTTTCTGCACTTATTGCGTACATGCCGTACGTTGGTGGACATATCAAGATGCTATCTTGATATGCTTTACAAAAGCTTCGGATTATTAACTCAATACCTTCATCAGCGCCGCGTGTGGCAAGCACCTGTGTTTTAGCTAAACCCGCGTAATCACTATAAGCATTAATTAAGCTCTCTGGCTGAAAGTCAGGGTAGCGATTAATATTATTCGCTGATAATTGATAATCTCCTAAACCCGGCGCTTCATTGGCATTAAGCCAAATTTTTTCTTCACCAGCTGTTTGATCAGCACTGGCAAAAAGGCGTCTGGCTGACTGGTAAGGCACCATGTCAATTAGCTCTTCACGGGCTAATTGCTCAGCTGTGGTTAGTGAAGTATTGGCAAGAGAATTAGTATTCGGCATGCTTAGGCTCCTTCTTCCAAACGTATGGTTACCGCTCGTTGGTGAGCGTCTAGGCCTTCAGCGTCAGTTAATTCAATAATACATTCAGCTAAGCTTGCTAAACCATCACGGGTTAATTGCTGCACAGTGTAGCGCCTTGAAAAATCAGCTAAAGATAAACTACCAATGACTTTTGAATAGCCGTATGTTGGTAATACGTGGTTTGTGCCACTGGCGTAGTCACCAGCAGATTCTGGTGTATAAGCACCAACAAAAATAGAGCCAGCATTACGTAAGCGTAATAATAATGTATCAGCATTATCTGTTTGAATGATTAAGTGCTCTGGACCGTAAAGGTTAGACACTTCAACCGCTTGTGCTAAATCAGCTGTTAAAATTAACCGTGATTGTTTTAAGGCTTTTAAGGCAATGTCTTTACGCGACAGTAACTCAACTTGCTTGCTTAGCTCTGCAGCAACCTCATTAATTAATGATTCACTATCGGTGAGTAAAATTACTTGGCTATCGCTGCCGTGCTCAGCTTGCGATAATAAGTCAGCGGCGATAAAAGCTGCATTTGCGTTATTATCACCAATAACAAGCACTTCAGAGGGACCTGCTGGCATATCAATGGCAAAGCCTGCAACTTGTTGCGATAATTGTTTCTTTGCTTCAGTGACATAACGGTTTCCTGGGCCAAAGACTTTATTAACTGCTTTGATGCTTTCAGTACCATAAGCAAGTGCTGCAACTGCTTGAGCACCACCCACAGTGTAAATTTCATCTATGCCGCAAAGATCGGCTGCCACTAATATTTCATTTGCCAGTTGGCCATTCTTATCGGGTGGGCATACTAAAACTACACGCTGACAACCAGCAAGTTGTGAAGGTACACCTAACATCAATACCGTTGAAGGCAGAGGTGCAGAGCCTGCAGGAATGTACAAACCAACACTTTCAATAGGCTCAGTTTTTAATATGCAGTTAACTCCAGGGCGAGTTTCAACCGCTATATCACTTGGTTTTTGCGCGGCGTGAAAGGTTTTTATTTGTTGATAAGCTGTTTCTATAGCGGCAATACGTTTTGCAGAAAGTGCATTTTTAGCTTGTGCTACTTGTGCTTGAGAAACCGATAAAGTACTTAGTTTTATACCATCAAACTGCTCAGTTAAGTTAATTAGTGCTTTATCACCTTGCTTTTGTACTTGCGATAAAATATTGGCTACTTGAGTTGATAATAAAGCATTATCAGCAATGGCAGGTCGCGCTAATGCATCTACTTTTTGCTGTACTGATAAGGTTTGCCAATTGATTATTTGCGTATTCATTTTCTTTACCTCTTTGAAGGACATTCGAGCAAGCTGTGTCGAATTAACCCATCATCTTCTCAATTGGCATTACTAAGATAGAATCACAACCGAGTGATTTTAATTCTTCCATTGTTTCCCAGAAGAAGGTTTCCGTAGCAACAACGTGTACAGCGACTAAGTCTTCACGACCAGCTAAAGGCAGTACCGTAGGAGTTTCTTTGCCAGGCATTAAAGCACTTACCTGCGCTAATTTATCTTTAGGAGCGTGCAGCATAATGTATTTGCTTTCTTTAGCTTTCATAACCCCTTGAATACGTGGCAGTAACGTATCTAATATTTTTTGTTTACTTGGTTCAAGTACTGCAGGGTTTTGAATTAATGATGCCGTTGATTTAAAGATCACTTCAACTTCTTTTAAACCATTCGCTTCAAGGGTTGCCCCTGTTGAAACTAAATCACAAATACCATCAGATAAACCAACGCGAGGAGCCACTTCAACAGAGCCTTTTAACAAACAAAATTCAACATTGATGCCATTGTTTCTAGCAAAGCGGTTTAATAATTGAGGGTATGTAGTGGCAAAACGTAGACCGTCTAAACTCTTAATGCCTTGGTAATTGAATTCTTCAGGCATTGCGATAGATAATCGACAGCCTCCAAAGTTTAAGCCCGTTGTCTTGACATAGCTGTGGCTTTGCTCCATTAATTGGCGCTCTAATGCAGCTTCTTCTAA
This sequence comes from Litorilituus lipolyticus, assembly GCF_006439335.1. Lineage (GTDB taxonomy): Bacteria > Pseudomonadota > Gammaproteobacteria > Enterobacterales > Alteromonadaceae > Colwellia > Colwellia lipolytica. The sequence continues at coordinate 53,835 of NZ_SAWY01000002.1, read as the reverse complement.
GGTATTATCACCAACTATACCTAAGTCACAAACACCATCCATAACTAGGCCAGGTATATCGCTACTACGTACACGCATAATATCTATAGGCATATTGCTTACGTGAGCAAGTAAACGTCTATCACTAACATTTAGCTTTAAGCCACAACGTTTTAAAAGCTTTTGTGTGTCTTCACTTAGACGCCCTGATTTTTGCATGGCAATGCGTAGTCTTGGTTCTGTTGTCATTTTGTTGCTTCCTAATTTTAAAATTTGTTTCATTGTTAACTAAATTTATTCGCCCAAAGGCATGTATATACAATTTCTCGGGCTTTAAAATGCGAAAACCCCCGAGAGAGTTTGGACTCTTTCGGGGGTTTAATAAACTTAGTTACTTTATGTCAATCCACTGAAAGGCCCACAGCCCATCAGTGATAAACCTGAATGGGCTAATCGCTATGATGATGGTGATGATGTCGGCTATTCAGGTTAAAAGTCATTAAAGTAAACCTCAGTAATGGTTAATTCATTGATGTTGTATACTTAAACTAACAACAACGATAGTTAATCTATATGTTGTTACATTACTGACTATGGTGTTTAGCTGCAAGTAATAAATAAAGTTTTTTTATTGTTATTTGTTATATAGAGTTACTAAGCAGTTATAGTGTTTTTGGTTGTAATTACAAACAAGAGTAAAGTTATTTTGATAAGTGCCGATAAAATAAGCAACAATTAAGAATAATTAACAGTAAAGTAACATTTGAGTGCCATTTATGGATATTTTTACTACACAATTAGCCCGAGTCGTACCGGTACCGATCAAGCCTGCAAAACTGAAAGTAAAAGCTTTGCTAAAAGATGCGGGCGCAGGGAAGTTGAAGGAAGATCTTGATCATCTTGAAAATCATGATTATTACTTTAATCAAAGTGAAGAAAGCATTGCGGCGATTAAAGAAGAACAAGAGCAAAGCCAAGGAAACAAACAAGCTGATAAAGAAGCTGAGTTAAAAGCTACTGAAGAGTCTATTGATAAATCAGCTCCAAAAGATAAGAGTGAAGGGATAAATGAAGTTAATGGTATTAAACATTTAGATTTGTACGTTTAATTGCAAATAATTTTTCTTAAATTCAGTGTCACTTTCTGCAAAGAGTAAAGCTTATCGCCTTACTCTTTTTCTATGGCTATTGCTTGGTGCTTTAGTTTTTTAATTGTATACTTGCTTTCTTTTATAGCCTGCTTCTCCTTGTTTCACTACACTATATGACACCAGTTCAAAAAGCCTTCTCTAGCGACGGTGCTCTTGCTAATACCATTGACGGATATTCACCAAGGCAAGCGCAAACCGATATGGCATTACAAGTTGCTAAGGCAATCAAAGAAGAGTCGTCGTTAATTGTTGAAGCTGGAACGGGTACTGGTAAAACTTTTGCCTATTTAATACCTGCTTTTTTAAGTGTTGCTGGTAATAAAGCTACAAAGGGCAACGTAACTAAGACCAACCCTGAGTCAATATCTGAAGCAATCTCTCCGTTAGTTGATGATGAAGCCCTTGAAGATAATAAGAAAATCATTATCTCTACCGGAACCAAAAATCTCCAAGAACAGCTTTTTCATAAAGATATTCCGATAGTTAAAAAGGCGTTAGCAAGTAATGCGCAAATTGCTTTATTAAAAGGTCGGGCAAATTATTTATGCTTATATCGTTTAGAGCAATACCAACAAACTCGCGGTCAATTAGATGCGGGGATGTTAGCTGATTTAGTCAAAGTGAAGACATGGGCTAACACGACGCAAAGTGGTGATATTGGTGAATTAGTTAATGTCAGCGAAGATTCGAGTGTTTTCCCTTATGTCACCAGTACGTTAGATAATTGTTTAGCCCGAGAATGCCCTGATTATGAGTCATGCTATTTAGTCAAAGCCCGTCAAAAAGCGATAGATGCTGATTTAATTGTGGTAAATCATCATTTATTTTTTGCTGATATGGCCCTGAAAGATACGGGCTTTGGTGAGCTTATTCCTAAAGCACAAGTGATGATATTTGATGAGGCGCATCAAATAGGTGATATAGCCAGTGAGTACTTTGGTGAATCTTTTTCTACAAGGTTGTTAGTTGATTTATGTACTGATGTTTTGCAAATCCATCGAAGTAGTTTAGCTGATGTAAAGCAATTAGGTTTAGCGGCTGAAAAATTGCAAAAAAGTTGTCAGGAATTTCGCTTACTTTTCAATTTTGATCCTGAACGAGGTAATTGGCGTGAAAAATGCCAGCAACAACGTTTTCAGCAAAAATATCTACGATTAAAAACAGATATAGATTTTTTATATCAAGTCATTAAGCTTTGCGTATCTCGCAACGAAGCTATCGATAACTGCTTTGATCGCATTGTAAACATTCTTGCCAAATATGAAATCATGGCAGATGTTCAAGCGTTCGGTATGAGCTTTTGGTATGAAACAACACCGAGACATGTAGTGTTACATAAAACGCCATTAACAGTTGCGGATAAATTTAGTCAATTTGTCAAAGAGTCAGGTGCTGGCTGGATTTTTACCTCTGCAACACTGGCTGTAGATAATAGCTTTGAGCACTTTATTCATCAATTTGGCTTAAAAGGGGCAGAGCAATTATTGTTAGAAAGTCCTTTTGATTATCAAGCACAATCTCAATTGATTGTGCCAAGGTACCTCCCCCAAGCAAACGACGCCAACAGAGCAAAAAGCCTCGCCGAAATGGCTATTCCACTTATTGAAGCGAGCAACGGCGCTTGTTTTATGTTGTTCACAAGTTATCGAGTGATGAATCAAGTCGCAGATATACTTAATGAGGCCATTGATAACCCGTTATTGGTACAAGGACAAATGGCTAAACGAAAGTTACTCGAACAGTTTATTGAATACGATGATTCTGTGTTATTGGCTACCGCAAGTTTTTGGGAAGGTGTTGATGTTAGGGGTGATAAATTAACCTGTGTTATTATAGATAAGCTGCCATTTGCATCTCCCGATGACCCTTTATTACAAGCTCGTTGTGAAGATGCGCGTAGACAAGGTCATGAACCGTTTGAGAAAATTCAGCTCCCGCAAGCGGTTATTGCATTAAAGCAGGGCGTTGGTCGTTTAATTAGAGATGTGAACGATAAAGGTATATTAGTTATTTGCGATGATAGATTGGTAAATAGGCCTTATGGCCAAACTTTCTTAAAGAGCTTGCCGCAAATGAAACGAAGCCGAGATTTGCATAAAGCGGCTGGTTTTTTAAAGCAATTATCAGCAGAGAAGCTAGGAACAGCAAAGTAAAACGTATTTAGGTCATCAAAAACTATTAAGAAAATGTAAGGTATTTTATTGTGAATTATTTGGCACTTGATGCTTCAACTGAAGCGTGCTCAGTTGCTCTGAAAATTGGTAACACTGTCACCAGCCGTTATGAACTATGCCCTCAGTCACATAGTTTAATGTTATTGCCTATGGTCGATGATTTATTGAAAGAAGCAGGCAAACAATTAACCGATTTAGATGGCTTGATTTTTGGACGAGGCCCAGGCAGTTTTACAGGAGTAAGAATTGGTGTTGGTGTGGCTCAAGGATTAGCTTTTTCTGCCCAGTTACCCGTTGTTGGTGTATCAAGTTTACAAGCTATGGCGCAATCTGCATTTGAAAAGCATCAACAATCAAAGGTTATTGCTGCTATCGATGCGCGTATGTCAGAAGTCTATAATGGTTACTTTGTCGCAAATGAACAAGGTATTATGCAGCCTCAGGTTGAAGAGTCAGTGCTAGCCCCTGAAAAACTAGCACAACACTTAGCTAATATGTCTGTGCAAACCGCTTATGGTGTTGGTACAGGCTGGGATGCGTATGCCGAAGAATTATCTACTTTGAAGAAAAATTCAGGTTCGCCTGAGGTACTTTTTCCTACTGCTGAAGCTATGATAAAAATTGGCCAGTTTGCTTTTAGTCAAGGAGAAGGCGTTGAGGCTCAGGACGCTCAACCAAGTTATGTTAGAGATACGGTGTCTTGGAAGAAGTTACCAGGCAGGGAGTAAATAACGTAGCGATTAGCTAAGGTAAAATGATGTATAGTTTACTAAGTCAGCATTATTTTGCTAAATTAACCTTATGCGAATGAATATTGTACGAACTAATAGTGTATAAATTAATACTATGCAAATAAATCAGTCACCGTTTAATGGCATGAATAGCCAACAGGTAAAGCGTCCATCGAGTGAAGCTTCTTTTATCAAGAAGGCAGAACCGAACGAGCTGAACGCTAATAAGGTTAATGCCACTAGTTATATTACTCCATCATCGGAGCGAGCTGAACAAGGCAAAATACGCTTTGATGAGAGTGCTGTAGATATTATGACTAAGCAAGGCCACGTAAATGCTGAATCGTTAACTAAAGATGATATTTCAAGGCAGAACCAATATGCGGTGAATAGTTATAAAAATGTGAATAATTTAGCTCAACGCGAAAACGTACAACAAATGCTAGGTGTGGATTTATTTGCCTAGCTTTAATTATTTATAAGTAGCTTGTATTTAACAACGAATTTTCACGACTTCTTTCCTTCTATCCAGAGTAAAAAATCATCAATAATATAGCGAATGATAAAGCCACACCTTCTCAGTCATTTTGGCAACGATATCATTTTTATGTGCTGATTTTGCTGGCGGTAATCGTCAGGCAAATTCCGCTAATCTCTATTCCATTTAATTGGCTAGAAAGCTATTTTCATGAAATTAGTCACGGTTTAGCCGCTTTACTTACTGGAGGTTCAATCGTGCAAATTGAACTGTTTACCAATGGCGCAGGTTTATGTACTACACGAGGTGGAGCTAACTTTGTTATTAGTTTTATGGGCTATGCTGGGGCAACATTATGGGGTTGGGGAATATATAAGTTAGCTGGCGCTCATAAGAAAATAGCGCAGTACTTTTCTTATTTTATATTAATTGTCTTAACCAGTTCAGTGGTTTTCTGGGTTAGAGATTTATTGACCTTTATTATTGTTGCCATATTGATATCTATGTTTGTTTTTTTGGTCAAAATGCAGACATTAAAGTATTTACAAGTACTGTTACAGTTTATGGGCGTGATTATTTTATTAAATAGTTTATTTAGCCCTATGCATTTGCTTGATGGAAGAAGTATGGGCGATGGAGCTGCTTTATCACAGATGACATTTGTTCCAGAGATAATTTGGGTTGCTATATGGTGTGCATTAGCACTTTTAGCCTGTTTCAATTTAGCGAAAGGCCGTGCTAAATATGACTAAAGCTATTCAGGAACAAGCGAATTTAGTACCTGTCACTTTCCAACTTCCTAACCTTACTTTACGTGGCTTTTCCTTTGGTAACCCTCAAGGCGAAGTGGTGTTATGTTTACACGGCTGGTTAGATAATGCGGCGAGTTTTACCCCATTATTAACTGCTATTGCCGCTACTCAGCAGACAAATAATAAAGCCTCAGACAATACATTATTAGATAAACATTATGTTTGTTTAGATTGGGTGGGGCATGGGTTATCGGATCATCGAAGTGGTGATGCCCATTATCACTTTCTCGACTATGTTTATGATCTATTGCAACTGTTTGAACTTAACCAATGGCAAAAAATTCATGTTTTGGCACACTCAATGGGCGGTATGGTTGCCAGTGCTTTTGTAGCAGCTTTTCCTGAAAAAGCGAAAACACTTACCTTAATAGATACTTTAGGGTTTATTACCGCAGAACCTGAAGATACCACGACTCAACTGCAAAAAGGCTTATTGAGCCGTTTGAAAATAAGTAATCATAAAAAATTAGCAACGAGTAAAACGCTAAATTCAGCAGAGATTAATAAGAAGAGTACACGTGCATTTCCTTTAGAAACTGCTATTAAAGCGAGAATGAATGTTTCAGATCTTTCTTTTGTACATGCCAAGTTGTTAATTGAGCGATCTATTACTCCTGTTGATGATGGTTATTTTTGGAGAACTGATAAGCGGCTTCGTACTGTTTCACCTTATCGATATACATTCGCGCAAACTAAACAATTATTAACAGATATCAGCATACCCGTTATGGTAGTTTATGGTAGTAAAGGGCTGAAGCAAGTGACTATTGTACTTAGAAAACTTCCTGATTGTGTCGCAGCTTTTAGAGCAGAAATGTTAACAGGCGGGCACCATGTTCATATGGAGCAACCAGAGGAGTTGGCTAACTTACTGACTTCATTTTGGAAAGCGAATAATAAGAAGGATAAGTAATCGCTTTTAATAGGAATACTGTCTTAAATACTTTGCCTTAATGCCTTGTCAGAGCGACTAGCAAAATCAGATTAAAATTAAAACGCATGTTTAAATTTGCTGGTACAATGAGTTAAAATTTGATAAAACACATATATTAAAAAAGAAGACACTATAATTAAAATAGCTTAAAACGAATAAATATGGTGCTTACAAGCTGAAAAGTTCAGTAATAAATAAAATGCTTAGAGGAAATTTATCGTGGAAAAAATCTGGTTAGAAAAGAGTTACCCTGAAGATGTACCGTTTGAAATTAATCCAGATAAGTATCCTTCCTTAGTGGCTATGTTTCATAAATATACTAAGCAATACTCAAGTACTACAGCTTTCATTAATATGGGTGCTTCAATTACCTATAGACAATTAGATATTCAAGCTAGAGCCTTTGCCGCTTATCTTCAAAAAGATCTAGGTTTAGTCAAAGGTGATAAATTTGCCATTATGGTGCCAAACACGTTGCAATACCCTATTGCACTATTTGGGGCTTTATTAGCCGGTTTAACGGTGGTTAATGTAAACCCGCTATATACAGCAAGAGAGTTGGAGCACCAATTAAAAGACTCTGGCGCTAAGGCTATGCTGATAATAGAAAATTTTGCTAAAACACTAGAAACTATCGTTGATAGAACACCTGTTGAACATGTAATTATGACGTCACTAGGTGATCGCTTAGGCTTAATTAAAGGCGCTGTAGTTAACGCGGTAGTTAAACACGTTAAAAAAATGGTACCTAGCTTTAATTTACCTGATGCTGTTCGCTTTAATACTGTTTTGTCTAAAGGCATGAGACGTGAATTTACTCCTGTGGAAATCTGTGGTGATGATTTGGCGTTCTTGCAATACACAGGTGGTACTACTGGTGTTTCAAAAGGTGCAATGTTAACGCACCGCAATATGGTGGCGAACTTAGAGCAAGCCAAAGCGGCTATTAAACCGTTATTAGTAGAAGGTGAAGAGGTTATTGTTACCGCATTGCCGCTTTATCATATCTTTGCATTAACGGCTAACTGCTTAACATTTGTCACGTTAGGTGGCACAAACCTATTAATTACTAATCCAAGAGATATGCCAGGGTTTGTTAAAGAGTTGAATAAATATCCGTTTACCGCCATTACTGGCGTGAACACTTTATTTAATGGCTTATTAAATACTCCAGGCTTTAAGGACTTAGATTTTAGTACCTTAAAAATGTCTTTAGGCGGGGGGATGGCCGTTCAAAGACCTGTAGCAGAGCGTTGGCAACAAGTTACCGGGACACGTTTACTTGAAGGTTATGGCCTAACAGAATGTGCGCCTATGGTTACCTTAAGCCCACATAATCAAAAAGCCTATGATGGTACTATTGGTATCCCAGCATCGTCGACAGATATTAAAATCATGTCTGATGATGGCGAAGAACAACCGCAAGGTGAGTCAGGTGAAATGTGGGTAAAAGGCCCACAAGTAATGAAAGGTTACTATAATCGCCCAGAAGCGACTGATGAAATTTTAAAAGATGGCTGGCTTGCAACAGGTGATATCGCCATGATGGATGAACGAGGTTGTTTTAGTATTGTCGATCGCAAAAAAGACATGATTATTGTTTCAGGCTTTAACGTATTCCCAAATGAAATTGAAGAAGTGGTGATGATGCATGATGGCATCTTAGAAGCTGCGGCTATTGGTATTCCCCATGAAGTGAGTGGTGAAATTGTTAAGATATTTGTTGTTGCTAAAAACGATGAAGTTGATGAAGAATCGATAATAAAACATTGTAAAAAGAACTTAACCAACTACAAAGTACCGAAACTGGTTGAGTTTAGAGATGAATTACCGAAAACAAACGTAGGCAAGATATTAAGGCGTGAATTGAGGTAACCTTAAGCATACTCTAATGGGAATACTGCGCTGTAATATAATTCTCTGGATAATCATTGGCTAGCTGTTTATAATCTTTTGCAATAAAGGGTTGAACGTTAGCCAATTTTTCTATTTGAAGTCTTAAATGCGCCAATTGCTTAAAAAAATACTCCCTCCATTTGCTATAAATAAGCTAAAGCGAGTTCAAGCATCATTTCACCGAAAATTAACGCCTTTTTTTTCAAAGTCTCCTTTTTTATCTCGCATCTACTTCACTTTTTTAAATTCATCATACCATAGAGAGCAGTTTGCAAACTTGCGTGGAATGATGGCTTATAAACAACGAATAAATGAGCATAAAAATTCATCAAATCCGCTATTAAGAAGAAATATACATCGTATTGAAAAAGGCTTAATTATGAAGCCTTTAAAACCAGTTTTTGCTTTAGATTATATAGAGCAAACACAGCAAATTTATTTTGCATCGTTAAAGTCTACTAACCACCAACCTGAAGAGTTGCAATGGGCGGGTGCAGTTTTAGCCAAGTATTATAATGTAGTTAAAATTGAGCAAAGTGATTTACTGCTAAAGCTTGCAAATGAGTTTAAAGCAAATGTGGAAGTTGAATTTGAAAATATTAACCAATTCACGCCTTATAGTCACAGTGAATTAGTTAAGCCTAAGTTTACTTATCAAGAGTTTTATCGCTTTATTAAAATACGTCGCTCAACAAGATGGTTTAAACAAGCAGAAGTTTGCCGTGAAAAAATAAAACAAGCCATTGAATTAGCATCACAAGCACCTAGTGCATGTAACCGGCAGCCTTATCAATTTTTTGTGGTTGATAAGCAACCGCTTGTTTCTAAAATTAGTAAACTTGCTATTGGTAGTGGGGGCTTTGCCCATAATATTCCAACAATTGTTGCTGTGGTAGGTGATTATTCATTTTATGAGCATGAAAGAGATCGTCATGTTATTTACATTGATGCAAGTCTAGCTGCTATGCAGTTTATGCAAGCACTTCCAACGTTAGGTTTATCATCATGCCCACTTAATTGGCCTGAACTAAGTGTTCAAGACAGAAAAATTTCTAAGCTATTAAGCTTAGCTGAATATAAAAAGGTAATTATGCTTATTGCCGTAGGTGAAGCCGAAACAGAAGGTGGTATCCCATATTCTCAAAAGAAAACAGCTGAACAGCTCACTCACTTTGTTGAATAGGTTAATAGCAATCCGTTCCAAAAGGTTAAAATGTGCTAAATATTGAAATAAAAGGCGTGCAGTTCTCAAATAAAGGAGCTGAGCTAATGTTAGTTGCTATTATAGAGCAACTTGATAACGAGCTTGGTGATTACCAAATTACACTATCACCAGGTAGATTTTTACCTTATGAGAAACGTGCCAAATTAGGTGCGTGGCAAAAGTTGAGCTTTCGTCGAGGAAGCATAGATTTAACGGGGTTGATATCGAAGCTACCGAGTAAGATACTTAACTTTTTCAAGCGTTACGGTTTAGTTACTGAAAAAAATGTAGACGTTATCCTCGATGCGAGTGGCTTTGCATATGGTGAACAATGGGGAGATAAATCACTGCTGTTTACTGCAAATGAAGTGATTCGATGTAAAAAAATTAATAAGCCTTACATATTCTTGCCTCAAGCCTTTGGTCCTTTTAATCAAACAAGGATTAGGGAAGCTGCAAGAAAAATATTTTCAAATGCTAGTTTAACGTTTCCGCGAGATGAACATTCATATATAGCTGTAATGGGAACAGTAGGGCAAAATGAGCTAGGCACAATTCAACTGATGCCTGATTTTACCTGTTTAGTTGAACCAAAGCCCTTTGAAAAATATCAAAATCAATACACAGAAGCCGAATCGAAAAGTATTTGCTTAATCCCAAATAATAAAATGGTGTCGAAATTCCATCATACTGATGCGGAGCAAGATACGGAGTCTTATCTCAACTTTTTAGTCACAGTAGGTAAATATTATCAAGAGCAAGGCTGGCAAGTTGTTCTGCTAAACCATGAAGGAAAAGAAGACCAAGCAATTTGTCAACAAATACAGGAGCAGTTAATCGAAGGTAGGCATTTAAACAGTGTTGATATTGTTGAAGGTCTATCTGCTGTTGATATAAAGGCTTTTATTGGCAGTGTTGATGCTGTTGTCTCAAGTCGTTTTCATGGTTGTGTAAGTGCTTTGATACAGGGAGTTCCATGTTTGGCTACGAGCTGGAGTCATAAATATCAGATGTTGTTTAATGAATATGGTTTACTTGAAAATGTTCTTGATTTTAAACTAAAAGATCATGAAATAATTGAAGTACTAAGTGCCTTTAACAAGGAGTTAGATAAGCAAAGCCAGCAATCAATCTCTCATGCTGAAGTCGTTAAACGGCAAACTCGAAACATGTGGAAACAAGTTTTTGCCATGCTAGAGCCTATTAATAAAGGTTAGCGTATCGACAAGATTACAGTGAGTTGTTACACTCATGCGATCAATAAAATCGCTATCTTTTCAAGATTTGTACAGGATAAATTAATGAAAAAGAATAAAGGTTTCACCTTAATTGAATTATTAATAACAATTGTTATTTTAGGATTATTAGCCTCTATAGTTGCGCCTGAAATGTTTTCAAAAGTAGGTTCAACAAAAAGAAAAACTGCAGCAGCTCAAATGAAAATGTTTGAAACTGCAATTAATACATATCGATTAGATGTTGGAGACCTACCTGAGTCATTGGAAGCTTTAAGAGTAAAAGGAGATAAAAAGGGATGGGATGGCCCATATTTACCTAAAAACATCCCATTAGATCCATGGGGCAATCCATATGATTATAAAGTTCCTGGTGAGAATGGAGAACCATTTTATTTGGCCTCTTTCGGTAAAGATGGTCAAAATGGTGGTGAAGAAGATAATGCGGATATCATTCATCAATGACAAAGATAATTAGCTTATTAGAAAATGAGTTTAACTTAGGTTCAGAAAATATCGAAAAAGCAGTAGCTTTTCAATTAGATCATGGAGGTCGAATTGAAAGTATTTTAGAAAATATGGGATTGATAGATGAGTCCGATATTGCTCTACTTTACTCAACCTACTTTAAACTAAAGCTTTTTACTGCTAAAAAGTTTGAACTTGATGGTTATGCCCTTACAGATGATATATCCATTCAAGCTAAGTTAAACCAATTTGGTTGGTTGCTTTGTTCAAATGAAAACGAAGAAAGAAAGCTGATAACTTGCGATCCTTTTAACGTTAATGCAAATCAATATGTATCAAGTTATTTACCTGATACCGAGCTTGCTATTATGCAGCGAAGTGATGTTGAAAGCATCATCAAGCATAATGAAAATTTAGTAGAAGAGTCTAACGAGTTAACACTTAACGAAGTAGATAAACTAAAAGAAGCAGCGAAAGAAGCACCTGTAGTTAATCTTTTGAATTCATTGATTTTAAAAGGTTTAAAACTCAATGCTTCAGATATGCACATTGAACCACTAGATAACTATTCCATTGTTCGTTATAGGGTAGATGGTGTTTTAGTGTCAGATGAACGCATTGCTAGGTCAATGGAGTTACCGTTAGTTACGCGTCTAAAAATACTGAGTAATATGGACATTGCTGAGAAGCGACGTCCTCAAGATGGAAAAATTGAAACTCGAGTTTCAGGTCAAGAGTTAGATATACGAGTCTCGTGTTTACCTCTTGCTGTAGGTGAAAGCTTTGTATTGCGCTTCTTAAAAAAAGAATCACTATCATACAACCTTGAAGCTTTAGGCATGGAACATGATGTTCAAGCGTTAATTGAAAATGATATAACTAAGACTTCAGGCGTCATACTACTTACAGGCCCTACAGGTAGTGGTAAAACGACAACGTTATACTCTTGTTTAAGTAAGCTGAACTCTGAAAGAACAAAGATTATAACTTTGGAAGATCCTGTTGAATATCAACTAGAGAATGTTAACCAAGTACAAGTTAATCCTGAGATAGGTTTTGATTTTGCAGAGGGTCTAAGAAGTATCGTTCGACAAGATCCTGATATTATCATGCTAGGTGAGATTCGTGATCAAACTACAGCAAAAATAGCCATGCAGTCTGCTTTAACAGGTCACTTGGTTTTTAGTACAGTTCACACAAACGATGCCCCAAGTGCATATACTCGGCTTTTAGATTTAGGTGTTGACTCATTTCTTCTTGATGCAGCCTTACTGGCTATTATTGCTCAACGTCTAGCTCGAAAATTATGTACCAATTGCTGCAAGCCTTCTGAAAATCCTGAAGAATTGATTGCTAAATATAATCTAGAACTTTTAACTAGAGATTTTGCGATTGACTTGTCAGTGAACAGTTTGAAGCAAGCTGTTGGTTGTGATGAGTGTGGTCATACTGGTTACAAAGGCCGTATAGCATTAATTGAATATATGCGATGTGATGAAGATATTTCTTTACTAAATAAAGATGAAGCTTTCTTAGTGAATGCTAGAAAAGTAAATAAAGCTCGAGGGTATCGTAATCTATTAGTTGATGGGGTGGTTAAGGCGCTGAAAGGACAAACCACCATTGAAGAGGTTGTTAGGGTGGCAGGCTGATGAAGTTTACCTACCAAGCAATAGCTAAAAATGGCAGTAAAATTTCAGGTGTATGCTCTGCTGATTCAAAAGAACAAGCATTAGCAGTTGTCTCTAAAAATGGAGGCTTTGTTACTGAAATTAAAGCAGTAAATGACGAAAAATTATTATCTGTTTCGTCAGGAAAGGTTTCCTCAGATGATCTAGAGTTTTTAACCTCTGAATTGAGTATTTTACTGAATAACGGTATTAAAATTGATAAAGCTTTGAGCATGCTCGCCAAAGTAAAGCAAGGTAGTGCCATTGGTGAAATGATTTCAGGTATATCTGAACACCTAGGAAAAGGAGGCTCTTTATCCGAGGCATTTGAACAATACCCGCAGTATTTTTCTAGCTTATACATTAATTTAATTAATATTGGCGAAAAAACCGCTACATTAAAAGGGGTTTTTTCGGAATTAGCAAAAGACCTAAAATTTAAAGGGCAAATTAAAAAACGTTTAACTCAAGCATTGATATACCCTAGTGTTATTTTCTTTGTTTGTATTTCATCTATATTGTTTATTTTTAATTATGTTGTACCTAGTATGGCCAGTATATTTGAAGGTCGGGACAATATTCCCTTTTATACTCAATTTATATTGGATGCTAGTGATTGGCTAATTGCTTACCAATTTAATTTGTTGGTCGCAGTCGTTATTCTTATCTATGTAGTGATCAAGCTCTGGCAACAACCCCAGTTTAAAAGCAAAATGCAAAAGCTTCTGATGAAAATGCCCGTTGTTGGGCCCGTCTACTTAGAGGTTGAACGGGTAAACTATACCTCTGCTGTAAAACTGATGCTAAAAAGTGGCTTGAAAATTAACCAGGCGCTTGAGTATGCAATTGGAAATATTGCTAACGAAGAGATAAAGCAAGAGCTAGAGTTTGCCGTTAATGAGTTAAAAGGTGGTGGTAGTTTAAATCAGGTTTTATCAGGCTCTAAATTATTCCCTACCTATTATCAATCCCTTATTGAAGTTGGTGAAGAAACCGCTGAGCTAGAAAGTGTTTTCAGTGAGATTGTTGAACGAAGTAAGAATGCCTTTGAAGCTAAAGTCACTCAAATGTTAAATATGTTAGAACCACTTCTTATAGTTGTTATGGGTTTAGTTGTTGGTGGTGTGGTAGTTACTTTAATGTTAAGTATCACTTCAGTGAATGAAGTAGGTGGTTAGTGTCTCACTCAAGCTCAGCAGGATTTACTTTAATCGAGTTACTAGTGGTTATTGTAATTATGACCACTTTATTTACGTTTGTGTCTCCGTTAGGGGTTAAACAAATAGATCGGGCTAAAGCTCAGCAAGAACTTCATGAAACTATAAGAATATTTCAAATGTTGAGCACAAGAGCCTACGCAAGTGGTGCCGTAATAGAAGTAGAGCTAAGTAATAAACGAATTATAGCTCGATACTTAACTAAAGTTAAAACTTGGCAGTTTGAAAAGTTGTCTTTTACTAGGCAAATTATAACGTTAAACAGAAATGGTTATATGGATAAAGGTATTATTAGTTATAGCTTATCAGGTGAAACTCAGCAACTTAATATGATGGCTGAGCTTATTGATAATGATGGTGTATATACGTATGCGCCATAACTTTTTTATTAGGCACCCTCACCAGGGATTCACCCTAATTGAAGTACTTATTGCTAGTGTGATCTTGTTCGCTATCATTACTTTGTTATATCAAGCAATTGCTCAATCTACTCATTCATCTGATATTGCCCGTAAAAATTTAGAAATAAATTCAGTCATGCCTTTAATCACAGGTAAAATTAAGAGTCAGCTTAGTGGGCGTTTTTTTCAAGTACAAAATTCCGGAGAAGGTGAGCTCTTAGGTATTAATTATATATGGCATGCAGAACAGCTTCAAAAAAAACCTTTACGTCAAAGCTTTGCAGATCAAGATTTTGAAAATTATACTAATATTTTTTTATGGCAGGTTAGCTTAACTTTACATAGCCACAGTAAAAATCAAACCATTCGTTACCAAGAGGTAAGTTGGCGATGATACGGCTTCAAGCGACGAAAGGCTTTACATTGGTTGAATTGCTTTTAGCTATGGTGGTGTTTTCGTCACTTATCGCATTAGCAACTTATTCTTTGATGCATTTTGAACGTTTTTGGCATAAGGATTTAGGGAAGTTTCAGCAAGTTAAGTTTTCAAATCAATCGTTGCTACAACTCAGAGATGTTATTCATTCAGCTTACCCTCAAATTGTATTAACTGAACATAATAAAGAGGCATATTATTTTTTAGGGCGTGAAGAAGGTTTAACCTTTGTAAGTTATGCTCCTATTTTTTCACCTATCTCTGAGCCAGCTGTAGTACGTATATTTAGAGAAAACTCAGCTACCGGCTATCAGTTGGTCTATGAAGAGGCTCCACTAAACAATCAAGTGTTAATTTATTTGAAGCAGGAGCTGAATTTTGTTCACCGTTTGATCCTTAAAGACAATATTAGCAGATTGGCATTTAGTTACTGTGGTTTGCCTAAACGAAGTGTAGGCTTAGACCTTACATTAAAGAACGACCCAGGTTGCTTTTTAGTGTATGACGGTGTGGAAACAAAATTGAACCCAGAACTTGTTATCATTGATTTAGCAGGTGAGCAATTAGTTTTTAATCTTCCTAATGCTGATCGCCTTACCGAAAAAAAATCGCTTGATTTTTAAGAGAAGTTTAGATGTGTGTTTCTAATTCAAATTCAATTCTCATAAATAGTAGCCTTAGAAAATCTCAGCGAGGGGTTGCTTTAGTTTTAGTTTTATTTTTATCTGCTATTATGATTCTGCTCGCTACAAATGTGCTAAAACAGTCGCAATCTCAGCTTTCGCAAAGTCAACTAGTAAAAGACAAGGTTTCAGCATTTGCTTCGGGTTACTCTACAAAATCAGAAATAATCTTTGAGTTACTCACCCAAGAACCTAAGGCGCTTGTGAAAGAAAGAAATTGGGATTTCTCAGGAGCGGTAATGGACTTTGGTAATACAAAGGTTCAGATACAAGACCTAAATGGTTTATTAAATATTTATAATTTTGTGAGTCACAAAACCTTGGCCAATGTATTTAGCCAGTGTGGTGTTGATGGTAATAAAGCTGTTGGAGTTGCGCAAAAAGTGCTAGCGGACCACAACAAAAATATGAGTCTGCCAATAGACAAATATCAAAGACTTTTTACTTTGCTTAATGATGTTCCTTTAAGTGTGAAAAGCTGTATTGATCGTAACATTACACGCTTTTCCGGTGCTATTTTTAACCCCAGTACAGCTCAAAGAGAGTATTTAATCGCTAAATTGGGCAATGTTAGGGCGCAAAAAGTTTTGACTGCCAAAGAAAACTCAAGGGAAGCCTTGCAACAAGCTATCGCAGATATCTCGCCAGATGATCCAGAGTCTAATCAACGTAGTATTATTGGGCCATATTTTCGTGTAACATTACGCGCGCATAAAGATGACTCTAATTGGTCTGAAATGTTTGAGATCAAAATAGCCAATCGTATAGTCAAAAAACCACTAACTTATTTAGGATATTCTCCGCTTTAATATGAGTAACTTTAATACCTTAATCAGTAAAATGCTGAAATCAGCTGAAAGTTCACTACTGCAACGCTATTGCTTATTATTATGGGATAGTTGCTATGCACTAAAAAAGGGCGTGCTAGAAGAAGCAACAGCTCAAGATAAAAAACAAGTTAAGTGCCTTATTCTTGGAGCTCAGCATTATCAAGAAGAAGTAATGGATTATCCTATTTCACGATACCGCGATCTAGTTAAAGTATTAAAGCTAGAACAAACAAATAGTCTGAGACCTTTTTTATTTCAAATACAAGCTTTTAATGGTAAAGCAAGACAAGTAAAAAAGGCTTATTATAGCGACACTCTTTTGGCTGAAAATATCATCAGACCTAACTTGGTTATACCAGAAAGTTGGATTATTGCATCAAGCCTGAAAAATAAAACTATTCAGTATCAACAAAACAATCGTAAGTATATTTGTGTACCAAATAATTACAAAAATACAGTGATTGAATTAAATGGTTTGCTTACTAATAGAGAGGATGCCTACATAGCGCTAGTTGTACCACAGAGTGTTGAGTGCATTGAAAATGATGAGTCTTGGTTAATCAAAGAGTTATTCAATGGCAAAAATATAGCATCCCTTTGGCAGTTAATTCTTGGTTTGTATGTTAATTATTCAAAGCAGAGTAAACAAACCGATTGGCGTGCATTCTTTGCTGGAAGCTCGATTGTTCTTGTTATTTATCTCATCGTTATTAGCCTTTTCTTAAATAACTCTGTAGCTAGTTTAAGAGCTGAAAGCGATAGTTTAAATGCACAATTATCTCCATTATTAGATCTTATTTCACAAACTAACGAATCAAAGAGTCGAGCAGAGAAGTTTTCTGGTTTGTATCAGGTTAAGGGGTGGGAGTTAACTGACTGGCAAAGTATTGCACCACTATTTACTCAAGGTATCAAGCTTATAAATATAAACTTCTTACCTACTGGAAAAATAGCCTTAAAAATGAGGAGTACTTCCTTATCATCTAGTGATGTCTTAGCTTTACTATTGGCTCAACAAAACGTGGCTAAGGCAGATTTCTCAGGGATTATTCAAAAAAAAGCCAACTATCAAGATTTTACGATTATTGTAGAGTTAGCTAGTTTACAAGAAAAAACACAAGAGGTCGCTCATGACTAAGAACAAGAAGTTATTGCTTTTGGTCACCTTACTCTTAGCTATCAAAATGGTTATATTGCCTCAGTTAGCAACACAAAATGAAAACTTAGCAACTAAAGAACAGTTGTTGCGTACTAATAAAAAGCTTAGTTTGATGTTAAGTACTGTTGATGAAGAAAAAGCTAAAGTAAAAGGTTTGGTCAATCAACTGATAAAAATGCAGGAATTAGTTCCTACCTATATTTCAGATTCTCAGGCAAAGCTCGCTATTCAACAGCAAATTGAGCAGTATGCTGAGGAAGTTGATTTAGTAATTCAACGGCAGAACTGGCAAGCTATAAACGAAGATGAAAACTTAGCAGGAATTATGCACGGTAAAGTGTTAATAACTGTTAAAGGAAGCTTGATTAATATACTCCGATTTCAAAATCTAATCGCAGATAACCAACCGGCAATAGTGATTAATAGTATGTACAATGCAATGCCATTTAAAAAAATGCAAACCCTTGTAACATCTCGAGTAGTATTGGACGTGTTATTTCAACAAGGGCAGAAGTAATAGAATGAACATAATATCGAACTTAGATAAAAGAATGTTACTAGCCGGTGTTGGTTGTGCTGTTATTATATTGCTAATTGACATTTTCAATCGAGTGCTTCTACCTGGTGCTAATGTTAAAGAAAAGGAGGATGTAAACATTGAAATAGTTAAGTTTAATCGGACAAGTATCAATGGGAATGACTTTATTAATCAGTACTTCTCTTCTCTGCTTGCTATTGAAAAAGAGTTAGAACAAAAAACTAAAGCTGCGCAAGATAAACTTGCCAATGACAGGTTGGCGAAAAGCCAACAAAATAAAGCAATTGTAAAACCAGACATTTTAAGAGTTGCAAAGCTTGTTGGAGTTATTTCCCAAAATGGCGAGCGTAAAGCTGTCATTGAATATAAAAACAAAACCGGAAAAATATCATTGATTACTTTACCGTCTGGCAAATCGTTTGCTGAAGGTAAAGTTACTCAGGTTGGGGTTGATTTTGTTGAAATCGAAATCGAAGGCACTCTTGCTAAACTACCATTATTCAAAAACAAAAATATGACTTTCTCAGGTGAGAAAAACAAGGGTAAATAACATGTTACAACAGAGAAAAACTAACGTTCTCCGCGCACTTGCTATTGTGTTAGCTGTAGGCCTAACCCCTGGGTGTGCATTATTCACGCCTAATGAAAAACCTGAGGTTGTACATGTCAAGGCATCATCACTTCTGGAAAACAATATCGAAGAAGAAATACCTGTTAATACCAATGATGATGAAAAGTCGACGCCAGAAACAAAAATTGAAAAAGTAGAAAGCTTGGCACATAAAACATTACAAGCGGAAGAGGTTAATGATGAAGCCTATTTTAAAAATAATCAAACGTATGCTGTTGCTTTTGATAGTTTAAGAGTTACTGATTTTATTCACCAAACTTTTGGGAATACATTGAAAGTTAATTATGTCATTGAGCAAAAAATTTCTAATATACCTAACCTTATCACTCTAAATATAAGTAAAGGGCTTACAGATAAGCAGCTTTATAAAGCAACTAAGCAATTGCTAGATGAAAATGGCGTAAAAGTACGTTTAAAGGAAGGGGTTTTTTATTTACATACACTTGATCCTGTATTAGAAGGTGCTGTGGTACAAGTGGGGCGTTCAGTTAGTTCAGTGCCACAAACTACAGGAACTATTTTACAGATTATTCCGTTAAAATATGGTGTGAACTTTAGTATAGAAAGAACATTAAAGCAGCTTGTGAAAGCTAAAGTTTCGCCAGATGCAGGTCAAAGTGCACTTTTTGTTGAAGGCACAAGAGAGCAAGTCATCCAAGTAATTGAATTGACGGAGTTACTAGACAGACCTGCTCACCAAGGTAAAAACATCGGTTTTATTGAGCTTAATTATATTTCAACAGAAGAATTTATTGAAACAATTAGTGAATTATTAACAAGTGAAGGTATTCCGGCTGACTTGAACAATAAAGCAACGAGAAACCTTGCAATGGTACCTATTGAGCAAATAGGAGCCATTGCTATTTTTGCGAGTGAACTTGATTTTCTAAATCGAGTAGAGTTCTGGGCTAAAAAGTTAGATCAACCACCAAAAGGTGATACTAAACAATATTTTATCTATAGGCCAAAGTTTGCTCGCGCTGAAGATATTGGTGAGAGTTTAGCGCCATTATTTGGTGGTAATGCTGTGGTAGCAAATAAATCGGGTAACAATAGTAGAGATACTAAATCATCTGTTGCTAATAAAACTCAAGGTAAAAGCAGCTTGGCTACCAGTAATGGTGGGCTTGATGAAAAAGGCATTAATATAGTGATAGATTCTCGTGCAAATTTTGTAATTGTTCATGCAACAGGGAGTAGCTACCAAGGGATTTTACCTTTAATTAAAAATCTTGATGTGATGCCTAAACAAATATTACTTGATGTAACAATTGCTGAGGTAACTTTAAGAGATGAATTTCAATATGGTGTTGAATTTTTTTTAGAAAGTGGCAAGTTTAGTCTAAGTACTCAAGGTGTTATGGGGTTAGATGATATCTCAGGTGGTTTATTTAAAGCTGCTGGTGCAGTTAGTACGATAGAAGCTAAAGCCATTGAACGAAATAGTTTAGTTAATATTCTATCTAACCCAACTTTACTTGTTCGAGATGGCGCAACTGCTTCTATTGTAGTGGGTGATGAAATCCCAATTGTAACTTCAACTGATACAAATGATAATACTGAAGTTGTTAGAGAAAATGTAGAGCGACGCCAAACAGGTTTAACTTTGTCTGTTGTTCCAACTATCAATACAAATGGTGTTGTTATTATGGATATTCAGCAAAGTATTTCTAATCAAATTGCAGGTAATGCACAAGGTATTTTAAATAGAGATATAAGTACCGAAGTTGTTGCAAATAGCGGGAAAACTATTTTGTTAGGTGGTCTTGTCTCTGAAAATGCTTATGATATAGATAAAGGAGTACCTTTTTTAAGTAGTATTCCTATCTTTGGTTACTTATTTAAAAGTGAAACTCAGTCGAAAGAAAAAACCGAGTTAGTGGTGCTAGTGACACCTAGAATTATTTTTGATGATAACCAATGGGACAATATCAAGCATAACTTTAAGCAAGGTTTAGATATGCTTACTTATTAAGTTTAAAACTGTTCTTACAATAAGGAAAAATAAATATTAAATTAGGCTATGCTAGTTAATTATTAAATAAAAAGGTTTTTTTTTAAACTAAACTTGTGTTTTTTTTGTGCGTGGCCATAGGTAAAAGTAAGACTCTTGTTTTTAATCATAAAAATTACTTAACAGGGTTGACTTTACATCTAAACTCACGAATAATCTTTTCTACCTAATTTAGGTAGTAATTATAGATATATAGTTACTGATTAGTATTACTAGGGACTAGGCACAGCCAAGTTCCAGTTTCATGAAACTTGGAGAAAATAATGAAAACAATAATGAAGTCGACATTAATTGCATCTGCAATTGCTGCTACTTTTGGTGTTCAGGCTGCAGTGATTGACGCGCCAGCGAACTCAACATATTCTAAGCAAGCACAAACATTTGCTACTGCATCATCAATTACAACAACAGATCTGCAAGTAACAATTGCAGCAGAATATTCTGAGAATGATACTTATAGATTCTACTTTGAAAATGGTGTAGGTGAATTACCAACATCTTTTGCTTCTTTACCTTCGACTATTTTAGTTCAAAGGGGTACTATTGGTACTAGTGACTTAGTTACAATGACTTTAGGTAAGCTAACTTCACCTACAGGTGATGACTCAGAAGCTCATTACCGTGTAACTAACGTTGATAACCAGTTTGCTACAGGTACTGGTGGTTTGGTTATTGCGTTTAACCAACCTAATCCTGTAAACCCTCCTGTTGCAAATACAGCTAACTTAGTAATTGATTCAGCTGCTGTTGTTTCAGGTACTACAGTAAAACTTTGTATGGAAACTAAAACAGGTGTTGGCGCTGCAACTATTGAAAAGATCTGTTCACCAGTTGCTACCGTAGCAACACAGTTTAACGCTGTAACAATTGCTGCCGGTAATAAGCTAAATGGCGAAATTGATGTAACTATGTTGCGTGAAATGTTTACAGGCTTAAATGCTACTGCGCCAAACTATGTTGAAGCTAACCCTACTCTTGAAGATACACTTGTTATCGAAAAAGCTGTTGTAAACACAACAGGTTGGCAAACAACTGTTACTGAAAATGAAGTAACAGTTGTACTAAATGGTGACTTCACTGACTTAACTTCTGGTCAATTTACATCACTTAACGCATTAACTGGTCCTACATTAAATACTGCAGCGACACAAGTTACTATGACTTACCCTGCAACATTTACAACTGACTCAATTACTTTTACTTCAACAGGTAATGGTGATGGTACTAATGCTGAGTTACTTGATCAAAAATTCACTATTGATTCAGAGCAAGATTATACTTGTTTAGTATCTGTGCCAGGTTTACCAACATGTCCTACTGCTAATACAGGCGTTGAAACATTAAACGTAATGACTGATGCTGGTGAGTGGACATTAAATGGTGCACAAATCAATATTCCTTACATGCCTTTCTCTGACATTACACTTCCAGCAGCACAACGTGATCTTGGTCAAGTGATTTACATCACTAACCATAGCTCTGTTGATGCAGGTTCTGTATATGTTACAGCTACAAATATGGCTGGTGACGTTGTACTAAACAACGTTGTTGTTGAAAGCTTAGGCGGTAATGAAATGAAGAAATTAACTGGTAAAATTATTGATGCTCTAATCAATAACGCTTCAGTTCCTTTCACATCAGGTAAGCTTTCTATTGATATCGTAGTTAATGCAGCTGACGAAAACATCAGTGTTCATTCAGCATATAAAAACAATGCTGAAACTGACCGTGCTGTTGTTATCAATGACCAATATAAAGGTAAAATCAACTAATAATTGATTTTATTGCACAATATTGTGTAAGAACAAAACGAGGCTAATGCCTCGTTTTTTTTTGCTTCAAGTAAGCTTAAAGCAATTTAATATTAGCTATCTGATAATTATAAAAAACTAAAAAATTCTTAGGTGAAAACATAAAGTCATGGATAAACAAAAACGTTTTTATATTAGTACTAATTTGACCATAATCTACAGGTTAACTTTTGCTCTTTTTTTAGTTACGACGGTTTATTGCGGTGCATTGACTGTACCATTATATGTAGATGATTCGGTTATATTGAATCAAGCAGATAATTTGATCCCACCAGACACTTTTTTACATTTGCTTAATTTTCGTTATATAGGCTTAAGTTCATATTCGCTAAGTCAGCTTTTTGGAGAACGAATAATTGCATTGCACGCTATAACTCTATTTATACACTTCCTTAATGCTTGTTTAATTTGGTTTTTTATAAATGCTCTAGGGCAAGTACTTGCTAGTAGTGAGGGCTTTAGTATTAAAGAACAACAATTAAATGGCATGTCCTATGCGGTTGCTCTTTTATGGTTAATTCACCCGTTAAATACTCAGGCTGTTGTTTATATCAGTCAACGTTTTACTGTTTTGGCAATGTTTTTTACCATGTTGTCTTTAATTTTCTATACGCTTTCAATAAGAAAACAAAATAAAACTAGCTATTCAATACCTAAAAATGTGAGTTTTATTTTATTAAGTATTTGTTTCTTTATATTAGCGTTTGGTAGTAAACAAACTGTAATTTTCTTACCGGTATTCATATTCTTAATGACTTTTAAGTTAATAACTAAACAACGAATAAAGTTGCTTATAATTGCTACTTTAAGCGTCACCTCAGTTGTCGTCGCATTTTACGTTGCGCCAGAGTTCATAATAGAACTTGATAAAATAACTAGAGAAACTAATTCGTATAGTCGTTTAGATTATTTTGCAACACAGTTAAAAGTTATATTACAGTACTTTAAATTGCTTTTTTTCCCGTTTCCACTAAAGCTGGAGTCTCAAGTCAGTTTAATAAGTTTTGGCTCAACCACTTTCTATCACTACTTAGCTATTCATGTTGCGTTTATCATAACTATTAGCTTTATCTCAGTTCGATATAAACAGCCTTTAATGTTAATTGCTTTGGCTATGCTATATTTAGGATTGGCTGTAGAGTCAAGTTTTATTCCTATTCAAGACTTATACTTTGAACATAGAATGTATTTACCTTCAGCAGCAGGGTTGTTAATTTTAACAAATTTGTGCCGCTTAGTTTTAAACTCTTTTGCTAAGACTAAAATACTTAAACTAGTACTATTAGGGCTTTTTGTTCTTTGCTTTTCAGTTTTAAGTTATATTCGAGTACAAGAATGGCAGACACCTTTGAAATTTTATCAACTTGAGTTAGATAAAAGCCCTAATAGCACACGAGCAATGAGCAGTTACGGTAGGGAACTAGCAAAGAATGGGAGTAAGAAAGAGGCATTAAAGTTGATACTTCAAGCTTATAATCTTGAACTTGAACAGGGTGTAATTCGCCAATCAAATCTTGTCGCATTATTGACTATTTTAGTTGACTCTGGCTATTATCAAGATGCCCTAAATTTAGGGAGAAGAGCATTGAAACATACCAAGTCTCGTCCTAAGTTACAATCTTTAGTCTATTCACAGTTGGCCTTCGTATATTATAAAATGAATATTTGTGAATTTGCGATTGGTTGGTCTAACAAAGCTTTAATATTGGATAATAATAATCAACTTGCACCACAAGTCATTTTGCTTTGTTCAAAGTAATATTATATTTTTATTGACTTCTACTACGTAAGCTAGGAGTTTTCTTTACTCTTACGAGAGTGATTATATTCTGGCATTTGTTTTGCTTTTGTAACATAGAGTGACAATTTAATGACAAGAACATAGCATTATGAGAGTATTGCCGTATAAACGCGTATTATGATAAGAGCTCTATTGTTTATCATAGTTTGTATATGTTGTAGAGGTTTTTATGCTTTTTAAGAAATTTTTAATAATAGCCAGTTTAGGTGGTTTTTCAACGTTATCAGCTTATGCAGGTAATTGGTTAACGCAAGAGTTAGCTAGTAAAGCAAACTTAAAGTTTAATGACGGGAACTCCAAGGATATGGTGATTTCACCAAATGGTCGGTTTATTGCTTTTAGCTCCTGTGCTACTACCCTGATAGTAAAAGATACTAATGGCAAATGTGATATTTTCCTTAAGGATACGCAAACGAATATTATTAAGTTAGTTTCGAATGGCCTTAATAACCAAGCTTCAAATGGTGATTCTCAAAAGCCCGACATTGCTGTTAATGGCTCAACTATTTTTGTTACTTATGAATCAACCGCAACTAATTTAATTGAATTTGCTTACTCTACTAGTGACATTTATTTATCGACCTACAGTTTTAGTGATACAGATATCAGTGTTATTGGTAATACAGAGCTGATATCCAGACCTGAAGATGAAAACATTACTAGCAATAATAGTTCGTTTAACCCTTCTATATCTAAAGATGGGAATCGAATTGTCTTTGATAGTTTAGCAAATAACCTAAGTAAAAAAATACAAGGTGGCCCAGATCAAACTAGTACAGACACCAATGGAGTTAGTGATGTTTTTATTCGTGACCGTGCAGCTAATACTACTTACCGTATAAATAAAACCTATAGTACAATTGAAGTTGAAGCTGCCTCACGTAATCCTGTTATTAGTGCTGATGGAGAATTTGTAGTCTTTGAGTCTGATTCTAATAACATAAGTAGTAAAGATGTTTGGAATAATACTGATATTTTTCGTTACAGCCTTGCTGAGAATAAAGTAATTTTAATTAGCCTTAAAACTAACGGCAATAAGTCAGATTCGATTGGAAGTTATGCCCCGAGTATAAATGCTGATGGTAATGTCATTTCTTTTCATACAAGCGCGGATTTAACAAATGATATCAGTGATGTTGACGGAGTTGATGATGTATATGTTAGGAATGTATTGGCAAGTACAACGTCGTTAATAAGTATAGGGGGAGGGGAGTATAATCACGCTGGCGGTGCAAACTTTTCTTCTATCAACGCTGATGGGGACAAATTAATATTCACAGCAAAAAATGCCACAGGTGAGCCATTAGTGGCACAAGAGAATAATGTTTTCTATCGTGATTTATCTAACTTGGATACAATTGTCATTTCAGGTGCTGATGAAGGTGTTAGCCAAAATTCTGGAGAACTCTATCTTGCAAGCATATCAGCTAATGGAAAAAACATAGCTTATAATAGTGATCGTATTGTGGTAGTTGATGAGGATAATGATAGTTTATCGGATGTTTATAAGTATCAGATTGAAGATGATCCAAGTGCAGGAAGTAACTTAAGAGTTAGCTTGCCGATACCGGGAGAAAATTTTGTTTCTAATGTTGATAGCATCGCAATGTCAAAAGATGGACGTTACATTGTTATTCAGTCTAAGGCGAATAATATTCTCCTTGACGGAAATGAATTTGATTCATTATATTTGTTAGACAGAGGTGCTGATGGTAAACAAACGCAACTTGAAAGGTTAAGTTTTGGCCTAAATGGTGCCCCTTTAAATGGTGAGATAGATAAAGGGAGCTTTGATATTAGTGATGATGGAAATTATATTGTGTTTAGTTCATTGGCCAGTAATATCGTTTCTGGTGATACAAACACATCTTATGATGTATTTTATCACAATAGATTGAACTCAAGTACTATATTGATTAGTTTCGGACAAAATGGTGCTGTCGCGAATGGTTCTTCGCGCAATTCACGTATTTCTGGTGATGGTAAGAGAGTTACTTACTCCTCTTCCGCACCGAATATCATTAGTCATGGTGTTGGAAATCAAGAAGTGTATGTTTATGATGCGGATAAACATGAAAACACATTAGTAAGTCATACACAAAATGGAGAAGTGTCACCTAAGTCATTTTATAGTGGCTCAACCAACCCTGAAATAAGTTCAGATGGTAATTTTATCACTTACATGACTGAGAATGAAAAGGTTTTTGGATATAATACTAGCGCTGGGTGGCAAATTGCTCTTTATGATATTAGTAATGATGAAAACTCTTTAGTTACTGTACCAGTAAGTGATTATCTAAGTTATGAATATAGCTTTCAGCCTAGTATTTCTAGTGATGGAAGGTATGTAGCGTACAGTACACATGCTACAGATAAAATTTTGGGTGATGGCGTAGATAAAGATGATAACTACGATAATGATATTTTACTTTATGATCGCCAAACGGGTACTAATCAGATTATTAGTTATGATAATACCGCTGCTGGAGTGCAAGGAAATCAAATAAAAAATGCATTTGATGTAACTATTTCAGATGATGGCACACACGTAGTGTTTAAAACCAAAACAGAAGATGAAGTAAATCCTGATGTATTTAATTATCAAGTTGTGGTTAGAGATTTAGTTAATAATGTAAGTTCAATTGTTGCAAATAGTAATGCTCTAGATAATGACACGACTGAAACTGCAGATCATGGGAAACTTGCAGCAACTACAACGACTATCCAGCCTAGAATCTCCAGTGATGGAGATATCATTCTATATCCTGCAAACATCCCACATGCTATTTTTACGCTTGATTCAAATGATCCTTTAGCTGAACCTACAGTAACAAACCTTGTATCAGAAGGAAGCAGCATTACTCAAGCTTACATTGCTAAACGTGAAACTGATTCTGATATTGATGGCATTCCAGATCGAATTGATACGGATGATGATAACGATGGAATGTCAGATGACTATGAAAATCTGTACTTACTCAATGATGATGACTCTGTTTGTTTAAATCCATTAGACTCAAACGATGCTGCTGAAGACTGTGACGGCGATGGTCTGTCTAATCTAGAAGAGTTTGAATTAAGCACTAAACCAAATGATTCAGACAGTGATAATGACGGTTTAACTGATCACTTTGAAGTTAATACTTCTGAAACTAACTTGTTTTTAACAAACCCTTTAAATGATGACAGTGATAATGATGGCTTGACTGATGGTTATGAAATTAATACTTCATTAACAAATCCTTTAATTGCCGATAGTGATGGTGATGGGTTATCGGACGGCTATGAAGTTAATACTTCACTAACTAATCCAAATAGCTCAGATAGTGATAATGATGGTTTATCTGATGGAGATGAAGTAAATATCCATCAAACAAATCCAAATAGCTCAGATAGTGATAATGATGGCTTGAGTGATGAATTTGAGGTCAATAACCCTAAATATGATCCTTTGAATGGTGATATGGACGGAGACGGGGTATTAGATGGTAGTGATAGTGACCCTTTCAATAAATATATTGGCGGCAAGATAGCAGCTAAAAATGATTTTAATAATGATGGTAAAACAGATTTGTTTTGGCATAACAAACAATCTGGTCAGACTTATGTTTATTTAATGAATGGTAAGGCTGTGATAGAAGTTGGCTCACCAACAACCCGAGCAGATACTTATTGGCATGTTGTTGGTCGTGGAGACTTTAATGGTGATGGTAAAGAGGATGTTCTATGGCGCCATCAAGAAACAGGGGTAAATGAAATAGATTTAATGTCAGGTGTCTCTGTAACTAATACTATTTCTTTAAATACTGTTCCAATGACCTGGCAAGTAGCAGGTATTGGTGATGTTAATGGTGACAATGCTGACGATGTTATTTGGCAGGAATTGACAACAGATGAAGTTCATATTCATACCTTATTAAATGGCCAACTTGAAAGTGCGTCGCAGTTAATACCAGCTAATACTGACTTAAAGATAAAAGCTGTTGCAGATTTTAATAGTGATGGCTTTGCTGATTTATGGTTGAGGAATAAGCAGACTAATGAAAACTTTACCTATTTGTTGAATGGATTTACGATTGTTCAGCAAATTAGCTTAGGTGTTATTAGTGAAAATTGGCAATTACAAGATGTTGCCGATGTTGATGGTGATGACGATAGTGATATAGTGTGGCGAAACAAGCTAACAAGTGAAGTTAACCTTTATGTTATGCAAGACGGCTCGTTGCAATCGGAGCTTGCTCTACCAACAAGGACTTCTGAATGGCGTTTAGCAATGACGGGCGACTTGATTGGTGATTTAAGTCAAGATTTTATTTGGCATAACCTAAGTACTGGAGAAGTGGTTGCAGACTTTTTAGATGTCAGCCAAGCAGGGGGCATAAGTAGTAGCCAAACTGTAACAACCATTGCTGATGCATCTTGGCAACTTGTACCTAAGCGAATTTCTGAAATTTCACCTTCCCGTTATGACTTTGATGGTGATAATAAAGCAGATATTTTGATACGAGATTCTGGAAACGGAGAACTTTCTCTTCAGCGTATGAATGGAGTAAACGTTATTTCGAGTGATATTGCCGGGACTCTGCCTGTTGAATGGCAAGTCGCTGGGCGTGGAGATTTTGATGGTGACGGAAAAAGTGATCTGTTATGGCGTAATAATAGTACAGGTGCAAACCAGATACATTTGATGGATGGTCATGCATCATTACAAGAATCTGCAATAAATAGTGTCGGCACAAATTGGGAAGTGGCTGGCGTTGCAGATTTTAATGGCGATAAAAAAGATGATATTTTATGGCGTGATCAAGTTACTGGGTCAACTTGGTTATATACTATGGATGGAACAACGGTTATGCAAAGCCAAAATGTAACGACCATCAGTGATATGAACTGGAAAGTCGCAACGACTCCTGATACTAATGGAGATGGTAAGGCTGATATATTATGGCGAAATACCATTTCAGGAGATAATTACCTTTATTTGATGAATGGTAATAATATTATGAGAGCTTATTTATTAAGTACTGTACCTGTGCATTGGTCAATCACAGGAAGTGGTGATTTAAATGGTGATGATGTGGATGATATTATTTTTAGAAGTAGCGACGGTACAAACTGGAGTTGGTTGATGCATGCTGGTCAAATAGGGCAAAGCTTACAAATAAATCGAATTACCGATACAAATTGGCGAATGAAAGATATGGCAGACTTTGATGGTGATGGGAATGACGATATATTGTGGCGTAACCAAACCAGTGGTTCCACTTATATGTACTTGATGAATGGTAATGCCATTATAGGTCAAGGTGGTTCTGACTCTATCGACATAAGTAAGCGTATTGTAGGGCAATAACCTTAGGCATATTGAGTTATTGATTACCACTTGGTAATCAATAACTCGTGTAGGGCACATATATTGCGATATATTAAAATCTCTACAGTATCTCAAACTATACACTTTGTTGTTACTATTCTCTGTACTATAGCCCCCCCTTCAAATAGAATACATTTTGCTATATTTAGCCTCCCTTATTTATAAGTGAATTTTACAAAGAAGTGATGGTGATTGAATTGCTTCTAATAATAAGAATTTGATAATAATGAACGATATAACTAACACTGATAACAGTCGAAATAAAAAACATTCCCAAATAATGAAAGCGAGACATTCTGATCATATAGAGTATGAGGATGATGGCATTGACATTATTGCATTAATTATAAATTTGAAACGAGAGTGGAAAAAGATAACATTAATTACTGTAATTGGTGTTACGCTAAGTGTTTTTTATGCTTTGTCTGTACCTAAACTCTATCAGTCTTCCGTTCAACTATCCTTACCTGAAGCAGCGTCAATCGTAAAGTTGGACCAATCAGGTTTAATTAAATATAGTAAAACTGAATTATTTACAGAGTATTATAATATAATCCGTTCTCAAGATTTATTTAAAAGTTATCTCTTAAGTAATAATTATTTAGAAAAATTATATCCGGAAAGCTATACAATAGAAGATCTAGATAAGAAATTTAATGAGTTTTATACTAATTTTAGAATAGAAATTCTAGAGCCTAAGGTTAGTAAAGACGAGTTCGTTACAAACCCATCTCTCTTTTCAATTTCACTACAACATACTAATGAAGCATTGTTATTAGAAGTTTTAAATAACTATACTAGTTATAGCAATTCACAATTGATAAATAACTTGGAGCAAGACCAGAAGTCACAAAAGATCTTACAGCTTTCAATTAAGCAAGATGAAATTGATTTATTACGTGAAAATGCACGATCGACACGAGAATTATTGATTAGTAAGATTGAATCTGAAAACACTCTAACTCTTAATGAGTTACATCAACAGAGAGAGTTATTAATCAGTAAGGCTACTGCTGACAGAGTATCGCGCATAGCACAGGCCGAAGAAGCTTTTGCAATTGCAGAATCATTAAATATAGTTAGCCCAACTAGATTAGATAACTTAAATAATAAAGCTAGTAAAACAACTACCAGTATTACTCTTTCGGAAAACCAGAGTTTACCATTGTATTTAATGGGTACAAATTACCTTAGCACTTTAATGAAAACACTGAAAGCTAGAGAAGATGATGCTCCTTTTTTGATAAAAGTTAATGAAATAGAGTCGAAAATAGCCAAAATAAAAAATGACCAAAAGCTCAAAGCCTTGAAAGAAAGAGAGTCTGATGATGCCTACATCACTTCATTACCTACTGTTTTAAATACAATTGCCCAATTAAAATCAAAAACGATAGACTTTGATAATGTTAAGAGTTATACCTTAAAAAAAGAGGCTATATTAACTAAAAAGGCAATTAAACCAAAGAGAGCGTTAATTATTCTGTTAGGAGGCGTAATAAGTGGTGTATTGGCGCTGGTTATTGCTCTTTTTTCCTTGGCTGTTGCTAATAGAAAATAAGTAGTAGCCTAATTTCTAAATAAGTTGTAATTAAATGGATGTAATAAACGAACGACATAAGTTACCAGCGAAGCATGTTGGTAGCTTTCTGGTATTGATTTTTCTTGCAACTTTTCGCCCTTCTGCTATATGGTACAATTCATCTATTTCATTGGTAGCAATTAGCATTGTTCTAATTGGTGCTCTGTTACCTTATAAGATTTATGCCACTATAGGTTTCAATAACTTTTGGTGTAAATATAAAAAAGAGTTACTCTTATTGCTAGCATACTTTGCTGTATGTTTTTTATCTTTATATCTAAATAGAAACCGCTATGACAATATATCGGAGCTTATTAATCAAGGAGCTATTTACATAGTGATTACTATGTCGCTTCCTGCATTAATCTTCTTATTCTCATTACCTCAAAACAAATCAACCCTCTCACTTAGTTGTTTTTCTTATTCGTGCTATTTACCTTGGGCGTACTTCTCACTTCTAGCATGCATAGCAATTTGGCAATATATTGATTTTGAAGCGGCTAAAAGTGTCGGTAGATTTTTTGTATCATCGGAGGTTTGGCCAACAAAAAATATAAATGGGTTATTTCGAATAAGCACTGATTTAGCTCCTATCTTTGCTATTTTCATTATTATAGTAGTACGTTTTAAATTGAATTTTGAGCTAGCAAAAACTAATAATTTTTTTACTACTATTGTTGTTATTTTAGTATTTACTTCAGGGCTTTTGGTTGGCTCACGTGTTTTTTATTTGATACTGGGGATAAGTATATTCCTATGTTTAGTACAAATGAAAATTTCTCTAAGAAAAAAAGTTGCTTGGCTAATTTTTACTATTATTTTTAGCCATCTAGTTTTAATGTTTGCTAATGAGCATGTTATATTAAAACTACAAAATCATTTACCTTATATTGGTCCTTTATATAATGGAGTACCATTGAGTTTAGGGGATTTTTTTATCAGGTTGTCTTTAGCTGCTACGGATAGGGCTGAAATTTGGTTGATGGCATTAAAGTCGATTGCACAAGCACCATTTTTTGGTGTTTCAAATGGTGCTTTTCGACTAAATAATGCTGAATTTTCTAATACTCATAATATAATATTGCAAATTTTGATAACCTCTGGTGCTGTAGGTTTATCTCTTTTGTCTTTTTTATTTTATAAAATCAATAATAAATTACCAGTAGTTGTTACTGGCTCAATTTTAACTTCTTTATTTGTAGATTATCCAATAGATCATAGCTTACCCTATATCATTTGTTTAAGTTATATCGTTGTAATCTTTGCCAGTTTAAAGGGTAAGGAGGAACGAAAACTTAGGTATACAGAAATACAAAGTCGATATATTTATATTGTATCGGGCGTATTGTTTTTATTTATATCGTTTATTTATTTTCAACGGAATTATTTTTTAGCTCATCAAAGCTATGAAGCAAGGTTGTTAAAGCAGTTAAAATCTCGAACATTTTTCCAAGAGCCCATTTTGATCGAGGATAAATTATTAATAGCAAAAGATTCTAAGTCTGGAGATTTAAAACTTGATAAAAATGAATTTAATTTACTCAACGACAATGTTACTCACTGTCACTATCCTTATTTAAAGAGTAGTTTTGTTGCCATGGCCAATACTAATTGGCTGACTTTGTCGGAACGAAAAGACTGTATAAATGTTACATCACAATTAAATTTACTTGAAGAGCCCAATAACTGGCTAACTAACGTACCAGTTAGAAAACTTTCGACAGTTTGGTATTTTGTAAAAGAAGTACGGTTTTACAGTCCTGTAGTATTGGTAAATAATGGGGAGCTTATACTTGATTTTATTGCCAAAGGAAATTTAGTTCATGATGAGGTAGCCATATTGAATTGGGACTTTATTGTAAACGATGAAATTGCTGAAACAAATGAAATAAGAGTAGAACAAAATGAATTTAAAAATTATAATTTTACAATTAAAAATGAAGAGTCGCGTTTAGGTTATTTTGTCATTACTTTGTTAAACCCCACATATGATAAAACAAGTAATAAGTATAGGCGAATTTTTATAAAACCGGACTCTATTAGAGTCAAGCTAAAATAAAGTAACGGATCTAATGTCAATGAATGAAAATGATAATGTTATCGCTATAATCGGATTAGGCTACGTAGGCCTGCCTCTAGCAGTAGAGTTCGGTAAGCACTACAATACACTTGGCTTCGATATAAACCAAGAAAGAGTATCACAACTAAAATCAGGTACAGATAGTACCCTTGAAGTAACTGATGTGGAGTTGGCAGCAACTTCTAATTTGTCTTTTTCATGCGAGGTGGCTGACTTAAAGCTAGCTAATATTTATATAGTTACGGTTCCAACGCCAATTGATGCGCATAAGCAGCCTGATCTAACTCCACTTATTAAAGCGAGTGAAATGCTTGGCGGTGTTGTGAATGATGGGGATATAATTATTTATGAATCTACTGTCTACCCAGGCGCTACTGAGGAAGTGTGTATTCCTGTTGTTGAGAAAAAATCTGGACTTAAATTTAACGAAGGTTTTTTTGCTGGTTATTCCCCTGAACGAATTAACCCAGGTGATAAAGAGCATAGAGTCACAAATATTTTGAAAGTGACTGCTGGGTCGACTCCTAAAATAGCGGAAAAGGTAGATCAATTATATAAATCGATTATTACTGCAGGCACTCACAAAGCTAGCTCGATAAAAGTTGCTGAGGCTGCAAAAGTAATTGAAAATACACAGCGTGATGTCAATATTGCGCTAATCAATGAATTATCTATTATTTTTAATAAATTAGAAATTGATACATTAGAAGTATTAGAGGCGGCAGGTACTAAGTGGAATTTTTTACCATTTCGTCCAGGGTTGGTAGGAGGACACTGCATTGGTGTGGATCCTTACTATTTGACACATAAGGCTCAAACAGTTGGTTACCACCCTGAAATGATACTTGCAGGTCGTCGCTTAAATGACGGAATGGGAGCTTATGTAGTATCTCAACTTGTTAAGCAAATGCTTAAAGATAGAATTCAAGTAGATAATGCAAATATCTTGGTTATGGGGCTAACGTTTAAAGAAAATTGTCCTGACCTAAGGAACACTAAAGTTACTGATATTGTAAATGAATTGAAAGATTACAACGTAAATGTTGATATAACCGATCCTTGGTGTTCTAGCAATGAGGCAGAACAAGAATACGGCTTACCATTAATTACCCCTGAACCTGGAAAATATGATGCCATTATTTTGGCTGTTGCACATAAAGAGTTTAAGGAGTTAGGTGTAGAGAACATTCGTAAACTAGGTAAGGA
Source organism: Litorilituus lipolyticus (assembly GCF_006439335.1). Taxonomy (GTDB): domain Bacteria; phylum Pseudomonadota; class Gammaproteobacteria; order Enterobacterales; family Alteromonadaceae; genus Colwellia; species Colwellia lipolytica. The sequence continues at coordinate 19,343 of NZ_SAWY01000002.1, read as the reverse complement.
TGCACATGTTTTGTATGATTTAAAATATTTGTTACCAAAAGATTCAGTTGATATGCGGCTTTAATAATCACAATGATTTTTCATGTTATAGAATGTACTTATAGAAGAAGAAAGTATGACTCGTTTTGAAGAAATAAAACAACAGCTAATTGAAGAACCAAAAACTTGGTTAATAACTGGTGTTGCAGGCTTTATAGGTTCCAATTTACTTGAAACCTTATTATTGTTGAACCAAAAGATCATAGGTTTGGACAACTTTGCGACAGGTCATCAACATAATCTTGATGAAGTTCAAAGCATAGTATCACAAGAGCAGTGGCAAAAATTTTCCTTTATTGAGGGAGATATCCGAGAATATAAAACATGTCAAACGGCGGTTTCTTCTGTCGACTATGTTTTGCACCAAGCGGCACTAGGCTCCGTTCCTCGTTCAATTGCTGATCCAATTATGACAAATTCGGCCAACATAACAGGCTTTTTAAATATACTAACTGCAGCTAAAGAAGCGCGAGTTAAAAGCTTTACTTATGCGGCGAGTAGCTCAACTTATGGTGATCATCCTGAATTACCAAAAGTGGAAGAAAATATTGGGAACCCATTATCCCCTTATGCAGTAACAAAATACGTAAATGAGTTATACGCCAGTGTGTTTGCTAAAACATATCATTTTAAAGCTATCGGACTACGTTATTTTAACGTGTTTGGTAAGCGTCAAGATCCTAATGGGGCTTATGCTGCGGTAATCCCTAAGTGGACTGCAACCATGATAACTAATGATGAATTATTTATTAATGGTGATGGTGAGACTAGTCGAGACTTTTGCTTTATTGAAAATACAGTTCAAATGAACATTTTGGCAGCTACGGCACCAGAAGAAGTAAAAGATGAAGTATATAATGTTGCTGTTGGTGATAGAACAACTCTTAATAACTTATTTAGTGCAATAAAAGCTTCATTAGTGAAGAATGAAATAGCAGTTCAATTAGAACCAACATATCGTGACTTTAGAGCTGGAGATGTAAGGCATTCGCAAGCTGACATTTCAAAAGCTAAAAATGCATTGGGTTATAGACCTGAGTTTAATATCTCCCAAGGTATTGAAAAAGCAATGCCTTGGTATGTTGAGTTTCTAAATAGAGTTTAATTATGAAAATATTAGTTACGGGCGGTGCTGGGTTTATCGGCTCAGCAGTTATTCGTCATATAATCAAAAATACTCAAGATAGTGTGATTAACCTAGATAAACTAACCTATGCAGGTAACTTAGAGTCACTGAAAGAAGTTCAAGATTCAGATAGATATGAGTTTGAACATGTTGATATATGTAATAGGGCTGAATTAGATCGTGTTTTAGCACAACATAAGCCAGATGCTGTTATGCACTTAGCGGCAGAGTCACATGTAGATCGCTCAATTGATGGACCCGCAGAGTTTATTGAGACTAATATTGTAGGAACGTACACTTTATTAGAAGCAGCTCGACAATACTGGCTGAAACTCAGTCAAAATGCTCAGGCAAATTTTAGGTTCCACCATATCTCTACCGATGAAGTATATGGGGATCTGGAGGGTACAACAGACCTATTTACAGAGACAACATCGTATGAGCCAAGTAGCCCTTACTCAGCCTCAAAAGCATCTAGCGATCACTTAGTGAGAGCATGGTTGCGGACTTATGGCTTACCAACAGTTATTACAAATTGTTCAAATAACTATGGCCCATATCATTTTCCTGAGAAATTGATTCCACTAGTAATACTAAATGCTTTGGAGGGTAAAGACCTACCTATTTATGGCAAAGGAGAGCAAATTCGAGACTGGCTTTATGTAGAAGATCATGCTCGAGCTTTGTATAAAGTGGTAACTGAAGGTGAAGTTGGTGAAACTTATAACATAGGTGGACACAATGAAAAGAAAAATATTGAAGTAGTTGAAGCTATTTGTCACACCTTAAATGAACTCGTTCCACAATCGTTAGATTATAAAGAGCTGATTACCTTTGTTAAAGACCGTCCAGGTCACGATATACGCTATGCAATAGATGCAAGTAAAATCGAAAAAGAGTTAAATTGGAGACCAATAGAAACCTTCGAAACAGGCTTAAAGAAAACTGTTGAATGGTATTTGGCCAACAGCGAATGGTGCAAGAGGGTGCAAGATGGCTCTTATCAACGTGAACGTTTAGGTACATAAAGATGAAAGGAATAATTTTAGCAGGAGGCTCTGGAACTCGCCTTTACCCAATAACTAAAGGTGTATCTAAACAGTTACTACCTATTTACGATAAACCAATGATATTTTATCCATTATCTGTATTAATGCTTGCCGGAATTAGGGATATTCTCATTATTTCAACACCAGATGATATGAGTGGCTACAAACGCTTGTTGGGGGACGGTACACAGTTTGGTATTCATATTAGTTATGAAGTTCAACCAAGCCCCGACGGATTAGCGCAAGCCTTTATTATAGGTGAGCAATTTATTGGCGATGATAATGTGTGCTTAGTTTTAGGTGATAATATTTTTTATGGACAAGGGTTTTCTCCAAAGCTTATTCATGCGGTCCAAAAAGAAAAAGGTGCAACAGTTTTTGGTTATCAAGTGAAAGATCCTGAGCGTTTTGGTGTAGTTGAGTTTGATGAAAAAATGACAGCTCTTTCAATAGAAGAAAAACCAGTAAAACCGAAGTCAAATTACGCTGTAACAGGGTTATATTTTTATGATAACAGTGTTGTAGATATTGCCAAATCAATTAAGCCATCTGCCCGTGGTGAATTAGAAATAACTTGTATTAATAACGCCTATCTTGAAAAAGGTGAGCTTAGTGTAGAAATACTAGGACGAGGTTTCGCATGGCTTGATACAGGCACTCATGAGTCATTACTTGAAGCAGGACAATTTGTACAAACGATTGAGCATCGTCAAGGGTTTAAAATAGCTTGTTTAGAAGAAATAGCTTTTAATAACGAATGGCTATCAGCTGAAGCGTTAACTGAACTAGCAAAGCCTATGATGAAAAATAGTTATGGGAAGTATTTAATGAGTTTAATCACATAAATGACAATTAAATTAAACCAGCCCATTAAACCTAATTTAGAAAAATTAACCCATTACTTAGCACAGGTTAATGACAGTGGTTGGTACACAAATTTTGGGCCTTTACATCAGCAATTAACGAAACGCTTGGAAGTGTACTTAGGTGTTGAAAATTTACTTCTTGTCTCCAATGGTACACTAGCGCTACAAGTAGCCTATAAAGCACTTGATGTCAAAAACGCACTAACCACACCTTTTAGTTTTGTTGCTACCGCCAGCTCACTAATTTGGCAAGGTATAGAAACATCTTTTAGTGATATTGACAATGCAACGTATAATTTATGCCCTCAGCAAGCAAAAAAAGCGCTAGATAGGGATTCAAGCATTGATACTATAGTAGCAACACATGTTTATGGTAATCCTTGCAATGTGGATAGATTTGAAGAGTTAGCGGAAAATAATCAAGTCAATATCATTTATGATGCAGCTCATGCCTTCGGGGTAAATATTGCTGATAAATCTGTTCTAAGTTATGGGGATGCAAGTACACTCAGTTTTCATGCCACTAAAGTTTTTCATACTGTTGAAGGCGGCGCCATTATTTTTAAACGTAAAGCTGATTATGAAAGAGCTAAGCGTTTAATTAATTTTGGCTTAGGTGAAAATGGTCAATTAACTGAAGCAGGGATTAATGCCAAGCTTAATGAGTACCAATGCGCTGTAGGGTTAACATTGCTAGATGAAGTAGACAATATACTTAGTCATAGAGCAAAGTTATTTGAAGCTTATCGTTGTGGTTTGCAAGCTATTGTTGAAATGCCAGAGTGGCATGAAGGAGCTAACTTTAATGGCGCCTATATGCCAATAAAACTAAAAAATGCTGAGCAAAGAATGTTAGTTGAAAGCATTTTAAAAGAACATGATATTCACTACCGTCAATATTTCTCACCTTCGTTAGATAATGTATTTGATGACCTAAAAGTGTATTCAAATAAAAATAGTCAAGAATTATCGCAAACGACTGTATGTTTACCATTGCATTATTACATGACGACTTCTGATGTTATTATGATTACAAATTTATTGAAAAAGGCTTTAATGTGAAAAAAGTGCTTGTTGTCTCTGATAATGTAGAACTTGTTTCTAAGTTCCAATCTGTTAGTAAGAGAATTTCAACAGAAGTTGCTGAGTTTGACTATCGGTATAGTATCATTAATAAATCACCTAGTGAATTGAAAAGATTGGGTATGTCTGTTGTTGATATGAAAGATCAAAAGATTATTAATTTAATTACCTCTACTTATGATTTGATTATTTCAGCCCATTGTAAGCAAATTTTCCCCAAAAAATTAGTTGATACTGTAAGGTGTATCAATATTCACCCTGGTTTAAATCCATATAATAGGGGATGGTTTCCACAGGTATTTTCAATTCTTAATAAGAAACCTATTGGTTGTACTATTCACTTAATGGATGAAAAAATTGATCATGGTGATGTTATTTATCAGAGTGAGGTTGCTATCAAATCTTGCGATACATCGTTAGACGTATACAACAGAGTTGTATCTGCTGAAAAAGAACTGATAAATAATCACTTACTTGATTTAGTTCACGAAAAGTATACTAGTAAAAAACTAGGTAATGATGGTAACTATAATGGTATTAAAGATTTCAAAAAGTTAAGCCAATTAGATCTCTCTTCAAGTGGCACTTTAGCTGAGCATATAGATTTATTAAGAGCATTAACTCATGGTGATTTTAATAATGCATATTTTGTTGATGATCAAGGTCAACGAGTGTTTGTGAAAATAAACTTAGATAAAGAATAATAAAACTTGTCTCAGTTAAAACGAAATATAATAGCAAACTATACTAGTCAGATTTACGTCACAATAGTTGGCATAGCTTTGTTACCATTATATATCAAGTATATGGGCAGTGAAGCTTATGGTCTGGTGGGTTTTTTTGCCATGTTACAAGCTTGGTTTGCCGTACTAGATTTAGGTTTAACACCTACTATTGGTAGAGAAACCGCTCGTTATCAAGGAGGAGCAACTTCTGCTTTAACGTATAGACAATTATACCGTGCATTAACCGTGATTTTTGTAGTGGTAGCTATAGTTGGTGGTGGTGCGCTGTTCCTATCTTCAACTTTAATTGCAACTAAATGGTTAAACCTAGAAACGCTACCTGTTGAAGATGTAGTCGTAGCAGTCCAAATTATGGCAATAAGTGTTGCTTTACGTTGGATGACAGGCCTTTACCGCGGCGTTGTTACAGGTTCAGAAAAACTGGTTTGGCTAAGTTGCTTTAATGCAACCATTGCTACAATACGGTTTGTCGGTGTATTTGCAACCATGTGGTGCTATGGATTTACCCCTTTAGTATTTTTTATCCATCAATTTATTGTTGCTATTATCGAGATAGTCGTATTAGCTCAAAAAACTCACCGTTTATTACCACGAAAGAACAGTTTAAACGAAGTAATAGGCTGGTCATTTAAACCGGTTAAACCAATATTGAAATTCTCTCTCACTATTGCATTTACTGCTTCAGTTTGGGTCTTTGTAACGCAAACTGATAAGCTAGTATTGTCTGGTATTCTCTCATTAAAAGATTATGGTTATTTTACTTTAGCTGTTTTGGTGGCTAATGGAATTATGATAATAAGTGGGCCTATCAGCAGTGCTATTATGCCAAGAATGGCGCGTTTAAATGCCGAAAATAAACATGAAGAATTAATCAAAGTATATCGTAAGTCAACCCAATTAGTTACGATAATAGCTGGTTCGGCGGCTATCGCCCTTGTTGCAACAGCTAAGCCTCTTCTTATCGCTTGGACTGGTGATACGCAGCTAGCGGCACAAGCAGCCCCTATTTTGCAATTATATGCAGCAGGTAATTTATTTTTATCCGTCGCAGCTTTTGTCTATTACTTGCAATATGCCAAAGGTATTTTGCGCTATCATTTGATTGGTAATATAGGGTTAGTTGTAATTTTGATTCCAAGTATTATTTTTGCGGCTACAGTCTATGGCGGTGTAGGAGCTGGTTATGTTTGGTTAAGTATGAATGTATTGTTTTTATTTATATGGGTTGCTTATGTGCACTCAAAACTAGAGCCTAAGTTACATTTGAAATGGTTGTGGAATGATGTCTTGAAAATCATATTACCTTCTGCCGCTTTGGTTACTTTAATATCTTTGATAGAGATTGAGTTAGAAGGACGAGTGGAAAATATTTTATTTGTTATTTTTGTCAGCACTTTGATTTTGAGTAGTAGTATGCTTTTTTCAGAGCAAGTTCGCTCTAAACTAAAATTGCAATTAAAAATTAATGTATAGAGGAGTGCTTTAAATATGAGTAAAATGCCAAAAGTAACTGTTTGTGTTGTTACTTATAACCAAGAAGAATATATTGAGAAATGCTTACAAAGCATCATTGAACAAAAAACAGAATTTGATTTTGAAGTGATTGTTAGTGATGATTGCTCAACTGATAATACTCGAGATATAATAAAAGACTTTGCTTCTAATCACTCAAACATAAAACCAATACTAAGAGATGAAAATATTGGAGCACTCGAAAACTTTGTTGATACACATGCTAGAGCAAATGGACAATATATATGTCATATGGATGGCGATGATTATTGGTTGCAATCAAAGTTACAAAGGCAAGTTGACTTTCTAGATAAGCATTCTAATTGTAATTTACTATGGACTCGCTCATTGTTTATAAAAGGAGATAAACTATTAGCTGATAACATTGATAGTTCTGATGTATTCAATCGAAAGTATTATCGTAGTGATATTATTAAGTATATTGCTATTGGAGCAAATAGTTCTCATATGTATCGCTCTAAGTTTAAACTTGAAAAGCGACCAAACTTTGATGTAGTCGATTATTACAAAAATGTTGTAACTGTTGGTTCAGGATACGCAACTTTTGTTAATGATGAAGCATTAACCGTATATCGAGTTGGTGTTGGAATTTCGTCAAGTGGTTCAGGGGTTGTGACTTTAATGCTAAAAAGCATGAGGTCATTCAAAGAAGATTATTCAGACTGTAAGAGTTCAATATTTTCACCTTCACTGTTAATGTTTTATTCTTGTGTCAAGCGGAAAAGAATCCTACTAGCTCTTAAATTTTTGCTTTTATCTTTATCTACTCTTTCGGTTAAAGGGCTGTTTAATTTAAAAAAAGATTTAAGTTTCTATAAAACGTTTGTTATTCCAAATTAGGTTGTTATGTTAAATAAATTTTTCTCATTGCTATATAAGCTACTAATAAAATGCCATAGGGCTCAATCTTTAAAAAACGCTATCCAACAAGGAATGAAAGTAGGTCAAAAAACCAAGTTTGTTGGCACTCAGGTTTTTGGAAGTGAGCCTTATCTAATAAGTATAGGTTCAAATTGCTTACTTACTGATAATATTGCATTTAATACTCATGATGGTGGGATTCAGGTTCCATTAATTTCTGAAGGAAGCGATTTACCTACTATATATTCAAGATATTCTTTAGTTGGGCGAGTTGAGTTAGGTGATAATGTGTTTGTTGGGACAAGAACTATTTTCTTACCTAACACTAAAGTCGGGAGTAATGTTGTTATCGCTGCAGGATCTGTTGTCAAAGGGGATATTCCTTCAAATATTGTTATTGGCGGAGTTCCCGCAAGAGAAATATGTACTATTGAAGATTATTATGAAAAACATATCAATAACCTACTAATTATTAATAATACTAATTTATCTTTGGACTCTAAAAAGAAGCTTGTTATTGAGCATTTATTAAAATAGATATGAGGATCAAGTATGGGGTTAACCTTCTTTAAGTATGATTTAAGACAAGCAACAAAAAGTACTAATTTTTTTCAACAACTAAAATGGTTTGCTCTAAATCATACGCTGCACCTTGTTTTTTTGATTAGATTAGGACAAACATTGAAGTCCACACCTTTAGTTGGAGTTATTTTTACTTTTATTATTGAATACATAATTCATTTATTCTATGCAAGTGATATTTCATTAAAAGCTAAGCTTGGTAAAGGTCTTATGATTATGCATGGCCATGATATTGTTATTGGTGCTGATGTAGTAATTGGTGATAATTGCAAAATTTTTAATGGCGTTACAATGGGTAATAAAGATATAACATTAACAAGTAAGGACAATCAACCAAGAATAGGAAACAATGTTGTTTTATCTACTGGTGCGAAAATACTAGGGGCAATAAATATTGGTGATGACGTAATTGTTGGGGCTAACTCAGTTGTAATTAAAGATTGTGAGGAAGGTTTTACATATGTTGGTATCCCAGCGAGGAAAATAAAGTAAATGCTAACAGGGAGAGCTTTATTTGGGATAGGTTTTATAATAATTAATTTATTAGCTTATGGGATTATGCTGCAAACAGGGGAATTAATTGGTGATGTTAAAGGTAATGTTGTTAAAGATTATTATTCTTTATTTCTTTCGGCGTTTTTAGTCTGTAGTAGCTATTTTTTTGTTTTATTTATTCTTTTCTCTAGCTTAATAAAAATTAAATCACCTAAGTTTAAGTTTAAATTTGAAAAACTTTCAGCAAATAGAATAGGTGTACTTCTACTTATACTACAAGTTTTTTTCATTGCGTTTAGTTTACTAAACGGTGTCAATATAGCAGGTTCAGGAAATACATCAACGGGTTCTATTTTTTCTATTTTTTGGGTTTTCTTTCCAATTGATTTATTTTTTGTTATTTATTACGGTTTCTATCGACATTCATACTTTTTTAAGCCAAATCTTGCTATTGCTATAGTATCCTCAGTTCTTAGAGGGCGAGCTGATATATTTTTATTGATTTTGTTTTTTGAAGTTTCAAAAAGAATTAGAAATAAAACCCTAAAAATTAAAAAGCTATTTTTTGTTGGCCTAATTACCCTTTGTTTTTATCCAATATTAATGGTTTTTAAATTTTCATTTAGGCTGTATTTAGGAGAAGGTGCTGACCAATCATTAGATTATTTTATTTTTGAATTGTTTGATGAAAGTTTGAAAGAAGGGTATTTTCATGCGGTCTATTCAGGTGTTGAGCATATAATTAGCCGACTACAAACTGTTTCTATTGTATCTGAAATTGGACGTTTTTCTAACCAACTTCAGGACATATATTTTCAGGGGGGCTTTTATCCATTTTGGTTAGAGGGGTTACATGGCATTATTTTAGATCAAAGTCTAGGAGAGCCAAGAAACGTTCCTTTAGGAACTGCTTTTACTGCTGTAGGCGACTTTAACTGGACATTTAATGTAGGTGACTGGAATACAAATCCTGGCTTGGCTGGTTGGCTGATGTTAAACCCATTATGGTTTGGTGGCTATTTTTTATATATTTTATTCCTATGCACAATGAGCGTTATTTTCACTAAAATGATAGGTGAAAGTGATATGAAGGTTGATATGCTTTGGTATGCTTGGGCCTTTTTTCTAATGCCTGCTTGGTTTGGTGTTTTCTTTCTATTTGTATATACATTGCTATTGTTTTTTGTGATAAAACTCATTTTATCAAGCATTCCTCCAATAAAAATTATGAGTAAGAGTCTTTAATATGGCAAATCCTAGTTCCTTCTTGATTATCTCTCTAGACTTTGAACTTCTGTGGGGAGTCAGGGACTCTCGAGGTAAAGAATATCATCAACAACTTTTAAATGTTCATGAGGTAGTCCCTAAGTTATTAGCCCTATTTGAAAAATATGAGGTGGCTTGTACTTGGGCAACTGTTGGCGCGCTACTATCAAAAAACAAACAAAACTTTGAAGAGTTAAAACCAACGCAATACCCATCTTATAAAGATAAAAACTTTAGCCCTTACCCTGAAATAGACGAAATGCTAAAGTTAGATGAAAAGTTGCTATTCGCTTCACAATTAGTAAGGAAAATAATCTCAACAGATAAGCAAGAGTTAGCATCCCATACTTTTTGTCATTATTATTGTTTAGAAGATGGCCAATCAATAGAAGAGTTTAGAGCTGACTTACAAAGTAACTCTGTAGCAGCATCCCATTATGATATTCACTTTAATAGTTTAGTTTTTCCGCGAAATCAGTTTAATGGAGAATACCTTCAAGCTTGTGCTGATGCAGGACTTGTTTGCTATCGTGGTAACCCTTCTCATTGGGCATATCAGCCAGAGAATAGAGAAGGGAGAAGTGTTTTAAGAAGAGCTTTTCGTTTGCTTGATTCTTATATACCTTTGAGCGGATCGTTACGTCAAAAGCCTTTGGTAGACTCCTGTAGTGGCATGGTAGACGTTCCTGCAAGTTTGTTTTTTCGTCCTTGGAATAAAAAGTTGGCAGTGTTTGAAGCGCTTCGATTATGGCGAATAAAGTGGAGTATGACACGTACTGCAAAGAAAGGTGGGCTTTGTCATCTTTGGTGGCACCCTCATAATTTTGGTCGCAATGTAGAACAAAACATGAGTAATTTAGAGCAGGTTCTACGTCATTATAAGATATTACAAGAAAAGTATGATTTTAAAAGTGCAACTATGGAGCAGGCTGCTCAAGAGGCATTAGTAAGGAATGGTAAATAAGAAAGTGCAAAGAAAGCAAAGTGAAACAGGTGTTGACGAGGCATCGCCAGCCAAACTAGTACATATTATTACTGATTTAAATGGCTTTGGAGGGACAGAAGCTACATTATATAGGTATATTAAGAGTAGTCACCTCCCATGTGAAAATCATACAGTGATCGTATTAAAAACAGCTGGTGATGGTGATACCATTGGTGCTCAAATTAGGCGGTTAGGTGTAAACTTAATTGAATGTAACCAGCAAGGTGGTTTTTTTTCAATTGGTCTTTTTCAAAAAATTAAAAAAGTAATGTCTTCACATCAATCATCTAACTTATGTTGTTGGTTGTACCATCCTTGTTTATTATCCTTTTTGTTAAAGCCTTTCTTAGCAAAAGGCACTAAAATAACTTGGCATATCAGGAGTTTACCTTTTGCTTCTTTGCGTTCTAAGCCACAGCGGTTTATTATCCAAAAAATATTAGCATTGGTATCAAGAACACCTGATGCTATCGTGTCAAACTCTTTTGCAGCTCGTGATGCCCATCAAGAGATAGGGTTTAGTTTAAAAAACTGGCAAGTGATACCTAATGGCCTTTCAACTGAGCAATACTCCCCTGAAAATTTGAGTCGGCAGATTATACGGGAAGAATTAGCTATTGACGAAGATGCTACCGTACTTATATGTGTTGGCCGATACGTACCAGAAAAAGGCTACGCTAGTTTATTCAAAGCTTTACGTATTTTATACTCTCGATTAAATGCTGAGCAACAAAGTGAACTCATTTTTGTTGCCTGTGGAAACAATGTCACACTAGAAAATGCTGAAATATTAAAGCAGTTTGATAATTGTTTTACGGCTAACCATGTACGTTTACTCGGTAAACGAGCTGATATTCCTAAATTGTTAAATATTGCCGATATATCGATCCTGTCCTCCATTAGTGAATCATTTCCAAACGCATTGATAGAAGCAATGGCAACTGAACTTGCATGTATTGCTACTGATGTAGGAGACGTCAAGCAAGTAATGGATAAGCAAAATTGGGTCGTTGATAAAAATGACAGTACTGCTATGGCAGACAAACTCGAAGTCATGCTATCTATGCCAACAAAAGAGCGAGAAGCACTAGGGAAACAAAATAGATTGCGCGTAGTAAAACGATATTCGATTGATTCTATGGTAGAATCTTTTGATCATGTGCATGGGGTTACCTATGGTTAGTTAGCGTACCATTTTAACGCCAGAAACATAATTGAGAGTGTGCTTCTTTCGTCATTTCTTTATTGTTTATTAATATTACTATCAGGAGTTTTACAGTGAGTTTTACGATTTTTACTCGGCAGGCGGATGTGAGCGAATTTGAGAAATTAAAGCAGTTAAGTAGAGCTTATTATGATGAAAACCACCCTGTATTAAATGATGCCTATTTAAATTGGATATATTTAGAAAATCCTGCAGGAAAAGCAACCTTAGTTTTAGTAGAAGAAGAGCAAATATATATTGGTGTTATTGCGTTAATTCCTTTAGTGCTTAAGGTTAATGGTAAATCTCAACAAGCCTGCTTTGCAATTAATGTGTTAACACACCCAGAACATAGAAAAAAAAGTTTATTTACTAAAATGATCAAGTTTGCCAAAACTTATTTAGCAGAAGAAAATATTTGGTTGCTTGGTCACCCAAATAGAAATGCTTTACCCGGCTGGAAACGTCAAAAAATGCAGTTTAAGCCTGAATTCTCGGCATATATGCCAAAATTCAAATGGCCTTTTTCATCTTATAAAAGTAAAAAAATAACCAGTAGAGCTGAATTAGAAGCATTACCTGAAACATTTTGGCAACAAACAATGCCTGAAAATACGATTTATTTAGAAAATAGTTTAGCTTTCATTGCATGGCGCTACCTTGATGCACCATTCTCTAACTATACGGTAAATCTGATTCAACATAAAAATAATGCAATAGGATTGACTATCTCAAAGCCTTTTAAAGGCCCTGTAAGTTTAATGGTGCATTACGCTTCAAATGGAGATGCCATTGACCAAGTTGTACGAACTAACCGACCAACTCTTATTATGTCTTCTTCGACAGGAAATTATGCAGATAAACTGCATGCAGGTTGTTGGAAGTTACCGTTGAATAAAACAATGCCTTTTTTCTTGTCTAGCTGGCAAACAGAACAGGATAATTATGATTTTTCACCACTAACTCTAGCAGTTTGTGATTTATAACTTATACAAGGATATGAAAAAGTAATGAAAAAAATAGCTTTAGTATCAGGTGCCACTGGTGGGATTGGTTTTCAAATATCAAAACAACTAGCGCAACAAGGCTTTTTTGTATTTGGAACAACTTTTTCAAATACATCAGAAAAGGTTGATTCTTGGAATGCTGCCTTAGGTGAAAATGGCTGCTTAAAGCAGGTCGATATTTGTGATATTGAACAATGTAGTAACTTTGTTAGGGAAGCTGCTACAGAAGGTGAGTTATCTGTTTTAGTTAATAATGCAGGCATAACAGATGATGCTTTTTTCTTAAAGATGACTCCACAACAATGGGCAAAAGTTATTAACACTAATTTACTGTCTTTATATAACCTAACACACCCTGTATTTACCATTATGTGTGAGCAAGGCAAAGGAAAAATAATCAATATTTCTTCTGTTAATGCACAAAAAGGCCAAGCTGGGCAAACTAATTACAGTGCTTCCAAAGCAGGCATTCATGGTTTTACAAAAGCTTTATCGCAAGAAGGTGCTCGTTATAATGTAAATGTTAATACAGTGTCTCCTGGTTATACTGATACTGATATGATCCGTAAAATAAAGCCACAGATTCAAGAAGCAATAAAAGCAACAATACCCTTGAAAAGGTTTGCAGAGACTGAAGATGTTGCCAATACGGTTTGCTTTTTAGCAAGTAATAATGCCGATTATATTACCGGAGCTGATTTATCAGTTAACGGCGGTATGCACATTAGTTAATTGAAAAAGGAAAGTAGTCAATGTGTGGAATTGCCGGTTTTATTAATGCTAACTTAGAATCTTCAAAAGGCTCAAGTCAATTATCAAAAATGCTTAATGCTATTCATCATCGTGGTCCTGATTCCCAAGGGCAGTGGCAAGAGGCAGGTGCATTTTTGGGGCATAAACGCCTCTCTATTGTCGATTTATCCCCCGCAGGGCATCAGCCCATGGTATCGCGCTGCGAACGCTATATTCTGGTGTTTAATGGTGAAATTTACAATTATGAGTCAATTAAGTTAGAGCTTGAGTCTATAGGTGTTTCTACTTGGCAAGGTCATTCTGATACTGAAGTCTTGTTAGCGGCAATATCGACTTGGGGCATGACAACAACATTATCCAAGTTAAATGGTATGTTTGCCTTTGTCCTTTGGGATAGAAAAGCTCGACTGTTATCTGCAGCTAGAGATAGGTTTGGTGAAAAACCCTTTTACTTCTATGATAATAAAGAAAGCTTCTACTTTGCTTCTGAATTATCTGCGCTTGAGACTTGTTCTGAACTAACACTTAGCATTGATCGCAATGCGCTTTGTGGTTATTTCGAAAAAAGTTATATAGCGGAACCTCATAGTATTTATCAGCAAGTGAAAAAATTGCCACCAGGACACTACTTGCAATGGCAACAAGGTAGTCAAACTAATATTTCGCCTTATTGGCGTTATGCTGATAGTGTCAAGCCAGCGCAAGCATCCATGATTACAGACCCGCAAGAGGCAATATCTGCTCTAGACCAACAGTTAAAACAGGCTGTATCTTTGCGTATGGTGTCTGATGTTCCTTTAGGTGCGTTTCTTTCTGGTGGAATAGATTCAGCAACCATTGTTTCAATGATGCAAGCCCAATCTTCTCAGCCGATTAAAACATTTACCTTAGGTTTTGATGTTCCTGGTTATAATGAAGCAGATCAAGCTAAGCAAATATCACAACATTTAGGTACAGATCATACTGAACACTATGTAACAGCCAACGATGCACTTAATGTTGTAAGTAAATTAGGAGGGATCATTGATGAACCCTTTGCCGATGCCTCAATAATCCCCACATTTCTTGTCAGTGAAATGGCAAAGAAACAAGTTACCGTTTGTTTAAGTGGTGATGGAGGTGATGAGCTTTTTGCTGGTTATCGTCGTTACCCTGCAACCATGGATTTATGGCGGAAAATGCGCTGGATCCCCGCAAGAGGTCTATTATCAAGTTTATTAATTCACGCGCCGCTTGGCGTGTTGGAGACATTGTTTTCATTTTTAGGGCCAGCCGCTAAAAAATACAGCCGTGATGGTGCTTTAGGACCAAAATTAAGGCGACTAGGTGAGTGGTTAACTGCCGATAACATCGACCAGCTTTATAGCTTAAGCATGACACACTGGAAAAATGCCCCCGAGCTTGTGTTAAATAGTACAGGTAGTAATGCACCTTGGAGTGAACAATTGAAAGTTGATTTTGACTCGAAGCTTGAAGCAATGATATATGACGATGCTTTGAATTATTTACCGGGTGATATATTAACCAAGGTTGATCGTGCTGCAATGGCTGTTAGTCTTGAGGGAAGAATTCCCATGTTAGATCATAATCTAGCCGAATTTTCATGGCGTATACCCCAAGAGATGAAGTGGCGTGACAATACCGGGAAATGGTTGTTAAGACAGGTGTTGTATCAATATGTACCACAAAAATTGATGGATCAACCTAAAATGGGTTTTGGGGTGCCAATCCATCAATGGCTTAGAGCTGATTTAAAAGAGTGGGCTTGCGATTTGTTGTCGCATCAACGCTTAAGTCGTCAAAAGTTATTGAATGCCGATATTGTCCAGTCAACTTTGACCGATCACCTTTCAGGTCATAGTAATAACGCTGCTTATTTATGGGATGTATTAATGCTTCAAGTATGGCTGGATACTAACCCAAAAAGAAAGGCTTCAATTAAATAAATCACTTTGCTTATTTTTTATATATAAGTCAATGATACAACATGTAAACTTATTCATTATTTACACTATAAATGAGTGAACTATAATAAGTTTATTGTTTGCAATACTTGAATTTCTAATTTAATAAAAATAAAGTGGAAAATAGTTTATAAAAATTAATTTTGCTAACGGTTTCAGTATTTTTTAAAAAGGTAGTTGTATGAAACGTTTAATGTACTTTTTGTTCGTTCTTAATGTTCCTATTATCTTTAATATATTCATAGTAAACAATGTGTTAGCGATGGATAGCTTATTGTCATTTCCTTCTAGGTCCATCACGAATCAAAATATTATTTCGGAATCATTTTTAAAAAAGCAAAATGAAATAAAATTAAATTCTGCTTTAGCTCAGAAACTTAGTATAAATCAAAGTGTCACTATTGCTATGCCAGATCGAATTGATACTGAGGGTGTTGTAATAAGAGTGCTCACCGAATCGAGGGGTTTTAACAATAAGTCAAAAGCTAAAGTAGTTAGAAAAATAGTATCATTGAAAGGAAATTCGGGCTCATTAGAGTTGCTTTTTCAAGACGACATCCTTACAGAAATTATTTTATTTGATACCCATAAGGATGAAATTTACAAAGCTATAATTAACACTTTAGGCGAAGGTACCTTATATAAACAAAATAAAGATTCATATAAATGCACCTACTTTCCAAAAAGTAATTTTAATATAACTCCTATTGCTCATAATAGTCATGTTAAAAGTTACCCCCCTTCTAATGTACCATTCGAGACACATCAGCCACTTTTAAATAATTATAGTGATTTGACGACCTTGCAAAATTTACAAAGTAAACCTAATGCTTCAAAAGTTCTTTTTTTAAACTATTGGGGAGGAGTGTTGTCGAATACTGCTTGGAATGATCAAAACAACAGCGGTAATGATATAACTTATACACCTTACAGTAATGACCAAAACACAAGTGAGTTCTCAGATAATGAAAAGTATTTGATTTGGCTGGCTTGGCTTGAAGCATCTGAGGATTTTGGCTCTTTTGATATAAATATTACTACGAGTCAAGCTGTTTATGATTCAACACCTAAGAGTGAAAGATCACAACTTATAGCAACAACTACTGACTCTTTCTATGGCTCTGCGGGGGGGGTTGCCTTTGTAAATGTTTTCAATAGAAATTCAGATTATTATAAAACAGGTTTCGTATGGAATTCATCTGCTAATTCAATGGGGATGACTCACTCTCATGAAGCTGGTCACCAAATGGGGTTACGACATGATGGTAATTCAACGTCAGAATATGACTCTGGTCATGGTGTGTGGGGACCAATAATGGGAGCCCCTTTTGGGAAATTGTATGTGCAGTGGAGCAAGGGTGAATATTCAGATGCTAATAACTATGAAGATGATTTAGAAATATTAGAGAGCGTATTAGGTGTAGTAAGTGATGATTCTGGTGAAACATTGAATGACCCTAATATAATTCCATTCCCTTCTGAACAAGTAACTGGACATATTTCCCCTCAAGGATTAGGGGGGACTAATGATGTCGATGTATATAGTTTTGAATTATTAGAAGGTGCAGATATATCAGTAAATGTAAAAACAATATTAGCTTTAAATAATGAAAATAGGGCTAGTAACTTAAGCCTTTCGGTGAATTTAAAGACAGGTGATGGTGCAATACTCGCAAATACAAAGCTTGGAGATATTAATTTATTATCGCCTCAAACAAACATGTTTAATTTTCAAGGCTTTTTACCAGCAGATACTTATTATATTGAGATTGATGGGGTGTCACCTGATAGTAACTGGACTACTGGGTTTGATGAGTATGGTAATGAAGGGGGTTACAGTATATCTGTATTGCCTTTAAGTACATATACCATAACAACTTCAATTCAAGAGTTGTCTGGACTTAAAGGGGATAAATTTTTCGATTACTTATTTGTGCCTTTAGAAGCTGAAGATATTCGCATTAGCATTTTAGGTGGTACAGGCGATGCAGATTTATATGTCAGGTTTAATGAAAATGTATCAGTTGATAACTACGACTGTGCCCCATTTCTTTCGGGAAATGATGAAGTTTGTGAGGATAATCGAAATAATGGTACTTATCATATTTTACTAAATTCTTTTGCAGATTATTCTGATGTATCTTTAGTTAAGAGTTTCAAAATACCAGCAAATATTGATTCTGATGGTGACGGGTTAACAAATGGGCAAGAAATAAATCTAGGAACAGATTATTTAAATGCTGACTCTGACAATGATGGTTTAAGTGATGGTCATGAAGTTGAAGTATTGGGTACTGACCCTCTTAATCATGATACTGATGGCGATGGTACCCCTGATGCTCAAGACAATGAGCCACTTAATAAGTTTATTGGAGGTTTAATTGCGGCTAGGCATGACTTAAATAATGATGGAAAAGCCGATATTTACTGGCACAATAAACGAACAGGACAAAGTTTTGTTTACTTGATGAATGGTACTCAGGTATTACAAACTGGCTCTCCTAGTACTCGAGCAGATACTCAATGGCAAGTGGTTGGGCGTGGTGATTTTAATGGCGATGGTAAAGAAGATATTTTATGGCGTCATCAAGAAACCGGCGTTAATGAAATTGACCTAATGTCAGGCGTTTCACTGACCAGTACTCTATCGTTAAATACTATACCAAAGGAGTGGTATGTTATAGGTGCTGGAGATATTAATGGTGATAATACTGATGATATTGTTTGGCAAAATAGCTCTACAGGGATGATCTATGCCTATCAGATGCTATCAGGCAGTATTGATACCAGTGCGCAATTAGGTGTAGCTAGTATTAATTTCCAAGTTAAAGGACTAGGTGATTTTAATGCTGATGGTAAGGCTGATTTGTGGTTACGCAATAATGAAACGGGTGAAAACAAGGTTTTAATATTAAATGGCCTTACCATAGAGCAAGAAAGCAGTTTAGGGGTTATTAGTTTAGACTGGCAACTACTTGATATAACCGACGTTGATGGTGATGGTGATGGGGATGTCCTGTGGCGAAATAAGGAAACGGATACAGGTTATTTGTATATTATGCAAGATGGAGCATTACAATCAGGGCTGAGTATGCCAACTAAAGCACAGCAGTGGCGTTTAGCTATGATTGGTGATTTAAATGGTGATTTAAGTCATGACTTAATTTGGTATAAGCAAAACACTGAAGAAGTGGTTGTAGACTTTATGGATGCTTCTCAATCAGGAACTATTAGTAGTAGCCAAGCCTTAAGCGCTTTTAATGATAGCAATTGGCAAATAGTACCCATAAAAGCAGGAAGCGAAATAAAGGCTACTCGTTACGACTTTGACGGTGATAATAAAGCAGATGTTTTATTGCACAATTTAACCACAGGTCAAAGTAGGCTAAACAGCATGAACGGCATAGAAGTGTCAGCGAGTAAAAATATTAATCAAATCCCTGTTACATGGAAAGTGGCAGGTCGTGGTGATTTTGATGGTGATGGTAAGACTGATATTTTGTGGCGCAACGGTGATACTGGTCAAAACTATATTTATTTGATGGATGGCGCGATAATTGTAGGTCAAGGCATGGTAAATATCATCGCGACGCATTGGAAAGTTAAAGCAGTGGCTGATTTTAATGGTGATGGAAAAGCCGATATTTTATGGCGTAATCAAAGTACAGGTACTACTTGGTTATATACCATGAACGGTTATGAAATCAGTGACAGTAAAAATGTCTCGACTATCAGTGATATGAACTGGCAAGTTGCAGCGACGCCTGATACGAATGGTGATGGC
>NZ_SAWY01000023.1 GCF_006439335.1 Litorilituus lipolyticus | reverse complement strand
AGTGATCTACCCCCGATAAAACGGACATATTTATTTTTACGCTGCTATAGCTTCATATTCCATTGGTGAACAATAGTTAATACCTGAATGCAGCCTCACGGCATTGTAGTATTTGTTAATGTAACTGCCAAGCGTTGTGCGCAATTGTTCATCTGTTTTAAATACATTACCTCTGATAACTTCTGCTTTCATGGAGTGAAAAAATGACTCCATGTGTGCATTATCAGTACATTTTCCCGCTCTGCTTAAGCTATGGGCTATGCCGCGTCGCTTTAATACTCTTTGGCAGAGGTTACCCCGATACTCTACACCTCTGTCGGTATGAAGCATTAGTTGACCTTGGGGCTTACGTTTTTTAATGGCATTCCTTAACGTACGTTTTGTTACCTCAGCAGTTCGGCTTTTATCTAGACTCCAACTAATAATGCGTCGTGAGTATAAATCCATTATGACTGATAAATATCGCCAGGCGCCTTTTACTTTAAGGTAAGTCACATCAGCAACCCACACCTGGTTTTTTTCCTTGGGCACATCACCTTCAGGGCGTAGGTTCTCTCCTGATGCCAAAAATCGTTTTGTCCCTGCAGAGCTGTATGTAACTTTGACCACTCGCGCAACCAAATTAAGTGATTTATATAACCGCTCTACACGTCTTTTACTAATACAATAACCTTGTTTTCTTAGCGCCTTAAAAATACGAGGGCTACCATAACGCCCTTTGTTTTCATTGAAGATTTGTTGGATTTTCTTTTTAAGTTCAACATCTTCTATCGCTCTTGCACTTGGCTGACGCTCACGCCAATCGTAGTAACCGCTTTTTGATACGCCAAAAAATTTGAGTAAAGTAACGACCTTTATTTCGGCTCTGAGTTTTTCGATGAATCGATATCGGCCTGATGTTCCTCGGCAAGAAACCGTTGCCACTTTTTTAGAATATACAGCTCCTCCTTAAGTTGTTTGTTTTCACGCTCAAGTTGTTGCTCTTTTGTTAGAGCTTTTTTGACTTTTGATTGACCAGCCACTTTTTTTCGTTTGTCTGCCACAATTATTCCTTCACGATACTCTTTTCGCCATCGTGACAGCATAAACGGGTGTATGTCGAGCTTTTCAGCGACTGATTTGATTGTAACGCCAACAACATAACTTAATTGAACTGCGTTAACTTTGAAGTCATTTGAATACTTCCAAGTTCTTCTAGGGTTGTTGTACTTTGGCATAAGACACCTCATCTTTAGTTAGATTTTGGTGTCCGTTTTATCGAGGGAGGATCACAGTCCCGCTTGA
>NZ_SAWY01000022.1 GCF_006439335.1 Litorilituus lipolyticus | reverse complement strand
GGCCTCATATGGCCTTAAAATACAAAACGCCTGATGAAATTCATCAGGCGTTTTAGAAAAAAAGTGTCAACCTATATCAGGACAACACATAAACTTAATTGTTTATTATTTTTCAACTTGGTGTACATGCACATCACGCTGAGGGAATGGAATGCTAATGCCTTCTTTATCAAAAGCGATTTTCACTTTCTCCATCATATCAAAGTAAACTCCCCAATAGTCTTCCGACTTTGTCCATGGGCGCACAAAGATATTCACAGAACTATCACCATGCTCACCTACCCAAATATCAACAGCTTGATCTTTAAGTACACGTTCATCAGCTTCAATTAAAGACCTTAAAATGTCTTTTGCTTTAGCAATATCATCTTCATAACCAATGCCAAAAGTCATATCAACACGACGTGTACCATTGACATTAATATTGGTAACACAGCCATTAGACAACAAACCATTAGGGATAATAATTCTTTGGTTATCAAAGGTTTTTAAAATGGTATTGAATATTTGAATTTCTTCAACTGTACCGACATAACCTTGAGCTTTAATGGCATCACCATTTTTAAATGGACGAAATAATAAAATAAGTACACCGCCAGCAAAGTTAGCCAAACTACCTTGCAACGCTAAGCCAACGGCAAGACCCGCCGCACCTAATACAGCAATTAACGAAGCCGTTTGTATGCCGATCATGGATGCAAAAACAATGATTTGAATCGCTTTTAATAGCGTCGTTAAAATGCTTAGTAAAAAGCTATGCAAAGTTGCATCAACTTTCTTTTTATCCAAGGCAATTTCTACAAGCTTCACTATTCGCTTGATAATAAAATTACCAACTAAATAGACGACAACGGCAAGTAAAAAGTTAACACCAAACGATAAGCTCATTTCTCCGAGCATCTGTATATAATGCTCAATTTTATCGACTGTAATATCCATGAGGATGATGTCCTTAATTTTGTTAAATTTACGTTAATGATCTTAATAAAATACCCGGCAATTGTAAGCTTAATGTATAGAAGAGTAAATTTTATCTGTAAGATAATTAGCGCTTTTCATGATTTTTGTTATTATGACGGCCCATTTGCAACAACTTAGTTTAACAAGCTATTAACACATAGGTTTGGTACATGCCTTCTTTCTTTAAAAAAAGCATTTTATTTACAACAGTTAACGTATTTATAGCGTTGTTTCTCATTGTTTGGCTCATTTCATCACCTATTGCAAAATACTATTTAACGCCAGTATTAGCACAGTTTAATCTAGAGCTGTCAGACGACACGAGTATTAGATATAACCTATTAATGAGCAAAGTAAGCATTAGTGACTTAGCCATTTCAAAAGTTGAAAACCAGCAAAGTGACACCGTTTTTTCATTAGAAGAGTTAGTGGTAAAAGTAACCTTATTTGATTTACTTTTTGATGAAATAACCTTAAGCGAAGCAACATTTGCACAAGGTATAATTAAAGTTGATCGTAATGGTGACAAGCTGACCATTGCAGGTGTTACTTTACCTGCTAACAATGAAAGCACGGTAGAAGAAAAAGAAACGCCAGAAAAGCCATTTCCTTACACCATAAAAATGCCATTACTGAGCCTCACAAATTTCACCATAGAAGTGAGCAAAGCATCAACTGAGCAAACAAAAGAAAAATTACATCAGCTTGTTTTTAATACCTTAACTATTGAAGATTTATCGGCAAATTTAACTGAGCAAAGTGCAAAAATAACCCTTGATGCAGAAGTAGACAGTACTCAACTAGCACTAACCGCCCAAGCAGGTTTTGTGCAACAACAAGGTGAAGTCATAGCGAATCTAGCGATTGATAATTACCCTCTAAGCAAGTTATCACCCTATTTAGAGCATATTACCGACCTGCAAGGCACATTATCTTTAAATAGTAAGCAAACCATCAACGTAGGGCATGAGCAAATTACCGTACATGTCTCTGAAAGTAATATGACTAACAGCATGATGGCCTTCACACAAAATAACCAACATTTAAGCATTGACCATGTACAGCAAGAGTTTTCTAATCTAAAACTCGCCTTAGCTAACTTAGAGCTTACTCAGCTAGAAGGCAACAGCCTGTTGGCTATCAACAATGTAAGCGTTACACAGTTAAATAATGAGCAAAAACCTGTAGGAGATCTACTAAGGGTTGGTTCTTTAGCCATAGACGATATAAGCTTTCACTTTATTGACCAGCCAATCATTAAACTACCTAGCATATTAGTGAACGACATTGTTGGCTCTCAAATCAAATCTGCAGATGAATTAGCGACATTACCGCCAATTACTACCATTAAACAACTTGCCATTACCGACACTGCAATAACCCCCAATGACATTGCAATTGATAGCATTTTGTTAGACACCGTTGAGAGCGACATTATTGTTAATAAAGACAAAGTGCTTATTAACTTAGTGAGTGCGCCAAGCAATAGCTCAGAGAAGAGTGATGCGCAAGCTAAAACCATGGACCCAAAAGAAGAAAACCAATCAATAAGTGCTGAAGATACTACAAAATCAACAAAGCCATTTTTCTTTAGTTTAAACAAATTTGAATTAGTTAACGGTAGCAAAACTGTAGTAACCGATAACAGTGTTGAACCCATAGTAACTCGTACATTATTCATTGATACATTAACTTTGGGTAGCCTCAACAATAAAAGTGATAGCCCGCAAGAAACCCCTTTTAGCATTGCAGGTAAAAGTAATAAGTATGCCAATTTTAAACTTGATGGCACACTAGACCCATTTATTGCTGCGCCTAGCTATCATGTTAAAGGCTATTTAAATGAACTTTCGCTACCTGCTATTTCTTCTTACGTAAAAGAAGCCGCCCAACTTGAGATAAAAACAGGACAATTAAGCACTAACCTTGACGTAAAGCTTATAGGTGAAGAGCTTGACGGTAACCTAGCACTGCACTTGCAAGGCTTAGAAACAGGAATTGTTGATAGTCACGAAGCCGGCAGCTTAATTGAACAAGGCGCATTGCCATTGAATATGGCGCTTGGCATGTTAAAAGATCGCAATGGCGCAGTAGAACTTGATGTACCTGTAAGTGGTTCGACTTCAGATCCGCAATTTGGTTTACACAGTATTCTGGCGATTATCACGCAAAAAGCGATCATGTCTGCCACACAAGATTACCTACTCACTACCTTTGTACCTTATGCCAATATTGTCTCTGTAGCTATTACTGCAGGCGAGTTTGCCTTAAAACTTCGCTTTGATGATTTACTATATCAAGTAAAACAAATTGAACCGAGCAACGAACAAAAAGCCTACTTAGATGAGTTTATTGCCCTAATGCAAGACAAAGAAGATACCAAAGTAACTATTTGTGCAATAAGCGTTTCAGAAGATGTTGACGTAAAAGCAGGACAAGAAATCACTGACAAAGCATTAATCAAACAATTAAAAGAACTTGGTGAGCAAAGAGAACATGCGTTCAAAGACTACATCATTAAACAAGGGAACATTAACTCTTCACGTTTATTGCTATGTACTCCCAAAATAGACACAGACGTTGACGCACAACCAAGAATTGCTTTATCTGTTTAATTCTAAAAATCAGCCTATACAATAAAAGCGCCATCAGACGCTTTTTTAATTCCGAAATAATCTAATAAAACTCATGTTTTTTTATACAGTACCTCATGTAATTCACTCATTTGCGTGAAAGAAGGAAAAATTCCGCCTTTCACACATCAACCAGTTAGAGCATTTTTTAATAACTATTTGAACTGTAGAAATTTAACGCGTATTGTATACATTTTAAAAATCATGAAAGGAGGAAATAATCCGTGTTTAAACAAGGAATTTTTCCTCCTAATAAGCTGTTATAAGCCATAGGAAGGTATGGAGTTTTTAATTAAGCCTCATGATGGAATTGGGCCCATCAAACTTGGAATGAATAGAGAGCAAGTAAGAGAATTATTTGCGGGCTTTTTTACTTTGTCAGATGAAGCCAGTGATTTCTATTTCGATAGCTGCCTTCAAATTGAGTTTGAAAATGACTTAGTTAACTTTATCGGTGTTTCTCAAAACGAAAATTACCAACTTATGTTCGGTGGCATCGACGTATTTGATGTTGATGGAAGTACTTTGTTTAAAGTAATTTCTGCTAATGAATCGGAGAGTCACTCATTTAATGAGTCAGAGTATATTTTCCCTGACCAAATAGTAACCCTTTGGGAAATGGATGAGCAATACGATTATCTTGGTAATCACAAACGTAAAGTTTGGGCTCAGGTCGGTATTGGTACTAAATCCTACCTTAAAGTGGTAAATGGCTTATAACAAGTCGCTCAAAATGGACGCAAAACAGTTGGCTTGCGCTCATTCTTCGCTAATTTTAGCCAACTATTTTTGCGCCCGTTAGCGAGGCGTTATTTGGCTCCACGAAATCAACCAAAAATTTATGTGTAAGAGCGGTGTTTCTAACATTGGCTTTGTGGGTTACGCCTCAGTTTTCGCCTAAGCGTTTCGGTTATTACCGCCAATAGGCTTTGCTGTTTTAGACATTTATTGTTGTAAAGCCATTAGCTAAATTAGCTTTCGTGTTAGGCTCAAAAATCACGGTTTGGTTAGTCGTGTCGCTGGGTGCTTTTGGACTCTACGGTCGGGCTGCCATTTAATTAAAAGCTCTTGTTTTCATTGGTAGTTTTCCGCTACCATCAAATAACAAGAAAATTCAAACGGACACGTACAGTTTGCTCGCGCTCCGCGCAGTTTAGCAAATTGTACTTAGCCGCTTAATATAAGCGTTAGCTTCCAAGGAGTCTTAATTGAACATTGTGGAAACAATTATCATAGGAATTATTACAGGGATACTTACTACAGCAATCATTTTCTTTGCCTCAAAACTTATTACTCTATGGTTAATTCCAAGATATCAAGAATGGAGATATCAAGGTGCAGATGTTGCTGGAACTTGGCTTGCCGACTTTGGAGATCAAAATGATTCCACGGTTCGCACAAAATACTCCTTAAATTTGGTACAAAGAGCACATAAATTAAGCGGAGCTTTGCATTTCGAATTTGAAAGTAGTCAAAAGAAATTTAATACTGATTTCCATGTGGAAGGTGAGTATTGGGAAGGCTATTTTACAATTACTTTTAAATCAATTGACCGAAAGTTATTTTCAAGAGCAACTATGGTTATGAAATTAATTGATGGTGGTGCTGCAATGAATGGCCATTTTTCATTTCGTGATGTAGTTAATGATTCTGTAAGTACAGTTCCATTGGTACTAACCAGAAGCTAACAAGAACTTCAAACGGAACAAAAACAGTTGGTTAGGTTCCGCTTCGCTTCACATTTTAACCAACAATTTTTGTCCGCTTAAGTGGGCGTTAGGTTACTAAAGGATTTACGCATGATTGGAGCTCAATTTAAATTATCTAATAAGTTTGTTGTGATACTTTTATTCGCTTTAGTAGCCCTTGGACTTTTCTCTTCCTTTGATACAGGGATTAGGCTTTTGAACTTCAATTCGATAATTGAACAAAGCCGTCCTGTTGAAGTGTTAAACGAGCAACAAGCAAAAGATATTGCTTTTCTTAATGCACGTATTGAGCTTTTAGAAACAAAACTTGAATATAAAAGTATATATCAAGATCTATTTGAAAAAGTTGAACACAGAATTTGGGTAATCCATGTTTTACTTCAATTTATCTTCTTGCTAATGATTTATAAATACTTAATAGTAAAGCGCAAAGAGTAATATAAACGTAACCTAACAAGGGTTTTCAAGTCGGACAAAAAACAGTTGGTTTTGTTCGTGCCTCACAAAGTATAACCAACTGATTTTTGCCGCTTAAAACGGCGTTAGGTTTCTTCAGCATTGAGTCCTCTTATAGATATGGATATTAAAATAGATAAATCAAAATGGTCTATCTCTAGCCAGAGGTCATCTGGAGGCCATCATGATGAAGATGCGCAATATTACGAAAATATCGCATACAGATGTTATAAGTGTTCTTGCTCGTGTGTTTTCACTGCCGAAGAACAAAAAGAGGCTTATGAAGTAACGCAGAAATTTGTTTGGTGGATTCCAACTAGATGTTCAAAGTGTCAGGAGGATTTGAATACGCTCCTAGCAAGAGATCATGAATATCAAGAATTATGGAATTCAGATAAAGAGTCTGTAAAACAAGATGAACCGTTAATGAAAGACTGGCTTCATGTTATTAAAGATATTGAGTCGTATGGCAAGAAATCTAACCAATCAATGATAACTTGTCTGGTAAAGTGTATAAATGAAACCTAACAAGTTGCTGCAACGGACTCGTCAAACTGTCACTTTTTTTGCCATAAACCCGGCAAAAACAGCGCCAGTTTAACTCACCGCTGAGCAAGGCGTTATGTGTTTCTATGAATTACGATGAATTTGTCAACGAAGTCCAAAAATACGATAACGACGCTGATGTTGCTAAATTATTGGGCGTATTGAAAGATTGGAAGCTTAATAGTGAAAATGTGGTTAAGCTTAAATCGACCATTGAAAGGTTTTTTGGTCACTCTCGGATTGAGAGTGAAGAAACTCATAATCACCTTTATAAGTTGTGGTCATCTTTCAGCACAAGTGCAATCGGAAACATCGGTGGCATGACAATGAATGAACGGCTTTTTTGGTTTGGTTTATTTGAACAATTTGATAGTTGTAAATCTGAGGCTAAAAAACAATTGATTTACAGTAAGTTGTCAGCCAACACATAACAAGCCAATCAAGCGGGACTGTGATCCTCCCTCGATAAAACGGACACCAAAATCTAACTAAAGATGAGGTGTCTTATGCCAAAGTACAACAACCCTAG
>NZ_SAWY01000021.1 GCF_006439335.1 Litorilituus lipolyticus | reverse complement strand
ATTGCCCGTGAGGCTTAACCATACAACACCTAAGTGGTTTGTATGAAGACTGACAAACAGTAATGTCACGCACTTTGTGATTGAATAAGACAAGATTTATATTAGATTTCCGAGATTGGTCTAGTTTGTTCCTGACAAACTTAGACACTTCCTCCATCCGTGGAGGTCGTACGTTTTTTGCTTAGCGACAATAGCGACATAGAACCACCTGATCCCATTCCGAACTCAGAAGTGAAATGTGTTAGCGCCGATGGTAGTGTGGGAGTTCCCATGTGAGAGTAGGACATTGCTAAGCTTTTAATTTAGGTTTAGATAATAAACCGCGCGCCGATGGTAGTGTGACTTATGTTACGAGAAGCCCATGTGAGAGCGAAGCGGGACATTGCTAAGCTCCTAATTAAGAAAAGCCCGCAACATTGTTGCGGGCTTTTTGCTATTTAAAATTTAAGAAAGGGTGTGAGTGGCAAAGAATATATATTTATTTTGCCCTAATCAATTATCCTTTTGCGGAGTTCTAAATAGTTTAATGAGAAAGTTGTTATCTTCCCCTGTTAACATGGCACTTTCGGATGCCGAAAATGCTATCTATCAAAATGCTTTAAAATACATAGCTGAAATTAGTTTAAATCTGATGGCAGTTAAAGCAACTGAACATCCAGATGATTTTCTAGGGTGGAGTAATACATTACTTGATGTATGTAAAAACAGAATTAATTTTGATTTATTAGAGCCAGAACAATTCAAGCCGCTTAAAAAATTAGAAGATATTTTAATTAGTGCAGTCAGTATCAGTCAGCTGGAAATGACGAGAATTGCTCCATGGCCGATCTATGTCGATTTTATTCAACAACAAGCACAATTGCATGCACTAGAAGAGCGATTGAGCTTTTTAGATTATATATCTTCTATAAGAGATATTCCTTTAGCGCAAATGAGTGATACTCAGCGTTTAGCCTTCTCTGGCAAGCATACTGTGATGCATGAGCCTTCTGTGTTTACTTTTGATGTAGAGTGGTTTGCGGGAACGAAAGGTGCGAAGATTTTTCATTTGTTACTAGAACAACAGCCAGAAGCTTTTGATGCAGCTTTAAGTCATATTCCTTTAATTGGTGATGTGACTCCCGCTCAATATCAAGCATTTGTAAATTCATACAAAGCTATTTTCACCTCTTACACTGTTGAGAAACCTTCAGGTGAAAAAGCACCATTAGCTGCAGCAACACGTTTACTTGCGATGAAGCGTCCAGATCAATTCATTGCCATAACAAACAATAAAATTGAAGCACTTTGCCAAGGACTATCTATCGCTAAGCTGTCGTCGAATGACTTTGATAGTTATTGGCAAGATATGATTGGTACGATAAGAACGTGTGCATGGTGGCACCAAGCTGAACCCGATATTGGATCAGAGCAAACAATTGAACATAAAATTTGGCAAGCTCGTGTATTATTTGTCGATCTGTTTTTCTATGCTGACGAACATTTAGCACTAAACTCTAATTACATTCGTTTACGTGATAAGGCTAGCAGAAGTAATACTTCACCAAGTGCACGAATATCGCGCGCTAAAACAAAACAAACGGCTGAAATGATTGTTGATCGTGCGCTTGCTGATCAATCTTTACCCGAATATATCCAAGGAAAGCGAGAATCTATTATCACCGAAGTAAAAAATGGGAAGTCGGTAGAGCATGTTATTAGCTTGATGAGAGCTATTTTCGGTTAATGTAATCCAAATTGTGTCGTTTTGAAAAGTTTTGTACAGTTGGTTTACATTTTTGTTGATCTTTTTCACAAAATCATTATTATTGACGAATCGTCAGTGACGTTTCGTCACTTTAAGGTATGTAAAGACTATGACTCCAAGAATACTAGATGAAGCTGCTCTTCAAGCAAGAGAAGAACATATAATCGATGAGGCAATAAAACTTATTGCTCTGCTAGGTATTGAAAACCTAACTATGGATAAAGTAGTCGCTAAAGTTCCTTATTCTAAAGGGACGGTTTATAAACACTTTATCGGTAAAGAGGATTTACTACTAGCCATAAGTAATCGTGCAGTTAAGTTATTGTCGGGCTTATTTTTAAGAGCTTTTCAATTTGAAGGTTGTACACGAGAAAGAATGTTACTTTCAAATTTCTCATATTTACTATATGCGATTTTATATCCTGAACTTTTTCAAACAGAAATCTGTGCTAAAGCGCCTAATGTTATAGGTAAGTCGAGTGAAGCTCGAATTAAAGAGCAAGAGAAGTTAGAAATAAAGTTAATGGGAGCTATCTTTGGCATAGTTGAAGAAGCAATTGCTGATAAAAGTTTATTACTACCTGAATACATGGATATACAACAATTATGTTTTGCCAATTGGTCAATGGCTTACGGAACAATTGCTTTACTCTCAGGAGAGGTAGAACAATGTAGTGGCCGTACAAATCTGATTGTTGAACGGGAATTATTTAATCAATGTAATTTATTGTTCGATGGTTTGCAGTGGAAACCATTAACCAAAGAAAAAAAGCATTGTAGTGAGTTAAGAAAAACCATCGAACAGGTTTATCCTAACGAACTAATGTTAATAAAAGAGAAGGGAAGAGAACTTAACTTTTAGTTTTCTGCCATAATTTAATTTACGGTGTATTACGCCGTTTTTTTGAAATATAAAGTGACGATTCGTCAATAACGATGGAGTAAACCATGGGAGATAAACTTTATAGCTTTGTCGGTAAATATCCGATTTGGGTGATACTTGTCTGTATCACTGTGATGGTATTTTCTGGTGCAGGAGCACAAAAGTTAGTTTTTAAGAATGACTATAGAGTCTTTTTTGGGGAAGAAAATCCGCAGTTGACTGCTTTTGAGTCAATGCAAAAGATTTACAATAAAACGGATAATGTCGCTTTTATTGTTGTTCCTAAAGACGGTAATGTTTTCAGTGCAGAACATCTTGAAACTTTAAAGTCATTAACTAAGGCAAGTTGGCAAGTACCATTTTCTACTCGGGTAGACTCTATTACTAATTTTCAATATACCTTTGCTGAAGAAGACGACATGATCGTAGAAGATCTTGTAATGCGTACCGATCGTTTATCAGCAATGGATCTTGAGAGAATTAAACAAGTTGCCTTAAGTGAGCCATTATTAGTGAATAAGATTATTGCTAAAGGTGGTCATGTTTCTGTCGTCAATGTCACAGTGCAATTGCCGGGTATTGATCCATTAACTGAGACCCCGCAAGTAGCGGAAAGTGTCAGAGCCATTAAGGCAAAGTATTTAGCAGAGAATCCGGAAACTCAAGTGATGCTTTCTGGCATGATTATGATGAATACCTCATTTACCGAATCTGCACTGAGTGACAATGCTACTTTAATTCCATTAATGTTCCTTGTTGTTATTATCACTATTGGTCTACTACTTCGTACAATAACTGGCACTGTTGCAACCGTACTTATCATTATTATGAGTATTGTTACTACGATGGGACTTGCTGGTTGGTTAGGTTTTTACCTTACAGGACCTTCTGCATCGGCTCCAACAATGATCTTAACCTTGGCTGTTGCAGATTGTGTCCATATTTTAACTTCAATGTTCTACGAAATGCGTCAAGGTGCGGATAAAAGAACCGCCATTGCTAGAAGTATTAAAATTAACTTTCAGCCAATATTTCTGACGAGTATAACCACAGCTATTGGCTTTATGAGTATGAATTTTTCTGACTCTCCTCCTTTTAGAGATTTAGGTAATCTTGTGGCTATCGGTGTAATGTTAGCTTTTGTTTTTTCAGTGACTATTTTTCCAGCATTGTTGACTGTCTTACCGGTTAGAGTAAAGGCTAAACCTGAAAATAAAAAAGATAGTATGGCTAAGCTCGCTGACTTTGTCATTGGTAATCGCAAAGCTCTGTTAATTACAACGAGTGTGTTTATCTTATTATCGGCATCATTTATTCCTAAGAATGAACTTAATGATGACTTTGTTAAATACTTTGATAAGAGCGTACCTTATCGTGCTGCGACGGATTATATGCAAGAGCATTTATCAGGCATGATGGCGGTTGAGATCTCTGTAAAAACAGGCACAGCAAGTGGCATAAACGACCCGCAATACCTGAATGCGGTATCAGATTTTACCGATTGGTTGCGTGATAGACCTGAAACAGATCATGTTAATACCATTACAGATACGTTAAAGCGTTTAAATAAGAATATGCATGGTGATGATCCCGCTTGGTATAAATTACCTGACAGCCAAGAGCTTTCTGCACAATATTTATTGCTTTATGAAATGTCGTTACCTTACGGTTTAGATTTAAACAACCAATTAAACGTTGATAAATCTTCATCAAGGGTTGTAGCTACATTTAAAAATATGACAAGTAATCAGTTAATTAACATTGAAAGTGAAATGCGTAAATGGTTTAGCGAAAATGCACCACAATATGATGTTGATTTTGCAAGCCCTAGTTTGATGTTTGCTCATATTGGAAAACGTAATATTACCAGTATGTTGGTAGGAACTACCTTAGCATTAGTTTTGATTTCATTATTATTAGGCTTTGCTTTAAAGAATGTGAAGTTTGGTTTTATCAGCTTGTTACCCAATTTAATACCTGCAGCCATTGCATTTGGCTTATGGGGGCTTTACAGCGGTCAGGTTGGCTTAGGTTTGTCTGTTGTTATCGGTATGACGTTAGGTATTGTTGTTGACGATACTGTGCACTTTTTAAGTAAATATATCCATGCTAAACGTGAGAAAAAGGCTAGCACATATGAAGCGGTGCACTATGCTTTTGATAATGTAGGTAGAGCGCTTTGGATAACGACTTTTGTGTTAGTCGCAGGTTTTAGTGTATTAGCGCAATCGTCTTTTAGAATGAATGCTGAAATGGGGCTGTTAACTGCTGTAACCATCTTTGTAGCCTTAGTTGTTGATTTTCTTTTCTTACCGCCTCTGCTAATGGCAATAGAGAAAAATAAGAATAAAAAACAGCAAGCATTAAAAACAAATGCTTTAGAGTCTTCAACAAGCTCAAGTTAGTACGATATTTACCAGTAACTTTAAAAATATATGGACAAATTATGTTAAATAAAAAATTAGTTTTTGCGACTTTATCAAGTTTGATATTAGGCTTTACTTCACTTACTGCAAATGCAATGACAGCAGAGGAGCAAAAAGGCTTAGAAATCTCATTAGAGTCTAAGAAAAAAGACGAAGGTTGGGCAGATTCATCAGCCGACATGCTAATGATATTAAAAAATAAGCAGGGACAAGAAAGTATTCGCGAAATCAAAATGAAATCCCTTGAGATTATGAACGATGGTGATAAAAGTTTAACAATTTTTAATAAACCCAGAGATGTTAAAGGGACTGCATTTCTAAGTTTTTCTCACCCTGTAGAGGCTGATGAACAGTGGTTGTTTTTACCGGCTTTAAAGCGCGTAAAACGTATTTCTTCTCGTAATAAATCTGGTCCATTTATGGGGTCTGAATTTGCATTTGAAGATTTAAGTTCATTTGAAGTTGAGAAGTATACGTATAAGTACTTAGGTGATGAAGCGGCAAATGGTGAAATGAGTTTTAAAGTAGAGCAGTATCCAGTTGATGAAAATTCAGGATATACAAGACGTATAGTTTGGATTGATCAAAGTGAATATCGCGTTCAGAAAATCGAATTTTATGATCGTAAAAACACCTTACTTAAAACATTAACGTTTAGTGATTACAAGCAATACTTGGATAAGCATTGGCGTGCAGATGTGCAGCATATGGTAAATCATCAAAGTGGAAAAAGTACTGAATTAAAGTGGAGTAACTACCAATTTAAAACAGGTTTAAAAGACAGTGACTTTAATCGTAACTCATTAAAACGAGCAAGATAAAATGAAAAGTACATGGTTTACTTCAGTACTTGCTTCAAGTGTTTTAACCGCTAGTACGGTAACTGCAGCAGAGTTTGAGTTGTCAGGAAAGGTTTCTGTTGAGCATCGCCACTTCTTCAAAGATGCCCAGTTTGCTGGGCAGTTTGACGGTGGGCAATCATCAGTAGCATTAGAACCAGAACTCTATTGGAGCTGGAATGATGGCTTTGACAGCATTATTTTTACGCCATTTTATCGCGTTGATAGCCAAGATGATAATCGTCAACATGGCGATATTAGAGAGTTAGCTTATATTCATGCTGAAGACGACTGGGAGTTGCGAGTAGGTATTCGTAAAGAGTTTTGGGGAGTTACCGAGTTTCAACATTTAGTCGATGTGATAAATCAAACTGATAACGTAGAAGATTTTGATGGCGAAGATAAATTAGGCCAGCAAATGATTAACTTATCTTTGGTGCAGGATTGGGGAATCGTAGACTTCTTTATCTTACCTGGTTTTAGAGAGCGAACTTTTGCCAGTGAACAAGGTCGATTGCGTGGACCAATTGTGGTTGATAAAGACAATGTAACTTATGAATCATCAGCAAAACAACAGCATTTAGATGTAGCTTTGCGCTGGGCCCATAGTATTGGTGATTTTGATCTTGGTAGTTACTGGTTTCACGGTACAAACAGAGAGCCTATTTTAACGCCAAGTCATAACGGTGAAAGTTTAGTACTTCAACAATATTATAATCAAATGGATCAGCTTGGCCTTGATGTTCAAGCCACACTAGGTGATTGGTTGTGGAAGTTTGAAACTATTTATCGCAAAACTAGCACTGAAAGCTTTGTTGCGACTCAAGCAGGCTTTGAATATAGCTTTATTGGTATATTTGATAGCAATCTTGATTTAGGGTTGCTAACTGAATATGCATGGGATTCTCGCGGCGTAGTTGATTTTAATACTGTTGAGTTTGGTCATTCAGGTTCGGTATTTCAAAATGATTTATTTCTAGGTACTCGCTTGGCATTTAATGATATGCAAAGTACGGAAGTGTTAATGGGTTTGGGCACTGATCTTGACCATAGTGCCAATAGCTTTTTAATGGAGGCCAGCCGACGGTTTGGTGATAATTTCAAAGCAAGTTTAGATATTAGATTACTACAAAGTAGTGACTCTATAGATACTGCATTTATGCTTAGAGATGATGATCATGCTCAATTTAGTGTTGAGTGGTATTTTTAAGCTAAAGCATACGTAAAGCTAGATATTTAAAAGGGTTAATAACAATGTTATTAACCCTTTTTGGTTCTGATCTTTCTTTGATTTCGATTTATTTATTCTTGCTTGTTTTCACTTAGCCTTGTTAAGTAGAGATTACGCCCTAAATTCATCTTATGACTATATTTAGTTGATATTTTATTGAGTTGATATTCGCATTTATAACGAGTTAATTGCCAATTAAACCATTAATATGCGCAACCACGCTTCGTCCTAGGGCACTAAGTGAATAGCCACCTTCAAGTAATGAGACTATTCTGCCTTCTCCATATTCATTGGCAATGGCTTTTAACTCATCTGTTACCCAACGATAGTCGGCCTCAGTTAAACTTACTTGCGACATGTCATCTTCAATATGGGCATCAAAACCGGCAGAAATAAAAATAATATCGGGTTTAAATGTTCTCAAAGCGGGCAACCAGTGTTCTGAAATTGCTTTTCTAAAGTCTTCCCCTTTAGTTGTAGCTGCCAAAGGCGTATTAATAATAGGTGGTGTATCACTTTCATGCATTTCAAAGGGGTAAAATGGGTATTGGTAACTTGAACAAAATAAGTAACCTTCATTGTCTTTAAATTTGTTTCTGACAATATCTTCTGTACCATTACCGTGATGAACATCAAAATCAACAATAGCAACGCGTTTTAACTGATATTTTTCTTTAGCGTAAGCAGCAGCTACCGCTACATTATTGAAAAAACAAAAACCCATGCCTTTATCATGTTCAGCATGATGTCCTGGTGGCCTAGTAGCACAAAAAGCTGAGCTTAATGTGCCATCCATTACAAGATCTACAGCATCAATAGCTGCACCTGCAGATAATAATATAGCCGGTAATGTTTTAGGGTTCATCACTGTGTCTTCACCGACAACAAAGGTCCCTTCATCAGGGGCATTGTTAAAAACAAAATCGACGTACTCTTGAGTATGAGCAAGAGCAAATAATGACTTATCAATTGGTTTGGCATCAAACTGACGGACAACATAATCTAAGCCACTTCGGATCAGTTGATCTGAAATTGCAGTTAGGCGCTTGCCATTTTCAGGGTGGTGCTCACCCATATCATGTTCACCACAGCGATAGTGGCCTATTATTCCAACGGGCATAATTACTCTCTTATCATCTTGCTATTAATTTACTCATGCTGACTTTCCTTCAGCGCTTAATGGTAACTTTAAACTTACTTCATCAAAATCGTCGCTAGGTTGCCTGATAAATCCTGCTTTTTCAAATACTTTGAGCATTGAAGCATTATCTCTTCTTACGCAAGCGACTAAACTATCAAGCTTTCTAATTTTTGCGATGGAGATCATTTCGCCCAACAAAGTACTAGCCATGCCCATTCCACGTAAACTTTCTTTGATTACAAAGGCGACTTCACCTGAGTTAGTGCTCTCGATAAAGTAATAGCGTGCTACCGCTTGTATGGCTTCACCTAAATAGTCTTTTTTGGTAAAACAAAGAGCAAGATCGCTATGCTGATTAACACTCACAAGATTACACGATTTCTCCCTCGTCATTTGGGTGACATGATGGTTATATCTCATAATAAGTGTTTCTTTATTGTGAGAATAAAAGAATTCTTGCAGCTTCCTTTCATCAGCAGGAGCTAGCGGGCGCAGGGTGTAACCAATATCTTTAAAAGTAAACTTCTTCAACTCGACTGCACCTAATTCAGGCACCGAACTAGGCGAGCTCTCTTGGTATTCAGGTACCCAATAATGGTTGCGAACATCGGCTAATAATTTATCTCTGAATTTAGGGTGCGAAATCCTAATTAATTCTAATGCGCGCTCTCTGATACTTTTACCTTGCAAAGAAGCAATGCCAAACTCAGTGACTACATAGGCAACATGACCTCTTGATGTTACTACACCACCACCTTCGGTAATGTGAGGCACAATACGCGATATTTTGCCGTCTTTTGTCGTAGAAGGTAGGGCAATAATCGCTTTACCACCATGGCTCAATGAAGCGCCGCGTACAAAGTCAACCTGACCACCGATACCACTGTAAAATTGATAGCCAATAGAATCAGAGACGACTTGTCCCGTTAAGTCGACTTCTATTGCACTGTTGATTGACACCATATTGTCATTTTTAGCAATTTTAGCAGGTGAATTGATGTGCTCTGATGGGTAGAATTCAATATGCGGGTTTCCATCAACAAAGTCATATACTTTTTGGCTACCAATACAATAGGTAACAACCGCCTTACCTTTATGATAAGTCTTCTTGCGATTGTTTATTACACCTTTAAGCATTAGGTCGATAACACCATCAGAAATCATTTCACTGTGGATACCAAGATCTTTATGGTTAGCTAAATAGCGTAAAACAGCTTCTGGTATTTTACCGATACCTATTTGTAAGGTTGAACCATTTTCTACCAGCATAGATACGTATTGGCCAATTTGTTCTGTGCGCCTATCAACATCAGGTGGTATAAACTGTGGAAGTTCTTGTTCTACATTCATCCAAGCGGTAATTTGGTTTAAATGTACGAAGCTATGGCCATTTGTTCTTGGCATTTTCGGGTTAATTTGTGCGATGACATATTTTGCTGATTTGACAGCGGCAGAGACAATATCAACACTGACACCTAATGAGCAGTAGCCATACTCATCAGGAGGGCTGACCATGATTAAGGCGACATCAAGAGGGAGGCTGTTCTCATTAAACAATCGTGGCACATCAGAAATAAAACAAGGGGTATAATCGCCGCGCCCTTCGGCTATGGCTTCTCTAATGTTTTTACCGCCAATAAATAAGCTATTTACTTTAAATAAGTCTTTGTGTTCAGGTTTTGCCCAAACATTTTCTGATAGCGTTAGAATATGTACGGTTTCTATGTCATGAAACTTTCCACTATTTTCAATTAAGTTGTCAATCAACGCATTTGGAACGGCAGCGCCAGAGCCAATAAAAATTCTGTTGCCTGATTTTAAGTATTTTTCCCACTTAATTTTGTCATATTCTTGATAATCTACTGTCATATGAAGCCTTTACCTGTTGCTAATCATTATTAGCTTTAGTATGGCTTACCAATGTAAGCAGTTTTTGATTTGTGTCAATTAGACTAAGGTTTATAATCACTTTTTTATCGGTAACTTAAGTAGTGCATAACATTGTCTTATTCCACACCTTTTCAGGGCAAAATCTTTATTATTGGATTACCTCGAACCTCAACAACCAGTATTTGTTTAGCTATGTTAGAGCTTGGTTTTAAAACGGCGCATACTGCGTTTACTCAAGTGTCTTTTCAACAAGCTCAAGTCATAGCTGATACGCCTATTTTTTGTGATTATCAAGCGTTAGATAAGGCATTTCCTGGTAGTAAATTTATTTATCTTGAGCGGGAATCAAAATTATGGGTACCGTCGATAAAACAGTTATTACAAAGAATGTATACTAATTTGCAACGTGAAGATGGTGGCTTTAACCCGATTATGAAGCGTTGCTATAACGAGGTATTTTCCCCGCTAACATTGGAGAATATTTCAAATGATGATTTTTTGTTAGCATGCTATGAACAACATCATCAAGCAGTAAAACAATATTTTGCCACACGAGAGTCTGATCTGTTATCAATTAATATCAGTGACAGAACGAGTTTTCAAAAGTTACTTTCATTTATCTCAATAAACCCTGAGGATTCTATTAAAAACGATTTCTACAAAATTAACATTGCCGGTAAAGTACGAGCTTGGCAGGGCATTAAGCATCCTCTAAAAGTTGAGTCAACCAGTCAAGGCAAAGTAGATAAAGTTCTCTTTTAATTAAAATCATTAAAAGAATCAACTATTGAAAATAATTTGCTTTTTAAGCTGGCGCTTTATAGGTAAAATTCAATTCTTTTTCTCCTTATTTAAGTAATTATGTTTGATTTAAAATTTGATACGCCACAAGCATGGACAGATGCAGTGTTGGCTAACTTTGACTTCTTTTTACAAGATCACGCTGCAGCTGAGAAAAAAGCTTCAGGTATGGCAGTGTCTTTATTATCTCATTACCCTGACAGAACCAAGTTAGTGCGTGCTATGACTGATTTGGCCATTGAAGAATTAATTCATTTTAAGCAGGTATTAAAACTGTTATCTGCTCGTGGTGTAATGCTGGCTGACGATAAAAAGGACAGTTACATTAAGCAGGTAAGAGCACTGTTTAGAAATGGTCGTGATGTGTTTTTACTTGATCGATTATTGGTTGCTGCGGTAATTGAAGCAAGAGGATATGAGCGTTTTTATTTAGTTTCAAAAGCGTTACCTGAAGGCAAAGATAAAGATTTTTATCTGGCGATTGCTAAATCTGAAGAAAAACATAAAAACCTATTTGTTGAACTTGCTTATGAGTATTTTGATAAAAATGAAGTTGATGAAAGGTTAGAAGAAATTTTGATTGCAGAAGGTAAAATTTGCGCAGGCTTACCTTTTACCGGTGCTTTGCATTAATAGGTATATTGTGATAAGAGCCTTTGATAGTTTAACTCCATCACTAATAGCACAGCGTAAAACTGTGCACGAAGTCTGTCGGCTCTTTAGTAAAAGCCCAAGTAAAGGTAACTTAAAACGATTAAAGTCATTTTTAGGTCAATGTGGCGAACATGTTTATATTGAATCAGGCTTTCATTGTGATTATGCAGAAAACATTTACTTGGGCGATAGAGTCTACATTAATAGTCATTGCACTTTAATTGACAGCAACAAAATTAGCAATTCTCAACAAATTGAAAACCTAGCTGATGATGGTGCTATTACAATTGGTGATGATTGCTTAATAGGGCCGAATGTTCAGCTGTTAGCAGTAAGTCATGATATGAACCCGATGCAAAGACAGCAGTTTAAGCACAATTACGCTCAAGGTATCACACTAGAAAATAATGTTTGGTTAGGTGCAGGCGTCATTGTACTTGCTGGTGTCACAATTGGCGAAAATAGTGTTATTGGCGCAGGCAGTGTAGTAACTAAGTCTGTTGAAAAAAGCTGTTTTTATGCCGGAAATCCAGCAATAAAAGTACGCGACTTATAGTGACTTTCCCCTTACAGCCTATCTTATAAAGATAATATGTTGCCTGTGCTGTTTATCTTTTTCTCCCTATTCCTTTGACTCCATCTGTTGACTAAATGTATGGTGAAAAAAACTATTTATTTGTTTATTTCACAAAACCATAGATACTCAGAACACATAACCTATTGTTAATTAATGGTTTTGGTTTTTTGGTGTGTTGCTTGCTTAAGGGAATACATTGTATATAGTTAATTTATAAATATTTTTACAAAAGGAATTATCAATGTCAGTAACTCTTGAAGATAGACCGGTAGAAACCGTACGTAGTGAAGTAATCGACCAACTGATTATGAATTACAGTCATGGCGAATTATCTTATCAAGCCTTTGAAAGGCGCTTAGACCAAGCGATGGAATTTCAATGTAATAAAGCGTTAAAAGAGTTAACGCAAGATTTACCTCTAGCAGTGGATAAAGCTTTTGTTGAGAGTAAAAAGCAAGATATGGCACCTAATTTTAGGCAGGAGGAAACTGAAGAAGTTGATTATATGGTCAATGTATTTAGCGGTAGTACTCGCGGAGGTGCATTTAAACTGCCGAAAGAGTTAAGATATTTTAGTATTTTTAGTGGTACTGAAATTGATCTTACTCATGCCCAATTTTGCCAAGATGTTGTAAGAATTAAGATATTTAGCTTATTCAGTGGTGATAGTATCTATGTTCCTGAGAATGTGAATGTTATTTCAAAAGCATTTTGTATTTTTGGTAGCGTTGACAATGAAGTCGCAACTCAAGCTAACGCCAATGCACCAACTATTATTATTGAAGGACTTTCAATATTTAGTGGAGTAGATATTGAAATCAAACGTAGTATGAAAGAAAAGTTTGTTGAATTTGCTGATAGTTTGAAAAAAATGTTCTCTTAATTGAGATTATTACTTGTTGAGTATTAGCTCTAATTTTGTAGTGTTGCTATAATAAACCTTATTGTTATTTTATTTTTTTAAGGTTTATTATGCGCTTTCTTTCTAGACGACTTGTTATGCCAAACGATTTGAATTATGCCAATTCTCTATTTGGGGGCAGAGCGTTAGAATGGATTGATGAAGAAGCTGCAATTTATGCAATATGTCAGCTAGAGACAAATTGCTTGGTGACCAAGCATATTGGTGAAATAAGCTTTGAATCTGCTGCATTACAAGGTGATGTCGTTGAGTTTGGCCTTGAAACCAAGAAAGTTGGTAAAACATCAATAACAATAACCTGCCTAGTGCGTAATAAAGCCACGAAAAAAACTATTTGTTTAGCTGATGATATTGTTTTTGTGCAAGTAGATCCTAATACCCGTTTACCTATACCTCACGGAAAAACCATGGAGCTATTAACTAAGCAAACGGAAAATGAGATAAGTACATTGCATGATTAATTCTTCACTAGTGTGTATTGCTTAACAAACGGCTTCGCAATACACTAAGCTGAATTTTTCTAACATCGAGTAATATATGTCTTCAGATCGCTTTGGTACAAGTGCTCATTATAAGCAGCAAGAGAAAGGCTATCGAGATCGCGCGCTTAAATTGTTCCCATGGGTTTGCGGGCGATGTGCACGAGAGTTTGAATATTCGAATATTAAAGAGCTTACGGTCCATCATATCGATCATGATCACACGAATAACCCAAATGATGGTAGCAACTGGGAGTTACTTTGTATTTATTGCCATGACAATGAGCATGCAAAGTATACTGAGCATGCGCAATATCAAACAGAAATTAAAGCTGGCGAAACCAATCAAGATACAGCAACCTATAATCCTTTTGCTGATCTAAAATCAATGTTGAAAAAGTAGTCGCTATAGTTAGCTGTTTATAAGCATTACTTTATTCTTTTTCGGGTGATAAATACTCTTGATAATCTTTAATGCCAAAATAGCGAATTGATTTTTTCAATTTAACTTTTTTAGCTATGAGTAATTCACCACAATAAATTTTAACAACTTGTTTGTCTCCATTAGAGTCTGTTTCATAACTATGAAATGGGCTTAATCTGAGGTTGTCAAACTCAGTTTTCATGATAAGTTTCATCTAACGATATTGCCCAACATACTATAAATTATTTATGTCTTTTTGAACTTGGTAGCCTTCATCGGTCACAATTTTTTCGAGTGTTTGCACTCGTTTGGTTAATTGCTCAACTTGATGTTTTAGTTCGTTATTTTGTTCATCATTTTCTTGGTTGTACTTTAATGTTTTGCTTTTGAACTCTAAATGTTTTTTATACATTTCATAAAGCACACCGAAAATCACTGATACTATTACAATAACCATTACGCCATTGCTCATAATTTACTCCTTTAATTGTGAGGTGATTTATTTATCAATTTTTCTGACTTATTTAAACAATAATA
The DNA here is from genome assembly GCF_006439335.1 of Litorilituus lipolyticus. Lineage (GTDB taxonomy): Bacteria > Pseudomonadota > Gammaproteobacteria > Enterobacterales > Alteromonadaceae > Colwellia > Colwellia lipolytica. Next base: position 181,556 of record NZ_SAWY01000021.1, on the reverse strand, counting down.
GCCAGCGACGAAATATAGAATAATAATAAAGGGTAAGCTAGATAATACAACCCATTGCCAGCCTGCATTAAATAAAACCCAACCAGCCATAAGAGAGGCGAGGGCTTGAAAACCAAAAAGAATGAAATCATTGGTTGCTTGTACTTTATGTCTCTCACTGGATTGATAACTTTGTGGTAGTAAAGATGTACCGGTTAAAAATAAGAAATTCCAACCAACACCAAGTAGCATGAGTGCCCACCAGTAATGCATGACATGTTGCCCTGACAGGGCAACAATAGCCACAACACTATAAATCATCGTGCCTAGCAATAAGATGCCTTTTAGAGCAAACTTCTTAATTAGCCAAGGTGCAAATAACGACGGAATATACATCGCGGCAATATGGCTTTGAATAACCCACTTCGTATCATGTAAGCTGTGTCCTTGCATATGGTGCATACTTAGAGGAGTTGCCGTCATTAAATAACTCATTAATGCATAGCCAATAGTCGCTGAACATATAGAAATGATAAAAATAGGCTGGCTGATGATGGTATTTAAAGGCCTAGCTTCGCCAATGGTTTCTTCATGATTGATTGTTGGGTTTTTGAAGAAAATTATCAGTAACATGGCAGAAAAAATAAGTAAGGCAAGCAATATGAAAGAGCCAACATACCCATGAGGAGATGTTATCCATTCTTTAGCTACTACAGCCGTTTCAGGCCCTAAGAATGCTGCGAACACACCACTTAACATCAAAATTGATAATACTTTAGGGATATCTGCACTATTAGTACTACTTTCTATCGCGGCAAAGCGAAGTTGATGGGTAAAAGCACCACCAATGCCAAATAGTAAACTTGCCAAGGCAAATAAAGCAAAATTAAGTTGATAAGCCGCATAAGCTGCTAAAAATGCTGCTGTTAATGAACAACTTAGGCCTGACAAAATGGCAAACTTCCTACCTTTTTTCTTCGCCAACATTGCTGCTGGGATTGATGCAGAGGCTACCCCTAGGATCATAAGAGTAATAGGTAAGGTTGCCATAGAAGGATCACTTGCCATCTGACTTGATAAAATCCCACCAATGAAGACAATAATTGGCGCTGAACAACCAACAAGGGGTTGAGCAATAAAAAGCAAGCTTATATTACGTGGTAAACTGAATATTTTTGTTAACAGTAATGATGTTGCAAGCAGCAGTGCTAAAGTAATTAAAATATAAATTAACACGGTTAACCTGATTCCATCGCAAGAATTTTTTTAATGTTAAGTTCCCCTGTATAAGGCGTGAGTTTAACTTGTTTTTCCTTTCTAGCAAGTACAGCCATACGATCTGAAAGCTCATTACCTTCTATATCAGCGTGACCTTTTACATGGACAATTCTAATGGTGCTTTTTAGCTTTTGATACAAGGCGTAGCATGTCTTTATTACCTCAAGGTTTTTTATTTCTTCGCCTTTTGGGCGAGTCCAACCTTTTGCTTCCCAGCCTTTCGCCCATTTAGTGATGCAATCAATAGAATACTTTGAGTCTGATAAAATTGTGATTTTCTTAGGTGTTGAAGCATTATTTAGCATATGTTGTGTTAATTTGAACGCATATAACAAGCCATTTAATTCAGCGGTGTTATTGGTTCCCATCTCTTGATACAGGCCATAATAGAGCGCTGTTAACTGTAATTTATTATCAGCTAGCTCATATACCGCCAACCCTGTTCCTGATTTTCCAGGGTTAGGTGAACAAGCACCATCGCAATATATTTCAATATCAGCAGCAACGCTTTCTTGGGGAGTTTTAGTACTTGTTTTACTTGTAGAGGCTTTCTTTGCTCCGCCATTTTTTAAAGAGCGTTGCATTAATGCTTTAGTGTAAGTGGAGGCAAAAGCGGCTTCTGCGGCTTGCTTTGATTCAAACCCCATAAATTGGGCATCGGAGCGCCCAGCCGTATGTTGTTGTACTTCAGGCCAACTGGTAAATATACCTGTTTTGGCACCTTTCCAAACGACGTAAAATTTTTTACTCATGAAAACTGATAATTACTCTAAAGAAAAGAGATTTTATTATCATCAATTATGAGGACATTAGCCAGAAAAAACGCGAGTAAGACAATGTCTTCTCGCGTTATTAAATTAGATAGTTTGTTTTTTAAGCAATTAGAAAAAGCCTAACGGGTTCACATCGTAACTGGTCAATACATTTTTCGTTTGTTGATAATGTTCAAGTGCCATTTTATGGGTTTCTCTACCCACACCTGACTTTTTGTAGCCGCCAAAAGCCGCATGAGCTGGGTACATATGATAGCAATTAGTCCATATTCTTCCTGCCTGTATCTTTCTTCCCATTCTATAGGCAAGGTTAGTGTCTCTTGTCCAAACACCGGCACCTAAACCAAACTCTGAACTGTTTGCGATCTCAAGGGCTTGGGCTTCATCTTTAAAGGTAGTAACAGAAATAACAGGGCCAAAGATTTCTTCTTGGAATATCCTCATATCATTTTCACCTTTTAATAATGTTGGTTGTATATAAAAACCATTATTAAATTCAGCGGTTACTTGCTCCACATCGCCACCCATTAGTAATTGGGCACCTTCTTTTTTGCCTATATCAATATAGGATAGTATTTTATCAAATTGCTCTTGTGAGGCTTGAGCACCAACCATAGTGTCAGTGTCTAGTGGATTACCGCGCTTAATGGCTTTGGTGCGTTCAATGACCATCTCAATAAATTTAGGGTAGGCTTCCTCTTGAATTAATAAACGAGAAGGGCAGGTACATACTTCACCCTGGTTAAAGTAAGCAAGTACAGCACCTTCAATACATTTGCTTAAGTATTCATCTTCTTGCTCGAGTACGTCATTAAAGAAAATGTTGGGTGATTTTCCACCTAGCTCAACTGTAGAAGGAATGATATTCTCAGCAGCACATTTTAAAATATGTGAACCCACCGGTGTTGAACCGGTAAACGCTATTTTAGCAATACGTTTGCTTGTTGCTAGTGCTTGACCCGCCTCAGCTCCAAAGCCATTTACTATGTTTAATACTCCCGCTGGTATTAAATCTTCAATTAGTTCCATGAGTACTAAAATTGACGCAGGCGTTTGCTCTGCAGGTTTTAATACGATGCAATTTCCTGCTGCTAAAGCCGGGGCAAGTTTCCAAGCAGCCATAAGTAAAGGGAAGTTCCATGGAATAATTTGTCCAACAACACCTAATGGTTCATGGTAATGGTAAGAGACTGTCATCTCATCTATTTCACCAATAGAGCCTTCTTGTGCACGTAAACATCCGGCAAAATACCTGAAATGATCGACGGCTAATGGTACATCTGCTGCTAACGTTTCACGTACAGCTTTACCGTTATCCCACGTCTCAGCAACCGCTAATAGCTCTAAGTTTTGCTCTATTGTGTCAGCAATTTTTAATAAAATATTTGAACGTTCGGTAACTGATGTGGTGCCCCAAGAGTCTTTTGCTTTATGTGCTGCATCTAGTGCCAGCTCAATATCTTGCTCATCAGATTGAGGTATTTGACAAAACGGTTTGCCATTTACAGGACTAACATTGTCAAAGTATTTACCATTTTGTGGTTCTACCCATTGACCACCAATGAAGTTTTGATAGCGTGTTTTAAAGTTAATGACAGCACCTTCTGTACCCGGTGTGGTATAAATCATAATCCTTCCTCAAGATAATTTTCGTTGAATTTTTCTTTTTTATTGGTTATTTTTTTAGTTGTTTAAAGGCAACAAGGTTAACCTTAGACAATTACTGTTCTTTTAACTGTGCTGTAAATTCACAAAACTTGTCTGCTAGTTCAGAAAGTGAATCAACCTACATGGATGGCGTGAGAATGATTACTCAGGTTATTGATAAGTCGAGAAGTACTCCTCAAGTATTAGTTGAGAATAAAATTAGTTATGCTGGTCCTGAATCAGAGCTAAGTATTTATGATACGTATCAAAAAGCTGATAGAGTTCAGCTAAAGTCTGATCAGTTACTGTTTTGTGCCATGGTGACAGGTAAAAAGATCATGCATAGTGATGTAGATAATTTCGATAGTGATTTTCTGCCTCATGAATCATTTATTATGACGCCAAACAGCCAAGTTGAAATAGACTTCCCAACGGCACAGCTATCAAAACCTACCACATGTTTAGCTTTAGAAATCTCTAAAGATCGGATTAATCAAGTTGCTGACACACTTAATGCACAGCAAACACTAGATAAGACATTTGGTCATTGGCAATATCATCACAATCTTGTGCATACTCATCATAATACGCAAACACAAGCGGTATTAAATCGTATCGTACAAATTTATGGTGAGAATCACACAGAGCGTAGCGCCATGATTTCCTTAGCCGTTTCTGAACTGGTGATCCGATTATTGCACCACCAAACAAGAGAGTTCCTGTTATCTTTTTGTCAAAAAGACCCTGAAATTAACGGGTTAACTGCGGTTGTTAATTACATTGAGCAGCATTTAAGTGAGCACCTTGATATTGATTCTTTAGCACGTTTAGCTTGTATGAGCCGAACAAAGTTTTTCAATGCATTTAAACAACATATGGGTTGTAGTCCTATTGCCTTTCAACAGCAAAGACGCCTATATACTGCAGCGAACTTGTTAAAAGCTGGCAAGACAGTTACACAATGTTGTTTTGAGTTAGGCTTTATGAATACCAGTCACTTTAGTCGTTGCTTCAAACAATTTTACGGTTATAGCCCTAGTCAATATAAAATGCGTCAGTTGAATAGTTAGCTTCTTCCATTGAATTATTCAACGATAATGAGTAAGTACTTTAGGTAAGTTATTGGCTTATTATTTATCTTTTGTCTTTTTAGCGCTAAAATTGCGCCAACTTCCCCTTTGTTCATTAGGAATATCATGGCGATTAACTGGTTTCCAGGCCACATGCATAAAGCGCAAAAAGAGATTAAAGAAATATTACCGCAAATAGACGTGGTAATTGAAGTGTGTGACGCGCGACTCCCCTTTAGTAGCGAAAATCCAATGATCACAGAAATCAGAGGTGACAAACCGCTGATTAAAATTTTGAATAAAAGTGATTTAGCTGACGCTAATGTTACCCAAGTTTGGTTAGATTATTTAGAATCCCAGCATAATGTTAAAGCCATAGCCCTCACCACAGATAATCCCAGTGTTGCTAAAACTATCCCAACATTAATACGTAAATTAGTTCCAAATAAAGATGAAACAGGTAAACAGATTAATGCGGTGATAATGGGAATACCCAATGTTGGTAAATCTACACTTATCAATACTTTAGTAGGAAAAACTAAAGCTAAGGTCGGTAATGAACCTGCCGTTACTAAAGGGCAACAAAGGATCAGGTTAGAAGAAGGGTTGTACTTATTTGATACTCCTGGAATGCTCTGGCCGAAAATCGCTAATGAAAATAGTGGTTATCGATTAGCTGTTTCTGGTGCAGTAAAGGATACTGCTTTTGATCATGATGAAATAGCTTATTTTGCTGCTGAATATTTATTAAAAGCTTATCCTGAAAGATTACTTGAACGCTATAAATTTAAAGAATTACCTGAGCATGAAGAAGATCTTATTGAAGCATTAGGTCGTGCGAGAGGTTGTGTTAAAAGTGGTGGTAGAGTTGACTTACATAAAGCGTCTGTGATCCTTATCAATGAAATCCGCGATAAAACATTGGGTGCAATTTCTTTTGAATTACCCGAGATGGTAAATGAAGAAAATGTTCATTTCGCTGAACTAGAAGAAAAACGTATTGCTGCGCGAGAAGCTAAAAAACTAGCGCGTGGTAGAGGCCGTAAAAATAAAAGGAAATAACATGACAGTGTCATCTTCTGATCAAAATAGTGAGCTGACTGATGAGCAAGAGCTACTCACAGATAATGACTTTACTTTACATTCGCAATTACAGCATGATTGTATAACTCTAGCTGAGTTACCGTTATCTAAACTGTTATTGTGCAATGATAGCCAGTACCCTTGGTTTATATTAGTGCCCAAGGTAAACAATATAAAAGATGTTTATCAACTTAACTGGCAGCAACAGCAACAATTGCAAAATGAGTCTAGTTTAATTAGCGAGTTGTTAATGCAGGTATTTGGCGGTGATAAAATGAATGTTGCCGCACTAGGCAATGTTGTTGAGCAGTTGCATGTTCATCATGTTGTTCGATATAAAACCGATGCAACTTGGCCGAAGCCTATTTGGGGGCAGTTACCACTAAAACCGTATAGTGAGCAACAATTAACAGCTCTTAAAGGTAAGCTATTACCGGGCTTATCAGTAATATTTGAGCCTTAAAATATCTAGCCCAATTAAATAGAAAAAGCTCAGCTAAAGTAGCTGAGCTTTTTCTTGGCTGTTACCGCAGAAACTATAAGGTATCGACAGTTTGCTTGCTATTTTTTGTATCAGCAGCTGCTTGATGCTTAGCATCGAAAATTGCTTTGACCTCAATTAAATCGAGGGATTGTTTTAAATCTGCAACTAAGTCTTCCACGTTTTCAAGACCAACCGAGATACGAATCAAACTATCACTAATACCTGCATCTTGACGCTCTTCTGGCGTATAAGGTGAGTGAGTCATTGAAGCAGGGTGCTGTATTAATGATTCAGCATCACCCAAACTTACGGCAATGGAAAATAAGCTCATTCGGTTAATGAAATCACTACCGCCAGTTAAATCGGTATTAAGTTCAAAAGCAATGACTCCGCCCGGCGCTTTCATTTGCTCACCGATAAATTTGTTGCCTGGATGGCTTTTTAGACCTGGGTAATAAACTCTGGCTACACTTGGGTGGTTTTCTAAAAACTCGGCAACAGTTTGAGCATTACTACAGTGGCGTTCCATTCGAATAGGTAATGTTTTTAAACCACGCATAATGAGCCAAGCATCATGAGGACTGATTGTGCCACCGATATCTTTCAATGCCGTCATTTTGATTTCATTGATCATTTCAAAGTTACTACACACTATGCCAGCCACAACATCACCATGACCATTAAGGTATTTAGTGGCGCTGTGAATTACGATATCTGCGCCAAATTTGACGGGTTGTTGAAGTACAGGCGTTAAAAAAGTATTGTCGACAACAGAGATTAATTGATGCTTTTTGGCAATTGCGCATATGCTTGCTAAATCAAGTACCACAAGGTTTGGGTTAATAGGTGTTTCTAAAAAAATTAATTTAGTATTTTCTTTTACTGCGGCACTAATATTTTCAGGCTCTGTCATATCAACAAAGGTAACTTCAATATTGAATTTTTTCAGCATGTGGCTCATTAAAGCATAAGAGCAGCCATATACAGCTTTTGACGAAATCATATGATCGCCTGATTGAAGATTGGTCAGTAATGCTGCTGAAACTGCTGCCATACCTGTTGCTGTCGCCGCAGCATCATCCATTCCTTCCATTGCTGCAACACGTTGTTCAAGTTGACGAGTCGTTGGATTGCCTAATCTGGTGTAAATATAGCCTTCACTTTCACCCGCAAACCTATCGCCACCTTGTTGAGCATCATCAAAAATAAAGGTAGAGGTTTGATATAAAGGCGTTGCTAATGAACCAAATTGTTCATCATTTATTCTACCTGCATGAATTGCATTGGTTTCGATGTGATTACTTTTGAACTTCGTCATAAGACTCTCTTGCGTAGTTAATTGATTATTTATTTTTATTTTTTGCTATGAAGCTTGCCACTTTACTAAAGCAATAATGGCCAAGGTCTTTAGTATTAAAAAAGTGTTTTTCAATCCTTTCATATCAATGAACAGGTAAAGAGCAATTAGTCTGCCAACTTCGTAAGTTGTTGTTTTGTAAAGGATTACCTGTTTTTTTGTGTATCGTAGTAATATGATTTGATTTTATTTTGTAATAAAAATAGTACAGAGTGCCATGATAATATTAAATTTGTCATTTTAATCGCTTTAATACCTGTTATTTTAGGGTATTATGGTTGTACTAAAATTATTACTCTGTACTTTATTTAGTACGGGTGAGTGTCTAAGCTGTATGTTGGAGCGATTATTTATGGAGATTAACGATGAAAGTTGTTATCGAATCTACGGATAGAATTGGTATTTCCCAAGAAATTTTAACTTTGTTTGCTCAGCAAACATGGAATTTAAAGGCCGTGGAAATTACCAGTTGCTTTACTTATGCTCACCTCGAACATGAAGATTTATCCTTAAAGGATTTAGAACAATGTCTACGTTCTGTTCAGGGCATTATTAACGTTGCTAGAATCTCGCTAATGCCAAGTGAGCAAAGAGAAAATCATTTGCAGGCATTATTAGATAAAATTCCAGAGCCGATCATAGATGTCGATAAACAAGGGAATATCTTAGCGATTAATCAGGCAACTAAGGTACTCATTGCTCATCATCAAGGGTTATCTGACATCAATCAATCTGAGCAATTTGAATATATTGGTAAGCCGCTAACGAATTTTTTAAAGCAATTACATACATCATTCTTTTTTGAAGATGCGAGTAGTCACGCGGTTACCATTAATGGAAAGGGATATTTAGCCGATATCACGCCAGTATTTTCACCACAACTTAACGAGCAAAAGCAACCTGTTGAGCAGGTTTCTGGTGCTGTGGTTGTCCTTAGAACAATGAATACCTTAGGGCGTCAAATCTCGTTGATGCAATCTCGTCAGCAGCATGACTTTGACAGTATTATTGGTCAGTCTAGTGAAATTAACCTAATTAAAGAGCAGAGCAAGCGCTTTGCTGAATTAACATTGCCGGTATTAATTAATGGTGAAACAGGAACGGGGAAAGAGCTCATTGCACGCGCGATACATAATGCGAGTGTGAGAAATAAAGCGCCATTTTTAGCAGTTAATTGTGCTGCATTACCAGAACACTTATTAGAGAGTGAGTTATTTGGTTATGCAAGTGGTGCCTTTACTGGTGCCCAAAAAGGTGGCAAGCCAGGCTTAATTGAATTGGCTGATGGTGGCAGTTTATTTCTGGATGAAATAGCTGAAATGTCGAGTTATTTACAAGCAAAATTATTAAGGTTTCTAGAAGACTTCACTTATCGCCGCGTGGGGGGGACTAAGGAATTAAAGGCTAATGTTAGGCTCATTAGTGCTACACATCAAAACTTGGCAAAGCTTATCGCTGAGCAAAAGTTTCGAGAAGATCTTTTTTATCGCTTAAATGTGTTAAGTCTAAACTTACCAGCACTACGTGATAGAGCTTCAGATGTTCCTTTATTGGCTGATTTTTTTATCCAAAATGCGATTAAGCAAGTTGCAAGTTCAGATAATTATGATTCCGTGAATATTGAACTTACTCAAGATGCTATTTCATTGTTAAAACAATATGCTTGGCCGGGTAATATTAGGCAATTACAAAATGTGCTTTTTAGCGTTGTTGCATTAAATCAAGGCAGTAAAATAAATGCCAGCGATCTAAAAGTAGAGTTAGATAAAGTGTTGCAAGGTGAACAGAATAAAACAGTGAAAGTCAGTGAGGAGAAGAGCTGGGCAGATGCACAGGCTGATTTTGAACGAGGTTTATTAGAGCAGTTATATCCCCTATATCCAACGACAAGAAAACTTGCTGAGCGATTAGCGGTTTCTCATAATAAGATAGCGATGAAATTACGAGAGCATCAGATCAAGTAGGTGTTGGTGCGTTTGCTGAATTTTAAGGATTAAGTCATAGTTATCACTTGTGATTTACCGTAATTATCGGTAGGTTATGAGAATATGAACAGCTAAGCCATAACCTTTGTGACCACTAAAAAATTACAACATTTTTATATTGCTGAAGAGCAGTCGATCTATTTGTTAAGTCATAAAGATGCAACAAAATTAAAGCAATGGGTTGAGCTTTGTCAGCAGCAGTTGAAGCAACTGGGTTATCAACAAGTCGCTCTATTAGGAAAAGGGGCCTATGGCTTTGTTTTCTCAGCATCTAAGTCTGTTCTTAAACAATTTCACGGTAATGTCGTTTTTAAATTCTCTAGAATAAACTTACCACAGCATGTTCAAGATAGATTGGCAGAAGAGGCTGATTTACAAGGGCAATTACATCACCCTAAAATTCCAAAAGTCATTGATTATCAAAAGATAAAGCGTCAATCAATATTGCAAATGGCCAGAGCACCCGGTATCGATTTAGAGAAATTGTCTCATCGAATTGGTCCTTTACCTATTGAACTCATTATTAGTATTGCACTACAACTTGCTGATATTTTAATGTACTTACGCAACCCTAAAAATCATGTTCAGCAAAAGCCTATTGTTCATGGCGATATCAAACCGTCGAATATTGTTTATGATGAGGCAACAGGTGAAGTGCAGTTAATTGACTGGGGTTCATCTGTGACTGCTCAGTTAGGTGTTGATAAACAAAGTACCAGTAACAATGTGATGGATTTGATGAGCAGTGATTTACAGCACAGCAATGCTCGCCTTGGTGATGTTTATTTTATTGGACCAGAACAATTAAATGGCGGTTTATCATCTCCTCGTTTTGATGAGCAAGGTTTAGCGGCAACCTTATATGCATTAGCATCAGGGCAGTCGTGTCGTTATGGTGTAAAAGTTATCACGCCTAACTCATTAGGCTTACCTAAAATGCTAGCGCAAGTGCTGACGGCGATGCTTAGTGATGATGAACAGCAGCGAGAACAAGCAGGTGATTACTTCTTTAATAATGTTCATTCTTTGCGTCAATTAGTTTTATCTAAAACGCCGACACAACATTTAAGCCCCGCTAAAATACCTGTTTGGATAAAGCCAAAAGGTGAGGAGATAGATACGGTTGTTTATGGCTCGAGAAAGTCTTTTTTGCGGGAGTCTAGTGATAAAGAGCATTTAACTGATGTTGATGATGCACAATTAGATAAATATTATAAAAATTACTTGATGGGCATGGGGGACAATGAAAAAGCCTTTATCGCGGCGTTAAGTCGACTGGGAAATTTTCCCGTCGTGGGTGGTTTGGCTATACGCTGGGAAAAAGATGGTGTTTATATTGATTCTAATTTGAGCTTGTTTGATCCGAGTTTAAAAGATTCTTTTGAAAGCGCAGTTAATAATATGATTAGTTTGGCACAAGGAATATTTAGAATAGGTGTTATCAAGAGTTGTTTATTTAATGCGAGAAACACATTGCATGTTGAACGTAAAAAGCGAGATCAGCCGTTTATTGCGCATGAAGACCAATTCATTCCTTTTGATGTGAGCGATGTGCCTGAGCTTGATGATGAAACACGCTTACACTCGTATTTTGAGGATGGTAAAGATCCTGATGAATATCTCTATTTACCTGATGTAATGATGGCGGTATTGGCGCGATTGAACTTAATTCATCATACGGGCTGTATTATCTTTGAAGTACTGCCAAATCACTTAAAAATACATAGTTATTTACGGTTATTAAACCATGAAAAACAAGCTGAATTTAGTCAATGCCTTGAAGAGTTGCTGGCTTTATTACCTACCATTAGTGGCTTAGGCATATCAGGTTTTATGAAGTTTCCTTATAAAGATACCCGTTTTTTTGAGCATATTAGCAGTCTACCGGAAAGGTACTATCCAAAGAATCCTAAAGTGGTCGAAGTTTAATCTAGATTAGGAAAACGCACACACTAGGTAAGAGTACCTAGTGTGTTTATTGAAGATGACAGGGAAGTTATTTAACTTCTTCACCGGCCGCTTGCTTGTCGGCGTGGTATGATGAACGAACTAGTGGGCCACATGCCGCGTGTTCAAAACCCATTTTCATTGCTTCTTTTTGGAACATATCAAAATCATCAGGGTGAACATAACGTTCAACAGGTAAATGATCTTTACTTGGTTGAAGGTATTGACCAATGGTCAACATAGTAACCCCATGATCACGTAAATCTTGCATGACTTGCAAAATCTCTTCGTTGGTTTCACCTAAACCAACCATTAAACCTGATTTTGTAGGGACTTCAGGATTTGCTTCACCAAATTTTTTCAATAAATCTAGTGACCATTGATAGTTAGCGCCCGGTCTTGCTTTAGTATATAAACGTGGGGCAGTTTCCATATTGTGGTTGAATACGTGAGGAGGATGCTGGTTTAATATCTCTAATGCGCGATCCATTCTGCCACGAAAATCGGGAACTAAAATTTCGATTTTAGTTTTCGGCGACTTTTCATTGATTTCTTTAACACAATCAGCAAATTGTTGTGCTCCACCGTCACGAAGGTCATCACGGTCAACGGAGGTAATAACCACATATTTTAATTTCATATCCTGTAAGCTAAGTGCCAATTTTTTTGCTTCATCAGGATTTGGTGCCAATGGACGCCCATGGCCAACGTCACAGAAAGGACAACGCCTAGTACAAATATCACCCAGTATCATAAAGGTCGCAGTACCATGGTGGAAACATTCAGAAAGGTTAGGGCATGAGGCTTCCTCACACACTGAATGTAGTTCATGTTTGCGTAATGAGTTTTTAATATTGTCTATGCGATCACTGCTTTTAGGTAATTTGATCCTTAACCAGCTTGGCTTTCTAAGCATACTCTCACGTGTTGAGCTGACCACTTTAATTGGTATATGAGCCAATTTATCTGCATCACGTAATTTTGTACCTGGTTCAATTTTAACGGGGTTTTTCGTCGTTGAATTGCTCATTATGATTTACTACTCTTACTTAGGTAATCCCGCTTGATAATTCACTTGGTGAACTTCAAGTAAGGTCGTTAAATGTTTTACTAATGCTTTTGCTGCACTTGCGGTGTCTGTTGGACCATTTACATCGGCCGTTTGTATCATTTCAAGACCAGCATAGCCGCAAGGGTTAATACGTAAAAAAGGTGATAGATCCATGTTCACGTTTAGGGCTAAGCCATGAAAAGAACAGCCTTTTCTCACGCGTAAGCCTAGAGAAGCTACTTTTTTTTCATCGATGTATACTCCAGGCGCATCGGGTTTCGCATAAGCGACAATATTATAGTCACCGAGCGCTTGTACAATACTATTTTCGATCAAAGTGACTAACTGTCTGACCCCTATTTTTCTACGTCTGAGGTTAATCATAAAATAAATAACTTGTTGACCGGGACCATGATAGGTTATTTGTCCACCTCGATCCGCTTTAACCACAGGAATATCACCAGGTACGAGTAAATGCTCTTCTTTACCTGCTTGCCCTTGAGTAAATACGGGCGGGTGTTCAACTAGCCATAACTCATCGCAAGTACTTTCATCGCGCTCGTTGGTAAAGTCTTGCATGGCTTGCCAAACAAGACTGTAGTCCATACAAGCAAGCTCTCTTACTATGATATTATTTACTATGTTGTAAGTGCTTTCGGCTTTTGGTATTTCAGCAGTATCGTGCACGTAGGTATCTCTATAAGGGTTTTAAAATAGCAAAGAACTATAAAACGTATCTAACTTGCTCAATAGCAGTTAGCGTTTTATAAATCTTTTCAATATGCTCTTTACTCGTCACCGTAACGGCTATAGAGACCGAGTGATAGTTGCCTTTTGAACTTGGCTTTATTGTAGGAGAGTAATCTCCTGGGGTATGCTTTTGCAATTCTGCAATGATAAGATCAGGTAATTCATCACAGGCTACACCCATTACTTTAAAGTTTAAAACAGTAGGAAAATCTAATAACTCATCAAACTTGGTTTTCATTTTACACTCAATTTATTAAATAAAATTCGAAATATGTATAGTTAATCAGTATTTAATACTACATATTTGGCTTTTGCACTTAACTTGCACGCGGCAAAGGCAAACATACCGTTATTTTATCATTTTTTATTAGCTGCTGTTATGATTATTTTTTCTAAGTTAATGTGCAGATATTGTCGGTATAAAAAAAGCCTCAATAGATGAGGCTTTTACTAAATACTATTTGTTTAATAGGTGATTGTTTTAGTTAATAAACTGCAATTTTACGTAGTCAACTAAGCGGCTGAACATACTTCCTTCATTAACTTCTTCTAAAGTCACCAGAGGGTATTGAGCAACATCTTCACCATCAAGCTGTAAAAATAATGTACCAACAACCGTACCTTTAGCAATCGGCGCTGTTAATTGTTGGTTTAATTCAAAGTTAGCTTTTAAATTTTTACGTTGACCACGAGGTATTGTGATAGGCGTATCAAGTAAAATACCTAAATCAATATTCTCTTTATCGCCCATCCAAATACGGTTGCTGACAAATTTTTCGCCTGCTTTATAAGGGGTAATTGTTTCAAAAAAGCGGAACCCATAGTTTAGTAATTTTTTACTCTCAACTTTACGGGCACGTTCACTTTCAGTACCCATTACAACGGTAACTAATCGCATATCGCCTTTAGTTGCAGAGGTGACTAAACTGTAACCTGCATTTGAAGTATGGCCTGTTTTCATGCCGTCAACATTTAAACTTTTGTCCCACAACAAGCTATTACGGTTGTATTGTTTAATGTTGTTATAAGTAAATGATTTTTGCTTGTATAAGGCATATTCTTCAGGTACTTCACGAATGATAGCACTAGCAAGCGTTGCCATGTCTCGAGGTGTTGTCATATGCTCTGAACTATCTAAGCCATGACTGTTTTCAAAGTAACTACTCGACATTCCTAATTGCTCAGCATGTGCGTTCATTAAGTCTGCGAAAGCACTTTCACTACCTGCGATATGTTCGGCCATTGCCACACAGGCATCATTACCTGAGGCAACGATAATGCCTTTATTTAACAGGTCTACAGAAACCTCTGTTCCAACTTCAATAAACATTTTTGATGAATCAGGGAATTTTTTCGCCCAAGCATTTTCACTGATCATGACTTTGTCAGAGTTACTGATATTGCCATTTTCTATTTCTTTACCAATGATATAGCTGGTCATCATTTTAGTAAGACTTGCTGGCGCTAATTGCACATCAGCATTACCTTCGGCGATGACCTTGCCTGTTGTATGGTCAATTAGAATAAAACCTTTGGCGTTAATTTGAGGCGCATCGGGAATGATGGTAACTGCGTGAGAAAGCGTACTAAAAGTTACGGTTGCGCCAATGAAGAGTTTGCCAATAAGAGAGATAAGTTTTTTTGCCATAATAATATTCGAATTTTGGTCAAGTTATGAAGAAGATAAGAGGCAAAGTATACCATTTAAAAATCTCTTGGCTATGGCCTATTGCGGGATATTTCATCAAATTTTGCAAAAACTCTCAGATAAATGTGCTTATTTTGTAACAGGCTATAAATTCTACGCTTTATAATGTTTTTTATAAGACAGTTTGCCTAGGATAAGCGCTTGGGTAGCCATTCTCTTTTAAAGACTTTAACAACTTGTTTAACGTAGTAAGATTGTTTATCGGCCCAATTTGAATACGGTATATACCTTGGTGCTCAGGGTATTTTACTGTTTGATTATATTGCTTTGTTAATTTTGCTGCTGTTGACTGAGCGACTTCTACTTTACTGGTAGCAAAAACCTGAATGTAAGTTGAGTTTATCGAAGCCTGTGAACTTTGTTGTTTTTCTTTTTGAGCTTTTTTCGGTGAAAAATCAGTAATTGCGGTAATCTTTACTTTAGCTGTACCTGTTTTTAGCATGTCTAATTTGTATGCTGCACTGTAAGATAAGTCAATAATACGTGACTGATGAAATGGCCCTCTATCATTAACCCGCACAATGACCGATTTATTATTTACCAGATTAGTAACTTTCAAATACGTTGGTAAGGGTAAACTTTTATGGGCGGCACTCATGGCATACATATCGTAAATCTCACCATTTGAGGTTAAGTGGCCATGAAACTTCTCACCATACCAAGAAGCAATCCCTTCTTGTTCAAAACCATTGGTATCGGTTAAAACTTTATAGTGCTTACCAAGTACTTGATAATCTTTATTACCACCACGGCTATAAGGCTCTGCCCTTGCTATCGCATCTTTTTGTTCTGCTTGGGTTGGTAAACGTGTAGGGGTACTGTCTTTATGTTGTTGATAACGACCCGTTGAAGAGCAACTCGCTAGTAGGCTAATTGTGACTAGGCCAATTAATGCATGTAAGGAATATTTTGTTTGCTTAAAATTTGTCTTAGTTATCATCAATCCTTACCATATTATTCATTACATTTACTGTGAAGGCGTAGCCACTACTATAGTCATGTTATACATGAAAACGTCTATGAGTACTAATCGCCATTAGCATGCCAAATCCTGCCAATAATGTCACCATTGAAGTACCGCCATAACTGACTAACGGAAGCGGGACACCAACAACAGGGAGTAAGCCAGAAACCATGCCGATGTTGACAAAAACGTAAACGAAAAATGTTAAGGTGATACTTCCCGCTAATAACTTAGTAAATGCGTGTTGTGCATTAACCGCAATCCATAAACCACGCATAACAATAAAGAGGTAAACCGCAAGTAGTACAGCAACCCCTATTAAACCAAATTCTTCACTGAACACAGAAAAAATAAAGTCAGTGTGGCGCTCAGGCAAAAACTCTAGTTGTGATTGTGTACCTTGAAGCCAACCTTTGCCCTCAACGCCACCAGAGCCGATGGCTATTTTTGATTGAATAATATGATAACCCGAGCCAAGTGGATCTTGTTCAGGGTTTAGAAATGTCATAACACGTTGTCTTTGATAGTCTTTCATCAAAAACATCCATAAAATAGGTGCAAAAGCTGATGCAAGTCCCGCACATATAGCGATGAGTTTCCAGCTTGCTCCAGCAAGGAAAATAACGAAAATTCCTGAGCTAGCTATCAACAAAGAAGTACCAAGATCAGGCTGCTTGGCAATTAATAAGGTTGGAATAAGTACCAGTACAAAAGCTTGAATAACCGTAAAAACTTTTACAGGTAAATTATCTTGGCTGATAAACCAAGCGATCATAATGGGTACAACTAGCTTCATTATTTCAGAGGGTTGAAATTTTGTTACCCCTAGATCTAACCAGCGTTGAGCGCCTTTACCTACATGGCCAAACAGTAAAACACTAACGAGCATTAATACCCCGACAACAAATACCGGTACAGCCCACTTTCGATAAGATAATGGCGGAATTTGTGCCACAAATAGCATGACGATAACAGCAACACCTAAACGTTTACCATGGCGATAAACGATGTCCATTTCCTGGCCACCAGCACTATAAACAATAAAGCAGCCGAGTGTCATTAACGATAAAATACCTATTAACAATGGTAAATCGATATGCAGTTTTTGCCAAACACTACGAACTTGTTGTTGATCTTGACCAGTACTTCTCATCAGTAAGAAACATCCTGTTGTTGCGGAGCTACTTGTTGATTATTCACTAACTGTGAATGAACAAGGGGATTGTCATGATTATGGTCACCATGATGAACAATTGTAGAAACACTGTTCTTCTTTTGAGTTTGTGCGCTTGAGGTGATTACTCTATCACCAAAATATTGATCCATGATTTGCCTTGCCACTGGCGCAGCATTGGTAGCACCCCCACCTTTTGCAACATTTTCTATCGCTACGGCTACAACAATTTCCGGTGCTTCATACGGGGCAAAAGCAATAAACATGGCATTATCACGTTTACTTTCCTCTGTTTTTTCAGCGTCGTATTTTTCATCTTGTTTTATTCTAGCTACTTGTGCAGAGCCTGTTTTACCGGCAGCATCATATTGACTGCCTTTAAATGCAGCATGACCTGTTGCTCCTAATTTTTGTACTGTGCTGTGCATAGCATCAAGAACGGTGCGCCAGTTGTTACTATTTTTTAATTGAATAGGAGCCTGTGCCTCATAAACAATTTCTTTGTTAACATATTTAACGGTATTATCTTCTGTTGTCACTGCCTCTCGAGTGGCTTTTAATAAATGAGGGACTTTTCGCTCACCTTCATTAACCAACGTTGTTAATGCTTGGGTTAATTGCAGTGGGGTAACTGTCCAATAACTTTGCCCTATACCTACAGATAAGGTTTCACCCGTGTACCATGGCTTATTATAACGGCCACGTTTCCAGCCAACACTGGGCATTATCGCTTTACTTTCTTCATGAATATCTATGCCGGTATAATCACCAAAACCAAAGTTTTCCATCATGGTGCTGATTTTGGTAATACCTAATTTGAAAGCCAAATCGAAGAAGTAAATATTGCATGACTGCTCAATGGCTCGTGTTAAATCAACCCAGCCATGACCCCATTTCTTCCAATCTCGATATTTGTTAGGTAATCCTTCCAATTGATACCAACCTGGATCCCAAACTTTGGTATCAGGAGTGATGATGTTTTCTTCTAGCCCTGTTAACGCTAAGAAGGGTTTGACTGTTGAAGCTGGAGGATAACCTTGCACACTACGATTAATCAAAGGCAAGTCTTTTGAATTTAATAAGTTGCGGTAGTTTTTACTGCTAATTCCATGAACAAATAAGTTGCCATCGTAGCTGGGATTCGAATACATGGCGAGGACTTCACCACTTCGCGGGTCCATAGCGACAATAGCACCGCGTTTTCCTGACAGCGCTCGTTTAGCGATCATTTGCAATTCAATGTCTAGTGAAAGAGTTAAATCTTTGCCAGGGATCGGGGGAGTATAGTCCAACGTTCTGACGACTCTACCTTGGTTATTAATTTCCACTTCTTGGTGACCAATGGTGCCATGAAGTATATCTTCATAATATTTCTCGATTCCCAGTTTACCAATACCGTAAGTTGCGGCGTAATTCTCAGCTTTACCTTGTTGTTCTAACTTATTAGCATCTTTACGATTTATTCTAGCTACATAGCCAAGGTTATGAGTCGTTAAATCGGCAAAAGGGTAATAACGTTTTAATCGAGCATCAACAAAAACACCAGGGAACTTGTGCTGATTAACAGAAAAGAGAGCTACTTGTTGATCACTTAATCTTGAATGCAGTTCAACAGGTTTGAAACGTCGCTTTCCTCGTATAGCTTTGAAGAATTTGTCTTGTCTCTCTTCGCTTATGCCTAATAGTTCACTGACTTGTTTAACACTTTTTTTAATGTCTTTGACATCTTCAGGAATGATTTCCAAACTATAAACGGGCTTGTTATCCGCTAAAAGCACTCCGTTTCGGTCATAAATCAACCCACGGTTTGGAGCAACAGGCAATAGTTTGATGCGGTTTGAGTTTGAACGTGTTTGGTATTTTTCATAGGCAGATATTTGCAGGGTAAATACATTAGCAAATAAAATGATCAACAGCGCAAGTACACCACAAAACGCAATAAACGAGCGTCGAGCGAATAAGTTTGCTTCTGCTGTTTGATTTCGAATGATGACTCGACGCGGCGCCATTATACTTCCTTGCTAATGCAGTGCTCTGTTGTGAACATCACGATATCACTCTCTATGGTATGGGTGATTGGTATTAACACTCCAAGCACGATAAAGGCTTTCGGCGATTAATACACGAACCATAGGGTGGGGTAATGTTAATGGAGATAAAGACCATTTTTGCTCAGATGCTTTAATACAAGCGGGCGCTAGACCTTCTGGGCCACCCACTAGTAATGCAACATCTCTTGAATCTAATTGCCAGCGCTCAAGTTGAGAGGCTAATTTTGACGTAGTCCAAGGTTGCCCTTCAACTTCTAACGTGACAATTCTATTGCCTTTGGGAATAGCGTTAAGCATGAGTTCGCCTTCTTTTTCAAGAATGCGAGCAATATCTGCATTTTTACCACGTTTTCCCGCTGGGATTTCAACTAAGTGAAAGCTTAAATCACGGGGAAAACGTCTGCTGTATTCTTCAAAGCCTTGAGTCACCCAATTAGGCATTTTGCTGCCAACAGCATATAAGGTAAGTTTCATAAATTAAATTGAGTCAACCACTAGACAATTGAAAGTAAACGCTTTGTATTATATGAGTTGTAATACGTTAAAAAAGTTTCATCTTGTAAGCAAATATTTGCTTATTATTTACTTAGTTATTCGCTTTCAGCCCAAAGTTGCTCGAGATTGTACTTGTCTCTTTGCTCATCCGTCATGATGTGAACAATAATATCACCTAAATCAACAAGTGCCCATTCGCCAACATCGTTGCCTTCCATGCCTCTAGGTTCAGAGCCAGCAGCTCGACACTCAGTAGCAACAGATTGTGCTATAGATTTTACATGACGGTTAGAGTTACCTGAGCAGATAATCATGTAGTCAGCAAAGCTTGCTTTGTCGGTTATGTTTAGAGAAACAATATCTCTACCCTTCATGTCTTCTAATTTTTCAATGACAAATGCTGTAAGTGCGTCTGTTTGCAAGGTCTTATTCCTATTTTTACCATGGGTTTACTGTGCGCGGATTAAGTGCGCAGTATGAATAGGGTAATACTATCATTTTTTATCGGTGGGGTTAACGATAAAGCTGATTTTTGTTGATAAATTCTATGATTTCGCTCGAAAGCCATTGCTGACAAGATTGTTCTTTTTGAATGAATTGGCGTATTTGGCTTGAAGAGATATCTATATGTATAGGGTCTGCAAAAAGAATTTGTCCAACACTATCGTTTGAATCTGTATTATCTATCTGACCACGATGAGAATGAACCAATGCTTTGGTTTCTTCATTGAGTTGGTTAATACAGTAGTTTGGGCGAGTATTAACGACTAAATTACAAAGGGTCAATATTTCTTGGTAGTGATACCAAGTGGTGAAGCTTTGTAGCGAATCCATACCGATAATAAAATACAGCACGTTATCTGGGTATTCTTGTTTGAGCTGTTTTAACGTATCAACAGTGTAGGAGTATCCTGCTCTGGCTATTTCTCGTTGATCACATTGGAAAATTGGGCTTTGCTGGCAAACTAGTTCCACCATGCTTGCTCGCTGTGTTGAACTTGCGTGAGGGGATTTATCACTCGTAGATTTATGAGGCGGTATATGGGCGGGAATTAACAAAACCTTTTCTAAATTAAGCCAGTTTGCAACAGATTGAGCTGATGCTATATGACCACAATGAATTGGGTCAAAGGTGCCGCCAAAAATACCTAAGCCTTTGAATGCTTTCTTAGCCATAATTCAAATCGAATTGTTCAGTGATTTCGCCATGGTAAAGGGTGACGCATAAATCAGCTAATAGTAAAAAGACATTAAACTCACTTTGACTTTTACTCAATAAATCAATATCTGCCAATCGTGTTAAGGCTCGCTGTACATTAGCTAAGCTAATATGTGTTAATGCATGTTGATATAGTGGTTTACGCTTATCCCAAATACGATATTGTTTATAAAGATCTGCATGAGACTTCCCTTGCTCAAGCTGCGAAAGCATAAGGTACAGTTGATGTATTTCTTTATGAAAAACCCAAATTAACTGTCCAACGGCTGCACCTTCTTGCTGAAGTTGATCAAGTATTCGAATGCATTTTTTACAATCACCTTGCAGTAAGACATCAATAATCTGAAAAGGGTTAAATTTCGCCTGATTGATAACAATATTTTCAGCTTGTTCAAGCGTTATCACAGATTGCCCAAAAAGGATTGATAACTTTTGCAGTTCTTGTGAAAGTGCAGGTAGGTTTCCCTCAAATAACTCAAGTAATAAACTACTGACTTCAGGTGTGAAATTTAATTGTAATTGCCTGGCTTGATTATTTAACCAACGGGGTAAGCTTTTTACATCTAAATCATAAAGAGGTAAGTAACAGCCTAATTGATTTAAGCCTTTAAACCATTTTCGATTAGCCGTAGCACCGTCGAGTTTATTACCATGAAAGATGAAAATAACATCTTGATTGGCCATTCCTGCTTGTTGATCTTGGGTGAGCCTTTCAGTTAATTCAATAAGTACTTTACTGCCTGCATCACCAATTTTTCCGCTAGTGAGTTCAACCTCAATAATGCGTTGGCTGGCAAAAAGACTCATGGACTGGTATTCATCTAATAGCTGTTGCCAATCAAAGCTATTTTCAGAACTAAAGCGGATCAGCTCTTCAAAGCCATTATTTTTGGCGGCATTTTTAATCGTACTTAAACTGTTATCTTTTTGCCAGGGTTCATCACCAAAAACCAACCAGACAGGGATAAACCTTTGACGTAAAGTTTGCTCTAGTTGGTTATGGTATATTTTCAAAAGGCAGCCTTAAGATTTACGATGAATTCTTGCCATGTCTCGCAATATTTTGTCGGCAGCAGAGGTTCTCATTTCACTTAAAAGTAATGAAAGCTCTCTACTTTTTGCAAGGGCTAAGTTCGGATCGTCTTGATAATCTCGGTAAAGTTCAAAGCGAAAATTTTGAGCGTCTTGGTTACTAAAGCGTAACTGATAATGTACTGAGTAAATAAGCTCGTATTCTGCTACTTGACCATTAGGAAATACCGATAAAGTGCGTCTATCTAATTTATCTGAGACTAAACGTAATTCCGGTACATCTTGCTGACTTTGCTTAACCACCTTAACTTGGTTACGCACTAAGTGAAGCTTGAGTAAGCGCGTTAATTCACCGTGAACATCACTTGAACTGACGTATAAGGTTTGTAATTCGTCATCAAGTAAATAATCGCCTCTTAATTGAAAGCCACAACTTGATAATAAACTGATGAAAAGTATCGCAATAAGCGATACTTTTCGTTGATTTAACAGCTTGTTTTTAATGTTTATAAACATCGAAAATCACCATTAATTAGCCACAATGTTAAGTAACTTGCCCGGTACGTAAATCACTTTACGTATTGTTTTTCCGTCAGTAAATTTCACAACATTTTCATCTGCTAAACCGATTGTTTCGACGGTTTCTTTATCCGCATCGGCAGCAACGGTAATTTTAGCGCGTAATTTACCATTTACTTGCACAATGATTAACTTTTCATCTTCAACTAAGGCACTTTCATCAAGTGTAGGCCAGCTGGCATCTTCAACATGCTGTTCTTTATCTTGTGAGACAAATTGCCATAAATGGTGACATAGATGTGGCGTGATAGGTGCTAGCATTAAGACCACAGCGCGAACAGCTTCTAACATTACAGCGCGATCTTCATCTGAGTCTAATTTAGCTTTACTTAGATGATTCATTAACTCCATGATTGCAGCAATAGCGGTATTAAAGGTATTACGACGTCCAATATCATCACTCACTTTAGCGATTGTTTTATGTAATTCACGACGTAAATTTTTCTGTGCGCTATTTAGGGTTAAGCCCGCTAATTCAGGAGCATTACCACTTTGAGTAAAATCATGAACTAATTTATAGACACGTTTAACGAATCTGTGTGCGCCTTCTACACCGGCATCAGACCACTCAAGTGTTTGCTCCGGTGGGGAGGTAAACATGATAAATAATCGAACGGTATCTGCACCGTATTTTTCAATAACTTCTTGTGGGTCAATACCGTTATTCTTCGATTTTGACATTTTACTCATGCCAGCAGAAATAACCGCGTCACCGTCAATTTTACTCACTGCAGAAGTTACTTGGCCCTTTTCATTGCGTTCAACGGTTACATCACTAGGTGCAATCCATTCCTGTGCGCCGTTGTCTGCTTCTCTATAGTAAGTGTCAGCTAAAACCATACCTTGACACAATAAGCTTTTAAATGGCTCATCGCTGTCAACTAAACCAACATCACGAAGCAATTTATGGAAAAATCTTGCATAGAGTAAATGTAAAATAGCGTGCTCAATGCCACCGATGTATTGATCAACAGGTAGCCAGTAATTGGCTTTTTCAGGATCTAACATTTGGGTGTCATCATTTGGCGAGCAATAGCGTGCGTAATACCAAGAAGACTCCATGAAAGTATCAAAGGTATCTGTTTCTCGAAATGCGGCTTCGCCGTTATAAGTTGTTTTGGCCCACTCTGGATCATCTTTGATAGGTGACGTTACGCCATTCATAACGACATCTTCAGGTAATTCAACCGGTAAGTCACTTTCTGGAACAGGTACCGATTCACCGTTTTCTAAGTTTATCATTGGGATAGGAGTACCCCAGTAACGTTGTCTTGAAACCCCCCAATCTCGTAATCGATAATTAGTGGTTACTTTACCTTTATTTTCACTGATTAATTTATCGCTGATGGCTGTAAATGCTTTTTCAAAGTCTAAACCATCAAATTCTCCAGAGTTGATTAATAGCCCTTTCTCAGTGATTGCAGCCTTGGCAATGTCATCACCTTCTTGTGCTTCAATGACTTGCTTAATGGTTAAGCCGTATTTTTGCGCAAATTCATAATCTCGTTGATCATGACCAGGCACTGACATTACCGCTCCTGAACCATAATCCATTAACACAAAGTTAGCTGCCCATACAGGTACTAACTCACCAGTTATTGGGTGAATTGCTTTTAAGCCGGTATCAACACCTTTTTTCTCCATTGCCGCCATATCAGCTTCAGTGGTTTTGCTGGTTTTACATTCGGCAATAAAAGCAGCAAGCTCAGGGCTGTTTTTAGCAGCAGCTAAACTCAATGGATGCTGGGTCGCCAGAGCAACATAAGTAACACCCATTAAGGTATCTGGACGTGTGGTATATATATCAAAGCTTTCGTTTGAGCCTTCAACGTTGAAGGTCATTTCAACACCTTGTGAACGACCAATCCAGTTACGTTGCATGGTTTTAACTTGCTCAGGCCAGCCAGTTAACTGATCTAAATCGTCAATTAATTCTTCAGCGTAATCAGTAATTTTAATAAACCATTGTGGAATTTCTTTTCTTTCAACCAAAGCACCAGAACGCCAGCCACGACCATCAATAACTTGTTCGTTAGCTAATACGGTTTGATCAACAGGATCCCAGTTTACCGTTGCGTTCTTTTTATACACTAAGCCTTTCTCATATAGTTTAGTGAAGAACCATTGTTCCCAACGGTAGTAATCTTTTTTACATGTTGCTAATTCACGGTTCCAATCATAAGCAAAACCTAATGACTGAAGCTGGTTACGCATATAATCAATGTTCTGATAGGTCCATTTACCTGGTGCGGTTTTGTTCTTTATCGCAGCGTTTTCTGCAGGTAAGCCAAATGCATCCCAACCCATAGGTTGCATGACATTTTTCCCTTGCATTCGTTGGTAGCGAGAAATAACATCACCAAGACTGTAATTACGAACATGACCCATGTGCAGTCGACCACTTGGGTAAGGGAACATGGCTAAACAATAAAACTTTTCTTGGCCAGGCTTTTCAGTTGCTTTAAACGTATTGTTATCAGTCCAGAATTTTTGTACTGTATCTTCAATAGCTTGGTGATTATAAATGGATTCCATTAATGCGTTCTCGAATACTAATTGAGGAGGTTTTTCGCCATCGTTGGATAACGTATCAAAAAAAGCAATGTATGTGCTTTGCTAACGTTAACTCGTGCTAATAAACCGAAGTTAAATTATCGCGATAGAATACCTTATCTGTAAAGAGAATCCAATTGCTATTACGCTGAGCGCAATAGAGAAATTTGTCTATACTTTTAATAATGAGTGTTAATTACTTTAAGGAATCGATAATGGCGAAGAACAATGATTATTTTGCTGAAGTTTATCAAAAGCTTAATGCTTGGCTAGAGGAAGTGAAAACTGAACAGAAACCTCGCATTGAACACTTTTTAAAACAGGCTAAAAGTTATGCTATAGCTGCTGAAGAGATGTCTGAGGAAAAGCTACATCAGTTTATGGCTAATTTGCGTTATGACTTACAAGACTTTTATCAGCAAAATCAATCTGAAGCGAAGCACTCAGTGTATTTAGGTTTACTCAATGAGGCACTATGGGATAATTTGGCACAACTAACGGATAAATCTCAAGTAGAGTGGGCCGAGTTAATTGAAGATTTTGAGCATGATGGTCAATATCATACTGGAGACTTCATCGGTTTTGGCCAGTTAACTTGTGATAAATGCCAACAAACCTTAACTGTTATGCATCTATCTGAAGTTGCACCGTGTGCTCATTGTGGGGGTAATAGCTTTACCCGCGTACCATTGACCCCTTAATTTCAGATTGTTAGCAAATAATAATTTGGGTAGACTGCCCCTAACAATATAACCCAAGGTAAAGTAAGTAATATTTGCTTTATCTGATGTGTCATTTATTAATTCAGTATTACGCTTTGTGAGTCACAGGTATGAAGGCCTCATACTCGGTATAAATCAATAGCAAGCGCTAATATTAAAGGAACCCTATGAGCAAACACTCTGAAGATCTTTCTCAGTCAACACGTTTAACTCCTTCTCAATTATCGGCATCATTATCTGCTTCCCTTTTTTCACAAACCAAAGATGCCAGTCAAATTTCCCAAGCATTTGTGGGTCATCATAGAGCTAAAGAAGCGTTAGATTTTGGTTTATCAATGAAGTCAATCGGTTTTAATGTTTATGCTATGGGAGAGCACGGAACAGGAAGGCAAACTTTAATAAAACAGATGCTTAACGAGGTGGCCGTTAAGCAACCTACACCAGCAGAGTGGTGTTATATCAACAATTTTGATGAAAGTCATATGCCAACCAAGCTTTATGTTAATCCAGGTGATGGCAAGCAACTGATATCAAGAATGAATAAATTTATTGATGAACTATTAGATTTATTTCCTGAGATTTTTGATAACCCAGGTTATCAAAGACAAAAGGCCGCGATTGATCGAGAATTTAACCAAAAATATGATCAAGCGATTGCGACAGTTGAAGATATTGCTCTAAAAGATAATGTTGTTTTATATGAAGAAAATGGTGAAGTGGGTTTTTCACCGCTAGTTGACGGTAAACCATTAAACGATAAAGAATTTGCTAATTTAGCTGAACCGGAAAGAGTTAAATTTTACCAATTGTTAGCTGAGCTAGAAGTGGTGCTAGCAGAACAACTTTTAGAATTACCGTTATGGAAACGTCATTCTTCAGATCAGCTACGTAAGTTGAAATATGACACAGCTGAGCAAAGTATAAAGCCATATTTAGCTGAACTAGAACATGAATTTGCCACTAATGACGGTGTATTAAAGTATTTAACCAAAGTTAAAGCCCATGTCGTTGATGCTGTTCTTGAAATATTAGTGACCGACAGTGAAGAAACCGCAACGGATAAAGAGTTGCGAAAACTGATGGTTGAACGCTTTTTACCTAATTTATTAGTTGATCGGGAAGGTGTAGAGGGCGCTCCAGTAATCTATGAACAAAATCCAACCTATCAGAACTTATTTGGTCATGTTGATTTTGCAAGTTTTCAAGGAGCGAGTTATACCAGTTATCGCTTAATACGTCCGGGGGCTTTGCATAAAGCCAATGGTGGATATTTATTATTAGATGCAGATAAAGTATTGAGTCAGCCTGCCGTTTGGTCTCGATTAAAGCTAGCCTTAAAAACCCAGCAAATCGCTATTGAAAATCCGTATTCTGAATATACCCAAGCATCAGGTTATACGCTTCAGCCTGAAAAAATACCATTACAAGTTAAGGTGGTATTACTTGGGGATGGTGAATTGTATTACACCTTGCAAGATTATGATCAAGAGTTTACTGAATTATTTAGAGTACTTGCGGACTTTGATCGACATCTAGAAAAAAATGATGAGAATTTAATCGCTTTTGGTAATCTCATTCGCCAACGTGCTCATAAGCATGATTATCCTCAAGTGTCCGATGAAGCTGTTTTAGCTTTGGCTCGCTATGCTTTGCGTCGAGGTGAGCATAAGCACAAAATATCAGCCAATATTGTACAAGTTAACGATTTATTAGACGAAGCAAATTACTGTTGGCATAAACATGGTGGTAATGGTGAATTAACGGCAAAACATATAGAAATGGCATTGTCTGCTAAGCATAGACGCATTGGTCGATTGAGTGAGACTTGGCTAAGTGAAATAAAGGAGCAACAAGTACTGATTAGTACTGAAGGCGAGAGTGTTGGTAGAGTTAATGGTCTTACGGTACTTGAAATAGGTGATAGTGTTTTTGGTACGCCAGCGCGTATAACGTCAACGGTATATGCCGGTAGTCAAGGTGTTACGGATATTGAAAGAGAGGTGGATTTAGGTAAATCTATCCATTCAAAAGGGGTGCTTTTATTAACGGGGTATTTAGGCCATAAATATGGCCAAACGTTTCCTGTAACGATTTCGGCAAATATAGCTATAGAGCAATCATACGGTCATATTGATGGTGATAGTGCATCAATGGCAGAATTGTGTGCTCTCATTTCATCTATCACTTTATTACCCATAGACCAAGGCCTTGCTATTACTGGTTCCATTAACCAGCATGGAGAAGTGCAATCAATTGGCGGTGTGAATGAGAAAATCGAAGGTTTCTTCAAGTTGTGCCAAGATAAAGGATTAACAGGCGAGCAAGGAGTTATTATACCTAAAACGAATGTGATTAATTTGATGCTATCAAGTGATGTTATTGAAGCGGTTGAGCAGCAGAAATTCTCTATTTATGCCGTTGAAAGTATTGATCAAGCATTGGAGTTATTAATGCGAACTAAAGCAGGAAAAATAAGCAGTACAGGAAGGTATCCTAGAAAATCAATTCATGCTTTAGCATTAGATAAACTTTCCGCTTTTGCTGATATTTTAAATGGTGAAGAGGAATAAAACCCAAGAAGCTAATTAAACTATTTACACTTAGCTAAGTATTAATATTCATGATTATTGTGAAGATATTTAGTTAAGCTGTTTTAAGTTATCTAAATATGCTAGTTAGTTGCAAGGATTATTATGGCGAAGCAATTTCGAGAAAGTAAATATCTAAACGAATCAGGTACAGCCAAGGGAAATTGGTATATGAATCGGTTAGATTACTTTAAATTTTATCAATACCCAGAATATAAGAAGCATAAGATTTTATCTTTGCTAATAGGTATTATTTGCTTTTTGTTAACCTTGAAGTTATTGCCATTAACTTTTTGGGGGGCTTTGCCTTTTTTATACATCAGCTATCTCTCAATGAGAGTCTTTGTACTTCTCCACACCCGAGTATGCCGCTATAAAGGGTATTTTTTAATACCAAAAAAGATTGTTGCTTTTTTAAGAGCGCGAGAAATAGAGCTTGATGTTAATGACTTTGATTCAGTTGCAACGATGAATAATAAATAGCCTGTAATACCATCCTCGTTAAAATTAAATAATATCAATACAAAGCTTTTCGTTAAGAGCAATAATAAGTTTATTATCTCGTACCGCCTTTATAAGACAACACCTTGTAAGTCTGAAACATTTCTCATTCTGTTCATCTATAACTTTTCACTTTTAGCTATAGAAAGGGCAATTCTCTATTGCACTGAGTTTCTAAATAAGATATTCATATATTGTATACCATGAAGTTCCTGGGTAAGTCGTTTGTATTAGTAGTGAGGTGTAAATGCAATTTATTCGTAATAGTTTAATAAGACAGTTTCTCTTTGGTGTCGTTAGTGCTTTGATAATAATGTCATTTCTATCAGCTTTATTTCAGATTAATAAAGTGGATAACGATTCGAAAATAGCACAGCAGTTAGAAGTAAACAGGATGTTAAACCAATTGCAGGACAAAATTAGTAATATGCTGTATTCAAGAAATAATCAGCTTGATGCAATATTTACTCACCCAAATACCATCCAAGGAATTGCTTCAATTCAACAACGTGGCATTGCGTTTGATGGCCATCCAGAGTTAACTCCCGTAACCACATATTTTCAACAGCTAATTAAATTAGATCCCTCTGTAGTAAATCTTTTTTTCACAACAACTGCAACATGGGAATATTACGATCAAGTGCGTAAAAATGAAGACCCTGATTATTACATTAATCAAAGACCATTTTGGCAGGAATTTCTATCGCAAATGAATCATTACGTGAATGATCCTTACCGTGATAACGATGGCAAGTTTTTAATGACTTTTCGTTCACCAATTTATGATACTGATAAACAGTTGATTGGTACTGCTGGCCTTGACCTAGATTTGCAGCAAGTTAATGAAGAGCTTGCCTCTTTGCAGAGCAACTACGATGGCTTGGAAGTTTTTGTAGTCAGTGATAGTGGCTTGATGGTGAGTTTTCCGTCAATGAGACAGCAAATGGAGAAAATGAGGGTTGATGTTCTTGATACAAAAGAAATAGATAAAGTTTATCAGTCATATCAAGCAGGAGGTTTTGAAAACTTATGGCAAAATTATAATCAAAAGCAACAAATGGATCATCAAGTTGATTTTAATGGTCAAAGCTATCAAGTCTTCATGCGTAAGTATGACCGTGAAGTGCCTGAGGTTAACTGGAGTATCGCGGTTATGTTGCCAACTGAAGCCATCGATGCTCCTGTTTCTGATGCTATTTGGGAGAATGTTACCTCTATATTTTTATTCACCCTTTCGTTAGGTATTTTTGTTTGGTTTTTTACACGCTGGCAGTTTAAACCACTTAACGAAATTCAAGAGGCTATGGTTGATATTAGCCAAGGCTCAGCTGATTTAACTCAACGTATTCGTATTAAACGTGCCGATGAAATAGGGCAACTTGCCCAAGCTTTTAATGCTTTTGTTGAAAAAATACAAGTAATGGTAGATGAGTCAAATCAATTAGCTGTTCAATTTACCCATGATGCAAAAGTTGCACTGGATGATACCAACTCAACAAGGGACTTGATTGAGCAACAGAAAGGACAATTGGCTAATGTAGCGAGTGCCTCTGTGGAAATGGATCAGACAACTGAGCATGTTGCAAAACGAACAGAAGAAATTTCTCATATTTCTTCTAGCACACGTAATGGTGTTGCATCAGGCGTAGATAAAATAGAGCAAGCAAGTGGTCAAATGGCACGTCTGGCTGAGCAGACAAAGAGTGCTGCTGATGTGGTTGCAGAGCTTGAGATAGAAACGAATTCAATTGGTGAAGTTGTTGAAGTCATTAGAGGTATTGCAGAGCAAACCAATTTACTTGCACTGAATGCAGCTATTGAAGCAGCAAGAGCGGGAGAGCAAGGCAGGGGGTTTGCTGTCGTTGCTGATGAAGTTAGAAATTTAGCTTCTAGAACTCAAGATTCAACAACGCATATCCATGAAATAGTGGCTAAGTTACAAACATCGGCACTAAATGCGGTATCAGCCATGAATAACAGTCAATTAGAGGCGAATGAAGGTAAAGAGTTTACTTTGTCTATCATTCCTATATTTCAAGAAATCCTGGGTTCAATGACTGATCTAGAGCAACATATGGTCGATATTGCTTCCACTATCAGTGAACAATCTTCAACAGCAGCAGAGATGAACCGACTGATCGTTGATGTTGATGAAATTGCGAGTGAAACGGTTGAAAAATCAACGCACCTTGCTAAACAGATCCAGTCTACAGAGGATAAATCTGAAGCGTTGCTGCAAAATTTAGGTAAGTTTAAGTTTTAACCACTGAATCGCACCCTGTGAGTAATCGAACTCACTTGGTGCACTGGTAGAGTTTATAAGAGTATAAAACAAGAATTAGATAGAGTTGTACGTTATTTGAACTAATTGAATGTTTCCTATATAGTTCGCGCAACAAAAATAATAAGAAAGCGTTAATTATATGGAATTCTCATCAGAAGAATTAGATTTCTTTAAAAATATATTTAGTGAGCCTGTTGTTGATTGCTCGTTAAATCAAAATAAGCATAAATTGAGTGTACAAACTTCTATACCTAGTAATCTTAAGACTATTTTAGGGAATAGTAAGTTAACTTTGCTCGCTGAAATCAGCCACTATCAGTTATGGTTTCCTGTTTCTATCAGTTTGAGTGAAGCAGGAGATTTTATCCCCGAACTTGGTATTCCAGAAATAATTGATGTACAAGGTAGCGAACGAAGCTGGCGCGTGAATACACCTGAAAATGTTTCACTGTTTAATTCATGTCAAAATCAAGAAATAGAAGTGTTATCTTTATCTGGAACAGGGGTGACATTTAAAGCTAAAAACAATGGCGAAACCATTAAACAATTAGAAAATGCTTCCCTCGAAATGCGACTTCCTGATAAACAACGTGTAAAGTTAGCATTAGACCCCGTTCGCTCAGAAGACGATGTAATTGCCGCAAAATTTAAACATTTTGAGCAAGGTAGAGAGTCACTAAGAAAATTCCTCTATAATTCCCATAAAACAAAATATTCAGAATTATATGAAGACATTATTCTATAAAGTTACTTTTTAATTTATGCTGTTTTACGTTATTTCTTGCCTACAAGCTATTTTTCTGTATAATGCGCGCCTCAACGACGAGATGTCGCTTTTTTGAACTATTTTGATAATTAAAAAGAGCGATATGATACTCAGGATGAGTTTTACTGTTTATTTATCAAGATACGATAAAACAGTTCGAGATGAGTGAGGGTTATACCGCCCTATAGACTTACCACGCTAGTAGCTCCTATTAGCCAGAAATATAGTGTTTGAATACGCTATGCGCCTTAAGTCTCCCTGGTGGTTTCCTCGTATATGTACGCAGGTTATAGACTTAGCAATTAAAAATTAGATTGTTTATTACGCTTTTAAGTGGGCTTTTGGCTGCTTTGAAGGCGGGGATTCTTTTGCTTTTTAATAGTTGTTTGTTGTCACTAACAAAGCCTGCCTTGAGAAGATGACAAATTTTATGACAGAACAAAACAAAGCCTCAGCAACTAATGCCACTGAAGGCAACGCTTCAGAACAAACTGCCTCAGTTACTTTTGATACATTAGGCTTACCAGAAAAGTTACTTTCTGCTTTAACCGAGATTGGCTTTTCATCAGCAACAGCAATTCAAGCACAAACAATTCCACCTTTATTAGCAGGTAAAGACGTTTTAGGTGAAGCGCAAACAGGTACGGGTAAAACCGCAGCTTTTGGTTTACCTGCACTAGCAGCCATTGATACCTCAATTAAAAAACCTCAATTAATGGTATTAGCACCTACACGTGAATTAGCCATGCAAGTTGCTGAAGCTATTGAATCTTTTGGTAAAAACATTAAAGGCTTACGTGTTGCAACTTTATATGGTGGCCAATCTTACGGTCCTCAATTTCAACAATTAGAACGTGGCGCACAAGTCGTTGTTGGTACGCCAGGTAGATTAATGGATCATCTACGTCGTAAAAGCTTAAAATTAGATTCGTTAAGTTACTGTGTACTTGATGAAGCTGATGAAATGTTAAACATGGGCTTTTTGGAAGATATTCAATGGATTTTAGATCACCTACCTGAAAGCACTCAAATGGCGTTGTTCTCGGCAACGATGCCGCCAGCAATTCGTAAAATTGCTAATAAGTTTTTGACTGATCCTGAACATATTAAAATCGAAGCTGTAAAAAAAGCCAAAGCAAATATTAAACAGTTTGCATGGAAAGTTAGTGGTATCAATAAAATGACAGCTTTAGAGCGTATTGCCGAAGTTGTTGATTATGATGCGATGATAATTTTTGTACGTACCCGCAACGATACCGTTGATGTGGCAGAAAAATTAGAGCGTGCTGGTTACCCAGCATTAGCACTAAATGGCGATATGAACCAAGCACAGCGTGAGCGTTGTATTGATCAGATGAAGTCAGGTAAGTCATCTATATTAGTGGCAACAGATGTTGTTGCTCGCGGTTTAGATATTCCACGTATATCTTTAGTGATTAACTATGATTTACCGGGTGATAATGAAGCTTATGTTCACCGTATAGGTCGTACTGGTCGTGCAGGTAGAGAAGGTACTTCAATTTCATTCGTTCGTCCACGTGAGATGTATTCATTACGTCATTATGAACGTTTAACGTCAGGCAAGGTTGAAATGTATCAATTGCCTAGCATTCAAGAGATTGGCAAAACTCGTATAGAACGTACTCGTAATGAAATTGCTGAAATTGCTGCGAATAAAGACATTAGCGCTATGCGTGAAATTGTTGAAAAAATGGCGGAAGAGTCAGAAGTTGAGTTACTTGATTTAGCGGCAGCATTATTGTTCCAAAAGCAACTTAAACAGCCATTACAACCGAAAGAAGATCCAAAACCACGTCGTGATTCACGCGAACGCAATGACCGTGGTAACCGCGATGGTCGAAAAGACAACCGTCGTGATGCTCGAGGTGAAAGCAGAGGTCATCGTGGAAGTGAAGGGCGCGGCGAAAGAACACGCAAGCCTAAAGTTGCTCGTAATGATGTTGATTGGCAAACATATCGCCTAGAAGTAGGTAAAGATCATGGTGCAAGACCTGGTGATATTGTTGGTGCTATTGCCAATGAAATTTCATTAGACAGTAGTTACATTGGTCAAATTAACTTGCACGAAAAGCATAGTTTTGTACAACTGCCAAAAGGTATGCCTGCAGACTCATTTAAACGCTTAAAAGGTGTAAGAGTTCGTCGTCAACCATTAGCTATTTCTGCATCTGAAGCGCAAGCGCCAAGTCAACGTCCAGCGCGACGTGATCGTAGCCAGCGTCATAATTAATTTTGATGTGGCTATTTATATTTAAAGGCGCCTTTTGGCGCCTTTTTTTATGGAAACTCGCTTTATTGAATTTAAATCGCTTAATAATTGCAAAAAATTGTAATTTATTATGTGCCTTGCCTTGTTTGCCAATCACTTTATCTATTACTATATAGCCAATAAAAAAATCTATCACAAATACTGAATTATCAATGCCATCCCAAGAGCACAATCATTCAATTAGAGTATATTATGAAGATACCGATGCCGGCGGTATTGTCTATTATGCTAACTATTTAAAGTTTTTCGAACGAGGAAGAACTGAGTGGTTAAGAGAGATGGGTATTAATCAGGCATTTTTTTTAGAACAACAGCTAGGTTTTGTTGTCAGAAAGGTAGAAATGGATAACCTTGCTTCGGCAAAATTAGATGATGTTCTTAATGTACACTCAACAATTGTCACCCTCAAAAGAGCGAGTTTGGTCTTCCAACAAGAAATTAAAAGTCAGCACCAACAATTACTTTGCACTGCCAAAGTTAAAATTGCTTGTGTAGATTTTAAAGCCAATAAGCCGTGTGCTATTCCCGAATCGATATTAGGAGCGTTTAAACGTGTCAGCTGAAATCTCATTTTTTCATTTATTTTTAGAAGCAAGTATTTTAGTTCAATTGGTCATGCTGACTTTACTTATTTTTTCTATTGTTTGTTGGGCGATGATCTTTCAACGCAGAAAGATCCTTAGAAATGCGGTGCAACAATTAAAAACCTTTGAAGATAAGTTTTGGAGCGGTGCTGATTTAAGCAAACTTTACAGTGAAATTTCAGCAAAAAGTAACATACAAGGCATTGAAAGTTTATTTGTATCAGGCTTCAAAGAGTTTGCGCGTTTACGTAAAAGTAATATTAATAACCCTCAAATCATCGTAGATGGTACTCATCGTGCTATGCGAGTAGCCCTGTCAAGAGAAGTCGACAGCCTCGAAACTCATTTACCTTTTATGGCAACGGTTGGCTCAATTAGTCCTTATATTGGCTTATTTGGTACGGTGTGGGGCATCATGAATTCATTTATTGCTTTAGGTTCCGTTAAGCAAGCGACTCTTGCAATGGTTGCTCCAGGTATTGCTGAAGCTTTAATTGCCACCGCAATGGGACTATTTGCAGCAATACCTGCCGTTATGGCATATAACCGTTTTAGTCACAAAGTCGAAAAACTTGAAAACAGTTACGGTAACTTTATGGAAGAGTTCTCAAGTATTTTACAGCGTCAAACAGCTGCAGAATCGAATGCTTAACGGAGAAGCTTATGTATCAAAGAGTTAGGCGCCGTAAAGTAGCTGAAATTAATGTTGTTCCTTACATTGATGTGATGTTGGTATTACTGATTATTTTTATGGTAACAGCACCACTTATAACACAAGGTGTAAAAGTGGACTTACCTCAAGCTGACGCTGAACCTATGGATGAAGACAGCAAAACGCCACTGGTAGCATCTGTTGATGCCCAAGGGCGCTACTACTTAACGGTTGGGGCAGATGATAAAACGCCAATGTCAGCCGAAGAAGTTGCTACTTTAGTTAAAGCACATTTAGAACTAGAACCAGATACGCCTGTGGTTGTGAATGGTGATGGTGCTGTGTCTTATGATGCAGTTATTCAGTTAATGGTGCTTTTACAGCAAGTTGCTGGTGTACCCTCTGTTGGTTTAATGACAGACTCTGTGGAGAAGTAAGGTGAGTCAGAAGTACCTTAATACCCCCTATATAAAAGCACTTTGGCTAAGTATTGCTTTACATGCAGTAATGATCGCTGTGTTGTTTATTGGTGATTTTTCTTCAAAACCCAAAGAGCGACCAGCGCCAAGTATTCAAGAAATGCAACCCATTCAAGCTGTTGCTGTAGATAAAGCAAAGCTAGATAAAGCTATTAATAAAATCAAAAAACAAAAGAGTGATGCATTAGCTGCTGAGAAAAAGCGTATAGAAAATATTGAGCGACGCGCAGCCGAAGCGAAAAAACGTCGTGCTAAAGAAGAAGCTCGAATAAAAAGGCTTGAAAAGCAACGCAAACAAAAAGAGCAAGAAAAAATAAAAGCGGATAACGCAGCAAAAAGTGCTAAAGCTAAAGCGGCGAAGGCTGAAAAACTTCGAAAACAAAAAGAACAAGAAAAGAAAAAGGCAGAAGATGCAGCAGCTAAAGCTCGTTCAAAAAGAATAAAAGAAGAAGCTGCAGCTAAAAAAGCGGAAGAGCTTCGTAGGAAGAAAAAAGCCGAAGCGGAAGCAAAGCGTAAGAAAGAATTAGCTGAGAAAAAACGTAAAGAAGCAGAAGCAAAAGAAAGAGCGAAACAAGAAGAAATGCTTGCTCAGCAAATGGCTGCTGAAATGGCGAGCCGTAATAAAGCCCGTCGTCAGCAAGTGCTTTCTGAAATTGATCGTTTTGCCGCTTTGATTAAGCAATCAATTAACCGTAATATGATAAAAGATCGTAGTACTATGGCGGGAAAAACCTGTAAATTAACAATAAGTCTTGCACCATCAGGCTTCGTAACTCAGGTTGTTATTGGTCAAGGAGACAGGGTAGTATGTGAAGCGGCAAAAACAGCTATTTATAAGGCTGGTACGTTACCTGTATCGAAAGACCCTGAAGTATTTAAAGAAATGCGCAAGATAGCCGTGACTGTTGTGCCTGAGTTTTAGCATTAACGTTATCGTTTAACCTAATAATAATTTAAGAAGAAGATTGAAGAACCAAATGAAATTTAAATTACTCATAACTGTTTTTATTAGCTTATTAACTTTGCTAACGTCAACACGAGCTATGGCTACCCTAGAAATAGTCATCACGGGTGGTATAGATAGTGCTCGCCCGATTGCAATACTACCTTTTAAATGGACAGGTAATTCTGAGTTACCTGAACGCATATCTAAAGTGATTAGTAATGACTTATTGCGCAGTGGTAAGTTTAGCCCAGTGTCGTATGATAAATTTCCACAAGTGCCAACCTCAGCGCAAAATGTTGATTACAGTGCTTGGGCAAGTGAAGGAATAGAAGCCATTCTTATTGGCGAAATAACAGAAGTATCGATGGGTATATACCAAGTAAGTTACCAGTTGATAGATGTTATTAGAGGGCAGGTGACTGGTGGCCAAACAACCATGTTAAGTAATGGTGAGTTAGTTGAAGCGCAAGATCATATATTAGCGCAAAGAAGTGCTGATATTAGTAGTGAACAATTCCGCCGATACGCACACAGTATTAGTAATGTGGTTTATGAAAAATTAACAGGTAGTAAAGGTGCATTTTTAACTAAAATTGCTTACGTTATTGTTCGTGATCAAGGAAAGTACCCGTATCAGTTAGCGATAGCTGATTATGATGGTTTTAATGAGCAAGTCTTGTTAAGTTCTGATGAACCGTTAATGTCTCCTTCTTGGCATCCAAATGGCGAGCAATTAGCGTATGTTACATTTGAAAATCGTCAGGCTCAAATACATGTTTTAGATATTTACACTGCGCAGCGTCAATTAATTAGCTCTTTTAAAGGCATTAATAGTGCGCCACGTTTTTCTCCTGACGGGAAAAGCATGGCAATGGTTCTATCAAAGGATGGTAATCCAGACCTTTATGTAATGAACTTGGCAACGAAAAAATTACGTCGTGTAACCAGAAATAGAGCCATTGATACCGAACCAAGTTGGACGCCAGATGGAAATTCATTAGTATTTAGTTCAGAACGGGGTGGTAAACCTCAGCTATATCGCGTAAATTTAGTCGATGGAAAAATTCGACGATTAACGTTTGATGGTGAAATGAACTTGGGCGGTTCTGTTACACCAGACGGTAAACAGTTAATTATGGTGAATAGAACACGTGGTCAATACCGTTTAGCTAAGCAAGAATTTGATTCTGGCATCTTTCAGGTATTAACAAAAACGCGACTAGATGAATCACCAAGTGTTTCGCCAAATGGTGGAATGATAATTTACAGTACACTTCATAATAACCGTCAGGTATTAGGTTTAGTGTCTGTTGATGGACGATTTAAAGCTCGGTTACCAGCACTTGATGGGCAAGTAAAGGCTCCTGCATGGTCACCGTTTTTATAAAAATATATTGAACACTTATTTAAACTTACTATTTTTTAGAACAAAGGATAATAAAATGCGCTTAAACAAAACAGTAAAAAGCTTAGCAATCGCTTTACCTTTATTAGCTTTAACAGCTTGTAGCTCTAACTCAGATACTGAAGAGCAAAGCCAAGTAGATACTAATGCTCAAGTAACTCAAAATGCTGAAGATAGCGTACAAGTAGCAGCTGCTAAACGTGAAGCAGAAATTCAAGAGCAAAAGCGTCAGCAACTAGCTAAGTTACGTTCAGAGCATATCGTATATTTCGGTTTTGACGTTTCAAATGTAAGTGATGAGTACGCAGCAATTTTAGATGCTCATGCAAAATTCTTAAACGCTAATTCTGATGTGAAAGTATTAGTTGAAGGTCATGCTGATGAGCGCGGTACGCCAGAGTACAACATTGCTTTAGGTGAGCGTCGTGCAAAAGCTGTTGTAACCTATTTAGAAAACATGGGTGTTGACTCAAGCCAATTATCAGTTGTTAGTTACGGTGAAGAAAAGCCAATGGTTATGGATCGCACAGAAAGTGCTTTTGCTAAAAACCGTCGTGCTGTATTAGTTTACTAAACCACCACTCTTAACTATTCAGGTAGATAAATGAAACTAAACAAAGTTTTATTTGGTATCTTGTTAACGGCTAGTACCTCCTCGGTATTAGCCGTTCCTCAAGCGCCAGTCGTCGATGTCAATTCAAGTAACTATGGCTCTTCAAGCTCTTTATCAGAGCAGCTCACTGTTTTAGAACGTAAGTTAGACTCTAGGAATAGAGCTCAAGTTAAGATCCAGCGTCAGTTAGATCAGTTGCAAACTGAAATGAATGAATTGCGCGGTGTAACAGAGTTGCATACTCATCAACTTAGCCAAGTACTAGAGCGTCAGAGAGAGCTTTATCAAGAACTCGATAGACGTGTTAGTGAAGCGCTAAAGTCGAATGACCCCGTGCCTAGTGTTATCGCAAGTAATACAAATTCAGCACCTGTATCAACAGGCCAAAGTTATAGTAACGACTTAACTGAAAATGAAGCTTATGATAGAGCGCTAAACTTAGTGCTTAAAGATAAGCGTTATGAGCAAGCGATACCTGAATTTAGAGCCTTTAATAAAAGCTTTCCTCAATCAACTTATGCACCGAATGCACATTATTGGTTAGGGCAATTGCTATTTAACAAGGGCGAGCTAGTTGAAGCAGAACAAGAGTTTAGAACGGTTGTTGAACAGTTTACTGATTCAGCTAAGCGTCCTGATGCTTTGCTTAAGCTGGCAATGGTCGCACAAAAGAACAATAACAACGCAAAAGCTAAACAGCTTTATCAACAATTGTTGAAAGAGTACCCAGATTCAACATCTGCAAAGCTTGCTAAACCACGTTTAGAAAGCTTGTAATTGAACTTAAATAACATTGTTGGATTTCGTTTTTGATGATAAATGTAGCGTATTGCTGTGTTTTTAGCCGAACAGCTAATAATATTAAAAAAAACGAAATTTATTGTTGCACTTAAAAAAATTATAAGTATCATATGCCCCGCGTTGGACGAGCAGTTCAACGTAGTACAAATGACGGTCGTTAGCTCAGTTGGTAGAGCAGTTGGCTTTTAACCAATTTGTCGAAGGTTCAAATCCTTCACGACCGACCACTTTAATCACCAATTATCGTGTCATTTGTATGTGTAAATAGTTATCGGTCGTTAGCTCAGTTGGTAGAGCAGTTGGCTTTTAACCAATTTGTCGAAGGTTCAAATCCTTCACGACCGACCAATTTCATTATGAATGAGTTCGGCGAAACTATTTACTTATCTACCATCGGTCGTTAGCTCAGTTGGTAGAGCAGTTGGCTTTTAACCAATTTGTCGAAGGTTCAAATCCTTCACGACCGACCACTTACTTTAAATCTATTAAGATTAATTGATAAGTTGAAAGTTTTTCTTTCAAAACTATTCTATTCTTTAATTAGAATAAACACAGAAAACATCTATCATCGGTCGTTAGCTCAGTTGGTAGAGCAGTTGGCTTTTAACCAATTTGTCGAAGGTTCAAATCCTTCACGACCGACCACCTTTTTTGAGTTATTCATCAAGTCAAACAAAAGCCAAGGCTTTTAACCGCATTAACTCATAAATCGAAAGTTCAAATCCTTTACGACCGACCACCTTTTTTGAGTTATTCATCAAGTCAAACAAAAGCCAAGGCTTTTAAACGCATTAACTCATCATTCGAAGGTTCAAATCCTTCACGACCGACCACCTTTTTTGAATTATTCATCAAGTCAAACAAAAGCCAAGGCTTTTAACCGCATTAACTCATCATTCGAAGGTTCAAATCCTT
Organism: Litorilituus lipolyticus; assembly: GCF_006439335.1. GTDB lineage: Bacteria > Pseudomonadota > Gammaproteobacteria > Enterobacterales > Alteromonadaceae > Colwellia > Colwellia lipolytica. Next base: position 140,831 of record NZ_SAWY01000021.1, on the reverse strand, counting down.
CACGACCGACCACCTTTTAGAATCCTTCACGATCGTTTGCCTATAATACTATTAAGTACTTCTGAAACGTTACTGCCTCAATTATTCATGGGTAAATAGTTTCAATCAATAGTTTTTACTTACAGCTATAGAATTGCATTACTATTTAACAATAATTAGTTAAAGGCTAGGCTAAATCTATAGTACACATTTACAGTGCTTTCACATATAATTGCGCCGTTAAAAAATGTCCCAAATTAGAGATTAACATGAGTCAAACTAATACAGCTGTCGAATTTGATTTTCAATTTCCTGCGAAACCAAAACCATTGTCGCAAGATGAAAAGTCGCTTTATAAAGAAAGAATAAAGCAATTACTGATTGAGAAGAATGCTGTCTTAGTTGCTCACTACTATACTGACCCCGAGATTCAAGCATTAGCTGAAGAGACGGGTGGATGCGTAGCTGACTCTCTTGAAATGGCTCGTTTCGGTAATAAACACCCCGCAGACACATTGATTGTTGCAGGTGTAAAATTCATGGGTGATACTGCTAAGGTTTTAACTCCTGAAAAAACAGTAATTATGCCAACGCTTGAAGCAACTTGCTCTTTAGATTTAGGCTGCCCAATTGAAGAGTTCTCTGCATTTTGTGATCAGCACCCAGATCATACTGTTGTGGTATATGCCAATACCTCTACGGCGGTAAAAGCGCGTGCAGACTGGATTGTGACTTCTTCTTGTGCCTTAGAAATTGTTGAGCATTTAGAAGAGCAAGGGAAAAAGATTATTTGGGGACCTGACCGTCATTTAGGTAACTATATTCAACGTGAAACGGGCGCAGATATGCTGATGTGGCAAGGTGCATGTATTGTTCATGATGAATTTAAAACGAAAGCACTGCGCGATATGAAAGCAATGCACCCTGATGCGGCAGTATTAGTTCATCCTGAGTCACCCCTTGAGATTGTTGAATTAGCCGATGCTGTGGGCTCTACAAGCCAGTTAATTAAGGCGGCTCATGAACTGCCAAACCAAAAGTTCATTGTCGCAACAGATAGAGGCATTTTTTATAAAATGCAGCAACTTTGCCCTGAAAAAGAATTTTTTGAAGCTCCTACTGCAGGTGAAGGCGCAACATGTCGTAGCTGTGCACATTGTCCTTGGATGGCAATGAATGGCTTAAAAGAAATAGAAGATGCTTTACTCGATCCTAAAGGTAGAGAAGTCTTTGTAGATATGAATTTAAGAGAAGGTGCCTTAAAGTCATTGAATCGCATGTTAGACTTTTCAGCGAGCATAAAGCGATAAAAGAGCTTTGAATTAACGTGAATGCTTGAAAACTCAGAAATTAAGTTGATATAGGTGAAATTACCTTGCGTTAAATTGGAATATTACCTAACATAGCGCTGCTTAAAAGTGTCGATAACACTTTAAAATATCAACAGTGCTAAAATAGCGTTCTGGCTCATCGGCCTTTACCGCTAAATGTGAAAATAACACAATAAAATGCAAAGAATTCAAATGGTGAGGTGTCCGAGTGGCCGAAGGAGCACGCCTGGAAAGTGTGTAAGGCGCAAGCCTTCGAGGGTTCGAATCCCTCCCTCACCGCCATATTCAAATACAAAGGCGTCCCGTAATATCCGGGACGCCTTTTTTATTGCCTTACTCCTATCAAATAACCTTAAAAATATAGCAAGTCAATTGAGGTGATAGTATTAGTGTTTAGCTTGATTTCGCTTAGTTGAATTTTTCTAAGCGAGCTAGTACAGACTAACTTTTGGGTCGCTAATTACACAAGGAGCATGTTGATGGGGTCTAAAGTTTTTCATGGATTACTAGGAGAAATTGTTTGACTGTTGAGGGTGGCATTTTGTGTAGAAGGGGCAATTGTGATTATCAAGTTTATTTTTTTTGGCAAGCAAATATCAGCTAATAAAGAAGAGCAAGAATGGTATTAGTTTAATGATTCAGATTCTGGCATTCGCACTAGAGTCTATGAAGTTGTCAGTCCTTTAGATTAATACGTAATAGAGTTTGGTAAATATCTTGATGATATTTATCATGAGTGTTCTTCTGACAAGCATTCAACTGTAATGAATTAGTTAATGTAAGACCTCTTATGTAGTACCACATGTATTTTTTTGGCTCTAGTGAACTTATTCTATTATGTATAAGCCGTTTAACTCGCCACTTTTAAGGTCTGACTAATACTTTCTACTTGGCTTGCTACTTCCTTTGTAATGTTTTCCGCCAATTGCTTTGATTGAGCTACTTCATTATTCACATGAGTCATAGCACTTTTAAACGCTTGATAGTGTTCTTTTTGCTTGATTATTTGTTGCTGTGAATTTTTTGCTACCGTGGCAGAAAGCTTGGCTTGTTCCGTTACTTTTTCTGAATTATCTTTTAGCAACATGGCTATTTTTTGTTGTTCAAGTGAGGCTTGTTCAATGTCTTCGATGGTTGAGGTAATTAAGCGACTATCGCTATGAAGTTGGCTTAGTTTTGCATTTATTTGTTGTAATGAATCTTGGGTTTTTCCTGCAAGTTGACGAACCTCCGTTGCAACGACCGAAAATCCTCGGCCATGTTCACCTGCGCGAGCGGCTTCTATTGCTGCGTTGAGTGCTAGTAAATTGGTTTGTTCGGCTATGGCATTTATAACATCAATAATAGAATTGACACTATTGACTGAGCTACCTAGTTTTTCAATGGCTCTTTTACCTGAAGTTGCGGCTTGGCTAGTTATTTCGCTGGCTTTTAAGGCACTGTCTACCTGCTGTAAACTGTCTTGCATTGCACCTTGTGTGCTTATGGCATTTTCAACTACTTGTTCAGATAAGCTATCTACTTCATCAGTTACTTGGCCAAGAGCAAGCATATTTTTTTGTACTTCATTCACTTGTTCACTGGTACTTGAAGAGGTGCTTTGAATGCTGTTTGCTTGGTTTTGCATGCTGCTTAAGGTGTCAGTTACCAAGGTTAACTGTTTGGTTTTATGCTGGTCTTGTAGAGAAAGCTGGTTAACAAGCCTATTAAAACTGTTAGCTATTTCACCCAGTTCAGAATGTTGATTGATGCTATCTATAGAGCCTACTTTGCCTTTGGTTGTTAATAAAACAAACTTGTCTCTTAACAGTCGTAATGGATTTAATATTAACTTGTGCTGTAAGTAGCTATTGGTCACTAGAAAAATAACTAGAAAACATAATAAACTGATTATCATATTCTCAAGTCTGTTGTGAGTTATCGCTTGCTGCTTGACAATTTTTTCTTCACTTAAGGCAATAGTCTCTTCTAGAGCATCAAGTTTTGTTTTTAGTAATGAGAAGCCAGCCACTTGTTGCTTTTTACTTTGCATGGTTAAATTTAGCTCTGATAAGTAGCGCGCAATTAAGCTGTTGAGTTCGTTAATTGCTTCTTGTGAAAGTTCGTCACGGGTTTCATCATCTATGGAGAGTTCATCTTCATCATCATCAAGATAAATCTCTAAACTAGGTAAAGTGTATAATTGATTCGCCATACCTTTAATTTGTTTGAGGTGAAACCTGAGGTTAGTACCGTCTACTTCAGCTTGATTAAACAAGTTTTCTCTACTTTGTATAAGGGCAGTTAACGTTTTCGCAATGTCAGCAGTAATTAACAAGTAGCTTTGCTTGTCTTGTGTACTAATTTTCTCGTTGTTTAATGCATATGACATCAGTTGGAAGGTAATACCATTCATGCTTTGTTCACTAAGTTGCAGTAAGGCTAAAGGATTTCCACTTAACTTCCCCAAAGCTCTTAGTTTGCCATTTAAAATACTAGACAATGCTGATGACGATTCAAGTAATGCTTGTTGCAAAGCAGGCTGTTCAATACGCTTTGATTGCGTGTCTATTTGCGACAGTTGCTCGTTCGCTTGTACTAAAAGGCTTGCATCACCCGTTGTTAGGTAATGAGTTATTGTTCTATTCAAATCGACCACAATCAATGATTGAAGATTTTGATACCTTTTGAGCGTAGCATTACTTTTCGCAAAACTATTACCAACCCAGTACATTGCATAAAGAAAAAACAAGGTGAAAATAGCCATCGCTAAGCTAGATATTTTGAAGAAGTGTGAAGCACGCATATAAAAGACATCCATGAAAATTGACGTGTCTATTTTCTTGCCTAAAGATGATGTTTTTATGACGATTGTATTACAGGCTTGTTAAGCTGGAAGTTTTATAAAGTATTTATTACTGCATATTTAACTTGGCAAAATGTTAGAGATGAAAAGCGCTGAATTGAGCAAGTGTAAAGATTCATGTTCACTTACTATCGTCAATAGGCCAATTCATTGTGAGATATTCTTGAATGTCAGTTGACGTAAAGGTAAAGTTTGACGCAGTTAGTGCATATGTTGACTATACTAATGTCAGTCATTGAACTACCTCATTAGGTAATATTTAAAAATAATAAAAAGAAGAACCTAATGAGTTAATAAAAACAACAAGTGTGAATTCCACAAGTTTACGCGATTATTTGCGTAACTGATAAGTAAGAGAATATTATGACCACTGAAAAATCTCCAGAAATACCCTCAGAGCTATATAAGCAGGGACCTGTTGTACATCAACCAGTTTTTATCGACGGGAGTAGCGTAGAAATTCCTGAGCTTAAAATATTACATCAAGATGGCACTATTTACCCTGATGCAGATATGCCTGAAATTGACGAAGCTCATGCGATCAAAATATATAAAACTTTAGCGTTTCATCGTGTACTTGATGAACGTATGGTCGCTTCACAGCGTCAAGGTCGCCTAAGTTTTTATATGGCTGCTTTAGGTGAAGAAGCGGCGAGTGTTGGTGGCGCTGCAGGATTAGAACCACAAGACATGATCATGACACAATACCGAGAGCAAGGTGCATTAATGTATCGTGGCTTTAGTCTTGAAAACTTCATGAATCAGTTATTTAGTAATGAAAAAGATTTAGGCAAAGGTCGCCAAATGCCTATTCATTACGGTTCTAAAGCATTGAACTATTTAACTGTTTCTTCTCCGCTAGGTACGCAAATTCCTCAAGCAACAGGTTATGCTTACGGGCAAAAAGTCCAAGGCATTGATGCCGTCACTATGTGTTACTTTGGTGAAGGTGCTGCATCAGAAGGTGACTTTCATGCTGGGTTGAATATGGCAGCTGTACAGGAAGCGCCTGTTATATTTTTCTGTCGAAATAATGGATATGCCATTTCAACACCTGCCGATGAACAATTTAAAGGCAATGGCATTGCCTCTAGAGGTGTAGGTTACGGTATTAAAACAATCCGTGTAGATGGTAATGATATTCTTGCTGTATTAAAAGCAACACAAATTGCCAGAGCCTATGCTTTAGAAGAAAATGCACCGGTATTAATTGAAGCAATGTCATATCGTTTAGGGGCGCACTCAACTTCTGATGATCCTTCAGGTTACAGAACACGTGAAGAAGAAGAAAAATGGCAAGCTAATGATCCTATCTTACGAATGAAAAACTGGATTCTCGCGCAAGGTTGGTGGGATGAAGAGCAAGATAACACCTTATTTGAAGGCTTACGTGAAGAAGTATTAGCGGCTGTTAAAGTGTCTGAGAAGATAAATAAACCGCATATCGATACTCTAATTACTGATGTTTATGATGAACCAACTTCGCAATTAAAAGCACAGCTTGAAGAAGTAAAAGCACATGTAAATAAATATCCAGAAGCTTATCCATTTACTGCGGGGAAATTTTAGTTATGGCACAAATGAATTTATTACACGCCATCAATAATGCGTTAGACATTGCTATGGCTGAAAATGATCGCACAGTTTGTTTTGGTGAAGATGTTGGTCACTTTGGTGGTGTTTTTCGTGCAACAAGTGGTTTGCAGGATAAATACGGTAAAACACGTTGTTTTAATACGCCATTAGTTGAACAAGGGATTATCGGTTTTGCTAACGGCTTAGCAGCGCAAGGTAGTGTGGCAATTGCTGAAATCCAGTTTGCTGATTATATTTTCCCAGCATTTGATCAAATTGTTAATGAGTCAGCAAAATTTAGGTACCGCAGTGGTAATGAGTTTGATGTAGGTAAGCTAACTATCCGTACACCGTATGGTGGTGGTATTGCTGGTGGTTTATATCATAGTCAATCACCTGAAGCTTACTTTGCACATACACCGGGTTTAAAGATAGTTGTGCCTCGTAACCCTTACCAAGCTAAAGGTTTATTGTTGGCGTCTATTCGTGACGATAATCCCGTTGTATTCTTTGAACCTAAGCGTCTTTACCGCGCGTCTGTTGGTGAAGTTCCTGAAGAAGATTACCAATTACCATTAGGTAAAGCTGAAGTTGTTCAAGAAGGCAGTGATATTACGCTACTCGCTTGGGGCGCTCAGATGGAAATTAATGAAAAAGCGGCTGAGTTGGCAGCTAATGATGGTATTTCATGTGAAGTCGTTGATTTACGTACCATTTTACCTTGGGATATTGAAACTGTATGTCAGTCAGTAATGAAAACAGGTCGTTTGTTGGTGAGTCAAGAAGCACCATTAACAGCAGGTTTTGCCAGTGAAATTGCAGCAACAGTTCAAAGTGAATGTTTCTTACATTTAGAGTCGCCTATTGCTAGAGTGTGTGGTTTAGATACGCCATATCCATTAGCGTTAGAAAAAGAATATATCAGCGATCACTTAAAAGTGTATGAAGCCATTAAAGCTAGTGTAAATTACTAGAAAATCGGAAATTATTATTATGAGCATTGATTTTATATTACCAGATATCGGTGAAGGTATTGTTGAGTGTGAACTGGTTGAATGGTTAGTTAAGGAAGGCGATAGTATTGTTGAAGACCAACCTATTGCTGATGTAATGACAGATAAAGCACTGGTACAAATTCCAGCGATGCATTCTGGCGTTATTGAAAAGTTATATTACAACCAAGGTGATATTGCTAAAGTACACGAGCCATTGTTTGCCATGATTACTGATGGGGCTAGTGGTGCAAGTAACGAGAAAAAAGAAGTACAAGAAAAACCAGCTGAAGCAGTATCTAAGCCTGTTGAACAAGTAAGTGTGACTAAAACAGACACCGCTTCGGTCACTATTGCGCCAGTGAGCCAAAAAGCTAGCAACGGTAAAGCTTTAGCCAGTCCAGCAGTGCGCCGTGTTGCGAGAGAGCTTGATGTTAATATTCATGACGTAGCAGGTAGCGGCAAAAAAGGTCGAGTCTATAAAGACGACGTACTTGCATTTAGCCAAGACGGTGTTACAGCTCCTGCTCATGGTAAACCTTCGGGCGGTACTAGAACAGAAGCTATTCGCGGCGTTAAAGCAGTAATGGCTAAAGCGATGCAAGAGTCAGTATCAACGATTCCACATTTTACTTACTGTGAAGAGATTGACTTAACAGAATTGATTGCATTACGAAAAGAGTTAAAAGAAGTTTACGCAAAGCAAGACATTAAATTAACCATGATGCCATTCTTCATGAAAGCTATGTCTTTAGCGTTATCACAGTTCCCACTTATTAATTCTCAAGTGAATGAAGACTGTAGTGAGTTAACTTACTTTGACGATCATAATATCGGCATGGCTGTTGATTCAAAAGTAGGGTTATTGGTGCCTAATGTAAAACAAGTGCAATTAAAATCAATTATTGATTTAGCTAATGATATCACTAAGTTAACGAATGACGCGCGCAGTGGTCGAGTAGCGAGTAGTGACTTAAAAGGTGGCACTGTTACTATTTCAAATATTGGTGCTATTGGTGGTACCGTGGCAACACCTATTATCAATAAACCTGAAACGGCAATTGTAGCATTAGGTAAATTGCAAACTTTACCTCGCTTTAATGACAAAGGTGAAGTTGAAGCACGTAGCATTATGCAGGTAAGTTGGTCTGGTGATCACCGTGTGATTGATGGTGGCACTATTGCTCGTTTTTGTAATTTATGGAAGTCTTTCCTAGAAAAGCCTAATAATATGCTTATGCATATGAGCTAGGTTCTTTTCTTTAGTTAATAAAAAAGCCTTAATACTGTGAAGTATTAAGGCTTTTTTAATGCTTGATGATTTATTATGAGCTAACTGTATTGAATCAACACAAGTTAGCTCAGAGCTAATTGCTTAGATTTTTAAAATCCGCACTGTTTACCTTGGTTTTGCTCTTTTAACCAAACATGAAGTGGTGCGAAATAATCTAAGATTGCACTTGCATCCATTTGCTCATTTCCAGTAACCACTTTATACGCTTGTTGCCATGGCTTACTTGAGCCCATTTCTAGCATGGTATTAAGTGCCTCACCTGCTTCTTTGCTGTTATAAATTGAACAGCGATGAATTGGATCTGTATTACCAGAAATTTCACATAATGCGCGGTGGAATTCAAATTGCTGAATATGCGCTAAGAAGTAACGAGAGTAAGGAACACCACCCGGTACATGGTATTTTGCACCAGGATCAAAGGCATCTTTATCACGTGCTATAGGTGCTGCTACACCTTGATATTTTTCACGTAATTCCCACCATGCACTATTGTAGTTTTCTGGAGTTACTTCACCTGAGTAAACTTTCCAGCGCCATTGGTCGACTAATAAACCAAATGGAATGAAGGCAATTTTGTCTAATGCTTGTTTCATTAATAAGCCAATATCTTTTGACTCATCAGGAATTGTTTCAATTAAGCCTATTTCTTTTAAATACTTAGGTGTTACAGATAATGCAATGGTGTCACCAATCGCTTCATGGAAACCGTCATTTGCACTGTTTTGGAAAAATACAGGCTGATCTTTATATGCGCGTTGGTAGAAGTTATGTCCTAATTCGTGATGAATTACATTGAATTCTTCACCGGTTTTTTGAATACACATTTTAATACGAATATCGTCTTTTGCATCTAAATCCCAGGCTGATGCATGACATACAACGTCTCGATCTGCAGGTTTAGTGAATAAAGAACGTGTCCAGAATGTCTCTGGTAATGGTTCAAAACCTAATGAGGTGAAGAAGTTTTCTGCACCTTTAACCATTTTTATTTCATCGTAATCATGTGCGGCAAGTTGTTTAGTTACATCGTAACCTGGATCTGCATTGTCAGGTGCAACGATATCGTAAATATTGCCCCATGTTTGCGCCCACATATTACCTAGTAAGTGAGCTGGAATAGGTTGATCTTGAGGTACTTTGTCTTCACCGTATTGCTCACCTAGTTCAGATCTCACGTAACAATGTAAATCGTCATATAACGGCTTAACTTGTCCCCATAATCTATCGAGCTCTTTGGCAAATTCATCAGCTGGCATATCGTAATTAGAGCGCCACATAGTGCCTAAATCTTTATAGCCTAAACCGTTAGCACCTTCATTGGCTAATTCAGCTTGACGAGTATATAAAGGCTTCATTTCTGGACTCACTTCGCGCCAGCCAGCCCATAGCTCAAGTAATTCATTGTAGTCGCGTGATGTTGACATTCTCGCGCCCATATCAACAAGACTAAGCTTTTCACCCGCTTTAGTTGTGTATGTACCTTTACCATAGATACTACCAAGTTTAGCGCCAATTTGAGCTAATTCGGCTGACTTTTCTGAATCTTGTGGTGCCGGTAAAACTAAGCTTTGCTTAAGGAAATCTAATTGACGGCGCTGAATGTCAGTTACATCAACCTTGTCAAACTTTGCCGCTTGCATGGCAAACCTAACACCGGCTTCTGTTGATTTTTGATCGGCTTCTGCGGCTAAAGATGCAGTGTCTTCAGTGATAAAGTTCGCATATATCCATGCTGCACGCGCACCTGAAAGATTAAGTTCGACCATTTCTTTAGCTACATTATCAAGAAATTGTTGTGCATCAGCACTTGTTAATGCGCTATTTTCGATAGAGGCAGTGTTTTTTTCTTGAGGAACATTGTTATTAGTACAAGCTGCGAGTGATGCGGCAACCACTAATGCAATACCCGTGAATTTAAAAGATTTTTTAATTTTATTCATTATCAGTATCGTTATTGGTTAAGGAGTTTATTGATTATTTCGAGGCTAAGTATATGCCTAGATGAAATTAAGTATATTAAATTGTGCTAGCGATACAATGTTTTTACGGTGAATAGTTTTCTTTAAGCGACAAACAAAAAAAAGGCTCATTCAAGGGGAAGGAATGAGCCAAACAACAACATGAAACTTTTAAAAAACATATGCTTGAAGTTCGTTTTCTAAGAAAGCAAAATAATAATATTAGATAAGCATGTAGCTTACTGTATTGATTGCGTAACGATTTGTAATTTAGCGCAGCAAAGTAGGTGGAAATATTAGAGCGTGTTGAACTTTGCTGAACGTTTATGCAGCAGAGTATTTGATATTTATACAAGGAAGAGTCTATGTAATGTGGTTATTCCCCATAAATAGGCGATAACGCCGTAAAAATTTCAAATGGACGCTGTCCGTAGGATTCGTTTAAAGGTGATTTACTCTTTGTTATAGCTCATTTTTATAACAACTATACTTCAATCGCTACGCCTTGATTAAATCACGTTTAATTCGAATAAAATTTGTACCACAAAGATAAGCGTGCTCTAGGAAAAATTAAAATATTTATGCCAAAAAAAAGACTCAGGGAGTGATTGACAGATCAGGTCTCTGAGTCAGGAATAACATGTATTCACCTATAAGAGTCGTCAAATGTAACAATAGTTCAAATTTATTTTAATTATTTTCTCTTTTGTTTAAAAACTTGACCTATAAAAGTTAAATGCGGTATTTTAAACAGGTGTTTAAACTGACTGTTTGCTAAATGCTGTTCTCGGTCACTAATGTATTGAGATGTATGAGTACTAAAAATAAAATATTAGATGCGGCAGAATTGTTATTTGCTGATAAAGGCTTTAACGGCACATCATTACGCGAGATAACTGGTTTAGCAACGGTAAATTTGGCTGCGGTCAATTATCATTTTGGCTCTAAAAAAGAGTTGATTAAAGCGGTTATGTCTCGCTATATGGATGAGCTTTCACCTAGGCTAGAAAGTGCGTTGTCACAATTATGTGAGCGTGATGATAAACCAACTTTGCATGAGGTATTTTCAGCCTTTATTGAACCATTATTATATTTAAACCAGTATAGAGAAAACGGTACCAGTACCTTTTTACAGCTTTTAGGGCGTGGTTATACTGACAGCCAAGGTTTCTTAAGATGGTTCTTAACAACACAATACCCGAATGTATTCTCAAACTTTACTGAAGCGGTGCATAAAGCGTATCCTGAACTTTCAGCAGAAGAAATGTTTTGGCGATTACATTTTACTATGGGAACTATTGTTTTTACGATGTCTTCAAGTGATGCGCTTATTGACATTGCAGCGAATGACTTTAACCGAGAAGTGGATATTTCGGGAGTTATTGAGAAGGTTATTCCCTATGTTGCCGCTGGTGTAGCGGCACCTATCGCTTTCAAATAGCTAGCGAATCTCTTATCCCGCGTTGAGGTTAATTATTTAATACTGTGAATATAAAAAAGGCGGTTTGACCGCCTTTTTTAATGTTTTATTTTCTTCAAAATAAAGTTTATCAAAAAACAGTGGTGTTAAAACTTTCTAGCGTTGACCAATCTGTTCAGTAAAATGAAGAAAAATGTTAATGAATAAGCTGCAAACACAACTACCATCCATTGCGGCATACTGTAACCTAAAAATTGCCAGCTAATTTCACCACAATCTCCTGTTGCTTCAAACAAGAAAGGTAGCCACTCATGAAGCGGTGCCCAGGTAGGGAAGTTAGGAGTAAATTCACAGCTGAAAAATAACGAGGCTGTGCTGCTTTGCATTTCTACGTGCTCCAGAGCAATTATTAATCCCCAAATGGAACCGGTTGCCCAAAGTGCGTAGGCGATAACCCTTGCTAAAGCGAACTGGTGAAGAACACTACCTATAAGGCCAGCAACAATAATTGCTGCAATGGCTAGACGTTGGTAAACACACATAATACAAGGGGCTAAATCCATAATATACTGGAAGAACAAAGCACATAACTCCAGCCCTAGAGCTGATAGTGCTAATAAAGCCCAAGCACGACCACTTGTAGTAATATCACTTAAAAATTTCATTCATTTACCTTTGAAAAGACTTATTTTTCTCATAAAAAAAGCCTCTATAAACTAGAAGCTTTTTAATCATATCATGCTAACACTTTAAATCGACCCCTATTGTTCTCTTGATTAGAGGAAGAAGTGTAAACAATTAATTCATTAGTTAATTAATAAATGAACCCAAATACTTGCTGCGTAACCAATCGCAATTACTGGTGTCCACTTTAAATGGCTAAAGAAAGTGTAGTAGCCACGTGCTTGCCCCATAAGTGCAACACCGGCAGCAGAGCCAATTGATAATAAACTACCACCAACACCTGCTGTTAACGTAACTAATAGCCATTGTGTATGTGACATTTCTGGTTGCATTGTTAATACTGCAAACATAACCGGGATGTTATCTACAATTGCAGATAAAATACCCACTAAAATGTTAGCGTTAGTTGCACCGAGTTCACCGTACATAAACTCTGATACTAAACCTAAATAACCCATAAAACCTAAACCGCCTACAGCTAAAATCACACCATAGAAGAAGAAAAGTGTATCCCACTCGGCTTTAGCTATTTTATCAAAAATATCAAAATCGTCTGATCTTGTACGACCTGCTGGAACGTCTGAGGTATTAAGTTTACCTTGACCTGATTTCTTAATGTAATAACCAAAGAATTTCAAATAAGCAAGACCTAACATCATGCCAAATACTGGCGGTAGGTGTAAGAAGTTATGGAATGAAACTGCTGTAATAATTGTTAATATAAATAAGCCAACAATCACTAAGCCACCTGTTTTAATAGGAGTTATTTCATTTGAACTTGACTTAGGATTTCCTTCAGGCAAGAAAAATGACATGATAAAAGCAGGGATAATAAAGTTAACCACTGAAGGAACAAATAGGGCGAAGAATTCAGTGAACTGAACAATGCCTTTTTGCCAAACCATCAAGGTGGTGATATCACCGAATGGGCTAAACGCACCACCAGCATTTGCACTCACAACAATGTTAACACAACTCATAGCAACAAATTTTGGTGCATCTTTACCAACGGTAAGAACTACAGCACACATGATTAATGCGGTTGTTAAGTTATCGGCAATTGGTGAGATGAAGAAGGCTAAAATACCTGTTATCCAGAACAGTGCTTTGTAGCTATAGCCCCTTTTTATTAATACGTCACGAAGAGCATCAAAGACATTACGTTCTAGTAAGGCATTAATGTAGGTCATTGCCACCAATAAGAAGAAGAATAATTCAGCATATTCAAGGAAGTTATGTCTAATGGCAACTTCAGCTGCATGCGGCATACCTTGAGAACCATAAAAAGCGGCAATGAGAATCCAAATTAAACCAGCAGCTAATAAAACGGGTTTTGATTTTCTTAAGTGCAATTGCTCTTCTAGAATAACTAAAGAGTAAGAAAAAACAAAAATTGCAATAGCGGTATAACCAATCCAGTGTGTCGTTAAATCAATGGATTGATGAGAGGCATCTGAAGCTAATGCGATACTAGGAAATAGTACAGCGATAACAGCCAATAATAAGAATGAAATCGGTTTCATATTGGTCTCTAAATGGAGGTTAATAATGTTGGTGTAAAAGTTGGGGCGAATTCTACCAAAATATTTACAAAATGATACAACAAACCCATTGATAACGATTAATTTGGCTGATTTTAAGAATATGTTTGATTTATAACAAGGTGAGCAATGTTGCAAACCTTGTTTATAGTTAGGAATAGTAAGTTGCTATCTGTTGTTTTTCTCTATGGTTTTCAATCATCGTTTATTTGACTATGATGTAGCAAGTCTACTTTAACTCAAGCCTATAGCCCAATGTTTAAAAACACCTTATTTTTTGTACTTTCCTTAGGTCTTTGTATGCCCACTTCGGCTATGACAATTACTCAAAAGACAGACTTTAAAGCGTCAAACGAAAAAGTATCTGCCCAAAAATTCATTGAATTAGATGGTATCCCTTGGGGGATGGCTTGGCTGCCCAATGGTGATATGTTAATTACCATGCGAGGTGGAAAATTGCGCATGGTAAAGCAGGGGACACTCATTAAAGAAACAATAAGCGGTCTCCCTAAAATTGAAGTGGCAAATCAAGGTGGATTACTAGATATTGCAGTACACCCAAATTACGAGAAAAACGGTTGGATTTACTTTTCATATAGCAGGGCTGATGGTAGCGGTAACAAAAGTACAGCTATTATGAGAGCAAAATTGAAAGGAATGACATTAATCGAGCAAGAAGATATTTATATCGCTCAAGCTTACGGTAGTAAATCTTCACATTTTGGCAGTAGAATTACCTTTGATCGCTCAGGCTATTTGTATTTTTCTGTTGGCGACCGAGGACAAAGAGATAAAAATCCACAAGATTTAACTCGTGATGCTGGAAAAGTATATCGTTTACACGATGATGGGAAAATACCAGCTGATAATCCTTTTGTAAGAAATGAATTAGCAAAACCAGCAATTTTTTCTTATGGCCATAGAAATCCACAAGGAATGGCACTTCACCCAAAAACAGGTGCTATTTGGACTCATGAACATGGGCCTCGAGGCGGAGATGAAATAAACATTATCAATAAGGGTAAAAATTATGGATGGCCCGTTATTAGTTATGGTGTTAATTATTCAGGTTCTAAATTTACCGAATTAACAGAGAAACAAGGCATGGAGCAGCCATTATGGTATTGGGATCCTTCAATTGCTCCTTCAGGCATGAGCTTTATTACAGGAAATAAATATCCTAGCTGGCAAGGAAACCTGGTGGTAGGTTCATTAAAATTTGGTTATGTTTTAATGTTAACGCTTCGTGATGAGCAAGTGATAAAGCAAGAAATCATAAAAGATGAACTTACTAGGGTCAGAAATGTTCAACAAGGCCCTGATGGCTATCTTTATGTGGCAGTTGATGGGCAGGGCATATATAAACTTGTGCCCCAAAAATAACTTCTCTTTAGTAAATAAACACGTTAATTGTTATTTCGCTAATAGTATTTAAAACTAGCTAAGCTGTTGTATTTATAAACACAGGTAACTCAGAGCTTGTACCTATTTGCTGTTCTGGTACAATCAGTTGATAATTTTTCTCACTTCTAATTTAGGTAGTTTTAGACCATGGTTATAAAAGCTCAAAGCCCAGCAGGGTTTGCTGAACAATATATAGTAGAGTCTATCTGGAATGGTGGATTCCCACCGGGGTCAATTTTACCGGCAGAACGTGAACTCTCTGAATTAATTGGTGTTACGCGGACAACTTTACGAGAAGTACTTCAGCGTTTAGCACGTGATGGTTGGTTAACCATACAGCATGGTAAACCAACAAAAGTGAATAACTTTTGGGAAACATCAGGGTTAAATATTTTAGAAACGTTAGCACAGTTGGATCACGACGGTATTCCTGAGCTGGTAGATAACTTACTTTCTGCTAGAACAAATATCAGTGCCATCTATATTCGTGGTGCTATAAAAAATAATCCTGAAAAGGCCATTGAGTTACTACAAGAATACAAAAATGTTGAAGATACAGGTGAAGCCTTTGCTGAATTTGATTATAAATTAAATAAAGAGCTGGTTGTTGCTTCAGGTAACTCAATATATTTATTAATACTTAATGGTTTTAGAGGCCTATACTCGCGTATTGGTAGTTTGTATTTTAGCCACCCTAAGGGGCGAGAAATTTCTCGTGAGTATTACGAAAACTTAATTGAATTAGCTAATGCAAATCGTTTTGATGAGTCTGTCTTAGCAGTAAGAAAATACGGTGTAGCGTCTGGTCAGCTTTGGTCAGAATTAAAAGATGACGTGTTTAAAGAATTATCAGAAGATTAAATTAACGTAACAATATACATTACCTAAAAGCCACCTAAATTTATTCGGTGGCTTTTTTTATGGTCTAAAGCTATTCCTTTTCTTTTTTCTCTTTTATTGGGCAGCTTGCAATAACTTGATCGATACCATCTTTGTCTTCTTGGATTATTTTCACATCAAACTGCCATAAGTAATGTAAGTGCTTTAATACTTCATCTTTTGAATCGCCTAAGGCGACATTATTATGTGGGGTATAACGTAATGTTAAAGCACGATCTCCCTCAATATTAGCATCTATAATTTGAATGTTTACTTCTAAGTTACTGAGGTTATATTGATTAGCTAAGTTTTCTCTGACTTTTTTATAGCCTTGCTCATTATGAATAGCGCCAATTTCGACAAAGTTATTACTGCTATCATCGTGTATATGAAACAGTTTGAAATCTCGAATTAATTTTGGCGATAAATACTGGCTAATAAAACTCTCATCTTTAAAGTTTTCCATAGCAAAATGAACGGTATCTAACCAATCGCTACCAGCTATTTCAGGAAAGTACTGCTTATCTTCATCGGTAGGCTCTTCACATATCCTGCGAATGTCCATGAACATATTAAAGCCTAGCGCATAGGGGTTAATACCTGAATAATAAGGGCTGTTGTATTCAGGTTGCGCAACAACATTGGTATGACTATGTAAAAACTCAATCATAAATTTATCAGTCACTAAGCCTTCGTCATATAAATGATTCAATATGGTGTAATGCCAAAAACAAGCCCAGCCTTCATTCATTACTTGCGTTTGTTTTTGTGGATAAAAATATTGAGATATTTTACGAACAATTCGTACAATTTCACGTTGCCATGGCTTTAATAATGGGGCATTTTTTTCAACGAAATAAAGGATGTTTTCCTGTGGTTCAGCCGGAAATTTATAATGTTGCTTGGTATCATTCTTTTCTGCTTTAGGAACGGTACGCCATAAAGAGTTTACTTGTGACTGTAAATATTCTTCTCTTTCTTTTTGGCGTTTTAGCTCTTCATCGAGTGATATTTTTTGTGGTCTTTTATATCGATCAACACCATGGCTCATTAATGCATGACAGGCATCAAGAGTTGCTTCCACCTCGCTAATACCGTACTTAAGATCACAATCAGCAATATAGTTTTTAGCAAACAATAAATAATCGATAATTGAACTAGCGTCAGTCCACGACTTAAATAAATAGTTTCCCTTAAAGAATGAGTTATGACCATAACAAGCGTGGGCCATTACTAAGGCTTGCATGGTCATGGTATTTTCTTCCATTAAGTAAGAAATACATGGACTTGAATTAATTACAATTTCATAAGCAAGCCCCATTTGACCTCGCTTATAATTTTGCTCTGTTTGAATAAACTTCTTCCCAAAAGTCCAATGACTATAGCCAATTGGCATACCAACACTGGCATATGCATCCATCATTTGCTCTGCAGTTATAACCTCGATTTGGTTCGTATATGTATCTAAACGATAATGCTTTGCAACTCTTGCTATTTCTTGTTGGTATAAGTCGAGTAACTCAAATGTCCAATCTGAACTGTCATCAAGTGGAGAGGTTTCACTAGCCACGTGGTTGGCTAAATGTTGGCTGTCTTTAGTTGACTCTTTTGACGTTGACTTTTTCTTATTTTTTTCTTTAATTGATGTTGCCATAATCTCATCTTCTCCTATTATGCTGCATTTTGAGTATTTTTCTTAAATAGCTCTCTAAATACAGGATAAATATCAGCGACTGATTTGATATGTTGCATCGCAAAATTAGGGTTAGCATCAGCAACTTGTTGATAATGCTGCCATAGAGTTTGATGTGCCCGTTGGGTAATCTCAATGTAACTAAAATAACGTGTTCTAGGGAGAATATTTTGCTCCAATAAGGTCTTACATCGTGGTGAATCATCAGCCCAATTATCTCCATCAGAGGCCTGTGCGCCATAAATATTCCATTGGCTCTCGCTATAACGTTCATTTATGATTTGATTCATTAATTCCAAAGCGCTTGAAGCAATAGTTCCTCCCGTTTCTTGTGAGTAGAAGAATTCGTGCTCATTGACTTCTTTCGCTTGAGTATGATGACGTATATAAACAACGTCGATATTTTTATAAGTTCTGCTAAGAAATAAGTACAACAAAATATAGAAACGTTTTGCCATTTCTTTTGTTGCCTGATCCATAGAGCCTGAAACATCCATTAAGCAAAACATAACCGCTTTTGAGGTAGGAACTGCTTGCTTGGCATAATTTCTAAATCGTAAATCAAAGGTATCAATAAACGGTACTTTAGCTATTTTCTCTTTGAGTAGGGTAATGGCTTCGATTAACTCTCGTTCTTTTTGAATATGGTCGTGCTTATCGTTTTGTAATGCTAGAAGTTGTTGTTCAAGTTCCTTAATTTCTTTGCGTTTAGAAGATGTCATTGCAATCCTTCTTGCAATAGAGCCTTGCAAAGATTTCACAATATCAATATTAGCAGGCACTCCTTCTGCACAATAACCAGAGCGTACTGTTTTAAACTCAATTAGTTTATCGAGCTGATTTTTTTCTAAATTCGGTAATTCCAAATCTTCAAACAACAAGTTTAAATATTCGTCTTTAGATATAGAGAAAGTAAAGTCATCTTCGCCTTCACCACTATTACTGGCTTCACCTTGCCCAGAACCTTGACCTTGTTGCTGAGGCGGCCTAGGAATTCTATCTCCTGGAGCAAATTGATCATTGCCAGGGTGAACTCTATCCTTTATTCCGCCACCTCCTTGATGGAAGACTGGTTCAGAAAGATCTTTTCTTGGAATGACAATATCTTCCCCTGACTCAATATCTGTTACGCCGCGCTTATTAATGGCTTCAGAGACAGACTTCTTAATTTGATTTTTATAGCGTCGAAGAAAGCGCTGACGGTTCACAGTACTTTTATTTTTACTGTTGAGCCGTCTATCAATAAAATTAGCCATACATCCTCCTTTTCTCTTTTCTATATTTAACAGCGTATCTAAAACGCTGTTAAACATGGTGCTGTCGCATTGCCATGGCAATGAAAGAGAAACAGCTTAAGAAGATTTTCTCACACGTAAATACCATTCAGACAGAAGTCTTACTTGTTTTTGCGTGTAGCCTTTACTCATCATACGCTCAACAAAATCATCATGTTTTTGTTGGTCATCAGCTGACGTTTTTGCATTGAATGAAATAACCGGTAGTAAATCTTCTGTATTTGAGAACATTTTCTTCTCAATCACAGTGCGTAATTTTTCATAGCTTGTCCAAGCTGGATTCTTGCCATTGTTATTCGCTTTTGCGCGTAAGACAAAATTGACTATTTCATTTCGAAAATCTTTTGGATTACTTATTCCCGCAGGCTTTTCAATTTTTTCTAACTCATCATTTAGGGATTGTCGATCAAATAATTGTCCCGTTTCGGTATCACGATACTCTTGATCTTGTATCCAAAAGTCAGCATAAGTGACATAACGGTCAAAAATGTTTTGCCCGTACTCAGAGTAAGATTCTAAATAAGCTGTTTGAATTTCTTTACCAATAAACTCAATGTATTGAGGCGTCAAATAACCTTTAATAAATTCTAAATAACGTTCAGTTGTTTCTTTTGGTAGTTGCTCTCGCTCGACTTGCTGCTCAAGTACATAAAATAAATGGACTGGGTTTGCAGCCACTTCAGTGCTATCAAAGTTGAAAACACGTGATAAAATTTTAAATGCAAAGCGAGTAGATAAACCCGACATGCCTTCATCAATACCAGCGTAGTCTTTATATTCTTGATACGATTTTGCTTTAGGGTCGGTATCTTTTAATGTTTCACCGTCATAAACACGCATTTTTGAGTAAATGCTGGAATTATCAGGCTCTTTTAAACGTGACAATACTGAAAACTGTGCGAGCGTTTCCAATGTGTCGGGCGCACATTGGGCTGTTTTTAATTCACTGTGCTCTAGTAATTTCTTATAAATGTTCACTTCTTCTGAAACGCGCATACAATACGGCACTTTTACAATGTAAACACGATCTAAAAAGGCTTCATTATTTTTGTTATTTCTAAAGGTTTGCCATTCGGACTCATTTGAGTGAGCGAGCAAAACTCCATTAAAGGGCAGGGCAGATAAACCTTCCGTTGGGTTATAGTTCCCTTCTTGTGTAGCAGTTAACAATGGGTGTAGCACTTTAATGGGAGCTTTAAACATTTCAACAAATTCCATTAAGCCTTGGTTTGCTCGACACAAAGCACCAGAGTAGCTGTATGCATCGGCATCATTTTGCGCATAATGTTCAAGTTGTCTAATATCAACTTTACCAACAAGAGCTGAAATATCTTGATTGTTGTCATCACCAGGCTCTGTTTTAGCAATAGCGATTTGATCTAATATAGACGGGTATACTTTCACGACTTTAAACTGAGCAATATCACCTTTAAATTCATGAAGACGTTTAGCTGCCCATGGTGAAATAATAGAGTTTAAGTAACGTTTAGGAATGTTGTACTCTTCTTGTAAAATTTTAGCGTCTGAGTGAGCATCAAACAGGCAGAAAGGATGGTCATTTACCGGGCTTCTTTCACCGTTAGCACTTAATACATAGACAGGCTCTTGTTGCATTAATGCTTTTAACTTTTCAGCAAGGGAAGACTTACCCCCACCCACAGGGCCAAGTAAATAAAGAATTTGTTTTTGCTCTTCCAGACCTTGTGAAGCATGCTTTAAATAAGAAACGATTTGCTCTATCGCTTCTTCCATTCCGTAGAAGTCTTCAAATGCGGGGTAACGATTAATAACTCGATTAGAAAATATCCTGCTTAATCTAGGGTCTGTAGCGGTGTCTACCATTTCAGGTTCCCCCATTGCAGCGAGCAAACGCTCTGATGCACTGGCATAGGCTAATTTGTTATCTTTACAGATGGTGAGGAACTCTTGCAAGCTAAACTCTTCCTGTTGAGCTTGTTCATAACGTGCTTGATAATGCTGAAATATACTCATAACTACCTCCAAAAAGTGGATGATAATTTAACAATGTCCACTCACTTCGTTCGATAAATTAAGCCAAGAAAATTTAAAACTAAGCTAAGTTACTTTAAAGCAAAAAATGTACCTGCCATATTTTAAGGTTAGTTGCTTTGGCTAATTTTGCTAATAAAAAAAGGTAAATAAATTGTAATGTCTATAAAAAAAACATTTGATCAAGTAATTAATTATTAAGGATAATTATGGTGTTAGATTTGTTGAATTGATTAATGGAAAGTTTATTAGAAGAATATCTTTTAAAGGAAAGATGTAAAAAATAAATCAACAAGAAGAGGCAATAAATATTGACGGTAAGTCAACTTTATTGCCTATGAAGCTTCTTGCCAAAATGATTAACTAGAAATTAAGCAAAGTTTTCACTAGCAAAGTCCCAGTTAGCTAATTGCCAAAAGGCATTTAAGTAATCTGGGCGTAAGTTTCTGTAATCAATGTAGTATGCGTGTTCCCATAAATCGACTGTAATTAATGGAGTAACACCTTCATCAGTTAGTGGTGTTGCAGCGTTAGAAGTATTTACAATAGCTAAGCTGCCATCTGCATTTTTCACTAGCCATGTCCAACTAGAGCCAAAGTTATTAATAGCACTATCAGTAAACTTGGCTTTAAATTCGTCGAAACTACCAAAGCTAGCATTGATCGCTGCTAATAAATCACCCGTTGGCTCGCCACCGCCATTTGGGCTTAAGCTATGCCAATAAAATGTATGATTCCATATTTGGGCGGCATTATTAAACACACCCGCAGAAGACGTTTTTACAATATCTTCTAAAGATTTCCCTTCAAACTCTGTACCTTTGATTAATCCATTAAGCTTTACAACATAAGTGTTATGGTGCTTTGAGTAATGGAAAGACAAAGTTTCTGCTGAAATATGTGGCTCTAGCGCATTTTGCTCATATGGAAGTGCCGGTAATTCAATTGTCATTATGCTCTCCTAATCTAAGTTATTGCATCCCTAACGTAAGAAAGGGGTGTGTTTTATATAAAACTTGAGTAAAATACTCAAGTATTACCATTATATAGGTACTAGTTGGTTAACTATCAAGTAGAAATTTTTAAAATATTGCTAAATTCTAGCAGCTTATTGTAATTTGTATGTTGAAAACTTAATTTACGTCACCATTACTCAGTACAATAAGTATTAATTATAGAGGTTATCATGGATACAATTGAACGTATTAAGCAGCAAATAAGTGAAAACTCAGTGTTATTATATATGAAGGGTTCTCCTAAATTGCCAAGTTGTGGCTTTTCATCACAAGCATCTCAAGCACTTATTTCATGTGGTGAAAAATTTGCTTACGTTGATATTTTACAAAACCCTGATATTCGAGCTGAACTACCAAAATATGCTGATTGGCCGACATTCCCACAGTTATGGGTTGAAGGTGAACTTGTTGGTGGCTGCGATATTATTTTGGAAATGTTTCAACAAGGCGAATTACAAACGTTAGTAAAAGAAGCCGCAGAAAAAAGTTCAGCAGAGTAATTGAATTTTTCATATCTGCCACAATACTTACTATAAGTTTACAACGTAGCGCGTAAGCGTATTAGATAATTTATTATTCAATAAGAAAATGGAGCAAAGAATGAGCGTATTAGTTGGTCGTCCAGCACCAGACTTCACTGCAGCAGCAGTATTAGGTAGTGGTGAAATTGTAGATAGCTTTAACTTAAGTGAAGCAATTAAAGGTAAAAAAGCGGTAATTTTCTTCTACCCATTAGATTTTACTTTTGTATGCCCATCAGAGTTATTAGCTTTTGATCACCGTTTTGAAGAATTCAAAAGCCGTGGTGTTGAAGTAATTGGTGTTTCTATCGATTCTCAATTCTCTCACAATGCGTGGAGAAACACGCCAGTAAATGAAGGTGGTATTGGCCCAGTACAATACACTTTAGTTGCTGATGTTAAACATGATATCTGTCAAGCATACGACGTTGAGCACCCAGAAGCAGGTGTTGCTTTCCGTGGTTCTTTCTTAATCGATGAAGAAGGTAATGTTCGTCACCAAGTAGTGAATGACTTGCCATTAGGTCGTAACGTAGACGAAATGATCCGTATGGTTGATGCACTTCAATTCCACCAAGAGCACGGTGAAGTATGTCCTGCTGGTTGGAACAAAGGTGACAAAGGTATGACAGCTTCTCCAGAAGGTGTTGCATCTTATTTAACTGACAATGCAGACAAGCTTTAATATTTAGCTTATGCATGAATCAAAAAAACCGCTTTTTAGCGGTTTTTTTATGCCTGAAAACTAAAACTAAAACTAAAACTAAAACTAAAACTAAAACTAAAACTAAAACTAAAACTAAAACTTAAATTAGAATCAGAAGTGACTTCATTAGGCAGCTTTAGTTAAGTTTTAAATACTAATTAAAGTTTACTTTACTCTGCATCATTACTTGTCGCAGCTGGTAATGGCCAACCACCCAAAGCTTGCCATTTGTTAACGATATGACAAAAAAGCTCTGCTGTTTTTTCTGTATCATACAGTGCGCTATGGGCTTCACTATTATTAAAGTCAATGCCTGCGGTTTCACAAGCTTTTGCTAAAACCGTTTGTCCTAAGGCAAGGCCTGCTAATGTGGTGGTATCGAAACTGACAAAAGCATGAAACGGGCTACGTTTAATAGAGCATCGAGCTGTGGCTTCGTTCAAAAAGCCTAAATCAAATGCTGCATTATGAGCAACAATAATGGCGCGTTGACAACCAGCCAGCTTCATTTTTTTTCGAACTAGCTTAAACAACTCTTTTAAAGCATCTTGTTCATCAACGGCACCTCTTAAAGGGTTAGTCGGATCAATACCAGTAAATTCGAGTGCTGCAGGTTCTAAATTTGCCCCTTCAAACGGGTTAATATTAAATTGAATAGTTTCATCAATTGCTAATTCTCCAGTTGTCTCATCAAGGGTTAAAACCGAGGCAGCTAATTCAAGTAACGCATCTGTCTTAGCGTTAAAGCCTGCTGTTTCAACATCAATCACTACAGGAAAGTAACCCCTGAATCGTTGAGAGAATAACGGCTTTTTTTCAGACGTACTTGAAGACTTGAGGCATGTTGCATCGGTTGTAATATCGTTTTTTTCAGACATGAATTAATTATTGAAGTTAGTTAGCATACTGCAAAGGGCAATTATTACAGAAATTCATAATAAAAACGAGCAGCAATCTAAGACACAAATGATAAATTAACGACTGCTTCTTTGGCTTTAATCGATAAAACGAGAATTTTGTCTGATAAACTGCTAAAGTTATTTTATTTTAGGGCGATAAATTATTCATAACCCTAATTGCTGCTTTATTTATAGTTGCTAATCGATATTGTGTAATCTTTATGAAAAATATTCTTACCTCAGTGAATAGCTTTTTATGTACTAGTATTACTTTAGGTATTTTCTCGATATCTTTATCGGGCGATGCCCATGCTGGTATACGTCAATATCGTGCCGATATTGAAAATTCACAATGGCAGCTAGCAAATAACTCTCGATTACAATGTACTTTGTCACATCAAATCCCTAACTACGGTGAAGCTAAATTCTCAGCTAAAGCAAGTCGAAAGCTTAATATGGAATTTGAGTTAGACATGATGCTTTTACCTGATAATTACTCGCTTGCGGAAGTCAGAAGTGTTGCGCCTAGATGGCAACCGGGTAAAGGCGGTCGTAGTTTAACCAATATGCAGTTGCATAAGCACTTTAACCCTAGCTTACCTAAAAAAGTTGCGTGGACTATGTTGAGTGAATTAGAGCAGGGGATGAGTCCTACCTTCTATTACAATGATTGGTATAGTGATCAAGATAAAATTTCAGTGGGTTTATCCACGGCACGCTTTAAAAAGGCCTATCAAGAGTTTGTCGGCTGTATCGGTAATTTATTAAATTACAGCTTTGATGACATCTCTTATACGGTGCTGAATTATCAATCAAGTAGTGATAAATTTACTAAAGCATCACAAAGACGTATTGATATGATCCGAGAGTATTTAAGCTTAGATCCTGAGCTTGAACTTGTCTTAATTGACGCATACTCCGACAGTTATGGTGGCCGCTGGTCAAACTTAAAGTTATCAGAGCGTCGAGCAGCTAAAATCCGAGATTATTTTGTTAAAAACGGTATTGATGCAAGTCGAATTGAAGCGAAAGGTTATGGTGAGAAGCGTCATATCTCTTCTAACAGTACCACCTTAGGACGAGGTAAAAACCGTCGCGTAGTTATTCAAATGCAAAAGCCCTAATATTGTATAAACTGAGTTAACAATTCTACAAAAAAGCCCGTGATTATCACGGGCTTTTTCGTTGCTAATTGATCGCGTTCACTATCAAATAAAGTGCTATTAGCGATAGGTTACTGTACAGTTTCTACCATGTTGCTTTGATGAATACATAGCGCTATCGGCATCAGCAAGTAAATCTGTTAAATTTTCTCCTGAAATATCTTTATCACTAACACCAAAGCTTGCAGTTATGGCGCTTTCTAAACCGAGTGATTGATAATCTAGGTTGTGAATAGCAATTCGACACCTATTAGCGACATCTTCTGCCATGGTTAAATTAAAGTCAGGTAAGATTATCGCAAATTCTTCACCGCCTAAACGACCCAATAAGTCTTGGTGGCGTAACTGTTCTTGGCATACTGTTGCAACGGCTGTTAATACCTTGTCTCCTATAGCATGACCATAGGTGTCATTAATTTGTTTAAAATGATCTAAGTCGAAAATAATACAGGATAAATCTTGTTTGAACTTTACTTGTTCTTGTAACAACAACTCAGCTAATTCAAAAAAATGACCTCGGCTAGTAGCGCCAGTTAGGCTGTCAAAGTTAGCAATTTGTCTTAATTTTTGCTGTGTTAACCAAGAGTTATAAACCCAGGAAGAGCCTAGTGTTAATAGCCCTACTAAAATCATCACAATTAAAATAATAGTCTGTTCTTTTTCTAAGGTGATTTCGTGTTGTGTTTTTAAAAAGGTATTGGTTTTGTTGAGTTGAGCAATTTTGTTTTTATTGGCCAAATCGTTATGCTGCACTAACTGAAATACTAAATGTTTTTCTTGGGTGTTCTTTATTAACTCACTGTTGGCTTCATCATATAATTTATGATATTCAAATGCTTGTATATAGTCTTCCTCAAGTTCTGATAATTGAAATAATAAATAAAAAATTGCTTTTTTATCTTTTAAGGAAGTGTCTACTTGAAAATACTCTTGTGCTTTAAAGGCATAGTTTTTTGCTTTTCTATATTGTTTTTGTTGCCAATATATTTCAGCAATGAGTCGATAACTATTGCCTATTAGCGGGTAATAATTTGTTGCGACTATATCTTCTATATAGGGCAAAGTAGCATTTATCGCCTTACTTGTTAAGGCATCATTCAAATACATCTCACCTTGATAAAGTCTGATGTAACCTAAAAATATTTGCTCATTTATTTGTTCGCAGGCATTAATTGCATCAACAACTTCATCTTCTTTTAAAAGTGGACTGCTACTTTTAAGTTTTACCGCAACTTGTAATTGCTTAGCGATACAAATATTTCGTGGTGAAGTGCTTTCTTTGATTACTTGTAAACTATATTTATACGCTAAAGAATATTGCTCTAACTGGATATAAAATTCAGTGACGGCCATTAAAGCTAAACGTCTGTAATGTTGTTCAATATTACTTTCTATATTAAGCAAGGTTTCTACTTGTTTTAAACCATCACGCCAACGCTCTTGCTCAGTGTATAGGTTAATCAAACTGTAATTTGCACGATATTTTAGTAAATCACTGGCTTCACTCTTTATGACAGTGGTTAAGAGCAGTTCAATTTGACTGTAATCCCCCTCAAACCCTGCTTGAATCGCTGTTAAGTAAGTTAAGAAATTACGTTGCTCAAGGGTTAGAAAAGCCTGTTTTTTAAGTTTTTCTAATATTTGACGACTTATTGCATTGTTACTGCTACGTAATTTATCAGCCCTATTTAGCATTAAGCTAATATCTTGCTTTGTTAGTGCATGCTCAGATACAGGCAATGTTTTTTCAGTTAAACCTTGCTTGTTTAGTATGTTTGATTGAGCACTATTATTCGCAGCAAAACTATGGCTATGAAATAGTGCGAAAAAACACAATATAGCGACTTTACTATTTAAGTATTGCTTTATAAATTGGGCTGCTCGTAACTTTTGACATAAGTCATTCTTTCTATTCGAAAAGGCTTTGCTTAGCGTCATAATTTTTAAATACTTGAATAACTGCATAATATAACTACCTATATACGTTAATACAGTTTCTACCATGATGCTTAGAAGCATACATAGCGCTGTCAGCATCAGCCATTAAGCGGGTTAAATCATAATTGACTCGTTCTGCATCACTGATACCAAAACTTGCGGTTACAGGAGATGTTATTCCTAATGATTTAACATTTAATTCTGCAATTGCTGACAAACAACGCTGGGCAATATCTTCAGCAACTAACAAGTTACAATCAGGCAATATTATGGCGAATTCCTCACCGCCAATTCTGCCAATAAAATCATTAGGGCGACAAGTATGCTTACAAACAGTACTTACTTGCTGCAGTACTTTATCCCCAATTGAATGTCCATATACATCATTGATGTTTTTAAAATGGTCTAAATCAAACATAATGCAACTTAAGGGCTTATTAATCTCTTTGCAGCGCTCTATGGCTTGCTGACCTAATTCAACAAACTGTGCTCGTGTGTTGACTTGGGTGAGATGATCATATTCAGTAATTAATTTAAGCTTTTGCTGTGTTAGCCACGATTTATAGCCCCAAATGAATAAGGTAATTAACAGAACAATAAGTAAAATAATCAATAATAAATGATTACCTTCTTGTTGCTGGCTGAGGCTTTGTTTACTGGAATAAATGCTGTTTTGTTGCCGAATACGTCTGATATTTTCTTTAGTTTGATAATCGCTTTGTTTGGCCAATTGAAAAGCTAATTGCTTGGCTTGTTCTTCATCAGCTACTTTTTGTTTGGCTTTGCTGTACTGTTGGTGATACTTAAGGGCTAGCGCATAATTCCCTTGCTGCTCCGCTAGCTGAGAGAGTAGTAAATAGGTTTGTATTGTTTGTTGAGTTTGGCTTAATAACTCAATATTGTTTTTCGCTAAATTAATATATTTTTCTGTGTTAGCTATATCGTGCTGTTGCCAGTATGCTTGTGCGAGTAAATTATAAGTTAGGTTAATTAACACGGGGTAATTGGTAGCAATGACTTCATCAATATTGGGTAAAAGAGTTGATAAAGCCTGTTCAGCACGCTGTTCAAATAAATCTAATTCAGCGAGGTAAGTGCGTAAAAGGTTGACTACTAACGGTTCATTGGCTTGCTGGCAAAGGGCGATGCTGTCATTTAAGTGTGCTTCTAACGGCGCTGCTTTTTCTAAGTTAAACGGTTCAGCTTTAGCTAAAAATAACCGTAAATTGGCTAACGCTTGTTGTTGGTTGATAAAACAAATATCACGCTGAAGAGTTATGTCGTCTTGATTAATTTGTTGTATATAAAGCAACGCCTCTTGATATTGACCAAGGTTATTAAAAAATGCAGCAATGGTAATTAAACTACCTTCAACTAATTTTTTATCGTCACTATCATTAATTAAACTAATAAGCGTTTTAATATGAGCTAACCCTTCAGTCCATTGTTGGGTTCCCGAGTTAATACTAATAGATGTTTCATGGCTACGAATAACAATGTTGTTTTGTTGACTGGTTTGGATTAACTGATTCAGTAAAAGCATTGCCTTTTGATAATTGGCGCTAAAGGTAAATTGGTAAGCTGTTAAATACGTTAAATACTCTTGTTGCTTAATAGATAGTTGCGCCTCTTGACTTTGCAAGTAATTGATTAGGCTGACAGACAGTTGATTGTTACTACTGCGGTTGTTATCGGCATGCTGTAGTAATTCATCAAATGATAGGTTTGTAAAATTGCTGTTTAGGCTAGTGTTTGCGCTAGTAGTTAAGCTTATTACTTGGTTTGTGTTAATAAATAGCTGTACGCTTACACTTGCTTGTACTTTCGTTAACAAGGCAAACAATATTATTAACAGCGTACTGAATTTAATAAAGATTTTAAAAAGCATAGTCATAAATAAATGTACTGCAGAAAAACCATTGCCTTTAAATGAATATGTAATAAATGTATGTGATTGCCGGTAGGGCATAAAAACTCAAGGTAAGGGTAAAGTTAAAAGTTAATTTTCACAAATAAAATATCTATAAGACAGTGGCACGATCCTTCATGCCACTTAAGTTGTTCTTTTTAGGTAAAGAAGCAAATATACTTAACCCGTCGCGAGGTTTTTTTCCTCGGTGCTGTCAGGTTGCTCTTGCTCTTCATCATCATCTTCATCAGGACTACGAACAATCTCACATTTTATTAAAGTGTCAACTTTAAGAGCTTTTGATAAGGCAAGAACATCTTCATTGTTGATTAAGGCTTTAAGTGCTTCATCAATATTGGTTTGTGCTATTGCTGACTCTTTCAAAAAATCTTCTTGTAGTGAAGCCTCACTTGCTAATTGTGACAATAATGCGATGGTATTACTGGTTTGCTGTTCAATCATTTAAACACCCCGTACTAGTTAAATTATTATTGTTAAAAAACATTGTTAATAAAATCTACTACTGCATTTTGATTGTTGCTGATCTTACCTGTTAAGTCTAGTGCTATTTTGGTGTTTTCATGCTGTTTGTTAAGACGGCCAATTTTGTTGGAATAGGGTTTCGATTCGCATCTCGTCATGGACGAAGTTTATTTCTTTACTTTGCTGTTGCTCATCGAAAATAAAGCCTAATTTTTTACTCATGCGCTGCATAGCGACATGGCTAGGTTGAAAGCGAATATTTATAGCATCACAACATAACAGCTTAAAAACATAAGTAATTAACGCAGTGAATATTTTTGTACCATAACCACAATGACTGTTTTCTGGTTTTAGCATGATGCCAATTTCTGGGTGCGTTAAAGGCTTTGCCCCTATTTTGGTATATAACACGACAAAGCCAATGTACTTGTTGATATCAATATTTTCTGACTTATTTGTTGGCAATAGCTGTTCGTTTTGTATTGCCCAAGTATAAAAGCCTGATTGGCGATTAGTGTTTTTTTTGACAAAAGACTGATGTATTTTTATCGCGTTTTGCTCGCTTTGTACTGGCTCAACAAACGTCATTGCTTTGCTGTTGGTATAAAGGGAGACAATTAACGCTTTATGGCTGCTATTAATCGGTGAGAAAGTAAAGTTATTAAGGCTAAACTTTTCAATGCTTGGCAGTTCTTGCATGAATGTAATTTTAATGTGAAAGGCTTACTGCTTTAAGAGTGCACAGAGCGTAGTATTGGCACCTTATGAAACCTGTTATGATTTTTGGCGTTATATCAGCAGCTTAACCTAAGTTTAAGCTGCTGATACTGATGCTGATAAAAGCATTTGTTATTCTGCGTTTTCTTCAACCAATACGTCGACTTGACGTTGTTCACCTTGCTTGGAAATAACTACACGCATTTTTTGTTCGTTTTGCTGATAGTGCAATGTTAAACGACCACGCTTGCGCTCTTGCGATAATGCATCACCATAACTTTGTTGGTAAAAAGTGATAACTTCTTCTTCACTGTATTGAGTAAAGTAATTTAGCACTGCGGGTAATTCTTCGGTTAAGTTAGCAAAAACCTTGGCATTATCAACAACAGGAATGTATTTGTTTTCATAATCGCTATGAAATGGAATTGGAGCACTTGTCGAGTTGACGTCAGTATTAAGTTCAGGCTCTGCAGCAGGCTCAGTAAATTCTACTTTAGGTACGCTTACTTTGTTCTCTTCAGCTACCTTAGGGATCTCTACTTTTGTTTCTTCTACTTTCGTTTCTTCAGGTTTTTCAGGTGTAACTTCTTGTAAGGCTATTTTTTCAGGCAATTGAACTTGGCTAGATTTTTCAACAGTATAAGCGTGCGCAGCAGTCGAAATTGTTAATGCACAAACGATTGGTAATAGTGATAGTTGTGTCATGTTTTTACCCTTGTTGGCTTGGCATTTAACACCTTGTTTTGATTTCATTTTAGCCATTTCCTTTAAAATTCATTTGCTTGTTATTTTAATATACATGCTTTTTGACAACATGGCGACAATCGCATGATAAAAACTCAACAATTGTCTGATAGTTCAGCATGTTGATCAAAATTTAAAAAATAATTGTTTAATAAAAAATTAGTATGCACGGGCATGATATTTTTATTATCTGTACAATGTGTTTAATACATATCTTTTTTATAGTGATCAACCCACATAGCGGTTGCGCCACAAATTGCTACAGGCATAACCACTAAATTGACAATAGGGAACATGGAAAATAATGCCACGGTCATGCCGAAACTATAGCTTAAACCTTGCTTATGTTTTAAGGCGTTTTTCATTTGATGAAATGGAATTTTATGGTTGTCAAACGGGTAATCTTTATATTGCACAGCCATCATCCAAGAAATAAACAAAAACCATATAACTTGACCAATTACTGGTAACACCCAAAGTAAAATAAAAAAGCCAATAGCTCGTGGTAAGTAGTAAGCTAGCTTTTGCCATTCTCGGCCAAGGGTTCTGGGGATATCTTTTATCACGTCCATTGCGTTGCCTTGGGGGACACCTTGATTCGATAAAATTCCTTCTATTTTTTCAGACAGTAATCCGTTAAATGGGGCAGCCAACCAATTCGCGGCGGTACTAAAGATAAAAGAAAATAGTACTAATATAGTGACAACGGCTAAGGGCCATAAAACAACTTCTAGCCAATCTAACCATGTTGGCAACCAAGCCATAATGCTGACCATATAATATTCAAGTTGTAAGAACATAAAATAAAAAGCAACACTGAATAAAATTATGTTAATAGTCAGTGGAATAAAGACAAAACGACGAATGCCTTTTTTTCTTATTAATTCAAAGCCTTTCATAAAGTAGCCAGCACCACTGTGGGCGATAGCATTAGATGTGCTTTTTGTTTGCGAATGTTGTTCAGGTGTCATGGTAATATTTAGTACGCTAAGCTATTGAAAATACTTCGAGGAGTATAAAACTGTGTTACAACTTTTTACAGTACTAACTTGTTACAAAATGCCAAGGATTCTGGTAAAGTTACTTGCTAAGATATTTGGTCAAACCCAAAGCAATATATCAACAGATTGAGTAAACAGGCTTAAGCAATGGAAGACAATTTCAGAAACGCATTAATTATTCTTAGCGGCATTGTTATCGGGGCAATTTTTGTACATGGTTTGTGGACAATTAGAAAGCAGAAAAATCCCTACAAATTAAAAACCAGTAAAGAAAAAATTGAGCCAATAGATAGAAGTTTTGACGGATCAGGTTTTGACCAAGACGGTGTAGGACAAGTTAAAGTACTTAAAACTGACCCTGAAAATGCACCTACAAAAGAACAAAGTGAAAAACGTGTTGATTTAGCTCGAAATCAAAATGTATCTCAAGCAATAGCAGAAGAAAGTCCCAGTGATACTGAATTAGATGCGCGCCAAGAGCCCATTCTTTCTGATAGCCAGCTTAAATCGTTGAATGAAGAATCTGTGGGTGTTCAAGAGAATGAACAACCTGAGAATCAAAGCCATGACAGCCTTGCAAGTGATGATTTGTTTGCTCAAGAAGCATTCGAAAAGCCTTATGATAATAACGAATTAGGTGATGATATTACTCAGATTGAAAAAACGGCTGAGCCTGTATATCAAGAGCCAGTTACCCACGCTAAACCAGAAATTAAACTAAAGAAGCCTGCAAGAAAAGCCCCAGCTAAATCAGCAACAAAGGCGGCGCTAAAACGTAATCAAATGGAAATTAATTTTGATGATGAATTAGCTACAGGCGATGAAATGCCAAGTTTCTCTGCCACCGACTCTGCAGCAGCACCAGAAACTCTTGAGCCACAAGTGATTATTCTTTCGGTAGTTATGCCACAAGGTCAGCAAATGTTTGGTGCGGCTTTATTACCCTCGCTACTCACCTTAGGAATGAAATATGGCGAAATGAATATTTTCCATCGTCATCAAGATAATGCGGGCAATGGTGCCGTTACTTTTAGTTTAGCGAATATGCTTAACCCTGGTTCATTTGATTTAGATAGTATGGAAACCTTTGCAACCCAAGGCGTTAGTTTATTTATGACGCTTCCTAACGCTGGCGATCCGTTTAACGTTTTTGAACAAATGTTGGCGGCGGCAAAACAATTGGCGCAAGAGTTTAATGCCCAATTACTTGACGATAAGCGTAACGTCATGACAAAACAAACAGAACAACATTACATGAGTAAAATTAGAGAGTTTGATCGTAAAAGTCGTATTGCTTTTGCTGAGTAAAACCAGAATTTGTACTCATGTTAATAAGGCTACTTTCTCAGTAGCCTTATTAACATTACCCTAATGAACTTTCAGTGTTAGGGACATATTAATCATTCAATTTCTCAAGATACAGCGATGACCACAATGCCACAATCACGCGTACACGAATTACACCAACTTATTAACCAATATAATCATCAGTATTATGTACTCGATGAGCCGACAGTGCCTGATGCGGAATACGACCGATTAATGAATGAATTAATCGCTCTAGAAAAAGAAAACCCTGCATTGAAATCAATAGACTCGCCCAGTCAAAAGGTTGGTGGAGAAGCATTGAAGTCGTTTAGCCAAGTTACACATCAATTGCCAATGCTATCCCTTGATAATGTCTTTGATTTAGCGGATTTTCATGCCTTTGTAAAACGTATTAAAGATAGACTGGCAACAAGCAATACGTTGCAATTTTGTGCAGAGCCTAAGTTAGACGGGTTGGCAGTAAGTTTACGTTATGAGCAAGGTGTGTTTGTGCAAGCTGCGACCCGAGGTGATGGCACTGTTGGTGAAAATATCACTCAAAATATCCGTACCATTAAATCGATTCCATTGAAGCTTCAAGGCGAGTTGGGGGTGGATTACCCTGAAATAGTTGAAGTACGTGGCGAAGTGTTTATGCCCAAAGCGAGTTTTGAGCAATTAAATGAATTGGCTAAAAAGCGTGATGAAAAGGTATTTGCAAATCCAAGAAATGCCGCTGCGGGTAGTTTAAGACAACTTGACTCGAAAGTGACGGCTAAACGTAACTTAGCCTTTTATGCATATAGTTTAGGCTTTGTTGGTGAATCAGCCATAGAAACGGCTGAACCTTCAGCAGTATTAGAGAAGTTTTTTGCCAACTCCCATTATCAGCGTTTATGCCAAATTAAAGCGCTAGGTTTACCTATGTGTCCAGAAGTAAAACTGCTAGCAAGTGAAGACGATTGTGAAGCGTTTTATGAAGATATTTTAACTAAGCGCGAGCAATTAAGTTATGAAATTGACGGTACGGTATTAAAAGTAGATGACATTAGCTTACAAAAGCAGCTTGGCTTTGTAGCACGCGCACCTCGATGGGCTATTGCTTTTAAGTTTCCCGCACAAGAAGAGTTAACCGTTGTTGAAGATGTAGAGTTTCAAGTAGGACGCACAGGGGCTATAACACCTGTTGCTCGCTTAAAACCAGTGTTTGTTGGTGGTGTTACTGTTTCGAATGCAACATTGCATAATCAAGATGAGATTCAACGCTTAGGGTTGAAAATTTCTGATACTGTAATTATTCGCCGTGCGGGTGATGTGATCCCGCAAATTGTCAGTGTGGTATTAGACAAACGACCTGAGAATGCAGTTGGTGTTGATTTTCCTGCTACTTGCCCTGTTTGTGATTCTAAGGTGGCTAAAGCAGAAGGCGAGGCAGTTCTTCGCTGTACTGCCGGTTTGTTTTGTGAAGCCCAACGCAAAGAAGCCATTAAGCATTTTGCCTCGCGAAAAGCTCATGATGTTGATGGTTTAGGTGACAAATTAGTAGAACAGTTGGTTGATGAAAAACTGATTTCTACCCCGGTTGATTTATTTAACCTTAATGAAATTCAAATTAGTACCATGGAGCGTATGGGACAAAAGTCTGCTAAGAATTTAATTAACGCCTTAGATCAAGCAAAAAAAACGACGTTAGCTAAATTTGTTTATGGGTTAGGCATTCGTGAAGTAGGCGAAGCAACGGCGGCTAATTTAGCTCAGCATTTTTTAACCTTAGATGCAATTAAAAGTGCAGATTCAGATACTTTACAACAAGTAGATGACGTGGGGGTTATTGTTGCAAAGAATATTGTTAGCTTTTTTAAAGAATCACACAACATGACGATTGTTGAGCAATTGGCTGACATTATGACTTGGCCAGAAATTGTGAAAAAAGAAGCAGGTACATCTCCATTAGAAGAGCAAACCTTTGTGCTAACGGGAACACTTAGTCAAATGGGCAGAAATGAAGCCAAAGCAGCTTTACAGTCTTTGGGAGCAAAAGTCTCAGGCAGTGTTTCAAAGAAAACCCACTATTTAGTCGCCGGTGAAAAAGCTGGTTCAAAATTAACTAAAGCGCAAGATCTTGGTGTTGAGGTGTTAACGGAAGAAGATATGCTGGCACTATTAAAACAACATGGTATAGCAGTGTAATGCCAGTTGTTTTAATAGAGTTTTTAACAGATCTGGGTCATTGGTTTAGGCCGTATCAATATCAAGCAGCTTTAGCTATGATTGCGACGTTATTGGTTATTTTTGGCAATGAAATTAATAATGCAGTGAAATCATTAGTGGCAAAGCAACACTTTATGGTACGTACTTTAGTGTTTGTGTTGGTGTGCGCTTTTGGCTATGGCTTAATAACGGTTTGGTTAACTAGTCTACTAGCAGCTCAGCTTGCTAAGGTGCCAACCGTTTATATTGTTCCTGTGGTTTTTCTCGCGTTCTTTTGTATGGGAATGTATGCGCAAAAGCAGCGCCATATTTAGGCTGACTGCTTAATACAATTAGCTAATTGAATGAACTGATTGAAGTAGCTAGGTGTATCACCGCCAAATTAACCTAACAGAACAACATATACCGCGTAGAAGAAAGTTAAACATGGTAAAGGCAGCAAGATAAAAAACAATGTTGCCTCGCACCATTCAACGGTTTGATAAAATTTAAGCCAATAGCCTGTCTGTTTATTGCTTTTGTTTTCTTGTGATGCTTGCTTGAGTGAAGGTAAGTGAAGAAAGAAAAATATAAAAGCCCCCATCACTAATGCTTGCAACCCAGAAAATAAAATTAACAAACTAATCAAAATTAATATATTAGGCGTTGTACTGGTTATTTGAGTTTGTATTAGGGCAAATAATGCCAGTAAGGAAAAACTCCATACTAGTAATCGCCAACGCCTGTCAGCTAATTGTGTCGCGATAGTGTGAAAGGTTTGTGGGGAAAAATATAACTTCATATTATTAGTATAGCGAGTAAATAGGTTGAAGTAACCTATTACAAAATAGGGGCATTTCAACGGTTCTATTCAACTTTCTAAAATTATTGATAAAGCTACTTACCCCAAACTCGATTATTTTGTCATTCGCCAAAAAGAAAAGCCCGCCACGAAGAATAACACCATAGGATAAAATGCATGAGTTGCTACTTCTAAGGGGGAAATATTTAACGTTGCGCCAAGTAATAATGCTTGAGCACCATAAGGCAGTAAACTTTGATTAATGCAGGCAAATACATCAAGTAAACTTGCTGATTGCGCAGCGGTTAACTCGCCATCTTGACTCAGTTTTTTAGCGGTTTCACCACTGACAATAATAGAAACCGTGTTATTAGCGGTGAAGAAGTTACAGACAAATGCTAAGCCAGCTATGCCAATACCTGCGGCGCGCTTGTTGTTATGTGGGCTAATTTTTTGTGAAAAGCGCTCAATTGCTGAGGTTAAGGCAGCGAGCCCACCTTGTGTTCTCACTAGCTCACTTAAACCGCCAATAAACAGCGATAAAATTAAGATATCTTGCATGCTGGCAAAGCCTTTATTGATATCTGATATCCAAGCCGATAACTGATAATCATAAGAGATCATGCCAATAGCTGCTGCTAAAATAATGCCTAATGTTAATACGACAAAAACATTTACCCCCATTAACGCTAAAACAAGGATAACAACATAAGGTAATAAACCAATAATCGTGGCTTCTGGTTTTTCGATATAAGGTGCGCTTTCTCCAAGTGCAAAAAAGATAACTAAACAGATAATTGCCGCAGGAACCGCAAATTTGAAGTTAACACGAAACTTATCCTTCATGTGAGCACCTTGACTGCGCGTTGAAGCAATAGTGGTGTCAGAAATGATTGATAAATTATCACCAAAAATGGCACCTGATACTAAACAACCTGCAACAATTGCAGCATCAAGCTGGGTTGATTCAATTAAGCCTAAAGCAACAGGTGCAATGGCGGCAATGGTACCCATTGAAGTACCCATGGCAGTAGATAAAAAAGCGGCAACAATAAACAAACCAGGTAAAAGTAAATAGTCGGGAAAAACAGCCAAGCCTAACTGGACACTCGCATCAACACTTCCTGTTGCTTTGGCAACCACAGCAAAAGCACCAGCGAGTAAATATATGGTACACATAGTGATGATATTGCTATGGCCAGCGCCCTTAATAAATTGTGCAACCTGTTGCTCTATCGTGCTTTGACTAGAACGTTTTCCTAAGTAGATTGCGATAATAATCGCAGGGATTATGGCGATACTGGCTGGTAGCTGATAAAAAGCAAACTCTACACCTTGCAGTGTTAATATAATACCTGTGCCCAAAAAGAGTATTAGAAATACGGCAAAGGGTAATAGCGCAAGTAAACTTCCTTGAATAGCATTTTCAGGTAGTGGGGTGGTTAATGCCATGTTTATCTCCAAGGGCGTTATAAGTCGAGCAGGGTGAATAACCCTTTTGCTAAGTTAAAATGATAAGTGTTATTTTTTCGGTTAGCATTTTTGAGCATCCATTATAGGTGTATATGATACCTTGTCAATATGGAGGTATAGATGGCTAAAAAAATCTTGTTTAGATGTGTAGTGTGTTAACAGGTAGAGAATAAGATGAGAAAATCAACTTATGAAACAATTGAACTGAAAAATTATCATTTATCTCAGATTATCTGAATTTACTTGCTATTCTCCTCTACAGACTGCTGAACATTTATGCTAGAATCGCGGCAATTTTTTGAAACCTATTAATTAACGAATAGAGAAATTATGTCTGATAATAAATTTGAAAGCATTGAACAACGTGTAAGTTACGGTGTAGGTCGTCAACTAGGTGATCAATTACGTAATAATCCTTTTAAAGATTTTGACGTAGCAGCAGTACAAGCGGGTATTGCTGATGCATTAGCAAATGCTGCTAGCCAAGTTTCTGAAGAAGCTTTAAGTGAAGCGTTTGCTGTAGTTTCTAAAAAGCTACAAGAGCAAGAACAAGCAATGGCTAAAGAAGCTGCTGCTGAAGGTGAAGCTTACTTAGCAGAAAATGCTAAGCGTGACGAAGTTACAGTAACTGAGTCTGGCTTACAGTTTGAAGTTATCGTTGAAGGCGACGGTGAAAAACCAACAGCAGATAGCACGGTAAGTGTTCATTACCACGGCACTTTCACTAACGGTGACGTGTTTGATAGTTCTGTTGAACGTGGACAGCCTGCTGAATTCCCAGTTAAAGGTGTTATCGCTGGTTGGACAGAAGCATTACAATTAATGACTGAAGGTTCAAAGTATCGCTTAACTATTCCTTATAACCTTGCGTACGGTGAGCGTGGCTCACAGGGTGCTATCCCTCCATACGCAACGTTAGTATTTGATGTTGAATTATTAAGCATCAAATAAACAATGTTTTAAAGCCCTCAGTTGAGGGCTTTTTTTTGGCAAATAAAATAGTTATTAGTTATAAAAAACAATGATAGAAAATACGTTGCAGCAGTTGTTTCAGCAGTACTTAAGTGCTTTTAGAGTTTATGATTTAGCCGGTGTAACAGATTGTTATCATATACCTTGTACACTGAACACCCCTGATAATTTAGTGTTAATTGATAGCGAGGAAAAATGCCAGCAAGAATTTTTAGCTATCTTTGAGCAACTAAAGCAAGCTAATACGCAAAAGATAGTGGCGCAAAAGGTAAGTTATCAGGCAATGACACCGTCAGTTAGTCTCGTCTGTATTGACTGGGTGTTTTTTGATAACAATGAGCAAATCTTTGCCGATTTTTCCGCTGTTTATCATGTTGAATCTGTCGGTAGTTCGCATAAAATAATTAATGTTGCCTCGCATGATTTGACGCACTCTTTAAATTTAGCGCATTCATTCACGTTGAGTTAATTAAGTCATCATTAATGGATAATGAATAGAGAAAATAATGAAAGTAAAAGTAGCAATTTTAGGTTGTAGTGGTCGCATGGGGCGTAATTTAATTCAAGCGGCACATGAGCATAAAAGTATTGAATTAGTGGGAGGAAGTGTCAGAGAGTCATCCTCATTCGTTGATTTTGATTTAGGTGAGCTAGCTGGTATTGGTGCAATAGGTATAAAAACATCAACACAGTTATCACAACTCAGAGCAGCAGATGTATATATTGACTTTACCAGTATCGAAACGACACTTGATAACATTCAATGGTGTAACGAACACAAAAAAGCGTTAGTTATTGGTACCACTGGTTTTAGCGATGAACAAGTTGAATTAATTAAAAAAGCTGGCGAAACCATGCCAGTGATCTTAGCGCCAAATACTAGTGTGGGCGTTAATTTAATGTTTAAGTTGCTAGAAGTTACCGCAAAAGCAATTGGCGACTATACTGATATAGAAATATTTGAAGCTCATCACCGCTTTAAGAAAGATGCACCTTCTGGTACTGCGGTGAAAATGGGGCAAGTTATTGCTGATACCTTAGGTAGAGACTTAAACAAATGTGCGGTTTATGGTCGCGAAGGCATTACTGATGAGCGAAGCCAAGAAACCATAGGTTTTGCTACGGTTCGTGCTGGTGATATTGTCGGTGAACATACGGCATTTTTTGCTGATTTAGGTGAAAGGTTAGAAATCACCCATAAAGCAAGTTCACGTATGACCTTTGCCTTAGGTGCTATGCGCGCAGCTTTTTGGTTGAGTGAAGCTGATGCTGGTTTTTATGATATGCAAGACGTATTAGGGTTGAAAGATTAGTAATACCATTCAGTATAAAGGAGTGAACACGTAGAACTGCATGAGCGACATTAGAGCAAACAAACTTTGTTTGGATATAGTTACACATTAAACAAACTTTGTGTAGTTATCATGATGCTCATGCGTTCCCAAGGGCGAGTTTTAAAGGCTTATATACGGCGTTACTGGTTTTAACAAGGGAATAACCATTCTCTTCAATCAATGCCTTGCCTCTAAGCCTTTAAACTCTCGCTAAGCGATCACTTTCTTATACTGATTGGTATAAGCTAATTTACTCATCTTTAAATAAGCTCTTAACATACTTTTTACAAAGTTTAGTGTTGGTTTTGGTCGTTTGAAAACAAAAACACAAAAAAGGGCTGGTTTTTACATTTTTTACTAGACGAACGAGTGTTGTAAGCGTAAAATAAGTGGATTTTGTCAAAAATTAACCTTTCTTTATTGAATCGCTATGTTTTTGGCATTTTTTATGTGTGAGTTTTACTTTATTAGAAAGTAGGGTTTGTACCGACGAATTTTGCGCTTTTGAGTGTCGTTTAGCGACTACTTTTAAGATTCTTCTTCTTTTTGGAGGTTACATTGGCTATATCTGCTATTTTAGTACTACAAGATGGTACTGTGTTTAAAGGCACCGCAATCGGTGCACAAGGATCGGCTGTTGGTGAAGTGGTTTTTAATACTTCGATGACAGGTTATCAGGAAATTCTTACCGACCCCTCTTATGCAGAGCAAATAATCACATTAACTTATCCTCATATTGGTAACACAGGTACCAACCGTGAAGATAGAGAGTCAGATAGCATTTATGCCAAAGGTCTAGTGATTCGTGACTTACCTTTATTGGCAAGTAACTTCAGAAATGAACAAAACTTAAGTGATTACCTAATTGAAAATAATATTTTAGGAATCGCAGATATTGATACGCGTAAGTTAACAAGACTTTTACGTGAAAAAGGTGCACAAAATGGCTGCATCTTAACCATTGATGATAGCAGTGAAGAAAGTTTACAAGCTGCTCAAGATAATGCCTTAGCTCAAGCCCAAGCATTTCCAGGCCTTAAAGGTATGGATTTAGCGAAAGTTGTTTCTACGAAAGAGCAATTTGAATGGACTGAAGGTAGCTGGTCACTAGGTCACGCTATGGGCGAAGGCTTCAGCAAACCTGAAAGTTTTGACTACCATGTTGTCGCTTATGATTTCGGCGCAAAAAGCAATATTTTACGTATGTTAGTTGATAGAGGCTGTAAACTAACCGTTGTACCTGCACAAACATCTGCAGCAGATGTATTAGCGTTAAACCCTGATGGTATCTTCTTATCAAATGGCCCAGGTGATCCAGAGCCATGTGATTACGCTATTAAAGCGATTCAAGAATTTTTAACAACAGATATTCCTGTTTTTGGTATTTGTTTAGGTCACCAGTTACTTGGTTTAGCAAGTGGTGCAAAAACACTTAAGATGAAGTTTGGTCATCACGGTGGTAACCATCCAGTTAAAGATCATGCTCGCGATGTCGTTATGATTACTGCTCAGAACCATGGTTTCGCGGTTGATGAGAACAACTTACCTGAGAACTTAAAAGTTACTCATAACTCATTATTTGATGGCACTATTCAAGGTATTCATCGTACAGATAAGCCAGCATTTAGTTTCCAAGGTCATCCTGAAGCTAGCCCAGGTCCACATGATGCAGCGCCATTATTTGACCATTTCATTGAATTAATTAAACAGCATAAAGCTTAATACAACCTATTAGAGAGACGAAAAACTATGCCAAAACGTAATGACATAAAAAGTATCTTAATTTTAGGTGCTGGTCCTATTGTAATTGGTCAAGCTTGTGAGTTTGACTATTCAGGCGCGCAAGCCTGTAAAGCGCTTCGCGAAGAAGGCTATAGAGTTATTTTAGTTAACTCAAACCCTGCAACGATAATGACTGATCCAGAAATGGCCGATGCAACTTATATCGAGCCAATTCACTGGGAAGTTGTTCGTAAAATTATTGAAAAAGAACGTCCTGATGCGGTTTTACCGACAATGGGTGGTCAAACGGCACTTAACTGTGCTTTAGAGTTAGAATCAAAAGGCGTTTTAGAAGAATTTAACGTTGAAATGATTGGTGCTACGGCAGATGCGATTGATAAAGCTGAAAACCGTGAACGTTTTGATAAAGCAATGAAAAACATTGGTTTAGAATGTCCTCGTGCTGAAATTGTTCACTCAATGGATGAAGCAAGAGAAACAGCTAAACGCATCGGCTTCCCTTGTATTATTCGCCCATCATTTACTATGGGTGGTACTGGTGGCGGTATCGCTTATAACCAAGAAGAATACGAAGAAATTTGTACGCGTGGTTTGGATTTATCACCAACAAATGAGTTATTGATTGATGAATCATTAATTGGTTGGAAAGAGTACGAGATGGAAGTGGTTCGAGACAAAAATGATAACTGTATCATTATTTGTTCAATTGAAAACTTCGATCCAATGGGTATTCATACGGGTGACTCAATTACTGTAGCACCAGCTCAAACCCTAACAGATAAAGAATACCAAATCATGCGTAATGCATCTCTTGCAGTATTACGTGAAATTGGTGTTGAAACGGGTGGTTCGAACGTACAATTCGGTGTTTGTCCTGATACTGGCCGTATGGTTATTATTGAAATGAACCCACGTGTATCTCGTTCATCTGCGTTGGCATCAAAAGCTACAGGTTTCCCAATTGCTAAAATTGCAGCAAAACTTGCTGTAGGTTACACCTTAGATGAATTATCAAATGATATTACTGGTGGTGCTACACCGGCGTCATTTGAGCCAACAATTGACTACGTTGTGACTAAGATTCCACGTTTTAACTTTGAAAAATTTGCAGGCTCAGAAGACAGGTTAACCACGCAAATGAAATCTGTTGGTGAAGTAATGGCAATTGGCCGTAACCAACAAGAATCAATGCAAAAAGCACTTCGTGGTTTAGAAGTTGGCGTAAACGGTTTTGACCCGAAAGTTGATGTGACGCAACCGGGTGCTAAAACTGAAATTATGCATGAACTTCAAGAAGCTGGCTCTGACCGTATTTGGTACGTAGCAGATGCTTTCCGTTTAGGCTTAACAGTTGATGATGTATTTAGACTAACTAAGATTGATCGTTGGTTTCTAGTACAAATTGAAGATATCGTTTTAGAAGAAGCTAAAGTTAGTGAAGGTGGTTTAAAAATATTAACGGCTGACTACTTACGTAAATTAAAACGTAAAGGTTTTGCTGATTCTCGTCTAGCTGACTTAATTGGTGTGGCAGAAGCTGAGATTCGTAAGAAGCGTCATAATGCAGAAATATTCCCAGTTTATAAGCGTGTTGATACTTGTGCTGCTGAATTTAGTTCAGATACGGCTTACATGTACTCTAGCTATGATGAAGAATGTGAAGCGAATCCAAGTGATAAAGATAAAATCATGATCTTAGGCGGTGGCCCAAACCGTATTGGTCAAGGTATTGAATTTGATTACTGTTGTGTACATGCTGCTTTAGCATTACGTGAAGACGGCTTTGAAACAATCATGGTGAACTGTAACCCTGAAACCGTTTCTACTGATTACGATACCTCTGACAGATTATATTTCGAATCAATTACTTTTGAAGATGTTCTTGAAATAGTACGCATTGAAAAGCCTAAGGGCGTTATTGTGCAATACGGTGGTCAAACACCACTTAAATTGGCACGTGCTTTAGAAGCGGCTGGTGTGCCAATTATTGGTACTTCACCTGATGCAATTGATAGAGCAGAAGATAGAGAGCGTTTCCAACAGGCTGTTGACCGTTTAGGTTTATTACAACCTGAAAATGCTACCGTAACTTCATTAGATGAAGCACTGGCTAAAGCTGAAGCTATTGGCTTCCCTCTTGTTGTACGTCCATCGTATGTATTAGGTGGTCGTGCAATGGAAATTGTATATGACTTAGATGACTTACGTCGTTACATGACTGAAGCTGTAAGTGTTTCAAATGAAGCACCAGTATTACTTGATCATTTCCTTGATGATGCTATTGAAGTTGATATTGACGTTATTTGTGACGGTGAAAGAGTCGTTGTTGGTGGTATTATGCAACATATTGAGCAAGCGGGTGTTCACTCTGGTGACTCAGCATGTTCTTTACCTGCATATAGCTTAAGCCAAGATATTCAAGATGTTATGCGCAAGCAAGTCTCTGACTTAGCGTTTGAGTTAGGTGTTGTTGGTTTGATGAATACACAGATGGCTGTTAAAGACGGAAAAGTGTATTTAATTGAAGTGAACCCGCGTGCTGCACGTACTGTTCCTTTTGTTTCAAAAGCAACGTCAGTACCTTTAGCTAAAGTTGGCGCACGTGTTATGGCTGGTAAATCACTAGCAGAGCAGGGCGTAACTGAAGAAACTATCCCACCTTTCTTTTCTGTTAAAGAAGTTGTTATTCCGTTTAACAAGTTCCATGGTAGTGATCCTTTAGTTGGACCAGAAATGCGTTCAACAGGTGAAGTAATGGGTGTTGGTGATACTTTCGAAGAAGCATACGCAAAAGCTAACTTAGGTGCAGGTGTTTCAGTACCTAAGTCGGGTAGAGCATTAATTTC
Organism: Litorilituus lipolyticus; assembly: GCF_006439335.1. Classification (GTDB taxonomy): domain Bacteria; phylum Pseudomonadota; class Gammaproteobacteria; order Enterobacterales; family Alteromonadaceae; genus Colwellia; species Colwellia lipolytica. Next base: position 96,166 of record NZ_SAWY01000021.1, on the reverse strand, counting down.
TGTACGTAATAGTGATAAAGAGCGTGTAGTCGATTTAGCTAAACAAATGGTTGCATTAGGTTATGAATTAGATGCAACACATGGTACGGCCATTGTGCTTGGTGAAGCGAATGTTCCTGTACGTTTAGTGAATAAAGTACACGAAGGTCGTCCTCATATTCTTGATAGAATTAAGAACGAAGAGTACAACTACATTATTAATACTACAGAAGGCCGTAAGGCGATTGAAGATTCTAAAGTATTGCGTGGTGGTGCATTGCGTTATAAAGTGGCGTACACTACAACATTAAATGCTGCGTTCGCGACGTGTATGTCTCATGCGGCAGATGATAGAAATACTGTTACTTCTATTCAAGAGCTTCATAAGCGTTGTAAATAAAAGTTTAGTTGCTGTACTTATGATGAGTACAGCATTTATACATTGATGTAATTTAAAAAGTTGTTGTTAAGACAACTTTTTTATTTAAGAAGAAGAATATTATGAGTCAATATCCGATGACGGTTCAAGGTGCAGACAGATTGCGTGAAGAGCTGAACCATTTAAAAACTGTAAAACGTCCTGAAATTGTAGAATCGATCGCTGAAGCTCGTGAGCATGGTGATTTAAAGGAAAATGCCGAATATCATGCAGCACGTGAGCAGCAAGGTTTTTGTGAAGGTCGTATTCAAGATATTGAAGGTAAGTTGGGTAATGCTCAAATAATCGATATCTCTAAAATACCGAATACAGGTAAAGTTATTTTTGGTACCACTGTAGGTTTGTTAAATATAGAAACGGACGAAGAGGTGACATACCAAATTGTAGGTGACGACGAAGCTGATATTAAGCAAAACCGTATTTCAGTTAATTCACCTATAGCACGTGGTTTAATTGGTAAAACTGTTGATAGCGAAATAGAAATTAAAACCCCTGGCGGTTTAGTTGAATATGAAATTATTTCGGTAGATCATATTTAATCATTATAAGATTTTATATTTTTGAAAGCCCTAAGTTGCAAAACTTAGGGCTTTTTCTTTGCGTGTTATTTGCCTTTATGAAATTTTCTGTTATATTCCGTGATATCAAAATGATATCATTTTTATGTTTTAATGAATTGCATAATATAAACAGGAGTTCTTTATGTCGAACCAAAGTATGAAAGAAAGGAAAGGGTTATCACTTAATGGCTATGTAGCCTTTATTGTTTTACTGCTACTGGCAGCTTATCTGGTATCAGATGTGCTTTCAGCGCAAGTGGGTGTTAGTACAGTATTATTCTTTATTTTGGCTATTATTTCTTTGCCTGGCTTTTTTATCGTTCAACCTAATCAAGCGAAGGTGATGACCTTTTTTGGTAGCTATGTAGGAACTGTTAAAAACAGTGGTTTACAATGGACTATTCCGTTTTTTATTCGTAAGAATATTTCATTAAGAATTCGTAACTTCGAATCAAATCAAATGAAGGTAAATGATAACCATGGTAACCCGATTGAAATTGCGACAGTGGTGGTCTGGTCAGTCGATGATACGGCAGAGGCGGTTTTCGAAGTTGATGACTATATAAGCTTTGTTAATATTCAAAGTGAATCAGCACTAAGAAATATGGCCATAAGCTACCCGTATGATCAGCATGAAGGCGATGAAATAGCGTTACGCTCTCACCCTAAAGAAGTATCTGAAGCACTTAAAGGTGAAATTCAGCAACGTCTAGAAAAAGCGGGTGTAAGAGTTCACGAAGCAAGAATTAGTCATTTAGCTTACGCACCTGAAATAGCCAACGCGATGTTACAAAGACAACAAGCTGCTGCAATTATTGCCGCAAGAAGTAAGATTGTTGATGGTGCAGTAGGCATGGTTGATATGGCATTAAATCAGTTATCTGAAAAACAAATCGTAGAGCTTGATGAAGAGCGTAAAGCAACCATGGTAAGTAATTTATTAGTGGTGTTATGTAGTGATCAAAATACACAGCCTATAGTGAATGCTGGCTCATTATATTAAATTGATACGTAATGGGAGATCATAGTGGCAGCTAAAAAAAGCTTTCCTTTAAGAATTAGCCCAGATGTATTAGCCGCAATGCAGCGATGGTCAGATGATGAATTGCGTAGTGTTAATGCGCAAATTGAGTATGTTCTTCGAAATGCTTTAGTAGAGTCTGGTCGCGTGAAGCTGGTACAAAAAACAATTACACTCTGTGAAGAGGATACTGAGAAAAAGTAACAGCTAATCTGGGCGCCTAAGGAGTACTCTTGGGGTGTATATAATAAAAAAGTGCCTGACAACATAGCTTTGTTAGGCACTTTTTGCGTATTAAATAGCGTAAAAAATTTATATGTATTTCAAGTAAGTTACTTTGGAGTAAAGTGACAGGTAAAGTGCCTTAGCATTGGTGGTTGCCAGCTAATATCTACACCACGTAATTTCTCTTTGTTTTTATTAACTTCAGCTAAACATTCAATGCAATAATCAATATGTGACTGTGTATAGACTCGCCTTGGAATAGCCATTCTGACTAAATCCATCGCTGCAAGCTTCTCGCTACCATCAACTTGTTGTCCGAACATAACGGTACCAATTTCACAGCCCCTAATTCCCCCTAAGCGATACATCTCAATGGCCAGTGCTTGTCCAGGGTAATCATTTGGAGAGATGTGAGGTAACATAGCTCTTGCATCAATATATACTGCATGGCCACCGACAGGTTTAACAATGGGAATACCGAGTTTATCGAGTGCATCACCAAAGTAGGCCGTAGAGCTAATTCGGTAGTTGAGGTAATCCTCTTCAACAATTTCTTCAAGGCCAACTGCCATTGCTTCTAAATCACGCCCCGATAAGCCACCATATGTCGGAAAACCTTCGGTAAGGATAAGCACATTACGCGCTTTCATGGCCAAGTTATCATCATTCAGTGCTAACCAGCCGCCCATATTTACCAAGGCATCTTTTTTTGCACTCATCGTCATACCATCAGCATAACTAAAAATCTCTTGTACAATTTCTTTCGGTGTTTTGTCTTGATAACCTGCTTCTCTTTGTTTAATGAAATAAGCGTTTTCAGCAAATCGACAGGCATCAAGAAATAGCGGTTTATTAAACTCATCACATAAGGCTTTAGTTTGACGAATATTCTCCATTGATACAGGTTGGCCACCACCTGAGTTATTCGTGATAGTTAACATGACAATAGGTACTTGATCACCTTGAGTTTCTAATAGATCGCGTAGTCGCATTAAATCCATATCACCTTTAAACGGCAATTCAAGTTCAGGATCTAACCCTTGTTTTGTTACTAAATCTAATGCCTGACTACCTGTAGCTTCGATATTTGCACGGGTAGTATCAAAATGCGTATTGTTCGGTATGATTTGCGTTTTACTGCTATCGGTTGATTGAGCCGATTCTAAAATAGAAAAAAGAATCTTTTCTGCTGCTCGGCCTTGGTGTGTTGGAATAATGTGCTTAAAAGGTGCTAACTCTTTCAATGCTTGTTCAAAGCGATAAAACGAAGGAGAGCCAGCGTAGCTTTCATCACCCATTTGAATGCCTGCCCATTGCTTTGTACTCATCGCTGAGGTACCTGAGTCAGTCAGTAGATCTATTAATACATCGTCAGACTTTAAAGAGAATAAATTGTAATTGGCTTGTTTTAGAAGTGCCTCTCGCTCGCTAACACTGGTCATGCGAATAGGCTCTACTGATTTGATTCGAAATGGTTCGATAATTGTTTTCATTTTTATAGTCTCATTAGCTAATAATAAAATCTCTATTACACGAATGAGGGTAATTCTTCTAAGTAAGTGAATAGAGAGTAGCGGTAAAAATGAAATGTGTGTTAGTAGCAGAACAGCGCAAAGGCTAACCTGAAGTCTTGGTTATACCATTTGCTAAAGTATTGGTTGTGATGTGTTTGCTTTTTCATAAATTAATTATGCAAACAAAATTTTTAATTTGTCAATACAGGGAATTTAGCTAGGGACAAAATGTTTTTTTTGTCAAAGTCGTTAAAAGCTTAAAAATTTAACCTAGAAATACAGCTTATGAATAAAAAAGACCGATAACGGTCTTTTTTATCAGAGATAAGTATTACAATTTCGGAATACTAATTTTCTTTTCATCGCTTTGGCGGTAGATAATCAATGTTTTACCGATAACTTGCACTTTAGTTGCGTTAGTTTCACGGCATATTGCTTCTACTATTAACGCTTTTGTTTCTCTGTCATCAGTAGGAATCTTTACTTTGATTAACTCATGATGATTAAGGGCATAATCAATCTCTGCTATAACGGCTTCAGTAAGTCCGTTACTACCTAGCAATACGATAGGTTTTAGCGAGTGAGCTAAACCTTTTAAGTGTTGAATTTGTTTTTTATTTAAAGTCATTTGAAATTTTTAACAAGTTGGCTTGAATTATGAGTATTTTACCCTTATCTAGTGATTAATACTAATTTGTTAGACAATTATTTGTTTAAGACCTTATCTGAGCAAAATAAGCATGAGCAAGAAAAAGCATACGGTTAGCAGTCAACGCTGGCTTGATGAACATTTTGATGATGAGTACGTTAAAAAAGCGCAAAAACTCGGTTTGCGCTCTCGTGCAGTATTTAAAATAGAAGAGATAAACCTTAAAGACAAACTCATTAAGCCCGGTATGAAAGTTGTGGACTTAGGTGCTGCTCCAGGTGGTTGGTCTGAATATGCCAGCAAAGTGGTTGGAGATAATGGCCAAGTTGTTGCTTGTGATATTTTACCCATGGACGCTATTGCTGGAGTTGATTTTCTTGAAGGCGATTTTCGTGAAGAAGCTGTTTTAGATGCATTGCTAACACGTATTAACGGAAAAAATATTGATGTGGTGATGTCTGATATGGCAGCTAACATGACAGGCAATGAAAGTGCTGATTCAGCGCGGAGTATGTACCTTGTAGAATTAGCTTTAGATATGTGTAGCCATGTATTAAAACAAAATGGCGCTTTTGTTGTTAAGGTGTTTCAGGGGGCGGGTTTTGAACAATATATGAAAGAAGTTCGTGCCGTTTTTAAAACGGTTAAAACTCGTAAACCAGAGTCATCTAGAGCGCGCTCAAGGGAAGTATACCTAGTAGCTACGGGCTATAAAGGCTAATAAGTAAATTAACGACAAGTGTAACTAGTTGTTAATAGCTACTAAAGTTAAATAGCGACAGGGCTTAATTTGTAGTAGATTAAGCGCTATAATTTTAAATGTATATTAATGAAAATTTTTTTAAGCACCAAAAGAGGTCATTAAGTTGAGCGATATGGCAAAAAATCTTATTTTATGGTTAGTTATTGCGGTTGTGTTAATGAGCGTATTTCAGAGTTTTTCTCCAAATACCGCAAATGAACAACAAATGGACTATACGCGCTTTATTCAGGACGTTCGCCAAGGGCAAATTCGTGAAGCTAGTGTTGATAGAAACGGCGTTATAACGGGTGAAAAACGTAGCGGTGAAGCATTTGTTACCGTGATCCCAGGTGGTTACGATGGTGACTTAATTAATGATTTAGTGAAACAAGGCGTTCGTGCTCAAGGTAAATTACCTGAAGAGACAAGCTTCTTAACGACTATTTTTGTTTCTTGGTTCCCAATGATCCTGTTAATTGGTGTATGGATTTTCTTCATGCGTCAAATGCAAGGTGGCGGCGGTAAAGGCGCAATGTCTTTCGGTAAAAGTAAAGCCCGTCAATTAAATGAAGAACAAATTAAAACCACCTTTGCTGATGTAGCAGGTTGTGATGAAGCAAAAGAAGAAGTTGCTGAATTGGTTGATTACTTACGTGAACCAACAAGATTCCAAAAATTAGGTGGACGTATTCCATCGGGTATTTTATTAGTTGGTCAACCTGGTACCGGTAAAACATTATTAGCAAAAGCCATTGCGGGTGAAGCTAAAGTACCATTCTTTACTATTTCAGGTTCAGATTTTGTTGAAATGTTTGTTGGTGTTGGTGCATCACGTGTTCGTGATATGTTTGAGCAAGCAAAAAAAGCAGCACCTTGTATTATCTTTATCGATGAGATTGATGCGGTAGGTCGTCAACGTGGTGCTGGTTTAGGTGGTGGTCATGATGAACGTGAGCAAACTTTAAACCAAATGCTTGTAGAAATGGATGGCTTTGAAGGTAACGAAGGCGTTATTGTTATTGCTGCTACTAACCGTCCAGATGTTCTTGACCCTGCGTTATTAAGACCAGGTCGTTTTGACCGTCAAGTGACAGTAGGTTTACCTGATATTCGTGGTCGTGAACAAATTCTTAAAGTTCATATGCGTAAAGTACCTCTTGCTGATGATGTTAAAGCGTCAGTTATTGCACGTGGTACACCTGGATTCTCAGGCGCTGATTTAGCAAACTTAGTTAATGAAGCTGCATTATTTGCTGCTCGTACTTCACGTCGTTTAGTGGGGATGGCAGAGTTTGATAAAGCAAAAGATAAAATCATGATGGGCTCAGAACGTCGCACTATGGTAATGAGTGATTCTGAGAAAGAAATGACTGCCTATCATGAAGCAGGTCATGCAATTGTTGGTCGATTAGTACCAGATCATGATCCTGTTTATAAAGTAAGTATTATTCCTCGTGGTCGAGCCCTCGGTGTAACTATGTACTTACCAGAGCAAGATAGATTTAGTCATTCTAAGCAACACTTAGAAAGTAATATTTCATCACTATATGGTGGGCGTATTGCTGAAGATGTTATTTATGGCTCAGATAAAGTATCAACGGGTGCATCAAATGATATTGAACGTGCAACTAACATTGCTCGTAAGATGGTTACTCAATGGGGTCTTTCGGATAAAATGGGACCAATGTTGTTTGCTGAAGAAGAAGGCGAAGTATTTTTAGGCAGAACATCAGCAAAATCTTTACATATGTCGGATGAAACAGCGAAAGACATTGATGATGAGATTAAAGAAGTTATTCACCGTAATTATGAGCGTGCGGAAAACTTAATTAAAGATAACATGGATATTCTTCATGCGATGAAAGATGCGTTAATGAAATATGAAACCATTGATGCAAATCAGATTGATGACTTAATGGAGCGTAAAGAAGTACGTGCTCCTTCTGATTGGGAAGATAAAGACGACAAGTCTGATTCTAATTCAACCAGCGGAAATGCATCAGCTGAGAAGAAAGATGAAACAGCAGCAAAGGCAACAGAAGTCAGTGAAGATAAAACGAATCCTGACTTATCAGAGCCTAAGGGCGATAGCCCAAGTTAAGAGCATCTAAAATAAGTATATTAAGCCTCGTTGTTGTTTAAACATCGGGGCTTTGTTTTATCTGCCACTATCATAAATTAAAGAGTAATTATTTTGTCTTCACCGTTGTTAAAGCAAATTTTAAATCAAACAGCTCAGCCTCAAGTAATGGGGATATTAAATGTAACCCCTGACTCGTTTTCTGATGGTGGTAAATATACCCATACAGATGCAGCTATTTCGCAAGTTACCAAGATGATAGAGCAAGGCGCAACGATTATCGATATCGGCGGAGAATCGACAAGGCCTGGTGCTGCACAGGTCAGTGAAAATGATGAACTCTCACGTGTAGTTCCATTAGTTAAGCTTATCAAAGCACATTTTGATGTGCTTATTTCTGTTGATACGAGTAAAGCAGAAGTCATGGCTGAGTCGATTAATCATGGTGCCGATATTATTAATGACGTACGTGCATTACAAAATGAGCATTGTTTAGAAGTGGTAGCAAATAGCAATGTGCCAGTATGCTTGATGCATATGCAAGGTTTACCCAGAACAATGCAAAATAATCCTCAATATGACGATCTGATTGATGATATAATGTTGTTTTTTCAGCAACGTATCGATGTATGTCAAAAAGCGGGTATTGCTAAAGAGCGGATAATTATTGATCCTGGTTTTGGCTTTGGTAAAACCTTAGAGCAAAATTATCAACTGTTAGGACATTTATCGAAGTTTAAAGTATTGGGCTTACCGGTACTTTCGGGTACTTCACGCAAATCTATGATAGGTAACTTGTTAAATAAAGAGGTTGAACACCGTTTAGCTGGTAGTTTAACCACCGCGATACTTGCAGCCCAGCAGGGCGCTAATATCATTAGAGTACATGATGTTGAAGAAACGGCTGATGCCATGAAAGTGTTATCCGCTGTAACACAGAATTTGTAATTGCAATATAAAGATAAATAACGACTAATTATTAAATAATTTAAACGCACTATTTTCAGTTTCACTTTGCCTGCGTATTTAAAGTGAACAATATAAAAGATAAAAAGGAAAACCTATGTCTAAACGTAAGTATTTTGGTACCGATGGCGTACGTGGCTTAGTTGGTCAATACCCAATTTCACCAGAATTTGTTATGAAACTTGGCTATGCCGCAGGTAAAGAGCTTGCAGCGCAAGGTACTAAAAAAGTCTTAATAGGCAAAGATACTCGTATTTCTGGCTACATGCTTGAATCAGCCCTTGAAGCAGGCTTTTCAGCTGCAGGTATAGATATCGGTTTATTAGGACCAATGCCAACGCCAGGTATTGCCTATTTAACTAAAACCTTCAGGGCTGAAGCAGGTATTGTTATTAGTGCTTCACATAACCCATTTTACGATAATGGTATTAAGTTTTTCTCTCAAGATGGTCAAAAGTTACCAGATGAAGTTGAACTCGCTATTGAAGCACAATTAGACCAACCTATGGGGTGTGTTGAATCAGCTCATTTAGGTAAAGCAACACGTATTGCTGATGCTGCAGGTCGTTATATTGAGTTTTGTAAAAGTAATTTCCCAAGCCAGTTATCGCTTCAAGGCATTAAAATGGTTGTAGATTGCGCCAACGGCGCTACCTATCATATTGCACCAAATGTCTTTAGGGAGCTTGGCGCAACGGTTATTGAGTTAGCAACCTCACCTAATGGCACTAACATTAATGATGGTTGTGGCGCTACCTCAATGGATATGATCAGCAAAGCGGTAGTTGAACATGAAGCTGATTTAGGTATCGCACTTGATGGCGATGGTGACCGCTTGATGATGGTTGATCATACAGGCCATGTTATTGATGGTGACGAAGCGGTATACATCATCGCATGTAATGATTTGAAATCAGGCAACTTATCTGGCGGTGTTGTGGGTACCCTAATGAGTAATATGGGCTTAGAGCTTGCACTTGCTGATTTGAATATACCGTTTGCGCGCAGTAATGTGGGTGATAGGTATGTTATGGAAATGCTAAGAGAAAAGGGCTGGAATCTAGGGGCAGAAAACTCTGGTCACATTATCAACTTAAATCATACCTCCACAGGTGATGGTATTATTGCCGCCTTAAATGTACTTACTGCTGTTTGTCAAAACAATAAAACCTTATTTGAATTAAGACAAGGCATGACCATGCTTCCACAAGTCTTAGTTAATGTAAGGTTCACAGGTGAAAACGATCCGCTCAGTGACGAAAACGTTCAAGCTGAAGTTGAAAAGGTTAATGCTGAGTTAACCGGACGCGGACGTGTGTTACTTCGAAAATCAGGCACAGAGCCTCTTATCAGAGTGATGGTTGAAGGTTCAGATAAAGATGAAGTAACACGTTTGGCAAACCAAATAGCTGAACAAGTTAAGCAAGTTAAGTAATCATTAATAAAGTTAATTGCTTTAATTATTCGCAAGATCTTAACTTCGTGACAATATTTGTCTGAAAAGCATACAAATAGCAAAAGATATCACGTTATTTACTTGTATCTTTTGCTTAGGTTAGTTAATATCTCGCGGCTTCATTTTGGCAATGAATCGAGGAATTTACATGACAAGACGTGCAATTGTTGCTGCTAACTGGAAAATGAATGGTAATTCAGCCCTAGTTAACACTATGGTTACTGGTTTAAGCGACATTAAATTAGCTGAAAATGTTGATGTTGTTATTTGTCCTAGCTTTCCATATTTATCTGAGCTTAAAAGCGAATTAAGCAAGGCTAATGTGGCAACTAACCTCTTTGTAGGTAGTCAAAATGTTAGTGAGCATGACAGCGGTGCTTTTACCGGTGAAGTTTCAACAAATATGTTGAAAGAATTATCAGTAAACTATGTTATTGTAGGGCATTCTGAGCGTAGAAGTTTATATAAAGAAACATCAACGCAAGTTGCTCACAAAGTCAATGCAGCACTGAACGCAGGCCTTACACCAATACTTTGTATCGGTGAAAGTGAAAGCGAACGTGCAACAGAGCAAACAGAAACTGTTTTAGCCTCTCAATTACAACCGGTAATTGATGAAGTAGGTATTGAAAAATTTGTTGATGTGGTTATTGCCTACGAGCCTGTTTGGGCTATTGGTACAGGTAAAACGGCATCAAGCGAAATGGCGCAAGAAACGCATCAGTTTATTCGTCAATTTTTGGCACAAAATAATGAGCTGGTAGCAGCTAAAGTGCCTTTATTATATGGTGGTAGCGTTAATGCTACTAACTGTGAAGAATTATTCGCACAAGCAGATATAGACGGTGGTCTTATTGGCGGTGCAAGTTTAAAAGTTGAACAATTCTCATCGATTTGTTTAGCAGCTAAAGGAAAATAGAAATGTTGTATCAAGTTTTAATTATTGCATATGTAATTATTGCCTTAGCCTTAATTGGTTTAGTGTTAATCCAGCAAGGTAAAGGTGCTGATATGGGCGCATCATTTGGTGCAGGCTCTTCAGCGACTGTATTTGGTTCAGGTGGTTCAGGTAACTTCCTAACTTCTGCAACAACGTATTTAGCGATTGGTTTTTTTGTTATCAGCCTTATTTTAGGTAACTTAACTGCTAACAGAACTAAAGCGGTTGACGAGTGGAATGACTTAAGCGCACCAGCAGCTGAAGCCGCTGTTGATGCTATTCCAACCGAAAGCGTTGAACCAGCTAAAGATGCAGCAGTACAAAACAGCGATGTACCAGCATCAGACGCACCAGCGAAAAAAGAAAACGACGGTGACGTTCCAAACTAATATTAGCAATTAATATAGTTTGACAAATTACTATGCGGATGTGGCGGAATTGGTAGACGCGCCATCTTGAGGGGGTGGTGAGCTATGCTCGTGTGGGTTCAAGTCCCACCATCCGCACCACTACAAGGTTCAGTAAGAACCAATAAAGACCGGAAAGCCTAATTAAAACAAGGTTCTCCGGTTTTTTTATGCTTTTGAATTTTAAAGTGTAGAAATGTAGCATTAATTGTTAAACATGCCTAACGTCGCTTGCTTATGTTTTTTGACGGAAAATTGGAAGGATTAAGTATTTTCTTTTTGACACTTCCAGCACAGTTCAAAAGAGGCATCATTGCTTTCACAGCAATTGTTGCATATCCACTGTGTATAACTAGTTTGGTTTTGGTTAGTTTTAATAATCAGCTCTGCTTGCTTAACATCACTATCATTAACTACCCATAGTTCTGGCCATGAATCAAATGCAGAAATTTCCCCTACAGCGCCTTGGGCATATTCATTTTTGATAAATACCTGTATGCCTTGAGCTTCAATGATGTTTTTTACATTGTTTACTAGAAAACTATTTTCATTGCTGTAAACCATTTTCATTTATTAACTCCAATTGCTTACTTGTTATGTGACTTATAGTTATATCAGACCTTCGCTTGATCATTAATATTTCGAGTCAGTAAAGTTAGTTTTCTCAACTATTTCGTGCAAAACACCAACAGCGTGACCTTGGAGAGTGATTTTTCTAGAATTATTTTTCATTTTAGCTAACTAATTCTAGCTGGGCTGGTTTTATGTTTCTTTTTTCTGGTTGTTTTTGGTTTTATATTGCTTATTTGCTTTGTTTGTTGGTTTTGTATTGCGGTGGTTTGGCTTTTTGCTAGTATATATTCATAAGACTATAACCCATAAGAGTGAAATAACATGTCTCTTGAAAATTATTTTCTACCTTTTCGAAACAATGTTAATGGCCAAAATCTACGTCATAGAATTAATGGCCAAGACCTTGATATTATTTATGCTGATTGGACTGCGAGTGGCCGCTTATACCAGCCAATTGAAGACTATATCAATAATGAGTTAGGCCCTTATGTTGCAAATACTCATACAGAGACGAACCTCACAGGTAGTGCAATGACTCATGCTTACCATGACGCTCAAGGGGTTATTAAGCGTCATGTAAATGCATGTGAGAATGATATTTTAATTACAGCAGGTGCAGGCATGACAGCAGTAATTAATAAATTTCAACGCATTTTAGGCTTACGTATCCCTGAGCGTATGCAAGACCAAGTTAACTTTGCTGAAAACGATAAGCCTGTGGTTTTTATAACGCATATGGAGCATCATTCAAATCAAACGTCTTGGTATGAGTGCGATGTAACGCTTGAGATAGTGAATCCAGATGAGCAAGGCTTGCCATCAACAGAACATTTGGTTGAATTACTAGAAAAGTATAAAGACCGTAAAGTGAAGATTGGCTCTTTTTCAGCGTGTTCGAATGTTACGGGTATTAAAACGCCTTATTATCAGCTTGCTGAAATTATGCATGATCATGATGGTTTATGCTTTGTCGACTTTGCTGCTTCTGCGCCTTATGTCGATATTGATATGCATCCAGCAAATCCACGTCAGTGTTTAGATGCTATTTATTTCTCACCGCATAAGTTTCTGGGAGGCCCAGGTAGTTCAGGTGTTTTAGTGTTTAGTAAGGCGCTATATAAAAATAAAGTGCCTGATCACCCAGGTGGTGGCACAGTAACTTGGACTAACCCTTGGGGAGAGCATAGCTTCTTTAATAATATTGAAATGCGTGAAGACGGTGGTACACCAGGTTTTCTTCAATGTATTCGTACTGCATTAGCAATAAAACTAAAAGATGAAATGGGTGTTGAGAATATTGCAGCCAGAGAAAAAGAGCTAACAGATTATGTTATGGGGGAGTTGAGTAAGAATGAACGTGTAGTCATGCTCGAACCAAATATCAAAGACAGGTTGGCCATTGTTTCTTTTTATGTACCCGGCGTACACTATAACCTTGTTGTTAGACTGTTAAATGATAGATATGGTATTCAAACGCGAGGTGGCTGCTCTTGTGCAGGGACTTACGGACATATCTTATTGAATGTTGATCAAGGTACCTCTCAAAAAATCACCAAACAAATAGATTCAGGAGATTATGCAGATAAACCAGGCTGGGTTCGCGCATCATTTCATCCAACAACGTCTGATGAAGAAGTACGCTTTGTGGTTAAGGCAATCAATGAAATTACCGAAAATATCGAGCAGTGGGGAGCTGAATATCGCTTTAACCCTGCATTAGGTGATTTTGAACATAAACATAGTGATATTCAATTTCCTAGTTTAAATGACTTTAATCCACTAGGTGAGGGTATTCCAATGAGACAAACACCAAAGCAGACGTTTATTAAAAAGCTATTTGGTTAAATTATTATTTTCATTATTTTAAATCTTCGGTAAGTCTATGTTTTTCATGGCTTGCTGAAGTTTTACTTCTTTTTAAAGGCCTACGAAATGAGAGGGGATTCATAATAGGTGCTTCATATTAGTTAATAGCTATTAGGTAATTTTTACTATGTTAGTTTTCTGTTCTATTTTGTATGGTTAAAGAAAAAACAGGACTACTATGAAAGCTAACACCATCATTTCGCCTGAGTTATTAAATAATAAAGATGACTTTAGCGCAGAATATTTTAATCAGTTTAATTTACGTAATGCTGCTAGCCCATTAAAGTTAAATAAAAGCATCACTAAAGATTATTTATTTCCCACCTTTTATGGTGATGTAAGTTGCTCTATAGGTGTGTTCTTATGTGATTACCAAGCAGCCTTAGAACAGTTGCCTAATGCCTCTATGAAGCCGGTAAAAATGCCAGGCGGCAGGGCATTAGTCACTATTTCATGTTATGAATATAAAAAAGTTCTTGGTGTTGCACCTTATAATGAAATTGCAGTAACTATTCCTATTCAAGTAAACCCTAGTTTTGACCTACCAGTATTACCAATCATTGCAGAAAAGCTATTTTCAGGTTTTGGTTATCATGTTATTCATATGCCCGTTACCAGTTTAGAAAATCAAATCAGAGGCCTTAAAATATGGGGGCTACCCAAAGTGGTTAATGATATTGATATAGCGATTGATGATAAAAGCTCTACAACCACTGCCATAGATGAGCATGGCAATCGTTACTTATCATTAACGATACCTACCCAAGGAAAAAGTACTCAGTTTGATGTGCGCTCTAATTTATATTCAGTGTTAAATGGCGAAATGAAACAAAGTGAAACCTGTTTTAATGGTAACTTTAATGTAACTAAAAACATGGGACAGTTACTTTCTAAGGCGAGTAAAGGTCAAGCTGCTTTAATGTTGGGCGAAGGGGAGCAGGCCGATACGCTGCGTGAGTTAATGATTAATCCTGTACCTTTTCAAACACGTTTTTGTTCAGGTATGAATGCTTGTTTTGATTTACCAAACCCTAATTATTAATTAGAGAGTAATTTAGCAAGTCGCTTTATTTAAAGGTAAATGTATTCATGAGAAATGTTATTGTGAAATAGCTGTTTTAATGAAGTTTTCCTTTGTAAGATAACTTACAGTGTTATTTTAAATAATTATCATTAGGTTTTCTTTATGATGCAGCGCCTTTTCATCATTATTATTTTGCTATGTTTGCCATCAGCAAATGCTTCGCAGGTTCACTTTCAATTAGAGAATGATGTGACATTCAAGGAAGATGGTAACTACAGTAATGGCATGATTTTAGGGTGGCAAAGTGAGCTTGAAATTTTAAATGCACAGCAAGGGATAAGTTTTAGTACTTGGCCAAGTGTATTACTCTTTAAGCAAGAAAATGCCCAACAGGCATGGGGTTTAAAAGTAAGCCAGCGCATGTGGACTCCTTCTGAAATTAAAATTACTGAGCCACAGCCTGATGATCGCCCTTATGCAGGCTTTTTAGAATTTGAACAGCATGCATCGTTCTACTCCGAGCAAGTAGCCCAAAAAGTATGGTTTGGACTTGGCATTATTGGCCCTGCATCGGGTACAGAACAATTACAGGGTGCTATACATAAATTATTGGGGGCAAGTACGCCAGAAGGTTGGCAATATCAAATTGACAACACGCCCACAATACAGCTGTCATATGAAATTGATTATCTCCTGTTAAAAAATTCTGCACCGTTTAATAGTCAATGGGAGATAAGTGGCTATAGCTATAATTCGCTGGGAAACTTTCGTAGTGAAGTGAATGCTGGCTTAACTTTACGTTGGGGTGCTATCCTAACTGACTCATTCGGACGACTAAGTGGTCATTTTGGTCATGTTGGCAATTATACAGGAACATTATCACCACAATCATACTTCTTATTCACTCGCTTGCAAGTGGGCTATCGCTTTAATGATTTAACTATAGACGGTGATTTACCCTATCAATCAAATGTTGAGATGAATGCTTTTAGAGCGAGTGCTGAAACAGGTATAGTGTACGCCTACTCATTAGGTACAGTGGCATGGAGCTTCAACTTTTATAACAAAGAATACCATGGCGATAGTAAAAAATGGCACGGCTATGGTTTATTACAATTTACTTGGGCACTGTAGTTTTATTAGATTTTAGCTTTCTGTTCACATAAAGAGAATGTAATTAATATCATGATTTGTATAGATGTCAGTATTGGTGATGTTTTCAAAGTTGAAAAGCTAAAAGAATGCTACTTTGGCTGGTCAGTTCATCATCGTTCAGGCATTTTTGCTAGTTCAGATTTCTTTGGTAACGTTAATGGTGGTAGTAACGTCAATACTCTGTACCTTCAATGCCATAACAATGTTCTGGGTAGTTAATGTCCTTAATGCTTTCTATTTGGCTTTAAGTTTATTCGTTTATACAAGAGTATGCCTGACCAATAAAAGTAACCGAAGTAGCGAATTCCATTTTCTCTTTAATATAGACATGGTTTGCGCTTATAGTGTTAGCTTGATTTTTCAAGTCATTCATACTGGCCGTAGTTAACTCACGGTTTGAAATGAAAAAATAGTTGTACCATTTACCCTCTGTACCGACTAGTTCGCTCAAAAACTGACAGTTTTTTACTTGGTCATAAGAGGTCACTACGTTAACTTGTTCCGACTTCTCATGTATCTGATGTGTGCTTAATAAACTGCATGAACTGATGAAAAAAAGAGATGTGAATAGTCCATATTTTCCAATCGTTTTAAATTTCATCGCTAATATTTACCTTACTGAAGATGGAAACGCTTTAAATAACTGATTAACTTTGTGCTAGATATTACACGGAATTTGCTGACTTAACACAAAATATTCTGCTTGTGTGTTAACACGCCCTATAGAGTTTAGCGAATAGCAGTTACGTGTGAAAACTGCGTAATCTAAAGCGTTGCTTTACTATTTTTTCTAATTAACCTAACAAGACGTATAATTGCATTGACAACAATGAGCTAGGTGAAAGAATTAGTTCTTCTAGGGAGCGTTTTTAGGTAAGCGCTGAGGGAGTTGCTTGCAGCTAAAAGTTTGTTGGTTCCTCAACTATAACCTGTGTGTATTTGTGCAAAACCTGCTTTTAAGCTTTTACCATCAATAGTACACATCAATGAAAATATCAGTTTGAAACCAGTTAATTGATAAAGAGAGTACTATGTACCCTAAACGCCTTAGTATAATTTAAGTTAAGGCGCGTATATGAGTTCAAAACCTGCTTGACTAAAGCCACTCATTTTTTTCTTTCCTACCAAAATTATAGGGACACCTTTGCCGCCTAATTTTTTAAATTCCATTTTGGCTATTTTACTTTTTTCAATGTTCTTTTCTGTATAACGAATTCGTTTATCAGAAAAATATTTCTTAGCTTTTTTACAGTAACCGCACCAGCTTGTTGTGTAAATGACTACTTTTTTACCAATATCTATTGAAGAAACTTGGTAAGAAACCGTTTCTACTGAGTTAACAAGCTTGATGTTTAATTCTTCAACATTTTGTTGAGAATCGGGTTTTCTGTCACCAAAATGTACTTTGCCTTGTTCATCTACCCATTTATATATTTCCTGAGCTTGTGCTAGTGGATTTATGCAAAGCATAAAAATGACCAATAAATTTATACGCATCATAATTTTCTTCCTTGAAAAATCTTAAATTTAAAGTTTAGTCGCTACACTATTATTATTCTCAAATAAATTATTTATGAGTTTCTTTCGAGCATAAAAAAAACTGCACGCTTAATAAGTTTAAACATTAGGCTTTTGGGGGAAACGAGTATTGCTCACTCTTAAATAATGAACGTTTGTTACAACGAATTTGTTTAGCGTTAAATGAAAATATATTACATCTAGACCTTAAATCAAGACCTTAAATCAAGACCTTAAATTAAAATCAATGAATATGCTTGTTACAATTGAGCTAGGGCACATTGAAATAAATAGGTAGGTTATTTTTTAAGAATCAATAGTTACATCTCGATATATGCTGTTATCTTAAGCCGTGATATTTTTGTGTAATCATAAATTTGATGCTTTGATTGATGAAAAATCTAGTATCTACAGTTCAAATTCCACAGAGGTGAATATTTTGTTTGGTCTTATTAAAGCTATTGCTGTGCTTATATTGTTAATACCTATGGCAATAACTCCGGTTAATGCGCAAGAGTTTTTTATTAATAAACAGTTATTTCAGCTATCGGCAGCTGCTGATAATTTTGAGATTCATGTAAAAACTGAGAAAGTGGCTAATGATGTCAATATTGCCACTATTACCTTAAGTGCAAAAACTGCGCAACAACCACCAAAATTTACCTTGAATTGGAAGACTCCATCTATTGATGTCGCAGGAGTATGGACGCCTGCATTTAATGTTGATTATATTATTCCAGCAGATTGGAGCAGTAAAAAGCTTGAGTCGATGTTAACTCGTAATGCACCTGTTTATACCTTATTTGGTCACGACGATGTTAATCGCTATACCGTATCAGTTGATGATGCAATTAATCTAGTTCATATGTCAGCTAAAATAAGAGAGGAAGACTCTTTTATTTATCATGAGGTAGAGTTTCTCTCTGAAAAACACAAAAAAGTTAAGCAATATCAGGTAAAAGTCAGGCTGGATACTCGAACTGTGCCATTCTACCAATCGTTAAATGATGTGGCTAAGTGGTGGCAGCAAGATTCGAGATACACACCGACATTTGTTCCTGATGATGCTTTAGAACCTATGTATTCAACTTGGTATAGCTATCATCAATCAGTTGAACATGAAAGCTTACTCGCAGAAGCAAAAGTCGCTGCCAGTTTAGGTTACAAAGCCATCATAGTTGATGACGGTTGGCAAACTAACGATAGTAATCGTGGCTATGCCTATACGGGAGATTGGAAAC
Source organism: Litorilituus lipolyticus (assembly GCF_006439335.1). Classification (GTDB taxonomy): domain Bacteria; phylum Pseudomonadota; class Gammaproteobacteria; order Enterobacterales; family Alteromonadaceae; genus Colwellia; species Colwellia lipolytica. The sequence continues at coordinate 77,811 of NZ_SAWY01000021.1, read as the reverse complement.
CTGAACGGTTAACTAACATTAAAGACTTTGTCGATGATATCCATCAATTAGGCATGAAAGCTATCTTGTGGTATTCCATCCCTTTTGTTGGTGAAAAAGCTGAAGTTGCAGAGCGTTTTCAAGGTAAGTATTTAAACCACAGTAAAGGGTTAGAAACCTACGTACTAGACCCTAGATACCCGGAAGTGAGGGAGTATTTAATTGGTCATTACGAGCAGGCTATTAAAGTTTGGGGTTGGGATGGCTTAAAGCTTGATTTTATTGATCAATTCAAAAGCTATGACGATACCATTCTTGAAAAGAAAGATGGTAGAGACTTTGCCTCAGTGTATGTTGCTGTTGATAAGTTAATGACAGACCTTATTGATAGGCTAAAAGCAATAAACCCAGACGTAATGGTGGAGTTTAGGCAGCGTTATATTGGGCCTGCTATGCGTAAATATGGCAACATGTTTCGCGCTACAGATATCCCAAATGGGGCAGTAACTAATAAGAAAAGAATAGTTAACTTACGGGTTTTAAGTGGCGATACTGCTGTACATTCAGATATGTTAATGTGGCATTATGACGAGCCTGCTGAAATTGCGGCATTGCAATTACTTAATGTGCTTTATTCTGTGCCACAAATATCTGTACGTTTAGCTGAATTACCTAAATCGCATTTTGATATGGTTACTCATTACACGGCTTATTGGAAAGATAATAAAGATATTTTATTAGCTGGAAAATTCAGCCCTCAGGGGGTTTTAGCTAACTACCCATTAATTACTAGTACAGCAAGAAATAAACAAATTACTACTATTTATGATGAGTTAGTTGTAAATGTTCCTGAGAAAAAATCGGTAATTAATAAAGTTGATATTATAAATGCCAAAAAATCTAAAAATGTGGTGGTAAATCTAAACCCAACCATTTCAACAGCGAAAGTCGTAATTAAAAACGTACAAGGCAACATTGTGAAACGCTATACGGTTAACGACATTAAGCAAGTGCTGTTACTTGAAGTGCCTGTTTCAGGTATTGCTTCTTTGCAGTTCTAATGCTTCTCGTTTATTCGCTTTTTTAATATTGTCATTAGCTTTTAGCAAAGCTTAATGCAATTTAAAGACCCAAAACCTAACAATAGGTTTTGGGTTTTATTTGTCTAATTCAATACCTTAGATAAAGTTTTAATTACTTCCTTTCTTAGCGAGTTTCTGTTTAAGCTTGGTTTTATTGTCCTGTTTATGAAGAATTCATTCTTAAAAAATAACAAAGGGCTTTAATGTTCTTGCACATAAAGCAGAGAAAACTTAAATTTGAGGAGTAAAAAGTTTGAAAATGAGAATTTTTAAATTAATCAATTCCCCTCGAAAAATATATTAAAATAATAAGGGGAGCTAACTTTACTCTACTTGGAGGCATCATGTTAAATTGGATAAGCCGAATCGTCCAACGCGAATCTGGGCCCTTAGAAGTGCAAGGAGAGGATTCCAAATTTGGGTTCCAAAAGCATGTGCCAGAAATAATGGAACAAAGTCATTGGCATGGTCACATAGAAGTTAATTATTTATTTGGCTGTTCGGCCAGTTACTTAATTAACGGTAAGCGAATAAACGTTCCTGAAGGTAAAATGATTATTTTCTGGGCATCGATACCCCACCAAATGACCCATTATGATGGTGATGGTTATATGGTGAACCTGTATATTCCATTGCAGGCATTTTTAACATGGAAACTGCCTAATCAGTATATTAAGTCTTTGCTTGATGGCGAAGTCTTGGTCTCAGAAAGCTTGTATGAGAGTGATCAGTTATTAACTGATGTTTGGGAGAAAGATCTTGAGAAAGATAATGCTGATTTAACTTTTCAAGTGATCAGTGAAATACGAAATAGAATCAGCCGTATGGCAATTGAGTCGTACACGTCATTTCAATTAACGGATGAATCTGAATTAGTAGATAACAAAAAAGTGGTTTGTGGTATTAACCACGTACAAACTATGTTGGCTTATATCGCCGATAATTTTGATACACGTATTAAAATCTCTAATGTCACTGATTCTACTGGATTGCATAAAAACTATGCTATGAAATTGTTTACTCGAGTGATGAAAGTGAGCATCAAGCAATATATTAATCAGCTTCGTTTACATCATGCTCAAGCGTTATTGGTTGATACTGATGATACTGTGGTTTGTATCGCTAATAAGGCAGGGTTTGGCTCAGTGAGCCGATTTTACGATATATTTAAAAGAGAGTTAAATATATCTCCAGTGGAGTTTCGTAACTCTATCAACAATGCTTAATTTTTTGCTAATACTACTTTTTAGGAGTGGATTCTGAATAACTCGTACGCTTAAAATTTTCAATCATGCTTAAATTTATAAATTATTGAAAGTGGCTATGTTTTTAAACATAGCCACTGAGTTAATTAGAATATTTAGGTCTTTACATGAATAAAGTATTAAGTTTACTGCTGTTTGTTGTTTTTGTTAGCTTTTCAGCGTTTAGTAAAACGATTTCGCTATCCTCGCCAGATAAAAAAATAACCCTTAAAGTTAGCAATCAACCAAGCTACATAGAATACGATATTACCTCGCACAATGAATTGATTATATCTAAAGCAAAAGCAAATATTTCGCTTACATCTTCTAAATATGAACAAGCAAAACTAGAATATCACTCTCATAAAATCACTTCGGTTAATCAGGTGATTAACCCTGTTGTTCAACAAAAATCTAAAGAAGTAGTCGAAAACTATAATCAGTTAACCGTGCAATTTGATAGTGGTTTATCAATAGAGTTTCGTGTTTTTAATGAAGGGGTAGCTTATCGTTTTAGAACAAAATCAGCACGAGATATGGTTATTCTAGATGAAGAGGTCTCACTAAATTTTGCTGATGATTTTACTGCACAATACCCATTAGAAAAGGGTTTTTATTCTCACAATGAACGATCTTATATAACCAAAAAAATAACAGATATCTCAGCTAAGAACTTAGCAAGTTTGCCGCTATTAGTTGAAACTGAAAATCAAAAAGTTGTATTTACTGAATCCTCATTAAAGGATTACCCTGGACTTTGGGTGGTGGGTGCTAATAGTAATAGCCTTATTGGAACACAGCCAAAACGGGTTAAATCAGCCGAGCTTAAAAAAGATTCCGACAGAAATGAGAATATTACCCAACGATATAATGATATTGCTGTTATAAACAAAAAACAGGGTATGGATTTCCCATGGCGAATCTTTGCTATTAGCCAGAATGATGCTGAACTTTTAACAAATGAGTTGTCATTTTTATTGGCAAACGAACTGGAAATTGACGATCCTTCATGGATAAAACCAGGTAAAGTGGCTTGGGATTGGTGGAATGCAAATAACATTTATGGTGTTGATTTTAACTCAGGTATTAATACAAAAACCTATAAATACTACATTGATTTTGCTTCAAAATTTGGTATTGAGTATATCATTCTTGATGAAGGGTGGTACGAGTTAGGCGATGCCTTAAACATAGTACCAGAGATTGATTTAGCCGAAATAATTTCCTACGGCAAAAGCAAAAATGTCGATATTATTTTATGGGTTATTTGGGAAACCGTTGAACAAGATTTAGCTAATATATTGTCGCAATACGCTGATTGGGGCGTGAAAGGTATTAAAGTTGATTTTATGCAACGTGATGACCAAGCGATGGTGCAATATTATTGGCGCGTTGCTAAAGAAGCGGCGAAAAATAAATTATTAGTTAATTTTCATGGCTCATACAAACCTGCTGGGCTTAGACGAGCATATCCTAATGTTATCACCAGAGAAGGAGTGCGTGGTTTAGAGCATAATAAATGGGGTGATTATATTACCGCAGAGCATAATTTAACTTTGCCTTTTATACGCATGCTAGCAGGTCCTATGGATTACACTCCAGGGGCGATGGTGAATACTCAACCTGAAAACTTTAGAATTTCCTTCAATCGACCAATGAGTAAAACGACTCGCGCTCATCAATTAGCCTTGTATGTCGTCTTTGAAAGTCCATTACAAATGCTGGCAGATAGTCCATCAAATTACTTAGCCAACGAGCAAAGCACTGCATTTATCTCTAAAGTGCCAACAGTTTGGGATGAAACAAAGATTTTATCGGCAAAATTCCAAGATCATATTATTAGTGCAAGGCGCTCAGGCAATGATTGGTTTATTGGTGTCTTAGGTAACAGTAAAGCGAGAAATTTTGATATTGATTTAAGCTTTTTAGGGCAGGGTGAATATCAAATGATCTCCATGAGTGATGGGGTGAACGCAGATAAATTCGCTAGTGATATCAAAAAGCAGACAAGTAAGGTAACTAGTCAAAGTAAAATCAATGTTGAGTTAGCGCCAAGTGGTGGTTGGGTTGCACGAATTACCACAAGTAAATAGTCTTTCTCGTCCATTAAGTGATGTGAATCATCTACTGTCTTCGATGTTGGCAGTGATGATTCTTGTTGCAAGTGTGGCTTATGGTTTGATAATCAGGCCGCTTTGGCTAAATCAAACAGCATTGCCATTAGAGCTAGTGTTTCTTAGTGCCTCGGTTATGGTGATGGCTCAGGCATTATGTTTAGGTTATCAATGGCAGAGTTTAATAAATAATGTCAATGCGAAAATAACACGGGCATTTCCCACTATTTTATTGTTATTTGTTATTGGTATTTTAATCGGTACTTGGATTTTATCTGGTACGGTTCCAATGTTAGTTTACCTAGGGTTAGATTTAGTTAGCGAGCACTATTTTTACGCCTTAGCATTCTTACTATCAGTCGTTTTCTCTCTGTGTACAGGTTCATCGTGGAGTACTATTGCGACCATAGGTGTAGTGTTAATTACCGTTGGGCAAACAGCTAATGCACATTTGGGTATTTTGGCTGGCGCTGTTATAGGAGGAGCCTATTTTGGCGATAAAATGTCTCCGTTATCTGATACGACAAACATTGCTGCTATTGCTGTAGGGGTAAGTGTTCAAGCGCATATTAATGCAATGAAATACACCACTATACCCGCAGCTGTTTTGGCATTGTTTGCTTATATAATACTGGGTTTTTATTATCCCGTTGCTAGCACTGCTGCACAAGAAAGCGTACTCTTGACATTTCAAACTCAGCTTCAAGGGCTGTTTAACTTTAGCTTTTGGCTATTTTTACCACCGCTTATCATTTTGATTGGCTCAATTAAGCGTTTTCCGCCACTACCAACTTTAGTTGTTTCCTCTATTAGTGCTTGTTTGTTAGCTTTGTGTTTTCAAGCTATATCGTTAGAGCAGATATTTACTACAATTCATAAAGGTTTTGACCTTTCGATGTTTGTATCAACAGCCAATATGACAGTAGACACCAGTGGGGTTGCTATTAACAGTATTTTGAATCGTGGTGGTTTATATTTTCTAATTGATCCTATTGTTATCACCATTTTAATTTTTGTTTATGTTGGTGTTGTGGATGAAATGGGCGCAATAACTCGCACGTTAAGTGCTATGTTGCATAAGATAAAGCGAGACTCATCATTAGTTGTTTCCACCTTATTTGCATCATCATTAACCAATTCTCTAACATCAAGTCAGTATGCCAATAGCTTTATTGTTAGTGAGGTGTTTTCTAAAAAATATCGTGAACATAGGCTCCCCAAGCCGTTATTATCGCGATCACTTGAAGACACTGGCACCATGATAGAAAGTCTAGTGCCATGGAGCACCACGGCAGTATTTATCTACGCCACTTTAGACATTGCCCTTACTGAATATTGGTATTGGCAATTAATGAGCTTATTCAACATTGCCGTTGCATTACTGTTGGCAATTTTCGCAATTGATTATTCGAAGAACAAAACTAGGTAGTATTAGGATGATAAAAAAGCAACATATAGAAACAGGACTAGTATTCGATGGTGATGATAATAGCGACCCTTATGGCGCGGTAGTTCCACCAGTTTATCAAAACTCTCTTTTTACCTTTGACAGTTGGGAAGCGCTTGAACAGGCGTTTGCAGATAAAGAGAATAGCGTTATATACACGCGAGGTAATAATCCAACGGTACAATACACTGAGGGCAAATTAGCTTTGCTGGCAGGTGGTGAAAGAGCAAAATTATTCTCTTCTGGTATGGCTGCAGTGTCAGCTGGCATATTGCACTTTTTATCTCAAGGTGACCATTTAATTACGGTAAGTAATATTTATGGGCCAACAGCCACGTTAATTCGTAATATGCTTGTTCCTAAAATGGGAGTAGAAGTCACGTATGTCTCTGGTAACTGTCTTGAGGAAATAGCCAAAGCTATAAGACCTAATACTAGATTAATATACCTTGAAAGCCCCTCTTCGGTGATATTTTCATTACAAGATTTAAAACAGATCAGTTTATTAGCAAAAGAGCATGATATTGCTACGATGATCGATAACACTTGGGCAACGCCTCTATACCAAAAGCCCCTTGCATTGGGGATTGATTTAGAAATGCACTCTTGCTCTAAATACCTTGGTGGTCATAGCGATATTATTGGTGGAGTATTAATTGGTAGTCAGTCACTGATCAATAATATTAGTATGAAAGAGTATGAGTTACTGGGTGCTGCATCGTCTCCTAATGATGCCAGTATGTTATTAAGAAGTTTACGTACCTTGCCCATTAGAATGGAAAGACATCAACAAAGTGCCATGCGTATTGCGGAGTTTTTAGATAATCACGAAAAGATTGCCGAAGTCTTTTATCCTGGGCTTGCTTCATTTAAACAAGCACTGCTTGCGGGGCAACAAATGACAGGCTTTAGTGGATTATTTAGTTTTAAATTGAAAACCGATAATCTGGTATTAATCAAAAACTTCTTTAATACCCTTAAACTTTTTCAAAAAGGCGTCAGTTGGGGCGGGCATGAAAGTTTAATATATGCACCGGCCATAAGTTGCAGCGTGGAGCAAACACCTGAGCATATGAAACGCATGGGAATATCACTTAGCAATATGCGTGTCTCAATTGGCTTAGAAAATGCTGATGACTTAATTGCTGACTTAACTAATGCCTTAGATAATATTTAGCTTTGTACATTAACTTTTAGGAATGAATAGTTAGTAAATAGTATGCATCAAAGAGCATAGATGCATAATAATATAGCTCACCGAGTTAGCTGCTTGAAAGAGTTACTTTAAGCATGTTAACGGAACAAAACTAACGTTTTACCATACTACGAATCTTATTAATAAATCGTAATTTTGATAAGTAGTCTTTTGAACATTAGGCTTTACTAAGGAAACTCATGAACATTTTCCAAAAAATAATAATCTCATTACTGATATTTTTTGTGCTCGGATGTGCGAAACAAGAAGCTAATCAACTTAATAAGATAGAAAATGCAGCCGATACCGAGCAGCTGAAAAAACCGAATATATTATGGATCTATGTTGAAGATATTTCACCGCACCTTGGTAGTTATGGTGAGCCACTTGTTAAAACACCTACGTTAGATGAGTTAGCAAGTCAGGGCAGCCAATTTACGAATGCTATTACACCAGCACCTGTTTGCTCAGCAATGCGTTCTGCCATGATGACAGGGCAAATGCAAACTAATATAGGTGTGCATAATCACCATAGCTCGCGCACGCCTGAATCGCTTATTTCGTTACCTGATTCAGTGAAAACGTTACCTGAAATTATGAAAGAAAATGGCTACTTTACCTTTAATAGTGGTAAAGATGATTATAATTTTGATTATGATCGTTTTGATCTTTATTCAGGTGACTATATGGCGCATCCTCTTTATGGAAAGTCAGGTGTGAAGATTGATTGGAATCAGCGTAAAAATAAAAACCAACCTTTCTTTGGTCAAATCCAACTAAAAGGTGGTAAACATATTTTTAGCAGCAAATTTAAAGATAAAGTTCAGCTTCCTATCGATAGAGATAAAATTCAGTTACCGCCTTACTACCCTGAACATCCCATTATTATTGAAGAATGGGCTCAATATTTAGAATCATTACAAATTACTGATAGGGAAGTAAAAGATATTCTAGCGCGTTTAGAAGCTGACGGAGAGCTGGAAAATACTGTTATTTTCTTTTTTGCTGATCATGGTATGCGACTACTTCGTCATAAACAGTTTCTTTATGATGGTGGCTTAAAAGTTCCGTTTATTGCTTATTGGAAAAATCATCAAAACATTGTGGCGAATACTGTCAGAGATGAGCAAATAAGTTTACTTGATATTAGTGCTACCACGTTAGCATTAGCCGATATTGAAAAGCCTGAATACTTTGAAGGTAATGATTTATTTGATGAACAGTACCAAGGTAAAAAGTATGTCATTTCAGCGAGAGATCGCTGTGATTTTACTATTGACCGTATTCGTTCGGTACGTTCTAACAAATATAAGTACATTAAAAACTTTCATCCAGAGCGCTCAGGTATGCAGCCGAGTTATCGCGACTATTGGGAACTGACGAAAGTGAGTAAAAACCTATTCGAGCAAGGTCAACTCAACGCGATTCAAGCACAGCACTTCTCCTCAACAAGGCCTGTAGAGGAGCTATACGATTTAGAAAAAGACCCCCATGAGATTGTAAACTTAGCACTTGATGCTCGTTATCAAGATATTTTACTGGAACATAGAGACGTACTATCAAATTGGATTGAGCAAAGCGATGATAAAGGACAATACCCTGAAAATGAAGAAGGGTTAAAACTCATGTTGGGTATATGGGGAGATACAGCAATTAACCCAGAATTTGATCAGTTAAGAAAGAAATATCCTCAGCTGTCGGGCTCACAGTTTCATTTAAAGAATGCTCGTTTTAAAAAAGTAACGGATGTGAAGTAGCACAAATAAAACGACTTCCCGAAAAATAACACTGCATTAAGCATTATTGAAATCAAATAATTTCATACTGCTTTCAAGCCTAAGATCATATTTCAAGCGTATTATCTTAGGCTTTTTTATATCTATCCTCCCTGCACGCCGCTAAGGCTAGACATTTTCTAAAGGCGCTTGTAACTGCCTTGTTACAAATTAATCACTTAAAAAGTGCAAAGCACTAATTTTCAAGACCAGTTATCTAACTTTTCGGAGGTTAATTTTTATCGATCCGTTCAGTATTTATTCGGACCTTTTCACTGATTAAATTTGTCGTGAATAGGAATTTTTTGAAACATTCCAAGGGAAGATAAATGAGTAAATTATATAAAAATAACTCTAATAAAAAGCATTTCTCCTTAACACCAATTGCTTCTGCGCTATGTTTACTTTTAAGTTGTGCCTCAGGTGCAGCTATGGCTGAGCAAGCCACGCAAAAAGAACTTGATGCAAAAAAAGAAAAAGATATCGAAGTTATTGAAGTTACAGGTATTGTTAGTAGTTTAAAAGAAGCACAAAACATTAAAAAGTTTTCAGATAACATTGTAGATGCAATCGTTGCAGAAGACATCGGTAAGTTCCCTGATGATAACGTTGCTGAAGCATTGCAGCGTGTACCAGGGATAAGTGTTACCCGCGTTGATGGTGAAGGGCAACGTGTCACTATTCGTGGTATGTCGGGTAAATACAATATTACTACTTTTAATGGTCGACAATTAGCAACAGATAGTAATACACGTGACTTTAACTATGATGTTATTGCTTCAGAGCTAGTAGGTAAAATAGAAGTACACAAAACACAACAAGCTCGTTTACAAGAAGGTGCTGTTGGTGGTGTGGTCAATATCTATTCACGTAAACCACTTGAACTTGGCAAATCATTAAGTGTTTCTGTTAAAGGTGATTATAACGAGCGTGCTGAATCATTTAACCCGAAAACCTCTATTGTGGTAAGTGATGTTTTTAATGATGGTAACTTTGGTGCATTAGCAACGTTTGTACATAATAAAAGAACTACTCGCTATGATGTTTATGGCTCAACAAACTGGGATGACTATGAATACAGTGAGTTGCATGGTGACGATAGTATTTTAGATGTATTACCTGAAGGTTCTGCAATGGGCGATGTTTTTCGTATGCCTAGCTGGCCGCGTATTACACGAACAGAATCAGATCGTGAGCGTATTGGCGGTACCTTAGCATTACAATGGTTAGTAGGTGATAATTTAGATATCAATTTTGATGCATTATATAGCTCATATAATGTTGAGAATAGCGCTAAAGCAATGACTTTAGTACTACCTAACGTATGGAGTGCTCGTGGTACATATACTGATTTTAATGTAGGTCCTGATGGTTTATTAGATAGTGCCGCTTGGAATGATGCAACATTAGAATTATTAGAAACGGGTGTGCCGCGTTCAAGTGATACTTATCAAATAGGTTTGAATGCAAATTGGATCATTGATGAAGTAACTTTGAACTTTGATGCTGCGGTTTCTGAAGCATCAAATAAAAATGATAACGATGGTCGACTTGTTGTTGTCAGAGCAGGTATTGATGGTGCCGCTATTAACTTTAATAATGGTATGTCAATTCCTGATATGGTTTTATCTCAACAGATTGACGATACTGCTGTCTATGGCGCACATCACTCAAGAAGATTTGGTGATAGCACTGATAACAGTACATCTAGATTTGTTGTAGATGGCACATGGGAGCCATCTGATGGCATTTTAACTGCCTTATATTTTGGTGCAGGTTACAATTCTCAAGAGAAAGATCGTCAATATTTCTGGCCTGAATCTCCAAGTATTTTTGCCCTTGATCATATAGATGATGTTAATCCATCTTTTGACGCTCCAATGGTTGAGATTGGTGGTCAAACTATGTGGCAATTACCAAGTAACGTAATTAACCCAGGTACTAGTGAAAACTTTGGTGATGGAGCAAATGTTCCTAGCTACTGGCCTAGTATTAATATGGATAATTTATTTGGTTACTTCGAACAGCTTGATCCAGCAGCACATCAAAAGTTATTACCACAATTAAATGGTTCGCGTGGCAACACCTATGGTGTAAAAGAAGAAACTTTACATGCTTACGTCGAAGCTAAATTTGAAGATGAATTATTTGGTCTTCCTTACATGTTAGATGTGGGTGTTCGCTATGTACAAACAGATATTGAATCGTATGGTTACTCTAGAGATCCTGCCAACTTAGAATTTAATTCAGACGGCACTCTTGCTAATGATAACTGGAAAGATCGTAGCTTTGTAACGTTCGGTGGCGATTATAGTGAAGTGCTACCTAGCATGAACTTCAAAATTAATTTAACTGATGAGTTAGTGCTTCGTTTAGCGGCTTCTAAAGCGATTTCTCGACCATTTCTTACTCAGTTAACGCCTAATACAAGCTTAAGCCCTGAACTTGATGAAGGTGGAGATGGTAAAGTAACTCGCTCTATGTTTGAGAATGATCCGGGACTTTCACCATATTCAGCGGATCAATTTGATACGGCAATTGAGTGGTATTATAGCGATACTGGTAATTTAGCCTTTGCAACTTTCTATAAAGAGTTTGTTGGTCAAATTAAAAATGATACAACCACTGAAATGGTTGCAGGTCAGGAGTTTGAAGTAACCAGACCATACAACGACACAGCAAACCCAGCTATTATGCGTGGTTATGAATTAGCTTGGTATCAAACCTTTGATGAATTCTTGCCTGCAAGTTTAGAAGGTTTCGGTGTTTCAGCTAACTATACTTACAATAACTCAGAGTCAGGTGAAACAAACAGTGAAGGAGAAAAAATACCTTTCTTCGGTTTGTCTGATCACCAAGTCAACGTTGTAGCATTTTATGAAATTGATGGTTTTAGCGCGAATATCGCTTATAACTATCGTTCAGAATACACTGCACGTAAAGTATGGCATTGGACGTATGAAACATTTGGCAGCGTAGGAACTGAAACCGCAATAGCCCCGAGCTGGGAGAACTTAAGCGTAGGTATTTCATATGACTTCTCAGAAAACTTACAGTTTACTGCTGATGCATATAATCTACTTGATCCTGAAGAGCATTTAACTGTTGATGCGTTAAAAACAGAACTATTAGCTGCTGGTGCAAGCACAGGTCAATATACCACTGGCACAGCAAGTTATGGTCGTAGCTTCTCTGTAGGAATGCGATATAAGTTTTAATATAAACTGATTAGCCCCGAAGCAATTAATTTTGCTTCGGGGATTTTTTTGTTTGAAATTTAGAGGAAAGGATTGTGATAAGCCATAATCGAAAGTTAATACTGACGAGTTTAATGTTGCTAGGTATATCTGCCTGCTCAAGCATTGTTGAGTCTGAACAAGCACCTATGAGTGGTAATGTTTTAGTAACAAGTGAAGAAATAGGCAGTATATATATTGATGGTGAGTATACTGGGCAAAAAACGCCACATAGTTTCACCATGGAAGCAGGTGAATACAGTATCTCGGTAGGAACTGAAAACAGCCGTCAATATTTAAAGAAACAACTAACCCTTACTGATGCTCCACAAAACGTGCATTTAACAGCACAAGATAAAGTTGCTCCTGCTGTTTGGAAAGCGCTATTTGTTGGTGTGCCAACCGTTACAGGAAAGTCGAGCACAGGGGAATGTAGCACACACTTTAATGAAAATGATCTTGATGAAGCTTTTAGCTTTTTTAATCATAATTTAACAGAGCACATTGAGCCTTTCTCATATAACACCGTTAAATGGCAAATTGACCGTCAAGATTTAACCACACCTGTTGAATTAACTTACAACCCTAAAAACAAGTGGTATACGGTAGAAGCAGAGCAAGGGCTAGCAGAGTTAAGCGCTTTAAAGGCAGGTCAATACGATACGGTATTTCTTTTCTGGCGTGAAGAGCAGGGTGATTGTAGCTTTAAAAGCCCTTATTTTGGTTTAGCATGGCTTGACCCAACAGATAAAGAAACCAAGCAAACAGGGTATGTTACGGTGAAATTCAATCCTAAAGATATTGGCGTGAAAGCAAGAATTGATGAGTATTTAGCAACAGATCCAGGCGTTTGGACTCATGAATGGCTACATGTGGTAATTGAACAGTTTTACCCTAACTTAGGTGTACAAACACCGCTAACGCCCAAAGATAAGTTAATTCTACATTCTGCTCAAGCTTATGGTTATAACTACCCTTGGATTAAATGGTATAAAGACTTAATTTCTGGTCAAGTACCACTTGGACAAAAGTATGTTGGCATAGGTCCTGAGGCATTGCTTAGTTGCAGTGTTGCTAGAACAGCGTTGGACACTTGTAAAAAGTAAACCCAAAGGTTAGCTAATGGAATATGATAATTGCTGACATTCGCTGATGAATTCTTGTTGAAACTTAGCTTTTTCAACGAAGAATGACTTGGTTTTTATTTGACTCCCTTCTATAACAAACTGATTTGAATGGCCGTTAAAGTCATTGTAAATCAGTTTGTTACAAAATATCTCTCCTGTTTTTATTCATTGTTTAACTATATGTTAGCTTAGGTTAATTATCCGTAATAGGTTGTTATTTTACCGGATTGAATATGGCTTCTATCGCGAATAGTATCGAAAGGTGGTGAAATTTTAAACCGCAAGATCGTCAGTCACTTTTACAGTGATACAATAATAAAAATAGAAGGTAGTCATTTTGAAGAACATAATAACAACAGCTACTCGGCTCAGTGTTTTAGCGCTAAGCATTGGTAGTTTCTCTACTTATAGTAAAGAAATACCTCATTTAACATCATTAAATCATCAACATACTGATGGAGTGGCTTGTTCATTTGAACAAGACATGAAAGATTTTTCTGATTTAATGACCAAAAAAGGTCAAGAAGATCCAGTTGTTAAATTTGAACAATCAATCCAACAATCAATTGCGCAAAATTCAACGGGCTTATCAAGACTATTGCGTACAGCACAAGTAGAAACATCAAGCAATGGTAACCCGCGTTATGTCATTCCTATTGTATTCCATGTTTATGGTGGAGATGATGATTACTTTGGCACAGCATCTGATGGTACAACCATTGAGCGTATAATCGATGAAGCCAAAGTTAAAGCTGGTTTAGCCGAAGTTAATGCTAATTTTAATAGTGACAAATCAGGCATAGACTCACCATTTGATGCTATAGAAGCGGGCATGGATATTGAGTTTCGTTTGGCACAAATTGATCCTGATGGAAACACCACTAATGGGGTGATTTTTCACCAATATGAAGAAGGCTTTGCCTTAAATGGCAGTAAAGATGCCGACATTCAAAAATATGCTTGGGATAATAGCCAGTATATGAATGTATACATACAAGTGGTGCTTAAAGCAGGAAGTACAACCAATTCAGGTACGGCTTGGTTACCAAGCCAAGGAATGACTGATGAAAATACCGCGCGTATTGTTTATAACGGTAAATATTTAGAGTATTCACCACCAGCCTCTTCATTAACTCATGAAGTAGGCCATTACCTTGGTTTATATCACACCTTTGATAATGGTGGCTGTACTGCAGGTGATGGTGATTTTGTTGATGATACACCAGCAACGTCAGGTGGCTTAGGCTGTGGAGAGCAATATAACTGTTTTGGTGAGCTAGTAAATAGCCAAAACCATATGGATTACAATTCGTGTGAAGCCATGTTTACTGCAGGTCAGACTGCGCGCATGGATGCGGCACTGGCAGAGTCATCACGCATGACTTTATGGCAACAAGACAATTTAGTGCAAACTGGTGTTGCCCAACCGCTAGGGCCAAGGGTGCTGTTTAATTACAGTACACGAGAAGATGAAGATTTAGACAAGCTTAAGTATTTCCTTGAGAGTCCGCATTTAAACGATGGTAGCATTATAAATAAACGTACTATTAAAGCCGTTGATGGCGCTACGTTTAGCAAAACAGGTCAATTAACTAAAGGATTAGATTATAACGTTGCAAACTTACCGCAAGGCTTGTCTTTGTCGGTTGATGTGATTGATGCCACTACTGCAACGATTAATGTAACAGGTAATGCCTCAGCGCATGATAAAGCAGATAACGCAACATTCTCATTAACCTTGCTTGATGGCGCTGTTACGGGTAGTGCAAGTGCACTGTATGCAACGAGTGGTTCGTTCGATATTAACTTCTCTGATGATTATCAGGTGATTTACGGCAATTTAACTAAGCAAACCTACACGGCTTGGTCGTCTGTTAACATGCTACCAACCAAAATTGGCTACTCATCATTATTAGTGGGCGGTGATGTTGCCATTGATATGTTGAACTTTGATGGTGATAGCGTTGCATTTAACAACTTCATTAATAAGATTGAAATGCTAACAACTGCAGGTAGCCATAATGTACAACGCTTTACTGAGGGCGATGTTATATCTGCATCAAGCTCTGGTGATTGGTTTGTTCGACCAGACATAAACCAATATCCACCTGTTATTACTTCACCTGACTATACAGCATGGCACGGTAAAGTAGGCTTTGCAGCTATTAGGATCCCTACCGCTTTTAGCGAAGGTTTCTTATATGGTTGGTTGAAGTTAAGAGTCAGTGAAGATGGCGCGACCGTAAATGTTCTAAGTTACGGTATTAATGAAAATGCCAACGAAGAAATTAGTGCTGCCATTGATAAACCGGTACTTGAGTTCTTTGGTGATAGATTCCATGAAAGTAGTGACAATGATGGCTCTATTGAGTCAGCCTTAACAGTTCAACTTGAAAATGCGAGCTTTGCAAATACTGGCAGTTTGGCTCAAGGCACAGACTTTACTGTAAGTAACTTGCCTTCAGGTCATAGTGTTAATGTTGATGTTATAAGTGCCTCACAAGCCACAATTACTCTCAATGGTAACGCATCAAGGCATACATGGCGCGATTCAAGCTATAGTGAGTTTTCTATTTCATTTTTAGATAGCGCCTTTAGTACAGTTGATGTTACTGGCAAAACTAAGCTGTTTGCTATTGAGTACATTGGCGATAGTTTTATTCAAACAGTTGATCGCTATCAAGAAGCGAGTGTTGCTGATGAAACGAGTGGTCATGTGTCATTTTTACAATCTTACGAAAGTATTGATAACCAGTTAACTTATCAGATGCAAAATTATGAACCAGGTGATGGCCCACTTGCGGGCTTTAAGTTTATTACTTGGCGTAAAGATGCTTTAGCGAATGGAAATTACGAAGTTATCAAGTTATCTCAAGGTGATAACATTGGACCAAATAGTCCGTGGCAGCCGGGTCGTGAATATTGGAGCGATAAAGGTCAGCATATGCTTGATGGTTTAAGCTATGGTGAATCTAATTTCACTGATTGGCGTGGTGAAACTGGTTTTATTGGTGTGCGCTTTAGACGAAGTGGGAAAATGCACTATGGTTGGATAAAACTGTCAGTAAGTAGCGATGGTGAAACAGTCACCTTTATTGAATATGGTTTAAGCGGCAAACCTGATACGGGCATTAAAGCAGGAACTATTGAAGAAGCTGATGATATTACGGCTGTTGCCGGTGTTGGTGAAGAAGTTTTAATTAATACCAATAGCGTGGTATCGGGCGAGCGATACTCTGAAACTGATTACTTTGTTAATGTACCGGTAGATTCGACTAATTTAGTTGTGACATTGACGGGTGGCAGTGGTGATGTAGATTTATACGTTAATGAAGCAACGCGTATTGATAAAGCCAACAGAAGTAACTGGACTTGTGTTCCTTATAAGTCAGGTAACGAAGAAAGCTGTGTAATTGATACGCCTAGTGCAGGTATTTATCAAATAATGTTGTATGGCTTCGCTTCATACAATGATGTTAACTTTTCAGTAAGTGTTGATAACAGTGGCAGTACTGGCGGTGGTGATAATGGTGGTGGCACTACGCCAACCTCAACGGTTGAAGATGTTTGTTTAACTCAAGCCCCCGTTGCTAATCGCTCTGATTTATACCCTAATGAGGCAATATGTCTGGAAGACGGCAATAGTGCTTTAGGCTTTTATTTAGGTAACTCAAAAGACTACGGCAATATTGGTATTAGAACAGATAATGGTACAGGAGACCTGAGTTTATTTGCTAAAAATGGCGGCTGGCCAGCAACCGATGGCAGTGATGCTAGCTCTGAAAATGCAGCCAACCAAGAATGTTTAGTGATAACTAAAGCCATTGGCGAAGGCAATACTTGGACCTATATCAGTGTATTGGGTGATAAAACTGGTGCGGCGCTTAACATTGAAGTTGATGTGGCGAGTGATTACTGTAATTAGCCGTAAAATTACTTTGTAAAGCTATATCTAATTAAATTATTGATAACCCTGCAGATGCAGGGTTATTTTTATATAGAAATAAGGGAAGGTATTAATGAAGCAACTCATTGCAAATGTCAGCCTAATTACCATGATCCGTTTGTTTGGTTTAACATTTATTGGCATTGCCAATGCCAAAGCCAATGAAATAGAAACCTTAAAAAGTAACTTGTTAGCGCATGCACCAAAGCTAGTTATTGAATCTATTCACAAATCACCTGTTAATGCGCTGTATGAAGTTCAGTTAGCGACAGGTGAGACGATTTACGCTTTTGCCAATGGACAGTATTTTCTGGCAGGAAATTTATTTAAAGCAGAAAAAGGTGGCAGTTATCTTAATGTAACTAAAGCAAATAAAACGCAAAGACGACAAAGTATTATTGAAAATTTATCTACAAATACTGCCATTAGTTACCCAGCCATGGGAACAGAAAAAGCGCAGATCAGTGTTTTTACTGATGTCGATTGTAGTTTTTGCAGACGATTTCATGGTGAAGTTACAGTGTTGAATGAGCTTGGCATTACTGTTAATTATTATGCTTATCCGCGAATGGGGCTTAATTCAGCAACCTATAAAACTATGAATGCCATATGGTGCGCTAATGATAAGCAAAGTGCGTTAACTCAAGCCAAATTAAATAAAGAAATCGATGCTAATACTTGTAATGGTTCAATTGACTCTCATTACAAATTAGCAAAATCAATAGGGGTGCGTGTTACCCCGTCTATAGTGCTAGCTAATGGTGAGCTAGTAGAAGGATATCAGCAAGCAAAAATATTAGCTGGCAAAGTGTTTTCGATTCAGTAGTTCATTTTAACTTAATCGCTATAAAAAACTCATAATGAGTTACTTTCTTTAGTCACTTTAATGCCTCATACAGATAGGATTATTCATAAACTGCGTAGCTGTTAAAATTTTGGAAAACAGATTCTATTTGCATATTACTGAGCGTGCTCAGTAAAATCAAAAGAGAAACGACTAGCAATAAAATTACCTTTCTAATTTGTTGAAATTATGGAATATTAGCTGTTAATTATTTTAAATCATGGAACGGATATTACAGAGAAGTCTTTGTAATAAGCTGTTAGGTGTTTATGAGTGCAATAACTAGAGTATGGATCACTATTGAAATAATCATCTATTCTGTTCTTCTTGTTAATGGCATATTAGGCGCAGCATTAGTTGTATTAATCCAGGCTCCTTTAGAGATTCTTTTTTTTCCATTATTTTTTATTGTTAGCTGTTGTTTGTCTGCTATAGGTGTGTGGAAAATGTCTCAGCTTATATTTCACGGTAAAGCAATCGAAAGACCTACACTTATAGCTTCATTTGTTCTATTTTGGTTTTTCATCTGGATACCGCTAGGGATAAAAGTCTCTAGTAGCGTCAGTGATGCCATATTATATATACTCCCTGTACTGATAGTTATGCATATTGCGTACTTAGTGTGGAGAGATATCAAATCAAAACCTATCAAGTAACTAAAGCGGTAAATAAAGCTTAGCTTTGTCACTACATATTAAAGTATAGTTAAGCTAATTATTTATCCCTCAGTGGGTGTTATGCGACAAGGAGCATTAAATGAAGTCGGTATTATTCATAATTATTTTGTCAGTGTTTGTTATTGGTTGTGTTGATACAAGCAAAATAAAATATGATCCTTTATATTCAAATTTTGCTTTATCCAACAGTTCATCTATTTATATTTCTTTACCAAAAGATGGTCAGTATGGAGAAAAGTATTATTCAGGCTCTGGCCAGGCAGTTGCAAATATTTTGCGTTCATCACTTTTACAGTTTGTTATACAGGCAGACATAGCCCCAAGCTTATCTAATTATAAAAATTCGCTCAACGAAGCAAAAGAGCAAGACTATGATTATTTATTTTATCCAAGTATTTTACACTGGTAAGATCGCGCTACTGAATGGTCAGGTATCGCTGATAAAGCAGATATTAAAATTGTTGTTGTAGATGTTAAAACTTTAGAAGTAAAATCATCGGTCATAATTAAAGGCTCTAGCGGCTTAGCTACTTTTGGTGGAGATCATCCGCAAGACTTGTTGCCTAAACCAACTTCTGATTATATTAAGACTTTATTCAGATAGTAGTATAACAAGCTGTTAAACAAGGAAAAAATAAAGTTTTTTCCTTCGTCACTTATTTTAATCAACTATTTTTAGCCTCTTAACGAGGCGTTTGCTTTCTATGAAACGACATCACCTTATAATTACAGTGGGTTACTTCTTTGCAGCTGCAATAGTTTCGCTCGCTTCTACTTTTGTTTTTAATTTTCAGATTCAGGACAGTTATTTACAAGCATTTCCTATTGTACTGCTTTTGCTGCTTTTTATTTCACCAATAGCTCTTTTTACGCACGTATTAACATTATTGTGGCTACCATTTGGCTTCAGTTCGTTAGTTTTGACCGCTATATTGGTCACTACATCTATATCTGCTATGGTGGCGTACACTTTTGGTTATTCAAAGTCACTTACGTTAGTTTGTATTATGTCTTTAGTCGGTTTCTTGGCAGGAAGTGTAATGTATGTATTTACACGGATACATAAATAAAGCTAGCAAGAATTTAAAGCGGGGCTGCTAACAGTTTGCTTGGTTTCACTACGCTACACATTTTTAGTATCTTAAGAGGCGTTAGGCATACATCAATGAGCTGGAGTGTTATGAAAGTCATATTTAGTGTTTTAATTTGCTTTTATTTAATAGGTTGCTCTTCATCGAAGGTTCATTTGTATAGCCGGTATTTATCTGATTCTGAAATAAAAAAAGTTAGCGAAGAGATAGAAGAATTAGGCTTTGATGTTGTAACAAACACTTTATCTTTTCCTGAAAAAATTAATCAATCAACGTTGGTTTACTCTCCATTTTTAAATGATGGCAAGAATCTAGATAGTTTGGTGAATTTACTTTCTAAATTGGATTGGCCTATTTCAAATATAGAACTCCTTGTAAATGGGAATCATTGGTTTAAAAATGATAGCATTGGTTTGTTCCTTCTACATGAAGGGATCAAACGAAACGATACAACCCCCGCTCAAGATCTGGTTAATGAGTATGAAGTACGCGGTTGTGATATTCCCGTTAAAATGAAATTGTATCGAGACAATACTTATCAATTGTTCTTTGCTAACAAACCTAGTGATAGAACTGATTATTTAGAAGGTATTTGGAAATTAAGAAGTTACCCGTATTTAGAATTAACCTCTTTCAATGAACGATGGTGGTTTTACTTTGAGATTGAACAAAAAACTGAAATTGATAAAGTAAGTGAGATTGAAATAATCGAACTTAAACCTCTTGATAAATATTCTTTCATTCCAAATTGTAGTTTTATTTATGGGCAACGGAGCTAAGTATATTAATTCGGCATGCCTAACAAGTCACACAAAAGAACAAATATCAGCTTCTTTGATCTCTCGAAATTTTATCAATAATTATTTAGCCTATAGTGGCCGTTAGGTTCTGAATATGAAGTGTGGCTACACATTAAAAAAGCCAGTTTACTAAATAAACTGGCTTAAAGGTTTTGCTATTTAATTATTATTTCAAGCTTAAATATAAAAGCTTATGGGTTATAGCTACCCACTAAGTTAACCGCGTTAAAATCAGAGTAACCTAACAGCATAATGTGGTAAGTTCCTGCTTGTACGTTGTTAATGTTACAGGTTTCATTACTGCCTACTTTCCATGGGCGACAGTCATAGTCTGCTTGTGATGCTTCACTGCCAAACTTAACGTGCATATCAACATCACCTGAACCACCACTTGTGCTGATGCTCAAGTTAGTCGCACCAGCAGGCACGGTGAAGGTGTAGTGAGTTTCACCATTTGCTTGGCCAGACACCAACTTAACAACACCATTTTGCAGCTCTTTAGAGTCTAGAATTGTTGCTGTGCTTGATGTTGAAGCGGTAGCGCCGTTATTATCAGTTACCGTTAATACCACTGTAAAAGATCCTGCGCCTGCGTAGCTATGGTTAGGGTTTTGGGCAGTACTGGTATTTCCGTCACCAAAATCCCATAAGTAACTTACAATAGAGCCGTCAGTGTCAGATGCGCTGCTTATCATTGCAATGGTTTCTGAAGTATTCGCTGTGTAAGGGCCATTGATTGTAGCTACAGGAGCAACATTAGCGGCACCTTCAGTATATGAGCCGGTAATATTTACATCAGTAAAATCACTGTAACCGCGTAGCATGACATAGTAAGTGCCTTCTTCTATATTACTAATATCACATGATTCAACGTTACCACCTTTCCATGGGCGACAATCATAATCACTGGCTGTAGGCTCTGCACCGAACTTAACGTATAAGTCAGCATCACCTGTACCACCTGATGTGTTAAAGATTAATGATTCAACAGAAGCAGGTACATCCATGGTGAAATGAACTTCTTCATTTTTAGCACCCGATGCTACTTTACTCACACCATTTTGTAAGGCATTTTCTGCTGGCACATCATCAATAGATGTTGGACGACATGAAGCTACGTCATAATCAACGGCAATGGTTGCACCTGCAGGTGTACCTGTTAGTTGAATATAACCCCAACTCGTTGCATCGTCTGGAATAGTGTAGAAAATACACTGTTGTCCATCTTGTTCTGTTGAAACGGCCGTGTATTCACCCGTGTTAATTTTAGGCCAGCTACCCGCACCAAAGTAAATTAACGAATCTTCAGGTGCATTAATCATTGAAATAGCAACAGTCTTGTATTGATTCACTTGTGGAATAGTAAGGCTATCTTCAGTGCCTATACATGTTTCAACTGATGGTACTAAATCACGTTCATTTGTTGCTGGAACAGTACTACAAATATCTGTTAATGGCGTATGAGCAATATTTACTTGCGTTGAACTTGTTGCTGTCATGCCGTCATTATCAGTTAATGTTAAAGTGACGTCATATATACCTGGTTGCGCATATTGATGTATTGGTGCAGACCAATCACTGGTATTGCCGTCACCAAAATTCCACGCGTAAGTAACAATTTGACCATATTGATCGCTTGAACCTTCGCTACTGAATCTAACATCAGTATTTACTTGTACGTTGTTATCAAGCGCTGTTGCTGCAGCAATGGGGGCCTGAGGTGGTGGCGCAATAGTGCTGCAGTTGTCGTAAGAACAAATATCACTCATTAAAGCAACATCTGATGAATCAACTACACCATCGTTGTTTAAATCAAAACTTGCGTCAATGGTATCGCCATTAGCAATAGCAGTTTGTAATGCACTAATATCATCACTGTCTACGTCGCCGTCACCGTCCATATCGCCAACAGGTGTAATGGTTACTTGTACTCGATTGTAATGCGTTGCACCTTCATTATCGGTTACTTTTAACGTAACAAAATAAATACCCGCATTAGCATAAGTACGAGTCGTTACTTGACCTGCTTGTGTTTCACCATGTCCAAAGTCCCAAAGGTACTCAGAAATAGTGCCGTCAGCATCACTAGATTGTGAACCATCAAATGTAACTGCATGGCCAGAAAGACCAGTATAATTTCCACCAGCATTTGCTACGGGTAATTTATTCGGTGCTGAGTGATCGGCGTCATCACGAATATCATAGTAGGCTCTAAATCTTAGTGAATCATAGTCTTTGTAAGGGTCTATCATGACATTAAATACACCACCACTGGTAAACTGACATAACTCAGTTGCACCAGGAGCATTCCAAGGACGACAATCGTACTGTTCAGTAGACACGTCTTGGTTTTGACTTACATGAATATCTGGATCCCCATTGTAACGGCTCACTAATTCAAATGTTACTAAAGAAGCTGCATCTGGTGCTTCAAAGTAGTAAGTTTTTGGTGTATCGCCAGCAATAGATGTTAAATCAATTTCATCGTTAAGGTAGAAACGCGTACAGTCATCACAAAGTTCAGCATCTCTTGGTGAGTTCAATGTTACAACCGCTTTTGTTGTTGCAGTAGTTGATTCACCAGAGCTATCTGTAACTGTTAACGTGACGTCATATTCTCCTTCGTTAGCGTAGGTATGATTAGCATTAGGACTGGTGCTCTCATTACCATCACCAAAGTTCCATAAATAGCTAACTATCTCACCATCAGGATCGTTTGAACCGTCACTGTTAAATTGGATAGCATGACCTACCGCTTCCTCATATAGTGTACCGTTCGTATTAGCAAAGGGTAATTGGTTACCTGTATTTGCTGTTTCATAGTAAACATGTAAAGTTGCAGACGTGTAGGTTTGGAAAGGGTCAATCATTACATTGAACGTACCACCACCATCAAACTCACAATATTCAGAAATGAGCTTCCAGCTATATGGACGACAATCATAAGTTTCTAATGAAACTTCTTTATTGCGACTAACATGTAGGTCTAAATCACCATTTTTATTGATTGAACCGTCAGCCATTTTAGGGCCTTGGTAATTACCCGGTACTACAACGACTACACGAGTAGCATCATCAGGCACAGTAAATTGGTAAGTATGCGTTTTACCTAAGCGGTTTTCCCACATAGGATCGGTTTTATTCGCCCATAAATCTTCAATTTTGAATAGGGTATAGCGACGTTCACCTTCAGCTAAATATGGATCTTTACCTTGAATAACACGTAATCTTGCATCGTTAAATTCAGTGAATGCATGGATTGAAGCGTAATAAGGTGCAGTTGTATCTGGGATATCAAGCGAAACTGATTCTGTAGTACCTGGTGAATTGAATGAAATGAAATCTGCAATCCAAGAGTCAGAGCCTGCTTCAGGTGGAGTAGGAGTTACTCCGCTTGATACATACATATCTGGATCTTCAGTAAATCCATCTAAATAGAATAAAACATTCGTTGCATCAAGGGGTAAATTCACTTCAAACGTTTCAATGGCATCTAGTGGTGCTGAGATGTTTTCTTGAGTAAGCAACACTTCACCTTCTGGCTCAAGATCGATGCCTGAAACACCATCCCAGTGATGAACAACACTACTAACATATTGCGCTAAACCCGTAGCAACTAAGTTTTCGTTAGACCATAAAGTAGAACGCGCAGGGCCGTGAAGCGCTGCGGTCATACGATCAACTTGGTCTTTAGTGAACATAGCGTAGTTGTCAGTGTAATGCATGAAGTTTTCAGTGTTTGTCGGTTGACCTAAACAGTTCATGGCATTGTTTTGCATTTGCGACGGCATTGACATTTGTGGGGTGTCACAGGTTCTATCGCCCGTTGTCGAACAAAATGCTTCATTGGTAATTGAACACACTTTATTTTCAAAAGTATGAATTAAGTTTAACCAATGACCGAACTCATGGGTTAATACTGAACGGAAGTTCTCGTTAGTATTTAAGCCAACATAATTTGGGTTATATACAACACGAGAAGTGCCAGCTTCACTCATAGAAACGTCTGGGTACCATGCAACACCTGAATAGTTGCCTTTGCCATCAGCGTGTAAGTCATTTTGTAAATACACGTTCATGTATTTAAAGTTATCCCATGAATCAGCTGCAATATCACCCTGTATTGAAGCATCACCGTTACCGTATCCGGCTTTGTCTTGGTCGTAACGAACAATACCGTTAGTTGGGTTTCCATCAGGATCTTTTTTTGCTAACACAAACTCAATATTTAAGTTTTTGCGAATGGCGGCAAAAATAGGGTTGATTTCAGGTGTATCAACCGATAGTCCTTGAAAGTCATCATTTAACTTTCGTAATGCGTCTTCAATTTTTGTGTCTGTTAAACATTTTTGAGTATCGTCTGTACAGTTATAGGCATCGCCATAAACATGCATAACAACAGGAATGTAATAACGACCATCAACAGCCTCACTATTCTCAAAGCTATAGCTTGATATCTCATTTGATTGGCTTAGTTGACGAAGGTTATTTTGGTGCTTCTTAGCTTTTATTTGTTTTACAAATTCCTTTTGTAATGTCTTCCAATCTTGGCCATTGTGGTCTGTGCCACAGTTATGCTCATCATGACCTTTTTTATCACTTTCTGCTTGGTTCTCAATAAGAAATTTATTGTTCTTAAGAGTATTAACTGCTTTTGGGCCCACAGCTTGGGCAGTAAAAGAGCTAGCAAAGAGCGTAAACAAACATAAGCGTACTACTTTTGCTTTTGTTTTCGCTTTCATAGGTTTTTCCTTATTATTATTTTCTAATAATTATTATTTTTTAATCATGCTATTAAGAGAAATAGCACGAACAAAATTTAACCTTTCGCTCATGATTTAGCGTGTTGTTTTGCGTAGAAGCGTTCTTGAATTGAGTGATCGATAGCAAAGCTTTGAAGAGTTATCTAGCAAACGAGAGGTGAATTGATGGAAGAAAACAAATGAAGTGAGTAATAATTTTAGTGCACTTTAATTGGTTATATCGCAGATATTAGTTGTCGTTTTGGTTTAACTGAAAGTATAAGAAATTTAATCTGAAGGCTGAAAAATAAAGCGAGTTGATGAAAACTCGCCTCATTCTTAAGTCATTGTTTTTTTATAAATTAGTTTTAAACCAAGTCACTAATTCTTTATTTGCACTTTCACGGTTTTTTCTTAAGCCATGATCATCATCAGGATATATCACCAGTTTATGCGGGATTTTGTGCTCTGTTAATGCTGCCGCTAAATGGATTGAGTGTTTAACAGAAACACGTTTATCATTTTCGCCATGAAGCAGTAGTATTGGGATGTTCGGTGATAATTCATCAACCCAACTTAATACCGATCGCTTCTCTAATTCTGAAATTTTATTCTTTTCATAGTCAGGAATCCGTTTTTTATAAACATTCTCCATTTTAGGGCGATATTCTAAGCCTTTTAATAAATCAGAATTACCTGCAATGGTAGCTATGGCTTTAATCCCCGTGACTTTTTTCATGGCCAAATGTGTTTGCATACCACCTCGACTAGCACCATACATACCAATGCGTTGAGTATCAGCCCCTTCAATATCTGCAACATAATCTAAAAGAGCTGTAACATCATGGACATCATCGCCACCAAATTCATCAGAGTTAACTGCCATTTTATTAAAAGTGCCACGATACTGACTACCAACAATAATGAAACCTTCGTTGGCAATTGGAAATAAATTATGCATCATTGAACCGAAAACAACGCCGCCATAATTACCATTACCACCACGGTTGTAAATCAATATAGGGAGTTTTTCTGTTGATGTTTTAGGCTTAATGACAAAACCTTCAACAGCATTACCGTCAACAAAGTATTTAAATGTCGAGCAAGAGAGGTTGTTCTTGTAATAATTAAATTTTTCTTCACCAAAGCTAGAATCAAACCATGATAATTTCTTTAAGCGTTTCTCCTCTGATTTAATTCTCTTTTTATATTTATTCTCTAAAAAGCCACGCCAAGAATCATAGTTTTCAAATATTGAAGTAAAGCAATTGTTTTGCTCTTCAATCTTGTCATTTTTAATTATATTGGATGTATGGCCTGTAAAGGGTGAGAGAGCAATAGCGGTTATTAAAAGGTATTTTTTCACATGGACTCCGTGTTTATGTGATTTATTTAAAGATAAATAGAGCTATTTATTGGCGTGTTTTTTATGCCATATCATGCATAGTAATAATGTTATGAAGCCACTTGCATAAGTTAAATACAAAGGCATGAGTGTCGGGTGATCTTCTGGGTAGGGTGAAGTACTAGATAAAACCCAAGCCGCTATTGCACCTATAATTAACCATGTTGCCGAAGCTAATTGTTTATAGCTAGGCGCAGTGACATAACCTGCAATAACAACACAAGAAGCTGCGACAGAACCTATTACGGGCTTCTTCCAAACCCCAATAAAATCAGCTAGGTAGCCCGCAGCTACCGCAGAAATCACAAATGTAATAATGACGATAATAATCGAAATTATAAAACCTTTGATTTGACTCATACTTATTCCTATTGAAAAGATTACATACGGCAGGTTAACAAAAATTGCCAAAATTACGAGTAGTTAGCTATTTTATTTTGCTGTTTAAGCCTCTGTTAATTTAAAACCTGAGTGAAATAATCATCAAGAGAGATTGATGAATGTCTTGTTTGAGGTGTTTCTCCATTATTTTCACCAGAATTTTGACCAAAATATAATTTTTCACTAGCTAAATAAATTAACGTGTAATTTGGCGGGAGTTCACGATTATCTGAATTATAAACAAAAGTTTCGTCGAGCCCATTGGCAGCAATACTTTCCTCTGTGATGATTCTACCTGAAACCTTAAAGTTTGAGATATCTAAATAGTCAAAAACCATTGAATCACATTCTAAATCAGTTGGGTGGAAAAACTCTGTTCGATATGTAGATTTTAGGGCAGAGTCAATTTTTAACTTAATTTTGATGTTCCATGGCTCTGTTAACTCATTGTAAGGAAAACATTCTCTTTCCCAAGATGTATTAGCTAACTTGGCAATAAGATCATCATCTGGCGTCCCTGTTGAAGAGTCTCCTCCTGAACCACCGCAAGAAATTAAGCATATTGTAGTAAGCGTTATAGTCATCCATAAATTTTTCATTTGTACTCCATACATTATCCCGTGATAATGATTTTATTGTGACTAATATCCCACATGAACCAAATGTTATAAAGTACATTTAACTGCTTTTCATTCGCTGCTTTTCATTCGATGCTTGGTATTCGTTATCTTTCTTGGCAATTCTTCCTACTAAAGCATGCATTAATTTTGTTTCAAAAGAATTAGAAAACAATAAACGGGTTAATGTGGGGCATTAACAAATATAGTTATTAGTGTGTATACTTCAATCTTCATAAAATACCGACAAAATAACTGTTTAACACGACCAAATAACTTACCATTATCCTGTTAACTCGTTATATTTATTATGATCATCAAATTTAATTAAATTCTTAGGAAAACCATTCATGAAAGCAAAACTCACCAAGCTATCATCAGTATTGATGGCAGTAGCCATCTCTCAACCTGTGCTTGCAGAAACATTTCATTTTAACGAAAAACTAAGCAGTAAATCAGATACGCTTGTTGTATTCAAAGGTAAAGCCAATTCAACTGACTTTGTTAAATTTGATAAAAAAACCGAAGGACAACTCTCTCGCGCTTTAACTGCTAATAAGTTTGATGGTGGCTATAATTCATTTACTGAAGTACTTGCGCCAAATAAGATGAACTATGATCGTGTGCTTATTGTGGGCATTGGTGATGAGCCATTATCAAAGGCTAAGTTAACTAAGCTGGGTGGCAATATTGCTGGTAAATTGACTAGCAAGCATATTAATGATGTGTCAGTTGCGGCTGAGCATTTTGATGCCAAGCAAGTTTCATTGCTAGCGCATGGAATAAACCTTCGCGCGTACAATTACGACAAATACAAGAAAGAAAAATATCAAGAAAAAACATATACCTTTGATGTAGCAGATAAATCAGCATCAAAATCAGCCTATGGTAAGCTTGAGCATATTGAATCGGGTATTTTCTTAGCACGTGATTTAACCAATGAAGTACCGACTGAATTGACTGCTGTTGATTTTGCCGCAGAAGCTAAAAAGCTTGAAAAACTTGGCGTAAAAGTAACAGTGTTAACTCCCAAAGAAATTAAAAAGCTTGGTATGAACGCTTTAGAAGGCGTTGGCAGAGGCAGTTCAGAGGGCTCTCGTTTAATTGTTGCTCATTATGAAGGAAGTAATGACGCACCAATTGCCATTGCAGGTAAAGGGATCACCTTTGATTCTGGCGGTTATCAAATCAAAACCTCTGAAAGCATTGTACGCATGAAATCTGATATGGCAGGTGCTGCGGCCGCACTTGGTACAGTGAAAGCGCTTGCTAAAATGAAAGCTGAAGTTAACGTTGTCGCAGTAATGGGTGTGGCGGCTAATATGGTATCTGAGAAAGCGCAGGCACCCGGCGATGTTGTTAGAACTGCAGAGGGGCTGTCTGTTGAAATTACTCATACCGACGCTGAAGGTCGTTTAGTACTGATTGATGCTATGTGGTATGCCCGTAAACATTATAAACCAAGTGTTTTAGTCGATATCGCAACCCTTACGGGCGGTAAATATCGTGCGCTTGGTACTGAGTTAGGTGGTATATTCAGTGACAACGAACAATTAGTTACTGAGATAACTATGGCAGGTAAAGCGGTTAATGAGCCAGTCTGGCGTTTACCACTTGGTTATAAAGACAGGTTGAAGAGCACAATTGCCGATTTACGAAACACAGGTAAAGGAGGTCCTAGCGCAACGACTGCAGCAACTTTCTTACAACAATTTGCTGGCGATACACCTTGGATCCATATTGATATGGCAGGTAATGCGTTAGCTTCTTCTGCTAAAGGTGAAGTGCCTGTGGGCGGTACAGGTTATGGTGTTCGCTTATTAACTGAATGGGTTTTGAATCAACATAAAGTTAATGAATAATACTAAGTAAATTGTTTACGCTTACTTGAGCTAAACTTTTAACACTTAAAGCCTGATTAATTATCAGGCTTTTTTTTGGCAATACGAATTACAAAAGTAGCTGCCATATAATCATGCATTGCTTTATTCAGTTTATTTAGCTCTATCAGGGGATATATCAGCATCGATATTCTTTTGAACACCTAAAAGTTCATCAAATGTGAAGTTTCTTTTAGTTTGAAATAGACTAGCTATTGGCCCACTAATTTGTCTTGTATTAAGAAAAACTGTAAAGCTAGAGTAATGATTTATATAAATTCACTTACATTTCAAATAGCTAGCTAGTTTTTTATCCCGAGATGAGGTTAACTAATCAATGTGTGAAAGAAGGAAATATTCCATCTTTCACAAAATAAGATACATTTTGTGCTCACAATGTTTATATGCAGTGGCTTGGTTGTTTTGTGAAAAACACTGTAAAGGTATGAATTAAATCCTCCTAATCTATTAAGCAATAAGTAACCTCTTCCGACTTTATGGCACTAAGGTGCCAATTAAAAATCCGACTATTTACGCTAAAGTGATAGCAATATTGATAACTTTGGCGCAGCTTTGTTTGTTGCCATTCATATAGGATTTACTATGTTAAACGGCAAAACAGCGTTAATTACGGGCTCAACCAGTGGTATAGGTTTAGCAACGGCTCATGTTCTGGCAGAGCAGGGAATTAATTTAGTTTTACATGGCTTGTTACCAGAAGCTGAAGGTATCGCATTAGCAGCAGAATTTGCCGAAAAATATAATGTTAAGACATTATTTGATGGTGCCAATTTAATGGAGCCAGAAGCGATTGAAACCTTAATGACTAAGGCCGTAACACACATGGGCGCAGTGGATATATTAGTGAATAATGCTGGGTTGCAACATACCGAGGCAGTTGATACTTTTCCAACCAATAAATGGGATATGATTATTGCTATTAACCTATCGGCAGCGTTTCATACTATTCAGCAATCACTACCCCGTATGAAAGCTAATGGCTGGGGGAGGATCATTAATATTGCTTCAGTGCATGGGTTGGTTGGCTCTATCCATAAGGCCGCTTATGTCGCGGCCAAACACGGGATTGTTGGTTTAACTAAAGTGGTTGCACTTGAATGCGCAGAGCATGGCGTAACAGTAAACTCTATTTGTCCTGGCTGGGTTGATACCCCATTGATAAACACTCAAATAGGCAATATTGCAGAGCAGCAAGATGTAACCTTTGAACAAGCTAAGTATAAATTAGTGACAGCAAAGCAACCGCTTCCAGAAATGATGAACCCGCGCCAAATTGGTGAGTTTATTTTATTTTTATGCAGTGATAGCGCCCGTAGTATTACAGGATCTGCTTTACCTATGGATGGTGCATGGACTGCGCAATAATGACCATTAAGCAACTAAATAGTTAATTCGAGCTAAGCTATGCTAGCTTAGCTCAGAGATAATGGCAGAAAAGTAAATGTTAAGAGATTCTCATGACAAAGATTCAAGGTGAAACGGTACGTAGGCAAGTAATGGGTGATAAGTTTGTTGATAATGCCTTAAACAATGCAAATGACTTTACACGCCCCGTGCAAGATTACATTAATGCTCATGGTTGGGGCTCTACATGGCAACGTGATGGAATTTCGTTGAAAACTCGCAGTTTAGTTACCGTTGCCATGTTGGCAGCACTTAAAGCATCGCAAGAGCTTAAAGGTCATGTTCGTGGGGCAATAAATAATGGTGCAACAGTTGAAGAAATAAGAGAAGTGTTATTACACAGTGCTGTGTATTGTGGAGCACCAGCAGCACAAGAGGCATTTAGGGCCGCGACTGAAGTATTAACTGAGTTAGATAAAATATAATTGTTTTCTTGAATTTAGTGAGGCTTAGTAATGTTTTGCGATAGTGAATTAAAGTAAAGAAAAGGCCATATCATTGAAAAATGATATGGCCTTTTTGTTAGCGGTTACTTTTTAATGAATGCTATTTTTTAATAAACTCACCAATTAATTGATATGTTTTTTCGCATTCGTCCTGCACCAAAGCGTCAAGTAGCATGTAGGCATGAATCATGTCATCAAATTGGTGGTGCTCAACACAAACACCTTCTGCGATAAGTGCATATTTATACACAACACCTTCATCTCTTAAAGGATCACACCCTGCAGTAAAAATTAACGTTTTCGGTAGGTGTTTATCTATGGGCATAAATAACGGGGAAGCAGCTTCTCTTGATTGACTTTCTTGAAAGTAATGATTGAAATACCATTGTATTTTGCTTTTTTCGAGTAAAAATCCACTGCCATTTTCTTCAACAGATTTACAACTCATGGTGTAGTCAACGCTGGGATAGATGAGTATTTGTTTGTTGATATTAATGGTATTGCTATGTCGGTTATTACTGGCTAACGTTGTGCAAATTGCTCCGCCTGCGCTATCTCCTACGATAATGAGTTGTTCATTAAAGGCAAGCTCTGACAGTAACTGTTGATAATTAGCTGAGATGTATTGGCAATCGTCAATGCCTTTAGGGTAAAGGTGCTCAGGCGCTAAGCGGTACTCCACCGCTATGACGATACAATGACCAGCTTTAGCAATTTTTCGGCTGATACTGTCGTATAAGGCAATACTACCTGCCATATGGCCACCGCCATGAAAATGCAAAACCACAGGTAGTGTTTCTTTTGGCGCTGGGCTGTAAATGTTTACTTTAATTTCAGTATTTTCAGGTGTAGACAAGGACGTTTTTTTAACATATTTAAGTGCAGGCCCTTCACCAATTAAGGCTGATAATTTATCTAAATTTGCTCTAACTAATTGTGGGGTCAGCTCAACGCCCTGTGCAATTGCCGTGCTTGCTGAATCAGCTACTTGATAAAGAAAGTCGGTTAGCTTATTAGAAACTATTCCTCGCATGGCACACTTCCTTTAGTTGTCGTCGTTTCAAGTTGGTTTGTTTCAGGCAAAAAGAAGCTACCAAAGAAAAAAGTGCTGCTGACAATGCTAATTAAGATAAATGAATAGGTGTAATCACCTTGATTTAAGTCCACAAGTTTACCGAAAACCCATAAGATTAAAGTACCAGCTAAATAACTTATTGAATAAAATAAGCTGAAAATAACGGTGATTTTTTTACCTGTCATACTTGGGAGTTCATGTGGAATTGTCACCAGTGCAGTAATAGGGAAAAAGATAAAGAACCCTAACAACATTGCCGAGCTAGTTTGTATTAGTTCAGAGGTGCTAAAAGACAGGCCTATCACAGTAAGGGTTATGATAAGTCCAGACCAGCGTATTACCGGTAATCTGGCGGTTATTTTTTTACTAAACACTATACCCGCTAAAGTTCCTATTATACCTGAACCAATAACGAGCGCACTTTGGCTAATGCCTGCTTTAGGGTAGAAGGTAAATAAACAGATATAGAAAGTTAAAATACCTGAGTAGGTCAGGGCGTATTGCCAATTGAATTTATCTTTTAATCCGTCAATGTAAGAATAATTTGATGCTTCTTCAGTAGTATCTGAGTTTACGGTGCTTTCTTTTTTGTCTTTATTTTCTACCATCAACCAAATGCCACACAACACTATGCTCGCTAATGAAAACAGTACTAAGCTGTTTTGCCAGCCTCCTGTTAAAGTGTTGAATGCGCCCATTTGCCATAAGATAATCCCTGTACCCACATTAAAGGATACAGCATTAATACCATTAATCGTCGGGCGCTCTTCTGGCTCAAACCAAGCCATAACAATGGGGTTGAAATAAACAATCATTAATGCGCCGCCAAGACCCATTAAAAAGCGACTCAGCAATAACAGCTCATAATTTGGAGCAAACGGGGTTAATAAACCGATAGAAATAAGGAGTCCTGAAATCAAAAATGCGTATTTCACACCGAACTTTAACGCCACCCAAGCCGCGGCAAAAGTGCCCACTATTTTCGCTAAAGTGACTGCACCACTAATAAAGCTAGCAGAAGCTAAACTATCAATATTCATCGCGGCCATAATTTGGTTCATGCTGGCAGTGCCACCCACCCAAGCCATAGCGAATAAGGTGTAACTTAAGAACACAAGTACAGCAACCACATATTTATTTTGTATTTTATTCAACTTCATAGATAACTTTTTACCCAAATAACACATGTAATAACCTTAACGTAATGATAAAAGTTTTGATGTACTACCTTCGTGCAGTACTAACCTTTGCTTGTTATGTTAAGCTCAATTAAAAACATGAGGATTTATCGTTGCTCGCTTGGCTTTCTCTAGATACTTGGCTAATTTCTGTTGTTTCCTTAGCTTATTTGCTTTTACTTTTCAGTGTTGCTTATTGGGGACAAAAACATAGTCAGAGTCGTTGGTTGAATCGCCCATGGGTGTATGGTTTATCTATTGGTGTTAGCTGCTCGTCTTGGGCATTTTATGGTACTGTTGGCCAAGCTGCTGCAACAGGTGCTTGGCTCGCGCCTATTTATATTGGCACTATATTGGCGTTTGTCATCGCATGGCCTATGTTGTTGCGAATTTTACGCATTACCAAACAATTAAATCTAACTTCAATTGCTGACTTTATTGCTTGTCGTTACGACAGATCTCCTTATGTTGCAGCTTGTGTCACATTGGTTGCCTTGCTGGGAACGATTCCTTATATCGCATTACAACTAAGGGCAATTAGTAAAAGTTTTGATTTGTTAACTGGTTCTTATCAGTCCGGCATTAGCACAACGTTCGTGGTAACATTTGTTTTAATTGTGTTTAGTATTTTATTTGGTGCTAGGCAGGTTGCCGTTAATAAACAAAATAAAGGCTTGGTTTTAGCCATTGCTTTTAGTTCAATCATCAAATTATTTGCCCTGACCGCAATTGGTATTTTTGCGACGTTTTATTTGTACGATGGTTTACATGACTTACTAAACCATGGTGCAAATATCGCAAGAAATTCACAGCCTGAGCCGGTTAATAACCAAACTTACTTTGCTATAGCTCAAGCAATACTCGGTATTGTTACGGTATTCATTTTACCTCAGCAGTTTCATATGTTGATGATTGAAAACCATAACGAAACGGAATTAAAAACGGCTCGTTGGCTTTATCCGCTTTACCTTATTTTAATTAACCTGTTTGTACTGCCTATTGCTTTAGCGGGGCAAGTGTTATTTCCTGGTGGAAGTGTTGATGCAGACACTTTTGTTCTTACTATTCCGTTATTTTATCAGCAAGCTTGGTTAGCTGGTTTGGCTTATATTGGTGGTTTGGCGGCGGCAACGAGTATGATCATCGTTGCTACTATTGTGTTAAGTACGATGGTGGCAACAGAGGTCGTTAACCCTGTTTTACTTAAATATAACCAAGTTATTTCACGGATTAACACGCCGGTCCCCAGTTTATTGCTTAATATTCGCCGTATATCTATCGCGCTGCTGCTGCTTTTTGCTTTAGCCTTTGAGCGTATTATCGATCAACAAAGCCATTTAGCGGCCATAGGCTTGCTCTCGTTCGTTTTATTAGCTCAGTTATTTCCCTTGCTTGTTGGTGCGTTATATTGGCGAAAAGCGACTAAAAAAGCCGCATTGTGGGGCTTGATAGTCGGCAGTGCTTTCTGGTTTTACACCTTACTAGTACCCGCATTGTGGCCTAATGCAGAATGGCTTACTTATGGACCATTTAACCACAGCTGGTTAAAGCCTACGGCATTGTTTGGTATTAATATTTTTGGTGAATTAAGCCATGGCTTATTTGTTAGTTTATTCGCTAATACCTGTTGTTTAATTATTATTTCATTTGTTTCTCATCGCAGTTTAGGTGAAAAGCTTCAAGCAGAGCTGTTTATAAACAAACAAAATAGTCATTTTGAGCAGCAGCTTAGCAAAAAGGACTTATACCAATTACTCGTAAGATTTGTGAATAAAGCTGCGGCAGACAAATTGTTAAAAATCGATGCTAGCCAAGATAAATCGATAAAGAAAAAAAGCAGGAAAGAACAAGATGCAAGCGAGAGTTTGCTTGATTACACACGCTTGCAATTGTCGAGTGTTCTTGGCTCTGCTTCAACTCGTATGGTTATGAAAGCAGCTTCAAAGCAGCAAGCAATGCCTTTGGAAGATGTGGTAAATATTGTTGATGAAGCCAGTAAATTATTTGAGTTTAATCGCGAGCTTTTACAAGCGGGCGTTGAGAATATAGAACAAGGCATAAGTGTAATTGATGCTGATATGCGCTTGGTAGCATGGAATCAACGTTATATTGAATTACTTGATTATCCGTCGCACTTAGTTATGGCGGGTAAGCCAATAAGTGAACTAATACGATTTAATATTGAACGTGGCATTATCAGTGATAGCAGGGGAAATGCTAGCGCACAGCATCAAGGCAGTGAAGAGCAGGTAGCGCATTTAATAGCACGTCGAGTTGCGCATATGCAGGCGGGGCATAGTCACTATTTTCAGCGTTTGATGCCCAGTGGAATTGTAATAGAAATACGAGGTCAAGCCATGCCTGGTGGCGGTTTTGTTAGTACTTTTTCTGATATCACAGCGCATATCGAAGCTGAAAAAACACTACAAAAAGCTAACGAGAGTCTAGAACAACGTGTTCAGGAAAGAACCATTGCTTTATCGCAAGCAAAAGCCGAGGCTGAAGCCGCTAACACCAGCAAAACTAAATTTTTAGCCGCAGCAAGTCATGACTTAATGCAGCCATTCAACGCTTTATCGTTATTTACCAATATGCTCAATAAGAAAGTACAAGGGGGAGAGCTGCAAGAGCTTGCAACAAACATTCAAAACTCTCTTAGTGCCGCAGAAACCTTGCTTTCTGATTTAGTTGAAATTTCTCGACTCGATGCCAATACCGAAAAAGTTGAAAAGCGAAGTTTTGCCGTGAAGGAGTTACTGGCGCCATTAAGCAAAGAGTTTTCCGTATTATGTGCGCAAGCTAATATTGATTTCAGTTATATTGAAAGTGAATGTTTTATTGAAAGCGATCAGCGAATGCTTAGGCGAGTCATACAAAACTTTTTATCTAATGCCTTGAATTATTGCCCGCAGAAAAACAAACAAGGCAAAATTGTTTTAGGGGTGAAACGCCGCGGTGAGCAAGTAGATATACAGGTTTGGGATAATGGTCCAGGTATTGCGAAAGATAAACAGCAAACTATTTTTAAAGAGTTTGAACGATTAACTCAAGCACAGGAAACTTCAGGTTTAGGGCTAGGTTTGGCTATTTCAGAGCGTATAGCAAAATTGTTAGACTCATCTATTTCGCTACAATCAATAGAGCATAAGGGAGCTTGTTTTAGTATTTCTGTGCCTCGTGTCATTGTCCATCAGTCCTTTGGACAAAATACTACTCAAACTAATCAGCTTGCTAAGCACAAACAACAAAGTGAATTTACCCATTTACCTATACTATTGATTGATAATGAAGAGCTGATGTTAACGGCGATGAAAACACAGTTATTAGATTGGGGCAGTGATGTACTCACGGCAAAAGATGAGTCTTCCCTTAATAAGGCTTTAGCAACTGAGGGCAGCTTTAGAGATTTTATTCCAGCTTTAATCATTTCAGATTACCATTTAGATCATGATAAAAATGGTGTCGATTTAGTTCAAAAAACCTTAGCAGCTAATCAGTGGCATGCTCCATGTATTATATGTTCAGCAGATCCATCTGAAGAAGTAAGAGAGCACACCAGTAAAGCTAATTTCTTTTTTATGCGTAAACCCATTAAGGCATTAGCGTTGAAGAAGTTAATGAGACAAGTTTTAGAGAGTTAGATCAATAAACCTTTAATTATTAGGGAAATACAAAGTAAGCCCGCTTTTTTTCGTATATCATTAGTTAAATTTAGGAATACTCTGCTTAACTTATTATTCGATGGGCTTATCTCATAGACTGTCGAGGATTTTACTAAAGTTAATTAGGCCATTATTGAGTTGATAAATGCAAATACAAATGGTTCATGATAAAAAGTTATTAAGGCTCATTAGGGTTATACCTACTGTATTAATAACTGTATTTGCACTATTAGCAATTTTTATCGTGGTAAATTATAACAAAGCTCAGCTTTCCTCAGATATTCATACCCTTGAACAAGACTTTATTAATTCAGAAAAAGAATCCATTAAAACCCAAGTAAAACAAATTACTCAACAAATTATTTATGAAAAAAATAGCACTGTTAATACCCTAAAAACGACCATTAATAATCAGATCCAACAAGCTCATGCTATTGCGACAACGATTTACAACAACAATAAAAATAAGCCAGAAGCTGAGGTAAGAAAATTAATAACAGATGCATTACGAAGCATTCGTTTTAATGATGGTCGGGGGTATTTTTTCATCTATAGTACTGCTGGTGCGAGTATTATGCACCCGATACTACCGCACATGGAAGGCACCTCAAAAGCAAACCTTCAAGATATTCGTGGCAATTATATTGTGCGGGATTTAGGTCGACTTGCTAAAAAACATGGTGAGGCATTCTATCATTGGTGGTTTGTAAAACCTGACGATAAAACCAAGGAATACGAAAAAATAGGATTTGGCAAATACTTCGCCCCTTATGATTGGTTTATTGGCACGGGAGATTATATTGTTGATGTTGAAAGTGATATTAAACAAAGACTAATAAAAAGAATTAGAAATATTCGATTTGGTGAAAATGGCTATATTTTCCTTCTGGACTATCAAGGAAAAATTCTTGCTCATTATAATAAAGAGCTGCTAGATACAAACGTCGATCGAGTCACTAATGCTAAAAATACCGAAACCTTACAAAGAATAATTAAAGTAGCTCAACAAGGTGAAAGTTATATACGATACACTAGCCCCTTAATGCCAAGTACTGGGAAGCCAGCAGAAAAAATTAGTTTTGTTGTTGGACTTGCTGATTGGCAGTGGGTCATTGGTACAGGCTTTTATATCAGTGAAACTCAAGAGTATTTAGCAAAGCGTTCAAAACTGATTGAAGAACACCATAAACAAGAGCTATACACCTTGTTAGGGTTAAGCTCTGTAGTTACCTTATTTATCATTATATTATCGCTGCTTTTAACAAAGTATTTAGCGCGTCGCTTTACTTTGTATGAAGATAAAATCAATGCAGATTTTACTGAACTTAATAAAATTAGAGTGGAGTCTCAATATCAAGCACTGCACGACTCCTTAACGAAACTCCCTAATAGAGTGATGTTAAATGAGCAAATAAAACAAGGTATAGCACTGAGTGATAAATCAAACCTACAGCTAGCTTTGATGTTTGTCGATTTAGATGATTTTAAAAAAATTAATGATCTACATGGCCATTCTGTAGGGGATAGTTTATTAGCAGTACTCGGTGAAAAATTCCCGAAAATACTGTCACAGCATGATAGTGTTGCACGTTTTGGTGGTGATGAGTTTATATTTTGTTTTCCATTGATTCAAAGCAATGAAGAAGCAAAACAAAAAGTCAAAGCGATTCAAGCTTTATTCAAACAAGAGTTTGTAATACAAGGAAAATCTATTTATTCAACGTGTAGTGTAGGTGTGGCAATGTATCCGAGTGATGGTACAGTCGCCGAGGATCTTATCAGTAAAGCCGATATCGTACTTTATAAATCTAAATCGTTGCAAAAAGGCCGTTCCTTATTCTTTAATCAGCAAATAGATGAGCAAGTTAAACGAGACTTTTTAATTGAGTCAGAGTTGCGACTTGCGTTGCTTGAGAAAGAATTATCACTAAATTATCAACCACAAATTTGCGTGAAAACGAGTAAAATAGCGAGCGTTGAAGCCTTAGTTCGATGGAATAATAAAACCCTTGGCCCAGTTTCTCCGGATGAATTCATACAAACCGCAGAAGATATAGGCATGATCTTTGAAATAGGTTGCTTTGTTATTGAACAAGCTATTAGCGATATTAAACAGTTCAATAATAACAGTATTTCTGCGATTCAATTATCTATTAATATATCACCGAAACAGTTGATAGAGCCTGAATTTTTACCCCACTTATCGAAAACTATCACCTCATTAGATTTTGATGCTAGTTTAATCACTTTAGAAATCACTGAAAATATTCTCATCTCTGATTTAAACAAGATACAACCTATTTTAATTGAGCTACGCACGCTGGGTATAAAACTGTCATTAGATGATTTTGGTACAGGTTATTCGTCTTTACGTTATTTAGGTAATTTACCCTTAAATGAAATCAAGATAGATCGC
This sequence comes from Litorilituus lipolyticus, assembly GCF_006439335.1. GTDB lineage: Bacteria > Pseudomonadota > Gammaproteobacteria > Enterobacterales > Alteromonadaceae > Colwellia > Colwellia lipolytica. The sequence continues at coordinate 38,027 of NZ_SAWY01000021.1, read as the reverse complement.
TCTTTTATCGATAAAGTATTGGTAAATAATCAGACCGAGTCTTTAGTGAAAACAATTATTGCCATTGGGCAATTTTATGATTTAACCACAGTAGCAGAGGGGGTTGAGACAAAAGAACAGTTTGACTTACTGCGTTCTTATCAATGTGATTTAATTCAAGGATATTATTTTGATAAACCATTACCTGTGGCAGCTTTAAATGATAAGTACATAACTTGAAGGTTTAGCTTGCTAACACTTCACTTGTAGTTTGCGGTGCGAGCATGAGTTGTTGATAGGCTAACCCTGCCTGAGTACGGTTATTAACACCAAGTTGCAATAATATTGCAGAGACATGTTTTTTCACGGTATTTTCTTTTATATCTAAAATACCTGCTATTTGTTTATTGAGTTGTCCATCAGCCACTAAAGCTAATACGGTATATTGTTGTGGTGTAAGTTTTGTTAATTGCTGGGCTAGTTGCTTATGTGCTTTTGCTTGCTCAGAATCGGCTAAATTGTTCATTTCTTCTGGTAACCAAGAATCACCTTCTAGCACACAGTTTACCGCTGTTGAGATTGTGGTTAGATCAGCTGATTTAGGAATAAAAGCTGCAGCACCAAAGTGAATAGCTTTTTGCATAATGTCAGGATTTTCATCAGAAGAGACCATAATCACAATAAGATCAGGATGATTATTTTGTAGTTGCGTCAAACCCGTAAAACCATCATTGCCAGGCATATGTAAATCAAGAAAAACAATTTCTAATGAAGGAGAAGCATCGATGACGTATAGTAATTCCTCAAAACTTGATGCTTCAGCTGTTTTGGCAAAAGGTAAACAATGACCAACAGCTTGCTTTAATGCAGCTCTAAATAATGGATGATCATCAGCAATGACAACTTTTGCTTCACTCATAGCTTTTTACCTTTTTATGTTTAGCTTAATATTATTTTTTCGAATTTAGCTTTCACGAAAAAAGTTTTATTCAAAATAATCTGGTTTGATTATCGGAAAAAGAGCCGGTAATAACTAGCTCTTTTTCTCAGCCTAATGTATTTAGAACGAATAACCTATGGTTAATGAAACCGTTGAAGGGTCGCCATAGTAGCCAATTAAGGTTGTATCGCCTCCAAGACCTGGATTGTAACTACCGTCATCATTTTGTTCGCCTAAAAATGCGTAATTACCAACTAAGTACTCTTCATCTGTAATGTTTTTCCAATGCAATGCTGCAGTCCAATCACCGTCATTGCTATACCAGTTAACACCAAAGTTAAGCAAACCGTAACCATCTTGAGTTAATAAATTATCGGTTACGTTTAAGTCATATTCACTACGGTAATAGTAGTTACCATTAACAACAAAGCCGCCTACTGAGCTTTCAATATCATAAGTAAAGCCGATATTTGCCGTAGTTTTAGGAGTATTAGTAATAGTAAAATCATCGGTTATATCTATTGGGTTACCATCACTGTCATAGGAGTTAACTTCTTCAAACGATGAGTCGATTAAACCTAAAGTTGCAAATAAATCAAGGCTATCAGTCGCGGCATAATTAACTTCGAGCTCTAAACCTGTCGCTGTTGATTGACCAATATTACCAAGTCGCTGGCTTAGTTCACTACCATCACCACCTTCAATAGGTAGAACCGTGACAAACTGTCTATCTTGATGAACTAAATAAAATACTGTGGCATTGACACGTAAGTTATTATTCCACTCACTTTTAACACCGACTTCAAATGAATCAACAATTTCAGGATCTACCGCTGGCTCAGGCCCACTAGCTCTAGGGTTAAAAGTACCAGATTTAAAACCTTGAGAATAACTTGCGAAGAACATCATGTCAGCACTGTATTGATATTCGACACCTGCACGTGGTGAAAAACGTGACCAATCTTCACTGTCGTTAAGTACTTCAGGGAAGGCAACATCACCACGCTCATAACCAGGTACCCAACCATCTTCAGGATATACGGTTTGGTAAACTACACCATTGTTCACAATGGCGTCTTTTTCTTCTTGGGTGTAGCGACCACCTAAGGTGAAAGACAGCTTGTCGGTAACATTATATGAGCCTTGAGCATAAACAGCATAACTTTCACTGTTATTGCAACCTGTCACTTCACGAGTTAAACCTGGAAGACTTAAAGATGTGCCTAAATGTTCTAAAATAGCATCGAAATGACCACAAGATTCGCCATCGTAATAGTACAAGCCTGAAACAAATGTTAAATCTTCTCCATCGTAGTTTAATTGAAACTCTTGGGTGAATTGCTCGTCGTCGTAAATTGCAGGTACATCAAAAATACGTTCAGCAGTGTTATCAAAATCAATATTGGTTCTTGAATAGTTGCTTCTACTTGCCGTGACTGATTTTAGTGACCAAAAATCATTAATAAAGTATTCAGCAGTTAAACTCATGCCTTCAGATTCAACACTGTTCCATGTCGGCATACTCGTGTAAGAGTCATATACGCTGTCAGGAACAGGTGCATCAGTTACGATACTTGGTAATAAACGATAACCACCTTTAGCATTTGAATCATCAATAGTTTTGTCGTAATTAAAACGGAAAAACCAATCATCTGACGGGGTAAACTCTAAGGTTGCTCGGCCAGCAAATACATCTTTGTTATAGTTTTCTAAGTCTTGGTTGGGTAAATCAGACTCTAAAAATTTACCAAAGCCGTCCCGAGTTAAATTAGCTAAAGCAAAACCAAAATAAAGTTTATCGCCAATCACAGGAAGCTTAGCAGCGACTTTGTAGTCTTGTCTGGCATAGTTACCAAACGTTGCAGCCAAGTCAAATTCCATATCACCAGACATTTTCTTAGTAACATATTTAATTGCGCCACCTATGGTGTTTTTACCATATAAACTGCCTTGAGGGCCTCGAAGAACTTCGATTCGTTCAACATCGACAATATCTAAAACAGCGCCCTGTGGACGGGCAATATATACGTCATCTACGTAAATACCTACACCAGGTTCATAACCCCATAATGGATCATCTTGGCCAACACCACGAATAAATGCGGTTAATGTTGAGTTTGTACCACGGCTACTTTGAAGTGTGGTATTTGGAGAGAATTGCTGAACTTCAGTCATAACGCTCACCCCATTTTGCGCTAACTGCTCAGCACCTATTGATGTTACCGCAACAGGTACATTTTGTAAGCTTTCAGCTGTTTTACGAGCAGTAACTTCTATTCGCTCTAAACCTGAATCTTGTTGTTCTGCAGCAGCTTCTTCTGCATATGATACATTGACTGATAGTGCTGATGTTATAGCTAGCGCGATATAGCTTTTCTTTATGTTGAACTTGTTCATTAAGACAACCCTCTATTTGTAATATTTTTTATAATTTATGGTAGTAATATTTAGTGCTAATAATCACTCTACAAGATATATTTGAAAAAAGATTTACTACTATGGTGCTATTGTTAACCTTTTGTATTTATTGGGTTTTAACTAAGGGTTGTTTGCGTTTAACTGCCAAAAACTCACTATATTTTTGACAGAACTTATAGGTGACTCTAATAAGAAATTTCCACTCGTTCCACCGTTTTCAATTTGCGAGTTTATCATGATGCCATGACCTATATTGTCAACTTCAATCAGCTCTACAGCGTTGGCCTGTTTGCTGGTACTCCATATCGATTTTGAAAAGCCTTTAGTACCTCCTACTTGATTTTGCTCATTGGCTTGTAATATTAGTGCCCACTGATTAGCTAAAGCAGATGAATTTTTAGGGTTGACTATGCTATCTATTTTGCCCGTCCAAATTGAAATACTGGGCCATTTCGTAGACGGTTTATTTAAGCTTAAAGCGAGCTTACTTAACTCTTCAGCATTTTGAGAAGGTCCGTTTCGCATACATGAAATAGCTTTCACTAAGTTGTCTGCACAAGGGTAGGGTAAGCCTGCAATTATAGCGCCTGAAGTAAACATTTCAGGGTAATTCACCAGTAATGCACTCGCCATTGCACCGCCAGCTGATAAACCTGCAACATAGGTATCACTCACGGGTGAGCGATCTTGCAATGTTGTTATCATGTTTTTTAACGATAATAGTTCGCCTTGATCTTTTGAGGTATCTTGTTTGGAAAACCAATTAAAGCAGGACTTAACATTATTTTGTTGGCTTTGTTGCGGTAATAACAAAGTAAACTGATGTTGTTTGGCAAGGGCTAGAAAATCGCTTTGCTCGGCCAGGCTTTCAGCATTTTGTAAACAACCATGAAGTAATACCACAATAGCATTACTTTTTTCTGGTTGGTAATAACTTGCTGCTAAATCACCTGGGTTTTCGCCAAATTGTACTAAAGGTTTGAACGTAGCCTGTGACGAGAAACTGAGCAGGGCAAGTATATAACACCCTAAGTAGAAATATTTATTCTTATTGAAAAACATTGGCATCAATCATTTGGTATCGGTGCAGTCATAATGGCGTTTATCTTCATCAAATATCAATGGCACTTTAGTGTCATTGATAATGAATCCTGCAATAACGAAGCCGTTGATTAGCAGTTATAAACTACTTTATTTCGCTATAAAAAAAGTTATTTCTTGAGAGATTAATGTCTCATTAGTGTAAGCCTAAAGCCTTTTAGCATGATTCAATACTGAACGAGCTTAGGGCTATGATATTTTATTTTGTAGCCCATTGTGCTTGTTAATAATCACTTAAAATAGGAGAACCCATGAAATCTAGCGTATATGCCATCTTAGCTATGCTGCCAATAATAACAGCTTGCAATACGAAACAGGCTCATGTTGAACCTGAATTCAAAACTCAAGTAAAAACAGATATCAATAGTTTAGCTGATACGCTAGAAAATCGTTGGCAGCAAACTGAGCAGGGCATTACTTGGCGAGTCAATGATATTCACGAAGACCATATAGAAATGAGTGGCGAGCAAGTTTCTGCCATTATTTACTATGGAAATGATGACACAGGTCGGTTAACCCTTAAAAGAAAAATTGTTTGGCCAATGCTCAGAACAATTCCTAATGATACTCATGCAAGTTTTATTCATGATTTTGACTTATCAATTACTCCGACAATTAGTTTAAATGGTCAAGAGGTTGAACATGAGCTGTTAAGACAAGTTGATATTGATGGCACCTTAACACTTCACAGTAATTTAAAGTCAGGGGTAACAGTAACTCGAACAATAGCACCAAGCCCAACAAAGCCTTTATTGATAGAGCAATTAACGATAAAAAATCTTTCTAAGTCTTCTGTGAATGTAAAGTTAGGGCCGTTGGCGTATCTGCACTATACGCCTGCGGAGCAAGGTGTTTATGGTAGTTACAAAGTGCAAGCTACCAGTGATAAATCAGGAAAATACACATTGGCATCAGGAGATACTCTCATAGTTAATGTAGATTATAAAGCAACAAAAACTGGACAAATTGCTAGCTTTGATAGTGGGCAAGAGCTACTTGCTAGAAAAGCATATGTTGAGGGGCTAAAAAGAAACTTACAGCTTGTTACTCCTGATCCGGTCATTAATCAAATGTTTGAGTTTGCAAAACTTCGCTCAGCAGAATCTATTTTTAAAACGAAAGGGGGCTTAATGCACGGTCCCGGTGGCGGCCGATATTACGCGGCTATTTGGGCGAATGATCAAGCAGAATATATCAACCCATTTTTTCCGTTTTTAGGAAATAAAAATGGTAATGAGTCGGCGATAAATAGCTTTTATCATTTTGCCCGTTTTATGAATGACGAATGGAAGTATATTCCGTCCTCAATTATTGCAGAAGGTACTGATATCTGGGATGGCGCAGGTGATAGAGGTGACTGCGCTATGATAGCCTATGGGGCGAGTCGCTTTGCTCTTGCTTATGGTGATAAACAAAAAGCGACAGAGCTATTACCGCTAATTAACTGGTGTATTGAATATAGCTTTAAGCAGGAAACTAGCGAAGGTGTTATTGCTTCTGATAGCGATGAACTTGAAGGACGTTTTCCAGCAGGTGACGTAAACTTAAGTACCAATATGTTAACTTACGGGAGTTTAATTTCTGCGAGTTACCTTCACCGTGAGTTGGGTGATGTTGCAACGGCAGAACGTTATCAGAATAAAGCGATTGTATTAGCAAAAAATATTGAAAAGTATTTTGGTGGTAATGTACAAGGCTATGATACTTATCAATATTATCAAGGAAATGACAAACTGAGAGCTTGGATAGCCTTACCATTTACTTTTGGGCTTTTTGAAAGAAAAGAGCAAACTCTTGCGGCGTTACTTTCTGAACATTTATGGAGTGAAGACGGTATTTACTCTGAAGCAGGAAATAAAACCTTTTGGGATAGAGCAACCTTGTATGCATTTCGTGGAATTTTTAATGCCCAAGAAACCGATACTGCAATACGATACTTTAAGTATTACTCTAGAAAACGACTATTAGGAGAGCACGTTCCTTATGCAGTAGAAGCATGGCCTGAGGGAGATCAACGTCATTTGTCTGCTGAAAGTGCGCTGTATGCTCGAACTATAACTGAAGGATTGTTTGGTATAGAACCCGTTGCCTTTAATGCATTTTATATTGCGCCCTATTTACCTTCTTCATGGGATCGAATGTGTTTAAACCATATTCGTGCGTTTTCGAATGACTTTAATGTGTGTGTACAAAGAGATAGTGTTAATTCTACGCAATATGAAATCATTATTAATGCCAATAATACAGCAGAGCAACGCCTTGCGTGGGATGGTAAAAACCCAATAAAAATAACGCTCTAGTCAGCGGTATTAAGTTAAATGAAGTGTTTTAATAAAAATGCTTCATCAACTTACTTTGGTTAAGGTACTATGATCTGTGAAGTAGTTTGAGACGTTATATCTCTTACCAGTTAAGAAGTTGATAAATAAAGGTAGCTTTGATGAGCGGTAGTGGTTTTGGTAACAATCAATTTTCATTAGGTGTTTATATTGCCAATTTTCCTAATATGCCTGAATATCAAGAGCTATCAAATTTAACACCGCTAACTCAAGGTGAAATATATGCGATCGGTCAAGCATGTGGTAATGGTTGGCGTAAAGTTTTTAATGTTTATGCAAAACTGATTTATGCGCTTAATTCCTCAAAGATAGAGGATGTTTCTGCATTTAGTCGTTGGCAGCAATACCGAGATGAAGCAATGTTACAGTCAGGGAGTAACATTGCCTTGTTGTTTTCTTCGCCTAAGTTCTTGCATGTTGAAAGGTGCGTTAAAATAATTTGTGGAAGAACCTATGCCAAAGCGTTAATTAAAACTGGCGCATTAAATGCTGAGTTAACTTGGTTAGATAACGAATTTGCTATTGATGAACAAAATCATGTCATTGTTTGTCCTTATTTTGACTATAGGCAGTTATCAAATAAGAAGATAGACAGGTTAATAAAGCTGATAATATCTTTTAAAATATAGATAGATTAGAAAACTGTTTACTTTATAAGCGTAATCAATTACATTAGCCGCCGTTAAGCTAATCCCTATGATCCATACATAGTCGTAACAAGAAAATTAGTTTAATGAGAAAATCCTCACGCTTATTCGTGTTTTGTCTTTCCCTTTCACAGTCAGTCAACACCTTTTAATCAATTTATTCAATTGGTAACGTGCTAATTTTATCATCTTTTTGATGTACTTTTATTGTCTAAAATTAGCAAGTTAGCTTTTGTATTGTCGATGAATCGACAAAAAGGAGTTATTTTATGTCTTATATTTATCAAGGTAAGGTTTATAACATTGCAGCACCAGTAAAATCTATTTCAGTCAATAAAAGTAATATTGTAGTGAAAGACCAAACTGGCTCTCATCGTTTTAACTTTACTAAACCAGGTGAATCTAAACAGTTTTTAACAAAACTTTTCCAACTGTAGCCACAGTGTAGAGCAACTCAAAAGTTAATTGGGTTGCTCTTATGTGCCCCAAAGCATTGAATAACAAACTTGCTAATTCAGTCTGTTATTTTATGTTGAAAATCAATAATTTTATTCTTTTCAATACTTGATTTTCCATTTATTTGTTCGATACTTAAATGGTGTATTTCGTGCACCTCACAACTAAAGACTTAACTGGACGTTCAAATGGATTTAGAAAGCAACACAAAGGGCTATGAATGGTTGAATGCTCTGCTTATTGATGACAGTACCGTTATATTAGATTATGTCTCAACAGTTTTAGAAAAGTCGTTTAATATCACACATGTTCATAAAGCGAGCTCTTCTGCAGAAGCGATGCATGTTTTAAGAACGTCAAGGTCAATTAATTTGGTATTTTTAGACTTAAATATGCCAAATGTTGACGGTATTCAGTTTCTGGAAAAGTTAAGCAATATTGAGTACAAGGGCTATATTGTCATTATGAGTGGTGTTTCCACTCAAATCATTTCTTCTGTTGAAACCTTAGCTAAGAGTCATGGTTTGAATTACATAGGGACTTTACTTAAGCCTATTCATGAATCAGATTTTGAGAACATCTTTAAGAAAATTGGTGTATCTCGCCGTAAAAATAGATCCGCCGAGTCTTTAAAAACATATGAGATTATCAGAGCAATTAAAAATGATGACATCGAGGTGCTTTATCAACCTCAAATTGAACTTTCAAGTAGAGAGTTTATTGGCATAGAAGCTTTATGTCGAATGAACCACCCTAGATTAGGTCTAGTTTCACCGGATAGATTTATTGATAAAGCCGAAGAAAGTGAACTTATTATTCATATAACACTTGCTGTGTTGAAAAAGGCATTAGGGGATTGGAAAAAGTGGTCAATGAATGGCTTGGAATTAAAGCTATCAGTTAATGTTTCACCCGTAGCACTACAACAACCTGAGTTTGCTGATACAGTATTTATGTTACTTTCACAGTTTGCTATGCCGGCTGATAAGCTATGTATTGAAATTACTGAAGGTATGTTAGCTGATGATCCTCTGCAAGAGCTTGCTAACTTAAACCGCTTAAATATGAGGGGAATTGAATTAGCGTTAGATGATTTTGGTCAGAATAATTCAACTATAGAACGTTTACAGAAGTTTCCTGTTACTTATTTAAAACTTGATAAAAGTTATTTTATTGAGCAAAAAGGCAATTTAAATCAATTAGCGCTTATCAATAGTACTCTTTCCGTGGCTAAGGAGTTACATATTAAAACGATTGCAGAAGGGGTTGAAGATTCAGACATCATTAACCTAGTCACTGAAATGGGCTGTGACTACGGACAAGGTTACTATATAAGTCGCCCAATGAAAGCTAAAGAAGTACTAGCATGGCAACGTGATTGGAACGCAAAAACATAAGGCTGATATAAACATTCCAAATCAATCAAATGACAATAGTTGTTTTTTGACTGTCTTATTTTCAAGACTTACTGAATAACCGTAACCCAATTAATAAGACTGGTAAATATCAATATAGCTCCCACTGATATTTAAATCTTTCAATAGCTTTGTTATTGGTTTTTCTTATGCTCGACTTCATATTTTTAATATTAAGTGTGATCTAGTTTTTGAAGTCGAGACTTTTATTACCTGATTAAAAGTTGATTTAGCTTTTTAACCTCAATCATTTAAATTATTTATTTTTTAATGCATTAGCATGCCAATACTGCCAGTGCATGTGCCTGCTGCTTTCTGTTAAATGTTTAGGTTGTAAATAATCTTTATAAGTATAGCGATAGAATTGGCGAGGTTTTCTTGGATCTTTTGCTTCCTCACTATTTTTACCTAGCGCTTTGTTATCTTTTAACCATTGATGAAATTCATCTTGATACTTCTCGCCAGACTCATCAAGCAAATTTTTGTAGCCTTTGAAGAAATCAGTCTTTAAAAAGTGTGCTAACTGACGATAATCTTCTAATTGATTCTCATACATAAAACGTACAGCTAAATAGCCCCACTGGTAAACTTGAGTCGTACCATCTTTATATTCAGTGTCAAAGACTTGTTTTAAGGTTAACCACTTATCCTCTTCAGTATCTAATAGCACCTTAAACGCTTTAGGGTTGTCATCGGCTTTTGAAATAAACTCAGCTAAGCCTTCAGACCACCAAACCATATTACTTGGAAAGTGGTTGAAGGTGTCATATTTAATGAAGCGTCCATCTAAGTAATGAACATACTCATGATTTAAGTTCCAGACTTTAAATTCAGGTCTGACCCAAAAATGTTCGTAAGAGTAGAAGGTAGCGATATTATCAGGATCCTGCGTTGTCCCCTCGATATACATACCGCCATTATCAGTATGGATGTCAAAAACAAGTTGCCCATATTTGTTGTATTCAGCAGCATTGTTAAATATGACCACTCTTAACTTGTCATTAAAATCATTGGCTACAGGTTGGTTGTTAGTTGCTAATTTTTTATGAAAGTCTGCTTCTTGAGCAATTAATTGATTACAAGAATCATTTAACTGAGCAGTTGTTAATTTCTGCGTTAAAATAAATAAGCTGTCAGAGCAAGTGTGATTTATAGGTAGCGCTTCTTCAATCGTAGGTTCAATACATCGGCCTGCTAAACTACCTTCTTTACATTCAGACTTTCCACGAAAGCTTGACACAACATAAGGAATGCTAAATAAGGTTTTTATTTCTTTTTCTGATTTTTTATGTGTTTGACCAAAAGTTTCAAGTGCAGTCCAAACTTGTTCATCTAAGTCGTTCATAGCAGCTTCACTTGGAAGGGAAGCTTTATCATTATCTAACTTACTACGCTCTTCTTTTGTTTTTGTGTAATACTCATTCCAGTATTGTTTATTGTAGACGTTGTAATATTGCGCCAGTGCCCAAGCGGCATGTTGAGCAGGCCAATCATCCCCAGCAATTATTGCGTTGTCAGAATTAATGAAAGCGATTAAGGCGTTTTGTAAGGTTTGATTGGCTGTAATGTCATTCAAATTATCTGCTTTATTTTTTCTTTTCGCTTCATACGGTAATATTGCACCAGCTCTGAGTACTTCCCAAAGGGCGTATTGTTGAGCTTTATTAATCGTTGAGTTAGACGAGAGCTCATTACTAGCATACAAATTAATGAGCTTTGTGAGCGGTTCAATATGCGATTTAACAAGAGGCTGCATCGGCTCTAAAAAGTACAAACGATAAAGGGCTACCGCGTAGTTTTCATGTAATCTAGCCGTTTTTTCATTGAGTTGATAAAAACCATCCATATTTTGCAAAGCAATTAAAGCATTATTCAAGGCTATTTCACTACCTGCTTGCCAGTCTTTATCAGGGCCAAAACTACTAAATATTCGTAAGTAAAAACTTAATTTATCTAATGAGTTAGAGCTTAAATTACCTTTACTTGCTTCTGCTGATATTGCTTGTGAAACCTGTGCTAGCAACCCTTTTTGATAGTGGTCAAAGTCTTGGCTCCATAGAGAATCAATATCAGTTGTGAGTAATGTTTTTATGGCAGGTTTTTGAATAGCACTTACAGCATTATTAGTCAGTTGGTTTACATCGTTAGATTTGACACTTTGTTGATTAGAACAAGCACTAAGTACCGAAATACTGATTGCTGTTAATAGAAAAGGGATTGTTTTTTTCATTAACTACTCACTATTTAAATTATACAAACACTTTAATGTATACAATATAAAAATAGAGTTCAAGTGAGATTGCTGCTTGAGTTGTATCAAAAAATGTAGTTTTTCCCCTTAACTTATTGTGTAAAAAGAGTAAGTATAGAGTTAGTACATAAGTTATTTAAATTTAATTGGCATTTTGTCAGTTAGCTAAAGTGGAGTGATAAGTGTTTCATCATAAAGAAGGTAGTTTTACCGCTTGGATATTAAGGTTACGCAAAATAATACGTTGGCCATTGATGACGTTTCGTGAGTCAGAGACTTGTTCTCAGCATTCATTTGATGTTGCGGTGATCAGTCATCAAATTGCACTTATCGGTCAGCTTAAATTCAAGCGAACTTATAACCCCGCTGATATCGCTGTTGCTGCTCTGTATCATGAAGCGTCAGAATCAGGTGGTGTAGGGGATTTACCAAGCCCTTTGAAGTATCATAATCCTGAGTTGACGGCTCAAATAAAAAAAATTGAACGTGAAGTAGAGCAATCTATGGTTTATCAAGGGCTACCCAAGTATTTGCATGATGTGATGGCGCCAATAGTGATCCAATCACAAGTGGATAAAGACATTAAGTCAATTGTAAAAGCAGCCGATGATTTAGCAGCATATCATTATAGTTTGTCGGAGTTAAATACTGGAAACCGTGAGTTTACCGATGCTTGTACTTTATTAAAAAAACGGGTTATTAAACATTGTGAAAAGTGGCCTGAGGTGGAAGAGTTTTATTTAACGCAGTTCCCAGCATGCACACAAACCTTGGATGAATTATCTAGAATTGATTAGTTTAATAGCTTGCTAGTTGTCTTTAATAAAAACAGCTAACAAGCTAAAGCTTCAGTATTATATTGATTTAGTTAAGTCTACTGACAGAGTCTCTATCAATAAGGCTTGGTTCAAATGAATATTTTACGGTTATGTCCTTCTTGTTGTAGACATTTTTTAAGACAAGTTTAGCTGCCATATGACCCATTTCACCAACCGGGTTATCGATGGTTGTTAATTTGGGATAAATATGGCGTGAAAAAATAATATTATCAAAACCAATAACGGATAAATCTTCAGGAAGTGAAATGCCATGCTCCCTTGCATATGTCATTGCGCCAGATGCCATCTCATCATTGGCACAGACCAGCGATGTGAAATTCAAGCCTTTATCTAAAAAGCGCTTCAAGCCATCATTACCGCCTGTTTCGCAAAAGTTGCCTTCATAGTACAGTTCATCGTCAAAGGGGATGCCATATTCCTTCAAGGCTTTTTTATGTCCTATAAATCTAGCTTTTGCATCAGGCTTAACTTGTGGCCCTGCAATGTAAGCAATGTTTTCATGTCCGTTCTCTAACATTGTTTTAGTCGCTAAATAGCCACCTAATTCGTTATCTAAGCTTATACAATTTTTTTCAATAGTATTAACCGTGCGACTCATAAAAAATATTGGTGTAGAGCCTTTAGCAAGTTCAATAAGGTAATCATCAGATAAACCTTCAACATGTACTATGAGCGCGTCGCAGTTTCTGCTAATTAGGAACTCTATACCTTCTTTTTCTTTTTCTTCATCACTATGGCCTGTCGTGATGATGACATGTTTTCCTGCTGCTCTTAACTCTGACTCTATACCTGCCATCATTTGACCAAAGAAAGCACCGTTTAGCTCTGACACTAATATGCCAACACTATTACTACAATTTGAAGCTAATGATTGGGCAATAGAGTTTGGTCTATAGCCTAGCTTGTCCATGGCATCTATTACTTTTTGCCTTGTCTTATCACTGACACGGGTATTATTATTTATTACCCGTGATACTGTTGCTAAGGAGACACCAGCGAGGTTGGACACTTCATAAATTGTCGCCATAAAAATCCTGTTTTTTTGATAAAGTGTTTTGTTGTTATTTTTCTTTTATAATAAAAATTCTACCATGATTATTTATATCAACACTATAGATAGTCGGGTCTAAATAATAGATTATATTGCGCTAACCTCTAATCGCCTTTGATCTAACTCGGTAGAAATCATTTTATTCTGATCATTAGTAAGCGGATACAGCAACATCAAGGCTGCTCCAGCAAAAGCGAAACTAGCAGGAATCCAACTCATTAATAGTGTCATGCCAGGAAGTGCGTCAGAAATAGTGCTTGAGTCCATTCCATTATATCCATAACTTGAAAGAACCACGAGCACAAGCGCGCCTGCAAAACCACCACCCGTTTTTTGAACAAAGGTGCCAGCAGAGTATATTAAGCCAGTAGCTCTTCTACCGTTTTTCCATTCTGAATAATCCGCTGAGTCTCCTAGCATAGAGAAATATAATGTCGGCATCATAGCTGCAAAAAACTCAGCACTGCAGCCTAAGACAAATACAGCCATTAAATTGTCTGTAGGAACCCAAAAGAAACCAACGGTCAATATACCACTTAACAGTAATGCGATGATTAGTAATTTACTTTTTCCAACGAGACGAGCTAAATAGTCTGTTGATAATGCCCCAAATATTGAAACCACAAGCAAGGCTATAAAGTATTTACCTGCTAAAAGTTCGTCACCTATTTGATATTTGAAGTAATAAGCAATAACACCGTATTTAATACCGTTGAACATCATGGTTAAAAAGCCGATACCGAGCAATATTAGCCATGGTTTATTGGTCAATAGGTTTACCATATCTATTTGAGTGGAGCTTAATTGGCTTGAGTCTAACTTCTTAACGCGCTTGATAACTAACCACATGGAGCAGAAAACAATGCAGAAAAAGATACCGCTATATAAATCACGGTAATAAAAGAATAGGGTTATGGCTAAGAGCGGCAGGATAATAAAGGGTAGGCTCTTGGATAAATCTAACAATTCACTTTTCAGTGAGTGACTTGACTCTGATGGTGTCAAAACTCTCTCTTTAGTGCCTCCAAAAGTGATGAGCATCAGTATTGTTAAAATGAATGCAAAGAAATACATAGTACGTTGGTAACCCAAAGCGCTATCACCTTGACCAAATAGGTTCACTAAATCAGGTAAGAAACCCATGACGAGAAGACCACCAGCAAACGCACCGGCAAATCTAAAACCTGATAAACTAGTTCTCTCTTTATCATCAGGTGTCATCACTCCCATTAGGGCAGAGTAAGGAACATTGTTTAAGGTATAAGCTAATGTTAAGCCAATGTAGGTGATATAAGCATAGATTAATTTATTTGTATCGCTAAAGTTAGGTGTGGTAAAACAAAGCACCATAAACAAAGCGAGTAAAGGGGTAGACCATAAGATCCAAGGTCTGAATTTACCCCATTTGGTGTGAGTTCTGTCGGCTACCATGCCCATAATAATGTCCGAAATACCATCAGAGAGTCTCACAACTAAAAAAAGTAGCGCAGCAGCAGCTGTTAAACCAAAGGTGTCGGTATAGAAAACGGCTAAATAAGCGAGAGCGCCGCGCCATACAAGATTCGCTGCAGCGTCTCCCATAGCATAAGATAGTTTTTCTTTTAAATGAAGTTTAGTCATGATTGTTATCTTTGGCTTATCATTTCACTATAGGCAATGCCACTTTGCTTCACTGTACGTTTAAATTGTCACATAAAGAATTGAGCGCTGGTGAAGATCTCTTTGTCGAGTTAACAATAAAAAATACCGGCAAAGTAGCAGGGGCTGAAGTGGTTCAACTTTACCTTAATGATACGACCTCAAGTGTAGAGAGACCTTTAAAAGAGTTAAAAGCCTTTGAAAAGGTATGGTTGTCACCTGGAGAAAGCAAGCAAGTCACCTTAAAACTAAATACAAGAGACTTGTCTTTTTGGGACGTTAAGCAAAATAATTGGCTTGCTGAAAAAGGTGAGTTTACGGTGCTGGTAGGGAATTCCTCGGATAACATTATGCTGTCTGAAACATTTACTTATAACTGATCCGAAAATCAATGTGAGGTGATACTTAAATGCCGAGTTGAACCTCATATTTATTAGATTATCCTTAATTGCGATAATGTAAAAGTAGTTAAATAAGCACTATTGTTCCTATCCAAAATGAATGATTCTTGTTCATTTTCACACCTTCGTTTTTGTTGGTTGATTATAAAGTCAGCAAGAGTAAATTTTACCTGCTATTATCATCTTGATATATGTCAAAAGATTTGAGATTTTTCTTGATCTACATCAAGTTATAAATAACGCTACTTGATGTTTGTCAATTCAATCGGTGTATAATCAATCCATCATTAGAAGAAGGGTTATTATTAATTTATTGAAGCAAAACTAGAATTCTAGCTTGCTAGGCTTAAGATAAATACCGAGCCACTCAATAAGTAACACTTTTTCAAAGTTTAAAAGGCAAGTACATGGCTGTAGGTGTAGATCAATCCCGACGCAACTTTTTCCGAGGTAGAAGACCTAGTGAAAAACCTGCTTTGCGTTTACCTTGGCTTAAAAATAAACAGTCATTGTATGATAATTGTACCCAGTGTACTGATTGTATTTCTGCTTGCGAAACTCAAATTATTAAAAAAGGTGATGGTGGCTTCCCACAAGTCGACTTTAACCTTGGCGAATGTACATTTTGCCAGAAGTGTGTTTCGGCGTGTAAAGAAGATGTCTTTTCTGAAGATACTACTCAGTTACCATGGCAAATTGAAACTACCGTAAAAAGTAATTGCTTAGCGCAGAATCAGATTATGTGTCAGAGCTGTCAAGATAGCTGTGATACCCAAGCCATTTCATTTCAATATCTAAAATCTTCAGTGCCACAAATGCGTATAAATCAAGATGATTGTACAGGGTGTGGTGCATGTGTTGCTGTTTGCCCGCAATCAGCAATAGAAATAAAGCTTTTAGAAACTACCTTAGCTATAGGAGATAAGTATGAGCTCACTTGAGTCATTAATTTGGACAGTGCTAGGCTATTCATCAATGCCTGTCATTTTTCTCACTGGTTTTATTGGCACAGCAGTTGTTGCAATTGCTTTGTTGAAAATGACTGGTGCAGAAGCAAAAGAAGAGTAAGTTAAAACGAAAGTTTTATTTATAAGTAAAAAAGTAAAGTAAAAGTAAACCTAAGTCTTAAGGCTTAACATAAACGAATTAAACTGAGGTCAATTATTGTGATCAATCTACTTGAAGAAAACCCTGTCAATATCGCAGGAGTGATGTTTGTAGCTCAGCCAGAAAATGCTGAAGCAGTTGCAAGCAAACTGAGCGAGTTTCCAGGCGCTGAAGTCCATGAAATCACTGAAAAAGGTAACATGGTAGTGACAATAGAGGAAGACAATAAAGATCAACGCTTAATTGAAACAATAACAACTATGAGCAACATCCCCGGTGTGATCTCCTCATCATTAATTTTCCATCATAATGATGCCGGATTAGCACAGTTTTCAGGAGGGCAAAAATGACACTGACTAGACGGGATTTTATAAAAGCAAACGCTATCGCCGCAACTGCTGTTGCAGCTGGCGTATCAGTCCCCACTTCTGCTGCGAATATGATTACAAAATCATCTGAGAGCAAAATTAAGTGGGATAAAGCACCATGTCGATTCTGCGGTACAGGTTGTAGTGTATTAGTAGGAACGCAACACGGTAAAGTAGTCGCCACGCAAGGTGATCCAGATGCGCCAGTTAATAAAGGCTTAAACTGTATCAAGGGCTACTTCTTATCAAAAATCATGTACGGTAAAGACAGGCTCACTAAACCTTTATTACGTATGACTGATGGTCAATATGATAAAGAGGGTGATTTCACACCAGTTAGCTGGGATACCGCTTTTGATGTGATGGCTGACAAGTTTAAAAAAGCATTGAAAGAGAAGGGACCAACATCAGTAGGTATGTTCGGTTCAGGTCAATGGACAATTTGGGAAGGTTATGCAGCAGCTAAGTTATATAAAGCTGGTTTCCTTTCAAATAACATTGATCCTAATGCGCGCCACTGTATGGCTTCTGCTGTTGGCGGTTTCATGCGTACTTTTGGTATCGATGAGCCAATGGGTTGTTATGACGATTTAGAAAAAGCCGATGCCTTTGTCCTTTGGGGCTCAAACATGGCGGAAATGCACCCAATTTTATGGTCGCGTTTAACAGACCGTCGTTTAAGTGCACCGCACGTGAAAGTACATGTATTATCAACATTTAAGCATCGTAGTTTCGAGCTTGCAGATAATGGCATGATTTTCACGCCTCAAACAGATTTAGCAATTTTGAACTTTATTGCACATTACGTTATTGAAAACAAAGCTGTAAATAAAGACTTCTTAAAAAATCATGTAAATATCCGCGAAGGTGTTACTGATATTGGTTATGGCCTTCGTCCAACTCACCCATTGGAGCAAGCTGCGAAAAACCCTGGTAAGGGTGGCTCTAAACCAATGAGTTTTGACGACTATGCTAAATTTGTTAGCAAGTACACTGCTGAGTATGTATCTGAACTATCAGGTGTACCAGTGAAGAACTTAATTGAGTTAGCGGAACTTTATGCTGATCCTAAAGTGAAAGTTACTTCGTTCTGGACCATGGGCTTTAACCAACATACTCGAGGTGTGTGGGCTAATAACTTGATGTATAACGTACATTTATTAACAGGTAAAATCTCTGAACCTGGTAATAGCCCGTTTTCATTAACAGGTCAACCTTCAGCATGTGGTACAGCGCGTGAAGTAGGTACGTTTGCTCATCGTTTACCAGCAGATATGGTTGTTAAAAACCCTAAACACAGAGCTTTTTCTGAGAAAATCTGGAAACTGCCTGAGGGAACTATTCCACCAAAACCTGGTTATCATGCCGTTTTACAAAACCGTATGCTTAAAGACGGCAAGTTAAATGCTTATTGGGTAATGTGTAATAACAATATGCAAGCAGGTCCTAATATGAATGAAGAAGCAATTCCGGGTTATCGTAACCCAGATAACTTCATCGTGGTATCTGATCCATATCCTACTGTTTCTGCACAAGCAGCAGATCTTATTTTACCAACAGCAATGTGGGTAGAAAAAGAAGGTGCATATGGTAATGCTGAACGCCGTACACAATTCTGGCATCAACAAGTTCAAGCACCAGGAGAAGCTAAGTCTGATTTATGGCAATTAGTAGAATTCTCTAAACGCTTCAAAGTGGCTGAAGTGTGGCCTGAAGAATTAGTAGCTAAAGCACCAGAGTATAAAGATAAAACGTTATACGATGTACTTTTTGCTAATGGTCAAGTTGATAAATTCCCAACTTCTGACTGTAAAGGTGATGCAAACGTTGAAGCAGATCATTTTGGTTTCTATATCCAAAAAGGTTTATTCGAAGAGTATGCAACTTTTGGTCGTGGTAAAGCACATGATTTAGCTGATTTTGATACTTATCATGAAGCACGTGGTTTACGTTGGCCCGTTGTTGACGGTAAAGAAACCTTATGGCGCTTTAGAGAAGGTTATGACCCGTACGTAGAAAAAGGCTCAGGTGTACAATTCTATGGTAAGCCAGATAAGAAAGCAGTAATTTTCGCGCTACCTTATGAGCCACCTGCAGAATCACCTGATGAAGAATATGATTTATGGTTAAGCACAGGCCGTGTTTTGGAGCACTGGCATACCGGTACAATGACGAACCGTGTACCAGAGCTGCATAAAGCATTCCCTGATGCGGTAATTTTCATGCATCCCGATGATGCACGTCAACGCGGTTTACGCCGTGGTGATGAATGTATGATTACCTCACGTCGTGGTGAAGTGAAGACTCGTGTTGAAACACGCGGTCGAAATCGCCCACCTAAAGGGTTAGTTTTCATGCCATTTTTCGATGCTAAACAGTTAACGAATAAGTTAACGTTAGATGCAACGGATCCATTGTCAAAAGAAACTGACTTTAAGAAGTGTGCTGTAAAAATTGCCAAAGTGTAATGCTTTAGCTGAATACTAATTTTAACGAGATTTAAAAGTTAACGATGAGCAGTTCAAAACCTTATCAAGCAAGAAAAATGTCTAGACGTCAGCTAATCACTGATGCTAGTCGTGGAATTTGTGGTGTAGGTTTATTAGCTACGGGGCTTGCTGGTTATGCCAAGCAATCTCAAAGTTTAGCTGCTCAATGTTTACGACCACCTGGCGCTTTGATCGAGGAAGACTTTTTAGCTGCTTGTGTTCGTTGTGGTCTTTGTGTTGAAGCTTGTCCTTATGACACGTTGAAACTCGGCAAATTATTTGAACCTGTTACAACGGGTACGCCTTACTTTGATGCGAATATTATCCCATGTGAAATGTGTGAAGATATTCCTTGTCAGGAGGCATGTCCTACAGGTGCAATTTCCCCTGAGCTTGAATCTATAAATGATGCTCAAATGGGACTTGCTGTATTATTAGACCAAGAAACGTGCCTCAACACACAAGGGTTGCGTTGTGATATTTGTCATCGGGTTTGCCCTTTGATTGATGAAGCAATTACTCTTGAGGTACAACGAAACACGCGGACAGGGCATCACGCGATGTTTATACCAACGGTTCACTCTGATAAGTGTACAGGTTGTGGTAAATGTGAGCATGCATGTCCATTACCTGAAGCAGCAATTAAGGTGTTACCTCGTGAAATTGCAAAAGGTGAGTTGGGTAAGCATTACCGCTGGGGTTGGATTGAAAAAGACAAAGCTGGTGGGTCGTTAATTGATGAAGTGCTTGATTTACCTGATCGTGTACCGGAGGGAGGTTAATTATGAAACACCCTATAGGTCATGAAGCCATTGAAACAAAAGGCTGGTTTGCAACACATAAGTATTTATTATTAAGAAGGTTTTGCCAATTAGGTATTTTGGCACTATTTGTAATAGGACCTTTATTAGACATTTGGATTATAAAAGGAAATTTGAGCTCTAGTCTTTTATTAGACACAGTGCCCATGACAGATCCTTTTGTGGCCTTGCAAGCATTTGCAGCAGGTCATCTTCTAGAGTCTAGTGCGATAATAGGTGCAATGTTAATAACAGGCTTTTATTTTTTACTTGGCGGCAGAGTTTTTTGCTCGTGGGTATGTCCCGTTAATATGATTAGTGATGCAGCACAATGGTTAAGACGAAAATTGAAAATTAGAACATCAACGAAATTGTCTCGTAAAACTCGTTTTTGGGTTTTGGCTATGACATTGGTTCTGCCTATATACCTAGGCACAATGGCATGGGAGTTGATTAACCCTGTATCTATGTTTCACCGAGGAGTGATCTTTGGTATGGGAGCTGGATGGGTAATACTCGTTGGTATATTCTTGTTTGACTTATTACTCGTTGAGCAAGGCTGGTGTGGTCATATCTGTCCACAAGGTGCTTTTTATAACTTAGTTGGGCGTTTTAGTCCAATAAAGGTAACGGCGGACAAACGCGAGCAGTGTGATAAATGCATGGACTGTTTTGCTGTTTGCCCTGAGCCACAAGTGTTAAAAATGCCTCTTTTTGGAGAGAATAAAGGGTTTGGTCCACTAATAACTTCTGCAGATTGCACTAACTGTGCAAGATGTATAGATATTTGCTCAAAAGATGTATTTAAGATAACGACAATTTTGCCAGAAAAGGCAGAGGTATAATTATGAAAAAATTACTAAGTGTTGTGATGGTTTTAGGTTTAGCCTGTACAACGTCTTTACAAGCCGAAGAAGTAAACTCTGGAGGAGTAGAATCTCTTCGTGGTAGCTCAACGCTTGATGCTACTAAAAAAGCTGATGAAATGAAGCGTGTGATAAAGGATAAAAATCCTATTGCGCGTAACTATGTTCATCAACCACCAATGATCCCTCATCAAACAAGAGGGTATCGTGTAGACCTTAATAGTAATAAGTGTTTAACATGTCATGGTTGGAAGTATGCCAATGAAACGGGCGCAACCAAGATCAGTTTAACTCACTTTGAAACTCGTGACGGTAAAACGCTTTCAGATGTTTCTCCTCGTCGTTATTTTTGTTCTCAATGTCATGTAACTCAAGCAGACGCTAAACCATTGGTTGAAAATACCTTTGAGCCTGTTGAGTCATTGGGTAATGAATAATCCTAGTGTGAAAGGGGAATAAAATGACGAATGCAAATAATAAAAAAGGCATTTTGCAATACCTAAAATCGCCAAACAGTGCGGGGTTATGGTTTATTTTGCTTATCGGTTTCGCTGGCGGTATTATTTTCTGGGGTGGTTTCAACACTGCTTTAGAAGTAACCAATACAGAAGAGTTCTGTATTAGCTGTCACGAAATGGAAAACAATGTCTATGAAGAGTATCGTGAAACAGTGCATTATGCGAATAGATCTGGTGTTAGGGCTACTTGTCCTGATTGCCATGTGCCAAAAGAATGGACACATAAAATTATTCGTAAAATTGCAGCGAGCAAAGAAGTGTGGGGCAAAATGACAGGTATTATTGATACACCTGAAAAGTTTGATGATCACAGACGCTCAATGGCTGAACGTGAATGGAAACGCATGAAAGAAACAGATTCACGTGAATGTCGTAACTGTCACAACTTTGAATACATGGATTTCTCAGAACAAGGTAATCGTAGTGTAAAAATGCACAAAGATGCTTTAGGTACGGGTGAAAAAACATGTATTGATTGTCATAAAGGTATTGCACATAAGCTACCTGACATGAAAGATGTTGAAAACTGGTAAAAGCACTTTTTATCAGCACATACTGTAACGAAAAAGCGACAATATTGTCGCTTTTTTTATAGTTAAAATTCTCATGCCGTAGCGATTATTGATGTATATCAGAAGTACCTGACTAAAGATTAATTACACTATCCAAGGTAATTTTATTTTGGAAAATGTTATGTCAGTGAACATATGCAAAACCGCTTTAGAAGCAATATCTACTATTGAAGATAATGAATACATCTGGACTCACTCAATGGCGGCTACGCCGAGAGTCTTATTCTCAGCATTAGCAACACATGCTAAAACGCGTAAGAACTTAACCTTAATGCAGTTGCATACAGAAAGAGGAGAAGTATTGGCTGACGAATCGCTAACTTCTCACCTGAGGCATCGTTGTTACTTCACTAGTACATCAACGCGTCCTTTAATTGCACAAGGTAAGGCTGATTACGTACCTATATTTTTGTCTGAATTACCTAAATTATTTAGGTCGAAAGAGCAAGCTATAGATACAGCTATTATTCAAGTTTCTCCTCCTGATAAACATGGTATGTGTACTATGGGGGTGTCTGTTGAAGCAACCAATGCGGCCTGTCAAATGGCAAAGAAAATTATTGCCCATATTAACCCCAGAATGCCTAGAACCCATGGTGATGCCTTTATTTCTTACGATAGATTTCATAGTGTTTATTGGCAAGAAGATGAGTTACCACAACACCCTAAGGCTAAGTTAGATGATGTAACTCAAGCGATTGGAGAAAATGTAGCAGCATTAATAGATGATGGTGATTGTTTGCAAATGGGGATAGGAGCTATTCCTGATGCAGTATTGGCTTGTTTAAAAAATAGAAAAGACTTAGGTATTCATACTGAGATGTTCTCAGATGGTGTGCTTGAGTTAATAGAAGCCGGTGCCATTACCAACAAATTAAAGAAAGTTCACCCAGGTAAAATCGTCACAGGCTTTGCTGCTGGTACTCAAAAGCTCTATGATTTTGTTGATGATAATCCTCAAGTCGCTTTTTTAGACATTGAATATGTTAATGATACTTCAATTATTCGTCGTAATGATAATGTCGCTGCAATTAATAGTGCGCTACAGGTTGATATAACGGGACAAGTTTGTGCAGATTCAATCGGTACTTCAATTTATTCAGGTGTTGGCGGTCAAATGGATTTTATCCGTGGTGCTAATCTATCAAAAGGAGGAAAAGCTGTGATTGCTTTACCTTCAACGGCTAAACGCGGCCAACTATCAAGGATAGTTCCTACCCTTGATAGTGGGGCAGGTGTAGTAACAACGAGAGCGCATGTTCACTATATTGTGACTGAGTATGGCGTTGCTAATTTGCGAGGAAAAAGCCTAAAAGAAAGGGCTGAGGCACTGATTGCTATCGCGCATCCAGACTTTAGAGAAGAGTTATCAGCACAAGCGAATCAACTTTGGCATATTAACTCCCAATAGTTAATTTTGGTTATCTTTAATCCAATTAAAAAAACGATTAACTTATGTTAATCGTTTTTATTCTTAAAGAGTGCTTTTCGATAAAACTCTTACTGATAACTCTGTTTATTAGTTAACTTGTTTATAGGTTTCAAAAAAGTTTTTCAATCGCTCAAGGGCAGGGACCAGCTCATCTACATGAGGTAAAAAGACCAATCTGAAATAGTTACTGTCTTTGATATTAAAGGCACGACCATGTACAAGCAGTATTTTTTCTTGTTTAAGTAAATCTAATATCATTTTTTCATCATCAGTGATATTAAATTTCGCATTATCAACTTTTACAAATAAGTAAAGCGCGCCCATTGCTGGATGACAAGATAACCCGTCAATATCATTGATCATTTTTGCTGCGATATTACGCTGTTTTAGTAGACGACCATCACCTGTGATCAGCTCATTGATGCTTTGGTAGCCACCTAAAGCGGTTTGAATCGCGTGTTGGCATGGCACGTTAGCACAGAGTCGCATAGAAGAGAGAATGTTTAAGCCCTCTAAATAATCTTCAGCGTGTATTTTGGGGCCTGAAACGACCATCCAGCCAGCTCTAAAGCCTGCAATACGGTAGTTTTTAGATAAACCACCCATTGTTAGAATTAAAACATCTTGCGCCAAACTTGCTGTAGGAATATGAGTGGCTTCATCGTATAAAATCTTGTCATAAATCTCATCACTAAAGATTATTAAGTTATGTTTACGAGCTAGTTCGATAATACCAAGTAATATTTCTTCTGGATAAACAGCGCCCGTAGGATTATTTGGATTAATCAATACAATGGCTTTAGTTTTTTTAGTTATTTTGGCGGCCATATCTTCTAAATTAGGGTACCAAAAGTTTTCATCATCACAGTGATAATGAACAGGAGTACCGCCAGACAATGCAACTGATGCAGTCCAAAGCGGGTAATCAGGAGCTGGTATTAATACTTCATCATCATTATTTAACAGTGCCTGCATTGCCATAACAATTAGTTCACTGACGCCATTTCCAATATAGATATCGTCAACGCTCACATCTTTAATGTTTTGCTGTTGAAAGTACTGCATAACAGCAACACGAGCGGAATAAATGCCTTGAGACTCTGAATAACCTTGCGAGCTAGGCAAGTTATGTATAACGTCTTTTAAAATGTCATCAGGTGCTTCAAAACCAAACGGGGCAGGGTTGCCAATATTCAATTTAAGAATTTTATGGCCTTCATCTTCAAGACGACGGGCTTCTGCTGCTATTTGACCTCTAATATCATAACAAACCTTGTTTAATTTAGATGATTTTGTAATAGCTTTCATGAGATTGGCACTTCTTTAATATATGAATTTATGGGTGATTATTGACTCCATTGTTGCCAATTTTCTTCATGATTGAAACTGTTTATTTGTTTTTTTTAAATGAAAAATAATATAAATATGAAACATTTAGCTATAAAGGAAGATATACAATATTAAAACAATAAAAAAGGGCCCTGTAGGCCCTTTCTAGCAATGAGGAACGACGTGACAATTAGTTAGAAAACAAAGCCTTAACATCTTCAATGGCAATTAAAGTCTTTTCGCCAGTAATACGGTTTTTAAGTTCGACCTTTTTCTCATCTAAGTTACGCTCGCCAACAATTAATAATAGAGGCGTGCCCATGAGTTCATGATCTGCAAACATAACACCAGGACGCTCTTTTCTATCATCAAACAATACTTCAACGCCGTCTTGTAGTAATTGCTCATATAATGATTCGGCAGTCTCTTTTACACGAGCAGACTTTGCCATATTCATTGGTACGATAGCTGCTTGAAATGGTGCGATAGCTTTTGGCCATTTAATACCGTATTTATCATGGTTTTGTTCAATGGCAGCAGCAACAATTCGAGAAACACCAATACCATAACATCCCATAGTTAATGTTTGGTTTTTGCCACCTTCATTTAATACTGCACAATTCATCGCTTCAGCATATTTTTGGCCTAATTGGAAAATATGACCGACTTCAATACCGCGCTTAATCACAATGTTGCCCTTACCACATGGGCTTGGGTCGCCTTCAACTACGTTACGAATATCAGCTACTGTAATATCTCCGCAGTCACGCTGCCAGTTAACGCCTGTGTACGAACGGTTATTCTCATTAGCGCCACAGGTAAAATCACTCAAGTGTGCAGCACTGCGATCAACTATAACTTCAACAGATAAGCCTTTAGGGCCTAATGAAGTGCTATGACAGTTAACAAGAGCAGATATTTGTTCTTCTGTAGCAAGTGTTAATGGCGAAGCAACGCTTGGTAGATTCTCCGCTTTTACTTCATTAAGTTGATGATCACCACGTAGTACTAGAGCGACAAATTTTTCTGATTCGTCATCGGTAGCAGTACCCTGTACTAATAAGGTTTTTACACTGGCATTTAACGGCGTATCAGTAGTTTTAATTAAACGCTCAAGTTTTAACTCAACTAATTCAATATCTTTGGAGGGCTCTTCACGTTCACCACTTGGTGCAAGGGCTTCAGCCTTTTCTACATTGGCAGCGAAATCACTGGCATCACTAAAAGCAATATCGTCTTCACCTGAATCAGCTAAAACATGGAACTCATGAGAAGCATCGCCACCGATAGAACCAGTATCAGCAATAACTGGGCGGTAATCTAAACCTAGTCTATCAAAAATTCGACAATAGGCATCGAACATTTTTTGATAGGTTTTCTCTAAACATTCATGCTCTAAATGGAAAGTGTACGCATCTTTCATTAAGAATTCACGGCCACGCATTACGCCAAATCGAGGGCGTATTTCATCACGGAATTTAGTTTGAATCTGAAAGACATTTAATGGTAACTGCTTATAACTGCTTAGTTCATTTGCTACTAATTTAGTGATAACTTCTTCGTGAGTTGGCCCTAAAACAAAATCACGGTTGTGGCGATCGTTTAAGCGTAACAACTCTGGACCATAGTCATTTAAACGGCCTGATTCTTCCCATAAGTCTGCAGGTTGAACCATAGGCATCAATACTTCATTTGAACCAGCTCTTTGCATTTCTTCACGAACAATGTTTTCAACTTTTTTAAGTACTTTTAAACCCGTTGGTAACCAAGTGTATAAACCAGAAGCAACATTTCTCACTAAACCAGCACGCAGCATTAACTGATGGCTGATTACTTCTGCACTGGCAGGTGTTTCTTTTAAAGTAGACAGTAAATATTGGCTAGTACGCATTGAACAAAAATTCCGTAATATGGCAGTAATAATAATGGCGCTATTCTATCAGGGCTTAGTATTTAGCAGAAGAGCATAATTAAAGATATTTCAAAAAGAATCTTTATGATGAATATTAATTGAGCGTGAGAAATCGTTCCAAACTACCTTGTCATTTTCTTAACAAAAACAACGACGAATAAGGCGATAGTAAAACTACCAGTAAAAGCTTCCATAGCTGCTATTGCTCGAGATAAACCAACTGGCGTGAAATCACCGTAACCTAAGGTAGTAAAGGTGACAACTGAGTAATAAAGAGAAGAGAAAAAAAACTGTATGTTTTGCTGCAAACTTTGCTCGCTGCTAATAGTTTGAACGGTATCTTGATAATTTAACCCTGTAAATGAATATAAAATCGCACAAACAATAATAATAATGACAGATAAGCCTATGATTCTTAAAGGTGCTTCACCGTAACCGCAAAATATATCTACCATTTTAGAAAGTAATCTAGCGATGCTGTATCTGGGAAGTTGTAATCGTCTCATGGTTAATTCTTTTTGAATAAAGAAGCCTGAAAGACTAAAGATACCTTCGTGCTCGGCATGCTTTCTTAAATCACGGTAAATCTCTTCTGCTTGTTCTAAATAATCAATAGATGCAGCCATGTCTTTGTTTATTTGAGCATTTTTAGCATCGTATTCTTGTTTTAGTTTAGAGCCGATTTTGACATTTTCAAATTTACTACCAGACCATTTAACGCCTAGCATGTTAGTTTTCTCTAGGTTGGCACAGTTAAGGTTAGAGTCCCTTAAATCTGCTTTCATAACACTGGCATTCATTAAATTGATATTGAATAAATGACCACTTTTTAAGTTGGCATGATAAAAATCTGCATGAGAAAAGTCATAGCCTTGTTTATGACCGTGATTAACTAAATCTATACCTTCGAGTTGGGCTTTACTTAACTTTATGCCACGAAGCATACCACCACTTTTTGCGTGCAACTCTAATTTGCCTTTCACGTCGGGTGTTGATTTGTCTGTGTTTTTATCATGCCAAAAACAATAACCTGAACTATTGGCTGCTTCCTTACAACAATATGATGAATGATCCGTATTATTAGGGTCTTTATATTGGCAAGTGTGCTTTTTATCAGTCATTTTTAGAGTATAGTGTGCCTTATAAAAAATTGTAAAACCCACCTATATTTTGTTTGAAGGAACTTCAATGACGATTACGTTAATTCATGCTGATTATGATAATGAGCAACACGCTTCAGATTTAGTGATGTTATTAAATGCTTATGCTTTAGATCCCATGGGAGGAGGTGAACCACTTTCAGAGCATGTAAAGCAAAACTTAGTAGCAAGTTTAGCGAAACGCTCAGATGTCTTTACTGTGTTATGTTATGTAGATGACAAGCCCGCTGGAATCATCAATTGTGTAGAAGGCTTTTCAACATTCAAATGTAAGCCCTTAATAAATATACACGATTGCGGTGTTTTATCTGAATATAGAGGCATGGGAATAAGTGGCCTTTTATTTGATGAAGTTGAAAAAATTGCCAAGCAAAAGGGATGTTGTAAATTAACTTTAGAAGTTCTCGAAGGGAATATAGTTGCTCAAAACGCTTATAAAAAGCTCGGCTTTGCGGGCTACGAGCTTGATGAAAAAATGGGGAAAGCTATGTTTTGGGAGAAAAAACTTTCATAATTAATAACTCATTAAAATGAAATAGGCCTTCTTTTTCGAGCAGTATTCGCACTGTCGTCTTTTGTAGCGTTTGAATGCTTATTTCGTTTATTCTCAGGCTTAGCCTCTGTCATTGCTTGTTTAAGAGGTGCTGGCTCTGCCTCTTCATTGATTTCTTGCTCAATTGCTAAGTTTTCATTCACTTGTATATGCAATAAAGTCCCATTAAATTCAATAATATCTTGATGGTATATTTTCTTTCTTTTTTGATACTCTACTTCACCATTAAGAAACACGTAGCCTTCACTAATTACTACTTTGGCTTCACCGCCGCCTGATACAAGATCTGCAATTTTAAGTAATTTGTATAACTCTATGGGTTGTTGATCTAATTCTATGATCAATTCTTGGTCTGACATAAAAAGGACATAAATGCATTTAAAGTATTTTTTAATTTTATCATTTTTTTATTCGAAGCTAAATAGTCAGCTAGCGAGCAAAATCTTGTTATTTATATAAATAAAATTCCTTATAATTGTAAAAAATTCAGTGTTCTTTTTGTGTTGGAATAAAGAGAGAGACACAAGCCCCATTGAGTAAAACAGACTGACTAATACTCACATTACCGCCGTGCCACTCAAGAATCACGTTAACAAAAGCTAAGCCAATACCGTAACCAGAGCTAACTATTTTTGAAGGTTTTCCACGCTCATAAAGTCCTGTTAATCGCTCTTGTTCTTCAGGTTTTATGCCCATACCGTCATCTTCTATGCGGATTTCTATCTGTTCTCTATTGCAAGTAACTGTAATAACTACCTGATTTTCAGCATATTTAATGGCGTTTGAAATCACGTTTTGTATAGCACGTTGTAAGAACTTTTCATCGTGATTAATATTGAGTTCATTTTTAATATTTAACTTAATAGCTATAGAAGTTGTACTTTGAATTCTATCTACAAGCTTTTTAAGCCATGGTTGCATATTGCCTTGTTTGATTTCTAACTGATGATGACATTCTTCAATTCTCGCTAATTCAATAAAGTCATCAGTAAGTGAATCTATTTCATCTAATTCAGTTTCAATCTTGGCTTTATTGGCTTCTAAATTTTCTGGTGTAGTCATCGCTAAAAGAAAGTTTATTCTTGAAATAGGAGTTCTTATGTCATGAGAAATTGAGCTTGCCAGAAAACGCTGTAAACTGAGAAACCTGATGATTTGTCTCGACATACTTTCAACACTAATGGCAAGGGGGGATATGATTGAGTTTGATCTTACTTTACTTTTAATTTTAATTCGTTTTTTTGAAAAAATATTGGTTAAATCAATCAGTTCGATGATGTCTCTGAATATAGGGTATAGCCATACGAATAAAAATACTGCAAAGAAACCGTAAAATGCGATACTCAGCGAAATGTACACAATGCTATCGTCATTGTCTATTAAAAAGGGCCCTAACTCTATTACTTGTTTAGGCTGCTCTTTCATTAACCAGTAATAGAAAATCTCTTGATTCACATTACTTAAAGATATGATATCGCCATTTTTGAGTTTTGTTGTTAGGTCATCAGGCCATGCTAGTTTTTCTATTGGAATAAATCGCGTATTAGAAAGCTCTAAACCTCGATTTGTTTCAATTTCAACCATATCTTGTAGTGCTTCAACACTAATAGTTGGGTTATTTTCTTCATTTTGATCTATGAATTTTTCAGTAAAATAGCCTATTAGGAATAAGCTAGCTAAAATAACAAAGAATAGCCGTAAAAATTGTGATTTCATTGTGGAGGTAACCCTCTGCTGGCAAAAGTGTACCCCTTTCGCCAAATTGTTTTTATTTCATAAGGGTTGTCTTCAATGGCATTAAACTTTTTGCGTAAACGGCTAACTCTTGCATCAATGACTCTATCTTGCCCGTCATACTGCCTTCCAATAACCTCAAGAAAAAGGTCATCTCGACTTAGGGTTTTATTCATCTTAGCAATAAATAACCATAAGAGATCAAGTTCGTCCGAAGTGAGCGGGATAGGCTTTGAATTAACTGATAATAATCGAGCATCTTTATCAATAGTTAAGTTCTCTAGCTTTATGCAATTTGAGGTTATGTCTGATTTATTTCGTTCATTTGTTCTTAATGCTGCTTTTATGCGAGCTAATAATAGAGGTGGCTTGACAGGTTTATTGATGTAATCATCTGCACCGATGCTAAGTCCCTGTATATGATCAGCATCATCTTTTCTGGCTGTAAGAAAAACAAAAGGCCCATTGTAACGTTTACGAGATAACTCGCATAATTCAAAGCCATTCATTTCGGGTAAGTTAATATCACAAATAATGATATCAATGTTTAAACTTTGAGCTTTATCTAGAAATGCGTTGGCAGAATTAAAAACTGTCACTTTATACTGATTTTGTTCAAGAAAATTCTGAGTCAAGTCCGCAAGCATAATATCATCTTCGATGATTATTATGTGTTTTTCATTGCTCATCGTAAAATACTCCATGCGTGTCGTTGTCGTTTCCTCGTTTTATGTTCTTGCATTAAAACGTTCATCTTGGCCGTAGCGATAATTTTGTTAGAAGTAAGAGAAGTTAAATATACTTTGATGGGCTGATTTACACTTATTGCAATAACTTTGCTTTGTTCTAGGCTTTGTCTAAAACAATATGCTTTGTCTTGAGACTCTATATTTATACAAACATTTTGTGGTTTGATTAACTTCCAGGATATTTCAAGGGATGTTTTACACCATCCTTCTTTTGCCATACAGCTTTCAGGCGATATTGACAATAAGGGGTCATCAGCTTTTACTTTATTTATTTGGCTAAAATATAAAGCTATTGTGGAGATGAGTATCGTCAATAATAGCTTCATATTAGTTTGAGCCGTATTGAGCAGTTATTCCAAGAAAGAAAAATTGCGTATGCGTATCTTCTACAATTGGACTGATAGTCATGTTTGAGTCAAGCCACTCGTAATAGTAGCTTGCAGTTAGAAAGAAGTTATCATTTAGGCGATATGATGCTGTTGCTGACGCCGAAAAATTGATGGTTGATTTTACATTGAAATCCACATAGGAAGTTCCATCTTCTGGCCGTAAGCCATAATAATAATTAGTTAAATCGCTATTTTTATATTCAATTCCAACTCCTGCTTGCCATTGCCAATTATTTCGTTGTAAAAAATATTGTGCGCTTGTTGATAAGCTATAACCATAGTGTACCCCTGTTATATCGTGGTAAGCGCCAGCTGTCAGCATGAAATTTTCATTGAGAAAGTAGTTTGCACCTAGTCCAGCCATATAGGAGTATTTCCTATCAACCTCATCAACAGATACTGATTCATCGGGCTCTTCAAACCAGCCAGGACCGAGCATATCTGAAATGATGATGCTATCAAATTTAGACTCGTTAAAATAAAGACCGTCATTATTAAACTTTCCCTTTAGGGTCAGCATCCAGTCTGCATTTTCCTCTAATACATAACCGACTTCTGTGTTTTCTATATAGAATTTTTCACCATAATAATAAAAAGAAGGTAATACGCTAACATTACGATCTTTGCCATCATGCAAAGGGTTTGAGTATTTACCAAATCCAACGGCTATACCAGCAGCCCAGCTGTCTTCTTTGACACAGTCAGAGTCACACGCATGTACGGAGTGAACGTACAGGCTTATCAAAGCAATAAATAGAAAACAGTAAAACTTCTGAAACATTTTTAGAAACAACCTAACGTGATATTACACAAACATACAAATGATCACAGATTACTTATCATACCGCTCTCTAAGTGTTAATACACCCCCTCATACAAATTCGTACATTTTCATGTCTGCACTCAAACAATTTAGCACACGAATTGAGCTGAACCTGACTGTTTTCTATGTTTTATTTTAAATGTCTGAAGAATTTTCAGTCCAAACAATTTGGGAGTTATCCAATGAAGATTAAAACTATAGTTATAGCAATGTCGTCGGCATTTTGTGCCGCCGGTATTGCGGCAAGTGCCAATGACCATGGCTATGCTGCTAATGAAACTCAGTTTCAGCCTAAATCAATTGATATGATGAAGCTGTACGAAGTTCAAAAAGAAGCAGCGCAAAATGCAGGTAATAATTTTCTTTCACCACTGCGCCAAGGTGATAAGAGGAATATGCAGCTCACCCCGAAAGATTACACAACAAAAATAGCAAAAGAAAAAGAATTAACGGGTAAACATACATATATTGTTCGATTAATTGATCAACCAATCGCAACCTATGACGGCAGTATTAAGGGACTTAAAGCAACAAGAGCGAGTTTAAATAATAATGTTAAGTTGTTTAATGGTGCTAAACCGGTAGGTAATACTGAATCAGCAATTAATGCGTATGAACAACATTTGTTGAATAAACAAGACAAATTTGTGCAAAAAGCACAAGGTAAAGGGGTAAATGCTGATGTAAAACGTCAATTTACTAATGCGATTAATGCAGTAACAATGGATTTAACACAAGCTGAAGCTCTGCGTTTAGCTGAGTTATCAGAAGTTGCTTATATTCAACGTTCGATGAATTATGAACTGCATACGGATGTTGGCCCTGAGCATATCGGTGCTGGTGGTGTTTGGGATGGTACTGGTATTGTTAGCGGTGGGAAATACAAGGGTGAGAACATGCTTGTTGGTATCATTGATACCGGTATTAATACCCAGCATCCATCATTTGCAGCTACCGATGAAGATGGTTATACCCACACCAACCCATTAGGTGCTGGTAACTATTTGGGGGATTGTGCATTAGAAGAATATGCAGAGCGTTGTAATGATAAACTTATTGGGGTCTATACTCATGAAACAGTAACTGACACCTTTTTCTCAGTACCTGAAAACTCGTGGGAAGATCCCGTTCGATTAATGCCTGAGTTTGGTGAAGATTGGAATGGTCATGGCTCACATGTTGCCAGTACAGTTGCAGGTAACGTTCAATATGACGTTGATGATTTATTGCCTGATTTAATTGGTGATGGTCATGGCAAGCCTATCGGCGTTAAAATGCCAAAAGCATCAGGTGTAGCACCTAGGGCAAACATCATCTCTTATCAAGTATGTATGCCAACGGGGGGGTGTAGTGGTGAAGCAATGTTGTTTGCCATTGACCAAGCGATAAAAGATGGTGTTGATGTTATCAATATGTCTATTGGTGGTAGTGAAAATTTCCCATGGGATGATGCGTTTGAAATGGCCTTTCTATCGGCTCGTGAGGCTGGTGTTGCAGTAGCTCTTTCTGCTGGTAACTCAGGTGCTTCTCGAGGGACAGATTCAACTTATACCGTTGATCATACTTCTCCTTGGGTATTGAACGTTGCAGCAACTACGCATGCACGTTCTATTAATATAGCAGGCAAAACCTTAACTGGCTTTTCTGGTGGCGATGAATCTAAAACCCCAACCACCTTTGAAGGTGCTGGAATCTCAGGTTCCTTTACGGGAGAATTTGTATTAGGTGCAGATTTTGGTGATGCGCGTTGTAACGAACCATTTGCTCCTGGTACTTTCACAGAAACACAAATTGTTGTGTGTGAACGTGGCGATATTGCTCGTTTTGAAAAAGCAGTTAATGTTCAAGCCGGTGGTGCTGGTGCTTTTGTACTTTACAATACCTCTGTTGAAGGTGATCAAATTAATGATGATCCGTATGTGATTCCTGGTATTCATATTACTCGTGATCAATGGGAAGGACCAAGCTGGAAAATTAAGGCATTAAAACCTTGGTTGGCCTCAGGCTCAGACCATATGGGTACAATTACAGCTTCACAAGTAACACGTGATATTAATGAAGAAGATGCCGACTGGTTAGCTTCGTTTTCATCTCGTGGCCCTTCGCAAACAGTAGAAGAACTTTTCTCGCCGGGGATTGCTGCTCCAGGTGTAGATATTTTTGCTGCATGGACAGAAGAAAACCCATTTGAAGCGGTTTCTGATACCCGTGATTGGAATCGCATTAGCGGTACTTCAATGGCAAGTCCTCATGTTGCCGGTGCTATGACGTTAGTACGTCAAGCACATCCGGAGTGGACTGCATCTCAAGTACAGTCTGCATTACAAATGTCTGCTGATTCCAAAGCCATTAAAATGGAACACCCATATTATAACGAAGTGGTTGTTGCTGGCCCATATCGCGCTGGTCATGGCTTAGTTAATGTTGCAAGAGCCATTGATTCTGGTTTAATTATGGATGAGACCGAGGAGAACTTTAAACGTGCTAATCCACATAATGGTGGACGAGTTCGTGACTTAAACTTACCTCAGTTAATCAATATGGATTGTGGTCGTCAATGTAGTTGGACACGTACCGTTACAGCGACTCAAGATGGCACTTG
This sequence comes from Litorilituus lipolyticus, assembly GCF_006439335.1. Taxonomy (GTDB): domain Bacteria; phylum Pseudomonadota; class Gammaproteobacteria; order Enterobacterales; family Alteromonadaceae; genus Colwellia; species Colwellia lipolytica. The sequence goes on along the minus strand of NZ_SAWY01000021.1, from coordinate 3,149 downwards.
GTCTGTTAATGTTGAAAAACTTCAGCAAGCTCATTTAGATTATGAATGGTCTTTAGACCCGTCTGCTCAAGTTTCTGTTATGCCAAGCACTTTTTCTTTAAAAGCGGGTGAATCTAAAACATTAACTATCACCAGTAACTTTGAAGAAATTGATATGGCATGGTATGACGGCACTATTCATGCTGATCAAGGTGAGATTCAGTTCATCTCTGAAAATGAATCTACACCTATGGCTATTTGGCCTTATTCATCGCTATTTAAAGGTAAAACCTTACCAAATACGGTAAACATTGATGCAACTGATGATAATGCCAGTACATTTATTGCGAATATTCCATTTGGAGTACCTACCGGAGCAATTAGTGCTGTTGCCTTTGCACCAGTTGAGTTAACGAATACTGAAATGGTTATTCCTCGTATGGGGTTTGGCGTTCAAGTGTTCAATAATGAAGGTTACTTCAATGTAGTAGATGATGTTGATGCAGGTATTGTCGTTCATGATTTCTTAAAAGTTATTCCTGTAACTGTACCTGAAAATTCAGCAATATTAAGAGCTGAGCTAGGTGCAGTAATTGATACAACAAGTAATAATGATTTAGGTACAAATTCATACATTAATGCTGATATCTACGTTGTTAGAGATTACAACAGCGATGGTAAATTTCATTACACTGAAGCAATTTGTGCTTCTGCACTGCCTCAAACAACGGAAGGGGAGTTTTGTTCAATTGAAAACCCTGAAGCAGGGGAGTATTCAATTATTGTACACAATAACTTGTTATACCCGTTTGACAGTGTTGATACACTTTCTGTAAATCATGTAGTCGTACCAAAAGAAGTTAGTTCTGACTTTAGTTTCGATTTTGCACAGTCTGCAGATGATGAATTAACATCGGATATGACTATTAGCTGGAATAGTACATTAGAGCAAAATACTGTATATCACTCAGCTATTGCTGTACAAGCTGCGGATAATGCACAAGGCTCATTAACATTTATTCCAATGACGATAAAGCGGGGTGCTAATACCGTATCTATTAATGCATCTCAAACGAATGCTTTAGTTGGTGATATTGTTGACATGCGAGTTGTTGTTCAAGCTAACAAGTCAGGCGATGACAGAACAGTAGACTTAACCGCTGAATTATCTAGTGGTTTATCAATCGTGCCTGGTTCAATGAATGAAGTTGAAGGATTAGTATTAACTGACAATGGTTTTACTATCAATAAAGAGCAAGTGAATTCAGCTGATTGGGCAACGAATTATGTTGTAACAACTAATGAAAATGATGCAATGTGTAAAACGCCTTGGACAGAATATTTACCTGAAACAGAAGGGAATTATGTTGATCTACGTAATTATGGACTTCAACCTTCATGGGGATCTTTCTTTGAAGTAAATGAGTGGGGCTGGGGCAACTGGGTTCATGAGTTGCAGATTCCTATCATTACAGATACTGGCAGCAACTTGACGCCATTTGATAATGAAGCTTACTTTAAAACTAACCAAATGGTAATGAGTTCAAGAGGCTGGGTGCAGTTAGATATAGGTAACTATAACCCTTGGGATATTATGCCTCAGCAAATTCATCTTGAATTACCAAGTACTGGCTATACAACACCACCTGATTACTTGTTTGCTTCTTTATGGAATGCAGAGCAGGATATGAACTGGAATCAAAGCCTTACGCTAGCAAAATTAGAGCGTAACAGCTGGGATGCAGAGCAAGAAAGTGGCGTTACCTTAGCTTATTTAGGTGATTATGTTGTGCTTGAGTGGGACAATGCAAAAACTCATGATAAAGGCACTGACATGAACTGGAATACTACCTTTGATGAGCGTGATGATAGTTATGATCATCAAATGTTTATGCGCAGCAATACCTCAAACATTCCGGGCGAATATGAAGTTATTATGGCTTATGACAATGTAGACTTTGGTAGCCAAGAAGGTTCAGGTTCTATTGGTTTACGTGGGTATAACGGCCCTCGCGCAGGAATGTGGCCATTAAATGGTCATACTGGTGTTTCTTTAGCTTATAACAACCTTAAAGATGTTATTAAATCTGGTTTAGTAGTTTGTTACGATATTGTTAGCCCTGAATCAACAAGCATTACGGTAAACTTTAAAGCACGGGTAACAAAAGCTGCAATTTCAACAAGCCAAATGTTAAATATTAGTGGCGCTATTGATGGTGTATCTGATGCAAGTGCTGTAACTAATATCTCAGTAGCATCAAACATTAATATTGATACTATTAATGACCAAGTGATTGATGAAAATACATCAACAGACGTAAGTGTTTATTACACTGATGCTGATGGTGGTGTTTCAGCGAATAATATCAGTGTAACAGGTGATAACTTTACGGCAGAAGTAAGTGATAATGCCTCTGGTTCAGCTATTACCATTACACCTGATGCTGATTGGCATGGTGAAACCATGGTAACAGTAACGGTTACTGATAAAGTGTTTAGCAATGATGTTGCTTCAACTAGCTTTATGCTGACCGTTAACTCTGATGGTGTGGAGCCTGTTCCAACTCCAACTCCAACTCCAACTCCTGATCCAGAACCTAAGAAATCTAGTGGTTCAATGTCTTGGCTAATATTGTCATTGTGTTCATTATTAATCTTTAGACGTAAACTTTCATAGTCTAGTTAGACTAAGATAGTAACTTAAAGGCCTGAAGCTTTTGTTTCAGGCTTTTTTTATCTGTTTTATCTGATTAGTTTACAGTATAAATGAGCTTTGGTTAGTAATAAAAATTATGACTAACTTAATTGTGTTAAACGATAGAGGACTTGAGCAATACACTGGCACGTGTTTTAAAGAGTAGAAAGTGTTTTTCACACCAACTTACATGGGCATCGTTAAATTAAATGATGTATTAGAGTTAATTGAAATAAATTAAGATGGTGGACGATACTGGGCTTGAACCAGTGACCCCCGCCTTGTAAGGGCGGTGCTCTCCCAACTGAGCTAATCGTCCATTTTGAGTTTTAATTCTTTATGGCAAAGAATTGTCACTTTATCGTTCAGTTTTGCATGAATAAAGTGGTGGACGATACTGGGCTTGAACCAGTGACCCCCGCCTTGTAAGGGCGGTGCTCTCCCAACTGAGCTAATCGTCCATTTTGAGTTTTAA
>NZ_SAWY01000020.1 GCF_006439335.1 Litorilituus lipolyticus | reverse complement strand
GTAATCTCTTTGAGTTCGTTTAGTGATTGATTTCATAACACTCTCCAATTTAATCGTGGAAAAGTGTCAACCTTATTTAGGACGGGTCATTATAAAACGAAAAAGCCCTGCATTATGCGGGGCTTTTTTTTCTTTAAAAAAGCGAATAGCGCCATTGATTTAATGCATCATATAAAGTTTTCTAAACTGACTAGGGGTAACTTCTTTAAACTGTAAAAAGCGTCTATTAAAGTTCGATATATTGTTAAAACCGCATATATCACTAATGGTTGTAACGGGCATAGAGCTATTAATTAGTAAAGAACATGCTTTACTAATGCGCAGTTGATTAACGAGTTCTGTGAAGGTTTGCTCTGTGCGTTGCTTAAAAAAACGATGAAAATGGTTGGTACTCATATGTACTAGCTTAGCTAAATCTTCGGCTTTTAAATTGTCGGTGTAATGTTGGTGCAAGTGGCGAATAATCTTATCTAATTTATCAGTCGAAGGATCTGAGGTTATCGATATGTTGTAGCCTGAGCTGGATAAGGTTTGCGCTTTTTTATCATCGAGCATTAGCTGTAACACTTCTAATAACCCAATAAAGCGCTGCGATGGTGGTGCTTTTGCCATGCTAATAAAAATTGATGTTACTTTTTTTGCCACACTTTGACTAAATTTCAGCCCTTGCCTTGAAGATTCCAGTAGTGGTTTTAACGCGATTAAATCAGGCATAGCGGTTAACTGCTCTAGCCAAGCAACAGGAATTTGCGCGACATAAACTTGCTGTTGTTTGCCGTCTTCTCGTGGTGTTGAGCACCAGGTATGCGGTAAATGAGGGCCAAGCAGAGTTAGGTCAAAATCACCATAATTTTCAATGCTATCACCTACGTAGCGTTGCCCTGAACTATGTAATGTTAAGCAAATCTCGTACTCAGGGTGGTAATGCCAATTAAAGTCAATGTTATCTAATTCATAAAGCCAATAACGCCAAGAGGCATTTTCAGTTGGCAGTACTTTTTCAAACATGAGTTTCATTTTTATGTTTCTTATCCTGCTAAAAATATGAATAGAAAAGTATCACAACAGGATAGAAAAGTGTATCAATAAGGCTTTTTTGAACTGCAAACTAAATAGGCGTTAAGGGAACGTTACTTAAAAAAACTGTTAGGCAGAACGGCAGGTATTTGTGTTTAAGCCATCAGCCTAAATTACATAATAAGAGATTTTGAACAATGTCTATATCACATTCAAGAAATAATATAGTACCAAGCAGAAAGCCGCTTGCATTGGCCATTTCAACGGCATTAATGGGCATGATGGCACTACCGACACTGGCTGCTGAAGAAGAGAAGAAAGAAAAAGCGGCTTTAGAAGTCATCGAAGTTACCGCGACGAAACATGTGACTAACCTCATGGAAACACCTATTGCGGTTACCGCAATGAACCCAGAAGCATTAACTCGTCAAAACGTAAAACAATTGGGTGATTTAAGTGGTATGGTGCCGAACTTGCAGCTTGGTTTATCAAATTCGGACTCAGGTGTTAAAGCATCAATACGCGGTGTGTCGTCTAATAACTTTACTGAAATTGCAGATCCTGCGGTAGGTATTCATATTGATGGTATTTACTCACCACGTCCGCAAGGCTCTTTAGCGCTAATGTTTGATTTAGAGCAAGTTGAAGTTTTACGTGGCGCACAAGGTACGCTGTTTGGTCGAAACTCAACGGCAGGTGTTATTAATGTTATTCCTGCTAAACCAGAGTTTGATGAAAACTATGGTTGGACAACATTACAGTTAGGCAACTATAACGCTCAGCAAGTTCGTACCGTATATAACTTTGGTGTAAGTGATAACTTTGCGCTACGTGCAGCGTTAATGATTGATAAGCGTGATGGTTACATTAATCAGCAACAAGACTTAACCGACCGAGGCATGAAGTTACCTGATCCAAACGGTGAGTGGGGCGATTATATTTGGAGTGGTCCTGACGGTAATCCTGATGTTGATATGCGTGTAAATAAAAAGGTAGATGCATCAGATTATTACTCAAATTCAGATCAATGGGGTGGTCGTTTAACCGGTCTTTGGCAAGTGACTGATGATATAGCATGGACCATGGGCTTTGAACATTATCAAAACAATGGTGCAGGTCATGTGAACTTAAAGGACTGTTGGGCAGCAGAAGGTACTGCTTACGCGTGTGATACGCAAGATCACTTCGACCAAGAGGTGCTCATTAATGTACCGGGCAAAATTGATATGAGCATAGATACTGTTCGTAGTTTGCTAAGTTATGATATCAATAACAATACTGTATTAGAGCATCGCTTTGCTTACGCTAATCAACAAAGGGTTCAACATCACGATGATGATGCAGGTCAACATTCGTTAATGTCTGAAGTCGACATCATGTACTCTTGGGGTAACTGGGGTCGCCAGACCGTAGATGATAGAGCGACTTACACCATAGATTCAGAATATAAATCTTATGTGAATGAGTTGCAGTTAAAGCAAACATTCAATGATTGGCAGTATGTCCTTGGCGCATTCTGGATGTATGAGAATAACTCGATGGAGTTTGGTCAAGACATGCTAGTTCAAGCACCTTGGGGTATGCCATATAGTCAATATTATGATCAACCAAAACGCGAAATTGATTCGAAAGCGATTTTCTTTCAAGCGGATATTGAGTTAAGCGAGAAATGGACTGTTACCGCTGGTATTCGCTACACCCAAGATGAGCGTATTGATAATGAAGGTGAAACATGGGGTAGTTGGAGCGCTGATTCTCCTTGGTATTATAATGGTGCGGAAGGTTTACCCCTAACAGATTTAGGTATGGGCTTGCCACACAACGGTACTGATTTAACCATGGATATGGGGCCTTTTGCTGGTAAACCAGCTTATGGCGATACCAAAGTGGTTAACACTTACCAAAAAGATTGGGACCAAACAACCTGGCGCTTGGGTTTAAACTACCAATTAGCTGCTAAGCAATTTATGTTCGCAACAGTGGCGACAGGTTATCGTGCCGGTGGCTTTGGTGATAGAACAGATACTTGTGGTGGCGGTACCTGTGTTGATGGCAGTACTGAGCAGTGGACCTACTTAGACTATGATGCAGAAACTACCATTAACTATGAATTAGGTTATAAAGCTACATTGCTAGATGATAGTTTAAATTTATCAGCGGTTTTCTTCTTTACTCAATATGAAGACATGCAGTACACCAATATGCATCCTATCGGACAGAAAGTTGTCGATCGTGAATGTCCAGATTGGGATCCCGCTTGTGACATTGTTCAAGCTTGGAAAACAGAAAATATTGGTGAATCAGAGATTTATGGTTTAGAGCTAGAGTTTGATTATATTCCTTGGGAAAACGGTCGCTTAAATGGTTTCTATGCCTACTTAGGTACTGAGATTACTTCATATGATTCGTATAACGATGATTGGATGTGTGGCTATCGAGAAGAAAATGGTGCACAAGCATGTGCTGATTTATTCATTGAGCCAGGTAACCCGCTAAGTGGTCGCCAATTGTATGATGTAACAGGTAACCAATTACCTAGCGCGCCTGAACATTCTATGGGCTTGAACTACTCACACTACTTTGAAATGGGCGAGTACCAGCTTGTGCCTTGGCTTGGTTTGCGCTGGCAAGATAAGATGTATTTCACGCCACGTAACTTAGATAACCGCGCAGTAGGTGATTATCAAGAAGCGTATGCAAATGTTGATGCGTCATTGAAATTCGCTCCTGTCGATGAAAACTGGTATGTAGAATTGTATGGTAATAATTTAACGGACGAAGTCGTGGTTAACTGGATGGGGCAGGGCGCAAATGGCGGCTGGAAGTCTAATTCATACAACCCGCCACGTATGTTTGGCATTAGGTTTAATATTTCATACTAGACAGTTGAGTAAGTAAAAGTTTTGTTATGGCTATAACGCGGGTAACTAGCTGAGTAGCCAAACAAAAAGTGAGGTGTGACATCGACTTTCCTTCCTCATTTTTAGCTGTTCTCGTAAGGGAACAGCTCTTTTTATTTATAAACAATCGTTTAAGTTAGCTATTTCAATAGTTAGGAGTTTTTAATGAAAACAAATGTAGCTGCAGTTATTTTGGTTTTAGTTACCTTTTTTGCTATTTCATTTATTACCAACATTATAGGTCCAATTTTTCCATCGTTAGTAAAAGACTTTCATATTAGTTTAGCAGTGGCGGGCTTTTTACCGTTTTCGTTTTTTGCCGCTTACGGTGTTATGTCTATCCCTGCGGGCATGTTGGTGGATAAATACAGTGAGAAACCTGTTTTACTGTTAGCGTTTGTTATGTCGGCAATAGGGGCATTTTCCTTTGCTTTAGTGCCTAGTTTCACCATGGCCATGGGCTCGCTATTTTTAATTGGGACGGGTATGGCTATGCTGCAGGTGGCAATTAATCCATTACTTCGTGTCTCTGGTGGGGAAGAGCACTTTGCTTTTTATTCAGTGCTTGCGCAACTATTATTTGGCGCCGCTGCAACGTTAAGTCCGTTGGTTTATACAGCGTTAGTACAAGGTATGGCTGAACAGAACCCAACGGCGGTATATGCAATGTTAGGAAATTTAGTGCCTGATACTATGCCTTGGCTGTCTATGTATTGGTTATTTGCAGTCATCTCTGTGCTTATGTTGCTATTGATTAGTGCTATCAAGCTACCTAAAGTCATGCTAAATGATGAAGAGTCAGTTGGTGCTTGGTCTATTTATAAAAAATTATTTCAAAATAAAACGGTGATATTGTTTTTCATCGGTATTGCTGCTTATGTGGGAACAGAGCAAGGTGTAGCTAATGCTATTTCAATATTTTTAGAAAGGTATCATGGTTTAGATCCCATAACTGTAGGGGCAACCACCGTCAGTAATTTTTGGTTAATGTTAACTTTAGGCTGTTTTCTAGGCTTGGCCTTGTTAAAAGTTATAGATAGCAAAACAGTACTAAAACTGTTTTCGTTAGGTGCTATTGTTTCACTTACATTGGCATTGTTTGGTAATGCGTCTATGGCCGTGATGGCATTTCCATTGGTGGGTTTTTTCTTATCTGTAATGTGGTCTGTCATTTTTTCTTTAGCGTTAAATTCATTAGCAGAGCATCACGGATCTTTTGCGGGGATTCTATGTACAGGAATTGTTGGTGGTGGCTTAGCTTCCCCTATTATAGGTTTACTTGCTGACCTTACAGGTGATCTTCGACTTGGTATGATTGTTGTGTACATAACTCTGGGATATATTTTTGCCATTGGCTTTTGGGCGAAACCTCTAGTTGCGAATAAAACCATTAAGCTTTTTAAAAAAAGTCATGACACTAAATCTCAAACTGTAGGATAAAAATAAGCATGGAAAATCAGGTGTTGTATGTGAAAAAAACAGTTCATTGGTTAACTCTATTTGCGGAATTAAAAAAGCAAATAAAGCTCAGCTCTATACTGGTTTGTACGCTTTTAGCGAGTTGTAGTGAACCTTCAGATATAAAAGCTAATAAGACTTATGAAGGCAGTGCTGAAGCTGTTGAGCAGTCAACACTAAGTCAACAACAGTTGGACAAGTTAGCTCAGAACTTACAAGTAAAATATAAATTTTTAAGTAATATTGAAACAAACTGCCCGCCGTTAAAAGGTAAAGACGTTGAATACTGCTATGGCGCTGAAATTTTACTATCAAGTGACTCAGATGCATTACTCACAGTAGCGCAACAGTCGTGGCAGTTAAATTACTCGCAAGTTTATCCTGTTTATGCCAGTGAAAGTGATGAGTTTAGCCTCGTACATTTAAATGGCGACATTCATCAAGTCACGCCAAAGGTAAGTTTTAAAGGTTTTAAAGCGGGTAAAAAATATCGCATTAAGTTATGGGTAAAGAGTACGTTAATTTCTGAAAAAGAGTTAATGCCAAATTATTGGTTAAGTGCATTACCTCTAAAGCCTGCAGTAATTGCTAGTACTAAAGCAGTCATTGATGAAGAAACCGGATTAGAAATTCAGCCCTATGTGGTGCCTTTTACTGATACGGTTAAACAAATTAAGTCGTCACCGAAGGATATTAATCAGTATGCGTCTGTAAATTGGCTGTATGACAATGAACCAAATTTGGCCCATGCGGGCGAGAAAGCTACGCAAGAAAAGCAAGCAACAGCTCAAGACGTTAAATATGCCATTATACCAACACCAAAATCAGTGCATATTTCTCAGCCTGCGGCTGAGTTAGATTTAAGTGCGGGGCTGCATTTTTCCCTTGAGGGAGCAATTCAGTTTTCTGATATCGAGGCAGCTATATCACGTTTGAATTTTCTCGGTATAAAGACCAATGAGAACAAGCAAGGTGTTGAAGTATCTATTAAAATTAATGCTCAAAAAGCAGATGATTGGCAACAAGGTCATTATCAATTGTCAATTACCCAAAGTAGCATTGAAATAGTAAGCCAAGAGCCAACAGGTGCGTTTTATGCATTACAAAGTTTATCAAGCTTATTGCGTTTAGAATCTAACACTGTGCCTTTGATGGAGATTGAAGATCAACCTCATTACCAATACCGTGGTCAGCATGTCGATGTAGCAAGAAACTTTCATAGCAAAGAGTTCATTTTTTCATTAATTAAACAAATGGCTGCTTATAAGTTAAATAAACTTCATTTGCATTTAGCAGAAGATGAAGGCTGGCGATTGGAACTACCTAGTCTTCCTGAATTGACGCAGATTTCGAGCAGGCGTTGTATGTCTTTAGATGATAAGCATTGCTTGCAGCCGCAATTGGGGGGTGCCGATGCAAAAGAGCGTGATGGTTATTATGGCGTTGAAGATTATATTGAAATAATCAAATTGGCTAAGGCACATCATATTCAAGTGATCCCTTCTTTAGATATGCCAGGTCATTCTCGCGCGGCAATAAAGGCAATGGAAGCGCGATATCATTATTATATGAGCCAAGAAAACGAGCAAGAAGCCAAACGTTATTTATTAACGGATTTTGATGATAAAACTCAATATAGCTCAATTCAAAATTATAACGATAACACGTTAAATATTTGTATGGAGTCAACTTATGCTTTTGTTGATCGGGTGTTAGATGATTTGCAAAAAATACATCACAGTGCGGGCCAACCACTAGAGGTTTATCATATTGGCGCAGATGAAACGGCTGGTGCTTGGGTCGATTCGCCAGTTTGTCAGGCTTTAGTCGAGAATAAAGAGAATAATGTCGATGATTTTAAACATTTAGGCGCTCACTTTATTGAACGTGTATCTCATATGGTGCAAAGCAGAGGCATAGCCGTGGGTGGTTGGAATGATGGCTTAAAAGAGACCAAGGTTGAGAATATGCCAACTGAGGTATATTCCTATATTTGGGATGCCTTACCTTGGGGTGCTCATCAACAAGTTAGTGAGCAAGCTCACAGAAATTGGAATATTATTTTATCAACGCCTGATGTACTTTATTTTGATTTCCCCTACCAAATAGATCCGAAAGAAAGAGGCTATCATTGGGCATCAAGACGGGTGACTACACGAAGCTTGTTTAATTTTATGCCTGATAACTTACCTATTCATGCTGAATTTAGAGTGGATACTTTGGGGCAAGCTTTTAGCAGTGATGACACCAAGCAGCTCAATGAAAATGGGCAGGTCGTTCATCAACCATTACCAAAAAATTATCAGGTATCAGGCATTCAAGGGCAGCTGTGGAGTGAAACGGTGCGAAGCCAACAGCAGGCTGAATATATGGTATTTCCTCGTTTACTTGCCCTTGCTGAAAGAGCTTGGCACAAGGCCCATTGGTCGGTGCCTTATGATTACTCAGGCAAAATATATGATCGTCAAACTAACCAGTTTTCAAATGATTTAAAACAAGCACGAGATCAACAGTGGTTAGCTTTTTCACGAGCAATAGGTCAAAAGGAACTGGCTAAGTTAGATAAAGCAGGCGTGTTTTACCGCGTACCGACCCCAGGAGCTAAATGGCAAGAGGGCAAGTTGAAAACCAATATTGCTCTGCAAGGTTTACCAATTGAATATAAAGATAATGCGGGAAATTGGCACGCGATTGAAGAAAAACTACCACGCAATAAACCTTTGGCTGTACGGGCAAAAACTGCTGATAAACAACGTGCAGGGCGTGCGATGACATTACCGTAAAGGAAAACACCAAAACTTTATTGAAAACCATAAGCCGAATTGATTTTCTATTAATTCGGCTTTTTTAGTTCATTGAAATGTATGGAGTTATTTTGGTTTTTTCTTTCGCAATAACCCTTGTTAGAAAAGTATTACTATTGGTTAGGTTAGTATCTAAAATGTACTTGGTTATTATGCACACTAGCTTCAGATTTCAATGATTTTATTGCATGGTTTATATGAAGCAATCTTCAATAGTAGTTATCGATTTAGGCGGTACCAAAATCAATGTTGGCTTATATCGCTCAGGGAAAATAGCATATCAATGCATTAAACCATTTGATGCACAACTCTCTGTTTCAGAGTCAATACAATTTATCTTACAAGAGATAAACGACGTAAAAGCGCAAGATACAGTTGCTATCGCAATAGGTGTCCCCAGCATTGTTGATGTTGAGCATGGCATTGTCTATAACGCCATTAATATAAAAGCTTGGCAAAAAGTTGCGCTGAAAAAAGAGCTTGAGCAACTGACCCAACTACCAGTTTATGTGAATAATGATGTGAATTGCTTCACTAAAGGTGAGCATAGTGCGCATAGTGAGCAGGGCTTTCAAAATGTCGTTGGTTTGTGTTTAGGCACAGGGCTGGGTGCTGGTTTTGTTATAAAAGACCAGCTGTATACAGGGACAAATTGTTGTGCGGGTGAATTAGGCGGCGTGCAATACCTTAACGCCACCTTTGATAGTTATTGCTCAGGACAGTTTTTCATTGAGAATTTTGGTGAGTGCGGAGCCGAATTAGCTAAAAAAGCCAATGAAGGAGATAATAAAGCAAAAGTTGCTTTTGAATTATTTGGCCAACATTTAGCCTCAGCAATTAGCCATTTATTGCTAATAATAGATCCGCAAATTATTATTCTTGGTGGTTCAGTGGCGAAATCTTACGATTTATTTATTGATTCTTTGTGGTTACATTTGCAGAGCTTTCCATACCCCAATGTTATTAAAAATTTAATCATTGAACAAAGCCAACAGCATCACAGTGCATTACTCGGCGCTGCTCAACTTTATTTAGACTCACAGGAGCAACAAGCATGTTTTGCAAGTTAGAAAAAATGATACGAAGAGTGAAAATGCGAGTGAGTATCATCGCAGCAATGCTCCTGTTGCTTAGTGCGTGTGGAACTTTTATGACAACTCAACATGAAAATAGCAAAACATTGTATATCCACGTAAATCAAGTCGCTTTAGAACTGACCGGGCCTAAAAAAGCCATTATCAGTGCGAACTATGAAATTGACTTGGCAAAGGCCTCATTTCAAGTGGTATCAAAGCAAAATAATGATGACTCAGGGTCATATACTTATCAGGGAAACTTGCTGGAGTTAGGTCAAATTGAGCAATGGCAAAAAGCTCATCAAAGTGAAGAACCTATTTATTACTACGCTGCTGAGTTTTCAGCCATGGATAAGACGGGTGACTTTGTCATTGTTGTTAGCGATGAGCATAGCCAACAAGTTAGTGCAAAGTTTTCTGTTGAGAAGCAGGCACTATTTAACCTAACTGCTAAAGCTTTACTTACTTACTTACTTCAATGGTAGTCGTAACGATGAGCAGTATAACTGGCAAGAAGATCAACATATTCGTATTTTTGATACTGATAGATATGTTGATGTGAGTGGCGGCTGGAATGACGCTGGTGGCGATACGGGTAAATATTTATCACATCTTTCCTATGCCAATTATATGAACCCTCAACAATTAGCACATGTAGCTTGGGCATTGGCATATGCTTATCAACGAGCGCCTCAACAATTTAAAAATTTAATCCTTGAAAATCAAGTGATTGAAGAAGTGTTTTGGGGGGCTGATTACTTGCATCGTATTCTTGATGAGCAAGGCTATTTTTATATGACGGTCTTTGATCAGTGGAATACTAATAATGCTGAACGTGTAGTAACTGCTTACGTTGGCGCAGATGGCATTTATAGTGAAGACTATCAGTCTGCATTTAGACAAGGAGCAGGTAGTGCTATCGCGGCGTTAGCCCGAGCGGCAATGTTAGCGAAAACAACAGGGAAGCAGGGCGAGTATAGCGCTACGGTGTATTTAGCCGATGCAGAAAAAGCCTTTAAACATCTTCAAGATAACAATGGCAAAAATAATAAGGCCTATGCCGATGATGGCGAAGAAAATATTATAGATGATTATACTGCTTTATTAGCGGCAACTGAGCTTTATAAGGCAACAAAATCAAATTATTACTTGAGTGCTGCTCGTTCTCGCGCAGAAAATTTAGCACAACGGTTAACGCCTGAAGGCTGGTTTATTAGTAATAACATTAACAGCAAAAATTTACGCCCATTCTATCACGCAGCTGAAGCGGGATTTCCTATTTTATCGTTATCACAATATATCGCGATTGAAAACGAAGCAGACAGAATAAAACAAAGCCAAGAAGTGATGAAAAAACATTTGGACTATCAATTAACCCTAAATAACCAAGTGAATAACCCATTTAATTATGCAAGACAAACTTTCAAAACGTATGAACAAGGCAAGTTGTCAACTAAACAGCAAACGGGCTTTTTCATTCCACACGCCAATGAAACTGAATATTGGTGGCAAGGAGAGAGCGCACGATTATCATCATTAGCCATGGCGGCAATACTAACTGGCAGAATGAGCCCTATAAGTACTAACACTGACTTTAGTATTGACTCTGCATTGTCTGAGTTTGCGCAAAACCAAATGGATTGGACCTTAGGCAGAAACCCATATGATTTATCAATGCTTAACGGCTTTGGTGTGAACAACCCTGTGCCTTATGACGGATTAAGTATGGTGTACGGGGGAATTTCTAATGGTATAACAGGGGCGAAAACCAGTTCTTCAGGTCAGGGAATTGAATTCGGTCCAGAAAAGGATTGGCAAAACTGGCGTTGGGTTGAACAGTGGCTACCCCATTCAACATGGTTTTTACTGGCTATCACTGAAATGGCAGTGGAATAATAACTAACATTTAGCTGTGTTTATTCAGTGGTTAAGTTTAATAGTTGTTGGATCTCTTTTTCATATTTAATTTTCTTCTTGCCATTAAAACCTGTGTGAGCGCTAACTAACTGACCTTCGCGGTTAATTAAGTAGCTACTTGGCATGCCTTTAATCTTAAATTGCTTGGCCACTTTACCTTTTGAGTCATAGAAAATATCAAACTGGGCTGGCGTCTCGAGTAAAAATTTCTCTGCGAGTGATTTATTGGCATCAAGGTTTACACTAAGTACCACTAGACCTTGTTCTTGATACTTGGCTTTCATGTCATTCATCCAAGGGAATGATTTGCGACATGGTGTACACCAAGAAGCCCAAAAATCGAGGTAAATCACTTTGCCGTGATGTTGTTGAATAACTTCATCAAATGCTTTTAAAGTATCTTGCGTATTGGCTTTAGCATTAAATGAAATAGCGATAATAAGACTTAGTAAAGGTAAATTAAAAATTTTCACAAACTTTTTCATTAACACTCCAAAATGTTAGATTAAATCTATACTTAGTTTCTATGATAACGCACAATAGCCATATACAAATATTTTTCAACAACTTGAGCTTAATTATATGAAATTAGGGATAAAATTAATTGCCATTATGCTTATGACCTTATTGGTTTGTTCATTGCAGTCTACCGCATACAGCATGGAAAATGCCAATAATAGCGCTGAGCACAATAAGTGGTTAAAGCAGCGTTTTAGTAAACAACATGAAGAGTTGATCCCGGTTGTTGCGGTTGCAGATATGTTTTTTAGTTGTAATAAAGCGCGCAAATCAGATCCGAAAAATTATGAAATAGCAGAGCTTGTTGCCATGGACCGTGACTTGTTAGCTGAAAAATTAACAGCCTGCCTAAATGGCGATACTATGCAGTCAGAAGAAGCGCTCAACTTTGGTTTACTTGGATGTTTTCATGAGCAGCTGGCACACTTACCTTTAGAAGAGCGCCAACAAAAAATGAAATTAGTTAAGCAAGCCATTAGCTCGCTTTCTCGAGATGAACGCAAACGTAGTTTTACTCAGTGTGTAACGGAACAATCGATTCACTATTTAAAATAAACAGTTAAGGTCTAATGCCTACGAAATAGAACATTCATAAATTGTAACAAAAGGCGGCTTGGTTTTACTGTTACAACTTTTGATTATTAGTAGGGATCACTTATAGTAGCATTAACGATAGAATAAAAAAATTTGGTATTGAGAGAAAGATATGACACATGAAACGCAGAAAATTTTAGTAGTAGATGATGATATGCGCTTACGTTCGTTATTAGAGCGTTACCTTGTTGAACAAGGCTTTACCGTGCGTAGTGCTGCGAGTTCTGAGCAAATGGATCGCTTGCTAGAAAGAGAAAATTTTCATTTGTTAGTACTAGATTTGATGTTACCTGGCGAAGATGGCTTATCAATTTGTCGTCGCTTACGACAGGGCTCAAATAACATTCCTATTGTGATGTTAACGGCGAAGGGTGATGAAGTTGATCGTATTATCGGTTTAGAGCTTGGCGCAGATGATTATATGCCTAAGCCATTTAACCCCCGAGAACTATTAGCGCGCATTAAAGCGGTATTACGTCGACGTGTACAAGAAGCGCCAGGTGCCCCTTCACTTGAAGAAAATATTATTGAGTTTGGTGACTACCAATTAAACTTAGCAACACGTGAAATGCAAAAAGACGATGTCAGTATGCCACTTACCAGTGGTGAATTTGCAGTATTAAAAGCCTTGGTCACGCACCCGAGAGAGCCTTTATCACGTGATAAATTGATGAATTTAGCTCGAGGTAGAGATTATTCAGCTTTAGAGCGAAGTATTGATGTGCAAGTGTCTCGCTTACGTAGAATGCTTGAAGATGATCCGGCAAAACCTCGTTACTTACAAACGGTGTGGGGTCTTGGTTATGTGTTTGTTCCTGATGGAGCACCAGTTTAAGTTGTTTTAATTAGCTTGACGCGATTATTGCTTGGTCAATATATCGCGTTATGGCTGGCCTCTTCCTTGAAGGTAGACTTAGCCCAATCAAATATAAGTCTTAGAATCTTTTCATGAAAATATTACCACGTAGTGCATTTGGTCAAACCGTTTTATTAATTGGCCTGCTTTTATTTCTTAATCAAATGGTTATTTATATAACCTTCTCTCTTTATGTTGTGCAACCGCATCAGCAGCAGTTAAATCAGCTATTAGCTAAGCAAGTTCGTGTGGTTTTTATTGATATTGAAGATGCGAATTTAAGCCCTAAAATGGCAAAAGCTTTTCATCATGAAACAGGTATAGGTGTGTATCGAGAATTTGATGCCTTGCGTTTAGGTTTAGCTGATGCTTCATTTTATCCCATGATTTCTGAAGAGATGAGTGAGTTACTTGGAGGTCCAGCTGAAGTGAGGATCTCACATGGCGATGAATACTTATTTTGGATTCGCCCACCCCAAGCGCCGCATTTATGGGTGCAAATTCCTGTTGATGGTATGGATAAAGGTAACTTTTCACCGTTAGTGTTCTTTCTGTTAGTGATTGGTTTATTGAGTATTATTGGTGGTTGGGTTTTTGTAAGGCAGTTAAACCGCCCGCTAAAATCATTACAGCGAGCTGCAGAAGATGTTGGGCGAGGAGATTTTCCTGAGCCATTGAGGGAAGGCGGAACATCTGAAATTATGGCAGTAACGCAAGCGTTTAATCATATGTCTAAAGGCATAAAGCAGCTTGAAGATGATCGTAATTTATTGATGGCAGGTATTTCTCATGATTTACGAACACCGTTAACACGTATTCGCCTAGCAAGTGAAATGATGAATGAACAAGATGCCTTTTTAAAAGAAGGCATAGAAACCGATATTGATGATATGAATAATATTATCGATCAATTCATCGACTATATTCGACACGACAGTAAAGATAAAGCCGAGGTAGGTGATTTAAATGTGCTGGTTCAAGAAGCGTTGCAAATTGAAACACCTCCAGATAGAGAAATTACTTTTCATCCTGAAGAATGCCCTAAAATCCCTATCAGACATGTTGCGATGAAGCGAGTACTTGCTAACTTGGTGCAGAATGCAATTCGCTATACATCAGATAAAATTGAAGTGTTTACTGGTGTTGATAAAGCATCAAAAACAGTCTTTTTTACAGTGAGTGATCATGGTGATGGAATCCCAGATGAAGATATCGACAGGCTTTTTCAGCCTTTTACTCAAGGTGATACAGCGCGTGGTACAGAAGGTAGTGGTTTAGGTTTAGCTATTATTAAGCGTATTGTTGATACCCATGGTGGCAAAGTTACTTTATCAAATAAAACAACGGGTGGATTAGAAGCGAAAGTATCCTTACCGATATCTTTTTAGTTTAGGGCTTTTTAGAGAGTCGCTTACAAATCGTCCAAACAAAAAAGCCTGTTAATAAATAACAGGCTTTATAATGAGTCGTTAATTGTTAGTATGTGGTTATACTTGCGGTCCCGCAGCAACTAACGATTTACCATTTTCAGTATCAGTGAACTTATCAAAGTTATTAACAAAGCGATTTGCTAAGTCTACTGCTTTAGTGTGCCACTCGTTTTGATCTTCGTATGTATTTCTTGGGTCAAGAATATCACCTTCAACGCCTGCAACAGTGTTAGGCACTTCAAGGTTAAACATTGGAATAACTGTTGTTTCAGCATCATCAATTGAACCATCTAAAATTGAATCAATGATAGCACGCGTTGCTTTGATTGAAATACGCTTGCCAGTACCGTTCCAGCCAGTATTAACTAAGTAAGCTTCTGCACCAGCTGCTTCCATACGCTTATGTAATACTTCAGCATACTGTGTAGGGTGTAAGCTTAAGAACGCCGCACCAAAACAACTTGAGAATGTAGGTGTCGGTTCAGTAATACCACGTTCAGTACCTGCAAGTTTTGCAGTGAAACCTGAAAGGAAGTAGTACTCGGTTTGCTCTGGCGTAAGTTTAGCAACTGGAGGTAATACACCAAAAGCATCAGCTGTTAAGAAAATAACTTTTTTCGCGTGGCCTGCACGAGAAACTGGCTTAACAATATTGTCAATGTGGTGGATTGGGTATGATACACGTGTGTTTTCTGTACGTGAGTTATCATCAAAATCAATTGTGCCATCTTCTGCTACGGTAACGTTTTCAAGTAGCGCATCACGACGAATAGCATTATAGATATCTGGTTCGTTTTCTTTGCTTAACTTGATAGTTTTTGCGTAGCAACCACCTTCAAAGTTGAAAACACCTGTGTCATCCCAACCGTGTTCATCATCACCGATTAGTTCACGTTTAGGATCCGTTGAAAGAGTTGTTTTCCCTGTTCCTGATAAACCGAAGAATACTGCTACATCGCCTTCTTTGCCAACGTTTGCGCTACAGTGCATTGAAGCAATACCTTGAAGTGGCAATAAGTAGTTCATCATAGAGAACATACCTTTTTTCATTTCACCACCGTACCAAGTACCACCAATTAACTGGATTTTCTCAGTTAAGTTGAAGGCGACAAAGTTTTCAGAGTTTAGCCCTTGAGCTTCCCAGTTAGGGTTAGTTGTTTTGGCGCCATTCATTACGACGAAATCTGGTTCGTAAGTTTTAAGTTCTTCATCAGAAGGGCGAATAAACATGTTCTTAACAAAGTGAGCTTGCCATGCTACTTCAGTAATAAAGCGAACTTTCAAACGAGTGTTTTCACATGCACCACAGTAGGTATCAACAACAAATAAGCGCTTACCTGATAATTGTGTTGTAACTAATGCTTTTAACTCGCCCCATGTTTCTTCAGACATAGGTTTGTTGTCATTTTTACCTTGATCTGACCACCAAACCGTATCACGGGTTACGTCGTCACGAACTATGTATTTATCTTTTGGAGAACGACCGGTAAAAATACCTGTATTCACATTAACCGCGCCAAGCTCAGTTACGACACCTTTATCAAAGCCTTCTAAATCTGCTCTGGTTTCTTCGGCAAAAAGTAACTCATAAGATGGATTGTAAACAACTTCATTAACATTAGTTATGCCGTATTGTGACAAATCAATCGAGTTTTCTATGGCGGTCATAGCACATCATCTCCTAGGTATGACAAAATTTTTTTGGGGTTTGAAAGTTTTCATGCTTATATTCAGGCGGTATTTTAGGCGATTAACTAACAAAACGAAAGAAAAAAATCGTTTAATGTGAAAGTTTTCATTATAAGCGACATGAATGATGGCTAAATTATATTGATTTGTTTAATAAAACTGGGTTGGTGTCTATGTTTAAAGGCCTCTAGAAGGTACTCTTGTTTATGCTTTAATTTGTTTGGTAAATAAATAAAGCATAAACAAGGGAGTGATGTTAATAAAAGGTAAGAAAAAATTAATGTTTAAGTTTCGAAATGAAACCTTGTAGTTTGGCTTCGTCAAAATCGTAAGTTGTTAAGCAAAAATCACAATGCATAGAAATTTTTCCTTGTTCAGCCAAAATGGCACGAATTTCACTCGGCTCTATTTGTGATATTGCCGCTAAGCACTTCTCTTCTGAACAGCCACAAACATAGCTAATTTCCTGAGGCTCAAAGATATTTACCTGTTCTTGATGGTATAAACGGTATAATAAAGCTTCAGCTTCAAGGGTAAAAATTTCTTCTGATTTAATCGTGTTAGTTAATTGACTTAAGTGCTCAAAATCATTTTGTTGCTTGTCTTTATCGTCACCATCTGGCAGTAATTGTACTAACGCGCCGCCTGCAAGTTGCTTTTCACTATCGGCAAACAACCATAGTTTGGTGGGTATTTGCTCAGAAACCTCAAAATAATGGGCTAAGCATTCAGCTAAGGTATCATGCTCTAAGGCGACTACGCCTTGGTACGCTTCACCTTTGCTGGGTCTAATGGTAATAACCATAGTACCCTTACCAATTAAGGTATGTAATCCTGTTTCTTGAGTGTCTTGCTTAAGTTTAGCAATGCCACGCATTTGTTGTTCATGGTTACCACTAACCGATAAGTAGCCTATCGGTCCATCGCCTTGTAATTGAACGGTAATGTCACCCTCAAATTTTAACGTGGCTGTTAATAAACTGGTTGCGGCGAGTAACTCACCCAACAGCGCTTGTACGCCTTGTGGGTAGTTATGGTTTTTAATAATGCTTTTATAGCATTCATCTAATTGAACCAATTCTCCACGGGCGTGTGAATCAGCGAATAAATAACGATTCAATACATCAAATTGGCTCATGGCTACATCCTTTCTTTAAATTCTCTAATTTGTCTTCGTTGTTTTTTATCAGGTTTAGTATCACTTGCAGGGCTTAATAATATGCCTTGTTTTCTTGCTAAAGCATTTTTTTCACGAGTTGCAATACTTTGAGCAGTTTCTTTATATAAGGTTTGGGCAAAAGTGGCATCGCGTCTTCTGTCAGCCAATGCAATGATTTGCACTTCCTTTTCTTCAAAGCCTTGTCGAACTTTGATTATATCGCCAAGGGCGACAGCCTTGCCTGACTTAGTTCGTTGACCATTATAAAACACTTTACCGCCATCAATCATCTGTTTAGCGATGGCTCGGGTTTTATAGAATCTTGCTGCCCAAAGCCATTTATCTAGACGGGTAGAAGTTAAATCACTTTGTGTTGCGCCCATATTTTATACCTATTTAGATAATAAACCGAAAATGCTTGTTATTTGGCCCTGAAAATTTGTGCGCAAATTAACATAAGTCGTCTGTTTTCGCCATATCATCACGAACTCTTTTGTAAATATTAGTTAAAAACTGCCTACATTGCTTGTTGCTTTGCTGTAGCTGAAGTATTATCCCAAGAATAATTTTGGTTGATAGTGATTATCATTGATGATTTTATTGTCCAGACAAGCAGAAATAATGGTCATTTAATTAAAATAAGAAGAAGTATGACTCTACCGATTGATTTTACATCATACACTGCATTACTCACTAAACTTGCACAGAAGAAAGCAGCGCGAGTAGCGGGGGTAATCTTGCTAGCTTACATAGCTTATGTCATGGCGAATATGACATGGCTATTGATGCCGCAACCTAATTTGCCGCCATCGGCTAAGTTTGTTGGAAAAAGTAAAGTAGCACAAAGCAGTAAGGAATCATTTAATTTAAATGAGCTGCAAGCACTGAACTTATTTGGTATTTTTACTGAAGAAGAGGTTCAAGAAATTGAGGTGCTGGCAGAAGATGCGCCACAAACAAGTTTGAAGTTAGTATTATCTGGTTTAGTCGCCAGTGACAGTAAAGCGACAGCAGCAGCGATTATAGAACATAAAGGTAAGCAAGAAACCTATGGAATTGGTGATTTAATTGTAGGAACAAGAGCAAGCCTTGAAAAAGTTTTGATGGACAGGGTGCTAATTAAACGCGCTGGCCGCCTAGAAACCTTAATGCTTGACGGCTTTGATTATAAGCAGCCTGCGTATTCTGTAGAGTCAAAGAAAAGACCAGAAAGAAAGCCGTTGCCTAGCCCACAGCAAGCTAAAAACAAAGCAAAAGTTATTGATCAGCGTACTAATAAAGCATTACAGCAACAAGCAAAAACACTACGGAATGATTTAAGCGATAATCCGGGAAGCATCTCCGATCATCTAAGAATCCACCCTAAACGAAAAAATGGTAAGATTGTCGGTTACGCGTTAAGACCAGGCAAGAAACCAGAGTTTTTTAAGTTGTCTGGCTTAAAATCAGGTGATGTTGCCGTGCAAATGAATGGCTATGATTTAACGGCTAGTAGCGATGCAGCTAAAGCGTTGACTGAAATGAAACAAGCAAAAGATGTTTCTTTATTAGTAGACCGCAAAGGTACACTGACCGAAATTCTCTTTAGTATTGAGTAGTAAAGCGCAGAGATAACAATAATTATGATAAATTTTTTCAAGCGTAACGACATTGACGCCCCATTTTCTAACAAGCAAGCAACCATGAATAATAAATTAAAACATTTCATTATCGCGCTAACGACAGCTATGGCCATGAACACTTTGTTCTTAGTCGGACAAAGTCATGCAGCCCAATATTCTCCAAACTTTAAAGGCACTGAAATTACTGAGTTTGTCAATATTGTCGGTAAAAACCTTAAGAAAACTATGATTGTTGACCCGAATGTTCGAGGCAAAATCAATGTTCGTAGCTATGATTTATTGAGTGAAGAGCAATATTATCAATTCTTTTTGAATGTACTAGAAGTGTATGGTTTTGCAGCGGTCGAAATGGATAATAATATTATTAAAATTATCCGTAATAAAGATGCCAAAACAGCGGCTATTCCTGTTATAGGTAGCGGCAGTACTATTTTGGGTGATGAAATGGTTACCCGTGTAGTTGAAGTGAAAAATGTTACAGTACGAGAATTAGTACCTTTACTACGTCAATTATCAGATCAAGCCGGTGGTGGTAACGTTGTAAATTACGATCCTGCGAACGTTATTATGCTTACAGGTACGGCTGCGACCGTTAATCGTTTAGTTAAAATTATTGAGCGAGTTGATAGAGCAGGTGACCAAGACGTTGAAATTATTAAATTAGAATATGCCTCAGCAGGTGAAATGGTTCGCATTATTGAAGCCATGAATAAGCCGACCAGTGGTAAAGCTGGACAACCTACTTTCCTAATTCCAAAGATTGTTGCTGATGACCGTTCAAACAGCGTTATTATTAGTGGTGAAGTTAAAGCCCGTGAGCGTGTTGTACGTTTGGTTAAACGTTTAGATAGTGAGTTAGAAACCAATGGTAATACTCGTGTTTATTACCTTAAGTACTCTAAAGCAGAAGATTTAGTCAAAGTATTAAAAGGCGTGAGTGAATCCATTGTTGCTGAAAGCAGTGGCACTAAAACGACAGCTCGTACATCACAAAAACGTGATATCAGCATTGATGCCCATGAATCAACTAACGCTATAGTGATTACTGCTCAACCTGATATGTTAGCCTCGTTAGAAGCGGTAATTCGTCAATTAGATGTACGCCGTGCGCAAGTATTAGTTGAAGCAATTATCGTTGAAGTATTTGAAGGCGATGGCGTTAGTTTAGGTGTGCAATGGTATAACGAGCAGGGTGGTTTTACCCAATTTAACAATGGCCCTGCACCTATTAGTCAAGTTGCTGCTGCGGCTAAGGCAGCCGAAACCACTAAGGGGGAGTTTGTTCCTGCTTTGCTAGGTGACAATAACCAAGTTATTCAAGAAGGTTATT
Organism: Litorilituus lipolyticus; assembly: GCF_006439335.1. Classification (GTDB taxonomy): domain Bacteria; phylum Pseudomonadota; class Gammaproteobacteria; order Enterobacterales; family Alteromonadaceae; genus Colwellia; species Colwellia lipolytica. The sequence continues at coordinate 281,493 of NZ_SAWY01000020.1, read as the reverse complement.
ACAAAAATGATACCGAAGGTGATTACACTATGCTGGCTGAGGTATTAGGCTCAGTAAGCGGTATGATGTTTGGTATTATGAAAAATGATTGGGGCGCTATTATTCAAGCGGTAAGTAATGATACCAACTCAAATATTTTAGCAACACCAAGTATCACCACGTTGGATAATGAAGAAGCTTACTTCATTGTCGGTCAAGAAGTGCCTATCATCACTGGCTCTGCCACAGGCAGTAATAACAATAACCCATTCCAAACAGTAGATCGCCAAGAAGTGGGGGTGAAGCTGCGTGTTACACCGCAAGTGAATGAAGGCGATGCGGTACAATTAATTATTGAGCAAGAAGTTTCTTCGGTTAGTGGAGCAACAGGTGTTGATATCTCTATTGATAAAAGAGAGATAAAAACCACAGTAATGGCTGATAATGGCGATACTGTGATTCTGGGCGGCTTAATAGATGAAAACGTGCAAGAAAGTGTGCAAAAAGTACCATTACTCGGTGATATTCCTTTCATCGGCCATTTATTTAAATCAACCACCAACAGTACTCGTAAACGTAATTTAATGGTGTTTTTACGGCCTACCATTGTGCGTGAAGGCGCATTAATGGAGCAAATGAGTAAGAATAAGTATAACTATATTCGTGCTGACCAAATTCGTAAGCAAGAAGAAGGCTTATCGTTAATGAGTAACGAAAATATGCCTATTTTGCCTAAGTGGAACGACAAATTAACATTACCACCATCGTTTGAAGAGTATCAAAAGACAATTCAACAGAAGAAAAAAGAACAAGAAAACTTAAATAACGATCAAAGTAAGTACAAGGAACCCTCGTACGAAGAGTATAAAAAAGCGCTAGAACTACAAGAAAAACTCGAAGCAGCGGAAGATAAAAACTAATGACGGTTGATATTGATACGCTTGCTGAAGAGGAAATAACAGCAGACAGCCTAGTCGAAGAGCTTGAGTCTGATCACGAAGAAAACTTGAGTTCATGGTTGCTCCCTTTTGCCTTTGCTAAGCGCCATAGTGTGCTAGTCACTCGTAATGATAGTGAAGATGAGCAATATAAGTTTGCATACACTTTACATTGTCTTGCTAATGTTAATTTCGATATTGTGTTAGAAGTGCGTCGTTTACTGAAAAATGACTTTGACTTTGATTTTCTCAATGAAGATGCGTTTGAGTTATTGCTCACTGAAACGTATCAACGTGATTCATCAGAAGCCCAGCAAATGATGGAAGATATTGGTAATGAAGTTGATTTGTATTCATTAGCCGATGAAATGGTTGAAAGTGAAGATTTACTCGAGAATGAAGATGATGCCCCTATCATTAAACTCATCAATGCCATGCTTAGTGAAGCCATTAAAGAAAATGCTTCTGATATCCATATTGAAACCTTTGAAAATGCCCTGCAAATACGTTTTCGTGTAGATGGCGTTTTACGTGAAGTGCTTAAGCCGAACCGTAAATTGGCTTCACTATTAGTTTCTCGTATTAAAGTCATGGCAAAACTTGATATTGCTGAAAAGCGTATTCCACAAGATGGCCGAATTTCATTACGTATTGGTGGCCGAGCAGTAGATGTACGTGTTTCAACCATGCCAACAGGTCATGGTGAGCGAGTTGTGTTACGTTTACTTGATAAAAATGCAGCAAGATTAGACTTACAAGACTTAGGGATGACGGATAATATCCGTGTTAATTTCTCACAAATCATTGAAAAGCCACACGGTATTATATTAGTCACCGGGCCAACAGGCTCTGGTAAAAGTACCACCCTATATGCTGGCTTGTCACAAATTGATGCGAAAGAGCGCAATATTTTAACGGTAGAAGATCCTATTGAGTATGCCATTGAAGGCATAGGTCAAACCCAAGTTAATACTAAGGTTGATATGACCTTTGCTCGTGGTTTACGTGCTATTTTACGTCAAGATCCTGATGTAGTAATGGTTGGTGAGATTCGTGACTTGGAAACTGCACAAATTGCCGTACAAGCCAGTTTAACGGGTCACTTGGTATTATCAACACTGCATACCAATACTGCCGCAGGCGCTATTACCCGTATGGAAGATATGGGAGTTGAGCCTTTCTTATTATCGTCGAGCTTGTTAGGTGTTTTAGCGCAACGGTTAGTGAGAACGTTATGCCCTCATTGTCGAGAAAGCCATTTACCAGACGAAGAGGAAAGAGGTTTACTCGGTCTTAAGGATGATACTACTGAAGTGATTTATCGCGCAGTAGGTTGCCCAGAATGTAATTTCAAAGGCTATAGAGGTCGAACAGGTATTCATGAATTACTCCCTGTTGATGATAATGTCCGAGAACTGATTCATAACGGTCAGGGTGAACAAGCTATTGAAAAGTTTGTTCGTAAAAGTCATAAAAGTATACGTCGAGATGGTTTTGATAAAGTCATGTTAGGCCAAACAACCCTTGAAGAAGTTCTTCGAGTTACACGAGAAGACTAGGTAAGTTATGGCAGCGTTTGATTATCAAGCCGTAGATCAAAAAGGCAAAACCAAAAAAGGCGTTATTGAAGGCGATACTCCTAGACAAGTTCGCTCAATGCTCAGAGAGCAAGGGCTAATTCCTTTAGAGGTCAATGCGACTTTAGCAAAAAGTAAAGGTACTTCGGGTAAAAGTAGTTCAGTATTACGTGGCTCTGGCGGTAAAGTTTCAGCGGCAGATTTAGCGTTAATTACCCGTCAACTAGCGACATTAGTTGAGTCAGGTTTACCCCTTGAAGAATCCCTAATGGCTGTAGCGGAACAGTGTGATAATAATCGTATTAAAAGTATGATTATGGGGGTGCGTAGTAAAGTTACTGAAGGTTATGGTTTAGCTGAAAGTATGGCGGAATACCCTAAAATCTTTAACCGTTTGTATCGTGCTATGGTTGCCGCAGGTGAAAAGTCAGGTCATTTAGATAAAGTTTTAAACCGTTTAGCCGATTATACCGAGCAGCGCCAACAGATGCGCTCTCAGCTTATACAGGCGTTGGTTTATCCTATTATCATGACCGTTGTTGCTGTCGGTGTTATTGCCGTTTTACTTACTGCAGTTGTGCCGAAGATTGTCGGGCAATTTGAGCATATGGGCGAGAATTTACCTGGGACGACGCAGTTTTTGATCGCCAGCAGTGATTTCTTGCGCGATTATGGTTTGTTTATCGTCATGTTGATTGCTGTCATTATGCTTGTTTTTTCACAGCTATTGAAAAAGCCAGCTTTCAGGTTAGCCTTTCATCAAAAAGTACTGGCTATACCTGCCATAGGTAAAGTTGCTCGAGGTGTGAACACAGCAAGGTTTGCCCGTACTTTAAGTATATTAACGGCTAGTGCGGTACCTTTACTTGAAAGTATGAGGATTTCTGGCGAAGTGCTTGATAACTTATTTATGAAGCAAGAGGTTAAATCAGCAGCCGATAAGGTCAGAGAAGGGGCAAGCTTACGAGTTTCTTTAGAGCAGACTAAACTGTTTCCACCTATGATGCTTCATATGATAGCTAGTGGTGAAAAAAGTGGTCAATTAGAGCATATGCTAGGTAGAGCTGCAGATAACCAAGACAGAGAGTTTGAAGCTTTAGTGAGTATTTCATTAAAGGCCTTTGAACCAGCCCTGATGGTAGGTATGGCAGGTGTGGTTTTGTTTATTGTTATGGCCATATTGCAACCAATTTTACAGCTGAACACTTTAGTGGGCGGTTAAGTCATTAACAAGAACGAATAATCAATTTTTTAGATTTATAGCGCAAATAGGAAAAGAGTATGAATAAGTCAACTAACCGAGGTTTTACCTTGCTTGAGGTAATGGTAGTTATCGTTATTTTAGGTATTTTAGCCAGTATGGTAGTCCCTAACTTAATGGGTAGCCAAGAGCGAGCTAACGAGCAAAAAGCGATTTCTGATGTCACAGCGTTAGAAACCTCATTAAGCTTATATAAAATGGATAATTATGACTATCCAACAACAGAGCAAGGCTTAGAAGCGTTAGTTAGCCAAACAGATGTTGAACCTTTGCCACGTCGCTTTCCAGAAGATGGCTACATTAAACGTTTACCTAAAGATCCTTGGGGTAATGAATATGTATTATTAAACCCAGGTGAGCACGGTAAAATGGATGTTTTTTCAGTGGGCCCTGATGGTGAAGCCGGTACAGAAGATGATATTGGTAACTGGAATTTAGGCGACTACCAGTAAGCTATATTGAGTGGGTTAATTAAATTGACCGCTGGCTTTTCACTATATGTTGAATGTTAATTGTACGTCTAAGAAGTTAAAAGGTTTTACCTTAATTGAAGTGATGGTGGTTGTGGTACTTATCGGTATTATTGCCAGTTCAATACAATTCAATTTTTTTGGTGAAAGACCTGAGGATGTGCTGAAAAAAAGTAGTCATCAATTTGCCGCCATCTTCGAAACCGCTGCTGATTACGGGTTACTCAATAACATTGAGCTGGGCTTGGTTGTTAATGAAGATAACTATCAATTTTTGGGATATGACGGAGTAAAGTGGAGCGAAATAGCTGATCAAGATTGGTTAACAGCAGGTCAATTGCCTCCGCAAGTCGAAATGAGCTTGCAACTTGATGATTTACCCATAGAAGAGCCATTGCTCTTTGATTCAAGTGTCATTCAAGAACAAGATGAAAATGATTTTTCTACTCGAAATAAGGATGAAAAAGAAAAAAAGATAATACCGCAAGTCTATATACTCTCAGGCGGTGATATTACGCCTTTCAGTTTAACTTTCTCCTATAACGAAGAAGCATCACTCATTAATGATGTTGAGGACCTGGCTTACCGCGTTAGTGGACTTTACAGTATACCACTTACTATAGAAGGGCCGACGTTGGATGATGAGTAGTTTAAGTCGCCGAGCTCATGGCTTTACCTTAATCGAAGTGATGTTAGCCATGGCCATTTTTGCCATTGCGGGTGTTGCCTTGTTAGGTGCGGCAGATAATAACTACCGCCATATTAGCCATTTAGATGAGAAAATGTTTGCTAATTGGGTAGCATCAAACCAGATGGTAGCGGCAAAGTTAGATACAACATGGCCGCCCAAAAACAATAGAAAAGGTGAAGTAGAATTAGCTAACCGTACTTGGTTTTGGCAGCAAAAAGTGATCAAAACAGCCAATAATGAAATGCGCGCATTGGTGATGGAAGTTCGAGTGAAGGAAGATGATGAGTTTCCTGTAACGAGTATTATGACCTATGTTGCTCAGGATACGCCTTGATGAATAGCATAGCTGTGAGTCACAGGCGACAGGTTAAGAGCAGTAGCGGTTTTACTTTATTAGAAGTATTGATTGCCATTGCTATTTTTTCCGTGGTTGGTTTGGCAAGCTTTACTATTTTTGACACCGTACAGCGTGGCGATGAAACATCAAAGCTACGTAGTGCTCGACAAAATGAGTTGCAACGCGCTTTTATTCTTATTGAAAGAGACTTGAGCCAGTTAGCTCGTCGCAGCATAAGAATCAACGGTGAGGCACCAAGTAAGCAATATCTGCAAACCGCGGAAGAAAGCTTTTTAGAAAATGAGCAAGCCTTGGCTTTTGTGCGCCACGGATGGACAAACCCTGGCATGTTATTACCGAGAAGTGAATTACAAGCTGTTGCTTATCGGCTAAGAGATGAAATGTTAGAACGCTTGCATTATAACTTTGTTGATGCGGTGGTGGGTGAAGAGCCAAAAGTAAGACCATTAATTAGTGAAGTTAATGGCATTTCATTTGAGTTTTATGATGGCAAAGAATGGCAAGATAAGTGGCCAAAGCAAGAATTACCACTGGCGATAGCCATAGAAGTTGATACTCAAGATTTTGGCTTAATTCGCCGACAATTTTTAGTGGCAGGAGAAACAGTACCTGCGAGGGATAATGCAGATGGTCGGTAAAAAAAGCCACCAAGGTGTAGCATTGATTACCGTCATGCTTATTGTTGCGCTAGCAGCTATTATCGCAGCGCAAATGACGACACGTTTGCAGATGCAAATGCAGCGTAGTGTAAATATAGGCTCAAACCAACAAGCTTATTGGTATGCTATGGGCGCTGAAGAGTTTAGTAAGCGCGTACTCATGACTGCATTTAAAGATGATAAAGATGTAACCCATTTAGGGCAAATTTGGGCACAAGAAGAAACAACCTATCCTGTTGAGTTTGGTGAAATAACAGGGCAAATAACCGATTTACAAAGCTGTTTTAATTTAAATGCCTTAGCGACTGAGAAATCAAAGCCGAATGACGAAAATGATGATAATTCAGGCTCAGGGGATAACAATAATAAAGATGATAACTCAGGTGATAAAGAGAATGAAGGCAACAACAATAGTAATAATGGAAATAATAAAACCGTAGATCCAAAAACTATTTTAAAAGATTTGATCGTTGCACTGAATGTTGATGGCATAGGTGAGTTTGAAGCCGAATCAATGACTGATTCGTTGACAGACTGGTTAGATGCTGATGGATTTATAACCGGCACCAGTGGCGCGGAAGATGATGATTATGCTTCGAGGGAGTTCCCTTATTTAGCTGCGAATAATTATTTGGCGAGTGTAAGTGAATTGCGCGTGGTTGAGCATTTCACTCCACAAGTGATTGTCGCGTTAAAGCCATATGTATGTGTATTGGAAAATACTAATTTACATAAGATAAATATTAATACTATATCGGCTGAGCATCCTGAGCTGCTGCAAGCATTATTATCATCTAACCTCGATGACGCACAGCAAGTATTGTCTGCTCGTTCAGAAGAAGGCTTTGAAAGCCTAGAAGAATTTTATAATTTACCAGAGCTAAGTAAGATAAAGCTCTCAGAAGAACAGAAAAAGCAGTTTGTTGTTGATAGTGATTACTTTAAACTAAGAGCTAAAACCAGCTTTAACAATAGCTATTTTACTTTGAACTCTGTAATGAAAGTTATGGATGATCAGCAAATAAATATAATAAGTCGTACCATAGGACAAAACTAGTGGCAGAAACATTATACATCCGCCTTGGCAGTAAAAAACAAGCCGTCGTGCATTGGCTTATATTGTCTGCTCATGGCGAAGAAATTATTGCCAGCGGAGAACTCAAAAGTGCTGAGCAGTTATCTGATTTAACAGAGAAAGCCAATCAACGCCAAGTCAATGTGCTTGTGCCAAGTTGTGATGTGCTACTGAAGCGTTTAACCGTACCTGGCAAATCTCAACGCGCAGTTAAGTTAGCCGTTCCTTATATGCTTGAAGAAGATTTAGCGCAAGATGTTGAAGAAATGTTTTTTGCGTATGCCGATTTGCCAGAAGATGAACAAGGTAATAACTGTTTTACGGCTATCGTAGCACATGAACAAATACAAGCTTGGCAGTCTTGGTTGAATGACGCAGATATTTCCGCTAAAACGATGCTACCCGAAGTGTTAGCTATGCCTTTATTGGCGGAGCAATGGAGTGCTATCGCCCTAGATCAAACTGATGATGCACAAGTTATCGTTAGGCAGGGGACGTGGCAAGGCTTTACATTAGATGCAATGACATGGCAATTGCAGTGTCATAGCTTAGATTCAGAAGATAATGAAAGTGAACCAATTAATTTAGCCGCTTATTCGCCTTTAGCTCACAGCGAACAATTGTCAGTCAATGCTATGCCTGAAGAGTTACCGTTAGCCTTATTAGCAAAGCACTTTTCACAGACTAAATTTAACTTGCTTCAGGGTGACTATAAAGTTAGAAGTGAACATAGCATGGCATTGAAACATTGGATGTCAGTAGCTGCGATGGCAGTATTTGCATTATTGTTAACTTTTGCAAATAAAGGCGCGCAACTGTGGCAATTAAATGAGCAAGTTGCTAAGACAGAACAAGCTATTGTTGATAGTTATAAGGAAGCGTTTCCGAATACAAAACGTGTCAGGGTTTCGACGATAAAATCTCAGTTAAATCAAAAGCTAGCTCAATTAGGCGGTGCAAATGATAGCGAAGGTTTTTTAGCGATGTTAGCTAAAGTACAGCCTGCTTTTACTCAAGTACCTCAATTGAAGCCTAATTCTTTAAAGTTTGATGGCAAAAGACAAGAGCTTCGTATTCAAGCCCTCGCTGATAGCTATCAACATTTTGAGCAATTTAAAGCGGCTTTAGAAAATACCGGCCTTACCATAAAACAAGGCGCACAAAATAACCAAGGCGATAAAGTGAGCGGTTCATTCAGTATTGTAAACAAGCCTAATTCAAAAGCTCGAGGTGGAAAGTCATGAAGGCTTGGTGGCAGCAATTAAATCAAAGAGAACAACGTTTAGTCGCTACTATGGGCTTTGCTGTGTTGGTGTTTATTATTTATAGCTTGGTTTGGCAACCTTTAAATGACAGTTTAACGCAATCGCAAAATAAACTAAAAAGGCAGCAAAGCTTATTAACTTGGGTACAAGAAAATACTCAACATTATCAAAGTGCGAAAAAGAATAATCCAGGCAAAACCACAGGTAGCTTATCAAGTATTATTAACCGTAGTGCGAATGGGCATCAAATAACTATTACCCGCATGCAGCCGCAAGGTGAAGATTTACAAGTGTGGATTGATAGTGCGCCGTTTACTCAATTGTTGTTTTGGTTAGAACATCTAGCCAATAATGAAGGTTTACAAGTTAAATCCATTGATTTATCAAAAGGTGTGCGTGCAGGCGAAGTTAAAGTACGACGATTGCAATTGGCAAAACGTTAGTACTGATACTGATTCAATCCATAAGTAAAACATTTTATTAGAGAATTTTCATGAAGAAGTACTTCAGCTATGGCACATTGTTTTTGGGCTTATTTCTTATTTTTTTAGTGGCGTCTATGCCTGCAACGTTTGTTTTAGGGCAAGTTAAACTACCTAAAAATATTGGAGTATCTAGTGTTTCTGGTACTGTTTGGAATATGGATATTGAGCAGGCCTTTATTGCTGAAACTACCTTAAATAAGATCAATGCGCGCTTAAGTTTTTGGTCTTTATTTACCCTGACACCTAGTGTGGATATCACTTTTGGAGATCCGTTAATTGCAGGGCCAGAGGGAAAACTTACAGCAGCTGTATCACATGAAAGCTTGTCACTCTCAAATGTTGAAGTGTTCGTTAAAGCAAATGCTATTGCACAGCAAATTAGTTTGCCATTGCCTTTAACAGCGAAAGGCGATGTTGAAGTAATGTTAACGGAAATGCTTATTGACTTAGGTAATAATAATGCTTGCATAGAAGCGCAAGGTAATATTGACTGGCAAAGAGCAGGCGTTATTGCTTTAGAGCAAAATATTAAACTGAATAAGCTTTCTGCGGTAATTGGCTGTGAAAATCAAGCAATATCAGTAACTGTTAATCCTAAAAATGATTTAGGATTAACATTCAGTGCATATATACAAGGACAAGGCGCTATTTCAGGGCAAGGCCATTTAAAGCCAGGTGCTAAGTTTCCAAATGAGCTTAAACAAGCTTTACCTTTTCTTGGCCGACCTGACAGCGAAGGGCGCTACCGAGTTAACTTTTAGTTTTTCAGGTTAATTGATGGAGAAGCTGTCAAGTATTTGTTGCTGAACCCATTGATGTGCATCACTGTTTTCGATTCTTTGATGTGAAATTAGAAATAATTCGAGTGAATTATCGTGACTTTCATCAAAAGTAAAAATATTACAACAGTCTTGCGCTATCAGTTTATTTTGTAGTAAGAAATTGGGGCCTATTAACAATGAATCAGTACGGTTAAGCAGTTCCATAACTATACTGAACTGGCTCGATTTTACTTGAATATCCCGCTTCATACCCTGTTTTGATAGTATATGATTGACAGGGTTGATAAAGTTGTGACTGTGTTCATCTTCAATGTTTAATTCGATAAATTTATAGTACAAGCAGTCGTTTAATCTAAGCGACTTCTTTTTAGCTAACGGGTGGTCTATTCTGGCGAAAATTGCTGGTGTAATTGTTCCTAACCGTATCGAGTTAAAGTGATTATCATTCAATGTTTCACTATGTATGGCAAAATCTAATGCTCCAGACGCTAATAGAGGGAATGGATTAGCTTTGGCAGAGTATTCAGCTAATGTAATATTTGGCGCTTGCCTAGTTAACTCGATAAAAAAACTCTCGAAAAATGCTTGGCTGATCAAAACGGGCATCGATATCGCAATATGCTTGTCACAGCTGGCGGCGTTAAAGGGGGCGTTATCTAGAATCATCGACAAGCTTTGTAATAAATCAGGCAGCAGCTGTTCTATTTCTAGGGCTTTACTAGTAGGAATAATACCTTGGGCAGTGCGATTGAATAAAGGGTCATCAAAAAGAGCTCTTAACCTTTGTAAAGTACGACTCATGGCCGATTGAGATAAATATAAGCGTTCAGCTGCACGACTAACGTTGCGCTCTTTCAATAATACACTTAAAGATATAAGCAAGTTTAAATCAATTCTTGATAACTTTTGCTCAGATAATTCCATATACTACAGCTCTTGTTAAAGATGATTACTCATCATCATATGCCCACTATTTATTGATTTCAATGCACTTAGTTAATAATTATGTGTCTAGTGCATATTAGTTATGTAGGTAAGTCGTTGGATAGCATAACGTTGCTGTCATAGACTTACTTATGAAAACTACATGCGATGAATAAGTTGAGGAAATCATGAAAATATCAATGATCAAATTTAATAAGATACTTCGAATAGTCCCTTTATCTATTGTTATGATTTTAGGGGCGTGTTCGGCAAACTATACCCCGATAACTGATTATAATGCTAATTATGACTTTAACTTAGTGAATAGCTATAACGTTATTGGAGATAGCCATTTAAAGAATCCTCTGTTAAGTGATATAGACAGGTTACGCGTTAATAATGCACTTGAATTGTCTTTGAATAAACTAGGGAAAACCCAAGTGACGCAGCAAGAGGCTGACGTATTAGTAAGTTACTTTATCTTGACAAAAGATAAGTTGAAAGTGAATGCCACTTATAATTCAGGATATTATGGTTCAAGTTGTTATCGTTGTGGTTACAACCAAGGTATTAATCATATAAGCACTCGTGAGTATGTTGAAGGTACATTAGTGATTGATATCATTGATAATAAAACTAAGCAAACCGTTTATCGTAGTACATTAAGTAAGCCATTACATGCATACGATAATGCGCAGGAACATGAGCAAGAGGTGAATCATGTTATTACAGCAATGATGAGCAATTTGCCAACAACTTAATAATATTGGCAAAGCGAACTACTTTAAAAAAGAGAAAGCGGTTATTGTCGAATTGAAATAGCCGCTTTCTTGCTGATAGTGGTATAAGCATTTATGCTTATGTTTGTCGGCCACAAGTGGTGGCAATAATTTTCATACATCAAAAGGATATGTCCATGAAAAAAACGATAATTGCTTTTACGATATTAGCCAGTCTACCAGTCAGTGCGAAAAATTGGTCATTTCTGGTAGAGCCCTATTTAATGGCGACTAAAATTGAAGGGGATGCAAGTATTGGTAGGTTGTCAGGTGTTCCCGTTGATGTTGATTTCCAAACAATTTTAGATAACCTTGATATGGCTGCTATGATACATGCAGAAGCACATCATAAATCAGGTTGGGGTATGTTTATCGACTATGGTTTTATGGATCTTAGTCAAACACATACTAATAGCCGAGATGGCATTGCAAAAGCAACAATACGGCAAGGCGTACTTGAGGCTGCTGGGTTATATAGAGTTAATTATGGTCGAAACATTGTGGATTATTTTGTGGGTATTCGATGGTGGGATAATGATTTAAGCTTGCTGTTTGATGTAAATATAACGCCGGATAATAATAGAATGACAGCAGTGAAAGAAGACTGGGTTGATATTGTTGCTGGTGTTCGATGGCAGCATGCATTGAATAAACGTTGGTCCCTAATGGCAAGGGGGGATTTAGGGGGATTTGGCGCTAGTGCAGACTTCACATCGACTGTTGAGACTGGTTTTTCTTATAATATTAGTAAACTAATGACGGTGAATGTGCGCTATAAAGCTTCTTGGGTTGATTATGATAATGGTATAGATGAAAAGCAAATTGGCTCATTTCGCTATGACACTATTACACACGGTCCAACGTTGGGATTGCAGTTTAAATTTTAATTGTCTGCCTCGTTGGAATTGAAAAGCTTCTGTGTTTAATAGAAGATTTTATATAAATGTACTCGCAAATTAGTGCTCTTTTAAGAAGCGGTAGTTCCCTTTAATATCGGCTTTATATTGTTCACATAATTCACCAACAGGCGCTTCAATTTTTAATGCTCCATAACCTTTATGTGCTTTACGCTTAACTCTTTCCCAGCTGATACCTTCAATCGTGGTGAAACCTTCAGAAAAGGCTTTAATTTTAGCTAACTCCTTAAATTTTTGTTTATCCATTGGTTTACCACAATCACGCTCTAAGTAGATCAGTTTACTTGCCGCTTCAGCAAGCATTAATTCTACTTCTCCTTTTTCGCTTTTTGATAAGGTATCTGATGCAAAAACGCTAGTGCTTATTAATGCAAGGGGTAATATCAAATATTTCATTTATTGTCCTTAGAGTGATTAATATTGATGACTATGTATAGAACAATACTAATCTTATTGCCTGATAATTCAAGTAAATCAAGATATTTTACGCATACTTAGAGCAGTGGCGGTTAAAAGAAACCACGGAAAATCAATGTCGAAGGGGAATCTCACAGCATAGATATGCATATAGCACATAATTGTGATGACTAAGAGTCATTGGAAGTACTATCCCTGTGAGATTACACTTATATCATTCTTAGACATTAATAAAATAACAGTGAGACAAAAATGAATAATTTAGTCATGAAAACGTTACTTCTTTCTATAATGCTTTTTGTTATAAATGCTAGCGTCAATGCACAAACTTATGTTTTCCCTAAAAATGGACAGACAAAAGAACAGCAACAAAAAGATGAGTATACATGTCATAGCTGGGCTGTTAGCGAAACTGGCTTCGATCCACTAGCTCCGAGTAATCAAACACAGTCAACGACATCGACAACTTCACCAGCACAAGCAAGTGCTCAACCAGGTTCAGGTATTCGTGGAGCCATTGGTGGAGCTGCTGCAGGTGCTGTTATAGCGGAAATTGGAGATAATGATGTCAGCAATGGCGCTGCTAAAGGGGCTGCAATCGGCGCGTTAGCAGGAAGAAGACAAAGTAGAAGAGCGGCTGCTCAACAACAAGCAGCTCAGGTTGAAGCTCAACAACAGGCGCTGCAAGAACAACAAGTTTCAGTGCAGCTGCAAGGAGAATACAACAAGGCGAGAGGCATTTGTTTAGAAGCGAAAGGTTACAGTGTTAGCAACTAATTAACTAACACACGTCTAACTAAAAGCCGTTTGTTGGATATCTTTAATAAGACAGTTGAAATTAGTAATGGCAGGAAAGTCGCTAATAATATTATCGGCTTTCTTACTATCTGGGTTTGCAACAGCCAGTAGATGCTTTATACCAAATTGCTTTGCAGACTCTAAAATATTGATACTATCATCAATAAATAATGTCTCTTCATTTTTAAAGCCTTGCTTAACTTGCAGTCTTTGCCATAACGTTTGTGACTCTTTAGTTACTCCAAACTCATGAGTGGAATAGAGTACGTCAAAATATTTATCGAGTTTGGTTCGCTCTATTTTAAGCGATAAAGATTCAGGGTGTGCGTTTGTTACTAAGATAACGTCTCTACCACTTTCTTTTAAAGCAATTAAAAAATCATGGGCATCTTCTCTGAGCTGAATGAGGTGTTGAATTTCACGCTTAAGTGTTTTGATCGGAAGTTGGGTTTTTTCTTGCCAGTAATCTAAACAGTACCATTCTATAGTGCCAGCAACTGACTGATAATCTGAAATTAATTCATCCTTTGCCTGTTCAAGGCTAATGGACATTTTTTCACTATAACGTAGAGGTAAATGCTCTTGCCAAAAGTGGTTATCAAAGTGTAGATCTAGGATTGTGCCATCCATATCAATAAGCACGGTAGAAATTTCTGCCCAATTAAGCATTTAGCGGTTCCAATAGTGATGATTATCGTGTCATTATAGCGATATAAATGGAATGAATTAAATTGTTTTAAGCAAATGACTAGTAAAAACCAATTACCTAAAATTAATGCGCAAAAGCTAATAGCAAAAAGCCAGCTGTTTTCAATTGAGCAACTTGATTTAACTTTCAGTAATGGTGAAAAGCGCTTGTACGAACGAATGGTTGGTTCAGGTCGAGGTGCGGTGATGATTGTACCAATGCTTGATGATGAAACACTGTTATTGGTCAGGGAATATTGTGCTGGTACTCATAGTTATATGCTTGGCTTTCCTAAGGGGTTAATTGATGAAGGTGAGTCGGCAGAAGTAGCCGCAAATAGAGAGTTACAGGAAGAAATTGCTTACGGCAGTAACAAATTAACTAAGGTATCGCAATTAATGATGGCGCCAGCCTTTTTTAATGCCAAGATGGATATCTTCCTTGCAGGTGATTTGTATAAATCATCGTTACCTGGAGATGAGCCAGAGCCATTAGAACTGGTTACATGGTCTATTAAAGACTACCAAGGCCTACTACAACAAGCTGATTTTAAAGAGGCGCGTAGTATTGCTGCACTGATGTTAGTGGTTGACAAACTGAGAGGCTAGCAAAAATGAGTAATGAGAAGTTATTAAATATTGCCTTAGAAAGTGCTAAGAAAGCTGGCGTTGAAGTTATGAAGTATTATCGCCAAGGTAATTATACTGCTGAAGTTAAAGATGATGAAAGTCCTGTAACTAGTGCAGATATAGCGTCGAATGAGGTATTAATGGACCAGTTACGAACATTAACGCCAGATATTCCTATTATTTCAGAAGAAGTCGGTGCCTTACCGCTTAAGCAACGCCAGTCGTGGGAGCGATATTGGTTGTTAGACCCAATTGATGGCACAGGTGAGTTTATTATCGGTAGTGGTGATTTTGCGGTAAATATAGCATTAGTTGAACAGGGGTGGCCGACAATAGGGGTTATTCATGCCCCTGATCATTGCTTAACTTATTATGGACAAAAGAATCTTGGTGCTTTTAAGGATAACTTTCAAGCAAGCCATGCTATTGAAGTGGCAAAGTATAGTCAGGATCGAGCAATAAAAGTGGCTATTAGCCGAAGGCAGCAATTGGAATTAATGGGGCAATATCTTAACAAAGATTATCAATTTGATTATGTTGCTTTAGGAAGTTGCTCATTAAAGAATTGCCTTATTGCCGAAGGAGGCGCTGATTGTTATTTAAGAATTGGAGTGACTGGTGAGTGGGATACGGGTGCTAGTCAGTGTATTCTTGAACAAGCTGGAGGTGATATTATTGACAGTGAATTTCAACCTTTAAGTTATAACAAAAGAGAAAGCCTTTCTAATCCTGATTTTTATAGTTTAGGCTCTCGAGACTTTGCTTGGCAAAAAATAATAAAACCCCATCGACAGCATTATTAGCTTTTATTTTATTGCCAGCAATTCAAATTCAGCTTAAAATATGCACTTTCATGTTATTGAGGTGTTAATACACCTTCAATGTTACACCTATTAATATTTGGTTATGTACGAAAATTTACTTTTATTAAATAACCCTACAAAGCAGGCAGGCCTTCGTCCTTGCTTCTTTAAAAATATTGATCAAATCTAATTTTGATGGATAGCGATTGCTGTCATCAAAAATATCTTGTTATTTTCTCGATGGTTATTGCTATTAGCACTATTATTTTATTATTTATACAACGAGAGAAACCCCATGACAGCAAATGTAACGGCATTATTTGATAATATTTGGCAACAGTATATTGAAGTAACCCCTTCAGCAAAAAATATTCAAGACTTACTAGGTAATGGTAATGATGTAATAAACGATCATGTTGCTTACCGTACTTTCAATAATGAAAAAGTAGGGTTAGATCATTTAGCGAAGCATTTAATTGCGCTGGGTTATACCGAGTGTGGCCAATACGACTTTGCTGCCAAAAAATTAACAGCAAAACACTATGAACACAGTGATGATACAATGCCTAAAGTATTCATCAGTGAATTACGTGTTGAAGAGTTTTCGCCGCAAGTACAACAGATAATCAATAAATTAGTAGATCAGTTACCTGAAGATGCCAGTAACCAAGACAATTTTTTGTACTCAGGTAAACAATGGCAAGTCAGCTTTGCCGATTATCAAACATTATTGGCAGAAAGTGAGTATGCAGCATGGCTAGCTGCTTGGGGATACCGTGCAAATCATTTCACGGTAAGTATTAATCATCTTGAAGGTTATGAAACGATAGAAGATGTTAATAATGCACTTAAAGCTGCTGGTTATTTGCTGAATACGTCAGGTGGAGAAGTGAAAGGTAATGAAGCTGTGAAGCTTGAACAATCTTCAACGTTAGCAGATAAGTTTGAAGTAACATTTACTGACAAAACCATAGAAATCCCTAGCTGTTTTTATGAATTTGCTAAACGTTACCCGTTAGCAAATGGTGAACTCTATACTGGTTTTGTTGCAGCATCTGCCGATAAAATATTTGAAAGTACTGATGCAAAATAGTTTTTGTACTAGTCTTTCAAGTAGGTAAGTTGTAGCCCGATAACTACTCGTTAGTTATCGGGCTTTTTATTTTATTAACTTGGTATTTTTCTAATATTGCTTCAATGACGCCTTGTGATTTAAGTTGAGACAATGCTTGGTTAAATCTGGCTAAACTTATCGGCGCATTAGGGGATATGGCTGCTTTAATCTCGTGTTTACTCACAGAAAAAGGCAGTATGCGAAATTTTTGAAACTTGTCTGAGTCTTTTAAGTAGTAATTTATTAATATATCTGCATCTACTAAAGCGTCAATTCTATCAAGAGATAGTCTGATAAAGTTAACTTCAAGATTACTCACGTCATAGCGAACAAAATATTTTTCTTTAAAATAAGGCTGTAATGTTGAGTAGTGGTACCCTCGAATTGTGCCTATGGTAATGCCTTTCAAGTCCTCTATTGAGTTGTATGTTTTATCGTTATCAGCTCTGACAACAATGAGATCTTGCTCATTAAAAAGGACATCACTCCATTGTAATTTATCATGGTTTTTTAACCATTTTGGATTACTAATAAGTACAACGTGAATTTGGTCGCTTTCAAGATAACGTTCAAGACGTTGTCGAGGGATCTTGCGGTATTCAATATTTATGTCGAGGTAGGCAGCTAGCTCAGTTGAAATATCTTTAATGATCCCTGCGCTTAGTTTGTCATGCTCTTCAATGGCATATGGCATGCTATCATGATCTCCATAAGCAACAACAAGCGTGTTTTCTGTACTGGCATGCACCTGAAAACACAGAGATAATAAAAGTATAAATAAAGAAACGGATCTTTTTAACATTACTTATGCCTCCTCGTTTTTACTAAGTATAGATGATTAGAGCGTGTTGATCTTTTCTGTACTCTTTTGCAGTAGTATGACCGATATTTATACAATTTTAGGGGAATAATATGATGGAATCAGATGACTGGTTAGAACATGACTATGCAGATCAAATAGAATTGATCGAACATAAGGCTAAAAAGAAAGCTAAGCAACGTAAAAGGAAATGGCGTGAAATAGAAGCGATAAAGGAGCAGCAAAGATTGAAACGAGAATTAGAATTCTTTCAAGAGTGAACTTTCTTCAAGTGATAAAGAAAGGTTTTATTATGACTAAAAACCTTTATCTTCATCCTCATGTTGAGCATTGATAAATTGTTCTTTAGGTAATATATTCACGCTCTCATATAGCTCAGAATAGACAAGTACGACAGTACCTTGAGTAAGTAGCTTTTTTACCTGTTGAATCTTTACTTCTTTACTGTGCTCAACATCATCAAGTTCATTACCTTCTCTCAATACAAAGTCTTCTATGATCGCGTTAAGTGTATCACTATCAAGTTGTTCAAAAGGAATAATCATACGGTAGCTGATCTCTTTGTGCTGATGAATTGGGCGAGATAATTTAGAGTACGGTGCTCTAGCCAAAATTTAGGTTTAAAAGGATTTTTGCCATAAATGAATCCAACATGGCCACCACCAGTTGATACTTCAAAGGTGATATTCGTTGGTAATTTTATGCAGGGTAACGTACTTTGGTGACATAAAAAAGGATCATCAGCGGCGTGAATAAATAAACAGGGTTGCTTTATTTGGCTGATGACTTGCTTTCCACTGGACTTTTCATAGTAATCATCAGCATTTTTAAATCCATTAAGTGGCGCAGTTATGCTGTTATCAAACTCTTTGATATTGGTAATGGCATGAAGCTGTTCTATCGTAATGTCTTTGATTAACTTTGCTTTAACTTTTAACAAAGTACTTGCTTTTAACATGTCTAATAAATACTTCTGATAAAGCTTTGAAAAGCCCTTGTTAATACGAGCGCTGCAGCTAGCTAAATCTAGAGGGGCACAAATTACGGTAGCGGCTTTGTATGGGTTGCTTGGTTCTTGAGCAAGGTATTTTGTGAGTACATTACCACCAAGAGAAAAACCTAAAATTGAGAATTCAGTATTAGGATAGCGTGAGATAAGTAGCTTGGTTAAATAGGATAAGTCACGAGTATCACCAGAATGATAGGAGTTTGCTTTTCTATTAACCATCTCGCCACAACCACGAAAATGCATGAGTACGCCAATCCATCCCTTTACCTTTACTGCGGCAAGCATTCTATTAGCATAATGGCTATCTTTAGAGCCTTCTAAGCCATGTAAAATTACAGTGACAGGTCTATTATCACGCTTTGACGGTATCTCAGTCCAAGCAAGTTCAATAAAGTCGCCATCTGGTAATTCAATAGTTTCCGCTACGGTAGCAATGGCTTTGCGCTTAAATAATTTTGCTCCAAGTGTTTGCATATGAGGATTGGCTAGCCACCACGCAGGCTTGAATTGACTGATTTTATGCATAACAGCAGTTATCTAGATGAGTTTGATGATCAATATTGTCTTATTTTAACAGTTGTATTGGCTAATAGATAATCGCTATTTAAGTTTTATTTTGGCTTAATATTTTGACTCAATATTTTGCTTCAATAGTATTGATAAGATTACTTTAATCCATTAAGAGTTATTTAAGGAATAATTATTTAAAAATTATACAAAGCGATTGAACAGTAGCCCTTTGCGATCTTCTTCATTTTTCTTACTGACTATAGCTGCTTGCAGTAAAATGTCATTATTAGATTGTTCGCTTGATGCGCTGGCAAAGTCTGTATCTTCAATTCGAGATCGAGATGCACTAATGTTAACAACAGAGGTTTCATAAGTAGCAACTTGACTGATTAATGCATTACTTTCAGCGCCTAAATTACTGGCTGATTCGTTTACTATGGCCGCGGTATCTTGAAGGATAGTCTGTGTTGCCACAGGGTCTGCGGCATCTAAGCCTGAGATAAAGTTATCCTGTCCTAGAACATCACTTGCAATAACATTAATTTCTTCTGTTATTTGGGCTAGTTCATCTTGAATAGCATCTGAATCATACAATGGATTCCCTGATTGTACTGATAGTATGTTGGCTCTTTCTAGATTATTGGTAATAGAAGAAAGCGCTCCGGCTTGCACATTATTAAGGTTAACTTGATCTTGAGCGTTAAAGCTTAATTGTTGGTTTTGATTAACTTGGCTAGTTAAGCGGTTGGCTATTTGTAGGCCAGCAGGATCATCTGCAGTAGAGTTTATGCGCTTACCTGAGGCAAGTTTGTCATCTTGTTCTTCACGTTGCTTATTTAAACGCTCTATAAAACTCAGGTTGGCTGATGTTTGGTTAACAGAAATCATGGGCCACTCACTATTAAACAAATACGCCTATTTATATAGGCGTACCTGACTACTACTTAGTGGTAATTATAGCAAAAGTGGTGGTTTTTTAAATAGGGGTTGCTGTGCAAAAATTGTAAAGCTAGCTATCGTCTTGAATATGCTTTAAAAAGTAGTAAACATAGTATGCACAAATGGCTAGAACAATTGCTAAACCACCAAAAGAAAACATAACAACAGGATCATTAGCTAGCATTGAAAAAAAGTTCATGGTGAGCTCCTTGGTATTTAAATTATTTTTGTCTGAATTAAGGAAAGCAATCTCTTAATAAAACAAGTGTAATTAACCACCAATTAGCACGAAATGACTTAGATCAAAGGAATCGTTTCTTTTCGTTCATTTTTGCTTTTATTTCTTGTTGCTCTAATATTGTTTGGTAGATCTGGTTGGCTTTTTCACGACCTAATAGAATTTTCTTTTTCGATAAAGCGCGCTCATCAATAAGTCGGCTGGTTTCTGCATCAGGATAGCCATTCCATGAGGCAATGGTATTCCACACGTAAGACAATTCAGTGCTTTTCTCGACGCCTTTTCCTTCACTATACAAAAGCGCTAAATTGTATTGTGCCAGTGGAAAATTAAGGTCGGCAGCACTTTTATACCAGCGAGAGGCTTTAAATATATCTTGTTTAACTCCTTTGCCGTTTGCATACATTACCGCTAAGTTAAATTGAGCACCAGCTAAGCCTTTTTTAGCGGCTTTTGACGTTAATTGGTAAGCTTTTTTAAGATCCTTTTTAACTAGCTTACCTTCAGTATAAATTAAAGCTAATTCGAACTGCGCATCAGGGTAATTTTTCTCAGCTGATTTTTGAAATAAAGCCAGGGCTTTCATTGCATCTCTAGGTACACCGTGACCATTTTTATGCATTGTCGCCATGAAGTATTGTGCAGGCGCATATTCTTGTTCCAACAATGGAGTAAATAATGCAATTGCGGCTTGAAACTCGCCACGGTTCAATTCATAAATTCCTTTATTTAAATTGCTGGCTTGGCTTAATGATGAGAAGCCCACAGCTAATATAAATATTATTGTACTGAACATTATATTCATTGTTGTCACCATATATACCGTTGTTGTTATTATAGTTAGTAATTAGTGTAGCTGATAAACTAGCTATCAGCAGACATAATTTCTTCAATTTGTTCTGCAAGTTCTAACCAAATCATTTCATTTTCTTCAATTTTTTCTTTTAAGCTTGCTTGTTCTTTTAATTTATCTGTTAATTCTGCTTTTCGTTCAGCTTGATATATATCACTTTCACTTAACATGGCTTCAACTTTTTGAAGTTGCTCCTGCCATTGATGGATATCCTTTTCTAATTTATCAGATTGCTTTTTTAAAGGCGCAGCTTTTTTACGTAATTGTGCTTGTTGTTGACGTAACTGTTTTTTATCTGGTGCTTTTTCTTCACTATGATGAGTTAACGATTTGTTATTTGTAAGGGTTTGCTTTTTGTCATCATTAAGCCATTGTTGGTAATCATCTATATCGCCAGAAAAGTCACTGACTCTTCCATTAGCGACGAGATAAAACTCATCGACACAAGACTCTAATAAAAAGCGATCATGGGAGATGAGAATAATGGCCCCACTAAACTCTTGTAAAGCAAGTACTAATGCTTGTCGCATTTCTAAGTCTAAATGGTTAGTCGGTTCATCCAGTAGCAATAGCTGTGGTTTTTCAAGTACTATCAGAGCGAGTACTAGCCTCGCTTTTTCCCCACCTGACATGGTTCTAACAACAGACAAGGCTTGATCACCACTAAAACCAAAACGACCTAAAAACGTTCTTGCTTGAGGTTCGCCAAAGCTTGGCTTAGCTCTTAATATATGTTCTACCGGCGTTGAGCTTAAGTGAAGTTGTTCAAGTTGATGCTGCGAAAAGTAGCCAATTTTAAGTTCTTGGGCGCAATAACGATCTCCTGCGAGTAGGGCTATTTCACCTGCAAGTGATTTGATTAGTGTTGATTTACCTGCGCCATTTCTGCCCAATAATCCGATACGACTACCAGGCACTAATGTTAAACCAACCTCTTTTAAGATAATTGCTTGTTCAGAGTAACCACAAAGGCTTTCTGTTAATGAAAGTAAAGGGTAAGGCAGGCTTTCAGGCTCTTCAAAGCTGAAGGTGAACTGTGTGTCGACATGAGCGGGTGCAAGATCTGGTAGTTTTTCTAAACGCTTTAAGCGGCTTTGTGCTTGTTTAGCTTTACTTGCTTTGGCTCTAAATCGATCAACGAAAGCCGTTAAATGTGCCGCTTCTTTTTGTTGCTTTTGATACTGAATTTCTTGCTGAGCTAAATGTTCAGCACGTTGTCGTTCAAAAGCTGTGTAATTGCCATTATATAGTTTCGCTTTTTGATGCTCTATATGAATAATTTGATTAATGACAGTATCAAGAAAGTCTCTATCATGAGAGATCAACACCAAAGTGCCAGTATATCGCTTTAACCAACGTTGTAGCCAAATTACGGCATCTAAATCTAAATGGTTGGTAGGTTCATCGAGTAACAGTAAATCGGCTCTGCTTATTAATGCTTGCGCCAAATTTAAACGCATGCGCCAGCCACCTGAAAAATCTTTCACAGGGGTATCAAGTTGTGCTTGCAGAAAACCCAATCCATGAAGAAGTTCGCTAGCGCGTGCTGGCAAACTGTAGCCATTAATGGTATCAATTTTGTTGATGATAGTGGCTTCTAAATTGCCATTATCAGCTTTTCGGGCTTGCTCTAACTGGTGTTCTAATGCTCTAAATTCCGTATCGCCGTCCATCACGTAATCAAGGGCCGTCTTCTCAAGAGCAGGTGTTTCTTGTTTTACGGTGGCAATATCCCAGCTGCTCGGTATAGATAACTCGCCAGCATCAGGTGCTAGCTCACCTAAAAAAGCAGCAAAAAGAGAAGATTTACCACAGCCATTACTTCCTACCAAGCCAACCTTATGATTTGGATGTATAGTAAAACTAGATGCTTTTATAAGGTATTTAGCGCCCCTATCTAAGCTTAATTCTGATGCTGTAATCAATGGAAAATCCTCAAGTTTGCTAACTTATATCCTAGAGAGTTAGCTAGATAACGAAAATGCGTGTGCATTGTCGCTTGGGTGTAGGCAGTATTCAAGGTAAAATAATAAACAAATCTATCGCTACGCTGTGTGGCATAGCATATAAAAATGGCTGATTAATGAATACACGTATAAAAAAACGCTTTATTGCTGGCGCTATTTGCCCTAAATGCAATGCTCTAGATACTATGGCGTTGACTAAAGAAGACGGAGTTGAGAAAGTAACTTGTGTAAGTTGTGGCGAACAAATGGTACAAGCCGAAGAGCAAGTTGAAAAAGAAGTTCGCCAGCATGAGCAAGTGATTGGGGTGTTTAAACCTTAATTTGCATATGTCGTTAACCGTTTAATAATGAGGTGGTGGCGGTTCAATCTGGTCTTTATCTGACGATAATTGCCTCGCATCTTTCAACCGGTTAGCGACTAATTGAATTTGCTCTTTGAGTTCAGCTATTTCACTTTGATGAACAGCAAGCTCTTGGCTTAGTTGTTCAATAACATCATCTTGGAAGACATTGCGCGATTCAAGACAGTCAACACGTTCTTCAAGCGCTTTGACATAAGTTTCATTTATTGTATGGGCAGTTAAGGTTATTTCGGCATTGGCCATGATTCTGCGTATCCTGAAGAACTCTCTGTTAATATTGTACCATTATCGCTAAATGCGATGCTATACACAACAGCGCCTGTTGGTCGCTTGGCTTCTTTTGGTGTGACAAACCAATGCGCGCGCCTTTTACCTGTCTTAACATCCCAAACACTGACTTTTTTTGTTGCAGCTCCTGTTATCAAAGTTTTACCGTCGGGAGAAAACCTGACAGAGCTAAAAACTTCGTGTCTTTTAGTGCCTTGTAATGTGGTTATGAGTTTGCCCGTTTTTAAATCCCAGATATGGGCTGCTTTCATACTGTCGGCTGAAAAAGCATATCGACCTAAATGATCGAGCGCGACCTTGGAAACACGGCTAGTATGATTAAACTGATAAATGATTTGCCCAGATTCACTATCCCATACGTAGGCGATAAAATCATTGCCGCCAGACATAGCTACTCTGCCATTTGGCAACATATCGACACTGTTTATTTTTTCAGTGTGACCTAAAAACTCTAATCTGCGCCCAGTGTCGACAGCAACATGAACTACTGTGGCATTGCTTTTACCAATAAGAATAAAATTACCGTTATTGCTCAGTGCAATATCACGAATATTAGATTCTCTAACTTGCCAATAACCTTCTGATTTACCATTAGACAAATTCCACAGGGCAAAGTTTTCTCTGTTTGCCGTTACAACGTGACTGGCGTTATCACTAATATCAATTGCTAAAACTAAGTTGTCGCTGCTGTTTTGCTCTTGTGCCCAGTCATACAGGCGAGTGTTATTAGTTAAATCCCATACACTGATACCATGGTGAATAGAAGACACCACACTATACTTACCATCTCGTGAAATATCGCCAGCATATGAGCCTTCAATAGCATGCTGATATCGCGCTAAAGGCTTAGATTGGTTAGGTTGGCAGCCACTAAGCATTACGCCTAATAATAGGAAAAGAATACCTTTTATGTGTTGGTTACAAATAAACAAAATATTAAGACTTTTTTATCTCGGCAATTACCGTTATTATAAGGGCTTTTGAAATTTTGTTTAGTTAAATTTTAGTTTTTATTAATTAAACATTTTTTTAATGACGGATTGGGGGAGTTCTCCAATTTTTTGCTATCTATGGAGAAATAAATGAAATTTTTTAAGCCTACATTAGTTGCTGTTGCACTAATTGCTGTTACGGGTTGTCAAGAAAAGGCAGCGGAAGAAGTGGTCGAAGCTGCACCTGTTTTAGAATCTGAAGTACAAAAACAAGCTTATGGCTTAGGTGCTTCAATAGCAATGTATATGGAGAGAAACCTTAAAGAACATCAAAATTTAGGACTTAACCTAGATCAAGAGTTGATAATTAAAGGCTTTATTGATGGAATGGATGGGAAGTCAATTATTGAAAAGGAAGAAATACAACAACTATTGATAAACCTTGATGATACGATGAAACAGAAACAACAAGCTAAAATTACAGCTGATGCCGAAGCGAGCCTAGCTGAAGGTGCTAAATACCTTGAAGAGAATGCGAAAAAAGAAGGTGTTCAAGTGACAGAGTCGGGCATTCAATACGTAGTGCTAGAAGAAGGTAATGGTGAAAAACCATCTGAAACTGATACTGTTACTGTTCATTATCGTGGTACTTTCTTAAACGGTGAAACGTTTGATAGCTCTTATGACAGAAACGAGCCAGCTGTTTTCCCATTAAACCGTGTTATTAAAGGTTGGACTGAAGGTGTTCAATTAATGCCAGTGGGTTCTAAATACAAATTTACTATTCCTTCAGATTTAGCTTATGGCGCAGGTGGTAATCCTCCACGTATTCCAGGTAACTCTGTTTTAGAATTTGAAATTGAATTACTTGAAATTCAAAAAGCTGAGCCAGCAGCAGAAGTAGACGAGCAAGCAACTGGTAAGTAATCAGTTAAGTTACTGTGTTAAAATAAAAGCCGTTAACTGAGGTTAACGGCTTTTTTTTGCTCATACCACTTATGAGTAAATCATTTAAATAATCATCGACAACAACGAATTTCAACTGAAATGAAAAAACTGCTTATTATTGGTTATGTCTGGCCAGAGCCTAATTCATCAGCGGCAGGTAGTCGTATGATGCAGCTCATTCACTACTTTCAGCAGCAAGATTATCGAATCACTTTTGCAAGCCCTGCACAGGTTACTGAGCATATGGCTGACTTGGCAGCAATAGGAGTTGATAAACAGTTAATAGCTCTTAATTGCCAAAGTTTTGATGACTTTATTGTTGAACTGCAACCCGATATGGTGATGTTCGATCGATTTATGATGGAAGAACAGTTTGGCTGGCGTGTGAGCGAACAATGCCCTGATGCTATTAAGATTTTGGATACTGAGGATTTATTTTCTCTAAGACATGCTCGCCATGATGCCTTCAAACAAAATAGAGAAGTAACGGACGCCGATCTTTTACGTTCTGATATGGCTAAACGTGAGGTTGCGGCCATTTTTCGCTGTGATTTAAGCTTAATGATTTCAACAGCAGAAATAGCTTTATTAAAGCGGTTATTTAAGGTGGATGAATCCTTAGTGCATCATTGTGCTTTTATGCTGAACGAGCAGCAGTTATCACAAAAAAATCCAAGTTTTGAAGAGCGAAGCCATTTTATGGCCATTGGTAATTTCAGACATGCACCCAATTGGGATGCAGTTCTGTGGTTGAAACAACAAATATGGCCGTTAATTCGAAAACAATTACCCAAAGCTGAACTTCATATTTATGGTGCTTATCCTCCTCCTAAGGCGACCGCATTGCATGATGAAAAAGCAGGATTTTTGGTGAAAGGTTGGGTAGATGATGCTATTGGTGTTATGCAGCAAGCTAAAGTGTGCTTGGCTCCTTTACGTTTTGGTGCTGGTATTAAAGGTAAGCTTGCTGAGGCAATGGTTTGTGCTACCCCTTCCATAACAACCGACATTGGTAGTGAAGGCATGCAAACTCATTGGCCTTGGGCAGGTGCTGTAGAAAATGAGGTTAATCACTTCGTCGAGCAGGCAGTTGCTCATTATAAAGACCAAGAACTATGGCGCACTGCAAGTAAATTGGGCCCGAAAAACGCTAAACAGCAGTTTAATCAACAAAGTATCTATTTAGCACTGACTCAACGTTTGAGCAGCTTAATTGACAACATTCGCAGCCACCGAGAACAAAACTTTATCGGTAGCATGCTTAATCATCATCATCATAAAAGCACCAAATATATGGCTCAGTGGATAGAGGCTAAAAATAAATAATTATTCGACAAATATTTGCATTTCATCGCCAATTTGTTTGCGCATCTCCATTAATTTGATAGCTGAGGCATGTTGTTTTTTATCTGCTGCAGATTCTGGTACCCATTGTGGGACTTGCTCAGATTGTCCATTTTGATCTACGGCAACCATAATCACAATACAGTGTGTTGTTAAGCGTCTGTTTAATGATTTAGGATCGCACGCATTAACTTCAAGGGCTATATGCATGGAAGAGTTGCCAGTGTAAATCACCTTAGCCTCTACTTCGACTAAGCTACCGACATGAATCGGTGCAACAAAACGAATACCGCCAGCATAAGCAGTAACACAGTATCGCCCACTCCAACCGGCTGCACAGGCATAAGCAGCTAAATCTATCCATTTCATTACTGCACCACCATGTACTTTACCACCAAAATTTACATCTTGAGGCTCTGCGAGGAATCGTAGTGTGATATCACGTTGTGGTTTATTCATAGGTCAATATTTCATATAGGGCTATATATTAACGGTATAACTAAGTTACTGGCTATGCAAGAGGTTATCAATTATGGCTTATATTTTAATGATTAATAATATTCCCTTTACTTTGATAATACTTGTATTATAATGAGAATTATTCTCATTTAGGTGTGTAAAGTGTTTTAACGCTGTAAAAAGTAAAGGAGTATAACTATGCATTGGCTGATAAAAATAGTGGCGTTGATTATGTTACTTATTGGCTTCTTGAGGTTTGGCTACATGGAATATGACCACACCACTGACAATGTTAGTTTATACCCTTTATTGTGGTTATTACCTATTATTATGATCTCAATTTCACTTGTTATCAGAGAGATTAGTAGCAGCAAAGATTTATAGAAAGGTAACTTATGTTTTATCAACTTATTTCAATTTTAAGCAAAGTGCTTTGTATTCCAGAAGTGCATACGGGTAAAGAAGTTCGTATTACTGTAGCTAGAATAGAAGGTAATCAACAAACAACTGAGCTATTAAAGCCGCTTATTAGGTTGTAGGGGCTAACAATGTTAGGTTTTCATTTTTGTAAAATTACTGGTTCAGGAATGACGCCTCACATTCCTGAAAATAGCTTTGTCTTTGTTGTCCCGTGGTTTAGATTAAGACCATTGAAAGAAGGAAGCATTTTGAAAGTATTTCATCCTAGGTATGGAATTATTATAAGGTCTTTAGCAAAAGTCGATCGAAATGGATTGCTTTGGTTAAAAGCTTGGCAAAAATCAAATTTGCCAATAGAGAAATTAGGGCCGGTAAGTAAGGAGCATGTGCTTGGAAAAGTTCTGATTATTTTCCCTCCGAAAGGTCAATCTGCTCTCTAATACTTTCTTCTCACCAATAAAAAAGCCTTTCTCAAAGAGAAAGGCTTGAAATGCTCGCATTATGGTCTAGTTAAACTAGCTTCTTATTAGTTATTAAT
This sequence comes from Litorilituus lipolyticus, assembly GCF_006439335.1. Classification (GTDB taxonomy): domain Bacteria; phylum Pseudomonadota; class Gammaproteobacteria; order Enterobacterales; family Alteromonadaceae; genus Colwellia; species Colwellia lipolytica. The sequence goes on along the minus strand of NZ_SAWY01000020.1, from coordinate 253,257 downwards.
ACTTTATTATTATTGTTTTTGTGTAGCGCAGACATTTTATAACAAACCATTTTTGCCGCTGCAACAACTTTAATAGAGCATAAACTCCACGACTTTCTTCGTATATGGGCTGTTTTTAGAAGAGCGAAAGATAAGTTGTTGATTAGAAAAACGTTGGATAAATACAAGTAGAAAAGTGAATATAAAAATTTTTTAAATACATTATTTTATAGAAGATTTATGGTCTGTTGATTTGGCGCATAGATCAAAATGATTCTCAGTGTTAAACTGTGCGCATATTAAATGATGCCAATAAGGCTAGGTTATTTTACTAATTACAATTCAACAGTAATCTAACATGAAATAAGCAAATAAAAGTTAAGAGGATTTCTTGGTGACAGAATTAAAAAACGATAACTATTTACGTGCGCTATTAAAGCAACCTGTAGATTACACACCGGTATGGATGATGCGCCAAGCAGGTCGTTATTTACCTGAGTATCGTGAAGTTCGAAAAGATGCTGGCGATTTTATGTCAGTGTGTAAAAACGCTGAATTAGCCTGTGAAGTAACTATTCAGCCGTTACGTCGTTTTCCTTTAGACGCAGCAATTTTATTTAGTGATATCTTAACCATTCCTGATGCAATGGGTTTAGGTCTATACTTTGAAACAGGTGAAGGACCGAAATTTGAACGCCCAATAACGTGTAAAGCGGATGTTGATAAGATTGCAGTGCCAGATCCAGAAGATGAATTGGGTTATGTAATGAATGCTGTGCGTACTATTCGTAAAGAGCTAAAGGGTGAAGTGCCTCTCATTGGTTTTTCGGGTAGCCCATGGACATTAGCAACCTATATGATTGAAGGTGGTAGTTCAAAAGGTTTCACAAAAATTAAAAAGATGATGTTTGCAGAGCCGCAAACATTACACCTGTTACTTGATAAGTTGGCTGACTCTGTTATCAGTTATTTAAATGCCCAAATTGCCGCGGGTGCTCAATCAGTGATGGTTTTTGATACTTGGGGTGGTGTGTTATCTCCGCGTGACTATAAAGAATTTTCACTGCAATATATGGCAAAAATTGTTGATGGTTTAACTCGCCATAATGAAGGTCGTCAAGTGCCAGTAACCTTATTTACCAAAAATGGTGGTATGTGGTTAGAAGATATTGCTGCAACAGGTTGTGATGCAGTAGGCCTAGATTGGACTATCGATATTCAGAAAGCAAAAGCACGTGTTGGTGATAAAGTTGCGTTACAAGGTAATATGGACCCTTCAATGTTATATGCACCATTACCGCGTATTGAACAAGAAGTGTCAAAAATATTAGCTGGCTTTGGTGAAGGTGGTACAGGACATGTCTTTAATTTAGGACATGGTATTCACCCTGATGTGAACCCTGAGCATGCAGGTCACTTTATTGAGTCGGTACATAGACTAAGTAAGCCATACCATAAGTAAGAGCTTTACGTTAGCAAGTTATTATGAAAGCCGTGTTGATAACACGGCTTTTTTTTATGTTGAGTACTTACGTCGATATCTAGGCAACATACTTTCATTACCCTTTAAGCCACCTTGATGAATATAAACGATAGGTCTTTCTGTCGGTTTTTTGTTTAAATACTCTTGTAAGCTCAGCCAGCCCAAAGGATCATAAAGTAAATCAAATTCAATTTGAGTCTGCTGCTTAATATCTTGCCATAGCTTAAAGAATTCTGGATATAATTTGCCAAAATGATAGTTTTTTTTAGTTGAAATAATGTGTGGCCATTTTGTAGAATCTGGCTCCAGCTCTTCAAACTGCTGTTCTAGATATGCTTTTTTCCCGACACAAGCACAGGTGAGCACTTGGTAGGGGAGGAAACGTTGAAGAAACAAAGCGGTAGTCCCTGTGCCAGCAGGTAACATCACAATGGGATTTTCAAGCTTATGTTTATTGCAATCTTGAATAATCTCCATTGCAAGCAGTTCGACACCGGAACTTGCTAGATGGCATCTTCCTCCCTCCGGGATAAATAATTCAGAGTTGCTTAACGGTTGTGTTTTTTTAACTACATAATCTTCTAAATTAGCGGTTAATGTATCTACCTCAATTATATTCGCCCCCAACGATAAGGCACCTTCATAATTTCCTATAGGATTTTCTATGAGCCACTTAGGTATAGGTTTACAGTAAAAATCTAAGTGCCAATTTCTAAGCTTTGCAAGAGCAGCCAAAGAGTATAATGAGTTGGCTTGCACAGAGCCATAACCAATAACTTTACTGATACCATTAAAATTATGCTTTAAATAATAGGCAAATTTTCTTGCTTTATTACCTGAGAAATATGGGTGTAATAAATCGTCACGTTTTATAAAGAACTGCTTTTGATTAAATGTAATAGGGTGAAAAGGGGAAGAGGTGAGCTGCTTATTTTGACTAAGCAGCTCATTGTTATTATCCATTATTGACAATCTTTGCCTCGGATAAGTTAGTCGCTAAATGCAAAGTACGTTGTGGGAATGGAATCTCAATATTGGCTTGTTGGAGCGCTAAATATATCGCCTCATAAGCTTTATACTTGTTATCAAAGAGAGAGATTGTTGGTGTCCATAGCCTAACCTCAATGGTAATAGCATTATCAGAGAATTCATCAATACCTACTTGTAAGGCTTTTTGCTCACCTACAATGTCTAATTTGATGATTGCAGCTTTAATAAGCTCAATAACCTCTAATGGGTTGTGCTTATATGCAATACCGACATTTAACTCTAATAATGAATCGTGTTTGGAGTTATGCAGTACTTCACCAACAATATGTTTATTTGGAATGGTAATATCGACGTTATCTTTATCAACAATAACTGTATAGGCTAGTAACACTTCTTTAACGACACCGGTCACTCCTTGCACCGTGATGGTATCACCAACAACAAATGGTCGGATAATAATAATGTTAAAGCCAGCGGCGTAGTTGGCAAGTAACCCTTGTAATGCTAAACCAGCCCCTAATGAAATAGCACCAATTGCTGCTATGAATGGTGTGACACTAATACCAAGTTTGCCTAAAGCTACGATGGTTATTAGGATAACCATAAGCATCTTTGAGGTATTTGATAAAAACTGACTTAGAGTAATATCAAGGTTTTGCCGTTGACAAAGATTTAATACCCACTTAGAAACCTTGCCAGCAAAATAATAACCAATAACGAAGATAATAAAAGCACCAATGAGCTGAAAGCTGTAATTGGTGAGGTAATCAATGACCACTTGGTACCATTGTGCTACCTGATCAATTTCATCCTTTAATAATAAGCTAGGCTGCTCAAGTACTTTTTGAGCGCTATCAGTAGAAGACATCGTATAACCCTATGCGATAATTTTGTAGTTTATGCTATTGCTCAACTTGAAGTAATTCGATGAATTCTTCTGATTGATTAATAGCAACATTCATCTCTTTTATTAATACTTCAACATCACGTTTAATGCTTTTGTATTCTCCCTGTAAAGCACCAATGGCACGAGCATTGAGGTTATGCTTTAAGTACAGAGTATTGTCTTTTAGAGCTGCAAGCACAGGTGACATTTTGTCTTGTGCTCTATGCATAGACTTGATTAAAGATCGGTACTTTCGTTGTGTATCTTTAAGCTTTGATTGGCTTTGACGTCGAAGTGAATTACTACTGTATTGCTCAATTTCATCTTGCCACTCATCAAAGAGAGCTTCTGCGACATCTTCAATACTGGTAATTCTTTGAGCTACTTCTTCTGATGCTTCTTTACTCGCATCGTACTGCTCTTTAGTTGCTTCATATTGCTCAGCAAGATCACCACCATCATAGGTAATGAGTTCTGAAAGTTGCTCAAGTGCTGATTTAAACTGCTGTTGCGCATCTTTTTGCGCATCTTGTGCATTCTCGACTCGGTCTAACATAATGTCGCGCTTATGTTGCCCAACTGTTTCCATGGCTGAGTAATAGGCTGATTGACATGCGCTGAGGCTGAGCACGAATAAAATAACGAAAATATGTTGAGTTTTCATTGATGTGTCCCTAATGATGACATGTTACTTTTCTGTTAACAGTATAATTAAAATACTACCATCAATAAGCGTAGTTAATATAGTAGTAACCGATAATCGAAATAAAAAAACCGTGTTAATCAGCTTTGCTAAAACGCGGATTGTCACGGTTTATAGGTAATCATTTAAAAATGAATTAAAGTGTGGCGTTAATCGTCTTCAGATTCATAAGCGCTAAAATCAGTAATGCCTTGCGCTTCAAGTAAGCGACGAACACTGGCAGGCAGTTTTTCATCATTATCTTTAGCTAAATCTTCATCGTCAGGTAACGGTTGACCGGTAAAAGCATGTAAAAAAGCTTCGCACAACAATTCACTGTTTGTTGCATGGCGAAGATTATTAACTTGGCGTCTTGTGCGCTCATCTGTTAATACTTTTAATACACGTAAAGGGATAGAAACGGTGATCTTTTTAACTTGCTCGCTTTTCTTACCATGCTCGGCATAGGGATTTATATATTCGCCATTCCACTTAGCCATGGATATTCCTCTATTTTTTAGTGTGTATTGTAATAACTTATAATCTCAAATGTAGATTTTACCTTGTGAACAAAGTGAGTCAAGTAGAAGTTTAGAAGTCTAAAATATCTTGACCCTAATAGCCAAACCGTTTAGAGTTATAGACGTCCAAACATCTAGACGTGATTTTGGACTTTTATTCGTAATCACTGAACAGAATTAGATAAGTGGAGAGCAACATGTCGACTAACAAAATAGCAACTTCGGCAGTTAGAGCAGGTATAAATACAGACGAGCATCATGGTGCTGTTGTCGCGCCTATTCATTTATCTAGTACTTATTCGCTTAAAGGCTTTAATGAGAAGCGTGAATTTGATTATTCTAGAACAGGAAACCCTACGCGAGCGACTTTTGCTGAAGTTATTGCTGAATTAGAACAAGGTGCTGTTGGTATTGTCACAAGTACAGGTATGGCTGCAGTTCACTTAATTTGTCAATTATTATCAATGGACGATACTGTTGTTATTCCTCATGATTGTTATGGTGGCAGTTATAGACTTTTCACACATCTTGCAAAACGTGGTCAATTTAAGCTGATTGTTGTTGATCAAAATGATAGCGCTGCATTAACTAAGGCTTTAGCAAATAACCCTAAATTGGTGTTAGTTGAAACACCAAGTAATCCTCTATTACGAATTGTCGATATTGCTGAAGTAACTAAGGCTTGCCATGAAGCAGGTGCTTTGGTTGCAGTTGACAATACTTTTTTATCACCCGCATTGCAGCAGCCATTGCTTTTAGGTGCAGATATCGTTTTTCATTCAACAACAAAGTACATTAATGGTCACAGTGATGTTGTAGGTGGTGTGTTGGTGACTAAAGATAAGGCTTTAGGAGAAGAGCTTGCATGGTGGGCAAACTGTATCGGTATAACCGGCAGTGCATTTGATAGTTTTTTGGCTTTACGTGGTTTAAAAACTTTACCCGTTCGTATGAAACAGCATCAGGAAAATGCCGAAAAAGTCGCGGCGTTCTTAAAAAATCATAGTGCAATTTCTTCAGTGTATTTTCCAGGCTTTGAAGACCATCCTGGACATGATATTGCTAAGCAACAACAAGCAGGTTTTGGTTCAATGTTAAGTTTTGAAATCAATGGTGGTGTTGAAGCAGTTAAAAAATTATTTGCCAACTTGAAACTGTTTACCCTAGCCCAATCATTGGGCGGTGTTGAGAGTTTAATTAGTCATCCGTCAACTATGACCCATGCAGGAATGGAAATTGAAGCACAGTTGGAGGCGGGGATTACACAGTCACTTGTTCGTATTTCTGTCGGCATAGAAGATATTGATGATATTATTGCCGATTTAAATCACGGTTTAGCCGTCAGTCAGCAGCAGTAGGTAAGGGAATAAAATGACAACCGAGCAATTACAAGCCAATGCAATTGATGAACACGTTGACGCTGTTACACATAATCAACTAGCCAAGCATGCTACGCAAGTACACAAATTTGGTGGTAGTTCTTTAGCTACAACGCAATGCATAAATCGTGTTTTAGATATTATCCGTCAAAACTGCCAATTAAATGATGTGGTAGTCGTTTCTGCCAATGGTGATACAACGGATAATTTATTCGCTTTATATCAGCTTGCCAAAGAACAGCGCGATACGGCACTTGAAGAGCAAGATCCAAGGCCGTTAGAGCAAGCTTTGAATGCTTTAAAGCAACAGCAAGAATTATTAATCAATGATTTATTGAATGCTAATAATGCGCGTCAGTTAACTCATGCTTTAAAGGCTGATATTGAACAGCTCACTACTTGGCTATCAGGTAACTTAGCAGCGCATCACAATGATATTTTAGCGTATGGTGAGTTGTGGTCGGCGCGCCTTTTATCCGCATTATTGAATGAAAAAGTGTGCCCAAGTAATAGTATCGACTCGCGCGACTTCTTAGTGATTGATAATGAAACACATTATCGAGTTGATTCAGCAAAAAGCGCCGCGCAATTAAGACAAAGAAAACAATTTGGAAAACTCGCTGTAATCACAGGGTACATTTGTAGAGATGAGCAAGGACATACCTGCACTCTAGGACGAAATGGCAGTGATTATTCTGCAACTATCGTGGCCTCGTTAGTGAGGGCAAGTAATGTTACCTTATGGACTGATGTCGATGGTATTTATAGTGCAGATCCACGTATTGTACCTAATGCTAGAAAGTTACATCGTTTGCCAAATGGTGTCGCTAAAGAATTAGGACGTTTAGGTAACCCAGTACTTCATGCTAAAACTTTACTTCCTTTAATTAATCAAACTACTGACCATCATACACACCTACATGTAGCTAGTAGTTTTGACTCAGAAGTGATCGGTACCGAAATAGGTAAATTTGGTCAAATAGCTAAACAAGAATTATCAGTAACTTATTTGAATGATTTGTTGATTGCTCAATCTGAATGCTTTCTAGGGGAATATTGCGCCAAGGCCTGTGAAACTTTTTCGCCAATTTGTAGCAATGACAAGCAAGGTTTTATGGTGATTAATCAATCACAGCAAAAGGCGTTAAGCCAATGGCTAGCAAGCCACGATACAGAAGTCACTTTTAAACCTGTAGGAATTATTGCCACCGTAGGCCATAAAGTAGCAGAACGCGGTGATATTAAAGCACGTTTTAAACGGTCACTGAAATCAACAAAACCTTTGCATCTTGTTAATAGTGATAACGCTCATAGTGTTATTGCTGTGTTAACTGAGCCGTGTACTACTGAATTACTGAATAATGTTCATCATGATATGACTAAAGATGCTCGTCATATTGGCTTAGTCGTCGCGGGGCTTGGTAATATTGGTCAGCGCTTCTTAGAGTTATTACCTGCACAATTAAACCGTGTTTATGCGCTGGAAAATACTCACCTAGTTGGCTTATTGTCATCATCAAAAGCATTGATTAATAATGACGGTTTAGATGTCAGCCAAGCGATGACTTTGTTTGAACAAGAAGCACAAGGCTATGATCATGAACAACTGCTTTCTTGGTTAAGTCATCATCCTTACGATGAATTGATTGTTGTTGATATAACGCCAAGCGAAGAATTTAGCTTGTTATACGAGCAATTTTTTACGCAAGGTATACATGTAATTGGAGCGAATAAATGGGCAGCCTCAAGTCCAACCGCGCACTTTAATCATTTGAAGAAATTATCGGCAGAGCATAATAGTCTCTGGTTAGGCAATACAACGGTAGGTGCGGGTTTACCTATAAATTTTGCCATTGATGATTTACGTCAAAGTGGTGATGAAATTAATCAAATAGCAGGTATTTTTTCCGGAACTCTATCATGGTTATTTGAAACTTATGATGGCAGTACGAGTTTTTCAAGTTTAATGCTTGATGCATTGTCTCAAGGAATTACCGAACCTGACCCTCGTGAAGACTTATCCGGCAGAGATGTTCAGCGTAAGTTGCTCATTCTGGCTAGAAAGGCGGGCTTCGAGTTATCTCTGGATGATATAGCTTGTCAAAACTTAGTGCCTGAGCCTTTACAAGGTTTATCGACCCAAGCGTTTTTAGAGCAAGCAGCAGCGTTAGATGATTTCTTCGCTCAAAAACTGCAAGAAGCAAATGAACAAAATGCCTGTATTCGCTATGTTGCACGTCTGCAATACGATGATATAGCTGAAGCAAAGTTAACAGCCAAAGTGAGCTTAGAAGTGCTTCCGGCAACCGATGCTTTTGCTAATTTAACCCCATGCGACAATATCTTTTTGATAAACAGTCGATGGTATCAAGAAAACCCTCTTATCATTAGAGGTCCTGGGGCGGGCAGAGATGTGACTGCAGGTGGCTTACATTCAGATTTAGTCACTATTTGCCAACAATTAGCTAATAAACAGAATCAAGTAAAAATTAAGGGGATAAATTAATGAGTTATAGCCACGCTAGACAAGTAGAGTCGCTAAATCGTAGCTTGAGTGAGATCAGTAATGATATTCAAGTATCTTTTGAGTTTTTCCCACCTAACTCACCAGAAATGGAAACTACTCTGTGGAATTCTGTTGAACGCTTAGCGCCGTTAAAGCCTAGCTTCGTCTCAGTAACTTATGGCGCAGGCAGTGGTACGCGTGATAGAACTCATGATATTATTAAACGAATTCAAAAAGATACTGCATTATTAGCTGCGCCACATTTAACCTGTATTGATGCTGGTAGAGATGAGCTTGTGCAGATAGCTAAAGATTACTGGGATAGTGGCGTAAGACATATCGTTGCTTTGCGTGGTGATTTACCTAACAGCAATGAAAAGCCAAATATGTATGCTTCTGATCTGGTTGAATTATTGCGTGATGTCGCTGATTTTGATATTTCTGTTGCCGCTTACCCAGAAGGGCACCCTGAAGCACCAAATCCTCAATTTGATTTATTAAATTTAAAGCGAAAAATAGATGCGGGTGCAAACCGTGCCATTAGTCAGTTTTTCTTTGATATAGAGTCATACCTGCGTTTTCGAGATCGTTGTGTCACTGTTGGTATTGATGTTGAAATTGTGCCAGGTATTTTACCAGTAACTAATTATAAAACCTTAGAGCGATTTGCAGGTTTAACCAATGTACATGTACCTAGTTGGATGACAAAAATGTATGAAGGTTTAGACGATGATGAAATGACGCGTCGAATGGTTGGTGCAAATATTGCCATGGAACAAGTGAAAGTACTCAATCGAGAAGGCGTGAAAAACTTCCACTTCTATACGTTGAACCGTGCCGAGTTAACTTATGCTTTATGTCATACTTTAGGTATACGCCCGGAAAAATAACCTTGAAAACTTTGCAATAGCCATTTATTTGGCTATTGCTTTTCCCATTTTTTGCTAGCATTATTAGTACATATTTAGTTTGTATACTAACTACAAGAAGTAATGGCTAACGACTCTCCAACACAAACGCATTATACTCGGCAGGTTCATCAACTTATTGATAGAATTTATGGTCGTAGTAGTCAAAAAGATTCTGTACTTGATAGGGCTATTTGTTTTTTTGAGCATGATGAATTTAGACCATCTAATGAGGTGCTTTCTGAAAATGAAAAAGAACTTTTGCGCCTCGAACAAACAGACAGACATTCAAATTTATTAAAAATATGTTTGGATATCCTGGAGTTGGCTGAAGCGGATACCTTCGAAGAAACCAATAGGCGTTCAGCGCAATTTCTAGGGACTATTCAACTGATAAGCCCGACAGAAGGTAAAAAAGTCGCTCTTAATAACGAAACCTGTAAATCCCTATATAAAGCTATTCTCTGTTTACGCTTGCTTGATCGCTTAGTGTTAGACAATAAAATACAAGAACGAAATATATTGACCTTCACAGAAGGGTTAAGTTCTGCAGAGTATTGTGCTTTAGCGAAAAGTGATCCTGAAAAGTATCAAGAATTCGTGCATCAAGTGAAAGTGCCCATTATTATGGCAGCATTGCTTCAGGATATCGGCAACTATCATCCAAAATCTCAAGAAATTCTTTGTGGAAAAGATGGCAAAGAAAATCCGTTTAGAGTACTCGATGTTGAGCAGCGAAAAGAGTTATTGCAAATTAACTACCGTGAAACGTTAAAATATTTCATGCAAGGGCTTGGTACGCCAATTTTTGTCGGTAACACCAAATCAGAGCGAGATAAGTTTTTAGTCGATGAGCAGGAAAAGTCAGATTTCATTAAGAAGTTATTGAAAACAAGTGTTAACCCTAAAAACAGTGTTGGCAACTTATTAAAAGTACCACAAATATATACTTCGATTATCATGTCGACAAAAGACAGTTATAATTACAAACTACTGCCTCAGGTATTTCAGGTGTTAAATAAGAATGCTGAAATAGGCGCTTGTTCAAAAACTGTAGTTGATGCACTTTATCAAATTACCGGTATGTTCCCTCAAGGTTACGGTATAGTTTACATGCCTATAGATGACTTTGGTGAGCAAGGCGATTGTTACGAATACGGTATAGTAAATAGCTTTTATCCTAAACACCCAGAGCACCCTATTTGTCGAATGGCGACTCGAAAGCTCTCCTTTATTGGCTATGGTCAAAATATTACCGTCACAAAGCAAAGCAACTTATATTTTACTCAAACTGCTAAAAAGCTAGCTAAGCTCAGTAAAGAACGGTTACATGAGATACTAGAACTGCTAACTTCAAACTTTCAAGAACGCAAAGAGCTAGATTTATTGCCACGCTGTTGGCATGCCAATGAATTCTTTTCGGTAAAAGCGAATCAGAAATTGTGGAATAAAGTAGAGAAATCTTTGTAGCTCAATATTACCGTTTAGTTGAGTAAATAACGAGCTACAAAAAATTATCAATTACGAAGAAATTATTTCAAGCAATGATTATTTTAAACAATAGTGCTGTATTAATTGCGTTAATACTTTTGTTGTTTTATCAATTTCACTATGTGCTAAAAATTCATTAGGTTGGTGAGCTTGGTTAATGGAACCAGGGCCCATAACGATAGTTTGGCAACCTAATTTCTGAATGAAAGGCGCTTCGGTTGCGTAGTTTACTGCACAACAACTATGACCACTAATCTCTTCGGCTACATCAATTAAACTACTTGGCTTTTCTTGCTCAAAACTAGGCGAGCTGGGATGCAGCTCTTTGAAGCTTATTCTACCAGGGTACTTTTCAGCAATAGGTTTTAGTGCATCACTTAACCAAGCAAGTAATTCATCATCACTCATTCCTGGAAGAGATCGTAAATCCAAATCTAAGTGGCAATGACCACATATTCTATTGGCATTGTCACCACCAGATATTGCTCCCATATTTAATGTGGGAGCAGGAACGTCAAATGCATCATTATTAAAGTTTGTATTGAATTGCTTTTGTAACTCAATTAATGCGCCAATCACTTGATGCATAATTTCGATGGCGTTAATGCCTAAGTTTGGCTTACTTGAATGACCTGATTTACCTTGTACGCTAATTTTGTGCGACATATGTCCTTTATGCATTACTACTGGCACGAGGTTTGTTGGTTCGCCAATGACGGCAACGTCAGGTTTAATTTCTTGGCTATTGGCAAAGAATCGTGCACCAGCCATTGTGGTTTCTTCGTCAGCAGTTGCTAGCACATAAAGAGGTTTTTTTAATTGCTTTGCTTGGAGGTTTTTACTGACTTGTAAGATAAAAGCAAAAAAACCTTTCATATCACAGGTACCAAGACCAAAGAATTTATCATCTTGATTGAGCACTTTATGGGGATCTGATTCCCATCTGTTTTCATCAAACGGAACAGTATCACTATGACCTGCTAATAATAGCCCGCCTTCACCACTACCAAGTTTTGCAAGCATGTTGAATTTATTAGTGGTATTGGGAACAGGCTGAATTTGTACTGCAAAGCCAAGTTGCTCAAACCAATAAGCAAGCAGTTGTATTACTTCTTTATTGCCTTGATCCCAACTTGCTTGAGTAGAACTTATTGATGAACAAGCTATGAGTTGAGAGAGACTTTGAGAGAAGTTTGGCAATTGCGACATATAGATTTCCACGAAATTTGAATAAAAGCTTAAATAGTTATGCTAAATAGTTGCATAAGTACCCGTCTGATGTTAACCTGCTCCTACAGTGTAAATAACCTTCTTTCATAAGGCTACTCGAAAATGGTGAAGCTTCAAATAATGCGACGACGATATAGATGATTTCTTAATTTAGCGCTTTAAGGCTGTACGTTTTAGCGGGTTAGATTAGTTAGTTATTAATGTTGAAATTAAGTTATTTGGATAGATTCATAAAGTATCAGTAGGGGAAAAGGTTTGTCACAATTGAATAATGTTGCGGTTATTGGCGCAAGTGGTTACGTTGGCGCTGAGCTTATAGGTTTACTCTGTAAGCATAATAAAGTTGCCATTAAACACCTTCTCGTTTCAGAAAATAGTTGCTCCGAGGGGAAACTTTTCAGCGATTTACATGGTCGCTGGCAAGGGGTTTGTGATGTACCCTTGCAATCTTTTTCCTCTCAATGGTTTGATGAATATGCAAGCACTATTGATAGTGTCTTTTTTGCCACTCCTCATGAGTTCAGTGCTGATTGGGCTCAGGCATTTGTTAATGCAGGGGTAAAAGTATTCGATTTATCGGGTGGCTTTAGACTAAATGATGCACAAGATTATCCTAAATACTATGGTTTTGAACATTCGCATATTGATGCACTTGAAGTAGCTAAATACGGCTTAGCTGAATGGCATGAGTCATCCATCAAAGAAACAGCTTTAGTGGCTGTACCTGGCTGTTACCCAACAGCGAGTTTACTTGCATTAAAACCTATTACAGAAAATCTATTCTATCTCGAAAACTCTCTCATTGTGGTTAACGGTATCAGTGGTGTTAGCGGTGCAGGAAGAAGTGCATCTTTAGCAACAAACTTTAATGAAGTGAGCTTAGGTGCTTACAATATTTTAAAGCACAGACACCAACCAGAAATATCACAAGAAGCAGGCACAGAGGTTATTTTTAACCCTCACTTAGCGCCATATAAGCGCGGTTTACTTTCAACAGTAACCTTGCAATTGAAAGAAGACATAACGACCGAGCAAATAGAGCAAGCTTTTATCAATGCTTATCAAGACAAAGCGTTAATAAGATTGCTAAATACCTGGCCAAAAATTGATAATGTTGCTCATACCCCATTTGCAGATATTCACTGGCAATATGACGAGCAAAAGCATGTACTTGTGGTGAGTTGTGCAATAGACAATTTATTGAAAGGTGCTGCCTCTCAAGCCTTGCAGTGTTTTAATATTTCCAATGACCTACCTAGTCAGTATTCACTGCTTGCACCAAATTATATTGGAGGCTCTTATGAGTAAACCTTTAGTTATAAAAATTGGTGGTGCTATTTTAGAACAACACAGTGCATTAATTAAATTATTAACTGTCATCAAACACTTGAAAAACAAATCAGTGGTTTTAGTTCATGGTGGTGGTTGCGTTGTTGATGAAATGTTAGCGCAAGCAGGTTTTACCACCGAGAAGAAGCATGGTTTAAGAGTGACACCTAAAGCGCAAATTAATTTAATTAGTGGTGCCTTAGCAGGTACGGTAAATAAAGCTATTGTTGCCAGTGCTAATAGTTTGAATTTAGCAGCCATAGGCTTATCACTTAACGATGGTGACATGATCACTTGTTCATTGTCAGAGCTCGATTTAGGGCAAGTTGGCGTGCCTCATACAAATAATAGTAAGTTGCTTGACGTTTTACTTGAGCAGGGCTTTATGCCTGTTGTTTCCTCCATTGGCGCCTTAAGTAATGGCGATTTAGTTAATGTAAATGCTGATGATGCTGCGGTGGCGATATGTCAGCTATTAAATGCTGAATTATTGTTACTGACCGATGTAAATGGCGTGAAAGGTGCAGAAGGTGAGTATTTGAATTCACTTAATCAGGCTCAAGCCCAAACATTAATATCGCAAGGTGTTATTGCCGGCGGAATGACAGCAAAAGTTAATGCTGCGTTAAAAGCGGCCAATCAATTACGACGAAGTATCGCGGTTGCCAGTTGGCAATCGCCAGAGCAGATATCTTCATTGCTTGATGGACAGGGTATTGGTACGCAAATACAGCCCAATTGATACAGCAGTTGAGTATCAAATAATGTCCTTAAGCTAATTTTTAATTGATTTGTAAGTTGAATGAATATGTCAGAATTTAAACACTTTTTAGCTGATGACCAGCTAAGCAAAGCTCAAGCCTTTACTTTGATTGAGCTTGCGTTAAACATTAAACAATCCCCAAAGCAATATGCACAGTCTCTGGCGGGAAAGTCTGTTGCAATGATTTTTGAGAAGCCTTCATTGAGAACCCATGTCAGTTTTGATATGGGGATCGCAAAATTAGGCGGACATGCGTTATACCTAGGCCAACAAAATGGCAAGCTGGGTGAGCGCGAACGTGTTAGCGACTATGCTAAAAATTTGTCTTGCTATGCTGATGCAATTGTCGCACGTGTATTTGAAAATAGCGCAATAGAAGGTTTAGCTGAACATGCCAGTGTGCCGGTAATTAATGCATTATGCGATAAATATCACCCATGCCAAGCTTTAGCTGATTTTGTGACTTTAGCTGAATGCTTTGCCTCGCAAAACATAACTGATTTAGCAAAAGTAAAGTTGGCTTATGTCGGTGATGGTAATAACGTCTCAAACTCACTCATGCTCATGGCTGCAGTCATCGGTGTCGATTTTACCCTAGTGTGCCCACAAGCCTATGGCCCAAGTGAAGAGATGCTGGTAAAGGTGCAGGCCTTAGCCAGTAAAAATGGCTCTGCTTTTACTTATACCTCAGATATTAATGATATTGGTACTCAAGATGCTATCTATACTGATACATGGGTATCTATGGGTAATGAAGGCGCTGAAGATAAAGCGCAATTGTTGGCTGCTTTTAAACCTTACCAAGTAAACCATGAATTAATGGCTAAAGCGAAAGCTAGCGTTGTAATGCATTGCCAACCTGCTCATTTAGAAGAAGAAATCACTACCGAGTTATTTGATGATGAAGAGTTGTCTGTTGTCTTTCAAGAAGCAGAAAACAGAATGTGGGCACAATGTGCAGTGCTTGTTTCATTACTTACAGATTAATTGAAGATTATTAGACCGAATTTATAGGAAAAGAAAATGGCTTTAGCAAAGAAAGAAATTAAAAAAGTAGTATTAGCATATTCAGGCGGCCTTGATACATCAGCCATCATTCCATGGTTGAAAGAAAATTATGACGGTTGTGAAGTTGTTGCTTTTTGTGCCGATGTTGGTCAAGGAGAAGAAGAATTAGAAGGCATTGTTGAAAAGGCAATTGCTTCTGGTGCATCAGAATGTCATGTTGTTGATTTAAAAGAAGAATATGTTAAAGACTATATTTACCCTATTTTGAAAACAGGATCAGTATATGAAGGCCAATATTTATTAGGGACATCAATGGCGCGCCCTGTTATCGCAAAAGCACATGTTGAAGTTGCCTTGAAAGTGGGCGCTGATGCGGTTTGTCATGGTTGTACAGGTAAAGGTAATGATCAGGTGCGTTTTGAATCATGCTTTGCTGCACTTGCGCCTGAGTTGACCGTTATTGCGCCATGGCGTGAGTGGGACATGGTATCTCGTGAAGATTTACTTGATTACCTTGCAGAGCGAGATATTCCGTGTGCTGCTTCACTCACTAAAATTTATAGCCGTGATGCCAATGCATGGCATATTTCTCATGAAGGTGGGGAATTAGAAGACCCATGGTGCGAACCTTCAAAAGAAGTTTGGACAATGACGGTTGATCCAATGGATGCACCTGACACCCCTGAAAAAGTACAGTTGAGCTTTGTTAGGGGCGAACTAGTTGCTATTGATGGTAAAGATTATTCAACAGCAGGTGCAGGGGCATACGAAGCATTAATGTATTTAAATGATAAAGGTGCTGCTCATGGTGTAGGTCGAATCGATATTGTAGAAAACCGTTTAGTAGGAATGAAGTCAAGAGGTTGTTATGAAACACCTGGTGGCACAATTTTAATGGCAGCATACAAAGGGTTAGAAACACTAATCTTAGATAAAGAGTCATTAAAGTATCGTGAATCAATTGCTTTAGAGTTCTCTCATGTTATTTACGATGGACGTTGGTTTACACCACTTGCAAAAGCGCAGCTTGCTTCTGCAGCATCCTTTGCCGAACAGCTTACTGGAGATGTTGTGGTTAAATTGTATAAAGGTATGGCGCAAGTGATTCAACGTCGTTCACCAAATAGTTTATATTCTGAAGAGTTTGCTACATTTGGTGCTGACGATGTTTATGACCAAAAACACGCGGAAGGCTTTATTCGTTTATTTAGCTTATCAAGCAGAATTACCGCATTATCTCAAGCTGAGAAGAAGGATAGTTAATCA
The DNA here is from genome assembly GCF_006439335.1 of Litorilituus lipolyticus. Classification (GTDB taxonomy): domain Bacteria; phylum Pseudomonadota; class Gammaproteobacteria; order Enterobacterales; family Alteromonadaceae; genus Colwellia; species Colwellia lipolytica. The sequence continues at coordinate 236,836 of NZ_SAWY01000020.1, read as the reverse complement.
TGGCATTATGGGGTGGACGCTTTAAAGAAAAAGCGAGTTTGCAATTTAAGAAGTTTAATGACTCGTTACCTGTAGATTATCGTATGGCTGTGCAAGACATTGTTGGTTCAATAGCTTGGGCGCAGGCTATTCATGAAGTGGGTGTATTAAATGATGATGAGCTATCTAGGCTAACTGCGGCATTAAACGAGTTAAAGCTGTCTGTTGAAGAGAACCCAAAACAAATTTTGTTATCGGATGCTGAAGATATTCATAGCTGGGTTGAAATACAGCTCATTGAGAAAACTGGCGATTTAGGTAAAAAGCTACATACCGGACGTAGTAGAAATGATCAGGTTGCTACGGATTTAAAGCTATGGTGTAAAGAGACGGGTGGCGAGCTGTTGTTTGCTTTAGTCAACTTACAACAGGCCATGATGAACCTTGCTGAACGAGAAAAAGACACGGTACTACCTGGTTACACGCATTTACAGCGTGCTCAACCTGTGACCTTTGGCCACTGGTGTTTGGCTTATGTTGAAATGTTTAACCGTGATATTGGCAGGTTAAAAGATGCTTTATATCGTTTAGATGTTTCCCCATTAGGTTCAGGTGCTTTAGCGGGTACTGCGTACCCTATTGATAGAAATAACTTGGCGCATACCTTAGGTTTCAGGACGGCCACCATGAATAGCTTGGATGCGGTGTCTGATAGAGATCATGTCATTGAGTTATTAGCTAGCGCGAGTATTTCAATGATGCACTTATCACGCTTTGCAGAAGATTTAATTTTTTATAATTCTGGTGAGGCTGGTTTTGTTGAGATGAGTGATTTAGTGAGTTCAGGGTCATCATTGATGCCACAAAAGAAAAACCCTGATGCTTGTGAACTTATTAGAGGTAAAGCTGGGCGCGTTTTTGGTTCGTTAACGGGGATGTTAACCACTATGAAAGCATTGGCTTTGGCCTATAACAAAGACATGCAAGAAGACAAAGAAGGGCTTTTTGATGCCCTGGATACTTGGCAAGAATGTATGGAGATGGCAGTACTAGTGGCGGATGGCTTGAAAGTAAACCGCTCTCGTACTCTAGCGGCGGCGCAACAAGGTTATGCAAATGCTACTGAACTTGCTGACTATCTAGTAAGTAAAGATATACCTTTTAGGGAAGCTCATCATATTGTTGGCGAGGTTGTGCTCGCTGCAATTGATAAAAGCTTGCCGCTGGAAGATTTGACACTGACGCAACTACAGGCATTTAGTAGTAAAATTGAGCAAGATGTCTATCAACACTTATCTATAGAGTCGACCTTGGATAAACGTGAAGCGTTAGGTGGTACTTCTAAAAGTCAAGTTGAGAAAGCTTTAGCAAATAGCCAAACAGCAGATGATCATATATTAAATGAGAAAGTGGTAGGGGCACCGGGTAAACAACAAATTAATTCTGCTCTGAAACAAGTTAAGCAACGTTTAGATGCGCAAAGAGCAGCAGCCATGTCGGTTAGACGCGCACGTATGTCTGATGTTGATAAAATTGAAGAACTTGTCACTTTTTGGGCAGATAAAGGGGAGATTTTGCCGAGAAGTCGCGATAATGTTATTTATGATATTCAAAATTTTGTTGTCGCAGAAGTTGATGGCATTGTTGTTGGCTGTGCTTCTCTTTATATCTATCAAACAGGGTTAGCTGAAATTAGATCTGTAGTAATTGAGCAAGCAATGCGCAAGCAAGGTCAGGGTGAGGCGCTAGTTCAATATCTACTTGAATTTGCTCATCAGATGGAGCTTGAGCAAATTATTGTTCTTACCTATATCCCTGAATACTTTGACAAATTAGGGTTTAATTTAATAGATAAAAACTCCTTAGCAGATAATATTATTGAAGATAGCGAACCAAGTCCGCATAAAAACCCTGAAGATGAAGTCGCTATGGTTTATACCGTTATTTAATTAACTAGAAAACTAAGCTCATAAAAAGGTAAGTAATAGAAAACTCATGGATAATAATGACTTAAACAACGTTAAATGGTTCAGAAGCGCTGCTCCATATATTAATGCTCATCGTGGTAAAACGGTGGTGTTGATGTTTGGCGGTGAAGCCGTTTCTCATCCAAATTTTTCTAATATTATTCATGATATTTCCTTACTTCGTAGCTTAGGCGTTAAGCTTGTTGTAGTTCACGGCGCTAGACCTCAAATAGAGGAGCGCATGGCTCAACGGGGTATTTCACAACATATAGCTAGGGATGTACGAGTTACTGATGCTGAAACATTAGTGGCAGTAAAAGATGCAACAGGTTCATTAAGACTACATATAGAAGCATTACTCTCTAATGGTTTAGTTAACTCTCCCATGCACGGCGCTCAAAATAGGGTGAGTACTGGTAACTTTGTTGTAGCTATGCCTATGGGAGTGAAAGAAGGTGTTGATTATAAGTATACTGGTAGTGTAAGACGAGTTGACTCTGTTGGTATTAATATGCAATTAGATTATGGTTCTATTGTACTGTTATCGCCAATTGGTTATTCACCGACGGGTGAAGTATTTAATTTAGCGCTTGAAGATGTTGCTGCCCAAACGGCCATTGCCTTAAAAGCTGATAAATTAATTTCCTTAATTGATAAGGACGGGTTACTTGATCAATCAGGCGAGTTGATACGTAGTTGTAGCGTACGTCGAGTTAAGTCTTTGCTAGCAGATAATGACTGCCATATAAGGCAGCTATTACTTAAAGCTATTATTAAAAGTGGTGAAAATGGCGTAGAACGTTGCCATAGTGTTAGTTACCAAACAGATGGCGCATTACTTCAAGAATTATTTACTCGAGATGGTTCGGGTACTTTAATTGCTCAGGATCATAAAGAGCAAATTAGAACCGCAAGTATAGATGATGTTGGTGGTATTCTTGAACTTATAGCACCCATGGAAGAAGAAGGGATATTGGTTAAGCGCTCTAGAGAGCTTTTAGAGATGGAAATTAATCAATTTATCGTAATCGAAAAAGAAGATGCCATCATTGCTTGTGCAGCGCTGTACCCATATCATGAAGCAAAATGTGGTGAGCTCGCTTGTGTTGTTACTCACCCAGAATACCGAGGGGGAAATCGTGCTCTGAGGTTATTAAATGAAGTTGAAGCGCAAGCTAAAAACATGCAACTTCAACAATTGTTTGTGCTAACTACGGTAAGTGCCCATTGGTTTCAAGAACAAGGTTTTATCCATCAACCGACATCGGCTTTACCAAAAGATAAACAACAGATGTATAACATTCAGCGCAACTCAAAAGTGTTTATGAAAGATATTTAACAGGCTATCTTTTCTTAATACAAAGAGCTATTCCTCTGATGGTTATAGCTCTTTTGTTATATGGCATATAATTTAGAAAATATCTTCTTCCTTGTTGTCTTCACCATCTAAAATATCACCACTATTATCTTGGCGTACATAATCTACAGGTGCAGTGCCTACTTTAAAGTATTCAAATTGACTGGTTTTGTTTGTGGCAGTGGTTAACTTCCCAGTTGCTTTATCAATGCGAACAGAGACAATTTCAGCGGGTGGCTCAATGGCTTCAACAGGCTGTTCAGCAAGCGCAACTTTCATGAACTCTATCCATGCAGGTTGCGCAGACTTAGCACCAAACTCATTGCCAGTAATTTGATTTTTCCCTAAATTATTATTGTAAACTGTGTAACCTAGATTACGACCAGGATCATCAAAACCAATCCATGAAGTTGTGACTATATGTTTACTGAAGCCTGAGAACCAAGCATCTTTTGCTTCGTTGGTTGTACCGGTTTTACCTGCAATATCGCGTCTTTTTAATGTTCTAGCTCGCCAACCAGTACCTTGCCACCCATCAGCAACCGACCAATCAGCTCCCCATATGGCACTGTTGAGTGAGTCAGCAATTAAAAAAGCATTTTGTTCACTTATAGCTCTTTCAGCAAATTTGACTTGTGTTGGTGTAAGTTGTTGTTCTGATTCTGTATGACCATCATTGATAATAAGCCCATCATCTGCAAGATTGTTTTCTAAAGCCACTCTTTCAAGTTGTTCACATGGATTACAGGCTAATGCTGGGTTTGATTGATAAATAACTTTACCGTCAGAGTTTTCAATCCGGTCAATTAAGTGAGGTTCAATCAAATAGCCGCCATTAGCAAAAGCGGCAAAACCTGTTGCAACCTCTAGTGGTGTTAATGAAGCCGAGCCTAGTGCTAATGATTCATTGCGCGGTAGTTCATCAGGGCTAAAACCAAAAGAAGAAAGGTGATTGATGATATTATCTAGGCCAACACTTTTTAGTAATCTCACAGCAACAACGTTTTTTGATTGTGCTAGGGCAAGTCTCACTCGCATTGGACCAGCATAGTTTTCAGGTGAATTCTTAGGTCGCCAAGCTATACCCGCGCTTTTATCCCATTGATTAATAGGCGCATCATTTACCAAAGATGCTAAGGTATAGCCTTGTTCTAAAGCAGCAGAATAAATAAATGGTTTGATGTTAGAGCCAACTTGTCTTTTGGCCTGAGTCACGCGATTAAATTGGCTTTGCTTGAAGCTAAAACCACCAACTGCTGCCTTAATAGCACCATTATCAGGAGAAAGGGAAACCATGGCTGCACTTGCTTGTGGCAATTGGCTTAATTTAAAGCCTTCTTCACCTCTATCTTCAACTAAAATAACATCACCGTATCGAAGAATATCACTTGCTTCTTTGGGTGGTGTATCTTGTTTTTGATCGCTTATATATTTTCGAGCCCAACTCAAACCTTCCCAATTGATATAAGCGATATCATTATTCTCAAGTGTTATCTGTATTGATTGTTCGGCAATATCAGTCACTATGGCAGGTTGTAGATTTTGATATGATGTTATGGCTGATAAGGCATCATTAATTTCAATTTCTGTAAGAGGGATTTGCATAAGTGTTAGATTATCTTCACTACTTGTACTGCTCTTGCCTTCTTGAGGTTCCGGCCTTAGTGATAGCAATGGACCTCGATAACCATGACGTTGATCATAATTTAATAAATTATTCGTTACCGCATTTTGGGCTGCCTGCTGAAGATTTGCTGAAACGGTAGTGAACACCTTGTAACCGTTAGTATAAGCTTGCTCAGCCCCGTAGCGCTCGATCATCTTTTGGTGAGCCATTTCAGCTACATAAGGTGCATTTAACTCAATTTCTGCTCCATGTTTTTTCCCGGTTATAGGAGCATTTTTAGCAGATAAATACTCTTGCTCAGAAATATAGCCACTTACTAGCATGCGCTGCAATACAATAGCGCGGCGATTTTTTGCACGTTCAGGTGAACGAATTGGATTTAAGGTCGATGGAGCTTTAGGTAAACCAGCAAGTACGGCAATCTGTGCTAATGTTAATTCATCAAGTGTTTTACCATAATAAACTTGGGCAGCAGCAGCAAAGCCAAATGTTCGATGGCCAAGAGCAATCTTATTGATATATAACATAAGGATTTCATCTTTGGTCAGCAAACTTTCAATATGGAAGGATAAAAATATTTCTCTTATTTTACGTATATAGGTTTGTTCGCGGGTAAGGAAAAAATTACGGGCAACTTGCATGGTAATGGTACTTGCACCACCTTTATTTTGACCCATCAATTGACCAAGAACAGCCCTGCCCATGCCGATAGGGTCAACACCGAAATGAAGATAGAAACGATCATCTTCTGTAGCAAGTAAAGCATTAATTAATTGTTGAGGTATTTCTTCTAAAGTTAATGGGATACGTTTTTTTTCACCAAATTGAGATATCAATAGTCCTTCTTGACTATATATCTGCATAGGTGTTTGCCATTTAACATCTTTTAAAGAGTTTACATTGGGTAATTGATCGCGCATATTTATATAAAGCGCAAATGTGGAAATAAAGAGTAAAATTACTAGTATTAAACTGATTTTTAATAAATTCTTAAGTGTAAACAAAATAAAACTCAAAATTTGGGTGAAAATGTAAGATAATACTAGTATATCGTGTAAAAGCATGTAATAAATGTATTTATGCGCATTTTGCGTCTAAAATAATTAGAAAAATAAAATTTGTGGGCTGTTATGCTAGACAATTTATGGAAAAAGAAAATCCCAATGATGGTTGGAATCGATATCGGTTCCCATTCAGTTAAGGCTGTTTTGCTAAGTCAAGGGACGGATGGTTTTATTCTTGAAGATTATGCTATTGAACCAATGTCACGTGGTGCAGTAATCGATCGTGAGATTCAGGATATTGAAGCTGTAGGTAATGTAATAGAAAAGATCAGGAAGAAAATATCGAACAGAGCAACTGATGCTGCTGCAGCTGTTTCTGGTCAAACTGTTATAACCAAAGTGATTTATATGGATGTATCTCTCTCTGAAGAAGAGTTAGCTAGCCAAATAGAGGTCGAAGCCGATAGTTTAATCCCGTACCCTCTTGATGAAGTAAGCCTTGATTTTGAATCATTGGATGTTAACGAATCTGATCCAAGTAAAATGAATGTTTTGCTTAGTGCTGCGCGAACAGAGTCGATTCAAGCGAGAGTGGCGGCATTAGATGCTGGTGACTTTACCGCGAAAGTTATTGACGTTGAATCTTATGCTGTAGGTAGGGCTTATGATTTATGCTTACCTCTTTTACCCGATGACGCAAAAGATAAGGTTGTAGCTATTGTTGATATAGGCGCAACTGTTACTTTATTCTCTGCTACTGATGCTGGCAAACATATTTATAGTCGTGATCAAATGTTTGGTGGTGAGCAATACACTCGTTCTATTGTTTCTTATTATAATAAATCCTTTGATGATGCAGAGCAGGCAAAGTTAACGAATGAGTTACCACCGAACTATACGTTTGAAGTATTAGCTCCATTCCACACCGTTTTGATGCAGCAGATTCGTCGAGCGATTCAAATGTTTTTAACTACTAGCGGTCAAGAAAAGGTTGATTATCTTTTAATTTCTGGTGGTACGGCCTCATTAGAGGGTGTTGAGTCTTTACTATCTGAAGAATTAGGTGTTCACACAGTTATTGCAAATCCATTCAATGATATAAACTTATCTAGTTCTATAGATAGTACTGAGCTCTCAAAAGTTGCTCCTCAATTAATGGTAGCAACAGGACTGGCTTTAAGGAGTTTTACGCCATGGCACATATAAACCTGCTTCCTTGGCGTGAAGCAGCGCTCAAGGCACAGCAAAAAGCATACTTTACCATACTTGCCGCAGTTGGCATTTTGGCCTTTGTATTGGTGTTAATGGTTAATTTCTATTATCAAGCTCATATTGATGGTCAAAATAGTAAAAACCAATACTTAAAAAATGAGATAGCTCAATTAGATATTCAAATAGCTGAAATTAGAACATTAAATGACAAAAAAGCAGCACTACAAAAACGGATAGATGTAATCGAGCAGTTACAACGAAGCCGAAATGTGGGCACTCAAGTTCTTGATGAAATAGCAAAAATAATACCTAGTGGTATTTACATTATAGAATTAGAAAAGCAAGGTAATACGCTACAGTTAGTGGGTAAAAGTGAATCGAATAACCACCTAGCGAATATGATTAGAGCGATTGAATTGTCAGATTTGTTTGCAGATGCAACACCTGAGTCAATTACTGCAGATGATGGCTCTCCTAAACTGTTAAGTCAGTTCAAAATGAAAGTTAAGATTAAAGGTTTAGTTAATGACCCTAATGCGGTTTTAGCAAGCACAACTCAGGGAGGGGGATAATTATGAAATTATTTAGTTTCCCTAAGATAATTAAAGCAAAAGGAGGATGCAATGAAGTTTGATGCATCACAGTTTAATGATCTTGAGTTAGATAATATTGGCCAGTGGCCTGCAGCCGCAAAATTAGTGTTAGCTATCTTTTTGGCTGTTGCTGTTTTGTTCTTGGGCTATTTTGGCCTTATTAAAGATAAAATGGCGAGTCTTGATAGAGCTTTTCAAGAAGAAATCACATTAAAAGACTCATATAAAACAAAGTACCATATTGCGGCTAATTTAGATTTATTTAGAGCGCAGATGGTTGAAGCTGAAGATACCTTTGCAAATCAACTTCGTAGTCTGCCAAATAGTCATGAAACACCTGGTTTACTAGATGATATTACCTTTATTGGTACAACTAGTGGCTTAGACTTTGTTAAGTTAGAGTGGCAACCTGAGATTAGTAAAGAAATATATATCGAACTACCAATCGATATAGAAGTTATCGGTCCATATCATTCCTTTGGCCAATTCGTAAGTAAGATTGCGGGCCTACCTCGAATTGTAACTTTGCATGATTTTAAAATTAATATTGCAGAATCGGACAATGAAACGCTGAACTTGAAGCTACAGGCGAAGACCTATCGTTATCAAGAAGAAGTTAGTAAACAAGGGGAGGTAGCCCAATAATGAAGCCATTTATTTATAAAGCAATTCCTGTTCTTGGTTTGACATTATTGTCAGCGTGTTTTGATGATACCAGTGAAATTAAAGCGCATATGGAACATGTTAAGGCAACAACGACTAGCTATATTGAACCAATGCCTGAGGTGAAGCCATTTCATCATATTGAATATTCAGCAGATGACTTGCGAAGCCCTTTTGTATTACCTAAAGCGGAAGTTATTCAACAAAAAATGCAACAGATGTCAGGCTGTTTGAGCCCTGACGTAAGAAGAAGAAAACAACCGTTAGAAAAATACTCTCTTTCTGATTTAACGATGCGTGGCACTATGGGTGATTCTGGAGCTCTTTGGGCACTAGTTGAAGCATCTGATTTAACATTACATAGGGTAGCGATAGGAAACTATCTTGGGCTTTATAACGGTCGGATTACAGAAGTGGATGCAAAAACAGTGAAAATAATAGAGTTATCGCCAGACGGTGCTGGGTGTTGGGTTGAAAGAGCAGCCGAATTAAAACTTGTAAAATCAGAGCCAAATAAGTAAAGGACATCATAATGCTATTTAATCGAACAAAAAATTATAAAGGCTTTACTGCAGTAAAAGAACTCTGGTTAACTATTGCCGTTTTAATCTCTGCAATTATTGCTGTGCCTATGGCAAACGCCGAGAATGGTACGCACACTAACCAGTTAGTTAAAACTTCATATAACACAATTCAAAGTGATCAAATTGAACTTGTGTTTTCATTTTCTGAGTCAATTACTGAGTTACCAGAAGTAAAAACATCAATGAATCCTGCACACGTTGAGATCAGTTTTGATGCCGGTTCGTTTGATGACAAATTTAAAGAGGTTCTAGTAAATCATGCAGGTGTTAAGTCGGTAAAACTAGACTCTACACGAGGTAATGTAATAGCGAAAATTAACTTAGAAAAACTATCTGTATTTGATGTGGCTCTTAATGATAAAGACTTTGCTATTACCTTTAATTATGGTGACTCTGCTAGAACTATTGAAGCTTTAAGTCCCGCAGGTGAAGATTTTATCAATAATGTTAGTTCTATAGACTTTAGATTGAATGAAAATGATGAAGGGCAAGTGTTAGTTTACCTAGATGATAGTATGCTTGCAGTTGATGTACATGATAAATTAGGCAAAATTAACGTCGAGTTCCATAATACAGAAATATCTGATGATTTACTTTACAAACTAGATGTTACTGATTTTGGCACTGTTGTAACAGGCATTGAAACATTTAAAGACGGGCGTAACGCTAAGTTAGTAATTGATGTGTCTACTAAGTTTGAGTTTTCTCATCAACAAGATGAAAATTTATTTGTTTTAACTGTTAAAAGAATGGCAGAGAAGCCACCTACATACTTAGGTGAAACTGATGATTTTACCGGTCGCAGTATATCTCTTAATTTCCAAGATATACCTGTTCGAACTGTGCTACAAATCATTGCTGATTATAATGAGTTTAACTTAATTACTAGTGATACAGTGACGGGTAATATTACGCTACGTTTAGACGGCGTTCCATGGGATCAAGCGCTTAGTATTATCTTAAAAGTGAAGGGCTTAGATAAACGTATGCAAGGTAATATCTTGATGGTTGCCCCAAGTGATGAGTTAGCAGCACGCGAAGCCCAAACATTACAGGCTCAACAGCAAGTTGAAGAATTAGCGCCATTATATTCTGAATACGTACAAATAAATTATGCTAAAGCCGCTGAATTTGCCGACCTTATCAAAAACGAAGATACTAGCATTTTATCTCCTCGAGGAAGTGTTTCAGTTGATGAAAGAACGAATACTTTATTAATTAGAGATACTGCAAAAAGTATTGAAGATATTAAACGTATGGTTAATATCTTAGATATTCCAGTTCGCCAAGTAGTTATAGAAGCGCGCATGGTGACAGTTAAAGATAACCTCAATGAAGAGTTAGGTATTCGCTGGGGAATAACAAATACTGATGGGGAATATGCAACATCAGGTACAATTGAAGGCACCAGTACCGCAAATGGGACAAGATCTAGTACACCAGGAATACCAACAGTTCCATCAATAACTGATGGTATGAATGTCAATCTACCTGTTGCAGGGGCTGCGGGTACAATTGCATTTCAAGTTGCTCGTTTAGCCAATGGTACAATTCTTGATCTAGAGCTTTCAGCGATGGAAAAAGAAAATAAGGGTGAAGTAATTGCCAGTCCGCGTATTACGACTGCAAACCAAAAAGAGGCCTATATTGAGCAAGGTGTTGAAATTCCATATCAAGAAGCTGCGTCAAGTGGCGCAACAGCAACTCAGTTTAAGAAAGCTGTGTTGAGCTTGACGGTAACTCCACATATTACGCCAGATGATAAAATTATATTAGACCTAGTGGTAACACAAGATACCGTATCAGAAGTGAAGAATGGTTTAGCACCTGCAATTGATACACAACGCATTGGTACGCAAGTATTGGTGAACAATGGTGAAACAATAGTATTAGGTGGTATTTATCAGCAAGCTATTATTAGTACGGTATCAAAGGTTCCAGTATTAGGTGATATTCCATATTTTGGTTGGGCGTTTAGAAATACTAGCCAATTAAATGAGAAAAAAGAATTACTTATCTTTGTTACTCCTCGTATAGTAACTGAACATTTCTAACCTCAGATAAGTGTTGTTGTTCGTTAAGTGATGAGCTTTTTCATTACTTAACGACAATGGTACTTGCATTTTATAGTCAACAATTGCGATAATTACGCCCTTGAAATTTCGGGGGAGACCTCTATGGCGTCAAAGGCAATACTTTTAGCAGCATTTTTAATGCTTTTGACCTACTGTTAACTAAACGAGTATTAAGTAAATCTAATGGCAGAAAAACGTAACATTTTCCTAATAGGACCTATGGGTGCAGGTAAAAGTACAATTGGTCGTGAATTAGCCGACAGACTGCACCTAGAATTTTTCGATTCTGATCAAGAAATAGAGCGTCGTACAGGTGCTGATATTGCATGGGTCTTTGATCTTGAAGGTGAAGAAGGCTTTCGTAAAAGAGAAGAGACTGTTATTGACGACTTAAGCGAGCGACAAGGTATTGTTTTAGCAACAGGCGGTGGCTCTGTAATAAGTACTCAAGTTCGAAATCGTCTTTCGGCCAGAGGGATTGTTGTTTACTTAGAAACAACTATTGATAAGCAAGTAGCCCGTACTCAGCGTGATCGTCGTCGTCCGTTACTGCAAACCTCTGAAGAGCCGCGTACAGTATTAGAGAATTTAGCCGTAGAACGTAATCCTTTATATGAAGAGATTGCAGATATAATCGTTAAAACGGACGATCAAAGTGCTAAAGTGGTTGCTCATAAAATAATTGAACGATTAGACTTCTAATTAACCCTCTTCATTAATGTACGGCTAACTGTATATGGCAACTCTTAATCTAGACCTCGGTTCTCGAAGCTATCCTATTTATATAGATTCTGGCTTGATACAAAACCCTCATTTATTTGACAAGCATATCCGTGGCTCGCGGGTATGTATTGTGACTAATGATGTTGTAGCACCTTTGTATTTGGAAAGTATTAAATCTCAGCTAGCAAGTTATAACATCGATGAAGTTATTTTACCTGATGGTGAAGCTGAAAAAAGCTTAGCTAACTTTGAAAGAATAATGACGCACCTATTAGCAAATGAGCATGGCAGAGACACTAGCCTTATTGCACTTGGTGGTGGAGTTATTGGTGATATTACAGGCTTTGCTGCGGCATGTTATCAACGCGGAATTGACTTTATACAAATTCCAACGACTGTCCTTTCGCAAGTGGACTCTTCTGTCGGTGGAAAAACTGCAGTTAACCACCCTTTGGGTAAAAATATGATTGGTGCTTTTTATCAACCTAAAGCTGTGATTATTGATATTGATACCCTAAAGACCCTACCTGTAAGAGAGTTTAATGCAGGTATAGCTGAAGTTATTAAATATGGGATTTTAGGAGATAAAGCATTTTTTGAATGGCTTGAAACTCATATTGATGACATAAAAGCTAACGATGAAGAAACGCTAACATTGATGATTCAAAAGTGTTGTCAGTCTAAGGCCGATATTGTTGCTTCAGATGAAACAGAAGCTGGTGTTAGAGCGCTTTTAAATTTAGGTCATACGTTCGGTCATGCTATTGAAGCTGAACAAGGCTATGGAAAATGGTTGCATGGAGAAGCAGTTTCAGCTGGCATGGTCCTTGCTGCTAAATTAGCAGTAGAAATGGATTTGATTGAAGTGTCAGATTTATGTCGAATAGAAAACTTATTGAAAGCTTTTGATTTGCCAATCGCAGCCCCAGAAAACATGGGCTTTAATGAATTTATGAAGCACATGAAGCGCGATAAGAAAAATATTGCCGGCCAATTAAGGTTTATTATACCTATAGCAATTGGCAAATCAGAAATTCGTAGTGATGTAACACAAGAGACACTTCAGCAAATTCTTTAACAATTAAGTCGTAATATTTTGCGACTATCAGTTTTGGAATAGGTATGAGTGCCGCAGCAATTGAATTACAGTCAACTCAACATAACGATGTCACCTCAATTAGTGTCAGCGCAAGAATAGATTATATCTTGCGCTTTTCAAAGCACTTAACACTTGTCGTTGATGAAAATACTCAGCAATACACCTCTGCTGCAAGCCAATTTCTTGGCACTTTAGATCATCAAGATAATTCACTAATGGCACTTAATGTTGCTTATATTTCGGCATCGACTAAGTTAAACGATATTCAAATGCGCTGTAGAATAATAGAGCAGCTTTTCTCAAATACCTTATTTGATCCTGAACAATCACTTGTTGTAAGCATTACTAAGTTAGCCAAAAATCATAAACAAGCAATTACCATCGTCATTGAGCACGCACAGTCATTATCGCTTCAGTTAAAATATGAGTTAACACAATTAGTATCTATCAATAGTAAGAATAATTTGACTATTAATGTCGTGTTATTTGGTTCAACAGCCGCAGCAGAAGAAATCAAAACGAATAAGTCGTTATTTAAAGGAAAGTTGAGTATTTTAGATGGTAAAACAGGACAATTAATCGGTTTATCAAGCACTAAAATAAAAACGAAAGCAAAAGATAATAATCAGTTAAAACATAAAATAGTCGCGTCAGTCTTAGCAATTGTAGTATTAATTTCGCTCGCGAGTTTTTACCTATTATCTAGCCATAGCGCATTAACATTTGCTGATTTACCGAAGGTTAAAGAGCCTGCAAAGGAAAATAATAAAGTGCCTTTACCCAATGAGCTGGTGAAAGGGGATAAAATAGAGATATTAGCTGTTCAACAAGATAAGAATAGTGCAAAGGTTGAGGAGAAGGTTGTTAACTTAGCTGAAAATAAACTGGCAGTGAAACAAGATATAGCATCAGCCCTTGATATCAATAATGCATTAATGCAAATTGCTGTAAATGCTGAACCACAAATACCAGCACAAGTTAATGATATTATTGATGCACTTAATGTAGCTACTCAGGAAGAAAAAAAGAAGATTATATCTGTTGAAGCTAAAAGTGAATATGATGAGCAGTATTACTTAACAAAGAATCAGGGGTATGTTATTCAAATTGCCGGCTTTTCAAAAGTGACATTATGGCAAGGTTTTATTTTAGCTAACCCAATGCAAGAGTTATATAGTTATCAAAGAGAGCTTAATAATGACAAGCTCATTGTTGTAACTTCTATGGTATATGCATCAATGAATGAAGCTAAAATGGCTATGGAATCGATGCCTGAGTCTATTAAACAAAGAAACCCTTGGATTAAGCCTATTGCAACAATTAAACGTGAAATCGCAACATTTAACTAACTCGCCATGACAAAGTATGTTTTTCACTGTCTAAGTTAATACTCAATGAATAAATTTTGAGAATATAGAGCAATAACATTATAAATTGCTTTATATGATATTAGACTTATACGCCTTATTCCTGCTAAGATCTACGAGCAAAAATAATCCGCTATTTTCCAATAGATTAAGCCAATAGCATCGTATCAATAGCAATAGGGTCTACAGTGAGTAAAGAGTTATTGCAAACTAACATTAGGTCTCCCTTAAAGTGGGCAGGCGGGAAAAAACGAGTTATTGGCGATATTCAAAAACTGTTACCCGTAAAAGGTAAAAAACGTTTAGTTGAACCTTTCGTCGGTGGCGGCTCTGTTTTTCTCAATTTAGATTTTGATGAGTATCTGCTTGTTGATATGAATAAAGATCTTATTTCTTTATTTAACATTATCAAAAATAAGCCTAAGGCATTTATTCGAGATGCTAAGAAATTGTTTGTAAGCACTAACAATCAAGCTGAAAAGTATTATGAGTTTCGTGCCAAGTTTAATGCATCATCAAATCCATATGAGCGTGCTGTTATCTTCTTATATCTGAACAGACATGGATATAATGGACTGTGTCGATATAATAAAAGTGGCGGATATAATGTTCCTTTTGGCCGATATAAGCACCCTTATTTCCCTCAAGTAGAATTAGAGTTTTTTGCGGAAAAAGCCAAAAAGGCGACTTTTATTCAGGGGGATTTTGACATGGCATTTTCACAAATGCGTGCTGATGATGTTATTTACTGCGATCCGCCTTATTCACCTATCAATCCAACGTCGAGTTTTACTGCCTATGCAGGAAACACCTTCACGGATGACGATCAAAAAAGGTTAGTAGCTTGTGCTGAGAATGCGAAGAAGTTAGGTGTACCTACCTTAATCTCTAACCACTATGTTGACTTTACCAAGGCTTTGTATTGCAAGGCTGATAAAACATCACTTTTTCAAGTACAACGCTCTATTAGTCAAAAAGGGAAAGGGAGAATTAAAGTGAAAGAAGTACTGGCATTATACTACAAGTAACAAACTCTAATAAGCGAACCTGAATCGCTCTATGTTGTGCTCAACACGATATTTACGATGATCACAAGAAAGGCGATAAATAATACCACACCAATAATGCCCGCGATTATAAAGTGGCTTGCTTTTCCATGAGTAAAGTCTTGTAGGCGGTTTTTGTTACTTTGTACACCAATAAACGCCGCTAAGATACTTTTAATGACGCGCAGCATTCTTTTTAGTCAAAGCTGTAATGAATCAATTCGATAAAATCTAGCATATGCAATTGAGCCGATTTACTGTTACCAGAAAACCATGATAACCAGCTGTTATTTGAAAGGGAAACTTTATGGCATGGATGCTGATAATGATTCATAGGTAAGTTTGATTTAGCAATTAAGCAAGCGTCACTGTTATTTGCAACATTATTGTCTTGCTCAGAAAGTTGATAGCCAGAAAGCAATATAACAATACTGAAAGAGGCAAACCAAAAATAGCGTCTCATTATTTTGATGATGTTCTTTGTCTTAGTCCCTGATGACATGAGCATATCCTAGAATTCGTTTAAAAAGGTATCTCTTTATTGTATCAAAGAAATACCTTAATGTCCTAGGAGGAAGTTTTTCAGATTTTAATCTTATAAATCAATATCTAAGCTGTATGCAACGTAAACTTTCACGTCACCTGCTGCGCCATCTAGGTCCGTAGCAGATGCACCGAAAGTGAAACCCGCTTTATTCAATGAAACACTATAATCAATACTGTCTTCAGCAAGCCAATCTCCAGAATATGAACCAATATGTAGGGTGATATCGGCATCATTGCCAAGATCAATCGCATAATCTGCATTAGCATAAAGTGTATCACCAGCATCAGCTCCTTCACCTGAGGTCAAAACGGCTAACCCCACAGTCAATGATTTATACGAAATGCTGCCATAAATTTCTGAAAAATTAGCGTCACCCGAAGTTTCATCAGGGTAAGCAAAATAGATGAAACCTACATCGTAAGATAAATCATCGTTAATAGCATTTGAAAACCCGCCATATAAATCCAATTCATAGGTCATGCCATCAGCCCAATTAGCCGTTGATGCCCAAGTACCAACATAAAAGCCACTATTTGAAGCATAATCAATTCCGCCTGAAACAGCTGCGTCACCGCCAGTTTGCTCAAGTCCTCGCCATAGGTAATTTGATGTGGCTGCTACATTGCCAGATAAACCTTCAACAGCAAAAGCATTATTAGATACTACGGTTGAAAGTAAAGTTGAAAGAGCAACGGTCGTAAATATGTTTTTCATGATTATCCCTTTATTGTTTTAAATAATTTGTTGAGCCTTAGTCATTGACTCGGTTTTATAGTGCGCTGAATAAGTTATTAGCAATGTTAGTGCCCAGATAAAAGAATATTGATTGTCTTGAGTATTTGTCTTAATAAACAAAGTGTTGGATAAGGTCTTTAAAAAAAGAGAATATTGTTAGCAAGTTGAAGGTGTGCAATTTTGGTGCGAAATAAAGTTTATTGAACTTAAAAAGTGCAATAAAGCTTACCGTTATAAAAAGAATATTGAGAAAACATGCATTGCTGTGTACTTTTAGCTGTTACTCGCATTTAATGCGGACTTGGGTATAATAGCGGCATTATTTTTTAAGGTAATTTTAATCATGTCTTCTTATCTTATCGCTCCGTCTATCTTATCGGCCGACTTCGCTCGTTTAGGTGATGATGTGGCAAAAGTATTATCAGCGGGTGCTGATATTGTTCATTTTGATGTTATGGACAATCACTTTGTGCCGAATTTAACTTTTGGGCCTATGGTGTGTCAGTCTTTGCGAGATTACGGGATTACAGCGCCAATCGATGTACATTTAATGGTTAAGCCTGTTGATAGTTTAGTACCTGCTTTTGCCAAAGCGGGTGCTGATATTATTACTTTTCATCCAGAAGCGAGCGACCATATAGACCGCACTTTACAGTTAATAAAAGATAATGGCTGTAAGGCGGGATTAGTGCTAAACCCTGCAACACCGTTACATTGTTTAGACTTTGTAATGGATAAGCTTGACGTCATATTACTTATGTCAGTAAATCCAGGTTTTGGCGGACAGTCATTCATTCCTACCACATTAGATAAATTACGTTTGGTGAAGGAAAAAATTAAGCAAAGTGGTCGTGATATTCGATTACAAGTGGATGGTGGTGTTAAAGCCAATAATATCAGAGAAATAGCTGAGGCAGGCGCAGACATGTTTGTAGCAGGCTCGGCCATTTTCTCCCAAACAGATTATAAACAAGCTATAGATGAAATGCGTGTAGAGCTTGCCAAAGTTAAGTAGCAAAAGAATATTAATTAAAGGTAAAAATAAATGAGTAGTAAACCTATTGTATTAAGTGGTTGCCAGCCATCAGGCGAGTTAACTATAGGGAATTATTTGGGCGCATTGAAGCAATGGGTTGATATGCAGAGCACTCATGAATGCTATTACATGTTGGTTGACCAACATGCCATTACAGTTCGTCCTGATGCCGCTGATTTACGAAAAGCGACACTAGATGGTTTAGCATTATATCTTGCGTGTGGTGTAAACCCAGAGCAAAGTACTATCTTTATTCAGTCACATGTACCTGAGCATGCTCAGTTGAGTTGGGTGTTAAATTGTTACACTCAAATGGGTGAGCTTAACCGCATGACTCAATATAAAGATAAATCACAAAAATCAGAAGCGAATATGAACTCCGGTTTATTTACTTATCCGGTATTGATGGCGGCTGACATCTTACTTTACAAAGCTGATCGCGTACCTGTGGGTGATGATCAAAAGCAACATCTAGAGCTCGCTCGAGATATAGCGACACGTTTTAATAATTTATACGGTGATATTTTTACGGTACCTGATCCATACATCCCTGAGCATGGCGCTCGTGTGATGAGCTTATTAGAGCCGACCAAAAAAATGTCTAAGTCAGATACTAACCCGGGTAACTTTATTGGCTTATTAGAAGATCCGAAGAAGATAGCCAAGAAAATTAAGCGTGCAGTTACTGATTCTGATGAGCAAGCAAGAATTTATTTTGATGTGGCGGAGAAGCCTGGTGTATCAAACTTACTTTCTTTACTTTCTTGTGCCACAGGTCGTACTGTTGCTGATTTAGTACCAGAGTATGAAGATAAAATGTATGGTCATTTGAAAGGAGATGTTGCTGAAGCGGTAGTGTCTTTATTAGAGCCTATACAAACCAAATTCCATCAGTACAGAGAAGACCAAGCCTTTTTAGAGCAAGTAATGAAAAATGGTGCAGAAAAAGCATCTGCACATGCTAGCCAAGTGTTGGCTTCTGTTTATGATGCGATTGGCTTTATTCCAAGACCATAATAGCTATCAATTCTACTTGTACAAAGGGCGCTTCAATCAGCGCCCTTTTTTATGGCTACTCTTTTGCTGCCGCTTTGTTGGCCTTATCGAATAGTCTATTACTATCTTCAATAAACTCGTCAACACTTGCGCTTGGTGTTAACAAAAAGCTTGGCGTCATTAAAACGCTATTATATTGTGGTCTGGCATTAAAATCAGGCTTGTTAGAATATTTAATTAAGTAACTACCGCCGAATAATAATACGGTAATACCTATCGATACGACCATTCGACGCTTAGCTGTCATATGAAAACCAATGTAACAATTGAGCCAAAGCATACAAAAAGCTAATGCAATAGGGAGTATGGCAATGAGTACAGTGAAAATAGAGTTGCTTGAAGAATTAAAAGCGACAATATTTTCAAGTAAATCACTAAACCACATCAAATTAAAGAAGGCAAAACAGATACCTAATTGAGTGAGTACTCTCGCATCGTGTTTGGTTAAATGCGAAACTAAAGCAATACCCGCAGGCCAAAGAGAGAATAGTAAACTCATACCTATGGCAGGTACTAATAATTGAGAAAAGTTGACCTCAATTGGTTTGTCCAAATAAAAAATAGTGCCAGATACTAGTGTAAATAAGGCTACGCTTATTAATAGCGCTATAGGGTGACGCATTAAATTAATGAAGCTTTCAAAGGGGCTGAATTTAACGGTTTCAGCAACGGGATGATCAACAAAATGAATGCGTAATTGGCTTTTACCAATACTAATGATATCGCCATCTTCTAGAATATGTTTGTCTGCAGGTTTCTTTTTCTCTTTTGGGTTTTCTAAGAAAGTTCCGTTAATACTCTCTTGATCTTGTATCTGCCAGAAACCATTAACTAATTGAATTTTCAAATGTTCAGAGCAAATATGCGGATCAGCTAAAATGATATCATTACCATATCCTCGGCCAATATTGATTGAGGGTTTGCTCATTTTATGTCGATGCAGTAATTTCTGCCCACGACTGATTTCTTCAATGATTATATCAGTATGACTATGATTGATATCATCAATATCGTGATGTAACTCTTCGCTGCTATGGTTTTCTTGCTGCGGATTTATTGATGTTATTTCCATGATACAGCCTCCAGAAACTTCTCGGTAAAGGCCATCGAGTTCTCTTGACTAACACCTGAAATGGTAAAGTGACTAACTAATGCTTGTTGTTGCTTATCTATAGATGCTCCTAAATATAATACATCATATAAATCAGGAAAATCCTTGTAGGCACGTGTACAAAAAACACTTTTATTATTAATTGCTTTATTATTTGGCATAACAATATCGTGATGGCATTGATACTCACTGACATCATCTTTTCCTGCTCTATTCCCAGCTCCAGCTCTCGCTATTTGTTGGCGATATAAATGATAAAACTTATTACTACCTAGCTCTTTTGCCTGCATATACCTAAATTCAATTTCAACACTACCCGTGAAAAATCGAGAAGAAATATAGGTATTTTCATCGAGTGAGCAATTTGCCACTGCAGTTAGAATAAGTGCATCTTGTTTATCTGCATTAGATTCACCCCAACAACGGATAAAAGGTACATCAATAATGGGAATTGCGCCTTTCCCACCTAAAGACTTACTTTCCCAATTACTATTGAGTAAGGCCGACATCAACTTATTTTGACTTGTCATTAACTGACTAGCCATTTGAGCTTTAATACTATCTGGTGGTGATTGCTGATAACTGTTAAACAAAGTGACTAACTTATCATGCGGCACTAAAAAGCCAATTTGATTACCAGAAGTTGCGACATTAATACCGACAACTTTTGCTTGTTTGTTCACTACAGGGCCACCGCTCATACCTGAATTAATAGAGCCAGTGAAATGGATGCGATCACTAAATGATTCTTTTTTTAGGCCGTTGTAGGTGCCTGGAACTACGATCATCCCTAAGTCATGAGGGTTGCCTAATGAATATAACTTCTCGCCTTTGTGTGGTGTTTGTGAAGAAATAACAAAAAACTCCATCGGCTCAGTTACTTCACGTTTAACTAAAGCTAAGTCATTGATAACATCTACGCTCTCTAATGTTAGGGTATTAGTATTTCCTTGATGATCTAAATACTCCATGCGGTATTTGCTAGGATGTCGAGCATAGCTTGAAATAACGTGGTAATTAGTCGCAATTAAACCATCGCTAGTAATCTGAAAACCTGAACCGATTGATGATTTCTCACCACTGGCTTTGTCTATGAGCTTAATTTGATAAAGGGAAGGAGTAAGCTGGGCAAAAATTTCTTCAGCTTGTTCAGCTGCAGTAACGCAGTGGCTGAACAAAAGGCTTATAAAAGCAAAAATATATTTCATTAAACATCCTATGATAATTTAGATAAATGCTGACAAATAAGGGTAAAGTCCATTTCCTTTTTTGTAATTCCTATTATGCCATTGTTTATAGCTTTGTCATTAGCTTGCTTAATTAGCCTGTTGATTTTAGGTAAGTAGATATTTCATGTTGTTTGCTAAAGCAAACGAGCGTATCATTTTTTCGACTTAAACTTTCACTTTTTGAGGTTATTTTGAGAAAGAATCTATTACGCTTTAGTTTTTTAGCTTTAGCCACGGTAAGCACCTTCACGTCAGCTCATGTCAATGAGGCGCAGAACGATACAATGTGTGTTGAAGGTGATAGCAGCTGTACCTTTGTTTTATTATCTGAAATTGATAAAGCTCAGCATGAAACAATCATTAATAATAAAAGGGCTCAAATGCCTTTATCGCCTTTTTCAACGTTTAAAGTAGCCAATAGTTTAATTGCTTTAGATAAAGGCATTATCAAAGACGCTAAGCAAACACTAAGCTTTGATAAAGAAAAATATCCTGTGCAACCTTGGTGGCCTAAAGTGTGGCAATTACCTCAATATAACTTATCAACAGCATTCAAGTTTTCTATGGTTGCTATTTATCGCCAGTTAGCAACGGATATAGGTAAAAAAGATATGCAATCGTATATCAATAAAATGCATTACGGTAACCAAGATATTTCCTCAGGGTTAGATGATTTTTGGTTAAATAAAAGCATGAAGATTTCGGCGAAAGAACAAATTAAATTCTTGCAAGATTTTTATCATAACGCTTATCAATTCAATAAGCAGGCAGTGAACACTTTAAAAGAAGTCATGCTCGTTGATGATAATGAAAATTATAAACTGTATGCCAAAACAGGAGCCGGTAAAGTAAACGATGGTTCAATGCTTGGTTGGTATATTGGTTTTGTTGAAAATGCACAGGGTGTTCACTTTTTTGCCTTTAACTTTAATAAAGCGAGCTACCCTGAGATGAAAGCGTTGCGCAAAAAAGTCGCTTATAACCATTTGAAAGCTGCAGGTATCATTTAACTGAGCATGAAAAATTATTAGTTAATTAATCCAAATAATCAGCTTATTTGATATAGCGCAAGTAAGCTGATTTTACCCTGCGACAATATGTCGCATATTACTTATTTCCTTTTGTCTTCTGTTCTGAAAGCCTTGAAAATACTGCCAATTTAATTGTTTGGGTAAGTATATTATTATGCGCTTTTCTTTAAAACCATCAGCCATTGCTGTAAACGCAGTTCTACTTTCAGCTATGGGCTGTTCAACGCTCGCATTAGCCGATGAAGCTCCTGTTGCAATTGATGATATAGAAGTGATTACTATATCTAATCAACGACATAATGCCTTGGTAGATAACCAAAGCTATGCGCAAGGTAAAACTACCGAAGCTGATTTATCAAATTGGCTTTTATCAGTACCTGGCGCCAATGTAAACAGTAATGGTCCTGTAACGGGTATTGCACAATACCGCGGCTTGTTTGGTGATCGTGTCGCAACGACTTTAGATGGCCACCCAATGATAGGTGCTGGCCCAAATGCTATGGATACGCCGTTAAGTTACTCTACTCCACTTATTGTTGACTCTATGACAGTGTACAGAGGCATTGCACCAGTTTCTGCTGGTATGAACACCTTAGGTGGCGCCATTGATGTACAAATGCGTAAAGCTGAAAAAATGAATTCAGATAACGTACAAGCTAGTGGTGATGTTCAAGCGGGTTATAGAAGCAATAACAGTGCTGCAACAATGTCTGGCGTTGCTAATATTGCTAAAGGTGATGTTGCCGTACTTGTTTATGGTAATAGTCAAGCTGGCGATAGCATGGAAAGCGGCGATGGTACCTTAATTGAGCCAACTGATTTTGACAAAGTACAAGCAGGTTTTGATATTAGACATGCAACAGATGCGAATACTGTTGGCTTAAGTTACCACTACACTGATACGACTGATTCAGGTACGCCTGCTTTACCTATGGATATTGAGTACATCGAAAGTCATCGTTTCAATCTTGATGGTGAATTTGTAGTTTCTGATTGGCAAGGTGAATGGTCGCTTGGTTACTTAGACGCTGATCATGGTATGACAAACTTTTTAATGCGTGCAAATAGTAACCCTATGAAGCATCGTAGGAATACGGCTCTAGCTGATACGACTGATTTTAAATTTGTTATGAGCAAGCGTTTTAGTTTTGGTGAATTAAGCTTTGGTACCGATGGCTACTTTGCTACACATGATTCAGTCATTACTAATCCAAATAACCCAATGTTTGAAGTGGTTAATTTTAATAATGTTAAAGACGAACGTGTTGCGATTTTTACCGAGTGGCAAAACAAGTTTGAACAAACCACGGTTCAATTGGGGGTTAGAGTTAAACAAGCGAAAGCAAATGCTGATGAAGTCAGTTCATCAATGGCAATGATGTCTATGCCTAACATGGGCGGTGGCATGGATATGGGCTCAGGCATGGATGATGAAATGCCAAGCATGGGTGAGTTAGCAAGAGATTTACAAGACGACTTTAATAAAGCAGATCGAAAAGTTTCTGACACTAATGTTGATATTGCTTTAAGCACCCAAACACAATTGTCAGAGCCATTATCACTGTATGTTGGCTTAGGCATCAAAAACAGAGCCCCTTCTTATCAAGAAAGATACTTATGGACGCCTATGGAAGCGACAGGCGGTTTAGCTGATGGTCATACTTATATTGGTGATATTAACCTTAAATCAGAAACAGCATATCAAGCGGATTTAGGTTTAACGTATCAATCTAGTGAATTTATGATTGCACCACATGTATTCTATCAAAATATAGATAACTACATTCAGGGTACGCCAATGGAAATGGAAGACATGTCAGCAAAAATGATGGCTTCTATGATGGCAAATGATGATAATCCATTAAAATTTTCAAACGTTGATGCTAGATTATACGGTGCTGATGTTAACTGGTATTACAATATCAGTGACAACTTCCAGCTTTCTGGTATTGCAAGTTATGTAAAAGGCGAGCGTCGCGATATTAATGACAATCTATACAGAATTGCGCCGTTAAATGGTCAATTTAGTGTTAGTTACCATAATGATAGTGTTATCAGTAATTTAACACTTGTCGCAGTTTCATCTCAAGACAATGTCTCAGTAACGAATACTGAAAAGCCGACATCAGGCTACGGTTTAGTTAACTTTGATGTAGAGTACTTTGTGAATTCAGCACTAACATTACGAGGTGGTGTTGATAATTTACTTGATAGAGAATATCAAAACCATTTAGGTGGTTATAATCGAGTGAAAGAAGTCGGTACGCCAGTAATGAATAGACTACCAAGTGAAGGTTTAAGTGCTTGGGTAGAAGCAACATACTCTTTTTAAATAATCTCTTCTATTTGCTGTAATCGGTATTTGATACCGATTACAGCGCAGCTAATTAAAACCCTGACAGCACGTTCAGGGTTTTTGTTTTATGTTGATATAAATCAATATATTCAACAGGTTATTTTTAAAATTGCGACAAAGTGTCACATCAAAACCTCATGTGTAATTGTTAGTATATTGCTAATTTAATCATTTGAAGCAATTACATGAAACAGTCTTTTAAACTCTCAATTTTAGCCATATTACTTGCCAATACATATCAGGCCATTGCTGTGAATCAACCATTACCAAATGGTGATGAAGGTGCAGAAAACGCTGTCGAAAGGATCATCGTTACAGCAACTCGGAAAGAGACCCTAGATACAGACTTAGCGATGTCAGTTCACGGAATAGGTAAAGAAGAGTTGCAAATGGATAATGGTCAGCATGTAGCAGAGTCGTTAAATAGTATTTCTGGTGTCTTGATTGATCAACTTTCAGGCGGACAAGGTCATAAAGCGGCCATCAGAATGCCTATTAACGTCAGTGGTTACTACCTTTATTTGCAAGATAATGTTCCTCTTCAATCCCCTGCTTTTTTTAACCATAACGCTTTATGGTGGTCTAGCTTTAATTCTAATGTAGCGCGTATGGAAGTTCTTAAAGGTGCGGGGACTGCACTTTATGGTTCTGGTGCCGTTGCAGCCACAGTGAATATTCTTTCTGAAGGTGTATCTGATACGCCTGAAACGTCTATGGATGTAATGCTTGGTGAAGATCGCTATGGAAAAGTACAAGTAAGTCATAGCAATCGTATAAATGATGATAATGGCTTTAGGGCGTCAGCGTCATACTTAACGAATGATGGCTGGCGCGATCATACCGGCTCAGAACGCGCAGAAATCAACTTAAGACATGAATATGAGATTTCTAATAAGCAACGATTAGTAACCTCATTCGTTGCTTCTGATCTTGAGCAAGAAATGGCGTCAGGACTAAAAGATAAAGAACTCGATAAAATATTTGAGAGTGATTGGACTGACTCTGGGTTATCAGACGAAGTACTTGCGAGTGACCCACTACGTAAAACACAATACATGAAACTATCAAGTCAATGGGATTACGATGATAATGAAAACTATTATTCGATGATTCCATATCTTAGATATAGAACTAATGATTACACAGCAACGTGGAATCAAAACATGCCTAAAGTAGAGTCTCAAGTTGTTACTTTTGGCCTACTAGGTTTAGTGAATTTTGAACACAGTGATAGTAGTGAAACAACAATCGGGTTTGATTTAGAATTAACAGAAGGAGATCAGTTGTCTTATCAGCCTCTTGATCATGAAACAGAGCCAAACTGGAAGGGAGAAACAGATTTCTTTAGTGAGGGGGAACTTTTTTATGATGACACAACGCGTTACAGTAGTTTATCTCCATATTTTCAACATAAACGTGCGTTAACAGAGCGACTTGACCTTACGGTTGGCGCTCGATATGACTACGCAAAATATGAATTTGATAATCACCTTGGAGTCTTTGGTGATATTGGTCATGGCAAAATCAGCATTGAAGATCGTGATGATGACTTTTCTCACTTAAGCCCTAAAGCGAGCTTAAACTATCATTTATCTGAAACATCAAGTACTTATTTTAGATATGCTAACAGCTTTAGAATTCCTACAGCAGGCAGCTTATACCATTTAACAACTAAAGATAGTGGCGAAGCAAAGGCGGTTGATCCTGAAACATCCGATACCTTTGAAATAGGTTACAAAGCTAATTTTGACAATATCATTTTTGATGCTGCTATCTACTATATGGATGTTGATGATGGAATTGTTCATGCGTACAACACTAACGGACAACGCTATTTAACCAATGCAAGCCGTGTTATTCATAAAGGTTTAGAAGCAGCACTAGATTGGACTATCTCTCAAGAATTCAATATTAGCCTTGCATATAGTAAGAGCAAACACGAATTTGACGAGCATGAAGATTACTCGGGTAATGAGATGAAAATGGCACCTGACTATATTGCCAATGCGCGATTACGTTATTTACCAAGTTACCTTGCAGGATTTAGCGGTATGTTAGAAGTGCAATCTATTGGTGAATATTGGATGGATGACACTAATAGCACTGACCCAGAAACAGGTTTAGAAAGAATCTATGGCGGATATACCATAGCTAACCTTAAAGCACGTTATGAGGTGAATTCTCAACTCTCATTGCACGCGAGAGTGCTGAACTTAACCGATAAGGTTTACGCGCAAGAAGCAGAATACCGCTATGGTAAGTATTCAATTGCCCCAGGCGCACCACGCACTGTGTACGTTGGAGTGAATTACCAATGGTAAGTCTTCATAAAAGTAAATCAAATCATAAAGCAAAGTTAGCACTTTGCTTTACCTTAAGTTTAACTGGTATATGTTTACCACTTTTCGCTCACAGTGAAAGTAAGCCCGCAATGACGCACCATAAAGTGGCTAAGCCCGTAGATAAGAAAGTGTGTAAAGCTATTGATATTAAGTGTGCAAAAACAGCGACATTAGCAGTAGCACCCAATGGTGATGTTTGGCGGTTATGGAGCCAGCAACAAGCTATGTATTTTCAAGTATCTACCGATCAAGGTGAGCACTTTTTAGCTGCTAAAAAAGTCGATATTCCTGCTGAAAAAATATCAGCTAGAAATGAAAATAGACCAAAAATTGCCTTTGATAATAAGCAAGGTGTGTACTTATCTTGGGCAATGCCAAGAGAGAGGAAATACACTGCAGATATTCGCTTTAGCTATTCAGGTGATTACGGCAAAAGCTTTAGTAATCCCATTACGGTAAACAATGATAATTTACTAACGGGACATAGTTTTAATGAACTATTAGTGAATGAACAAGGTGATATTAGTATAGTTTGGCTTGATGGACGATTGAGAGATAAAGCAAAAGGCGATCAGGGCTCAGCTATTTTTCTTGGTAAAGCGAATATATTAAAGCAACAAACGATCTTTACCAACCAAGCCTTGGCTAATGGCACTTGTGTCTGTTGTCGTGTTGCTATTGATGAAAATACCTCTGGCAATTTGGCTGTGTTATGGCGACATATCTACGGTGATAATATTCGTGAATTTGCCTTGCTCACAGTAAATGAACAAGAGACACCACACCAAATAAGTTTTGACCATTGGAAAATTAATGGTTGCCCACATCAAGGTGGTGGTTTATCTATTGATAATGAAAATCGCTATCACATGGTGTGGTTTAACTTAGGCGATGAAGGCAAAGGCCCTTTTTATGCGCGTAGCCAAAATGGCGGTAAGCAGTTAACAAAACCAATGGCTCTGGGTGACTATTTGAAACAAGCTGCTCACCCACATGTGAGCGCGCAGGGAGATAAAGTTGATATCGTTTGGACTCAATATAATGGTATAGAACATCAATTGTGGTACCAAGCATCAAATGATGCAGGTAATAGTTTTAGTGAAGCAAAGATAATCGCTACGTCAACCAAAGGAGCTGATAGGCCATTCATTGTTAAAGGAAATGCTGAGCGTTATATTTCTTGGCATAGAAATCAGCAAGGCCATTGGGTGAGTAAACTATGAAGCAATTAAAGCTACAGTTGTTTCTGACGCTAATGCTGGTCACTTTTAGTCAGCTTGCGTTGGCTCAAGGAGAGATTTTTACTAAAAACACCTTTGAACAAGTTAAATCAAAATATAAAGGGCAACGTTGGTTAATGTTAATGTGGTCAGTAGATTGTCCACCTTGCATGAAAGAACTCTCTTTGATTCAAAAGTTAAGAAAAGCAAAGCCTGATTTAGCCGTGGTTATTGTTAATACAGATGCAGATGAAGAAAGCATGCAAGAAGCAGAGAAAATACTGACACAGTTTAATGTTCATGATTTGAATAATTATTATTTTGCTGATGGTGAAGCAGATAGTAGTCGCTTTATGATTGATCCAAGCTGGTATGGTGAATTACCACGAAGCTATTTTGTTGAGCCTAATGCAACATTTCACGGAAAAAGTGGCTTAATCGCAGAATCTTTTCTGAAAAAATGGTTTCAAATTTAACTAACACAAATGGAATGTTTAGTAATAAATATTCGTCTTAGCGATGCAATATTCTACCAAATATACCACTGATAAATGCCATGATTCCACCTTGCGATTCATGGCACTCTTCGCTTTTATAGTGTGCTAAATCAATGTTGCTTTTTGCGTTGAAAGAGACACTGCGAATAGGCGCGTGTTCAACAAGGTAGCCACTATCTTTCAGCCGCTTTTCAGCAGCCTTATTTGCTCGCTCTGTAAAAGCTTTCCTTGCATCTTCATCTAAGGCAGATAAGATACTTACGACATTGTCAGTGCGCTTTGCTTTCAATTGCTGATTAGCTTTAGGAGTGCTACACATAAAGTCACCTACAAATGTGGACGCTTATTCAAAGTATAGTAGAACAATAGCGCAATATTTATCTTTCATCGCATTTCGATTTACTATACTGAAATCACTCAACAAAAAGCATTAATTTTTAATAAGGACTGTTATGCCAAGTAACTTTGACCATCATATGGCAAATGAATATTTATTAGGCAAACCTGAAACATCCGTTGGTCAACCATTTGGTGAAGGTGTTGATGTATATAAAGTGAAAGGAAAGATGTTCGCGACATTATCACTAGGAAAAATGGGCAAAGGTGATGGCGACAAACAAGACTGGTGGATGAACCTAAAATGTGATCCTGAAGAAGCGGTAATGTTACGCGACATTTTTCCTGCGGTTATACCTGGATATCATATGAATAAAGCGTTATGGAATACCGTAATACTAGATGGCTCAATTCCACCAAGTGAGATTGAGCGGATGATTGATAACTCATTTAACTTGGTGGTTAGCAAAATGACCAAGAAAGATCAGCAATCTATCTTGGTACATTTATAATTTCTTCATTTTCCACAGAACCAACATCATCCTTTGCATCCAAAGGGACAGTTCCTGCTCGTTACTGACATCGGCGATCGCTAAATCTGATCAGACAATTCTAGATGGGTAGCTAGCTAGTAAACGAATAACACTAATCTAAAGTCTATTCATTAATTTCTATTTCTAGCAACTGCTTATTTGCCAAATGAGTTACTGTCTCACATCCGCTACATTTTAATCTTAATACTGTGTCAAAAGTGGGACACCTCTTATTGTTTGCTTTCTTAATGAAATATAAAAGCGAATAAAAACAACTTGTTAACATAGTGTTGAGTTGGTACGACACTTGTAATAACAGTGTAAGAATTATTGTAAATGAAGAAACTAAAATGGATATACAACGAGAAATAGCAGCAACCCCTTTATGGCGTAAATATTGGTATGTACCTGTGGTTGCCTTAATGGTTTTAGCTACATATCAATTTAAAAGTGTTATGGGCAATGCTTCATTTATTGTTGAAGAAAATAAATTGGTTACGGCAACAGTTCAAAAAGGAAACTTCCGAGTTAATGTGCGTGCTACGGGAGTTTTGAAGCCGCTAAATATTCGCTGGGTTTCTTCACAAGTTTCTGGCCGAGTTGAACAAGCTTTCGTTAAAGCAGGAGCACTTGTTGAAGCCGGTGATATTTTGATGCAGTTATCTAACCCTGAACTACGTCGTGAGCTAGAAAAGGCGCGCTGGGAATTTGAAGCTAAAAAAGCTGAAAATCATGCGGCATTTGTTGCGTTAGAATCGCAATTAGTTGATTTAGAAAACTCAGTAGTGGAAGCTGAATACAGTTATCAAAGCAGTAAATTAAAACTAGATGCCGAAACGCAATTATTTGAACAGAAAAACGGAGCCGTTTCAGCACTTGATTACCAACGCAGTCAACTAGCGGTTAAACAACAAATGCAGTATTGGCTGTCTCAACAACAGAAAGTTGAGAAAATGAAAGCGAATTTAGCCGCAACCAAAAAGGCACAACAAGCGCGTTTAGGTTTAGTAGAAAATAATTATCAACGGGTGAAAGACCAAGTAGCAGCATTGTCTGTGCTAGCAACAACATCAGGTGTTGTTCAACAAGTTTCATTAGAGCTGGGTGAACAAGCTCAAGTGGGCGCTAGTGTGGCGTTAATTGCTGATCAACATAGTTTATATGCTGAATTACAAGTACAAGAAATGAAAGTGAGCGATATTCAAATAGGGCAAAGTGTTGTGATAGATACTCGCAGCAATGAAATATTTGGCACGGTTTCTCGTATAGACCCTGCGGTAAATGCTGGCATGGTGCAAGTTGATATTAACATTACCAGTGAATTACCGAATGAAGCACGCCCTGATTTAACGGTAGATGGCTTAATTGAAGTCAGTAACATTAAAGAGACGCTTTATGTAAAACGTCCAGTTTTTGCGCCACGCTACAGCAAGGCAGGTTTGTTTAAAGTGGACTCAGATAAACAGTTTGCTCGAAAGCAGCAAGTTAAGTTGGGGCAAAGTTCCGTCAATCAAATCCAAATATTATCAGGCTTAAGTGTTGGTGATACCGTCATAATTTCAGACACCTCAAATTATCAAGAACATCAAGAAGTGATGATCAATTAAGTCACCATAAAACTTAACAGAATGAAGAATTAATTATTTAGAAATAGTGAATTTTGAAATAACACCTATAGATGAAACAGATTAAAACGTAACAAATTTAAAAGAGATAAATATGAAAGCATTGATTGAATTAAGAGACATAAGTAAAACATTTTTAACTGAAGAGATAGAAACTCGTGCAATTAATAGTGTGAATTTAATGATTAAAAAGGGCGAATATATTTCGTTAAGTGGTCAATCTGGCTGTGGTAAATCAACACTCTTGTCGTTGTTAGGACTGCTTGATTCTCCTAGCACGGGTAGCTATCACTTGAACGATACTGATGTTTCTTCATTGTCACGTGACCAACGAGCAAAAATAAGAAGTGAACAAATTGGTTTTGTTTTTCAATCGTTTAACTTGATTTCCGATTTGACAGTTTTTGAAAATGTTATGTTGCCACTGACTTATCAATCAGGTTTAGCTAAAAAAGTGATTGAAGAGAAGGTGACACAAGTATTAGAAAAAGTAGAAATGTCACATCGAAAAAATCATTTTCCTTCTCAGCTTTCTGGTGGTCAGCAACAACGTGTCGCGGTTGCTCGCGCTTTAGTGAATGATCCTGCCATTATTCTTGCCGATGAACCTACTGGTAATTTAGATTCTAAAAATGCCGAAGCGGTGTTAGCACTGTTTGATAAATTACATCAAGACGGCTCGACTATTTGTATGGTGACACATGATCCTGCTTCTGCAAAACGTGCAAGTCGTTGTTTAGAAATGTTTGATGGTCGGATGATTGCCGATCAAGTCAATGATAAAGAATCTGAAGTAAGTAACCAGTCACCCGTTGAATTAGCTGCGGTTTAGGAGTTTGTTATGTCAGTATTTATTGATATCAAATATGCTTTTAGATTGCTACTAAAAGCGCCAAAATTCACCGCGATGACATTAAGTGTTTTAGTCGGTGGCTTGTCTTTAAGTTTATTTACTTTCTCATTTCTATATACGGTAATGTATAAAGACTTACCCTTACCAGAGGGCAAAACGGCACTAGCAATAACAACCACATTTCTAAATGACGAATCTGTATTAATGTCATCCTATGAATTTGCGCAATTAAAAGAACAGCAAACGGTATTTTCAGAGTTTGGTGCGATTGAAAAAAATGATATACGGCTTTCGTTTGAGGACAGCGGTGCTAGCATTTACAGTGCTTATGTTGATGAAGGTTTTTTTAAGTTTAGCCGAGTAAAGCCTTTAATGGGCCGTACTATCCAGAAAATGGATACTTTAATAGGTGCTACCCCAGTTGCCGTGATAAGTCACCATGTTTGGCAAAATGAATTATCAGCTCGGAAAAATATACTAGGCTCAACCATAGTTGCCAATGATGTTGTTACCGAGATTATTGGTGTGATGCCCCCAGGATTTAGAATGCCGGGTGCGCAAAAGCTGTGGTTACCACTTTCGCAAGAAGTTTTGCAGCGCCCTGCTGATAGAAGCGAGAATATTTATGTTTACGGTCGCCTAAAAGAAGGTGTGTCTAAAGAAAGTGCTGAGAAAGTATTGAGTCAAAGTCTCGATGCTATTTATCAACAAAATGTCGAGTTATATGATTTTGAAAAAGGAACCAAAGCAGTTGAGTTAGTAAGCTTCCCTGTGGCGCAAATGGGTGGAGACAGTACCGTAATGTTTGTCTTTTTTAACACTATCGCTTCCATGATTTTGTTACTTGCTTGTATTAATGTCGGTAACTTATTATTAGCGCGTTCAATTGAACGTCAAAAAGAAACCGCTATTCGCGCCGCATTAGGTGCTTCAAATACAAGACTGGTGAGCCAATTAATGTGGGAAGGCATTTTAATTACCACCCTAGGTGGTGTGTTATCCGTACTATTGGTTGGTGCGGCTTTACACTACACCAACATTTTTCTGCACTCAGAACTACCTAACGGCTTAATGTTCTGGTGGAAGTGGGGCATGGATATTCCTACCTTTTTGATGGCAATTGTATTCACTTTGGTGACTATTTTTCTTTCAGCATTTTTACCCGCTTGGCGCTCGGCTAATCAAGACATAAATACTACATTGCGAGATGGCACACGAGGCGCTCAAGGGAAAAAAGCAGGTCGTTTAACGCGCTTTTTAGTAACCACTCAAGTTTTTATAGTCGCGTTATTAATGTTGTTAGGTTCTATCACCGCTTTTATTTCTCACAAGTTTGTCAATATTGATATGGGTGACGATTACAGTAATGTAATGACTGCTCGCTTTAGTCTGCAAGAGGATAAATATCCTGAAAAACAACAAAAAGTTGCCTTTTTTCAAAATATTATGGAGCGTATTAATGCTCACCCTAAAGTAGATGGGGTTACGTTAAATAATTGGTTAGGTGAATTGCCCCTGACACTTGATGGTGAAGATAATGGCTCTGAAGAAAATCAAAACTTAGCTGATGTACTTAGTGTTATTGGTGATACCGATACTATTGGAGTTAATTTAGTCTCTGGGCGATTTTTTACGCATCAAGATAAAATTGGTAGTCGTAAAGTGGCGATTATTAGCCAGTCAATGGTAAATCGTTATTGGCCAGGTGAAAATGTCTTAGGAAAAAGCATTTCTGTGGATATGTCTGATGCAAACGGTACTGAAAATGAAAAGCTGTTTATTGTTGGCGTTGTTACTGACCGATTAAATCCAAGAACCTTGATTGCTAATTTAGATAGCGCTGATGAAATTTATGTTTCAGGCTTACAATTTGTTGATAGTTTTCAAATTCTTTATTATCGAATTATTGGTGATCTAGCAAAAACGGAAGAGATATTTTATCAGGCTTTATATCAAGTTGACCGCAGCATTGAACTTTTTTATGCAGTACAGCCAGCGGCAGAAAACCGCGGTATGATGCGTAAAATCATGAAATTAACGTCAAACTTGACCTTTGGTACGGGCTTCTTTTCTTTAATGTTAGCACTCGTTGGAATTTACGGTTTAACGGCAAACTCTGTTGCACAACGTACTCATGAAATTGGCATTAGAAGAGCGGTAGGTGCGTCAGACAAACACATAATCCAAATGTTCCTAAAGCAAGGTGGTATGCAGTTAGCTAAAGGGTTGGGGCTAGCCTTAGTTTTGTTTTCAATCATGGCATATGGTTTTATAAGAATGTCTGAAGGCATATTCCCTACGTCACTTTATTTAGTCTTAGCATTAACGGTAACCGTAGGATTGTCTTGTATAGTTATGGTTGCTATTTATATTCCAACGCGTAGATCAGTCGTTATGGAGCCTAGCTCAGCGCTAAGATATGAATAAATGGTATTGGTTGCTTGGTCTATCGTTTTACCGCTATTATTTCTAAATAGAGCGATAGATTAGCATTCAATTTTTTATGAAACGGAAACAGGTAATGGGTAACAGGTAACAACTTGAAAAACAGAAAAATTCTTATCGCTGATGATGACTTGAATATTATTGCTAGCTTGAAATATATGTTATCGGAAGAAAATTTCGATATTTTAGCGATGACGACACCAGAAGCAGTATTAGAAAATTTAAAAAGAGAATCTTTCGACTTGGTTTTGTTGGATATGAACTTTCAGCAAGATACAACCTCAGGTGTGGAAGGATTAAAGCTTGTTGAAGCTATACAGCAAGTAGATGACCAATTGCCCATTATTGTGATGACAGGTTGGGCAACCATTGATATTGCGGTTGATGCGATGCGTGCTGGCGCAAAAGATTTTATTCAAAAGCCATGGAATAATGAGCGCTTAATTACAGCAATAAATACCCAAATAAAAATAGCCAAAATTGATAAAAAACTACAGCGTTTAAGCCAAGAGAATAAACTGCTTAGCGCACAATCCTTCCCTCAAGAAAGCGGCATTATTGCCCAATCACCAGTGATGAAAACATTATTGTCTTCGCTTAATGAATTAGCAAAAAGTGATATGAGCATCTTACTCACTGGAGATAACGGTACCGGAAAGAGTATGTTGGCATCTTATGTCCACCAACATTCATCCCGTGCAAACAACTCTTTTGTTCCCGTGAATATGGGAGCTATACCTGAAAGCTTGTTTGAAAGTGAAATGTTTGGTCATCTAAAAGGAGCATTCACCGATGCTAAAGAAAATCGAATTGGGCGTTTTGAAATGGCCGAGCAAGGCACGTTATTTTTGGATGAATTAGCTAATATTCCAATGGCACAACAAGCTAAATTATTACGGGTTTTAGAAGAGCAGAAGTTTGAAGTTGTCGGTTCAAGCAAATCGCAGCATGCTGATGTCCGTATTATTTCAGCCACTAACAGCGATTTACCTAAGGCGATCACTGAGCAACAATTCAGACAAGACTTATTCTACCGCCTTAATACCATTCAACTCAGAGTGCCGTCATTAAAAGAGCGAGTGGAAGATATAGCACCGTTAGCTGAACATTTCCTGCAATTATACAGCGTTAAATATAATATCAGTGCGCCACAATTGTCGATTGAAGCGATTAATAAATTGCAGCAATATCCTTGGCCGGGCAATATTCGTGAACTTAGTCATTTAATGGAAAAAATATTGTTTACTTGTAAAAAGGCAACAATTACTGGGCGAGACTTACTGCTTGATGAAGGGCTTGGAGCACAAAGTAGTAGCGGCAAATTGATAAATGCTGCAACGATTGACGATGCGAGTTTATCAATGGAAGACATTGAAAAATTTTCCTTAATTAATCGGTTAAAACATTACCGAGGCAATGCGACTGAAACGGCTAAATCACTAGGTTTAAGCCGAAGTGCTTTTTATCGAAGGTTAAGTAAATACGGGCTGGATTAAAGTGTTTAACTTGCTTGTCTAGTTTATTCATTTAGTATATTTGTTAATGAAATATTAAAGGAAAACCTTTTGTCTGTTCAACATCAGGAAAGAACGTCCCGTATTGATAAAAAAGCACGAAACAAGTATGACTCAAGCATGCTTATTTGGGCAATGTGTTTACCTTGTTTATTGATCACTACTGTTTCATTAGCCATTGCGGGAGTTTCTGCTTATTTAATCGCTTTTATTGTTATTGTTTTATCATTACTGTGTATTTTTGTTGTGGTGAACAATAAACAGAATTCTGCGCATCAAATACGTACCTTATCCAATATTTTAGAATCAATGATTTCTGGTGACTATACCTTAAGGGGAAGGTTGCCAAGCGACCCTGCCTTTCAAGAGTTATTGAATTTAGTTAATAGCCTTGCTGATAGCTTGTCACTTCATAAAATTGAAGCACAAGAAAGTCGGCAATTACTTGAGCGTATAATGGAGCAAATGGACGCTATGGTGATCGCCACGGATCATCATGGCATTATTGTTATGGCAAATGACTCTGCGCGGAAATTGTTATTCAAAAATAATGATATAAAAGCTAAATTGCCACTTAATCAACTAGAAGTAGGCTTAAAAATAAGCCAGGCTGAAAGTGGCATTATTGATTTTAATCATCCGCTATTACGTGGTGAACATTTCCTTTTCAAGGAGAGCTTTCTAAGTGAAGGAAACCCACATCAGCTTTATCTTATTACTTCAGCAGAGCGCTTATTATTAGAAAAAGAACGTAAAGCATGGCAAAGCTTATTGCGAGTATTAAGCCATGAAATGAATAATTCACTTACGCCAATAGCCAGTGTAAGTCAGTCAATAAAACAAAAGCTACAAACCCAAGACAAGCCGCTTAACCGAGAGTCCTTGTTAATGGGAGTAGAAATTATTAATGAACGCGCTAGTTCATTGAGTAGTTTTATCGCGAGTTATAGCCAGTTGTCGCATTTGCCTTCGCCTAATAAAACGACCTTTAACTTAAAAGACATACTGATAAAAAACGCACAACTATTTGAAAGTTTCAATCTATTATTATCTCCAAGTAGTGAAGCATTTCCATTAATCACACTGAATGTAGACAAACAGCAATTTGAACAAGTATTGATCAACCTTTTTAAAAATGCCGATGAAGCTATGGCGAATTCATTAGAAAAAAATATCAGCGTAAGTTGTAACATTATCGATAATACCGTTGAAATCACTATAGCTGACACCGGTATGGGGATAGCCAATCAGGACAACCTATTTGTGCCATTTTATAGTACTAAGCCTCAAGGTAGCGGCATTGGCTTAGCGTTATGTAAGCAAATTTTGTTTAATCATGGTGGTAGTATCACTTTAAAAAATCGTACTGACA
Source organism: Litorilituus lipolyticus (assembly GCF_006439335.1). Taxonomy (GTDB): domain Bacteria; phylum Pseudomonadota; class Gammaproteobacteria; order Enterobacterales; family Alteromonadaceae; genus Colwellia; species Colwellia lipolytica. The sequence goes on along the minus strand of NZ_SAWY01000020.1, from coordinate 199,702 downwards.
TTCAAGGTGCGCAGGCTGTGCTTATTTTGCCTAGAGCCAAGCATGGCGGGCACTCGACTGGCTACCAAATCGATTCAAAAAATTAGTATTGTCAAACGTCCGAGTATTACCAATACTACTCCATAAATTTGGCTCAATAACCCTGAAAAAACCTCAACTTTGTCAAGGAAACTGACGTTTTAGTGTTAACAGCCTAACGTTAACAATGTGCACTATCTTACCTTTTTAATGATTAAAACAGTGTTAATGTTTGAAGCGTAGTAGAACACGGTTATTTTAGATGGCTCAATGCCACCAGGCGAAATTGAGCGCATGATAGATAATTCATTTATGCTAGTAGTGAGTAAAATGACCAAGAAAGATCAAGCGTCAATCTTGGTGCATTTGTAATTATTATTTCTCTTATTGCTTTAAATAGGTGTAGCCATTCAAGCAATCTTCATAAAAATCAATTAAATTAACACCTTCACGTGGCTTTAATTTACCTCGGGATATTTGTACGTCTATTTCTTTTTTAATAACTTGCGCCATAATGGCTGGCGTATACTGCATGGTAGAAAGCACATTGTCGACAGAAGAGCCTTTAACAACTTCTTCGATGTAAAAATCTTTCGGATCATCATCATAGCTAACAATATGTACTTCATTTAACCGTCCAAATAAATTGTGCATATCACCCATGACATCCTGATAGGCACCCGTTAAAAATATGCCAATATAATAATCGTCATCCTGATTAAGTTTGTGCATAGGAATGTTGTTTGCAACTGTGTCGTGACCAATGAATTTATCAATTTTTCCATCACTATCGCAGGTGATATCGACCAAACTACAGAGCTTTGCCGGTTTTTCATTTAGACGAGAAATAGGCACTATCGGTAATACTTGATCAATCGCCCAAGAGTCTGCGGCAGATTGGAAAACAGAGAAATTTGCCAAGTATTGTGACGACAGCATCTCAGAAATATCATTGAGCTCTTCAGGAATAAAATCATGGTTTTGCATTTGCTGTTCAATTACATTGAGAATACGCCAATACATAGTTTCTACTTTGGCTAACTCATCTAAATTCAATATGCCTAGTTTAAATGCCTGCATTGCTTGAGATTTTAATTGCACGACATCATTGTAAATTTCTTGGTGATTATCCTTTTTTTCAGCAGCCGTTAAGTCGACTTCCAATTCACGAATATTGCTGACGATAATATGTTCGCCGGTTGACTTACGTGTAGAATATTGTGTTCCACTCGGGTGAATTTCACCGATAACATTGGTAATAACACATGAATGATGAGCGGTTATCGCTCGACCACTTTCACTGACTAAATGCGGGTGAGGAACCGATTCCAAGTCGCAATTTTGCTTAAACCCATGAACTATATCCGACACATACTCAGCTAGGTTGTAATTGCATGATGAATCGTTGGTAGACTGGGAGCCATCGTAATCTATTGCCAAACCGCCGCCGACGTCAACGTATTCAAGCGGTACGCCTAATTTAAATAATTTACTATAAACTAACGAGGCTTCTTGAACTGCTTCTTTTATGGCACGAATATCGGTTAATTGACTACCAATATGGAAATGCAATAGTTTAATGCAGTCGGTTAACCCTTCAGCTTCTAAATAAGCCACAGCGTTAAGTATTTCAGCAATACTTAAACCAAATTTAGCGCGCTCACCGCTAGAGTGTTCCCATTTTCCGCGACCTTTGACCATCATTTTTACGCGTAAACCAATAATGGGTTTTACATCTAATTTTTGGGCAAGCGTTACTAACTTGAGCAGTTCACTGTACTTTTCAATAACAATAATAATGTTACGATCAATTTTTAAGCCTAATAACGCTAAACGTAGATATTCTTCATCTTTGTAACCATTTAAAATAGTTAACGAATTTTTATTGGTATTATATGCCAGTGCTGCAATTAATTCCGGTTTTGAACCTGCCTCTAAACCATAATTATAGCGACTACCGGCATCAACGATTTCTTCAATCACCTCACGCATTTGATTTACTTTTACCGGAAAAACACCAAAGTATTGACCTTCATAATTAGCTTCTTCAATAGTGTTCCTGAATGTCTTGTTCAATAGCTCAACTTGCGAACGTAAAATATCGTGAAACCGAATGACGGCAGGAAACTGTATACCTTCGCTTTGCATCTCCTCGATAACTTCTTTTAAGTTAATTTTTAAATTTGGTTGATCATAACGTGGGATAACATTGATATCGCCCGTTTCGCCAATGTCAAAATAACCGTTGCCCCAACGTTTTACATGGTAAGTATTTTCAGCGTCATCAATCGACCATGGTGTTAATACAGTTTTCAATAGCGGTTCTCTACTTATGGTTTAAACAAATAATAAGTTCACGTACAACTTTGGCTGCGAAGACATCACTATTGCCCGTGGAGTCAATCTCTGGTGATAGCTCTACGACATCACAACCGACAAAATTCTTCCTTTTTAATATTTTACAAAGGCTGATAAAAGAGTGGAAGTCTTCACCGCCGGGTTCGGGTGTGCCAGTGCCGGGGAAAAAGCTTGGGTCAAAATAATCAAGATCTAAAGTTAAATAAATCGGGCGTTTATCGTCAATTTCAGCCACAGCTTGTAAAAATTCTTCACGACTATTTTTTAAGGTGTTGTTAGTGCGCATCCATTGATATTCATCTCTTGTGCCTGAGCGAATGCCATATTGAATGAGCTGATGTTGTTTAGTAAAGTGATCAGTGGCACGTTTGATAATGGAAGCGTGTGAAAAATGAAAACCTAAGTAACCATCGCGCAGATCCGCATGGGCATCTAGGTGCAATAAAACCAAATCATTATAAGCTTTTAAATATGTAGTGATAGGCGCATAAGAAATCGAATGTTCACCACCTAAGGTTAATGTTTTAATCTGATGCGCGCTAAAAAGTTCTGGGCTAAATTGTGTGAAATAATCGTCGGTTGCAGTTTGCCATTGTTGTTCAATATTTTTATGTTTGTCAGCTGTTGACGTGATTTTAGTTGATAGATTTCCTAAGTCAAAGAAGCAAATATCATCAATATCTTCATCAAGGTATGGCGAATATGATTCGATGCCGTCAGACACCGCGCGTAATGCATTTGGTCCGGCTTTTGTTCCCTTTCTAAAACAAGCCGTGCCATCAAACTCAAAACCTAATAGATAAATAGCATTTTCGAATAAGCAATTCGATGTTTGTGCACATTCAAAAATTGTTTCTGGTTGAATAAAGTTAACCGTTAAGTCGCCAATTTTCTTCTGTACGCTTGTTATACCATCTTTAGTATTCATCGCTTAAAACCATGTTATGTAGTGCTAGAATTAAAAGTCGCATTATGCTGAAAAACGCCATAAAGTATAGTCTTTTTATTGATGAATAAACAATCAATGAATTGATTGTTTAATTGCATAATTTACTATTGATATCTACAATTTTTTTTGTAAAATACCGCAATTTTTTGTGCTCTTATTTAGCGCACATTACTTTATATTTATAACGTCTTAGTAATACTCTATTTTAGGAAAGCCTGTGTTTTTTGAAGGTTCAGAAAAAAAAGTTGAAGTACTAGTTCATAATGAAAAATTCTCACTGCTTACTGATATTAGTGACGAATTTTGGGCTGAATTGGTTCATCGCTGCCATGCTAAAATACTATCAAGTATTTCAAATAAACAATGCAAAGCGTTTTTACTATCTGAATCAAGCCTGTTTGTTTGGGACAACTATTTTCTTATCTTAACCTGTGGTGAAACAAACCTCGTAAACTCAGTAGAATATTTTATTGAACAACTTGGCGTAGAAAAAATTAAACATTTAACGTACCAGCGTAAAAATGAATACTTCGCTCATGCTCAGCCCAGTTGTTTTGGCGATGATGTAAAACGGTTAACTCAATACCTGCCAGGTAAAGCAATGCGCTTTGGCGCTATGGACAGCCATCATAATTTTGTTTTTCATCAAGATAATGACTTTAAAGCATCTATTGATGATAAAACCTATGAAATATTTGCCTATCAAATTAGCGAAGAAGCTTCAAATCACTTAACTCGGCAAGGGCTAGAAGCTAACGATATTCGTGAATTTTTAAGACTTGAACAACTTATACCTAACTTCCAAATAGATGACTTTGTTTTTAAGCCTTATGGTTATTCTGTTAATGCTATATTTGGAAAAAAATATCTCACTATACATATAACGCCGCAAGCAGACAGTAGTTATGTAAGCTTTGAATCAAACATTAATTTAATTGAATTGCTCCCTATTATTTTAGTGGTGTTGCAACCTTCGTCGTTTGATTTGCTGAGTTACAATGAAACTGAATTCAAAACACTCACCGATAAGAATGTGCCACAAAGTTACGTTAGCCAATCTCTGGTACAACAAAAATTATCAAACGGTTTTTTGGTTAATTTTGCTAACTATATTTTACCAACACAACAATTTACGCAAGCCACTGAGTTTGATGTAGCAGGAGAAAATCATGAACTCTAATTTATGGATTGAAGAGAAATTTGAAGATTTTTTAGGTCTAAAATTTAAAGTCGAAAAAGTACTATTTTCAGGTCAGAGTGAATTTCAATCGGTTGATATCGTTGAAACGAAAGGGCATGGAAAAATGTTGCTCAATGATGGTTTAGTGATGGTAACTGAACGCGATGAATTTGCTTATCATGATATGATTTCGCATGTACCTTTATTTGCTCATCCTTCGCCGAAAAATGTTCTAGTTATTGGTGGTGGAGACGGCGGTACAGCTCGTGAAGTATTGCGTCATAGCAGTGTTGATAAATGCACTATGGTTGAAATCGATAGCATGGTCGTTGATGCTTGCCGTGAGTTTATTCCACAGACGGCTAAAGATCTTGATCATGAAAAATTAACCTTAATCATTGGCGATGGTGTTGAATTTGTGAAAAGCACAGATGAAAAATTTGATGTGATTATTGTTGATAGTACCGATCCTATTGGCCCTGCTCAGCCATTATTTGGAGAAGAATTTTATCAAGATGTTTATAAGTGTTTAAGTGACGATGGCATTGTCGTTTCGCAAGGCGAGTCTTCTTGGTATGCCATGGATATTCAGCAATCGTTATTAAAGGTTTTAAATACAGTTTTCCCAAAAAGTTATTTATACAGTTTTAGTAATTTAACCTATCCGGGGGGATTATGGAGTTTTACCTTCGCGACTAAAAAACATCACCCAACAAACGATTTTAGTGCTGAACGAGTAGAGGCGAGTGGATTAACTTTTGACTACTACAATGCCGCCTTACATAGTGCTTCTTTTGCGTTACCAAATTTTGTCAAAAAAGGTTTGGAAGGATTAATTGATAATGACTAAATGTATTATTTCTAATAATCAACGTTTTATTTGGCGTCGGTTGGTGAGGTAATTTAACTAGTAGGCCTAATGTTTATATGCGTAAAGCGCAGTGGAATACCATTTTTTGTGATGGTTTAACCCCCAAAGGGGAAGTTGAATGTATGATTAATAATGTTAATCATTTTCCCTTTGCTTGATGACGCATAGCTATTAGCTGCACTGATGATGCAAATAAACAATACCAGTAAAATAGTTGTTAGTGCAGTATGGCGGTTTTGTTTAGTTTTCATAATCATCCTCATTGTTAAATTTTTGAAATAACTCCTCTATGATTGATTTATGCAAGCAACCATTGAAAAGTAAATACTTGTTGATTGGTATTAGGGATAAACTGAGCTTTATATAATTTTAAGCTCAGCTAAGTTTGACTAGTTAATTTAAACTACTGTGATTCTAGTTCTAATAAACGCTGTTCAATTTTGGTTAATAGTGGGCCGAATTTCTTTTTCGCTGATCGTTTATTTAAGAAGTAAGCACCTACTACAAGCATAGCTAAAAAGCCGTAGTAAGTTACTAACTGGCTATTTAAATGAGGCATGCCTGATTCATCAACGGTAGCACCGAGTGTGATGAATATGATACTGACCGTAAGTGGTGCAATATACCAAGTAGCGACAGATTCTAGTAGTTGCTTTTGTTGAGATACTTTTTGCTTTTCATTCTCTAGAAATGATTTGATATTGGTGCTCTTGGGTGAATTAATTTTTTTCGCTTTTAGTAGTCTATATGGAATATAGATGCACGATAATACGGCGATTATTAACCCTGCTGACTGTAAAGTACCTGCACTATTAAATAACCCATAAATCCATACTGGTATTAATAACACCGCGATGGATATTTCGAGTATATCTCGACGTTTTATTTCTTTATCTATTTTGGTTGTTTGTTGCTCTAACATTGCTATTACCTTAGTAAAATCATCAGTTGTTAAAGGAGCCTCGACGGTTTCTTGCCAATCTTGTTTTAGGTCATCAAGTTTCATGGTTAATCTCCTATATACTGATTTTCAAATTCAACTTTAATACGCTTGATTCGAGAGCGAACAGCATTGGCACTAATACCAATAACTTCGGCACATTCGTCTGAAGACAAGCCATCTAAATACATCATCAAAATGCTGGCGTCAGTATCATTTAATTGATTCATAAATGTGTTTAAAATTTCAGCTTGGCAATTGTTTTGCGCAGGCTCAGTTACACTTATGGTATCTTTTGAAATAGATTGCTTTAAATCTTTGTGTTTAACTGCCTTTTTAACGAAAGTACACGCAGTATTTAAAGCCACTTTATACACCCAAGTTTCGCGGCTAGCTTGTCCTTGAAAGGAATCAAAACTTCGCCATAGCTGTAATAATATTTCTTGATACATATCGTCAAACTCGCCTTCATGACAATAGCGTGAAGCGATATAACGAATTCGCCCTTGGCTTTTTACTATCATTTGTTCAAATTCTCTATGCATCTGAAATCAGCTCATTCTTATTTAGATATTAAGTTAGTCTCTGGGAAAACATGATTGTGTCATAACAAGTAAAAAATATGATTTTTAGGTTTTTGTTTATATTCGATGACTTATTCATCATACTCTTATTTTTTACCTTCAAGTAAACAAGAGTTCATCATGAAACAATTATTATTATCCGGCTTTTTAGCGCTATTCTTGTGTATTTCATTTCAGTTACAAGCCGCACCTGAGGCTGCAGTAGCAATGCCAGATAGCTACAGTGCTCAAGTAAGCGAGCAAGTGTTAAATAGTGGCGGTAATGCTGTTGATGCTGCTATTGCTGCACAGTTTGTACTAGCTGTTACTTTACCTGAGGCAGGTAATATTGGTGGCGGTGGCTTTATGACAATTTATAAAGGAGGTGAGACTGATTTTTTAGATTATAGAGAGGTAGCCCCCAAAAAAGCGCATAAAGATATGTACCTAGATAAAAATGGTGAGGTAATACCTTATTTATCACTTTATGGCATATTATCATCTGGTGTTCCGGGTACTGTTGATGGTATGTGGCAAGCCCATAAAAAGTATGGCTCTAAAACCTGGCAATCTTTACTGGCACCAGCAATAAAATTAGCGCAAGAAGGGTTTATTGTTCACCCTGCGCTGAAAAGTAATATTAATTGGCGTATTGATAGTTTTAATAGCAAAGGAATTAAGGTTAATTTTGCTAAATACTTCTCATCAGCACAAACAAGTAAGATCTTTAAACAGCCTGAACTAGCTGAAACACTAAAGCGTATTTCTTCTCATGGCAGAGATGGTTTTTATCGAGGGCAAACGGCCAAAATCATTAGCCAATTTATGAAAGATAATGGTGGAATTATTAATGAGCATGATCTTGCTTCATATCAGTCAAAATGGCGTAAACCTATAGTTAAAAACTGGCGTGATTATACGGTTATCACTGCTCCCCCGCCAAGCTCTGGTGGCATTGCTATACTGCAATGGTTAACTATGTATGATTTAGTTAAAGGTGATAAAACCTATGAACATAATTCATTGGAGTACATGCATTCTTTGGCCGAAATAGGAAAGCGGGTTTTTGCTGATAGGGCAGAGTATTTGGGCGATCCTGACTTTATAAATGTCCCTGTAGCCTCATTATTAGATCAAAACTACTTAAGCCAAAGAGCCAAAGAAATATCATTAGATAAAATATCTATTTCTGAACAAGTTGCACCAGGTTTAGAAGAAAGTCGAGATACTACGCATTTTTCTATCGTTGATAAATGGGGCAATGCTGTTTCCAATACAACTACGATTAATTACACCTTTGGAAGTGGGGTGATTGTTGAAGGTGCAGGCTTTATTCTTAACGATGAAATGGATGACTTTAGTGCTAAGGCAGGTGTAGCAAATGTTTTTGGCGCTCTTGGCGGTACTGCAAATGAAATTCAGCCTAATAAAAGAATGCTCTCTTCAATGTCTCCAACGATTTTACTTAAAAATAACCAAGTTAATATGGTAACGGGCTCCCCAGGTGGTACCACAATTATTAGCTCTGTATATCAATCAATTCTTAATAGCATTGAGTTTAATATGAGTGCTAAGAGTGCAGTTAATACACCGCGCTTTCACCATCAATTATGGCCTAAAGATGTTATTGAACACTATGCAGGGATTGAGCAAGCCACGTTAAGCAGCTTAAGTGGTAAGGGGTACACTCTGAAACAGAGAGAGTTTGGAGATCTACAGTTAATTTCTACTGTTAATGGGAAATATCAAGCAGCTTCGCAACAAGGTAATGCTCATCGTGGTGTCGCGCTTGTGATTAAGTAAATGCGGTATACATAAACAGACAATAAAAAAGCACCAACTAAGGTGCTTTTTTTATAGATAACTTAACCTTTTAACTAGGTAAATAATTAAAAGTTAAGCTTTCTTTGATTTTCTAGCTGCTAAACCAAGTAAAGCTAAACCGAACATTGCGATGGTAGAAGGCTCAGGAACCTCAGTCGCTGTATACTCAAGAGTTGCTTTGACAAAAGGTGCTGTATTATTCAATGAACCAAAAGCTACATGAACACCTTGATTGAAGTTCACTGCTAGTTGGAATAAGTTATCATTTAAAATAGAGGCCATTTGAAGAGCAGTTATATTGAAAGTTCTTGATGCATGCCAAGCATTAATGCCCATGTTAGCGGTTAACTCTGTCCAACCGTTTAATCCATTACTAAAAGCACCGTGAGTGCCTAAGTCAAATGACTCCACAATAATGTCAAAAGTCTCACCACTCGATAGATTAGAAAAACCAAGATCACCTTGTACTTCTATTATTAAATTAGCGTCAGTATTAGCCATCCAATCATCAATAGCCCAATCAAAACCAAAATCTTGAAAATCTTCTGTTTGCTCAAGTTGATCTGATTGAACCATTAACCCAGCATTAGCAATGCCACTTACCACTAAAAAAAGACTTATAAATGCTGCTTTCAACACTTTCATAACACAGTTATCCCTTACAAATTATACAAAAGAGCACGATAGAGCAAAGAACATGCCTCTTTAATAATTGGTAATCATTTCAGTTATTTACATTTAGTGGTGCTTTTAGAAAATATGCACATGTAAAAAAAGCAGACACTGTTCTAGAAATCTGCCTCAACTTCAAATGTGAGTAATTCTTTACTAATAGGGTGTGTAAAAGATAAACGTTGCGCATGCAAATGGAGCCTTGTTGAATGTTTACCGTATAAACCATCTCCAACAATAGGCATATTAAGCCCTTGAGGGTGTGCACAATGTACCCTTAATTGATGTGTTCTACCCGAAATAGGGTATAAATAGAGTTTGGTTTGAGAGTTGCCCTGTTCAATAACTTCCCAATGTGTTTCTGCTTTTTTACCGTATTGATAACAAACCATTTGTCGTGGTCTATCATCAATGTCACCGCGCAATGGTAAAGTAATTTTACCTGACTTCTCTGTCGGTAAGCCATCAACTATCGCGACATAGCGCTTACTGATTTTCTTATCAATAAACTGATGTTGTAGGTCTTTATGGGCTCGTTCATTTAATGCGAGTAACAGTAAACCTGAAGTAGCCATATCTAAACGATGCAAAACTAAACTTCCTGTTGCCTGTGGGAACATTTCTCTAATTCGACTATATACTGAATCTTGAATGCTTTTACCTGGCACTGAAAGGAAATCTGCAGGTTTATTTACCACAACGAGATGTTCATCGCGATAAATAATATCTAAGCTTTTGCCTTCAGCGGGATTTCTTAATAATGGATTATCTTCAACATCAATCCCCTTAAGCATATGGGTAAGAATTGGCTGACATTTTCCTTGGCATGCAGGGTAGAAGTGAAGATGCTTGCGTATTTCTGATTTTGGTTGTTCTCCCCACCAAAATTCAGCCATGCACACAGGCGTTAAACTGTGCAAAAATGCGTATTGCAATAGTTTAGGCGCGGCGCAATCACCACTACCTGCTGGAGGTTTTTGCACAATGGTGTCTCGAAATAACTCAACTAAATCTTTCTGATCTCCTTGAATATTAAGTAATTGGTATTGCTTAAAGTACTCTTTTTGCAATTTTGAAGACAGTTTCTTTCGTGTTTTTTTCAGCGTGTTAATTTCCAAGGTTAACTTGGTTAATTCGAGTTCAATGGCGTTAAGTTGTTGTCCTGAACTTTCTTTCAATGCCAGCAATGTTTTTTTATCAGTGACACTTTGTCTTGCAAGCTCAATACTCATACTACGGTATTCATTTTCAGTTAAATTAGCGCTCTGCAACCATAAACGCTTCTCCTTGCGCTTTTTTTTGTTCTCTCGCATCTTTGATTGCAGTTGTTCAATTTGCTCTTGAGTACACTTGCTTTGCTTGGTAAATAATTGTGCTAGTTCTGTTAGTTTTGGGTTTGCTTCTAAGCGAGCTATTTCGCTATTTATATTATTTATCTGTGCTTGCTTTGCTACCTCTTTTGCCGATTTATCATTAACTTGATGAATGGCCGGAACAAAGTTTATGTTGTTTTCTTCATCAGCATTGCAGTCATTAGTATTACCTGACAATGCTGATAAATAACCTAACTCTCCTTTTGGTGTTTTAACAACTAATACACCATACATCCTGCCCCTTTGCTTTGAACTTAATGGATGAAATATTTCAAGTTTTTGTTGTAACTCTTCACATGCAATCTCGGCGAGTAAATGTGGCTTATAGCAAAAGGGATAGGTAAATTGCTTGGGCAATATTACTGCAGAGGTATCATGGGTATATGGGGTAACACATGAGGGGATACTAATTTGAGACATATAAGCGACTAACAATATTAAAAATAGAAGTGTTTAGCACTTAACTAAACACAATAATTATGGAGTATATTTTAATGTGTTTTAACCATCTTCGCATTAGTTTATGGCGTTTTAGCCATTTTCGAGTAATGGCTTATTATTGAATCTCAGCTCGGGATAACAACTTGCTTTATAGCAGTCTATTTTCCTTACTACAGCGTAAAATTAGTTTGCAATAGACTAGCTATTGACGCATTAATTTGCCGCTAGCTCAAAGCTAACCATAGCGCGACTAACATCATTAACAAACCTGAAATTTTGTTTAGTATTTTCACATTGTTAGCTTGAGTTAATAACTTAGCGATGGTTTTTCCGCCTGTTGCATAAATCATCATGCAAGAAAACTCAGACAGCAAAATAACAGCAATTAAAAGACTTAATTGTGGTGCTAGATCTAATTCGGTATTAATAAAAGGAGGCAGTAGCGATATCATAAATGCCCAACCCTTAGGGTTTGCAATGGCAGTAACAAAGCCTTGGATGAATAATTGCTTGTTCATCACTTGAGTAGTTTTTTCAGAAGCGGCAGATAAAGCAAGTTTGCCTTTTGATTGCCACATACTTACACCAACATAGAGTAAATAACCGGCCCCAATAAACTTTAAAACATTAAAAAGCTGAGGGTATTTTAACATGATAGCAGAGACACCAATAACTGCTGCAATAGCTACAATGGCAACACCAAGTAGCTCGCCATACATCATCCACAATGTTTTTCGAATACCTACTGACATACCAAGCGTCATTGCTAAAGTCATGCACATACCTGGCGTAATACTAACTAAAAAGAAAGTCGGTATAAAAAGGGATAATAAAGTGACATCTATCATAGGAAGGGCGGGAGCATAGCTTAATGTTAAAGCGCTATATTAAACCATTGCCAATTAACAGGCCATCGATAACTATTGAAAAGAAAAAAAGCAGCTTAGCGCTGCTTTTTTTCTACTTCAATTAAGGTGTACTTTATTTTATAGAACACATTAATGAATTATATTAAAACTCATTAACTGCTAAATGTGTTTGTTTCGCATACTAGCGAAAATACCAAATAAAGCTAAACTCATTAGCAATATTCCAGAAGGCTCAGGAACCTGAGTAATTCTCATCATAACTTGAAATTCGTTAGACTCACCTTCAACCGTGGTTAAACCAATACAGCCATTTGTTGCACCAGGAACTCGGTCACAAATTGTATTGTTAAGCACACTTAAACCAGAACCATTTGTTGTGCTAATTAATCTTAACTCAGTGTTGTAAGTGTATTGTCCAATACCAAACTGTTGATTCAACGTGCCTTCGCCTTGGTCGAAAATTACACCAGCTGGCATCGTAATAACAAAAATATCATTAGAGCAAGCAACACCACCACAAATTCCTGCAACGTTTGGTGTTTCTTTAAAGAAAATATCAAATGCAATTGCTGGCGGTGGCGTTATAGGAAATGGAAATCCTGTCGGTGTTATTTGTAATACGGTACTAAGTACAGTGCTTTCTAAAACACTCGAAGCACCAGGAATAGCAATATTATTATGTACTAACAGAGCCGTTTGAGCTGAATCTCCGTTAGCTAAATTAAAGCCTGTAACATTACCATTGTTGCCAGAGGAAATGTCTAAAGAACTTTGGGTAACTTGATCACCCCATGCAAGCGTTGTTGGCGCTCCAAAGAAAATATTCGTGTTTGATTCTGTAGGGGTACCAGTACCCGCAGTATAAACTGTTGGACCTGTAAATGCTGAATCAACAATAAAATCCCATGCAGTAATCGGCGTTGCATTACTTGTAAAAGCAATACTTAGCAATGAAAAAGTGAATGTAACTAAAATCTTTTTAAGCGTGTTCATTTTTTACTCCTTTGCAGTATAAATCTAAAATACACCTTTAATTAGTTATTTCGGATGAATTGCCTGATATAAAAACAGTACGACTAATTAAAATTCTACAACTATAAGCGGTAATCCATTCAGGTTATTAATTGCATAGTTTGCGCCACAATAGTTATTTGCGTGAAAACTAAGGAATTTATTAGTTTTAGGTGTGGAGTATATACTCTAATTGTAAAGAATGCTGACAATGAAGAGGCGCCCCTTTATAAGCAATGTGAATAAAGGGGGTTAAGTTTGATTTCGGTAGGATCTAATAGAGCTTAATTGCCGCCACAAATAAAAGCTTGAGTAGAAATAGCACTATGCTCAAGGGCTGAATTTGCAGGTAATTCTTCATTACCAGCGAGTAAGTAAATCACTTGCTGGCCTTTTTCAGCTAGCTCTAAAGCATGTCGATAATTAATTAATATACTGGAGGTAATACTTTGCGGGAACTTCTCTGCGTCTCGACGAATGTATTCAATTAAACCAATATTTACCTCTTCATCATAAAATACTGCATCGGCAAACTGCATAGCTCTATGAGCACTCAAGGTCAAATTGTCAGGGTTTCCATCTTTGGTGTGAATAAAAGTAATTTCACCTTTAGGCGGAGCTACTTCTTCTTTTAAACTGGCGATTAATTGCTGCTCAGCATCATGTTGATTACCCGCTAATATGGCTTTACCAATATTGCCACGAAGTGTGTTTTCCCAGAAGGTTCTGCGGTTACGTAAGCCTTTAATGCGCGCTTTTACGTGATCTCTAAACTTCAATGAAAAGTCAGCTAAACGACCATAGCCTTCAGGTAATATTTTTTCGATTTGCTCTCTTAACATACGAATAAGTATAGGAGCGCTGCCCGAGCTAGATAAGGCAATAATCATTGGTGAACGATCAATAATGGCAGGTGTGATATAGGTACAAAGCTCTGGTTGGTCAACCACGTTAGCTAAAATATTGCTTTGCACCGCTTCATGATAAATGGCTTCATTTACTGCTTTATCATCAGTTGCTGCAATCGCTAAGGTAATACCGCTTAACTTACCTGCTTCATAATTGTGCTGTAACCAATTTAGTTCGTTTTCATTGATTAACCGGCCAACCGCTTCATTAACTTCAGCCGCCATAATCGTAATATTTGTGGTGGTTTTTAGTAGTAATTCAATTTTACGCGCTGCAACTTCGCCACCACCAACAACCATGGCAGATATTTTCGCGCCATCAAGAAAAACGGGAAAGTACTTCATTAATAAACCTAATTAATTTTGCTTTGCTATTACAATGAAGCAAACATTAACATAGGAAAAAAGCAAAAACCTTAATCTAGTTTGACTAAATGACTATTTAATAATTTTTCACTTACGGCTAAACCATTGTCATCACCATAAATAAACTGGCCTGGAATAAAATTAACGCCAGCAAAGTTAAGTGGAACATTCACTTCACCAACGCCTAGCTTCTCAGTTTTAATAGGGTTACACCCTAAAGCTTTAACACCTAAAGCTAAGGTGGAAATTGTGCCTGCATCACGTATACAGCCATTAATTACAATGCCTTGCCAACCATTAGTTACTGCTTTTTCAGCGAGCATATCACCGAGCAAGGCATTGGTTAAACTCGCTTTGCCATCAACTACCATAACTTTACCTGTACCATTGGTTGCCACAAGCTCTTTAACTTTTGAGTTATCGTTAAAACACGAAACAGTGACAATTTCACCAAAGAAAATCCTTTTCTTACCGAAGTCTTTAAATAAGGGCTGAACTAAGGTTAATTGATCAGCGTGGTCATCAAACAGGTCTGGAAGTAAATCAAGCATTGGTGTCGTCATCATTTTTCTCATAATGTTGTGAATTAACTCCTACTCTAGCAGTAATGAATGGTAAACTAGCATCAAGCTTATTTATGGCTACTATTTAGCTTTGATATTTATAAACACTGAGAACCGAACATGCCTTGGATACAACTTAGATTAAGTGCCAACGAAGAAACCGCTGAAAAATACTCAAATATGTTATCTGCCTGTGGCGCACAAGCTGTAACCTTTATTGATGCCCAAGACACCCCTATTTACGAACCTTTACCGGGTGATGAAGTGATTTATTGGGCGAATACTGTGGTTATGGGCTTGTATGATGCAAGTCATGATATGGACAAAGTGTTAAATTATTTACGTAGTATTCATCCTGACAAACAAGACATGCAATACAAGCTTGAACAGTTAGAAGATAAAGACTGGGAACGCGAGTGGATGGATAACTTCCATCCGATGAAATTTGGTAATCGCTTATGGATTTGCCCAAGCTGGCGTGATATTCCAGAGCCAGATGCCGTTAATGTTATGTTAGATCCTGGCCTTGCCTTTGGTACAGGGACACACCCAACCACAGCGCTGTGTTTAACTTGGTTAGACGGCTTAGATCTTAAAGATAAAACGGTAGTAGATTTTGGTTGTGGTTCTGGCATTTTATCATTAGCAGCATTAAAGCTTGGTGCGAAAAAAGTCATCGGTATTGATATTGACCCACAAGCACTACAAGCAAGTCTTGCTAATGCAGAACGAAACAATGTTGCCGACAGACTTGAGCTATTTTTACCAAAAGATCAGCCTAAGTTTAAAGCGGATGTTGTTGTGGCAAATATTTTAGCTGGGCCTCTTCGTGAGTTAGCGCCTACTATTATGGACTACGTTGGTGAAAAGGGCTTGCTGGCGTTGTCAGGTGTATTAGAAGAACAAGCAGAAACACTGCAAGGCATTTATGGTCAATGGTGTGATATGGAGCCCGTTACCGTACAAGAAGAATGGGTAAGATTAAACGGACAACGAAAATAAGCAATTAGTTTAACTGATTAAGTAACTGAGACTACCCGTTTTCTCTCAGTTACTTTTATTCTTGAGGTGCCTCAATCTCAAAGGCACACACTTTATTTCTACCACTATTTTTTGCGCGATACGTTGCAATATCAGCATCTTTCAACAGTGCTTGTAAGTCAAAGCCAGAACGAATTACATCGGTTACGCCGAAACTGGCCGTAATAGTAAAGTGGCAACCTACGGCTTCAGTATTAATATTTTCTATTGCCTTTCTACAGGCTTCTGCTCTTGCCATTGCGGCATTTATGTCACAACTAGGTAGCACTAAACAAAACTCTTCACCGCCTAGTCTGGCAAAAATATCATTTTTTCGGCCAATTGCTTGGCATACTTTGATCGACTCCTGTAATGCCCAGTCACCAATAGCATGACCATAAGTATCATTTATTTGCTTAAACAAATCTAAATCAAATAGAACAAAGCTTAACTCTTGGTGAGCACTTTTACAGTATTTTAATGCAATTTTTGCGACATGATTAAAGTGACGACGGTTATAAATACCTGTGAGCTCATCATATTCTGATAGCACTTTAATAACCTGATGAGTTTTATATAACCGTATCCCCCACAGCGACAAAATAATCAAAGACAGCACTAATACCACAATCACTAATTGTATATTGGTAATTTTACTTTTAGCTAATGTTTGTTCTGTAGTGAGTAACGCATTCGTTTCATTGAGTAATTCAATACGATTTTTTTGTTCAATACTTTTATGTTGTGCTAATTGAACTGCGATGTGCTTTGCGTGAATCTCATCTACGTAAGCTTTGTCTAGTTCGCTAAATACCTTGAAATAAGTATGAGCAAGTTCAAGGTTGTTTTCATGCTCAGCTATTTTATAAAGTAAACTATAGGTTGCTCTTGCACGTTCGATACCTGTGTTGTTTTTATTGATGCTTTTAGCAAGGTCAGCATGCTCTTTAGCGAGAGCTAACATCTCTAATGCTAAATACGCTTGAGCAATACTGTTATGTGTTTCGGCAATACCCATAGGAAATAATGTTGATTTTACTTCTTCTATATGAGGTAGTAATAAATCGAGTACTTGTTGAGGTTTATTTGCTTCGAACAATTGTTTCGCTTGAATTAATCTAACTGAGTTAGCACCTAATTTATTTTTAGCTTTGATGCAAATAGATAAGGCTTTATCTGTGGTTACATTATCAGAAGTTAATTGATTAATATTATAAGCAGCTTCAGCGTGAAAACGTTCAATAAAACATTGATTTGATAATGAAACGTCATAATTCTTTAGTCTATTAATATACTCAAGTGTTAACTCATATTGTTTCATTTCGCTATAAAAAATCACAACGGTTAATAAGCTACTTACTATGAGTTTTTGTTCTTTAATAGTAGGTATTAAAACATTATTTTTTTCAATAAAAGCTAAGCCTTCTTCCCAGTTTTTGGTTATGGCATACAAGTTAACTAATGTGTAATTAATTCTAAATTTTAGGTTTGTATCAGTTATTGATGGTAATACTGATGTCAGGGTTTTTTCCGCTTGTACATGCTCACCAGAATAAGCAAAAAAGTACCCTTGTAGATATTGAAAAAAATCATTTTGACTTTTAGAAAAGAATTTCTGATGTTTTTTGAGACGATAGAGGGTTTCTTTAAACTTTTTAGGATCGCTTAATCTTGAATTGTCTGCTAGTGATAACTGTTCCGTTATTACCTCTTCGCTGAGTGACTCCTGAGCTAATACTTTAGTACTCTGTACAAAAAAATAAAAAAGAAAAAAGCTAACTACACTAAGCCACACAGAGGTCGGGATATATTCCTTACACCTTGTAAAAATAGTAACACTCCAAACAACAAAAACGGTAGTTGACCAATTAGGCAAATAATATTTAGTTTAAGATTAAGTGATACTCCATGAACTGTCTAGCTGCTTTTGTTCAGGTTTTTCTTCAATAGTAAATACCGTAATACGGTTTCGACCTGCATGCTTAGACTCATAAGCTGCACTGTCAGCATCGGCAAGTAGTTTTTCTAGCACAAAACCTGATGTTTTAGCGTCGGTTACACCAAAACTCGCGGTTAACTTAAAATCGTGCCCTGAGGCTTCAGTGACAATGCCTTCAATCGCTTGTCTACACTGCTCTGCACGTAAAGCCGCCGTTCGTATGTCGCAGCTTGGTAGTAATATACAGAATTCTTCGCCGCCTAATCGGGCAAATATGTCGTTTTGTCTACCAAAATCTTTACAAACGCTTATAGCTTCGATTAACGCCCAATCCCCTGTGGCATGACCATAAGTGTCATTCACCGATTTAAAGTGGTCTAAGTCGAAAATTATTACACTTAACTCTTGTTTTGCACTTTCACAATAGTTTAATGCACTAGTAGCCACTTGAGTAAAATGACCACGATTGAATATACCTGTTAAGGAGTCAAATTCGGCCAATTCTTTTATGCGTTTATGGGCTTTATATAAGCGACCACCCCAGAAGGTAAATAACAACAGGCTGATAATCAGCACCGTAATGAATAAGCGAGTATTTGTTACCTCGGCTTCTGACAGTGCTTGTTTGGTTTCTAATAAGGCATTCTTTTCGTTAAGCAGGGCTATTTGAGTTTCTTGTTCGGCAGTTTTATGTTGTGCTAACTGAAATGCTAAGTGCTTAGCTTTCTCGCCTTCTAAGTTAGCTCTTTCTATTTCTGCGTATTTTTCGTAATACTCTAATGCCAAGGTAGGGCTATTTTCTGCTTTGGCTATCTCATAAAGTAATAGGTAAGTATCAACACCTTGTAGCAGATTGGATACGTTACTATTTACTGCAAGAGCTGCCTGTGCTTGTGATTTAGCACTTTCTAAGTCGTTTATTTTTATGAAAGACCTAGCTAGCACGTTATGCATCTCAGCAATTAGCATAGGATATTGGGTAGCTTTAGCGTCATTCAAATGACCTAATAAAAACTCCAGTGCTTCTTGGGGCATGTCATTTCGCAAATAGAGCTTTGCTTTATGTAAACGCACAATATGTGCAGGAATCAGAAAATTAGCATTAATGCAATCATCAATAGCATCATTGAAGTTTGTATCGTTTAGCTTCAATTCTTTTAGGTTAAATCTTGCTTCTAAGTTTAATTGTTTGAGAGCACATGTATTTGTTGGTGATAGTGTTTGATTTGATAGCTTGTCAATATATTTTAGTGCGAGTTGGTACTGCCTCATTTGACTATAAAATACTATCACTGATAGTAAACCGTTTTGGTATTGCTCTATATCATCGATGTATTGCAAAATTTCGTTATTTATTGCGATGTGTTTTAATCCTTCGGACCAATTTTTGGTGGCTGTAGCGACAACAATAAGTGAATAATTAACTCTGTACCTTAGCAATTTATTCAGTTTTTCTTTTTGTAGAGCTCGTAATTTTGATGCTGCTTTGTCAAATTGACCACTATAAATAAAGGAGAATGCAATTAAAAAATTGAGATGCTGTTTTTGTTCATTTTTGAGGTTAGGTTGGCCTTGTAGTTCATAAATTAGTTCATTGAATTTTGTTGGGTTAGTACGTTTGTGTTTCTCCGCTAATTTTAGTTTATCTGAGATGTTTTTGGCTGAGAGTACTCTTACTTCTGTAACTTCATTAGCATGAGTTATTTGGGGGAATAAACTTAAGGCAAATGAAGTCAGCATAACGCAACTGTATATGCACAGACAGTATGAGGTCATGCTGATAAATTTCATTTTATATATAATTAACCAATAATTGCTAGTAGGTTATTGGTTTCAGTTTCTTCTTCATTGCTTTCCTCAGGCTCGTCATCTTCCGCAGGAGCAATTGGAATAAAAAACTTAATTTTTGAAATCTCATCAGAAGCATCTAGTAATCGCTTAGCATCTTTGGCTTTTATAGCTTTCTCTTGCTCTAAGCTAATGTCTGCTTCTGCAAGCATAGTGGTAATATTATCTTGGTTATTTAACGTGGCATTGCTTGCTAAGCCAACTAACACTTGAATGGCTTCACTCATAGGGTTTACTCCGATTTTTATTGTTAAATTTTAACTTACCGCTTAACGAGTTACATTAATGTACTAATGTTATATGGAGGTTTAAATTAGCAGAAATTAGCAGCTATTAGCAATGTGTTTTTCAAGCAAGGTATGTAATGGTTAAACCTGTTCATTTATTAAGGTCAAAGATGATTAGCGTTAAGTGATACTCCATGAACTGTCTAGCTGCTTTTGTTCTGGTTCTTCTTCTACCGTAAACACGGTAATGCGGTTTCTTCCAGATTTTTTTGAATCATATGCAGCTTCATCGGCATCAGCAAGGAGTTTTTCTAACTCAAACCCTGAGGTCTTAGCATCTGTGATGCCAAAGCTAGCGGTTATTTTAAAGTCATGCCCAGAAGCTTCAGTAACAATATCTTCGATGGCGCTTCTACAATGTTCAGCAACTAAAGCTGCACTACGAATATGGCAGCTGGGTAATAAAATACAAAATTCTTCACCGCCTAACCGAGCAAAGATATCATTTTTACGTCCCACATTTTGGCATACTTTAATGGTTTCTTTTAACGCCCAATCGCCTGTAGCGTGACCATAGTTATCGTTGATTGATTTAAAGTAATCTAAATCGAACATAATCACACTCAAATCTTGTTCAGCACTTTTACAATAACGTAACGTACTTGTTGCCACTTGGGTAAAATGACCACGATTGAATATTCCTGTTAAGGCGTCAAACTCAGCCAATTCTTTTATACGTTTGTGTGCTTTGTATAAGCGACCAGCCCAAAAGATGAATAACAGCAGACTGATAATCAACACCATAATGATTAAACGGGTATTGGCTACTTCGGCTTCTGATAGAGCTTGTTTTGTTTCTAATAGAGTATTTTTTTCATTAAGTAAGCTTATCTTACTTTGTTGTTCAAATGATTTATGCTCTGCAAGTTGATATGCAAAGTGCTTGGCTGTTATTTCATCTATATAAGATTGATTTAATTGAGAGTATTTTTCATGGGCAAGTAGTGATGCAGAAAAGTCGCTTTGCTTTTTCGCTATATGATAGAGAAATTTATATGAATTGATAACACCTTGAGTAGTCGGAATATTAACGGCTTTTTCAATGGTTTTGTTTGAGTAATAAGCGCTTTTCTCAAAGTCACTTTGTTTAAAGTATGTCTCAGCAATTAGTGAGTAAAACCTTACAATTAACCTAACATACTTTACTGATTCAACTTCATGAATATACTTTAATAATAAGGTGTTGGCATGTTCAAGCTGCTCATCTTGAATATGCATTTCAGCAACATATGTACGTAGTAAATTTGCCGCGATAGGCTCTTTATTACAAGCATTTATAGCGGATTCAATTTCTATAGGATCAACTTTTAAGTCTGTAGTGTAAAAAATTGACTCAAACTTAAACATTTTAGCTAAACAATTTTGTCGTGCATCTTTTGTTTGTTTTTCTAGTTGATTTGCGTAAGTTAACCCTAAAGAATACTGACCGATTTGATTATAAAACATTGCAGCTAAAGCTAATCCGTCATTTTGATATTGCTCGTTATTGATTTTAGGGAGCTCTTCTAGGAGTACAGTTAAATTAGATAAACCATCAGCCCAGTTTCTGTTATATGCGTAAAAATTTATAAGTGTTAAGCGAGATCTAAACTTTATTGTCTCACTTGCCTCTGATCCTAATATTTCTTTAAGGATTGTTTTAGATTTTTCGGTTTTTCCTGAAAAGGCAAGTTGATATGCTTGCAGGTATCGCAAGTAATACCTTTGTTCATTATCTAGGAGTTTTTTTTGTTCTTCCAATGAGCTTAACAATTCTGAGAACTTTGAAGGGTTACTACTTTTAACGTTATCTGCCTCTTCTAACTTGATTGAAATGCTTTCAGTGAAGCCTGTTATTGAGAAGAGCAATAAATATGCAAATAAAAAAATTATGAGGAACTTATTGCTATAAATCATATTAATATTTAGAAGCTAACAACTGACTTTACATCAG
This sequence comes from Litorilituus lipolyticus, assembly GCF_006439335.1. Classification (GTDB taxonomy): domain Bacteria; phylum Pseudomonadota; class Gammaproteobacteria; order Enterobacterales; family Alteromonadaceae; genus Colwellia; species Colwellia lipolytica. The sequence goes on along the minus strand of NZ_SAWY01000020.1, from coordinate 177,769 downwards.
ATTCTTCTTCTTTCTCTTCCTCTTTTTTGCTTGGTTCTTCATCTTCAGCAGGTATTAGAAAGCACTTAATATCGGGGCAAATATCTAATTGGCGTTCAAGTGCCGTAATATCTTTATTGATAATTGCTTCAGCCTGTTCAGAACTCACTTGAGCGGCTAATTGTTCTATATCTGCTGATGCATTCTGAGCCATTTCTGTTAAAATTTCTATTACTTTGTTCATAGGTTTACTCCATTTTAATTATTAAGTTTCAACTTGTAGTTTAGAGAGTTACAAAACTGAGCCACTATTTTTTAGAGAATTAAAAGTAGCAGATTATGTCTTGCATTAGCAATGTGTTTTTCTGAGCACTAATTTTCATGTCGTTATCAACACTTGAATAACTTTTTATAAATAATAGATAGAGTGTTAGTCAAAAACTTTAGTGATTAACCGTTGCTGCCATTGGGGTTTATCAAAGTATTGATAACTATTTTTAGTTGTTGTGGGTTGTAGTTCGTCCTCAAAAGTAAACTGTAATTTTTTTAAAAAACGCTTGGTGGCGAGATTCTTGTTGGCATAAAATGCGTTGATTCTATCAATGTTTTGGTAATTAAAAGCATACTCCATTAAAGCCCCCATGGCCTCTTCTGGGTATTGCTTTCCGTTTGCTTTTGTTAGCAACATAATGCCAATTTCCACTTGGTTTATATCTTCTTTGTTGGGTTTCGGGGAGTGACTAGGCTTTAGCCATGACAAGGCTTGAAAGCCTATTGGTTCAAGACTTTCTTTTTCAATTATTGCCCAATTAAGTACTGCTTTTTTCTTTTTTTCAATCGCTTTTAGCGAGTTAGCAAAGTTCTTCTTAGTTTGCTCTAATTTAATAACACCGCCAGAGTTCCTCATGATTTTTTCATCAGTGAATAATTGACAGTACAGCTCCTCATCATCAGGTATGAAAGGACGAATTAGTAATCGTTCGGTGGTAAAACTATGCATAATTTTCTTAGTTTAAATCTATACCGTTGTAGGCTATAGCACTAATGTTAGTTTAGGCCCACTTTTAGCGCGCTCTTCTTTTTTATCTATTTGCGCCAACCTAGCGAGCACCTCTTCATTAGGCTGCATTTTTCTACTTGGCGGAACCACCATGGTGGTGTGCATGTGTAACTCAGCATCAACCAGTTCTGTTAAGGCAATTTTGTCGGCACGCATGGTATCTATAGCTATGCCTTTAGCTTCATATAATATAACTTCATGGTCAGCAGGGTAGTGCTCTAGTAGCAAGTCTACTAAGACTTGGCGATAGGCTTTGCCTGTTGAGAACTTGCCTAAGGATTTATCACCTGCTAAGGCTACTTGCCATAAAATTAAATGGGCTGAATTATCAACTTTACGCTTATAAAACATGAATTGGCTGGTTTCAAAATGTGCACAACCAGTATTGCCAGGATCTATGCCTAAATCAGCATAAAGGCAGTCTTCTGCTGATATACCCGGCTCCATGGTGGCAGGTAGCTCTTCTAATTTGGCTTTTCTAATGGCGCGATGGGCAACACAAGCAAATACGCCGGGGTGACCATAAAAAGCAGCGACGACTTTTTTACCTTCTCGTACGGCGTCTAAAATGGTATCAACCATTTCGTTGTAGGTAATATTGCGGTTTTTACCCTCTTCGTAGAAGTGTTGTAGGCTATGCACGTTATCGTTAATACCTTCTAACCATTTTTGTGCGAAACCATTAGCCATTAATGAGAAAACCACATCAGCATGTTCAATATGGCTTAATGCGATAGGGCTAACATGAGCACCTAAGGTCATGCCAGTACCGACACACGTTAAATTACCTGACATACTTATTTTCCATTATTTTCATTTGTTATTCATTTTGAGCTAACTTATCAGATTCTTATTAAAGTGATAAGTTAACACAGCTTATTTCTTATTTTTGCTTTGCAAACTTAATCACGCCATTTGTATCTTCACTGCGATCAAATACAACATAGTAGTTATTCAATAGCGGTAATCCAATAATGGATTGGTTTGGCCATTGGGGTAACTGACTTAATAATTTGAGGCTTGCTCTACCAAAAGTAGGGCAATTCAGTTGCCAATAGGTTTGTGGTGTACAAGCTAACTGTATTGTTGGCTTTTCTTCATTATCTATGTGGCCTTCACCGTTTGCGTTGCTGGAATTGCTAACAAAATTAAAGTAAATGGTTGGCCACTTATCTAATTCTATCAAGCTAGCATCGACTCCTGTGTACTGTTCTTTATAATCTTTGAAAGGAGTTAGTAACGCTTCATAACTTGGGTTGATAGCAATTAAATCGCGTATTACTTGCTCATATATTGTAGCAGTTAACACTATCGCGCCTGCGCCAGTATCAATAATGGCATTGGTAAAATAGCTTTTTACATGGCTTTGTTCTAAAGGCTCAGCTTTTATAACTGGCTTATCACCCACTTGTACCGAGACAAGTTCAACGTTGTAATAAACATCGTGCTCCACTTGAATGCTTTGAAATTCACCTTGATATAAATCTGTTTGTTCTTCACCACCACCAAGTATTAATGCGCCTTGGTTCTCGGATAGTTGCATTAGTGGTTCTATGTCTGCTATTGGACTAGTGGCAATATTAATGTCTTTATTGGCTTCATCGACGAATATGCTGGAGCGTTTGCTATAAAAGGCGAACTTGTTGGCAACTAAGTGTTCTTCTTCAAGTTCAGTAAAATAAGGCACAATATCGTGTTCTGGATATTGCCATAAAAATTTTTTAAAGGCGTTTAAGTCGGTACTTGTTGGAGAGGTTTCGCTTGCATCGCTAAAGGGCCATGGGTAGGTCGTAGCTGGGCTTATGTTTTGCTGGGTAAAATAACTTGTTAAGTTAAAGCCTTTATTAAGGTGGTGATACGCTAAGCCTAATATGCCATCGGCATCACCAAAGGTTGCAACCTGTTGTTTACCTGATACAACGGCAATATCGCCTTTAGTTAAGGTGATTTGCTCAGATCCAACTTTGCTTTTATTGGCTAAATCGTAATTACTTAAGGTAATGCCGCTTTTAATAACTGGGCCATTCCAACCGCCAATACCGTAGTTAACTTCTTGGGCAATAGCCGAAGGGGTTAATTGCTTGTCATGCTTTGTTTGGTAAACCCCTTCTTTTACTACTAGCGTGCTACTGCCAGTATCAAGCAGCAAATTAACGGGTGCTTGCTCGCTACCTAAGTGAACTACAACACTGTAGTCGCCTTTTCCATAAATATTTGTAATGGGTAATTGTAGTGGAGTATGCATAATATTATTGTTTTTTATTAAGTTATTGTAAATGCTCAATCCCTTTACCTTGCCACAGTACAGCGTATATTTCGAGCAAATACTTGAAAGACTTTTTTGTGACTAATGTCAACATATTTGTAAAGTAATTGTACGTTTTGTGGTCACTTTAAAAGTTTGGCAAATGTCAATATTAAAAAGTGGAAAAAAGTTAAAAATTGTTCAAATTCTATGCTTTTCAATTGAAAAAAAAACACGTAAACTTAGCGCCCTTTTGACGAGTAGCTCAAAAAAGCATCAGTGTGAAGATAGGTCCGTATCAATTAAATAGTCAGGTAATGCTTGCGCCAATGGCGGGTATTACTGATCAACCTTTTAGACAATTATGTTGTCAATTAGGTGCAGGTTTAGCTGTATCAGAAATGATGTCGTCTAATCCTAAAGTTTGGAATACCGACAAATCTAAGCAACGTATGGTGCATAGCAAAGAGGCAGGCATCCGCTCAGTACAAATAGCGGGTAGTTGTCCTGAAGAAATGGCCTTTGCTGCGAAAGTTAATGCACAAAGTGGTGCCCAAATTATTGATATTAATATGGGATGCCCAGCAAAAAAGGTAAATAAGAAGTTAGCGGGTTCTGCGTTATTAAAAGAGCCAGCACAGGTTGAAGCAATTGTTAAGTCTGTGGTGCAAGCGGTAGATATACCGGTGACGTTAAAAATTCGTACAGGTTGGTGCGAAAATAGCCGTAACGGCATTGAAATAGCAAAAATTGCGCAAGATAACGGTATTGCTTCTTTGGCAGTACATGGTCGAACCCGAAATGACTTTTATAAAGGTCATGCGGAATACGACACAATCAAGGCAATTAAGCAGGCAGTTTCAATTCCGGTGGTGGCTAATGGTGATATTACCACGGTTGAAAAAGCCGAACAGGTACTAAACCATACCCAAGCTGATGCCATTATGATTGGTCGAGGTGCTCAAGGTCGTCCGTGGTTTTTTAGAGAAATTAATCATTTCTTAGCAACGGGCAATAAGTTGAAAACCCCTTCATTGGATGAAGTACGTGCCATTTTGTTAGCTCATGTAAATGAGTTGCATCAGTTTTACGGTGATTTTAAGGGTGTGAGATTCGCCCGTAAACATGTGTCTTGGTATATACAAACACTCTCAGCGTTAAACGAGGGGTTTAGTGAGTCTTTTACTGAGGACCAAGGCAAAGTGTTTAGAGCAAAATTTAATGGGTTAGAGACGGAAAGTGAACAGCTTGACGCCCTTAACTTATTCTTAGATAGCTTTACAGGTTTGTAGCCAAGTAAAGATTATTTATTTTTTACAATTATTTAATTTACAAAGAGTTATATCATATGTTCGAACAAAATGTTTCTTCTCCATTTATTACTGGCGATATTCAAACGCAAACTAAAACTTCACCATTGCGTACTCAAGCTAAAATAGCTATCAGCAACTACTTATCACAATTAAATGGTAACGATGTTGATGATATGTATGACCTTGTATTAAGTGAAATTGAAGCGCCTATGCTTGAAGAAGTAATGAAGTATACTCGCGGTAACCAAACGCGTGCGGCTAACTTGTTAGGTATTAACCGCGGAACATTACGTAAGAAATTAAAAAAATACGGTATGAACTAATATCGACTTTTTAACATAAAAGCACCCTCGGGTGCTTTTATCGTTTATATGCTTTGTGTTTTATGGTTATAAGCCCTAATTAAATGAACTAAATCAAAGCAAAAAAGAATTAGTATTTAAACATTAAAAGGTAAATAAAAAATGGATAATCCACGTCCAATCAAACGCGCACTATTAAGTGTATCTGATAAAACAGGTATTGTTGAATTTGCTAAAAGCTTAAGCGACAAAGGTGTTGATCTTCTTTCTACTGGTGGCACAGCAAAATTATTAGCTGAAAATGGCATTAAAGTAACTGAAGTGTCAGATTACACAGGTCATCCTGAAATTATGGATGGTCGTGTTAAAACATTACACCCTAAAGTACATGGTGGTATTTTAGCTCGTCGCGGTACTGATGAAGCAGTAATGAGCGAAAACAACATTAGCGCGATTGATATGGTTGTGGTTAACCTTTACCCATTTGCTAACGCAGTAAGCGATGAAAACTGTACGTTAGAAAACGCTATTGAAAACATCGATATTGGTGGTCCTACAATGGTTCGCGCAGCCGCGAAAAATCATAAAGACGTAACCATTATTGTAAACGCGGGTGATTATGATCGTGTTATTGCTGAAATGGATGCAAACGATGATTCATTAAATTACAAAACACGTTTTGATTTAGCCATTGCTGCTTACGAGCACACAGCAAGCTACGATGGTATGATTGCTAACTACTTTGGTAAAATGTTACCAGCATACGGTGACAATGAAGCAACTCCTTCATTTGAAGAAAAAGCCAAATTCCCACGTACCTTTAACAGCCAATTTGTTAAATCGCAAGACTTACGTTACGGTGAAAACTCTCATCAAGATGCTGCATTCTATGTTGAAGCTAACCCAACAGAAGCATCAGTATCTACTGCCAAGCAAATTCAAGGTAAAGCATTATCTTATAACAACATTGCTGATACAGACGCTGCATTAGAATGTGTTAAAGAATTTGATGAAGCGGCTTGTGTTATTGTTAAGCATGCAAACCCTTGTGGCGTGGCAATTGGCGATAATATTTTAGCCGCATATGAAAGTGCTTTTAAAACTGACCCAACTTCTGCTTTTGGTGGCATTATCGCGTTCAACCGTGAGTTAGATGCAGATACTGCTGAAGCGATTGTTTCTCGTCAATTTGTTGAAGTGATTATTGCACCAAGCATTTCTGATGCAGCGGCTCAAATTGTTGCAGCTAAGCCAAATGTACGTTTATTAGAATGTGGTCAGTGGGATAACCAAACCACAGGTTTAGACTACAAACGTGTAAATGGTGGTTTGTTATTACAAGACCGCGATCAAGGTAAAGTTGCAAGCGATGATTTAAAAGTAGTAACTAAGCGTCAGCCTTCAGAAGAAGAAATGCGTGATTTACAATTTTGCTGGAAAGTTGCTAAATACGTTAAGTCTAACGCGATTGTTTATGTTAAAAACAGCATGACCATTGGTGTTGGTGCAGGCCAAATGAGCCGTGTTTACTCAGCAAAAGTTGCTGGAATTAAAGCCGCTGATGAAAACCTAGAAGTAAAAGGTTCAGTGATGGCATCGGATGCATTCTTCCCATTCCGTGATGGTCTAGATGCAGCTGCTGAAGCAGGTATTACAGCAGTAATTCAGCCAGGTGGTTCAATGCGTGATGATGAAGTTATTGCCGCCGCAGACGAGCATAACATTGCTATGGTATTTACCGGAATGCGCCACTTCCGCCATTAATTTCAGTTTTTGTCGTTATAGGGCTAAAACTCTGCACGATAAGTACTCACGTATAGTCATACGCTCCGTGCTTATCGTTTGTTTTTTAAACCCTATAACTTAAAAAACTATCATTGATTGGAGTTGATTTTTATTGTTTAGAGGTTAAATTTATTCGTTAAAAGTGCTCACGTATAGTCATACGCTCCGCGCTTTTACCTTTAAATTTAAGCCTTTCAACTTATAAAATCTTTATTAATAATGATTCGCTCTGAGGCTAATAAGTTAGAGCGTTTTTAAGAATGAGTAGTTTAGCTAGTATGCGGTTACTTATTTTGAATATGGCGTTCATGTATACAAGTATTTCTATTGTTTGAAGAAATCTTGTTACAAATTAGCTTAAACAGTGCCCTAGTTCACGGTGAACAGCACTGTTTCTTTATTTAAAATCTGCTATAAATGTTGGTTGAAATTAAAAACCTCAATACTACATCTGGTTTATAGGTGTAATTTTGGTTAAAAACTCAACAATGGAAATAGTTATGTTATTAAAAAAGAACAACTTAAAATCTCTTCTTATCTCAGCGACATTAACATGTGGAGCATTAATTAGTTTAAATGCTGCTGCGCATGCTCAACACGATGCCAAGCTTGAGAAAGCGGTAGCAGGTGAACATCGCTCAGCTGATAATAAAGCACGTGATCAATATCGTAACCCTGTAGAAACTTTAAGTTTCTTTGGTTTTAATTCAAACATGACAGTAGTAGAAATAACACCTGGTGGTGGTTGGTATACTGAAATATTAGCTCCTGCCCTTAAAGGCACGGGTAAATTATATGGCGCACATTACCCTGATACCGGTGAAGATAATTACTACAGTAATTCACGTAAAAAATTAGAAAAGAAACTTGCTTCAAACGTAGTGTTCAGTGAAGTAGTTTTAACCGATTTTGTACCACGTAAGCAAAGTGAATTAGCGCCTCAAGGCAGTGCTGATTTAGTGCTAACTTTCAGAAATCTCCACAACTGGAAAGATGCAGGTGTAGAGCAAGTATTTAAAGATGCTTATAACGCATTAAAACCAGGTGGCGTTCTAGGTGTAGTAGAGCACAGATTACCAGCAGGTGGTGATGCTGAAAAATCACGTGGTTATGTATCAGAAGCGAAAACCATCAAACAAGCTAAAGCGGCCGGATTTAGATTCGCAGGTTCAAGTGAAGTAAATGCTAACTCGAAAGATACGGCGTTACATCCGAAAGGGGTATGGACATTACCGCCTCGTTTAGCTTTAGGTGATAAAGATAAAGATAAAGAAAAATATTTAGCGATTGGCGAAAGCGATCGTATGACTTTAAAATTTGTTAAACCCAAAAGTAAGTAAAACTTAATAGCTTGGGTAAAAATAGGAAAATTAAATGAACATTTTAGTTATTGGTAGTGGTGGTCGTGAACATGCACTGGCGTGGAAAGCGGCACAATCGTCTCAAGTAAGCAAAGTCTTTGTAGCGCCGGGTAATGCTGGTACATCAACTGAAACTAAATTAGAAAATGTTGCCATTAGCGTTGGTGATTTAGAAGGTTTAGTAGCTTTTGCTCAAAAAGAAGACATTGCTTTAACTATTGTTGGCCCAGAGCAGCCACTTGTTGATGGTGTAGTTGATGCATTTCAAGCTCAAGGTTTAGCTATTTTCGGCCCAAGCGCAAAAGCGGCACAACTTGAAGGCTCTAAGTCTTTCACTAAAGATTTTTTAGCGCGTCATAAAATTCCTACAGGAAGCTATGCAAACTTTACTGATGTAGATGAAGCACTGGCTTATGTTCGCGAACAAGGTGCACCTATTGTTGTTAAAGCAGATGGCTTAGCAGCGGGTAAAGGCGTTATTGTTGCTTTAACGCTTGAAGAAGCTGAAGATGCAATCAAAGATATGCTAGCAGGTAATGCCTTTGGTGAAGCAGGGCATAGTGTTGTGATTGAAGAGTTTCTTGAAGGTGAAGAAGCCAGCTTTATTGTGATGGTAGACGGTAAAAATGTATTACCTATGGCAACAAGCCAAGATCACAAACGAGCTTTAAATGGAGACTTAGGTCCTAACACTGGTGGCATGGGCGCTTATTCACCAGCGCCTGTGGTAACGCCAGAAATTCATAACCGTATTATGGCCGAAGTCATTATGCCAACAGTTGAAGGTATGGCATCAGAAGAAGCACCTTACTCAGGATTCTTATACGCTGGTTTAATGATTGCAGCTGATGGTACACCAAATGTGATTGAATATAATTGTCGTTTTGGTGATCCTGAAACACAGCCGATTATGATGCGTTTACAATCAGACTTAGTTGAACTTTGTATAGCAGCGACACGTGGTGAGTTAGATAAAGTAACTGCAGAGTTTGATAGTCGTGCTGCCGTTGGTGTTGTATTAGCGGCTCAAGGTTACCCAGCAAGTTACCCTAAAGGCGATGTGATTTCTGGCTTAAATACTAATACTAACGATTCAGCTAAAACCTTCCATGCAGGTACAGCATTAAATGATGCAGGTGAGGTGGTTACTGCAGGTGGTCGTGTACTTTGTGCTACCGCGTTAGGTAATAGTGTCACTGAAGCGCAAAAAGCAGCTTATGAATTATTACACCAAATTACTTGGCAAGGTGTTGAGTTTAGAACTGACATTGCATATCGCGCCATTGAACGTGAGCAAAATGCTTAAGTAATAAGTTTACTGAGATAATTTAAAAGCCGATATTTTATATCGGCTTTTTTTATGGGGAAAATAATTTGAAACAAGTTGATTAATAATTTCTTTGACATATTATGTCATGCAATATAATGTAATTAGCAAAACAATCGTATTAATGAAATGGATGTTGAGGAACGTTATATGTTAATTAGTAATTTAGAAATCATACCGGGAAAAGAAATCACCCAACATTTAGGTTTGGTACAAGGCAGTACAGTGCGTAGTAAACATGTAGGGCGTGACCTTATGGCTGGTATTAAGAATATTTTTGGTGGCGAACTTGTTGGTTATACCGAATTGCTCCAAGAGGCTCGTGAAGAAGCCGTTGAGCGTATGAAGCAGCAGGCTCAGGCTGTTGGTGCAAATGCGGTGGTAAATGTAAGGTTTTCAACCTCATCAGTGACACAAGGGGCGGCTGAATTATTCGCCTATGGTAGTGCAGTTATTTTGAGGTAGCCCATGGGACAATTTCAATTTGAAATCGGTATATCGATACTCTTATTATTATTGGGTTACTTCTTTGGTCGTCATGCTGAGAAAAGACACTTTCATTCGATAAGGCAGCGTGAAGAAGAGTATCGAGATGTTTTATCTATAGCCAGTAAAGTGACTACAGCTGAAGATAGTGCCAAGCCAGGTATGTTGGTGACGGGTAGTGTGGTTATTTCAGTAGATTATTTTAAACGTTTTTTAGCCTTACTACGTACTATCTTTGGTGGTAGGGTTACTTCGTATGAAACATTGCTCGATAGAGCACGAAGAGAGGCTATTTTACGGATGAAGGAAGAGGCGCGAAGCTTAAATGCCGATCGTATTTTTAATATCAAATTAGAGACTGCCTCTATTTCAAAAAATGCTGCAGGTAACATAGGTTCAGTGGAAGTACTGGCTTATGGCACTGCAATTAGTCGAGTCAATCAAGGAGGGTTTTCAAATGATTAGTTTAGCTGTTATTTTTGTGCTAATTGTACTGCACTGGTATTTATGATTTACCGTAACCCTAAAATACCTGAAGGTATAAACTACAGTAACGCAAACCCTGTCAAAGAGTTTGCGTTACTTGCCTCTGGCGCTATCGCAATTATTATACTAGCTATTTATTTGCTAGGGAGTTTGCTTGATTGGAGTAGCAAATTTATTCCATTTGCTTATGAACAAGAGTTAGCTGAGCCTTGGGTTAAACAGTTCAAAGGTAATCCTACAACACAACAAAATGAGGTAGCAGCTTATTTACAGCGTCTCGCTGATGATATGACGCCGTTAATGGCCTTGGAAGATGACGTCGAGATTACCCTTCATTATGTTAATAGCGATACTGTTAATGGTGTGGCAACATTAGGTGGCAATATTTTCATTTTCAGAGGTTTGTTAGAAAAATTACCTAGTGAAAATGCCTTGGCTATGTTGCTGGCCCATGAAATCGTACATGTTAAGTTACGCCACCCAGTTAAAGCACTTAGCAAAGGCGCATTATTTACCTTGTTGTATGCGGTATTGAGCGGTCAAAGTAATACTGATGTCTCAGGGCTTTTCTCTGGCACTAGCCAATTTGCTTTTCTTGGCTTTAGTCGCTCACAAGAGCAAGCTGCAGATGATGAGGCTTTACGTGTTTTACACGAATATTACCGAAATACGCAAGGCGCTTCTGAATTATTTAATGTCTTGTTAGAGGAAAGTCAGCAAAGCGGCGTAGAAGTATTGAGTGTGTTTCATACTCACCCAGAAGTGACTAAGCGTTTATTAAATACAGAAACCGTATCAGGAATCAATAATTGGCCTACAAAAGGACAGTCTGTAAAAATACCTGCTCATATTCAAGAGCTTGTGCAGCAGAATAAGTTACAACAAAGCGCTGAATAATGAGCATAATAAAATAGTAAATCGAATAAAATTAACTGTCAGTGTATTATGGCTGTTGTTTAGTCGCAGCGACTACTATTTCCCTAATGCACACATTTTGAGGTTGGCTATAAACAAAAGTCACTGTGCTAGCTATATCTGATGCTTGAATAGCGCCACCCATATCTTCTTTCCAAGACTCATACCCTTTTTTTATTTCATCTGATGTTGTGTGTGATAAGAGCTTAGCTGAGAGAATTCCTGTGGAATTATAAAATCGCAGGGCAGAATCAATTCTCAGGCATCCTTTTTAGAAGTTACTTAAAAGTATTAATTACTTCTTAGCTTTGTTTGCTGCTTTAACTTCAGCAATTACTTCGTCACCGCGTTTTGTGGATACGGCACTTGCTTTGTTAGCTGAGAGAATTCCTATGGAACTATATAATCGCAGGGCATGATTAATTATCAGGCATTAAAAAAGGATGCCGAGGCATCCTTTTTAGAAGTTACTTAAAAGTATTAATTACTTCTTAGCTTCGTTTGCTGCTTTAACTTCAGCAATTACTTCGTCACCGCGTTTTGTGGATACGGCACTTGCTTTGTTAGCTTAGATAATTCCTATGTAACTATATAATCGCAGGGCATGATTAATTCTCAGGCATTAAAAAAGGATGCCGAGGCATCCTTTTTAGAAGTTACTTAAAAGTATTAATTACTTCTTAGCTTCGTTTGCTGCTTTAACTTCAGCAATTACTTCGTCAGCTACGTTTTGTGGACACGGCATGTAGTGTGAGAATTCCATAGAGAATTGACCACGACCTGAAGTGATTGTACGTAAGTGTCCGATGTAACCGAACATTTCTGAAAGAGGTACGTCAGCTTTGATGCGAACACCAGAAGTACCAGCTTCTTGGTCTTTGATCATACCACGACGACGGTTTAAATCACCGATAACATCACCAACGTGATCATCAGGAGTAAACACATCAACTTTCATGATTGGTTCAATTAACTGAGCACCAGCTTTTGGAATTGATTGACGGAAAGCGCCTTTAGCAGCGATTTCGAAAGCAACTGCAGATGAATCAACTGCGTGGAAGCCACCATCAAATAATTCAACTTCAACGTCTAATACAGGGAAGCCAGCAAGAACACCAGTCTCCATCATAGAGTTAAAGCCTTTCTCAACAGCTGGGAAGAATTCTTTAGGTACGTTACCACCAACAACTGTTGATGAGAATACGAAACCTGAACCTGGTTCACCTGGCTTGATACGGTAATCGATCTTACCGAATTGACCTGAACCACCAGATTGTTTCTTATGCGTGTAAGAATCTTCGATTGCTTGTGTGATAGTTTCACGGTATGCAACTTGTGGCTTACCAACTTCTAAATCAACATCGTATGTACGACGTAAGATATCTACTTTAATATCTAAGTGAAGCTCACCCATACCACGTAAGATTGTCTCACCTGAATCTTGGTCAGTTTCAACAGTAAACGTAGGATCTTCTGCAACCATTTTACCGATAGCAATACCCATTTTCTCTGTTGAACCTTTATCTTTAGGCTTAACAGAAATAGAGATTACTGGCTCAGGGAATACCATTGGCTCTAATGTTGCTGGGAACTTAGGATCACATAAAGTGTGACCAGTTTGAACGTTCTTCATACCAACGATAGCTAAGATATCACCTGCTTGTGCAGAAGAAAGCTCAGTACGGTCATCAGCGTGCATTTCTACCATACGGCCAACACGTTCAGTTTTACCAGTGAATGTGTTAAGGATAGTATCACCTTTGTTTAATGTACCTGAGTAGATACGAACGAAGGTAAGGGCACCGAAACGGTCATCCATAATTTTAAATGCTAACGCACGTAAAGGACCATCAGTAGAAACAGTTGCAACTTCACCAGTTGGCTCGCCTGCTTCATCAGTGATTGGTTGTGGATCAACTTCTGTAGGAGAAGGCAAGTAATCAACAACAGCATCAAGAATTAATTGAATACCTTTGTTTTTAAATGCAGAAGCACAGTAAGTTGGGAAGAAAGACATATCACGTGTACCTTTACGGATACATGCTTTGATTTGCTCCATAGTTGGCATTTCACCTTCCATGTAAGCTTCTAATAAGTCATCGTCTTGCTCTAAAGCAGTTTCGATTAATTCTTCACGGTATTCTGCAGCTTTGTCTACTAAGTCAGCTGGAATATCTGTTATTTCGTAGTTTTCTGGAAGACCAGTGTCATCCCAAACGTAAGCTTTTTCGCTAAGAAGGTCTACAACACCAACAAAACCGTCTTCTTCACCAATTGGTAAAGTCATTACTAGTGGATTAGCACCTAATACGTTACGTACTTGGTCTACAACACGGTAGAAGTTAGCACCTAAACGGTCAAGTTTGTTAACCATGATTAAACGAGCTACTTCTGAGTCGTTAGCGTAACGCCAGTTAGTTTCTGACTGAGGCTCAACACCACCAGAACCACAGAAAACACCAACACCACCATCTAATACTTTAAGTGAACGGTAAACTTCAACAGTGAAGTCAACGTGACCAGGAGTATCGATGATGTTCATGCGGTGATCATTCCAGAAACATGTAGTCGCAGCAGACTGGATAGTAATACCGCGCTCAGCTTCTTGTTCCATGAAGTCAGTTGTTGACTCACCGTCATGTACTTCACCAGTCTTATGAATTTTACCGGTTAGTTTAAGGATACGTTCAGTTGTTGTGGTTTTACCCGCATCAACGTGAGCGAAAATACCAATGTTTCTGTATTTTGATAAATCTGCCATTAGATTACTCTACTTAGTTAATGTCTATTCTGCTTTCTCATGCTTATTACGCATAGCTATATATAAGCATGAGAAAGCAGAACTGTTGAAAATTTGCGCGCGAGTATATCATTACTCGACAAAGATCGGTAGAAGATTGACAAATAATTTGTCAGATAAAAGTAAATAGCTAAAAAAGTGTACTGATTCTGCTTATATATAGGTATTTAAAAAAGTGAAAGGTATATTCTGCTTTAGCTTATTATAAATGGCTTTGGTCGAATTAGCAGAAATTAAAAAAAAGTAGCGAAGCTACTCCTTAATAATCACTCTTCTTTGAAAGAATACATGAGCTATTATTCGCTACTAATTCTTGTGATTGTTTTTCGCAATCAAGATAAATTATTAAGTACTAAATTTAGATAATTCAGTTGGGCTTATTTTTGACCATGTCTTTAGCTTATTCTTAGGTGGTAGTTGTAATAATTTTTTATCTATGTATAATACGCGCTCACGTTTGGCTTGACTAAGTGTGATTTGTAACAGCAAAATGCAATTACAAATGATTAGGTAATGAAATAATTAATTACCTATTTTTACAGCAACTCTAATTTTGAGTTGAATGTTATATAGCAATACACCCCCTTCCGGCACATAAGGAAGCAGAGGGATGTATTTTTTTGTTCTTTTAAAAGGGGATTTGTCTTCATGTCAAATCAAAGAATTCGCATTCGTTTGAAAGCGTTCGATCATCGTTTGATTGATCAATCTACAGCAGAAATCGTTGATACTGCAAAGCGTACTGGCGCGCAGGTTCGTGGTCCAATTCCACTTCCTACTCGTAAAGAGCGTTTCACAGTTTTGATTTCTCCACACGTTAACAAAGATGCGCGAGATCAGTACGAAATTCGTACTCACAAACGCATGATTGATATCGTTGAACCAACTGAAAAGACTGTAGACGCGTTAATGCGTTTAGATCTTGCAGCTGGTGTTGACGTTCAAATCAGCTTGGGTTAATAGGGGGTTTTAACAATGACTATAGGTCTAGTTGGACGTAAAGTGGGTATGACTCGTGTCTTCACTGAAGATGGTGTTTCTACTCCTGTTACAGTTCTAGAAGTTGAAGCGAACCGTGTTTCTCAGGTTAAAACTGTAGATAACGATGGTTATTCAGCACTACAAGTTACTACGGGCAGCAAAAAAGCTAACCGTGTTAACAAACCAGCTGCTGGACATTTCGCAAAAGCAGGTATCGAAGCAGGCCGCGGCTTGTGGGAATTCCGTTTAAATGCAACTGAAGGTGAAGGTCTTGAAGCAGGCAGTGAAATCACTGTTGAGTTATTCAATGACACTAAATTAGTTGACGTTACTGGCACCTCAAAAGGTAAAGGTTTCCAAGGTGGTATCAAGCGCTGGAATTTCAGCATGCAAGACGCTACTCACGGTAACTCGATCTCTCACCGTTCAAACGGTTCGATCGGTCAGTGTCAAACACCAGGTCGTGTTTTCAAAGGCAAAAAAATGTCTGGTCACATGGGTGCTGTGAAGACTACTACACAGAACTTAGAATTGGTTCGCGTTGACGCAGAACGTAACTTGCTACTTGTTAAAGGTGCAGTTCCGGGTGCTATCAACGGTAACGTAATCATCAAACCAGCTGTTAAAGCTTAGTCCAGGAGATTTTGTGATGGAATTATCATTAAAAGACGCATCAGGTGCTCTTGAAGTTTCTGAAGCAACTTTTGGACGTGAGTTTAATGAAGCTTTAGTACACCAAGTAGTAGTTGCATATGCAGCTGGTGCTCGTCAAGGTACTCGTGCTCAAAAGACTCGCTCAGAAGTTAGCGGCGGTGGCAAGAAGCCATGGCGTCAAAAAGGTACTGGCCGTGCACGTGCTGGTACTACTCGTGGTCCAATCTGGCGTTCTGGTGGCGTAACATTCGCTGCTAAACCTCAAGATCACAGCCAAAAAGTTAACCGTAAAATGTACCGTGGTGCTATTGCTAGCATCCTTTCTGAACTAGTACGTCAAGAGCGTTTAGTAGTTGTAGAAAACTTTGCGGTAGAAACGCCTAAAACTAAAGACTTAGTTGCTAAGTTAAAAGGTTTAGAGCTTAAAGACGTTTTAATTGTAACTAAAGAAGTTGATGAGAACTTGTTCTTATCTGCACGTAACTTATATAAAGTTGACGCTGTAGACGTTCAAGCAATCGATCCAGTTAGCTTAGTTGGTTTCGAAAAAGTTTTAATCACTGCTGATGCAGTAAAAGAAATTGAGGGGATTTTAGCATGATAAGCGAAGAACGTTTGTTAAAAGTGCTTTTAGCACCGAATATTTCTGAAAAGAGCACAATGGCTGCTGAAGCAAACAACACTGTTGTTTTCAAAGTTGCTACTACTGCTACTAAAGCTGAAATCAAAGCCGCTGTTGAGAAACTTTTTGAAGTTTCTGTTGAAGGTGTTCGTACACTGAATGTTAAGGGTAAAACAAAACGTACTGGTGCTCGTTTTGGTCGCAGAAGCGATTGGAAAAAAGCATACGTTACTCTTGCTGAAGGTAGCGACATCGACTTCGTTGGCTCAGAGCAATAGGAGATAGAATAATGGCTATCGTAAAATGTAAACCTACTTCTCCGGGTCGTCGTCACCTAGTTAAAGTGGTAAACAAAGACCTACATAAAGGTAAGCCTTACGCACCACTATTAGACACTAAGTCTAAATCAGGTGGTCGTAACAATACTGGTCGTATTACAGTTCGTCACGTTGGTGGTGGTCACAAGCACCATTACCGTATGATCGACTTTAAACGTACTAAAGATGGTATCCCTGCAAAAGTAGAGCGTTTGGAGTATGATCCAAACCGTAGTGCTAACATCGCGTTAGTATTATATGCAGATGGTGAGCGTCGTTACATCTTAGCCCCTAAAGGCTTAAAAGCTGGTGATACGATCCAGTCTGGTGTAGATGCGCCTATCAAAGCAGGTAACACAATGCCACTTCGCAACACGCCATTAGGTAGTGTTGTTCACGCAATCGAACTTAAGCCAGGCAAGGGCGCGCAAATCGCACGTGCTGCTGGTACTTACGCACAATTAGTTGCGAAAGATGGTGCTTACGTTACTTTACGTCTTCGTTCAGGCGAAATGCGTAAAATCGAAGCAGATTGTCGTGCTACTTTAGGTGAAATCGGCAACGCTGAACACATGCTTCGCTCTCTGGGTAAAGCTGGTGCTTCACGCTGGCGCGGTGTTCGCCCAACTGTTCGTGGTGTTGCTATGAACCCAGTTGACCATCCACACGGTGGTGGTGAAGGTAAAACATCTGGCGGTCGTCACCCGGTATCACCTTGGGGTGTACCAACTAAGGGTTACAAGACTCGTAAGAACAAGCGTACCGATAAATTTATCGTACGTCGTCGTACTAAGTAATTAGTACCTATTAACTAAATATTAAGGAATCACCATGCCACGTTCCCTCAAGAAAGGTCCTTTTATTGACCTACACTTGTTGACGAAGGTAGAGAAAGCGGTGGAAAGCGGGAATAAAAAGCCAATTAAAACTTGGTCCCGTCGTTCAATGATCATCCCTAACATGATCGGATTGACCATAGCTGTCCATAATGGCCGTCAACACGTTCCTGTATTTGTAACCGAAGAAATGATCGGTCACAAATTAGGAGAATTTGCACCAACTCGTACTTATCGCGGCCATGTCGTTGATAAGAAAGCGAAGAAATAGGGGAAATTATAATGGAAGCTAAAGCTATACATAAATTTGCCCGCGGTTCTGCTCAAAAAGCACGCTTAGTTGCGGATCAAATCCGTGGCGAGCACGTTGAAAAGGCACTTGAAATTTTAACTTACAGCAACAAATCAGCTGCTGTTTTAGTTAAAAAAGTGCTTGATTCAGCAATTGCTAACGCTGAGCATAACGAAGGTGCAGACATTGATGAATTATTCGTTAAAACTATTATGGTTGACGATGGTCCAACAATGAAACGTATCATGCCACGTGCTAAAGGCCGTGCCGATCGCATTATAAAGCGCACAAGTCACATCACTGTGATTGTGTCTGATAGCTAGGAGATATTAGTATGGGTCAAAAAGTACATCCTACCGGTATTCGCTTAGGTATCACTAAGCCTTTCGCGTCTACTTGGTTTGCAAGCAGCAAAGACTATGCAAACAATTTAGACGGCGATCATAAGGTTCGCGAATATTTAAAAGAGAAGCTTAAAAAAGCATCATTGTCTAAAGTAGTTATTGAGCGTCCAGCTAAATCTATCCGCGTAACAATTCACACGGCTCGTCCAGGTGTTGTTATCGGTAAGAAAGGCGAAGACGTAGAAAAATTACGTTTAGCAGTATCTAAAATTGCTGGTGTTCCTGCTCAAATCAACATCGCTGAAGTTCGTAAGCCAGAAATGGATGCGCAGCTTGTTGCTGACAGCATTGGTAGCCAGTTAGAGCGTCGTGTTATGTTCCGTCGTGCTATGAAGCGCGCAGTACAAAATGCAATGCGTTTAGGTGCTAAGGGTATCAAAGTTGAAGTTAGTGGTCGTTTAGGCGGCGCTGACATCGCACGTTCAGAATGGTATCGTGAAGGTCGTGTACCTTTACATACATTACGTGCTGATATCGACTACGCAACTGCGCGTGGCGAAACAACTTACGGTACGATCGGTATCAAAGTTTGGATCTTTAAAGGCGAAATTATTGGCAACATGCCATTACAAGCAGAGCAACCAGCTGCTAAGCCTAAAAGAAAGAACAACCGTAAGCCTAAGTAAGAGGAATCAGTAATGTTACAACCAAAACGTACTAAATTCCGTAAGCAAATGAAACTGCGCAACCGTGGCTTATCGCACACTGGTAGTTCAGTTAGTTTCGGTACTTACGGCTTAAAGTCAGTTGAACGTGGTCGTATGACTGCGCGTCAAATTGAAGCCGCTCGTCGTGCCATGACTCGTCATGTTAAGCGTCAAGGTAAAATCTGGATACGTGTATTCCCTGATAAGCCAATTACTAAGAAACCTCTTGAGGTTCGTATGGGTAAAGGTAAGGGTTCAGTAGAATATTGGGTTTGCCAAATTCTACCTGGTCGTGTTCTTTATGAAATGGAAGGTGTTTCTGAAGAATTAGCGCGCGAAGCTTTTGCTTTAGCTGCTGCTAAACTTCCGTTCAAAACAACTTTCGTAACTAGGACGGTAATGTAATGAAAGCTAGCGAACTTAAAGCAAAAAGCATTGAAGAGCTTAACGCTGAATTACTAGAGCTTCTACGCGAGCAGTTTAACTACCGCATGCAAGCAAGCACTGGTCAATTAGCACAAACTCATTTGCTAAGACAAGTACGCCGTAATATCGCGCGTGTTAAGACTATCATAACTGAAAAGGCAGGTAAGTAATGAGCGAAGCCAAAATCCGCACACTACAAGGCGTTGTTGTCAGTGACAAAATGGATAAGTCTATCACTGTTAAGATTGAACGTCGCGTTAAGCACCCTATGTACGGTAAATTCATTACGCGTTCAACTAAGTTGAAAGCACATGATGAAGCTAACGTATGTAACGAAGGTGATGTAGTAACAATTCGTGAATGTGCTCCTATTTCTAAGAGTAAATCTTGGACATTAGTAGACGTAGTTACTAAAGCTTAATTGCTGAATAACTAACGAAGTTACTATTAAGAAACCCTATCGCTTATTGTGGTAGGGTTTTTTTATGCTTATCGTATGGGAGAAGACGATATGATAAGTACAGCAAGAGTTAAATCTTGGACACACATATAAGTAAATGACGTAGTAACTAAAGCTTAATTGCTGAATAACTAACGAAGTTACTATTAAGAAACCCTATCGCTTATTGTGGTAGGGTTTTTTTATGCTTATCGTATGGGAGAAGACGATATGATAAGTACAGCAAGAGTTAAATCTTAGACACACATATCAGTGAATGATCTAGTTACTACAGCTTAATTGCTGAATAACTAACGAAGTTACTATTAAGAAACCCTATCACTTTTTGTGGTAGGGTTTTTTTATGCTTATCGTTTTGGAGAAGACGATATGATAAGTACAGCAAGAGTTAAATCTTGGACACACATATAAGTAAATGACGTAGTTACTAAGTCTAACTAACCTGATTTCCATGAAACCAGAATTTTCGCCAACGTTTATACACTTTCTTAGGTAAATAACTTTGTTTATTCTTTTTAACTAAGCTATCAACTTGCCAATGAGCTGGGCATAAATGAATAACAATATTTAAATAATTAGGGATATGAAAATACACTAGCTGATGTTCAGGCAGTAATTGCTGGAGCACCGTAAGTGCTAAATTCACTTCATCATCACTGATGTCGGGTAAATTAATAGATGCGCAAGCGTATTTATGTATTTTACTGGTTATTTGCTCTAACTGCTCAATCGTGTTTGAAAAGGGTAATGAATCATCTTTATAAATATCACAAATGATCCAATCAAAAAATTCCTCATCCTGTGTTTTAAGCCACTGTAAACCATCACTATTAACAATATCTATCTTAGCATTTTCAGGGTTAAAGTATTGATTGAAACACTCGATAACCTTGGTGCTCATTTCAACACTGGTTAATGAAATGTCAGTTGACAGGTGAGTGAGGTAGCGATCTAAGTTACCACCACCTAGCCCAAGCTGTAGGATATGACTTGGTCGATAAAATAGTAGCGGGAGTAATAAGGCTGTTTGGTGAGGAAGTGTTAATTGCCAAGGCTTACGTTTATGCATAACACTTTGAACTACATTGCTGAAACTCATCCAGCGAAAATAGGCATTTTCACTGACAGATATTGCATCATCAGCTTGGCTTAAATACACTAGATGCCCTTGAGCAAGATGTTTTTCTAATTGCATTTAAATACCTTTCTATTAATAGAGTAAGAATAGCCAATGAATTGTTGTAGATCACCTAAAAACTCAGCTGAATTTACTAAATATTATCAATTAAGATGGAAAATGCTCCGCGAGCCGTGGCAGCAACCTGTTGGTTCAGAAAAAGATGATCTAGAAGAACAAAGCTATCACCGTATGATAATAAACAGTAAAGATGAAGTGTTAGCTGTAGGGCGATTAGAACGAAATGGTCAACATCAAGGTAAAATCCGCTACATGGCGGTCTCTGAAACTACGTCAGGTCAAGGCTTAGGGCGACAATTAGTTGTTGAACTAGAGGCATTGGCGCAGCAGTTGGGTATAACTCAAATTGTACTAGAAGCGAGAGAGAAAGCTGTTGGTTTTTATGAAAAGCTCGGCTATCTGCAAGTAAATAAATCTCATTTGTTATTTAATGAAATACAGCACTTTACTATGCAAAAGTCATTGTCTGCTCATGATAATCATCATGCTGAGCTAGTTAATGAATTACAAAATACATGGCATGATACAATCCCGATGAGTAAGGCAATGAATATTGAAATTAGCTATTACGATAAAGCTAAACTCATCACTCATTGCGATCCTGCATTTAATAAAAATCTTCATCAGACTATGTTTGCTGGCAGTATTTATACCTTAGCAACCTTAACGGGTTGGGGCTGGGTATATTTACAATTGAAGCAAGCTGAGCTGGAGGGTGATATTGTATTAGCCAATGCAGATATAAAATATCGAGCGCCTATTAAAGGTACAGCTCATTGCCAGTTAGACTTTGAGGAAGTTATTGGTGAGTTAACTTCTTTAAAAGAAGGTAAAAAGGCTAAAATGCAAGTTATGGCAAACTTATATAGTGGAGATAAAGTTGCTGCTACATTTCATGGTCAATTCGCTGTGCTCCCTAAAAAATCTTCATAACAAGGTAAAAATAATGAGAAATGTTATATGGCTAGTGGCTATGTTGTTGCTTAGTATTCCTGTAGTGACAAAGGCACATAGTGATAAACAAGCACAAATTCAAGTAAGTAACGTGCTGGATGGATTTCATAAAGCGGCTGCTATTGGCGATGGAGCAACTTATTTTAATTTGCTCTCTGATGATGCTGTTTTTTTAGGTACTGATGCGAGCGAGCGTTGGTCAAAAGATGAGTTTAAAAAGTATGCAATGCCAGCCTTTGCTGATGGTGAAGGTTGGTTGTATACCATGAAGGAGCGACATATTGAGTTTATTGCTCAAGGCAGTGTCGCAATATTTGATGAAATCGTTTACAACGAAAAGTATGGGCGTTGTCGAGGTACAGGTGTTTTAGAAAAAACCAAGCAAGGCTGGAAAATTAAACAATATAACTTAACTTTTACTGTACCAAATGGCGTAGCAACTCAAGTTATAAAGCAAATAAAGTTATATGAGCAGCAACCTATTACTAAAGAGCAATGAAATGACAGAAATTAATGCAGAGCATTCAACACAGTGTAGTGTAGGAATTATAGGTTGTGGTTGGTTAGGTAAGCCATTGGCGAAGCACTTACTCCAGCAAAATGGTTCAGTTATTGGCACGAGTAGCCAAATTAACAATGTAGAGTCACTAATAGCTGAAGGAATTCCCGCCCGTCAGTTGGTATTACCTGAGACAGCCGAAGTACTAAGTAGCAATGATGTTTTTAATCAACATACTTTGGTCATCGCAATAACCCCACAATTTAAGCGCCAAAGAACAGATTATGGTAGCAAAGTTGAACAAGTGGTTGCTGCTGCAAAGCTCAGAGGAAAAACACAACGCATTATCCTATTGAATTCATCGGCCATTTATAATGGTTTAACGGGTGAGGTTGACGAAAACACTGCACTTGATTTTAGTGCAGAAAAAGTTGAAATTCTGCAACAGGCAGAAAAATCTGTGTTGGGTTTTAGTGATAATTCAGTTACCTTGAGGTTGGCTGGGTTAGTGGGCCCAAATCGTCATCCTGGTACTTTCATTAAGCGTAGACAAGAGCGTGGTACTGTTCTGGCTGATGGCGACGCTAAAGTGAATTTAATTCATCAGCAAGATGCTATTGGGCTGATATTAGCATTAATGAGCCACTCAAATGCTTATGGTGTTTATAATGGTGTTTGTGCTATTCATCCGACTAAAAAAGAATACTATGGTGTAGCCGCCAAAGCGTTATCTTTACCTGCTCCTGAGTTTAAAGAAAGTGATAAGCCTGTTTCGACTCGTATTGTTACTGATAATCGCTCTGCAGCGGAGTTAAGCTATCAATATGTTTACCCAGACCTTATAGCTTGGTTATAATAGCGCGATACCTGCATAACTAGTGCATTAAGTTTCCCTGACTAATATGAGATCATTTTTGAAAGACTTTATTGCGCGTCACCAAACTAAATTATTATTTGTTACTTTGTGGCTGCATGTGAGTTTGCTCGATTTTCTCAACGTTACTCAAAGAGGCTCTTTGTTTTTATGGCAAGAAAGCAGTGAGATTAAAACACTGATCACTCATGTCATTATTGCTGTTGTTAGCATCCTATTTTACTTATTCATAAAAGCTGTTATTTCAAAGCTGACAGCGAATAAAAAGCCATCATAATGAGAGTTGTTTTAGCGCCGATGGAGGGGGTACTTGATCACCTCATGCGAGATTTACTCACCCAAGTTGGCGGTTATGATTTATGCGTTACCGAGTTTGTTCGTGTCGTTGATCAAGTCATTTCAGACAAAGGTTTTTACCGATTATGCCCTGAGCTAAAAGATGCTGGCGTGTACGGTTGCACCACAAAGGCGGGCACACCTGTACGTGTACAACTCTTAGGGCAAGAGCCAGATTACCTTGCAGAAAATGCTGTTAAAGCCATTGAATTAGGCTCGCAAGGCATAGATCTTAATTTTGGTTGTCCCGCTAAAACCGTCAATAAAAGTCGCGGTGGTGCAATTTTATTAAAAGATCCTGAAAACCTGTATCGAATAATCTCTGCGGTAAAAGCGGCGGTTCCTCATGATGCAATTGTTAGTGCTAAAATGCGTTTAGGTTATGAAGATAAAACTTTAGCAATAGAGAATGCACAAGCAATAGAGTCTGCTGGCGCCAATGAACTAACTATTCATGCGCGTACTAAGGTTGAAGGCTATAAGCCACCTGCTCATTGGCAGTGGATCGCAAAGATTAAAGAACAAGTTAACTTACCGATTATTGCTAATGGTGAAATTTGGGATTTAGCTGATGCTCAGCAATGTAGGGCAGTATCAAACTGTAGCGATATTATGGTAGGTCGTGGTGCCTTAGCTGTACCTAATTTGGCCAAAGTCATCAAGCAAGAAGGCACTAAAATGCCATGGCAAGATGTGCGGTTATTATTGGCTAAGTATACGGAATATGAAACCTACGGTGCAAAGAGTAAGTATTATCCAAATCGAATAAAACAGTGGCTTAAATACCTAAAATTACAATATGTTGAAGCTGATGAACTGTTTCAAGAAATTAGAACGTTAAAAACAGCAGAAGCTATTCAGGCTAGTTTATAAGTAAATCACGCGGTATTAACTTCATCAAAAATAACAGCATAATAACCCTCAGTAACACTACTTTTTAATTCAGTTCTTACTTCAAAGCGCTTCATCTTATTATGCTTAGTCATGATGTTTACGGTAATCACCACAAACTCATCCGCATTTAAGTCAATGGACTCCATTTCAATTTCCCATAGGTTTTCAACGACCTTTTGATATTGTGGATCGGGGTAGGCTTTTTGCCACCAATGCTCTTTGTCAGGAATTTCATCAAGTGTCCAACCGATGGCCTTAATAAAACTCTTATTCTGATACACTAACTTATGATTTAAGCTTTTATGAGTGTATTCAACCACTAAAACTGGTTGCGAGAAATCATCGAAATGTTGAGTTGAACTAGGATCAAGCAAGTAAGCCTCACTTCACTGTGACTTGTTATTGTTAAGTTTATGGTAAAATTTTAATAAAACAATACATAAAATATTCATACGGTACTTTATTCACCATGACAGCGTTTAATTTCTTCAATCAGGGCGTTTGCTAAAGGCGACATTGCGTTAGTTTTTGAGGAAATAAGCATCACAGGGATTTGATAGGAGTACTTATCGGGTAAAATTGGTTTAAATACGCCTTTATCTACCCAGTAACTGGCATAGTGTTCAGGCAAGTACCCGATAAATTCACCCGATAAAATCAAATGAGCTATGCCTTCATCATGATAGGCTGTGGCACTGTTTTGATAATTTAACCCGTCATTTCGTACTTCTTTATCTCGCATATAGTTACTGGTGATCACCTCGGCTGACTCAAGTAATTTAGTCACTTGCGATGGTTTACAGTCAAATAATTTATGACCTTTTGCACAGTACAGGAAGTTAGTTTCATTATGCAGCGGATAATAATCTAGCCCTCGAAGGTGGTGACGACTGACCCCTAAACCCACTAATGAACGACCATTGGCCACAGAAGTTTCTACCTCGCGCGCTTCGCAAACATTGATATCAAACTGAATATTTTCCCCTTTTGCTTTTAACGCTGAAATTACCAGAGGAACACCGCAACGAGGATCACTG
The DNA here is from genome assembly GCF_006439335.1 of Litorilituus lipolyticus. Classification (GTDB taxonomy): domain Bacteria; phylum Pseudomonadota; class Gammaproteobacteria; order Enterobacterales; family Alteromonadaceae; genus Colwellia; species Colwellia lipolytica. The sequence continues at coordinate 152,279 of NZ_SAWY01000020.1, read as the reverse complement.
ACAAAAGTATCGATGGTAGCAATGGTTACTCGACCTGAAAGTTCATTTTTGGAGCTTGCAACTGTACTGGCAAAGGCTTCACATTGTTGTAATAACTCAAGGGAAGCTTGATAAGTTACTCGACCTGATTCGGTGATTTCAAAGCCACTTCTACCACGTTTACACAGCGTTAAGCCCAAACGAACTTCTAAATCTGATAAATGAGAACTGATGGTAGAACGACCAATGTTTAATCGTGATTCGGCTGCTGATAAGCCGCCACATTCCACTATGGCGACAAATATTCGCAATAAGCGTAAATCAACGTCATGAACTTGCATTTGTTAACCCTCTGAGTGTTGTCATGATCTTTTTCACCTAAAAATTTAAGTTCGATAAATTCGGAATGAATTACGATTATTATGCATTCATAAAACATCCCTAACAAGATAAAATAAATGTATTAATAGCATTTAGCACTATGCTTTAGTGCAGTGTTACATCAAACAGAAAATATTTAGGAGCATTGAAATGACGTTTAAGTATGGTATCGACCGTCTAGACCTTGATATTGTTAACGGTATTGCGAACGGTAGTATCGAAGCAGAACTTTGCCAAGAAGCATTGAATAATATAAAAGTTAGCAGAGAGCGCGTTGAGAAAATGGCAGCTTCTGATAAGGCAGTTTACGGTATAAATACTGGTTTCGGTCCTTTATGTGATACGCAAATTACCCCTGAAGAAACTAACTTATTACAGAAAAACTTACTGATTACTCATGCAGTTGGAGTTGGTGAACCTATTGCGAAAGCAATCTCTAAGTTAATGTTAATTACTAAAGTACATGCTTTAAGCCAAGGTTTTTCAGGTATTCGATTAGAAACCGTTGAGCGCATGTTGGCTTTTCTAGAACTGGATTTAATTCCTGTCGTGCCTGAGCAAGGCTCAGTAGGTGCCTCGGGGGATTTAGCACCACTTTCACATTTATTTTTACCATTACTCGGTGAAGGTGAATTCTGGGATAAAAAAGAAGAAGGTAAAACAATACCTGCCGCTGAGTTACTTGCAGAGCATGGTTTAGCGCCAATGGAATTACACGCTAAAGAAGGTTTAGCGTTAATTAATGGTACGCAGTTTATTTTATCTCATGCCATTACTGGTTTAACTAAAATGCGTTATTTATTAGATCTCGCAGATTTAACCGGTGCAATGAGTATTGAAGGCATGCAGGGCAGTGAATCACCATTTAGAGAGGAGTTGCACGCAACACGCCCATTCCCAGGTAATGTTGAAGTCGCTGCGCGTATGAGAAGCTTCTTTAAAGGGTCACAAAATATGGCAGATCATGAAGAGTGTGATCGTGTACAAGATCCATATTCTTTACGCTGTATTCCGCAAGTTCACGGTGCATCTAGAAATGCTTACAATCATTTAAAAGAGTTGGCAGAGATTGAGATGAATTCGGTAACTGATAACCCTATTGTTATCAGCTCAGAAGAAGCTATTTCAGGAGGTAGTTTCCATGGTCAGCCGCTTGCTATGGTACTTGACTACACATCAATTGCTGCTGCAGAGTTAGGTAATATTTCAGACAGACGTTGTTATTTATTGCTTGAAGGCTTACATGGTTTACCGCGCTTGTTAACCTCTTCAGGTGGTTTAAATTCGGGTATGATGATCCCACAATATGCAACAGCCGCTTTGGTTACTGAAAATAAGTCACTGTGTTTCCCACCTTCTGCCGATAGTGTTCCAACGTCGATGGGTCAAGAAGATCATGTTTCTATGGGGAGTATCTCAGGTAGAAAGCTAAATCAAATTTTAGGTAACTTAGAAAAAATACTTGCGATTGAGTTGATGTATGCGGCTCAAGCTGTAGATTTTAGACGCCCCAACAAATGTTCAGATATTATTGAACTGAACCATCAAGTGATTAGGGAAAAAGTTGCCAAGCTTGAAGAAGATAGATTATTAAAGCCTGATATTGATGCCATTATTGCTTTAGTTAAATCTCAAGCATTTACCGTTAGCGTAGAAAGATAATAAGGAGTTACCATGAATAGCTTTGTAGAAATAATCAAACAAGGTATCCCAAATGAATTGCCTGAAGCGAAACCTTATCCAGAAAATGCTAACCGTGCGCCTAAGCGTAAAGATATTCTGAGTGTTGATGAAAAGCAATTAGCGGTAAGAAATGCCTTACGCTATTTTCCAAAAGAATGGCATGAAGAGTTAGCAAAAGAGTTCGCTCAAGAGCTTAAAGATTTTGGTCGTATTTACATGTACCGCTTTAAGCCTAACTATGACATGAAAGCACGCTCTGTAACTGATTATCCAGCAAAATGTCAGCAAGCTGCAGCAATTATGTTGATGGTTGATAACAACCTAGATCCAGCTGTTGCACAACACCCAGAAGAGCTAATTACCTATGGTGGTAACGGTGCTGTGTTCCAAAACTGGGCTCAATACTTACTTGCTATGAAGTACTTAAGTGAAATGGAAAGTGATCAAACCTTGCATATCTACTCTGGTCATCCGATGGGATTATTCCCTTCAAGTGAAGATGCGCCACGCGTTGTTGTGACAAACGGTATGATGATCCCTAACTACTCTCAGCCTGATGACTGGGAAAAATTTAATGCCTTGGGTGTTACTCAGTACGGTCAAATGACTGCGGGGTCATTTATGTACATTGGCCCGCAAGGCATCGTACACGGAACAACCATTACTGTGATGAATGCATTTCGTAAAGTGCTAAACAAGGGAGAAAGCCCTCAAGGTAAAATTTTCCTTACTGCTGGTTTAGGCGGCATGAGCGGCGCTCAACCAAAAGCAGGTAATATTGCTAATTGCATTACCGTATGTGCTGAAGTAAATGCTAATGCTGCGGTTAAGCGTCATCAGCAAGGCTGGGTAGATGAATTAATTGATAACATGGATGAGCTAATCATTCGTGTTAAAGCAGCGCAAGCAAATGAAGAAGTCGTTTCTATTGCATTTATAGGTAACATTGTAGATGTGTGGGAAACCTTTTATGAGCAAAATATCTATGTTCATTTAGGATCAGACCAAACTTCACTTCACAACCCTTGGTCAGGCGGTTATTACCCAGTAGATATTAGCTATGAAGAATCAAACCGTTTGATTCGTGAAGAGCCAGAACTCTTTAAAACTAAAGTACAGTCGACATTGAAGCGCCACGCTGAAGCAGTAAATAAACACACAGCACGTGGTACTTACTTTTTCGACTACGGTAATGCTTTCCTACTTGAAGCATCGCGTGCAGGTGGTGATGTAATGGCAGAAAATGGTATAGACTTTAAATACCCATCATACGTACAAGATATTTTAGGCCCTATGTGCTTTGACTATGGCTTTGGTCCATTTCGTTGGGTATGTGCTTCAGGAAACCCTGATGATTTAGACAAAACTGATGCGATTGCTGCGCGTGTAATGAAAGAAATCATGGCTGAGTCGCCTGAAGAGATTCAGCAGCAAATGCAAGATAACATCACTTGGATTGAAGATGCGAAGCAAAATAAATTAGTTGTTGGCTCACAAGCACGTATTCTTTACGCTGATGCCCAAGGTCGTATGGAAATTGCTAAAGCCTTTAACGATGCCATTGAAGCTGGCGAAATTGGCCCAGTGGTCTTAGGGCGTGATCATCATGATGTTTCAGGTACGGATTCACCGTTTAGAGAAACATCAAACATATATGATGGTAGCCGTTTTACAGCAGATATGGCTATTCATAACGTCATTGGAGATAGTTTCCGTGGAGCTACGTGGGTTTCTATCCATAATGGTGGTGGTGTAGGTTGGGGTGAGGTGACTAACGGCGGTTTTGGTATGTTGCTTGATGGCTCTATTGCAGCTGAACGTCGATTGAAATCAATGCTGTTATTTGATGTAAACAACGGTATTGCTCGTCGTAGTTGGGCACGTAACGAAGAGGCAAACTTTGCCATTAAACGAGAGATGGCGCGTACACCTAAACTTAAGGTTACCTTAGCTAATTTAGTGGAAGATGATATTTTAAATAAATTATCGTTCTAGCACAGTTATACCAAAGCAATAACCATTAAAGAAGCGCTATGCTAACTTAAAAGTTGGCTTAGCGCTTTTTTATTGAATGATGCTAACTGCTAAGAATTAGCTTAAAAAACTAAATGGCTACCTAAGCGATACTTACTACCAGGCGATGTCAAAATAGCTAAGCTGACAATGCCCTGTTTTGACCATGTACGGCGTTTTACTTGTAAACAAGGCGCTGTGGTTTCTATATCAAGAAGCTGGCAAATATCTTCTGTGGCTAATATAGCTTCAACTTCATGGGTAGCTTCTGTTAGCGGTGCAACAGAGGAGAGATACTCGTGTGGTGTTATCTCAGTGAATGTTTGCAATAAGTAATCTGGTACTAATGCAGCATTAACATAACGTTGCTCTAACTGAATAGGTTGGTTGTTCTCAAAATGCAAAACTTGTGAAAAGTAGACATGCTCTTTGTTTTTTAAGTTCAGTAATATAGCTACTTCTTCAGAGACAGACACTGCCTTTAGCATAAGTTGCTTGGCTTTGTGTAGGTGGCCACGCTCACTAATCTCATCACTAATATTGCGGATTTCAAGTAAAGAAGATTGAGATTTAAACGTGGCTACGAAGGTACCAGCTCCTTGAGAACGCACTAAAATCCCTTGTTCTGTTAGCTCTTGTAAAGCACGTCTGGCCGTCATGCGACTCACATTAAATTGTAAAGTGAGTTCATTTTCAGAAGGTACTTTACTGTGTTGAGGCCAATTACCTGATTCGATATTTTCACAAATATACTGTTTTATAATGGTATATTTAGCGGGTTTGTTATTTTTATTTGATGCGATCGCAGTCATAAATAAAGCTTAGTGATTATGAACTTGTCTTTACAATCTCATATTTTTAACCAGAGCGCAATGGTTGTATATACAAGCTTGATTGTTTACTTTTGCTCAGGTAGAGTTACCGATATAAACATAGCAATGTAAAAGATACCTTATGACAACTCAATCCCAGCATTGGCAGACCCTTTGGGTAAACGTAAACATAGCAACCATGACCGAAGGTGGCAATGGTTATGGTGAAATTAAAGCGGGCGCATTAGCAATAAGTGATAACAAAATCGTCTGGTTAGGTAAACAAAGTGACTTGCCTGACTATGATAGTGATGTGGTAGATGTTATCGATGGTCAGGGAAAATGGTTAACCCCTGGCTTAATTGATTGTCATACCCATATAATCTTTGGTGGCAATCGCGCTAATGAGTTTGAAATGCGCTTACAGGGTAAAAGTTACCAAGAAATAGCAGAAGCCGGTGGTGGTATTGTTTCTACTGTGAAAGCGACTCGAGCCGCCAGTGAAGATGAATTATTTCAAAGTGCGCTTACTCGTTTAACAGCATTGCATCAACAAGGTGTCACTACCGTTGAAGTTAAGTCTGGCTATGGCTTGGATGTTGATACTGAAATTAAAATGCTGAAAGTGGCAGGTAGATTAGCTGAGAGCTTGCCTGTTACGGTTAAGCGTACTTTTTTGGGAGCTCATGCTTTACCTGTTGAATATAAAGGAAACCCTGATGGCTATTTAGATTTGGTGTGCGAGCAAATGATGCCACAAATCGCTGAGCAATCATTAGCAGATACGGTTGATGTTTTTTGCGAGAATATTGGTTTTAATCTCACCCAAACCGAGCGTGTTTTTGCTAGTGCTAAAAAACATGGTCTAGCCATGAAGGTGCATGCTGAACAATTATCTGATTTAGGTGGTACAAAGCTGGCAGCTCAATATAATGCACTGTCATCAGATCATGTTGAGTTTTTATCTGAGGATGGGGTGAAAGCAATGAAAGCTGCAGATATGACTGCAGTACTTTTACCTGGCGCTTTTTACTTTTTAAGAGAAACACAGCTGCCGCCGATTGCAGCGTTGAGAGAGCAAGGTGTTCCTATGGCGATTGCTACGGATGCCAATCCTGGATCTTCTCCCATTTGTTCATTGCAACTTATGTTAAATATGGCATGTACTTTATTTAGATTAACCCCAGCAGAAGCATTAGCAGGTGTTACTTGTCATGGCGCTAAAGCATTAGGGGTAAGTGAAAGTAAAGGACAGTTAGCTGTGGGTTATGATGCCGATATTGCTTTATGGAATATTAGCCAGCCTGCTGAACTTTGCTATCAATTTGGCGTTAACCCATTAATGGCGTTATACCAAAATGGTAAAAAGGCTATTTAGGTTGAATTCTAGGCATTAGCTATCTGAGTTATTAATAAGATGTGCAATATGGCTTTTACTTCGTGTTGGGTAGTTTGAAAAAATGCCATCAACGCCCAGCGCCTTCATTGCGCTAATGTCTTCAGTTTCATCCACAGTGTAAACAAAAACCTTTAACCCTCGATTGTGAGCATCTTCAACAAAATGCTCACTGATAAAATCTACATCTAAGTGTACTGAATATGCTGACAACTTTTCAGCAAACTTTGCGTATTCAAGTGGATAGCATGAGGTGAGTGCACCAATAGTAAACTCTGGCCTTGTTCGGTGAATTAACGCTAATAAGCGGTGATTAAAAGAAGATAACAAAATGTGCTCTTGCTTGAATTTCATGTTCGCTATCGCGTTGTCTAAATACTCAAAGAGCAGTTTGATATCCTTAATGCCCTTTAATTCAATATTTACTAGGCATTTTTTTGCTGTTAACGCGAGCACTTCATCTAAGGTCGGTATGACTTCGCCATGACCTGCATCAAGGGCGCGTAACTGTTCAAAACTGTAGTGTTTTAGTTGTCCATTGCCCGATGTGGTTCGTTTTAACCATCGATCATGAATAACGACCAGTTTATCTTCAACCTGATGAACATCTATTTCTATACCATCTACATTGGCATCAAGGGCACTGCGAATTGCGCGTAATGTATTTTCCGGTTCAATACCGCTAGCACCGCGGTGGGCAAAAATTAACATAGTGATCAGACTAAGTTCGCTATATTCATGGTTAATTTTTAGTATAATACGAAATAATTAGAAAGTACCTTACTAACTTACCCGCTACTATAAGAACACCAATTGCCATGACCGATGCTAAACGACTAAATAAATATATCAGTGAATCAGGATTTTGCTCACGTCGTGGCGCCGATAAATTAATTGAAGAGAATAGAGTTACTATAAATGATAAGCATCCTGAACTTGGGACTAAAGTGATGCCAGGCGATGTTGTGAAAGTTGATGGTAAAGCTATTTTTGCCAGTAAAGAAGATAAATCTGATCGAATTTATATAGCCTATAACAAGCCAATTGGCATTACCTGTACTACAGAGCGGCATGTTAAAGGCAATATTATTGATGCTATTGGTCATAAAGAAAGAATCTTTCCTATTGGACGATTAGATAAGCCATCAGAAGGGCTGATCTTTTTAACCAGTGATGGCGATATTGTAAATAAGATTTTGCGTGCTGAAAATGCCCATGATAAAGAGTACATAGTTACAGTTGATAAGCCTATTAGTGAGCGATTTATTGAGCGTATGTCGCGCGGTGTGCCTATTCTTGGCACTATCACTAAGCCTTGCATTGTTAGAGTAAAAAGTCGTTTTGTCTTTACCATTATTTTAACGCAAGGGTTAAATCGTCAAATTCGTCGTATGTGTGAGTATTTAGGTTATGAAGTCACTAAGCTAAAACGCTCTCGCATTATGAAAGTAGAACTAGGTAAATTAAAGCCAGGTCAGTGGCGCGATTTAACTGAAAAAGAAATGACTGAGATTAATGAAGCGGTTGCTCATTCAACAAAAACAGCGAGTGACGGTGCGCAAAAACAAACAAAAGCTAAAGAAAGCATAGAGAAAAAGCAAACAGACACAAATTCACAAAGAGCAAAAACAATTAAAAGCGATAAAAACTCAGCGAGTAAATACCAAGTTGATAATAAAAAAGCTATAAAAAAAAGGGCTACTGATCAGAAGAAAGTATCAGCAACCCGCAAAAAATTGTCATTAAAAAAATGACTTAACTATTAGCTTTCAAAACTAAGCCATAACCTTATTTTGCTTAAACTTGGCTGAAAGCTCTTTGATAACTTCAGGATCATCAATGGTCGAAGGAATTTCAACTTGCTGACCATCAATCATTTGCCGTAAGGTTTTTCTTAGTATCTTACCCGAACGTGTTTTTGGCAGGCGTTCAATAATTAATAAATCTTTCAATGAGGCGATTGCACCAATATCATTACGAATTTTCTGCTTTAATTCACCCGATAGTTCATTATCAGAGGCTTCAATGCCATTTTTTATGACTACAAGACCTAGCGGTACTTGCCCTTTGAGTTCACATTGAATGCCAACGACAGCACACTCTGCTACCGCGCTATGTTCAGAAAGTACTTCTTCCATTTCACCCGTTGATAAGCGATGGCCTGCCACATTAATGACATCATCGGTTCTACCCATAATGAACAGATAGCCTTCTTCATCGATATAACCGCCGTCACCCGTAATGTAATAGCCTGGGTAGGTATTTAAGTAGCCAGAGTGGAAGCGATCAACATCATTATAAATAGTAGCTAAGCAACCTGGAGGCATAGGTAATTTAATGGCGACAGTGCCTTGCTGTTCTGCGGGCACTTGCTTACCGTGAGCATCAAGTATTTGCACATCAAAGCCTGTTACAGGAAATCCTGCAGAACCTGCTTTGGTTTTTAATGGCGTAAAGTCATCACCTTCAGCTTGTAAAGGTGTTGTTGCTATTGCCCAACCCGTTTCGGTTTGCCACCAATGGTCAATAACAGGCAAGTTAGTTTTTTCTTGTAGCCAATAATAAGTTGCTGGGTCGAGACGCTCACCAGCTAAATATAATCGTTTTAACGAAGATAGATCATACTCTTGAATTAAGCTGCCATTTGGGTCTTCTTTTGCAATAGCTCTAAATGCAGTCGGCGCACTAAATAAAGCATTGACATTATATTCAGCACAAACACGCCAAAACGCACCAGCATCAGGTGTTTTTATTGGTTTTCCTTCGTATAAAATAGTGCTGCAACCTGCCATAAGAGGTCCATACACAATATATGAGTGACCTACGACCCAACCTACATCAGAAGCTGCCCAGAAGGTATCACCCGTTCTCATACCGTAAATGTTCTTCATACTGTAAAGCATAGCGACGGCATGGCCACCATTATCACGTACTACACCTTTAGGTTTGCCTGTAGTACCTGAGGTGTACAAAATATATAAAGGATCCGTTGATTTTACCGAGACAGGTTCAACTTCACTGGCTGTGCTCATTAATTCCTGCCAGGCGTAATCTCTATTGGCTGTTAATTCGGCTGACACTTGCGGTCGCTGAAAAATAACACAGCTACTTGGTTTATGCTCAGCAACTTCTATTGCTTGATCTAATAGCGGTTTATAGGGAATAACTTTGTTAATTTCAATACCACAACTTGCACTAACAACGACAGTAGGTTTAGCGTCATCAATACGTACCGCTAGCTCATTTGCAGCGAAACCGCCAAATACAACCGAATGAACTGCACCTAATCTCGCACAGGCTAACATGGCAATAGCCGCCTGAGGGATCATAGGCATATAAATTAGCACTCTATCGCCCTTGCTAACATTTTGTGATTGTAAAACTCCCGCAAATTTAGCCACTTCAGTTTTAAGTTGTGCGTAAGTGTATTTAATTTTTTGCTCAGTTACCGGAGAATCGTATATCAAGGCAGTTTCATCACCTCTGCCTTGCTCAATATGATAATCCAGAGCAAGGTAGCTTGTATTAAGCTCACCATCGGCAAACCAATCATGCCAACCAATGTCATTTGTCGACAATATGTTTTGGGGCTGTTTATACCAAGAAACAAGTTTTGCTTGCTCTCTCCAATGCTCTATATTCGATTCTGTGGTGATTTCTTGTGTGCTCATGAGTATATCGCTGTCGTTATTATACAATTAACCTACTGTAGATCTGTCGACAAAATTTAGCCATTAGACTTTTGGCTAGTGTTGCATTCTTCCTTATATACCCAAAGGCTTTAACTATATCTTGTTTAAATATTTCACTCTTAGTTTATTTTGGTATATTGTGTTTTGCATTCAATATAACAAAATTACAATAAGAGGGTTGTGATGGATTTTAAGTTAACAAAAATAAGCCTTGCACTAGCAAGCTCTTTCCTACTTTTTGGTTGTGGAGGTTCGAGCAGTGATGAACCAGAAGTAGAAAAAACACCGGTAGTTGTTCAGCCTGTTGAAACCGCAGAGCTATTAGAGCTAGATCAAGCCATTGAGCATGTCAACATAACAGAAGGCACTATGTACTATGTCGATGTACCTGAAGATAGTGCAACCTTAACGGTAAGTATGGCTGTAGGGCTTGCCAATGAGAGCTTAGGCGACCCTGATATTTATGTGCGTTTTGCAGAAAAGCCAACAGCGGGTGAAGCAGGTAATTTCGATTGTATTTCTTATAATGGCGCTGATTGGAGCGAAGTTTGTGTTATTGACCAACCACAGGCGGGAAGGTATTACGTTTTAGTTGATGCTGCTGGAGCTGTGAACGATGGAACACTTTGGGCATCAACAAGTCTATTCTCAAATGCAAAAACTTGTGAAGTGCCAGTAAATATTCGCGCTCAAGATTTAACTGATGATGAATTAACACAAGCATGTGATGTATTGGCTGAAACGAAAGTAAGGTTCGATGAGGTACTAAATTCGGGTGTTGCCCCTGAATTTCAAACGCCTGTCCCTAATGATTTAAATGAATTTACTGATATTAATATCTTCGCAAACTTAACCAACCATAAAGCTTGGATGGGCTATTTGTTTGATAGTAATAATGAGTCGGGAATTTATTATGAGACAGCGCCAACTGAGTTTTATCATAGCTCTATTGTAAATACTTTTAATGGCTTGGAATGGTCAGGCGGTCGTCACATTATTCGCTCATTAGATCATGAGTATATCCATGCTTTAGATGGTCGATATAACAAAGAAGGTGGCTATAAAAGAGATATGGGCTGGTGGTCAGAAGGCCTAGCTGAATATTTGGGCACATATTATAACGAGCCATATCAACGTTTTGAAACATCTGTTTCAGGTGATACTCGATATACCTTGGCTGAGATTTTTGATCAACATAATAATAATGGCACACCAAGTCCGTATTCATGGGGGCAGTTAGCCGTTGCATTCTTAATAGAAAAACATCCAAGTGATGTTACGACAATGCTATCTCATATGCGTGCAGGTGAGTGGGATGAGTTTAATGCGTTATTAACAACATTTACTGAAAATTATGAAACCGAATTTGTTGACTATTATACTAATGATGTTCGCGCACAATTTGAAGGCAGTGCAAAGCCACTTGCTTTAGGTGAGTTTAAAAAAGTGGAAGGCCGTGGTGGTTGGGTATACTCTGTAGAAGTGCCAGAAGGCGTATCTGATATCACTATTGCAACATCAGGTGGCTCAGGTAATGTTGCTTTAATGGTTAATAAAGATACTGTACCGCATTGGTCATATGCAGACCCTATTGAGTGCGATACTTATTCAGAAGGGAATGCTGGTAATGAGGAAAGTTGTAGCTTTACTGATGTTCGTGCTGGTACTTATTATGCTGTAATAGACAGCAGCTACTCAGGTACTGATATCGTTGATATGTATATTACAGCCTGTTCAGGAAGTGACTGTTCAGTTGAGTTACCTGAGCCTGTTACTTTAAAAGAAATTACTACGCCAGAATTACCTGTGTCAGTACCGTTACCTGATCCTGGTACTATAGGTACGTGTGATTTAGCGACTGCCTACTATGATAGAACGACTATTACAGCAGAAGGCTTTAGTGTAACTAACCCAACAGATGTACCAGTTAATCTTTATTGGATTAATACTAACGGCTCTCCGAGTTTTGGTACTAACTATGCAACCTTAGTTTCAGGTGAAAGCTATACAGCAGACTATTGGGCACAGGGCGACCGCCTGATGATTACTGATGAAAATCAGAACTGTTTAGGCGTAGCTGTTTTAAATAGCGAAGATAATGAGTACACCATCTCAGATGAACTCGTTGCCGATGTTATTGAATTACCTGCGCCAGAGATTGGAAGTTGTGATTTACTTGAGCCATATACTCGTACAAGCAATTCAGCAGCAGGATTTAGTGTAACGAACATGACTGATACTGCGGTTACACTTCATTGGGTTGATAATGCAACTGGCCAAATGAGCCTTGGAAGTGACTATGGCACATTAAATAATGGTGAGTCGTACAGTGCTGATTACTGGGTTGAAGGTGATCGCATGGCATTAGTAGACAGTGCGCAGCAATGTTTAGGTGTACTCGATTTAGGTGCAACCAATAATGGCTTTGTTATTGATTCGTCACTTTTTGAGTAAACAACTTAGTTATTTGAATTAATTATTTAATTTAATTATAAATGAATAATAAAGGCCCATCAGTTTAAAGCTGATGGGCCTTTTTATGTTTGGTATTTTCTTAATTGGCTCTATTTCATGTTAAGTAAGTTAGCTGGTGCAAATTGATCTGTTAAAACAGGTGTATTTCTAGGCCAGTCTTCTGCATTTTTTGTAGAGCTCATGCTTTCTACTAAAAGCTGTATATCGACACCAAATTGTTTTAGCGGCTTTTCTAGCGCTTTAACATTAGCCTTTGTTATTGCACTAATATCAGCGTTATGCACATTATGCTGAGGGTTCATTGCTAGAATGACACGGTTACTATTTTTTAAATTTCTGACTTGATAAAAGTCGCCGAAAACATCTTTATAAGTGGCTGACTCGTAATCGTAAAGCTTGCTCACTGAAAAAGTATTGGCTGTTAACACACCTTGGGGTGTTAGTAAGTTTTTAATTTCTTCTAGAAATTCTTTTGTCATTAAGTGTTCAGGGATGTAGTCACCGTTAAAAGCATCAAGAATAATCCAATCGTATTGTTGCTTTTTTAATAAGGCACGCTTAACAAATACCCGACCATCTTGACTAATGGCTTTGATGTGGTCATTTTCAAAAAATTTAAAGTACTCTCGGGCAACTTTAATAACGCTGTTATCAATTTCAATATTATCAATTTGGCTATCTGGTAGTAATTGATGCAAGGTGTTAGACATTGTGCCACCACCTAGGCCAATAATAAGTATTTTTTCAGGGTTTGGGTTGATGAGTAAACTTGATAACAGCAACTTTGTATAATTAAAGTAGAGCCTTTCTGGTTGGCTTTTTAAAAAGCAACTTTGCTGTGTTTTACTGCTTTTTACGTTAAATTTTAAGCAACGTAAATCGCCCTTATCTTCAATTAAAATATTACGATAAAGCGAACGCTCTTTATGCACCACTTTAGCACTCACTGGCTGAGAGAGGAGCGAAATTAATAGTAAAAAACCTAGGGTAGTTATCAGGGTGAAATTAAATGTGTTATGACTAAACATCGCAAGTACTCTTTGTTGCGGTTGAAAGACTGTTGAGTGATATTTTGTCGACGACTACGGCTAATAGTCCTAAAGAACCAAGGATTAAGCTGAAGCTGACAATTATGGTGTTAATTTCAAACCACATAACGAAGTAGAATGAGGTAATGATGGTACCTAAGGCACTACCTAGGGTAGAAACAAAGTATAGTTTGCCTGCTACTTGACCACTTTCGTTGGAGTTGGTGACTAATAATCTAACAGAGTAGGGAGATAACATACCTAAAATTACGGTAGGAATGAAAAACAAGACCGTAGAGGCTAATAACGAACCGTAACGCGAATCTTCAATGGTTAAAAATATTGCTTCCATTAACCATTGGCTTGAAGTAACCACAGGTAAAATGGTGATGCTTGCCAGTATAAAAATAAAACCGTAGCGAGTTAATGATGCTGATTTGGTTGAGAGCTTACCACCTAACAAGTAGCCTAAAGATAAACTCAACATAAACACTGTAATGATACTGCCCCAAATATGAACACTAGAGCCAAAGAAGGGCGCTAAAATTCTACCTGCGAGTAGTTCAATGCCCATGATGGAAAAGCCACTCGTAAAGGCGAGGCAGTAGATAAAAAGGTGTAAAGGAGTAAACGGTTTGTTTGAAGCTGGCATAGGTTTTTTATTTATTGTTATAAACTAGACCAGCACTGTAAATTATTTTGTCGGCATTTGGTAGTAAACTGCATCCAAATCGCCAAGTGGATCTTGATGAAGTTCTTTCTTAAGGAACGTCATCCCTATTTTTTTCATGATATTTATTGAGCCCACATTTTCTTCTAAGGCAATGGCTGACACATAATCAATATCAGTTTGCTCAACGAGTGCATCTTTTATTGCCTGAGCAGCTTCAGTGGCATAGCCTTTACCCCAAGCTTTTTTGAAAAAGCGCCAGCCAAGTTCTATATCTTTATATTTAGGCTCATCACTGAAGAAATCCATTGGTCTAACTAAAACCCAACCTAGGTACTCCTGGCTAATTTTGTCACATACTTGCCATAACCCCCAACCTTGTTCAGGGTTGGTATATTTGGCCATACGCGGTAGAAAGATGGTATTAATATCGTCCATGGTATTAATTTTTCCACCGCTGATATATTTCATTACCTCAGGGTCTTGATCAAGCTGCCATAATATTTCACCATCATTTTGATCCATTAGCCGATAGCTGAGTCGTTCAGAGTTCATCACTTTCATTGTTAATCCTTAATAATGTTAACTCTTTATTATGTTAGTAATGGCTTTAAAAAATGCGCCGTATGTGAAGTTTTATGTTCTACCACTTGCTCTGGCGTACCTGTCACTAGTATTTCACCACCGCCTGAGCCCCCTTCTGGGCCTAAATCGACAATCCAGTCGGCAGTTTTAATCACATCAAGGTTATGCTCAATAACCACAATGGTATTACCGTGGTCACGTAAACGATGAATAACCTGCAATAACTGCTTAATATCATGAAAGTGAAGACCTGTAGTAGGCTCATCTAATATATACAAGGTTTTACCGGTATCACGTTTAGAGAGCTCTTTTGAAAGCTTAACTCGTTGCGCTTCACCACCAGAGAGTGTAGTGGCCGATTGCCCTAATTTAATATAACTTAAACCTACATCCATCAGGGTTTGAAGTTTACGTTTTACCGCAGGAATGGCATTAAAGAATTCAAAAGCATCTTCAATGGTCATATCGAGTACTTCATGAATATTCTTGCCTTTGTAAAGCACTTCTAAGGTTTCACGGTTATATCGTTTACTCTTACAAACATCACAAGGTACATAGACGTCAGGTAAAAAGTGCATTTCTACTTTAATTAATCCGTCACCTTGGCAGGCTTCACAGCGACCGCCTTTAACATTAAAGCTAAAGCGACCTGGTTTATAACCACGTGAGCGAGCTTCTTGGGTGGCAGAAAATATTTCACGAATAGCGGTGAATATACCAGTGTAAGTTGCTGGGTTTGAACGTGGCGTTCTACCTATCGGGCTTTGGTCAATATCAATAACTTTATCAAGCTTATCTAAGCCCTTAATTTCTTTATAAGGCGCAGGCTCTTGCGTGGTAGCTCCATTTAACTCAATATGCGCCAACTTATACAAAGTATCGTTAATTAAGGTTGATTTACCTGAACCAGAGACACCAGTTATACAGGTCATTAAACCATTAGGTATGGTAAGGTTAACATTCTTTAAGTTGTTACCCGTGGCGCCTATTAACTCGACAATATTGTCTTTATCAAAAGGATGTCTAGCACTTGGGATCTCGATCATTTCCTTACCAGATAGGTATTTTCCGGTCAGTGAGTCCTCACAAGCTAATATCTCATCAACCTTACCTTGAGCAATTATATTACCCCCATGCACACCCGCACCTGGGCCAATATCAATAACAAAGTCAGCTGCTCTAATGGCATCTTCATCATGTTCAACCACAATAACAGTATTACCTAAATCTCTTAGATGAATTAAGGTGTTAAGTAAACGCTCGTTATCACGTTGATGTAAGCCAATAGAAGGCTCATCTAGTACATACATTACGCCAACTAAACCTGCGCCTATTTGACTTGCTAAGCGAATGCGTTGTGCTTCACCGCCTGATAAAGTATCGGCACTACGCGATAGGTTTAAGTAATTTAAGCCAACATTTACTAAAAATCCTAAGCGATCGTTTATTTCTTTTAATATCTTTTCTGCAATTTGTCCTTTTTGACCAGTAAGGTGTAAATCTTTGAAAAAGGCTAAGGCATCAGCAATGGCAAACTCAGAAACTACCGGTAAGGGTGTATCGGCAATGAAAACGTTACGTGCTTCAAGACGTAAACGACTGCCGTTACAATCTGGACAATGTTGACTGTTCAGGTATTTAGCCAGTTCTTCGCGCACCGCATTAGATTCGGTTTCTTTATAGCGGCGTTGCATATTATTTAAAATACCTTCAAAAGGGTGTTTACGAAAAACAACATCACCTCTATCGTTCATGTATTTAAATTCTATTTCTTGTTTGCCACTACCATAAAGTACGACTTTTTGCGCTTCTTTAGGCAGGCTATTAAAAGGTTTATCTACTTCAAAGTTATAATGTTCAGCCAATGCTTGTAACATTTGAAAATAGTAAAAATTTCGTTTGTCCCAACCGCGGATCGCGCCACCAGCAAGACTAAGCTCTTCATTGGCGATGACACGCTTGCTATCAAAGAACTGCTCTATACCTAATCCATCACAGGTTTGACAAGCACCTGCTGGGTTATTGAATGAAAAAAGGCGGGGCTCAAGTTCTTGCATGCTGTAACCACAATGTGGGCAGGCAAAGTTAGCAGAGAAAATTAATTCATCTTGATCAGGTTTATCCATAAAGGCAACTTTGGCAGTGCCAGAAGTTAAGCCAAGGGCTGTTTCAAAAGATTCTGCTAAACGGAGTTGAATATCGTCGCGTACTTTCAGTCGATCAACGACTACTTCAATAGTGTGTTTTTTATGAAGTTCTAAAGTTGGTGGATCAGATAAATCACATACTTCGCCATCAATTCTAGCTCTGATAAAACCTTGGGCGGCTAGGTTATCGAGAAGTTTTACATGCTCACCTTTACGGTTTTGTAAAACGGGCGCCAGTAACATTACCTTAGTGCCTTCTTCTAGTTCTAGCACCTTATCAACCATTTGAGAAATGGTTTGCGCAGCTAATGGCGTGTTATGTTCTGGACAGCGTGGTTCACCAACGCGCGCATAGAGCAAACGTAAGTAATCATAAATTTCGGTGATGGTTCCCACTGTAGAGCGTGGGTTATGAGACGTTGATTTTTGCTCAATAGATATTGCAGGTGACAAACCTTCAATGTGATCGACATCGGGCTTTTCCATTAGAGATAAAAACTGACGTGCATAAGCTGATAGTGATTCAACATAACGACGTTGACCTTCAGCATATAAGGTATCAAAGGCAAGAGATGATTTACCTGAACCAGAAAGTCCTGTAATCACGACTAATTTGTCACGTGGAATTTCTAAATTGATGTTTTTCAGGTTGTGGGTACGAGCGCCCCTAACTTCAATACTTTTCATTTTTATCTATTTATCTAGCGGTAAAATATCAGCCGATTATTATGACACACCAACATACGCAAGGGAATTAATTGTCAGTAGCTTAGTTAAACTAATAATGATATTTTCTCTGCTAGTTTATCCATCGATATTAATAATAAAAAATGATAATAAAAAGAAAACACTTCATTGTTCTTGGGCCTTTGCTAGCGCTAGCTTTTTACTTTTTCTTAGGCAGTATAGCTGTTGCGGAAAAACCAGCGATTGCTGCTGCCATTACCTTACTAACCGTTATTTGGTGGGTGAG
Source organism: Litorilituus lipolyticus (assembly GCF_006439335.1). Taxonomy (GTDB): domain Bacteria; phylum Pseudomonadota; class Gammaproteobacteria; order Enterobacterales; family Alteromonadaceae; genus Colwellia; species Colwellia lipolytica. Next base: position 134,445 of record NZ_SAWY01000020.1, on the reverse strand, counting down.
TGAGGCCTTACCAATTCCCGCTACTTCGTTAGTCCCTTTTGCATTGTTGCCTTTGTTTGGCATATTAGACCATAAAGCGGTTGCTGCCTCATTGGGCAGTCATGTGATATTGCTGTTGATGGGGGCTTTTATGTTGTCTAAGTCTCTGGAAAAAAGTGGTGCTCATGAAAGGCTAGCGGTTTATATGATTCGTATTGTTGGCATTTCAAGTGGTAGGCGTCTAGTACTAGGCTTTATGTTAGCGGCTGGTTTTTTAAGTATGTGGATTTCCAATACGGCAACTACCTTGATAATGCTCCCTATGGCGTTAGCTATTTTAGCGCATGTTGATAATAGAAACCTTAAAGTGGCGTTGATTTTAGGTATTGCTTACGCGGCCAGTGTTGGCGGTATAGGTACTTTAATTGGTACGCCGCCTAATGTTATTTTTGCTGGCATTTATGAAGAGCATACAGGGCAGGAGTTTGGCTTTCTTGCTTGGATGAAAATTGGTGTGCCTGTAGTACTGATTTCTTTGCCTATTATGGCTTTTTGGCTGACGAGAAAGGTTAAATTAGAACAGGATTTGGTGTTACCTAAACTTGGTGCTTGGCGCACAGAAGAAAAACGTACACTTTTGGTCTTTGGTTTAACCGCTTTGGCTTGGATAACGCGTAGCGAGCCTTTTGGTGGTTGGAGTGGTTTGTTAGGGGTGAAAGGTGTCGGTGACAGTACCGTTGCTTTGTTTGCGGTAGTGCTAATGTTTATGATCCCTAACGGTAAAAAAGAGGGGCGTTTGCTCGATTGGGATACCGCTAAAACAATTCCTTGGGGGATGTTATTATTGTTTGCTGGCGGTATTGCTATTGCCAAAGGTTTTAGTGCCTCTGGTTTAAGTACTATTTTGGGGAATTGGTTGACGTCATTATCAAGTTTTCCACCGGTTCTGATGATGGTAGCTATTTGCTTATTTGTCACCTACTTAACAGAAATCACCAGTAATACAGCAACCGCGACGCTATTGATGCCAATATTAGCTGTTGCGGCGATTTCCTCTGGTGTTGATCCCGCTGTTTTTATGATACCTGCGGCAATGGCTGCTAGTTGTGCCTTTATGTTGCCTGTTGCTACTGCACCTAATGCTATTGCGTTTGGTACTGGCGAAGTGTCAATAAAGAATATGGTTATTGAAGGCGCGTTACTTAGCTTCGTTGTTTCGTCTATAGTTGCGATGGTTTGTTATTTTATTCTCATATGATTTGATTCAAATCACAGGAATATTTTGGCTACTGCTGCTAGCGTGATAAACTACGGCGATTCAAATTTCCCGCTAGTTAAGAATTAGGTAAAAATCTTCATGAGTGTTTCAGGTTTAAACCGTATTGAGAAAAAAGCTGCTTTTTCTCTTGCCAGTGTATTTGGCGTACGTATGTTAGGTTTGTTTATGATCTTGCCGGTGTTTGCCATTTATGGTGAGCAGTTAGTGGGTTATAGCCCTATTTGGTTAGGTTTAGCTATTGGCGCATACGGATTAACGCAAGCATTATTGCAAATACCTATGGGGATTTTATCGGATAAGTTTGGCAGAAAGCCGGTAATACTTGCTGGGTTATTAGTATTTTTAATTGGTAGCATTGTCGCTGCCATGTCTGAAACTATCTATGGCGTTGTTCTTGGTCGAGCAATTCAAGGTATGGGCGCTATTGCGAGTGCAGTTCTAGCTTTAGCGGCTGATTTAAGTCGAGAAGAACAACGACCTAAAGTCATGGCGACTATCGGTATGTTTATTGGTTTATCATTCACTTTTGCTATGATCTTAGGGCCCATTGTCGCTGAATCTTTTGGGTTAAGTGGTTTGTTTTGGTTTACTGGCTTGTTGACTATCATTGCCATGTTTATGATAAAGTTTATGGTGCCTTATTCAGTCAACAAAGCGCCGCGTGGTGATAATGTTGCTTTACCTGAACAAATATCAACCTTAATTCGCCACCCTCAATTATCTCGTTTAAATTGGGGCGTCTTTATTTTGCATATGGCCTTAACGGCCTGCTTTGTAACACTTCCTAAGCAATTTGTTGAAAGTGGTTTAGCCCTAGAAAGTCACTGGCAAATTTATTTACCTACTTTACTGGGCTCATTCTTTCTAATGGTGCCATTTATGATTATTGCCATTAAAAAGCAAAAAGAAAAAGCCATGTTTAGCGCAGCAGTTACTTTGTTTGCCTTGTCGCTATTTTTACTGTGGCTTTTACCTATGGGCTTAGGCAGCTTAATTTTCTCTATTGTGTTGTTTTTTACCGCCTTTAATTATCTTGAAGCAACGATGCCCTCGATTTTATCCCGCATTGCGCCAGCTGGCGTAAAAGGAAGTGTTATGGGAATATATTCAAGTAGCCAGTTTTTAGGGGCATTTGTTGGCGGGATTATTGGTGGATTTATTGCAAGCCAATATGGTGAACAGATGATTTTCTTAGCTATGGCGTTAGCAAGTGTTATTTGGTTGTTACTTACTTTTGGCATGCAACAATTGAAAAAATCAAAAAGCTTTAGCTTTGCAACCACAATTACCTGCGAAGAGAAAGCTGATGAAATTGCTGAGCAACTGATTAATATGCCGGGTGTAATTGAGGCGACTTTAGTTCACACCGAAGCTGTAGCTTATTTAAAAGTTGATGATAAAACGGTTAATTTAGCTGAAATTAAAGCGCTGTTACAAAGTCAAACCTAATCGTAAAAGCCTGTTTCATTGGAAATATCATATTTCTGCCCATTGGAACATTCCTCATATGTCTACTACTGTTAAGCATAGTTATTATGCTTAACGGGGTAGCACATGTCAGATCACCATAGTTACAAGAAAATTGAAATCGTTGGTTCTTCCAAACACTCTATTGAAGAAGCTATTGAAAATGCCTTAGCTCAATGTAGTAAATCAATTAACCATATGGATTGGTTTGAGGTTGTGGAAACTCGCGGCCATATTGTTGATGGAAAAGTGGGTCATTACCAAGTAACCATTAAAGTGGGTTTTAGAATTGAAAATAGTTAGTGTGGCGTAGAGGGTGCTAACTTATTTGGCTAATGTAATCGTCAAGTTGCTTGTTACCAAGTGCTAGATTGATATCATCTTCTACCGCTTTGCCCATAAGTGCCTCACCAAGTGGCGATTGCGGTGTGATTATTATGATGGTGAGGTTTTGTGTTTTAAAGCTAAAACCGCCTGCTGCGGGGCCTAAAAAGTACCATTTATTAAGCTGTTCATCTTCACTCAATTGAATCAAGGAGCCTAGAGTTACTTCTTCAATATGGCTGTGCTTTTCTAAAGACTTGGCCAGTGCTTTATAAGCAATAATTCCTTGCTGATATTCATAAGCTCTTTGTGACTGCCCATGAGCTAAATAGCTAGCTTCAATGGCTAATGTATCATACTGAGTTTCAGCAACACTTTGATCATCAGTTGCTGCTGCATGTGCTTCATTAGCTGCTGTCATGGCATGTTGCAACTCCTCTTCTAAATGCGTAATGATTTGGTCAATGTAAGCTGTTTTAATGTGCGTCATAAGAAAGCTAAGCTCAGAATTCGATAAAATGGTTTTTTTGTGTGTTTATAATTAGTGATTAATTTAATCAATAATGTGATCAAGCACTATAGTAAATTATGCCTTTTCTAGCAGTAAGTTTACATTGCTAATAATAATTCAATCTGACAGGTGTCAAAATTAGCTTGAAATTTAGTGAAATTAAGCTTAATTTATACTTACTGGTTAGACCAATGAGAGCAATTATGACAACATCACAGTACCCAAACTTATTAAAACCACTTGATTTGGGCTTTACTCAAATCGCCAATAGAACCCTGATGGGATCGATGCATACAGGGCTTGAGGAAGAAAAGGGTGGTTTTGCAAAACTAGCTGCTTTTTACCAAGCTCGAGCAAAAGGCGGGGTAGGCCTTATTGTAACTGGTGGTGTTAGTCCAAACCTTAGAGGCCGAATTGCGCCTTTTGGTAGTGAGTTAAGTCATTTCTGGCAAGTAAAAAAACATAAACAAGTAACAGAAGCGGTTCATAAATATCCAACTAAAATTTGTTTACAGTTATTGCATACAGGTCGTTATGCCTATCATCCCTTCAGTGTTGCACCGAGCAAAGTCAAGTCACCAATAACGCCGTTCACACCTCGCGCTATGTCGGTACGACAAATCAAAGGCACGATTAAAGATTACGCCAGCGCATCAAAACTTGCAGCAAAAGCAGGATATGACGGTGTAGAAATTATGGGTTCAGAAGGGTATTTAATCAATCAATTTGCTTGTACTCGCACTAATAAGAGAACAGACGAGTGGGGCGGTAGTATTGAAAATCGCATGCGCCTTGCTGTAGAAACGGTAAAGGCGGTTAGAGCAAAAGTGGGTGAAAAGTTTATTATAATTTTTCGTCTTTCCATGCTCGATTTAGTTGAAGGCGGTAACAGCTGGGAAGAAGTGGTTTCAATGGCTAAGGCAGTTGAACAAGCAGGTGCTACCATCATTAATACTGGTATAGGTTGGCATGAAGCAAGAGTGCCAACCATTGTAACGTCAGTACCACGTGCTGCTTTTACATGGATCACAGAGCGAATGAAGAAGGAAGTGTCTATTCCTTTAGTGACAACTAATAGGATCAACACTCCTGAGGTTGCTGAAGAAGTACTTGCTTCGGGCCATGCTGATATGGTGTCTATGGCGAGACCATTTTTAGCTGATGCTGATTTTGTGAATAAAGCAGCAGAAAACAAAGCGGATGAAATTAATACTTGTATTGGTTGTAACCAAGCCTGTTTAGATCATGTATTCATGCAAAAACGTGCTTCTTGTTTAGTGAATCCGATGGCATGTTATGAAACAGAATTAGTATTGAAAGACACTCCGCAATCAAAACGCTTAGCCGTTATTGGTGCGGGTCCTGCTGGATTAGCTTTTAGTGTCTATGCAACCGAACGCGGTCATAAAGTTGAACTATTTGATAAGCAAAGTGAAATAGGTGGTCAATTTAATGTTGCTAAGCAAATACCGGGCAAAGAAGAGTTTTATGAAACCTTACGTTACTTTAATAAAAAAATAGCATTACTTGATATTCCTCTTCATTTGAATAGTGAGCAAAGTGCTGAACAATTATTAGCGGCAGGCTTTGATGAAGTGATTTTAGCTACGGGAATTAAGCCAAGAAGATTGGATATTGAAGGCATAGATCATGAAAAAGTGAAAAGCTATTTACAAGTCTTGCGTGATAAAGAGCCTGTTGGTAGCAAAGTAGCCATTATTGGTGCTGGCGGTATTGGTTTTGATGTAGCAAGTTACTTGCTCGATGAAAAATCATTAACAAACGATCTAGATGCATGGTTAACAAATTGGGGAGTTGATAAGTCTTACCAAAATAACGGCGCGTTATTACCGTCAACAGCAGAGCCTCATAAAGCTAAGCGTGAGATTACTTTATTACAACGTAAAACCAGTAAAGTAGGTAAAGGGCTTGGTAAAACATCTGGTTGGGTGCATCGTGCTCACCTGATAAAAAATGGTGTCGCTATGATACCAGGCGCTACTTATAAAGCGATAAATGATGAAGGCTTAGTCATTGAAGTGAATGGTGAAGAACAATTAATCGATGTTGATAATGTCATTATTTGTGCAGGACAAGAGCCTAATCGTGATTTGCAAGAGCAACTTGTTGCAGGTGGCTTAAAAGTGCACCTAATTGGTGGGGCAAATGTTGCTGCTGAGTTGGATGCCAAGCGTGCTATTCGTCAAGCTGCGGAACTTGCATCTTCGATATAATAAGGATTTCAAGAGGATAACAAAAAGTCTGGTGCACCAGATATTTAATCTTGGTATACTCGTGATAATTGAAGATTTTATAAAATAAAGTGCAGTGAAAGAAATAGTCGTTACCGGCAATGATATTGAAGTTTACTCTTCGCCTAAACAATATAAAGAGCAGTTATTAGCGCTGATATCCGCTGCACGCCAGCGGATTTTCATCACAGCACTATATGTTCAAGATGATGAAGCAGGCAGAGAAATCTTGCATGCTTTATATGACGCTAAAGCAAAATATCCTGATTTAGATATTAAAGTTTTTGTTGATTTTCATCGAGGACAACGCGGTTTAATAGGCGAAAAAGAGAGCTTAGGTAATCGTTCACTTTATTTGAAATTAGCAGAGCAATATCAGCAGACTATTGATATTTATGGCGTTGCAGTAAAGCGCAAAGAATTGTTTGGTGTGCTGCATTTAAAAGGTATGGTCTTTGACGATATCTTGTTCTATACCGGCGCGAGCATCAACAATATCTACCTTCATCAAGGCGATCGTTATCGACTTGATAGATATGCAAGTATCAATAGCAAATCGTTAGCAGATAACTTTTGCCATTATTTAAGTGAAGTCTTTGTTAAACCAGGATATTCACCAAAGCTTAATCAAGCGAACTTGCCTAGTCCAGCAGAGCAAAAAAGAAATATTATCGCGTTAAAGTCACTGTTAAAGAGCAAGCAATATGCCGCCTTGGACGAAGGAAAATCTACTAGCTTAAAAGATAAAATGACCATAACGCCTCTGGTAGGTTATGGACGTCGTGGTAATAAGCTAAATCGCTCCATCCGTCAGTTAATTCAAAATGCACAAAATAGCATTACTATCTTTACGCCTTACTTCAATTTGCCACCAGTTTTAGCAAAAGATGTTGTTAAAGCATTAAAGCGAGGTGTTAGTATTTCGTTGATCGTCGGTGATAAAACGGCTAATGATTTCTATGTTGCAGAGCAAGATAAGTTTAGTACGATTTGTATTGTTCCTTATATTTATGAAATGTTGTTAAAACGCTTTTTGAAAAAATATCAAAAGTTTATTGATCAAGGCTTACTCAATGTTCATTTATGGAAGCACGAAGGCAATAGCTTTCACCTGAAAGGGCTCGTTATCGATGAACGTTTTCACATGCTAACAGGAAGTAATCTAAACCCTAGAGCATGGACTCTTGATTTAGAAAACGGTTTGTTGGTTGATGATCCGTCTAAGCACTTAATGCCGAAAGTGAATGATGAAATTCTAGGTATTTTAGTGCAGACTAATAAAATTAATAACTATGCTGATATTGAATCAGTACAGGATTACCCTGAAAAGCCGCAAAAATTACTCAATAAAATTCGCGTGACACAACTAGATAAAATATTGAAACGCTTTTTATAAATTTAGATCTAGCTATACTAATTAGATAGCTAGCTAATTTTTTATCCCGAGTTGAGGTTATATAGCGTACTAAAAAGATTTTTTTGCTTGAACCCTGATCTCAAAACTATTGATGTCAGGGTTTTTGCTTTGTGGAAAAGCAAAATCTAAATGTATAACTTGATGATTACCGCCAGAGTGTGGTGAATATAACCTCAAACCAAGACCCGCAGAACTGAGCCAATCTTTTTCAATATTCGCAACAGGAGAGCCACCGAAAGCTCTACCAGCATCTACAAAGGCAACGCCTGCTAAATCGAATAGTTTAAACAAGTTAATGTTAGGGTAATAGCGTATTTCAGAAGTAAGTTTTACGCTGTTTTTTCCGTGTTGGTATTGCAAAGGAAAACCCCGTAAACCGCTGTTTCCTCCCATAGTGACAGGTTTATCTAAATACTGGTTATCACTGATAAAGTTGATGTTGTTTAGGTAAAAGCCCCAACGGTTATTAAATCGATAAAAGTACTCGCTATTTAAACTCGCTAATATACGGTTACTTCTGTCTTTATAAATATCACCAGCAAAGGCTAAATTGAGCAGTAATAAACTTTTAGCATTGATATTGAAGCCTTTTTTAATTTGCATTTTCCATAATGACCAAGCAGAGTTTTCTTTATTACCGTTACCTATGCCTAATTGAGCATTAAATTGCCAGCCATGATTAAAGTCTTCAATTTGAGAAATAAGGTGAACATTAGTTAATTTACGAAAATCTTTTTCTATATATTCCAAACCAAACCAAGGATATAAAAACTTTCTGTCGTAAGGCAGTTGCGTTGTTTGCACTGAAGTTTCTTGATTACTGGGAAGCCTTGCGTCATAAAACTCATGTTCGTCTTGGGTAAAACCCAAGCGATAACGCAATAAGTTTGTTGGTGTATTAAAATTCAACCATGCATAACTTAACGTTTTATAATTAATCTCGTGGGCGAAAATACTTTGTTCACTGCCGTTTTGAAAGATCGTATCATCGCGTGAGTCATCATTAAAGCCGACACGATAGGCATAAGGAATATGAAAAGCAGCAAATCGCTTTTGTAGAAAAAATGATTTTTGTTCGCCATCATCATTGTCAGAAAATCTCAGTTTTATATCAGTATTTTGTTTTTGAAAAAGCGGGATCGTGCTGACAATTTTATAACCTTTTCGCTGAGCATTTTTATATGATTCAATTTCAGCATCAATACCCAAACCGAGTAAGTTTCGCTCTTTAATACCAAAACTATAAGTATTAACCCCCCCTTTACGACCAAAGCTAATGGTAGGCATTAATGACCAATTATCCCAAGTGGTGACGGTAATGTTTTCACCATCTTCATCGCTACTAACCTTAGCATCTCGAATATATTTTCTGCTTCTAAGGTGACGTTCTAACTCGGCCATATCGGCGAATGTTTTAGTACACTTATTAAGAAAAAAAGCGGCTTCATTTTCTAATGTCATCACTTTAGTGTCGATATGAATCGCATTAGCCCAGCGATGTAAGAAAATAATACCGTCTTCAGATTCATCAAATATGGTTTGTGGCTTAAAAATGACCTTTGCCTGTTCCGAATTACACTTTTCATGGCTAATGATGGCATTATTTGGGTTAGTTGGGTGAATGCTAGAGACAGAAGTATGAGTATTTGATGTTACTGGGGTTGTCGCCGTTTGTGCCTGTGCATTATTTATCGCACAAGTAAGATAAAGGATTGGCAGAGCAGAAAAAACAATAGTATTTAGCCATGCTTTTCTATGAATAATGAGTTTAGGCTCTGTTGTTATTTTTGTTATGAACTTTGACAAGAAGACAGCGTACCTTTAAAAATCATAAGTTAAAGGGAATTGGCTGGTTATATCAGCGCAAGTTAAACTAAGAGTTAATTCATTCTTACCTTAACTATAGCGCTAACTTATAAATATTGTTGAGTTTTTAGTTATTTTTTCTTAAAAAAACTATTCATTTTTTGCACTAGCTTTAGCTGCTTTTACTAGAGCTCTTACTTGAGATAACAATGCTTTAGCATCGTAAACGATACCATCTTTAATGGTGTAATTTACGCCTCCTGCTCTAATCGGTTTGTTGTCATCACTTAAACGAAAATGACCCGTACCATAAAGCACTTTAAAGTTACGTAATGGATTTTCATTTACTATGACTAAATCAGCTTTTTTTCCTACTATAATTGAACCAATATCTTTATCCATTCCTAACGCTTGAGCGCCATTAATGGTTGCTGCTTGGATGACCTCTAAAGCGTTAAAACCTGCTTCTCTAAGTAGTTCCAGCTCGCGAATATAGCTAAAACCATAAATCTTAAATATGTAGCCGGAATCAGAGCCAACAGTAACGCGCCCACCATTATTTTTATAATCATTCACAAAACTCATCCATTGTTGATAATTCTTTTTCCACGCGATTTCATCATCTGTGGTAAAATCAAACCAATAAGAGCCATGAGCATAGCGATTTGGTTGAAAAAAGTTCCAAAGTGTTGGTAAGGTGTAGTCTTTATGCCAATCAGCATTCATATCCCGCATTAAATCGCGACTCGCTTCATATATGGTAAAGGTTGGGTCTAAAGTGAAGTCTAAAGCGAGTAATTCATCTCGAACGGCTAACCATTTTTCACTGCCTTCTTTTGCAGCTTGTTGCCAAAGTCTTCCTGCCTCACCGAACCTGTCTTGTTCATTATTGTAGTTATAATCAGGCGAATAGTTTTGAATGTGCTGATGTTCAAAAAGTGCTTCAGGTAGACCATACCAATGCTCCATTGTAGTTAAACCAAGTCTTGCTGAATCAACCACATTCATATTGGTAACTTCTAGCTGGGCATGATGCATCATGCTTCCTAATCCTTGTTTTTTAGCCTCAGTTAACGCTGCTGTCATTATTTCTGGTGTTGCGCCAAAAAACTTAATCCCTTTAGCGCCTTGCTTGGTAATCGATTTTACCCATTGCTTCGCTTTTTTAGGAGTATTAATAGGGGCATCTTCACCTAGTCCAAACATAAAGTAAGGAACAATGCGTGGAGCAGCAATGGTATTTTTTTCACTACGTTTAACATGATCAACTACCCATTCTGCCCCATTAAAACTACCTGGCTCTCTGATGGTGGTAATGCCGTGAGCTAACCAAAGTTTAAATACATATTCAGCAGGTATATTAGGGGCACTACCACCAATATGTGCATGCATATCAATAAAGCCAGGCAAAATATATTGGCCTTCTACATTCATTTCTACATCGCCCTTGCGAGCTACAGGGCGATATTTGCTTTTTATTGGCACCCCTGGGTTACCGACACTGACCATTTTTACTATGCGATCATTTTCTATTACGATATCCATCGGCCCTCTTGCTGGAGCTCCTTCTCCACTGACAACAATACCACCTCTTAGTATTAAGCGTTTATATGGACCTTCACCAACACTTCTCTCTGGTGCTATTGAATCTGCAAAAGCAATTGAGGCTGTTGAAAAACAGAGTAATATAATGAAAATGAAGTGAATAAATTTTGTCATAGTGCACCAGAGCAAATAGATAAGTTAATTTAAGATACTATACCTTCATGTGTTTTGGTATATGATGCTTAACTTGTTTATAAGTATGTGAAAAAGAGTAGGTGAAAACTTATGTTTAGTGAGAATATAACGCCACGTTTTAGTGATACTGATGCTTTAGGGCATATTAATAACACGAGAGTGGCAACTTGGTTTGAAGGTGGTAGAGAAGGGATCTTTCGATTTTTCACACCTGATCTAGATCCTAAAAAGTGGCAGTTAATTATTGCTAAAGTAGAAATTTCTTATTTAGGGCAATTATACTTTGGTCAGCCTATAGAAATGCGTACTTTTATTAAGCGTATTGGTGGTGCTTCGTTTGAAGTATATCAAGAACTTTGGCAGCATAATGAAAAATGCGTTACAGGTATTGCGACCATGGTTAACTTTGATTACCAAGCTCAAGCTTCGAAGAAAATTTCAGATGAAATCAGAACGAAATTACAAACACATTTGATAGCAGAGCAAGAATAGTTTCATTTTAAATAATACGCTAAAAGTTAAAAGAATAGGCTAAATTGAATAGAATCAATTAACTAAAATAGAAGTTGTTTTTCTTCTGTATAGCTTTTCAATATTAAGATAAGTTGAAGAACAAAATAATTCACGATTTAATTAAAAATCTCTCGAAAATTATTCCTTCTCACTATAGAATTGTCCTCTTAACTAAATTTTTTCAAAAGTGATTTTATTGTGTACAGCGCGATAAAATTCTATGCACATTCAATAGGAAATTTTCATGGCAGGTGTAAATAAAGTAATTCTTGTAGGTAACTTAGGCAAAGATCCTGAGGTACGTTTTATGCCAAATGGTGGCGCAGTAGCTAACCTTACTATTGCAACGTCTGATTCGTGGAAAGATAAGCAAACAGGTGAGCAAAAAGAGAAAACTGAATGGCACCGTGTTGCAATGTTTGGCAAGTTGGCTGAAATTGCGGGTGAATACCTTAAAAAGGGCTCAAAAGTTTATATTGAAGGCCAATTACAAACGCGTAAATGGCAAAATCAGCAAGGCCAAGATCAATATACAACAGAAGTGGTAGTTCAAGGTTTTAATGGTACCATGCAAATGCTAGATGGTCGTGGTCAATCAGGCGGCCAACAGCCAGGTGGTTTCCAGCAACCAGCACCTCAACAAGGTGGCTTCCAACAGCAAGCACCACAACAAGGTGGTTTTAACCAAAGCCAACAACAAGCGGCACCTCAACAAGGTTATAATAAACCGCAACAAGGCGGCTTTAACCAAGGCCAACAGCAAGCTGCACCACAACAAGGTTATAATAAACCACAACAAGGTGGCGGTTTTGCTAACCAAGGTCAACAACAAGGTGGCTTTGCTCCACAACAGCAGCAACAAGCACCAAAAGTAAACCCACAAGAACCATCAATTGATTTTGATGATGATATCCCGTTCTGAGACCTCGTAGAAATGTAACGCACTTAGAATGATATCAGTGTTACTAAAACTTATGAAACCCGCTTAGTCAGCGGGTTTTTTAATATCCATATTTATGAAAAATGTGAATTTTGAATGTATTATGCATTACTATTGTTTGCTATTTGGCATGAGTAGCCATGATGAGGGGGTTGCTTAGATACCAATCTAGCCCACTGATATCTCTTATTAAACTTGGAGTTATTTATAAGGGCATTTGAAGCGTCAATTAGTTCAGTTTGTTTTATAATATTACTTTGTGTTAACTGCCAATGTTTGTACATAACATAAAGCATAGCTACATGGCTTTCTCCTAAAAGCTCCACGTAATTTAGGCCACAATAGGCCAATATTATAGGAAGGCTCTTATATTCCTCGCAAGGTAAAGGCAGACTTTTAAATAAAATGATTAACTCTGGAGATATTCGACAGTCTTCTGCTGAAATTATTGGTAACTTCATTTGTTGACGGTCTTGGCTTTTTAGGGACATTTTTTAACCTTTAATTATAAGTTACATGTTGTTGAATATAAGACTGCTCTATAAATTTATTTTTATTGCGAGGCTAAATTTAAAGAAGTTGAATTTTTTGACCATTAAGAAGGCCTCGATAAAATTTATCACCTTCAATTAGCAGTATTTCACCGTTGTTTCCGTATTTAATACTTGAATCGATTGCAATAACTTTATCTTTGTATCTGGTTTCAATTTGCTCTTGAGATGTATGGCCTACGATGAATTTAGATACATTAAAATGAGCAATTAACTTTGCAAAACCTATTGGCTGCTCTTCGTTAAAGTAGCCTCGGTACCAAATTGGTCCATCAATGCCATGTAAATACTCTGCAATATTTTTATCGACTTCACTTAGTGATTTTTCAGAAAGATACAGACGAAAAAGTTGGTTAATGTCCGCTAGGGAAAGAGACTTGTCTACAAGTTCAGGATGCAATCCACCATGCAGAAAAACCATATCATTTAATTTAAGAACGACATTCTTACTTCGCAACCAGGTGCCTAATATTGATGTTGGTGCATATAACTCTGTCATGCTTTGATTTAATAACTTTTCAACGTGAAGATATTTATCACTTAAATACCTTAGGTCATTGGTAAGCACCATTACCTCGTGATTGCCCAGAAGAAGGTGTAATTTCCCTCCTGATAACTCTGCTTGTTGCTCTAGTTCAAACAAAAACCACAATATTTCTGTCACATTATCGCCACGATCAAAGATATCTCCCGTAATGACTAAATGACCGTCGTTAAATATCCAGTTGCCCGTTTTATCTGTAATAGCGTGTTTAGCTAATAGAGTTTTAAAAATATCAATTTGACCATGAATATCACTTATCGCTGCTATTTTTGCTTTGGTTAGCTCAACTGAATGTGGCGGAATAACCGAGAGGTTTTTGGGGATATTAGCTTTTAAACCGCACTCATTAAACTGCGTTCTAGGGATGAGGATTTTATATCTCGTTGATTAATCTTTCCATTGCAAAGCCAAACAAAATTTAAAGAGTCGCTATTGTTAACATAACGAACATATGGGCCATCGGTAATATTGTCTATTTGTTTTGCAGTAACTTTATCTATGTTAAGTGCTGTAGCTAAACTTAACAACGTTACATAACTAATACATTCTAATAAGGTGATCTTCATGTGCTCCAATACCTAGCAAGAATAAAATCTTTTCATATAGTCTATGATTAGTTAGAGCGTCTCAATATTGCTTTCGCAAATATCAGCTTTAGTAGGCTTTCATCAGGTTAAGTCAGTTACCTATGATGTTTTCAAATGCGAGGGTATATATAATGATATGTTCGTAATTGGCACTTTATTAGGCGAGCTGTATGCGTTTACTGTCGGTTTATTTTTCTGTTGTCTTTAGCTACATTTTTTTAGTGCCAAATGTCTTTTCACAAGAGGTTGCAGAGATAGTAACAGAGCACTTTCCACCCTATCAAATTCAGAGCAGTGATGGGGTTGAGGGAGTATCAATTGATATAGTAAAAAAATTAAATCGACGGCTTAATATAGAAAAAAATTAATGTATATCCGTGGGCTAGAGCATATAAATTAGCAATGTCTAAGCCAAATACACTAATTTTCAGTATGACATACACGAAAGAAAGAGAATCTCTATTTCAATGGGTTGGTTTGATTCCATTGGAAGATGAAATTAGCTTTTGGACCCTTAATAGCGGAAAAAAACGACCTCCTTTAAACTGGGTAAATGTTCAGGGTTTGACTTCTGCTATTCCGAGGCAAGATTCAAACTTGCCTTTGTTGTTAACTAAAGGGCTTGAAATTAACTCAAACTTATATCTTGTGAACAGCTTTGCACAAGCGATTGATATGTTGGTAAAGGAGCGTGTGGACTACATTGTTGCTGGTAAAACCTCCTTGCGTTATCAAATTATTACCTTAGGGTATTGCCTTGATAAATTTACTGTTGAATCCGCAGGAATTATAAATAAGCAGCAATTGGGGTTTGCATTTAATCTACAAAGTGAAAAAGCCCTTGTTGAAAAGTACAGGAATGCTTTTAGAGCAATGGAAATAGACGGCTCGTTAAATGACATTATGACTAAGTGGCTATATTGATAGCATTCCCCATTGCGGCAATATTTCTGCCACTACAATGATATTGTCCAAAAGTCCCCTGATATTTTTTTCTCTCTTACCGAAATAAAGCCATAGGGCCTAGCATGAATCCTATAATTGAGCATTTACTTGGTTTAGTAAGCATTTTGGCAAAAAATAAAAGATGTAAAAATTATTAAAATAGTCTGTCACTTAAGTTGCATGATGTCTTAATGGCTTTTGAAGAGAAATTTTCAGATAGATTGAGTTGAGAAGCACTTTATTCAATTTATTAGAATACAGAAACATTTAACATTTATATTAATTTTTATGTGGTAATAGCGTTGAGTGAAAATGACTATTATATGCGAAGCCTCGTATTTACGAGGCTTTTTTATGCGTCAAATTTATTTGTAAAGCTATGAAATAAGGACTTTATTAAGACTTGTTACTATTTGACTAAATTGACCACACTATTAGTCAATTTCACTAATTTATCATCAGGTAATTTTATGTAAGGTTATGTAATTTGTTGTTACATATAGAAAATAACCTGTTGGCATACCCTGTGCTATTTTAAAAGCATCAAAATAAATATGGAAATAACTAATGCTTACTTTATCAAAAAAATTATTACTAGTGACTGCTATGAGCGCCACAGTCTTGTTATCAGCTTGTTCTGAACCAAAAGCGAAAGAAGATGAAACAGTAAAAGAAGAATTTGCTATACCTGTGATGGTAGCCAATATCGAGCGTAATGACATATCATCAAATTTTCATACGACAGCAACCTTAGAGTCACGTAATGAAGCAGATATTATTACTCGTGTAACCGGAATTATTGAAGAGTTAACCATCGAAGAAGGTGATTTTGTTGAGAAAGGGCAAGTATTAGCTCGAATTGATCCTCGTCGTTATGAGTTGGCATTAGCTAAAGCTGATGCTGAGTTAGCTGGCATCAATCAAGAGTTACAACGTTTATCTTTGATGGCTGAAAAACAATTGGTAAGTGCTCAAGCGTCTGATAAGTTGAAATATCAACACCAAGGCGCGGTAGCGGCTAGAGAGTTAGCAGCGTTAGATTTAAAAGATAGCCAAATTGTTGCACCAATTTCAGGTTATATTTCTAAGCGATTTGTAAAAGCTGGTCATTTTACTCAAGGCTATCAGAAACTTTTTCATATCGTTGATCAATCAAGTTTACAAGCGGTTGTTTATTTACCTGAACATCAATTGAGTCATGTGAAATTACAACAACGCGCCTTGCTAAGTTTTAGTGCCCGTCAAGGCAAACAGTTTATGGCTGAAGTTCGTTCTATTTCACCGGTTATTGATAGCCGAAGCGGCACTTTTAAAGTCATTTTATCATTAGACAATAGCAGCTTGGAATTAAAGCCAGGTATGTTTGCACAAATAGCCTTAACGTTTGATACCCATGAAAATACTTTAACGATTCCAAGTGATGCCATTATCACGCTAGATAACCAAAGCAAGGTGTACTTAGTTAAAGATAATAAAGCGGTTGAAGTTGTGATTGAAAAAGGCTTTGTACAAGAACAAATAACAGAAATAAGCGGTGAATTACAAGAAGGTGATATTGTCGTTGTTAATGGTCAGCATAATCTAAAAGCCGATGCGTTAGTAGAAGTGCTAAATGGTAAATCAGAAGAAGGTTCTCTATCTGATGAAGTTGTAAAAGAGAGTGATACTGCAATTGCCAAGGCAGGTAAGTAAAGGATTAGCCATGATTAACTTATTTGATGCCTTATTCTTTTCCGTGGCAAAACACCCCGTCATTGCGGTTGCCATTACTTTTTTGACGCTGCTATGTGCGAGTGTTAATACTATTGGAGCACTTTCATGAGTATTGTTGATGTTGCTATAAAACGTCCTGTAACGGTGTGGATGTTTACTTTTGCTGTCATGCTATTTGGTTTGGTTGGCTTATCACGTCTTGCTGTAAACTTATTGCCTGAGCTGTCTTATCCAACCTTAACCGTGAGAACCAATTATACCGGTGCAGCGCCAGCAGAGGTTGAACAATTAATCACTAAACCCATTGAAGAAGCCGTTGGCGTTGTTAAAGGGTTAAGAAAGATAAGTTCTGTATCGAAAGCAGGTCAATCTGATGTTTTACTTGAGTTTGAGTGGGACGTCGCTATGGATATCACCAGCTTAGAAGTGAGAGAAAAACTAGATTTAATACGTTTACCTCTTGATGTGCAAAAGCCACTGATTCTCAAGTTTAATCCGTCTTTAGATCCCATTGTTCGTTTAGGTTTACAAACCAAAGATAATTCGGTGTCTGGCCTAACTAAACTAAGAACTTTTGCTGAGTATGATGTGAAGCGCCAACTAGAATCGTTACTAGGTGTTGCTTCAGTTAAACTAGGCGGTGGTTTAGAGCAAGAGTACCAAGTAATAATTGACCAACACAAATTAGCGCAGTTAAACCTGAGTAGTCAGGAAATCATTAATCGCATTAATGCAGAAAATATTAATGTCTCTGCAGGAAAATTAATTGAAGGTAATACGCAATATCTTGTACGCACTTTGAATCAATTTACCGATATCAGTCAAATTGGTGAGTTGGTGGTTTATCGTGAGAATGATCAAATCATTATGTTGAATGATATTGCTACTATTGTGGATGGTTATAAAGAGCGTACCGATGTAACACGTATTAATGCAATTGAAGCGGTAGAATTGGCTATTTATAAAGAAGGTGATGCCAATACAGTACAAGTGGCGCAGCTTATTAAACGAAAATTAAATAGCATTAATAAACTGCTAGGCGATAAGTATGAGTTAACGGTTGTTTATGATCAATCGACTTTTATTAGTAATGCAATTAGTGAAGTGAAGTCTGCTGCAATTATTGGTGGCTTACTTGCTATGGTTATTTTGTATTTATTCTTACGTTCAATTACGCCAACCTTGATTATTTCTCTATCGATTCCTGTATCAGTTATTGCGACATTTAATATGATGTATGGCAATGGTATTAGCTTAAATATTATGTCTCTTGGTGGTATTGCATTGGCTACAGGCTTGCTCGTGGATAATGCGATTGTCGTACTAGAGAATATTGCGCGATACAAAGAGCAAGGCTGTAGTGTTATCGAAGCTGCTAGAAAAGGAACTAAAGAGGTAAGTGGTGCCATTATTGCCTCAACACTTACGACGTTAGCGGTTTTTGTACCATTGATTTTCGTTGAAGGTGTTGCAGGACAGTTATTTGCAGACCAAGCTATGACTGTTGCTTTTGCATTAATTGCTTCTTTGTTTGTCGCGTTAACCTTAATTCCTATGTTGGCATCACGACAAATGAAGTCGGCTGAAGATATTCCCGCCTCAGAAGCTAGCTCAAAATCTGCTTCATTTAAACAGTTAGTCTGGCATAAAAAAATAATTTTCATATTGGGTTTACCATTTAAGTTGTTATTTACTTGGCTGCCTATGTTGATAAGTCGTATTGTCTTATTAGTGTTTCATGGGGTTAATAAAGTCGCTTCTATTATCATGAAACCAATTACTGCGGGTTTTAATTACTTATTTGAGCAATTAGCTAAGGTATACGCGAAATCATTGTCACTATCTCTTAAGCATAGCGTTACGACATTATTTATTAGTCTTCTATTTGCTGGTTCTGCATTAGTTATTTTGCCAAGAATTGGCGTTGAGTTATTACCACCGCTTGCGCAAGGTGAGTTTTATGTGGAATTAGAGTTAGCACCAGGTACACCGTTAGCTGTTACTGATCGCACTATTAATCAAGTCGCTGAATACTTACAAAAAGATGATAGGGTAAAAAGTAGTTACTCATTAACTGGTCGTGGTAGTTTGATGACCAGTAGTGCTGATAAAGGTGGTGAGCACCAAGCACGCTTGCAAGTAATGCTTCATAATAGCGAAGATGAGCAACAAGTGATGGATGATATTCGACAATTCACTCGTAAGCTTGTAGGTGCAACAACACAGTTAAATCAACCTGAGCTGTTCACCTTTAGTAAGCCTATTAGTATTGAGCTTGCGAGCTATGATCTTGATTTGCTATCTACATACAGTAAGCAATTAACACAAAAAATGGAAAGTTCTCCGGTGTTTGTTGATGTGGCAAATAGTCAGCGTGAAGGTCAGCCTGAATTAGCTATTCATTTCAATCAGCAAAAAATCGCCCAGTTAGGATTAAACGCCCCCGATATTGCACGCTTGCTAGCGGTGAAAGTTGGCGGAAATATTGCCAGTAAATACACTTTGCTCGATAGGAAAATTGATATTTTAGTGCGCAGTGATGAAAAACAGCGTGATTCGGTTAAAGATTTACGAGAGCTTGTGGTGAATCCAAATAGTGATTTTCCTATTACCTTAGACAGCATTAGTGACATAGTGGAAACTGTAGGGCCTGCTCAAATAAACCGTATTAATCAGCAACGTGTTGCCGTGATCAGTGCCAATATTGCAGTAGGAGATCAAAACAGTGCTGTCGCTCATGCCAGTCAGTTAATTGAGCAATTAAAATTACCTTTGTCAGTTGTACCAACGTTTGGTGGCCAAAGTGAAGAGATGCAACAGTCGTTTAACTCGATGATCATGGCGTTAACCTTGGCGGTATTTTTAGTTTACTTAGTGATGGCTTCACAATTTGAATCACTATTACAGCCATTGTTAATTTTATTTAGCGTACCGCTTGCCGGTGTTGGATCCATATATGGTTTGTACCTATTTGGCAGCAATATTAGCGTAATAGTGTTTATTGGTTTAATTATGTTGGCAGGTATAGTGGTGAATAACGCCATTGTATTGGTCGACAGAATTAATCAATTAAGAGCGCAGGGCAAGGATAAAGTTGAAGCTATTAAGCAAGCGGCCCAATCACGATTAAGACCTATTATTATGACAACACTCACAACCGCACTAGGTTTATTACCCATGGCGCTAGGCGTGGGTGAGGGGGCTGAATTAAGAACGCCAATGGCGATTACAGTGATCAGTGGTTTATTGTGTTCAACTTTCTTGACCTTAATCATTTTACCAGCCCTGTATCAATTGTTTGATCATAAGCGTTTTAATGAGGAATCTAACAAGCAAAATGTAACGTCAACTCAGGTTAAATCGTTAACGGAGCCTCAAAATGTCTAAAAGCCGTTTAAACCTAACTGCACTGGCTATTAGAAAGCCAGTGACGACCATGATGCTTTGCTTGACTATGTTGTTAATGGGCGTTGCAGCAAGCCAATTACTACCGCTAGAGAAGTGGCCGGGCATTGATATTCCCGAAATGATGATTAGTGCGCCTTATCAAGCTTCAACCCCCGCTGAAGTTGAGCGATTAGTGACAAAACCATTGGAGGAAGCGCTGGCGACTATGGGCGGTATTCAGCGCCTTAATTCACGTTCAACAGAACACGGCAGTGAAATTGGTATTGAGGTTGAGTGGGAAAGCAGCTTAACCGGCAAGGCTATTGAAGCACGTGAAAAAATTGATGCTGTTCGTCACTTGTTACCAGAAGATTTACAGCGTGTTTTTGTTTATCAGTTTTCAACGGCTGATATG
Organism: Litorilituus lipolyticus; assembly: GCF_006439335.1. GTDB lineage: Bacteria > Pseudomonadota > Gammaproteobacteria > Enterobacterales > Alteromonadaceae > Colwellia > Colwellia lipolytica. The sequence goes on along the minus strand of NZ_SAWY01000020.1, from coordinate 114,075 downwards.
CCAATACTTACATTACGTATCTCAAGTGAACGTGAGTTAAAGAATAGTTTTCAGTTACTAAACAATTATTTGAAAAAGCCACTTGAGCGATTAACCGGTGTATCTAAAGTAGAGCTGTACGGTGTTGATCAAAGGCAAATTTCAATTCGCTTACTAAGTGATCGTATGGCAAGTCATGGTGTTGATGTTCGCCAATTAACCCAAACATTACAGGCTCATAATTTTACTATTAATGCTGGTTCTTTAAAGTCGGCAACCAATACCATACGTATCAGCCCGAAAGGTGAATTCACTAACTTAAATGATATTAATGCGCTAATGGTAAAAGATAATGTCTATTTAGGCGATGTCGCTAGTGTTCAATTTGAGCAACCGGAGAGACAAGATGGCAGACATTTAGATAGAAGTTATGCTATCGGCGTGAATGTATTTAAAGAGTCCAGCGCTAATTTGGTTGAAGTTGCAGGTCGAGTGGTTAAGCTCGTTGATGAAATTTCACAAAGTCCACAATTTAGCGGTATCAACATATTTATGATGGAAGACCAAGCTAAAGGAGTTACTGATTCATTGTCAGACCTACTAATGGCTGGCGCAATAGGGGCGGCATTGTCATTTATCGTGCTTTATCTTTTTGTTCGTAATACCACAGCGACATTGCTCGTTGTCGCTTCAGTACCTTTCTCTATTTGTATCACTTTAGCGGTGATGTTCTTTTTAGATTATTCTCTAAACATATTATCTATGATGGGCTTATTACTTGCTGTAGGTATGTTAGTTGATAATTCTGTTGTGATTACCGAATCTATAGCGGCGCAACATAAAGCCACACCAGCTAAGGATAAAGCAGGAAAAATAAGCAATATTCTATTAGGGGTAGATAAAGTATCACTTGCCGTGATGACAGGTACGTTAACGACAATGATTGTTTTTATGCCAAATATTATCGGCGAAAAAGTTCAATTAACGGTATTTTTAGAGCATGTTGCTATTGCGATATGCATTTCATTAGCGGCGTCTTTATTGATTGCTAAAACCTTACTGCCTTTATTACTAAGTAAAATATCATTAGATAATATCGGTGCTAAACAAGTTGATAATAAACCGTCAAAAGCAAGTCAAAAATATAAACGTAGCTTAACTTGGGTATTAGCGCATCCAAAAATTACAGGCTTTGTCGCACTATTAATATTGGCAAGTACAGCAATACCTATGGGCGTTATTACTTCAGACAACAATGACAATCAAGACGGTACTCGCTTGTTTATGCGCTATCATGTTGAAGGGCAATTTCCGCTGGAACATGTTGAGGCAATGGTTGATCGTATGGAAGAGTATTTATACGCTAATCAAGAAGAATTTTATATTGAGTCTGTATATAGCTATTACAATGGTGAACGCGCATCGTCGACATTATTATTAAAAGAAGATCGTGATATTTCAATGAATACCTTGAAAGAACGTATCCGAAAAAATATGCCAGTTTTTGCGGAAGCAAAGCCTGACTTTGGTTGGCAAAGTGCTAAATCTGGTGGGGTTAGTTTAACGTTATTAGGCCCATCAACTGAAATGTTGATGACGCTTTCAGAGCAAATTGTACCTGTACTATCTCATGTTGAGGGCCTGGCTGATGTTAAGAGTGATATCTCACAACATCAAAAAGAAATGGTGATTGTAATTGATCGATTTAAAGCCAATCAATTAGGTTTAGATTCAAGCCAAGTCGCGCAAATTGTGGGTACAGCATTAAGAGGCCTGCAACTACGCAGCTTTAGACATGATCCTAATGGTGAAGTGAATATTCGCTTACTTTACGATGAGCGTTTGAAGTATTCATTAAACCAGCTGAAAAAATTACCAATCACCCAAATAGATGGACAAGATATTAGTTTAGAAAGTGTCGCGAACTTTAAAGCACAACCTAGATTAGCCACTATTTATCGGGAAGAGCGTCATACAGCACTTACTATAGGTGCAAATTTAAATGAAATAACAATGGAGCAAGCTAAAGAGCGCATTGAACAAGCCATGGCTACGTTAAACTTACCTTCAGGTTACTCTTGGAAGTTAGGTCGTGGCTTTAACCGTCAGCAGCAAGAGCAGAATATTATGATGGTGAACATGCTGTTAGCGCTGGCAATGATATATATTGTTATGGCTGCCCTATTTGAGTCATTATTGCTGCCTGCAGCGATCATTAGCTCAATTATCTATTCTATTGTTGGTGTATTTTGGTTCTTTTTAATCACGGGCACCAACATGTCTGTGATGGGCATGATAGGAATTTTAATACTCATGGGCATCGTGGTGAATAATGGGATAGTATTGATTGATCAAATTAATCAAATGTCGCCTAAACTTGAACAGTTAGAGTCGGTTATTGCTGATATTTGTGTCACTAGACTTCGTCCAGTATTGATGACGGTAGCGACTACAGTGTTAGGCATGGTGCCATTAGCGTTAGGCTCTACGCAAATAGGGGGGGATGGTCCGTCATACTCACCACTAGCGATTGCCATTATTGGTGGTTTAACTTTTTCAACGATCACCAGCTTATTTTTGGTGCCGTGGTGCTATCTAATGTTTACTCGTTTAGCTAATCGTTCGAGTATTGGATTTGCCAAAGCGAATGGCTTTGCAAAACGTATTGCTAAAGTTTAATAACTCAAATTAATTAAAAGTTAATTAAAAGTTATTTAAAAGTTAGAAGAGGCAGTTTCTATGAACTGTCTCTTCTTTTGCTTAAAAGATTAGATTTTCAGAAACTACATGCCTCTTATGGAAATGTAGGGGCTAATATTAATAGCACCTTCTTCATTGATGGTTGCTATTTTATTGTCAAGCTTGAGTATGGCTAGGTTCTTATTATTGATAGTTCGTACATAGGATAATATATAACCAAACTGGCCAAGACTACACACCGAGAATTGTTGGCTTAAATTCAGTTTTCCCATAGTGAATCTTGTGTGCTATCGCCTCTTCTTTGCTCTATAACATTGTTAAATCGTTGAGTCGGTATTGATTGAGTAAACATATGCATTACCTCACTATTTATTGGTAAGGTAATAGTAGCGTTAAGTTTTAGCTATAACTGTTGTGAATTGTAGGTGAGCTGTAATTAATTGTAGTATTAAAATTAACCGCCAGTACGAATAAAGCCAGTATATGTAATAATACTGGCTTTATGAAAACGAGAAGGATGACGTTTATTTCACGATTTCTTTTACTTTGCCATTTTCATCAAATTCTATAATGTTTCTAGCCCACTTGTTAATCCAGTAAGTCCAGCTGTTGCCTTCTAGATCAGGAGTAGCGTGAATAGGTGGTCTACCCATTGCGAGTAAAATCCCTTCTTTACTCATACCGACTAATGGCTTGCCTTTCTTAATACCGTCTTGATCAAGTTGACTTAATTGCTTCACTTTAGCTTTCGCTTCATCACATGATTCGCTAAAGAACAAGTTAAAGTTCTCTGCTAATGATTGACCTGCAGAACGGGTGTATTTATCCCAATCGTAATAATAGTCCATCCCTTTATAAGTTAATTCAATGCGCTTTGTTGCTATATCTTGAATAATAAACTCACTACAAATTGGTAACACTCGAGGTAGTTGATAATTCATCGCGTATAGACGGTTTTTTGGAGAATCTGGGTGAAGGTTAACAATAGAGTAAACTTTTGCTCCTTCAGAAAATCCAGGGTAGTTTGTTGCTAAATCAGCACTTGATTCTGCGGTTGAACCACAACCAGTAAGGGCTGATGATGTGATCACAAGTGATGAAGCTATTAGCGTATTTTTAAGGGCTTTCATATTGTTTTCCTTGTCCTTTTCCATGAGTTTTAATCGGTTAGTCAATATTGCTGGTTTATTTTGCCAGATTATTTAATAAAGGCAAATGTGGGCAAGGATTAGGTTTCACTCATTTATTTATTTATTTATTTATTGTTGTTTTTATCTGCTTGCTCTTCTTTTAATTTAGCTTGCTCTATCCGCCATTTTTGAAGTTCGGCGTAATAATGATCCCAAACACATGGATTACACGCACCACCGCCACAGCAATCATCATCTTCTGGTTGCGTAGGTTTTTCCTTTAAATCCGACATAACTATTCTTCTATTTTAAGGGCCAAATATAATAAAAAAGCTCTGCCAAGGCAGAGCTTTTTAGATAGCTATTATGATAATAATTTACCAAAAACTATTCAAGTTCAGCTAATTTATGCTCTAAGTAGTGGATGTTAGCACCACCATTAACAAAGCCTTGATCATTTAAGATGTCTTGATGCAAGGTAATGTTAGTTTTAATACCGTCAATAACTAACTCAGATAACGCATTTCTCATTCTAGCTATTGCTACGTCACGATTATCACCCCAAGTAATTAGTTTACCAATCATTGAGTCATAGTGAGGTGGTACAGAATAATCTGCGTAAATATGAGAGTCCCAACGAACACCTAAGCCACCTGGTGGGTGGAAACGTGTGATTTTACCCGGAGAAGGTATAAAAGTACGAGGATCTTCAGCATTAATACGACATTCGATTGAGTGACCTGAAATTTTAATATCATCCTGTGTACAAGATAATGGTAGTCCAGCAGCAACACGTAGTTGCTCCTTGATTAAGTCGATACCTGTAATCATCTCTGTCACAGGGTGCTCTACCTGAATACGGGTATTCATTTCAATGAAGTAAAACTCACCGTTTTCATATAAGAACTCGAATGTACCTGCGCCCCGATAGTTAATTTCAATACAGGCGTTACAACAACGCTCACCAATTTTAGCACGCATTTCAGGGGTAATACCTGGTGCTGGAGCTTCTTCAACTACTTTTTGGTGGCGACGTTGCATAGAACAATCACGCTCACCCAAATGAATTGCGCCGCCTTGACCGTCTGCGACAATTTGAATCTCAACGTGGCGAGGGTTTTCAAGGAATTTCTCCATGTAAACCATTTCATTTTTGAAGAATGCTCCTGCTTCTTTTTTAGTCAGGTTGATTGAATCAATCAATTCCTCTTCATTGCGAACAACACGCATACCACGGCCACCGCCGCCGCCGGCAGCTTTTACAATAACCGGGTAACCGATACGTTTAGCATGTGCCTTATTAACTTCTTCGTCATCTGTTAATGGGCCATCAGAGCCAGGAACACACGGTACGCCAGCTGATTTCATTGCTTGAATAGCAGCAACTTTATCACCCATAATTCTAATGCTTTCAGCTTTAGGACCAATAAAGGCAAATCCAGACTGTTCAACTTGCTCAGCAAAATCTGCATTTTCAGCTAAAAAGCCATAGCCTGGATGAATAGCAACCGCATTAGTAACTTCTGCAGCAGTAATTATTGAAGGAATGTTTAAGTAACTTTCCATTGCAGGTGCTTTACCAATACAGATAGTTTCATCTGCTAATAACACGTGCTTAAGATTTTTATCAGCTGTTGAATGTACAGCAACTGTTTTAATACCTAGCTCTTTACATGCACGTAATATTCTTAGTGCAATTTCGCCACGGTTGGCGATAACAACTTTATCTAACATGGAATGACCCTTTTAGGTTGGGCTTATTCAATGATGAATAGCGGTTGGTCAAATTCAATAGCATCTTCGTTTTGCACAAGAATTTCTTTGATAACGCCAGATTTATCAGCTTCAATTTGGTTCATCATTTTCATTGCTTCAACAATACAAAGCGTGTCACCAGCATTAACATGTTGGCCTGCTTCAACAAAAGCAGGTGCATCAGGAGAAGCTGACGCGTAGAAAGTTCCAACCATAGGTGAACGAACAATATGGCCAGAAAGCGCAGGAGCTGCTGCTTCCGCTGGAGCCGCTGCTACTGGCGCTGCAACAGGAGCCGCTGCTACTGGTGCTGCTTGTACAACTGGTGCTGTAGCAACTACTGAGCCGCCGCGGCTGATACGTACAGACTCTTCACCTTCTGATATTTCTAATTCGTTAATGCCTGATTCTTCAACTAACTCAATAAGTTTTTTTATTTTACGAATATCCATTTGAACACCTTTGTTTCAATAATACTTGATTTAATAGTAAGTTAGTCTAAAAAGACTAACTGTAATAATTTGTTTCGTTTGGCGTAGTTCATATGAAATGGAAAAACGCCCTTAGACTAATTAGCCTGTTTGCTTAATAAATACTGCTTTGCGGCTTCTAAGGCAAAAAAGTAGCCTTGAGAACCTAAGCCACAGATAACTCCTTCAGCGATGTCAGATAAGAAAGAATGTTTTCTAAACTCTTCTCTGGCATGTACATTGGAAAAATGCACTTCTATAAAAGGTATTGATACTGCTAGCAACGCATCTCTTAACGCAATACTTGTATGTGTAAATGCCGCAGGGTTAATGATAATAAAGTCGACATTTTCATGACCTTGATGAATACGATCTATCAGCTGATATTCTGCGTTAGATTGTAAATGCTCAAGTTGCATTTCAAATTGTTGTGCTTTTTTTGTTAATAACTCGACAATATCATTCAATGACTCTGTGCCATAGATTGCTGGTTCACGTTTGCCTAACATATTTAAGTTTGGGCCATTTAACACTAAAACTTTAAATTTTGCTGTCATTTGTTGTAAAAATACGTCTAAAGTTGCGATATCGCCAATACTTACATAAATCATGAAGGCTGTGAACAATAAACTGAGTTTTTCTCAATTTTTTTAATATTGGCGATTATTATAGTGTTTTCGAAGAATTTAGCAGCAAAATACTGGTCTAATCTCTTTAAGTGGATGATTTGTGGCATTAATGGAATTTATTGACTACAATGAGTTCTAGGCTTTCGATGTGTTATTTGATTGATTTTAAAGATTATTTGGTCGGCATATTAAGTGGGTTTGCTTTCTTACAAGGATCGTACTATCAAAAAACTAATTTTGTTAAGTTTTCTTATTATAGGAATACCTATCGCTTCTTCAGCATATGCTGTTGAAGTTATTGCGCATATTTCTGTAAAAGACTCTACTCTCTCAACTTCTCAGTTAAAGCGTATCTATACGATGCGGCAATTACGTTGGTCTGATAACAGTACTATTAAAGTCTTTGTACTGCCAAGTCAGCATGAATTACATCAACGTTTCTCCAAAGAAAGGCTGCAAGTCTTTCCTTATCAGCTAAATCGAATTTGGCATAAGTTGACATACTCAGGGCTCGGAGTTGCACCAACCATAGTGAAAACTCCTGAAGCTCTGTTTAATGCAATCAAGTCAACACCTGGGGCTATAGGTTACATAGATACGCCTAGCCAAGATAACAACCTTGACGAAGGAGCCGTAAATGTTATCAAAATTGAAAACTAGTGCCGCTATAATTCAAGGTGCTTTCCTTCTTGTGTTATTGACCTTGATGTCAATGCCGCTATATGCCCAAGAAAGTACGAAACCTAAAGAAAATACAGTCGACCTAGAAGCGTCAAATAATCAAGAGTTTTTTGATACTGATAATTTGCAGTTACATGGTTTTGTTGCTTTAGGTGTAATCGATGTTAATGGTAGTGACTTTGTCAATGACGATGGCTCATTATCAACAGAATTAACAGAAGTTGGCTTAAACGCCTCTTGGCAATTAAGTTCACAGTTTAGGTTGGCCGGACAAGTTGTCTATTTAGATGGTGGCAATCGCTATGAAAAAGGTGTTCGTGTTGACTATGCTTTAATTGATTGGTCAGCTATTGCTACAGAAAATTGGCAACTCAATATATATGCAGGGCGTTCTAAGAATAACCATTGGTTATATTCAAGTACAAGAACAGTACCTTTTGCTCGCCCTAGTATTATACTTCCTCAATCTGTGTATTTTGATGGCTTTAGAGATATAGCCGTTGGCCATGATGGCGCAGGAGTAAAATTAAGTCACAGTAATGATGATTACGGTAATTTTGACTTTAACTTAACTTATGGGCGTTCACCAATCTCAGATGAGCAAGCTATGAACTTACTTAGTGAGTTTGCAACAGGCAATGCAAAGCAAGAATTTGATTTACAAACGAGCTTTTATTGGCAGCCTGCCTTCTCGCAATGGCGATTTGGCTTATCATTACTTGATTCTGATTTTACCTATCAAAGCGCTAAGCCCGAAAAGCCAGATGCTTTCTTTGATGCTGAATTTTCATTTCAATTTTATACTTTAAATGCTTTGTATGAGGGGGAATTTTGGGAATTTAGTGGTGAGGTTTATCAGTCGAGATTTAAAACTACAGGTTTTTACTTTCCGCAATTTCATAGTGACAATATAGCGCAGGGCTATTATTTTCAAACCCGCTATAAAATTACTTCAGATTTAACCTTTTTAGCTCGCTACGAAGATTTCTACCTAAATAAAGAAGATAAAGATGGGAAGAAATTAGAAGAAGAAAGTATGGGATTGATTCCAGCATATTTTGGTTATCATAAAGATACAACGCTAGGCTTGACCTATGACTTTACCAGTAACTTGAGTTTAAGATTGGAGTATCACTGGGTACATGGTGCAGGGCGTCTAACACCTGTTGTAGTGCCTAATCCAAGAATAAATGACTCTGAAGATTGGCAGTTATGGGCCGCTCAACTAATGTATTGGTTCTAAGAGATGTAGTATTATGACTAAGAAATTTGTTGGTGTACCTACCCAATTATTAACGTTAATTGTCTCAACGTTATTATTGCTTGCTATTGGTTTCTCTTCCTTATCATTGATGCGATTACAAGAAGATTATCGTCAATTTAGGGCTACAACATTAGAGCAAGGTCAAACTCAGGTTATATTGCATAATGATATTCTGAGAAATAAATTAACCTTGTGGATAGAGTCATTTACTGACCTGATCAAATTATCTCAACAAGAAGATTTTTCGCTTTTAAGTGAACAACTTAATCAGCAGTATGATGCACTACAGATGCATTTAAATGTTGAAGATATTTGGCTGGTTGATAGTAATCACGAAATATTATTTGCCACAGATAACTTTCCCATGGAAGTACAAGCAAATATTTCGCAAGTGTTTCGGTTACAAGAACCCAGAAACCAAATTTATTGCCCTAATAATTGTCAACTGTTATTAAGTTTACCGTTATTAAATAAACGTGGAGATATGGTTGTTGTAACGATGAGCGCTTCATTAGTTGATATGCTCTATGCTATTAAAACAGCGTTAAACCGAGAGGTGGCTGTCTTAAGTTTCTCCTCTGCTCAACATGATAACTTTCAATTTGGCAATGGCAAAATTATTTCTGCTTCCGATATGGATTTAACTCAATCTCTTTTAACTTCAAAAGGGAATACTACTGTACTAGAGTCGGTTCTTGAGCAAGGATTATCATCGGATTTAGCGGGTGCTAACTACCTCACCAACATGTTGTTATTGGCTAAAAATAAAAAGCAGGAATACTACTTAACATTAATTGATGATGTTACTGATTATAAGCAAAAACATGAAAGTTATCGCTGGAATTTCTTGTTGTCGTTAACAGGCATTTTTGTTGCCTTAGCGATTTGGGTCTATGTCATAGCAAGTCCATTTACCAAACGTTTATTGCAATTATCGAATGCTTTGCCTTTGTTAGCCCATAAGAAGTTTGATCAATTCAGGGAAGTGAAGTTTAAGGGACAAAAAATATTTGCCGATGAACTCGATATATTGTCAGATTCTGCAGTCGAGTTAAGTTTTGAATTAGAGCAGCTTAACCTTGAAGTTGAGCAAAAAACCAATGAATTAGAAAATATTGCAATGTTCGATTTGCTCACTGGTTTACCAAATCGAAACATGCTCAATTATCAATTAAGAAAGTCTATTGCTAATATCGGTCGTTATAAAGGTGGTGTCGCGGTATTGTTTTTAGATTTAGATGATTTCAAAAAAGTTAACGACAGTAATGGTCATAATATTGGTGATAAACTACTAATGCAAGCGGCTGAACGTGTCAGGCTAAGTGTCGGAGAAATTGATTTAGCGAGTCGTTTTGGCGGCGATGAATTTGTACTTGTATTAAGCCACTTAACCAATGTTGAAGATGCCATTAACGTAGCTGAAAAAGTACTTCAACAATTTAAAGAGCCAATCAAACTTGATTCTAGTATTTTCTATATTTCTACCAGTATTGGTATTGCTTATACGGAGTCTGCCAATGAAAAGGCGGACGATCTAGTCAGTCATGCAGATATTGCTATGTATGAAGCAAAAGACAGTGGCGGTAGCCAATACCATGTTTATCATCAAGAAATGTTCCAACGAGTGGCGCATCGAGTCATGTTAGAAGGGGAAGTAAGGCAGGCATTAGCAAGGGAGCAGTTTAGCTTAAGTTTACAACCACAGTTATGTGCAAAAACTAAAAAACTCTACGGCTTCGAAGCGTTACTGCGCTGGAAACACCCTGAACGAGGTATGATTTCACCAGAAGACTTTATACCTATTCTTGAAAACTCACAACACATGATTGAATTGGGATATTGGATCATGCGTCGCTGTTTTGAGCTTGCTGTTGAAATAAAGCGTTATGGTTTAAATGATATTCGTATAGCTATTAATTTATCGGCTGGTCAGTTCGTAGATGCTAATTTGCCGGCATTTTTACAGTCGCTTTTACAGGAATTCTCTCTAACAGCTCAGAGCTTTGAATTAGAGCTCACCGAGCAAACGTTAGTAAAAGATATTGATCACACTATCGCCATGATGGAGGCATTAAAAGATATTGGTTTTAGCTTTGCTATTGATGATTTTGGAACCGGTTACTCTTCACTAGCTTATTTGAAAAAGTTACCTGTCGATGTCATTAAAATTGATAAAAGCTTTATTTTCGGTATGTTAGAAAATCATTCTGACTATCAAATTATTAAATCTACGATTGCTATGGTTAAAAACTTAGGACTAACAGTGATTGCAGAAGGCGTTGAAACTAAAGCGCAACTCATGAGTTTATCGGAAAATGATTGTGATTTAATTCAAGGTTACTATTATTCAAAACCAGTGCCTGAAATTGAGCTGTTTACCTTTATGGATAAACATATATCTGCTGGTTATTGGAAATTAAAAGTAGAGTCAGATGTGATTAAATCTGCCTGAGTATAGATCAAGAAACTGAACTAGACTCAGGCCAATTAATGCTATTTTTCTTAAGTGTTTATTAGAAAAAACTATTGATATGGGCAGCAAATTCATCTGCTCCCATAAAGCCAGTAGTTCTTTGGTTGCTTAATTCCTTACCATTTAAATCAAAGAATAAAATAGAAGGTAATCCTAAAATATTGTAATGCTTTGCTAACTCACTGTTCGAAGCAGAGTCGAACTCTGTCATATCTATTTGTACCCAAAGAGTGTTGTTGAGCGCTTGTTGCACTTGAGGCGCAACAAAAGTGTACTTCTCAAATTCTTTACAAGCGATACACCAATCAGCATATAAATCGACCATAACAGTTTTACCTTGCTGATTTGCATCAGCTACAGTTTGATGTAACTCATCCAGTGTAATCACTTTGGTGAAATTGATATGTGCTTGCTCTACTTGAGCTATGACTTGACTACTCGGAAATACTGTTTGATATAGTTTATTTGCGCCATAGAAGATAAGTACAAATATTATTACTGCACGTAAGCCATAACCAAAGTTGTTTACGTTTTTTGAAGCCTGATTGGCAACAAAAAAGTACCCGCCAGTTGCTAGCAATAATATAGACCACAAGATTTCACTTGCTAGTGCAGGAATAAGTCTATCAAGTAAGAAAATAGGTACGGCTAATAAAAGTAAACCAAAAATATTTTTGATGATATTCATCCAAGCACCAGCTTTTGGTAATAATTTACCACCAGAACTACCTAAGACGAGTAAAGGTAAACCCATACCTAAACTTAAGGCATAAAGCGCTGAGGCGCCTAATAACACATCACCTGTTTGAGAAATATATAACAAAGCCCCTGTTAATGGTGCTGTAGTACAAGGTGAAGCGACTAAGCCAGAAATGACGCCCATCATTAATACGCCAGAGTAAGAGCCACCTTTTTGCTTGTTACTCAAGTTATTAAGTTTTTCTTGCCAGCTTGCTGGTAGTGCTAAATTAAACACGCCAAACATAGATAAAGCTAAAAATATGAATAAAGCACTTAAGCTAATTAAAACAACAGGGTGCTGAAAAACGGCTTGGAATTTTGCTCCTGCCATCGCGACAACGATACCCAAAATAGTGTAAGTAACTGCCATACCTTGCACATAGACAAAAGATAAACTGAATGCTTTTTTACTGGTTAATTGTTTGCCTTGACCCACAATAATGCCAGTCAGAATAGGGTACATAGGGAATACACAAGGCGTGAAAGATAATAGTAAACCACCAACAAAGAATGCCAATAAAGTTAACAGCACACTGTCTTGCTTTAACATATCAACTAATTGATGCTGTTCACTTTTATTTTCTACTGTTTGAGGGACTTGCGTCGAGGCAGGTTCATTTGCAATAGCAGATAAGACATTAGCGCTGCTAGCACTATTAGCATCAACTTTATTCAACTGTATTTTTTTACGCTCAGGTGGGTAACATAAGCCTTTTTTGGCACAGCCTTGGTAGCTTAATGTCAGCAGAGCATCTTTTTTCGCTTCTTTTATATTGATGATAAATGTTAGTGGTTCAGTATATATTTGTTGAACACCGAAGAATTCATCTTCGTGCTCTATGCCTTGTGGTAAATCTAAAGGCTCAAAGCTAACATCTTGACCTGAAACTTTAAATTGATGACGGTATAGGTAATATCCTTCAGCAATGTCAAAAGTGATGCTTAGTTGATTATCTTGTTGATGAAAATTAAAAATGAATGCTTCATCAACTTTTAAAAACTCATCGTCATTGCTAAATAGTGAGCTACTAGAGACATCAAAAATAGATTGTTGTGCTTGCGTTGGTGTTGAAACAATAAATAAGCTAATTGCGGCAATAAGCCAGATAGAGATAATATTCTTCATTCAATTAATTCAGTGCGTTAGAAATCCAGTTTAAATAATGTTCATCACCCTGCTGGACGTTCAGGGCAATAATTTCTACTACGTCATAAGGATGTACTAGATTTATTTCTTCTTTTAGTTGTGTAAAAACTGTATCAAGTGTTTTTATAATAAGTTGCACTTCCTCATCACAGTGCATTTCTCCCTGCCATTGATATACAGAAGTAATATTAGGCACTATGTTTACACATGCGGCCAGTTTTTTACTTACTAATATTTCAGCAATAGTTTTTGCCACTGCTATATCGGGGCAAGTTGTTAATACTAATTGATACAATTTACACCACCTAGCAACATGTTTAGTTTTGATAGTATACCCTAAGCGTCATATATTATTTAAGGGCTATCCTTTTAACTAGGTCAAGCTAATCGCGCTTATTTGTAACAGAGCGTGAACTTAGTTGAAAAAGACCAACTCAGCCCAATATATATTTCATCATAGATAAAACCTTATAAAATAATTTTATCTGTACTGCCCTAATTTGGGTTTATCAGCAAGGTAATTATATGTTTCGGCTTTTGTTTGTACTTTTTATTGTTGTACCTATTATTGAAATCACTGTGATAATGCAAGTGGGTGAAATTTTAGGTGTATGGCCAACTGTTGCTATAGTGATTTTAAGCGCATGGCTGGGCGCTAAATATGTGCGTCAACAGGGGATTGCTACTCTTCAGTCGGTACAGGGCAAAATGGCGCAAGGTGAAATGCCTTCAAATGAAATTGTAACAGGCTTAATGTTGCTTGTAGCGGGCGTGTTACTCGTTACCCCTGGTTTTGTAACTGACATTTTTGGCTTGTCATTGCTTATTCCTGGTGTGCGTAGCGCGATAGCAGCACAAGTACAAAAGAATATGAAAGTGAATCAATTTAGTGCTGGGGCTTCTTTTCATCAGGCGAGCCAAGGTAATGTGTACGAACATGAAGGACAACAACAACCTTTTTCACAAGAAAATAAACCCACCTCTCATCATCATGGAGAGACGTTAGAAGGTGAATTTCAGCGTAAAGACTGATTGAACTAACCCAATAGGATAAAAAAAAGTGAAAGCTGGCCTTGTGTCGGCTTTTTTTATCCCCATTTCTATTAGCAACAAGTTTTAGTCTACCCCTTGGGTAGTGAATTTAGTCAATAATTGAGAAATCTCAGGAGAGAATAGATGAGCATTCGTCCACTACATGATCGTGTAATTATTAAACGTAAAGAAGTTGAGTCAAAGTCTGCTGGCGGTATCGTGTTAACCGGTAGCGCAGCTGAAAAATCAACTCGTGGTGAAGTAGTTGCTGTAGGTAAAGGTCGCATTTTAGAAAACGGTGAAGTGCGCGCTCTTGATGTGCAAGTTGGTGATCAAGTTATTTTCAGTGAAGGCTACGGCATGAAAACTGAAAAAATTGACGGTGAAGAAGTATTGATCTTGTCAGAATCTGACATTTTAGCGATCGTTGAATAGTCGTAGAAATTTTAATGTCGCTTCTTCATCTTAAGTGCGGCATCAGAAGTACTCACTGACTAGTGTCAGCTCCGTGCTTCTTCTTTACTCTTAAGGGAATTAACTTAATTAAAAATTCTTTTGGGTGTGGAGACTTAAAACTAATTATTTTATAAATAAACAAAATCATAGGAATAAATAACATGGCTGCAAAAGACGTATTATTTGGAAATGACGCACGAGTAAAAATGCTACAAGGCGTTAATGTATTAGCTGACGCGGTAAAAGTAACCTTAGGCCCTAAAGGTCGTAACGTAGTTTTAGATAAATCTTTTGGTGGTCCAACAATCACTAAAGATGGTGTAAGTGTGGCTAAAGAAATTGAACTTGATGACAAGTTTGAAAATATGGGCGCACAAATGGTGAAAGAAGTTGCTTCTAAAGCCAATGATGAAGCGGGTGATGGTACTACTACTGCAACTGTTTTAGCACAAGCTATCGTTAATGAAGGTTTAAAATCAATTGCTGCAGGTATGAATCCGATGGATCTTAAGCGTGGTATTGATAAAGCTGTTATTGCAGCGGTTGCCTCATTAAAAGATGCCTCAACGCCTGTTACAGATAACAAAGCTATTGAACAAGTAGGTACTATCTCAGCTAACTCTGATGAAACAGTTGGACAAATCATTGCTACCGCAATGGATAAAGTAGGCACGGAAGGTGTTATTACTGTTGAAGAAGGTCAAGCGTTAACTGACGAGTTGGATGTAGTTGAAGGTATGCAGTTTGACCGTGGTTATTTATCACCTTACTTCATCAACAACCAAGAAAATGGCACCGTTGAAATGGAAAGCCCATTCATCTTATTAGTTGATAAGAAAGTATCAAATATTCGTGAATTATTAACAACATTAGAAGGCGTAGCTAAAGCAGGTAAGCCATTACTTATCATCGCTGAAGATGTTGAAGGTGAAGCATTAGCTACATTAGTTGTGAACAACATGCGTGGCATTGTAAAAGTTGCTGCAGTAAAAGCACCTGGTTTTGGTGATCGTCGTAAAGCAATGCTTCAAGATGTTGCTACCTTAACTGCGGGTACAGTAATTTCTGAAGAAATTGGTATGGAGCTTGAAAAAGCTACGTTAGAAGACTTAGGTCAAGCGAAGCGTGTCATCATTTCTAAAGATAATACGACTATCATCGATGGTATTGGTGAAGAAGCTGATATTCAAGCTCGTGTAGCTCAAATTCGTGGTCAAATTGAAGAGTCTACCTCTGATTACGATAAAGAAAAACTTCAAGAACGTTTAGCTAAGTTAGCTGGTGGTGTTGCAGTAATTAAAGTTGGCGCTGCAACCGAAGTTGAAATGAAAGAGAAAAAAGCCCGTGTTGAAGATGCATTACATGCAACACGTGCAGCTGTTGAAGAAGGTGTAGTTGCCGGTGGCGGTGTTGCTCTAGTTCGTGCAGCAAGTGCTATTAAAGATTTAGAAGGCGCTAATGAAGATCAGACTCACGGTATTAACGTTGCTATTCGCGCGATGGAAGCGCCAATTCGTCAAATCGTTTCTAACTGTGGTGATGAATCGTCAGTTGTATTAAATGAAGTACGTAATGGTGAAGGTAATTATGGTTACAATGCTGGTAACAGTACATACGGTAATATGATTGAAATGGGTATTTTAGATCCAACTAAAGTTACACGCTCAGCGTTACAATTTGCAGCTTCTGTAGCGGGTTTAATGTTAACCACTGAAGCAATGGTCACTGATGCGCCACAAGATGCATCTGCAGCTCCTGCAATGCCTGATATGGGCGGCATGGGCGGTATGGGCGGAATGGGCGGCATGATGTAGTAGATTTTAAATCTATTGCTGTAGCTCTAGCTCTATAAACGAAAGCCTGAATAGTGATATTCAGGCTTTTTTATATACTTTAGCAAGTTATTATATCAATACTTTTTTGTTTTGATGATGCAAACTAGCTTGTTATAAGCAAACTGGCTATTGAATTATGTTCTTGAACTATGCTTGTTTGATAAAATTTGTGTCACTGGTGGTGTTAGCTTCGAATAATAGCTTGTTCAATTTATTTTTTATTTGTGCTTTTTGATCATCTGAATAATCCATCGCTTGTGTTAAGCGTTGTTTTACTTCGTTAATACGAATAGGCGATACGTTATTGATTTGTTCATCGTTAACGCGCTGTACCATCTTGCTATTGCTTTTTGAGTTTGGGGTATTATTTCCTGTGCCAGTCTTTGGTGTTGAGTTAAATATTGTTAACTCGAGGCAATTATCAAAGTTGTCTCGTACAATAACGGCTTCAGTCAGGCAGAGCATATTAATACATTGAATTAAGGAAGCTTCATTAAGTAATACCGATAACGTCAAAGTGGTATTTTCAGCCACATCATTAGAGTGGGGTAGGTTGGTATTCCCTTGTGGCAATAGCACTCCATAGTGACGACGATTAGCGAGTAACTCTGCTACAGGTGCACTTAATAGCTCAATAACTTGTTCAAAATTGTTTTTTATTTCAACGCACTCTTCATGGGTAGCCTGTTGTAAAAAACTGATTAATTTTGCTTCATTAGATAAAATAGTAAACATGCTGATATCCTTATAGTGCAGCTGATATCTATATTGTATGCCTACATTGTTTCAAAAATATTAAGTAATTTTTACGTTAGCAAGGGCTGTTGAATATTCGACATTATTTATGTAGTAGCTTGCGAAAGCATTTATAAACACGTTTTGCCTGTGAATATCAACATACCCTTATTAACTTGGCTACTAAAGGAGCCACACCTCAACTCGTCTGTTACGTTTTCTTCCGGCTTCAGTATTATTGTTAGCAATCGGTAATGCTTCACCAAAACCTTCAACGGACATCACGGGAATACCCCGAGATGTGAGTTCTAATTCCACAGACTTTGCTCTTTGCAGGGAAAGGTTTTGGTTTTTTAATTGTGCACCAACACTGTCTGAAAAACCTAACAAAGCAATTCGACGGCCATTATGTTGCTCCATAAAACTGACCAATCGGTGCAAGTCCCTTTTGCCTTTGTTATCTAAATCCTTAGTTGCATAATCAAAGCGGAAATTTAGAGAAAGGCGTTTACCATTTTTTACGTAATGATTGTATTTTGAAGGCGCGTCAGATTGTAAGTAGGTCTCTTCTAATTTTATATTCTGAGAAATTAACCCAGTTTCAGCGACAATATTTTGTCCTTGAGTAGAAATAGCGAATTGAGCAAAACTCTTCACTAAAGGTGAAGCGGAGGTTGGCGTGTAAAAATACAAGCGTCTTGCAAGGGCATAATCTTCTGTACCTATGGTAAAACGCGTCGGGAATATTGCTGTAGTGTTCTTTGATGCAGCTATGGCTAATGCTTTATTATGTAAAACATAATTTAGACCGATAAAACCAATGGCATTTTCATTTTGAGATACCTTAGCTGAGAGTTCTGTGCTTGACTCTAACCTAATTGCCTTATCTGAGAGTTTTTTACTATATTTTTTTAACACTAAATTTTTAAAGGTATCCCAAGTACCTGAATGTTCATCGCGAGAGTAAATTGTGATTGCTTTATTTTCGCCGCCTAATTGTGACCAATTATTTATTTCTCCTGAGAAAACTTTTGCAAGGGTTTTTGTGGATAGTTTCTTTAATCCATTATTTTGATTAACAATCACAGCTAAGCCATCTAGGCCGATAATATGTTCATTTCCCACTTGATCTAATGAGCCTAGCGAAGCGCTTAGCTCTAGGAGTTCTGTATTTTTTATACGACGAGAAGCCATGCCAATTTCTGCTTTAGCTAACTTGAGATCGGCAAAGGCAGTACTAGATCCGTGAGCATGTAACTCAATAAATTTATTATTACCTTCGTGCAGAAAGTGTAACTCTCGTTCAACAGAGTTAGCTCCTTTTCTCCATGATAATTGTTGAGCACCTTGTTGTGTTAAAAATGCTTCTAATAAGGCGGGTGCAAGCTTCTCACCAATAGTATTTGAGCCATGTAACCGAAAAGCAATACTCGGGATAGGCTCTAAAATTGGGGGAAGTTCATCAATTTTAGACGCCTGTTTCGTCTGTTCTACTTTAGGTGACTGTTTTTCTATCGTTACTATAGGGGCTTTAAGTGTAGGTTCATTCAATATCATCGAACTTGAATACCAATAACCACAGCCAATCATAGCTATTAATGCTAATGTCACGGCTATAAAACGAAAAGGTCGTGCCTTAGTCTTTGGGTTTTTCTTTATTGGTGTTTGCAACCAGCTTATTAGTTCATTGATCTCTTGGTGGTCTAACTTTGCTAATTCACTAAGTACTAACTCTCTATAATGACTTTCTTCAAGCATCTTATGTGGTGAAATTTCAATGTCGAAATGTTCATTAGCGAGCTGTGTTAATGTATTTAATACGGATGAAAGAGCGTTATTTTCCGTATTCCATATCCCAGAGAAGGTTGATTCCATGTAATTTACTTCCTGTTGCCATAAAATCAGCACAGCATAATTACAAAGCGTTGCAGTTTTATGACGAATAGTACTTTCTTGAAACCATTAACTTTGTATAATGGTTTCAAGAAAGTAACCCATTGTTGGAAATGAAATTTCATGAATAAACTTTTTAAATTATGTTTGGCGATTGTTAGTGTTTCACTGATTGGCTGTGTGCAAGTAGAACCTGAAGCGCCTAGTAAGCAAAGTAACTTAGCAATTTCGAGCGTAAGAGATTTACCTGTTTCATATCCACAAGGTAGTGTTTTCTCTCTCGACCCTAAATATGTTGAAGAAACGTCATTAAAAGCTGAGCAAACACAAAATATTTATAAACAGTATTCTGATGCCATTATTCAAGAGCTTGAGAAAAATGGTTTTCGATACAATTCAACCACTAAAGCTGCAGCCTTTCATGTAGGGTTTGGTATTGCATTAGCATCTGACTTATCTGATGAAACGATTAATGAAAAATTTGGCGTAACGCCAGGTCTACCCGCCAGCGAAGGTTTAGATAAGGGCAGCTTTCTAATTTATATTGAAGATACACAAATGATGAAGAAAGTGTGGCGAGGGGCTGTTCAAGGTTTTGCACATAAAGAATTAGATGCCAGTGAGCGAAAGACGCGGACAGAGCATATTGTTCATATGGTAATGAAACAATTTTACGCTACAAATAAAAACAATTAAATAACATATATGTGCAAGTTAAACGTGCTTTTTTTGGTCTAATGATAATGAAAGCACTAGATGAGGGACATACTAATGAATAAAACAACTTTATTAACTATTTTTATTTCCGTTGCTATCTCAATGCCATCTGCATGGGCTGCTTCAAGTGAAGTGGAATGGAAAGACTATAAAAGTTATCGTGACATCCATGAAGGTAATGAAAATCGCAGCCGATTTCGTGAACGCACCTTTAAGCAATTGGAAGATCACTTTGCTGAGTTAGCGTCTCAACTCCCTAAAGAGCAAGTATTAAAGATTATTGTAACCGACGTGGATTTAGCCGGTGATACTATGGCTGGTGGTATTAATAGAATGCGCATAGTAAAGCATAATTATCCACCGCGCATGAACTTCTCATATCAACTACTAGATGCAAACGGTAAAGAGTTAAAAGCCGATACGGTAAAAGTTCGCGATATGAACTTTATGAGTTCTTCAAACTTAAAATATCGTAATAAAGCCTTAGGTTATGAGAAAAAGATGTTAGATGATTGGTTTGCTGAAACCTTTCAAGCTGAGCTAGCAGCCGTCTCTAAGTAACGGTATTGATAACTTGCAGAATAAAGCCGCTTTTAAGCGGCTTTTTTACGCTTTTATTTTAAATTCCAAATAACTCTTTGAGGTAGTTGGAAGATCAAATATGGCTTACTCACTGGATAAAACTACGTTATTATTTATTGATAAAGGTATTTCGTTAATAAACTGGAATGTTGCTTCATGTTCTTTCATATATCCCGTGTTAAAAGTTTTTCTCTAGTGCTTCTTTTATGTAGCTTTTTTATATCAGCTCATGTCACAGGGCAAAGCGTTAGTCAGTCCAAAGAAGTGTCGGTGAAGGAGATTTTAGAACAAAAAGAAAAATCTTCGCAAACATTAGAAGAAATGGCTGATAAACATGATGTTAATGTACCTTTTGATGATTTTGAACGAGGGCAACCGCGCAGTGCTATCGCAGGTTATTTACTGGCAATGCGGGCGGGGGATTTAACACTGGCCAGTAATTATTTAGATTATAGAAATATTTCGGAAAAGACTTTAGCCGTTGGAAAAGAAGAGTTAGCAAGGCAATTCTATGTCGTGCTAAATCGAAAATTGTGGGTTGATCTAACGAGTATAAGTGATCACCGTCGAGGAAATATTAATGATGGTTTGCCGACATATAGAGAATCTATAGGCAAGGTTTCTGTTAAAGAAAAGCAATATGATATCTTGATGCAACGTGTACCTCGTCAAGAAGATCGAGTAAAAATATGGAAAGTATCAAATGCGACAGTAGAAAAGATTCCTTTCTTATTTGCTGCATTTTCTTATACACCTTTAGGGGAGTGGTTAGCTAGAAATCTACCTAGCATCGACTTTTTTGGTGTTATGTTGTGGCAGTGGTTATATTTCACATTGATGCTGCTTTGCACTTACATTGCCTCGTATGCAAGTGCATGGCTTTTAGTTCGCCTGTTAAAACGTATTTATCCTAAAATATCAAGTGCACCGTTAGCCTTTATTAAAGGTCCTGCGGCATTTTTGTTTGCTGTTATTATCGCCCGAAATCTTGTTGATAGCTCTAATGTTACCTTAGCAGTTAAAGCGGTAATGGAAGGTTCCACCATTCTTATTTTTGCTTGGTGTTGGGTGTGTTTTCGTCTTATTGATTTATTAAAGGTGGTATTAGCAGACAAGTTTGTTGCTCAAGATAAGCCACTTGCAGTGTATTTGTTAAGACCAGCTGGTACGGTAGCTAAACTATTCATTGTCATTGTTGCTTCATTAATTTGGTTAGAAAACTTAGGCTTTAACGCATCAACGTTACTCGCTGGTTTGGGTATCGGTGGCTTAGCGCTAGCTTTAGCTGCACAAAAAACTGTGGAGAATATGATAGGCGCTATTACTTTGTATACTTCTGCCCCTGTTAAAATAGGGAACTTCTGTCGTTTTGGTCAAAGCTATGGAGTAGTGGAAGAAATAGGTTTACGCTCTACACGCATTAGAACTCTCGATAGAACGGTTATTTATGTTGCGAATGCTAAGTTTATTGATATGGATATTGAAAATTATTCTGAGCGAGAGAGAATAGCCTTTAGACCTAAACTATTATTAACGCCGCAATGTCGTCGAGAAAATATTAATAACTTCTTGGACGAGTTAAAAACACATTTACAACAACATGAAAAGATTGCCAGTGAGCCACTAAGAACTCACTTTAAGGCATATACAACATTGGGACTTGAACTTGATATTCTTGCTTACGTGAATACTACTGATTTTGATGAATATCTTGATGAAATAAATGAGTTAAATTTAACGATATTATCTTTGTTAGAACAACATCACTGTCAGCTACAAGTAGTGAATGAGCGAAATTTAAACTTAACCTAAGGGGTTATTCGCTATAACTTTGCTCTAAATTACCAAGTACAGTAAATAGTTGTTCAATTTTTTTAACTAAAGCGATAAGTATTTGCTGGTCTTTGTTAGCTTGCCATTTTAGTAAGTCGTCGGCAACTTCTTCTACATACGGTTGAAAAGTATTTGCGCTGCACTGAAAACCACTATCTTTTTTAAATATGGCTTCAAAACTGGCTTTCTTTTGTTCTCTTAAATCGGCTAATGTTGCATCAGCAGATAGTGATTTCTTTAAGATAATAGATATATTTTCAATAAGTTGTTGTTCAATTGCTTTGGTCATAATGATTCTTTAAATTCGAGTTGAGATTTTTGCGTTATGCTGGGCAAATTATGCCAGATTAATCGGTGTTTTGTTAGGTTGTCCTGCAATTTCACGAACTAATTTTGGCATCATAAAACCAGATAACTTTGCTAACATTTCGTTAGCTAATCGCTTAGCCTTTTCTTCATCAACGTCAAAATGAGCTGCTCCTTGTACTGCATCAAATAAATGCAAATAATAAGGCTGAATACCGATATCAAATAATGTTTCACACAGAGCAATTAAGCATGAAGCATTATCGTTTACCCCTTTAAGTAGTACACTTTGGTTAAATAGAGGAATACGTGCACAGCGAAGAGGCTCTAATGCATCGTTGAACTCTTTATTGATCTCATTAGGGTGATTGATATGTAATACAATAGTGCTCTTTAATCGTGATTGCTTAAGAATGGTTGCCAGTTTGTTTGTCACCCTGCTTGGCATGACGACAGGTAATCTTGAGTGGATTCTGATCCTTCTGACATGAGAAATCTTCTCAAGCTGTTTTATTAACCATTCAAGGTGCTCATCAGAAGCCATTAAAGGATCGCCGCCACTGAAAATCACTTCATTTACGTTACTATGCTTAGCTATATAAGTTAATGCTTCTTGCCAACGTTGCTTATTTGGGCTGTTATCTTGATAGGGAAAATGACGTCTAAAACAATAACGACAATTAACGGCACAGCCTGCTTTAACTACCATTAAAACGCGGTTGTGGTATTTATGCAGCAGACCTTCAGCTACTGTGTCGTGTTCTTCTAACGGATCAAGACTGTAACCCTCTGTAATAACAAACTCTTGGGAAAGCGGCATGACTTGTTTTAATAAAGGATCGTTTATATCACCTTTCACCATTCGATTGATAAAGGATTTAGGCACACGAACAGGGAATAATTTTCTTGCTTTGAAATGTTGCAAATAATCATCAGGACATATATTTAACATTTGCAGCATCTCTTTGGGATCAGTTATGACCTCACGCAAATCTTTTTGCCAAGAAGTGTGCAAATTTTTTTCTATTTGAGGTATTATCTGCGGCAATTCTAAATTCAATTTATAATCTCTTTAATGTTATCTAAGATAAGTTGATAGCAATATGCGAATAATAACGCAACTGAGATCCAATTAATAAAAAAAGAGTATATTTATGGCTAACTTCAGCACGAATCAATTTAAAGCTGGTTTAAAAATCATGCAAGATGGCGAACCTTGTAACATACTAGAAAATGAATTAGTTAAACCAGGTAAAGGCCAAGCGTTTAACCGCGTAAAAATTCGTAAACTGGTTTCAGGAAAGGTGTTAGAGAAAACATTCAAATCAGGTGAGTCGGTTGAAGGCGCTGATGTTATGGATGTTGAGCTAGCATATCTTTATGCTGACGGTGAGTTTTGGCACTTCATGAATAATGAAACCTTTGAGCAAATTGGCGCAGAAGAAAAAGCCGTTGCTGATGCAGTAAAATGGTTAGCTGAAGGCGATATTTGTACTATCACTTTATGGAATGGCACGCCTATTTCGGTGACACCACCTAACTTTGTTGAGTTAGATATAGTTGAAACTGATCCTGGTTTAAAAGGTGATACTGCCGGTACAGGTGGTAAGCCTGCAACGTTAACTACTGGTGCAGTAATTCGTGTGCCATTGTTTGTACAAATCGGTGAGAAAGTAAAAATTGATACGCGCTCTGGTGAGTACGTTTCTCGTGCAGCAAAGTAAAAGTAATTGCTGGATAAATAAATATAGCACTAAGGAAAGATGATATGTTTACCAAGACAATGTTAATGAAAATGGCACTCTTTTGTACTTTGCTATGTATGAGTGTTGATGCGTTTGCGAGTTATACTAAACGTGAAAATAGATGGGAAGCGAGTTTCCAATTAGTTAACAGCCAATCTGCTGATGTTAAGGGTGGCAATGAATCATCCTTAGACTTAGATAGTGAATATGGTTGGGGTTTCACTTTAGGCTATAACGTTAATGCTCATGTATTAGTTAATTTTGATTTTTCATCAGTTAAGCCTGATTATCAAGCTAAATTAATTGAGGATGACGGTGATACTTTTGAAATTGATCACCAAATGAATATTTATCAGACGCAATTTAATGTTGTTTATCATGTCTTAAAAGAGCAGTTTACACCGTTTGTACAAGCGGGGTTAGGATGGAGCTTTTTAGACAGCAATATTGCTGATGGTCCTCCTGGTAGTATTTGTTGGTGGGATCCTTGGTGGGGTTATATCTGTGACAGTTATCAAAATACTCACTCAGATACGCGTTTTTCTTATAATGTAGCAGCAGGTGTTCGTTATGAACTTGATAACAGTATGTTTTTCAGGGCAAGTTACAAACAAAGCTGGGTAGATTTGAGCAGTTCAGAAGACTTAAGCCTTGGTATGGTTAGTTTAGAAATAGGTTCAATCTTCTAACACTTTGCCAATGACTCTTTACAATGATTAAAAAGCCTAAGTTGAAATACTTAGGCTTTTTTGTATTTAGGCTTTCAATCTAATTCCAGCAAGTATATTCTTGTTAATACAGTTGTTTTGAGTATACCAATGTGAAAGATAAAGCTACTTCATTTGATATTGCATACCGAGCGGGGGTTTCACAGTCCACCGTATCTAGAGCATTACGCAATAGCCCTCTGGTCAATGAGGCTACCCGCACAAAAATTCAAGCTATAGCCAAAGAACTAAATTACAAAGTTGATAAAAATGCTAGTAATTTGCGTACTCAACAAAGTGATACTATTGCTTTGCTATTGTTTGAAGATCCTACAAATGATGATTCAGCGATTAACCCGTTCTTTTTATCCATGTTGGGTAGTATTACTCGAGCATGCTCGAATAAAGGCTATGATTTACTGGTCTCTTTTCAACAAGCGAGTGATGATTGGCACGCAGACTTTGAAGACAGTAATAAAGCAGACGGTTTAATACTATTAGGTTATGGCGACTTTGTTGATTTTGAAGAAAAGCTCGTCCAGTTAACAGAACAAGGAACGCACTTTGTTCGCTGGGGCGCTGAGGTAGAAGATTTATCTCTTGTTTCGATTGGCTGTGATAATTTTCAAGGCGGCAAAGAAGTTACCGAGCATGTTATAAATCAAGGTCGCAAAAATATTGCCTTTTTAGGTAGTGCTTCTAGCCATGCACCTGAATTTTTTGATCGCTATAAAGGTCATTGTGAAGCACTTAAATCACACAATTTAACAGTGAACCCTGAACTACAATTTAATGCGCTTTATACTGAAGAAGCTGGATATAAAGCTGCGTGTCGGTTAATTGAAAGTAATGAGTCTTTTGATGCGATTTGTGCAGCCAGTGATTTGATCGCCATAGGCGCAATGAGAGCCTTAAAAGAGCATGGTAAGTCTATTCCAGAAGAAGTCACTGTCGCGGGTTTTGATGATATCGCTATTGCGAGTTTTACTTTTCCACCACTTACCACAGTAAAGCAAGATACAAAAATTGCGGGTGAAATGTTAGTCGAAAGTTTGTTAAAACTTATTGCAGGAGAAGATGTAAGCACTTCGCTCATAAAACCTGAGTTAGTCGTTAGAAAATCATGTGGAGAGTAGCCGCTGATTACTGAGGATTTCAATAAGTGAATTTATAACATCAAAAAAGGACGCCCATGCGTCCTTTTTTGATGTTTACAGGCAATAACTTTTAGCTTGTTGTGACTGCACTTTTACGATCATTACCTTCTGTTGTTATTGCTTGTTCAGTACCTTCTTTAACAAAGTAAACCGACATGGCTGCTAGCACCATAGAAATACCTGCAAGCATAATGATATAAATCGCTTGGTTATTAAATACTGTAGTTAAGATCCAACCTGCAAAAATCCCTGAAATAATTTGTGGTGCAGCAATGGTAAAATTAAATATTCCCATATATACGCCTGTTTGTTTCGCAGGTAAAGAGCCAGCCAAAATAGCATAAGGCATCGCTAAAATAGCAGCCCATGCAATACCCACCCCTACCATAGGTAAAAACAATGATACGGCACCTTGTGGAACTTCAATTTGAGTAATAAATAGGTTTACCATTGTTGGTTCAGGGTTTTGCATTAACATAATGCTTAGGTAACCTAAGCCGCCTGCAAGCAACGATAAGGAATAGGTGAGCTTTCTGCCTATTTTATTGGCTACTTTCGCAAGAAATAATGAAGCAATTGCCGCAAATAATGAATAAGCAGCAAAGATAATACCCACCCAGTCACCGGCTGTACCTTTTGCGGCCGCTATTTCTTGAGGGACAACAGCAATAGACGCTAGATAGTCTGGATCAAACCACTTAGCCTCTATACCCCAAATATGTTGAGTGATTGCAGGCATGGTATAAACCCACATGATAAATAACGCAAACCAAGAGAAGAATTGCACTGTGGCTAATTGCTTCATTGTTGCAGGCATGGTTTTCATTAAGCCGAAGAAATCAGATAACTTTTTAAAGAGTG
Source organism: Litorilituus lipolyticus (assembly GCF_006439335.1). Lineage (GTDB taxonomy): Bacteria > Pseudomonadota > Gammaproteobacteria > Enterobacterales > Alteromonadaceae > Colwellia > Colwellia lipolytica. The sequence goes on along the minus strand of NZ_SAWY01000020.1, from coordinate 87,247 downwards.
AATCTTCAGATTTTGATGTGTCTAGAGTCGCTAAGCCGTTACAACCTGGAGCGTATTCCTTAGTTCGAAATACTGTCCATAATACAGAGCCTAACATCACGGTAGCACCAATATAAAAAGCCCAAATAACCGAAGGGGCTACTTGGCCAGTACCTGCCGTATTTTCTAAACCGATCACGTTTGTTAATACGAAAGGTAAAATTGAACCAAGAACCGCGCCAATATTGATTAAAAAAGACTGTATGGAGTAGCCTATATTTCGTTGTTCAGCAGGTACCATGTCAGACACTAAGGCTCTAAATGGTTGAAAAGCTAAATTGAATGAAGCATCCATTATGGCTAGCATCATAGCGCCAAAAATTAATGGTGTGATAAAGCTTGCTAGCGTTGCAGAATTTGGCATTAATAGCATGCCTATTGCTGCAGCAATACCGCCCGCTAAAATATAGGGAGTACGTCTGCCTAATCGATTCCACGTTTTGTCAGATGCAGAGCCAACAATAGGTTGAATTATTAGCCCCATAATCGGCGCCACAAGCCAAAATAAAGATAAAGAGTGAAGATCGGCGCCTAGGTCAGAAAGAATTCTACTCGCGTTAGCATTTTGTAAAGCAAAGCCAAACTGAACGCCAAGAAAACCAAAGCTAACATTCCATATTTGCCAAAAACTGAGTTTGGGTTTGCCAACGGCTTGGGGACTTTGTTTGCTCATAATTGAATGCTCTTATCACGTTAGTTTTATCATTATAATTATACTGTTTTATTGGCATTATTGATTTTGATAAAAAAAGCACTCACAACGAGTGCTTTTGCCTAAAATCTGGGCCAATATCAAACAGAGTGTGCATTGAAAAATCATTTTCAATAGCACTAATATACTCACTAAAGATTGTTTGAACTAGCGTTTACATACGTATTCAACGGGGCATTTTACCTGAGTAATGCTGTTTTTATTGGCTTTGCTGTTGCAGTATATAAGCTGCAGCACCTAATAAACCTGGTTGAGGTTCAGTTATAACAAAGGTTGGTGTTGATTTTGGAATATTTGATAAACGCCCTTTGTATTCGAAACGTGCTCTAAATTGACTGTTTTGAACATAATCTATAAATCGCGGTACTATACCACCCGCAATATAAACACCACCTTGACTATTTGATGTTAAGGCAAGGTTACCCGCAAAACTTCCTAGTACTTTGCAGAAAGTATCTAATGCTTTGTTACAAGTAGCACAGCTAGCGTTCTTTGCACTTTCACTAATTTGCTGTGCTGATAGTTTAGCAGGGGCATCAACCTGATCTATTTCAACTAACGCTGTATATATTTGTTCTAAGCCATAGCCTGATAATAGTTGTTCATATGAAACACGTTCTTTGATTTTTTTCAGACTCGCTAGGATTTGAATTTCTTCATCGCTCACAGGCGCAAAGTCAACATGACCACCTTCACCGCTAATACAATGCCATTGGTTATTGATGTTTACTAAATTTGCAACACCTAAGCCTGTTCCTGGGCCGCAGACGGAAATGGGCATTCCTGTCTTTGCTTTACCCGTACCAATTTGTACTTTTTGCTGTTCATTTAATAAAGGAATAGCCATCGCAATCGCGGTGTAATCATTTATAAACGATAAGCTGCTGAGGTTTAGTTCAGTTTTTAAGGCTTTTTGAGAAAACTGCCAAGGCAAATTAGTCATTGAAATAATGTCTTGGTCAGTTGGGCAAGCTATTGCCAGGCAAGCGTTAATTGTCTTGTCATGGAACCCTTGGTTGCTAATATAGAGAGCGAGGATTTCGCTTAAACCAGTAAAATCTGCACATCGATAGGTTTCAATGTGAGTAAATTTTTGTTCGGCATTAGCATCAGCTAGGGCGATACGAATGTTGGTTCCACCGATATCGGCGATTAAATTTAATGCGCTTGGCTGATTACTTTTCATGGCTTATTTTACACTTAGCGTTATTGGCTTTTGTAGGTATTGTTGCCCATGTTTCTCATGTTGCCAAGTGAATTTTACTGTGAAAGTTTTCTTCGTAGCATCCCAAATTGCTTGCGTTTTATCGTTCTGCGCTACTTTTAAATTACGACCATTTAATTTGACTTCTTTTGGTCGCTTTTCTAAGTGGTGAATAACTAAGTTAACATCTCGATACTTAGGCATCCCTTGGTATTGTCCTTGATGAGATAGCTTAAATGATAAATTGCTCTCATTATTTACTGAAAAGTTAAGTATTTCATATTGTTGATTGGCAATGTTGTTTACGCTAACACCATCATCTTCATACATTTGACCTGAGCTGTTTTTTACAGATTTATCTGCATAATAATGCAGTGTTAATTGCTGGCTACTGTATTCTTGGGTAGATTGCATAGTTGAAGCCATTGGGATAAATGAACCTGCACGAACCATTACGGGCAAGGTTTTAAGTGCTGTCGGCAAAGAGATTGTCTGGTTGCCTTGGTACTTTTTACCTGAAAAGTAATCAAACCAAACGCCTTGAGGTAGCTGTATTTCGACTTCTTTTTGCTTAGCTTTAACAATTGGTGTAACTAAGAATGCATCACCCCAGAGGTAACTTTGTGCATTATTGATGAATTGAGTATTGTGTTCATTTTCAAAAAATAACGGGCGCATAAGTGGCATACCGGTAGTACTGTTTTGATAAGCCAATGTGTAGTTATAAGGCAGTAATTGATAACGCAGCTTAATAAACTCACGTAATATATCTTGGGTTTCTTTATCATGAAAAACGACTTCAGGCGCAATATTGTCTTGTGCATGTGGACGATAAATAGGTTGAAAAACCCCATATTGTAACCAACGTATGTACAGTTCTTTATCAAAGCTTTCGCCGCCAGCAAAGCCACCTAAATCTGAGTGTGTGTAACTTAAACCCAGTAAACTCATTTGCAAGCTAAGTTCTACTTGTGGCTGTAATCCACCCCATGAGCGACTAACATCACCAGTCCAAGGGATCATGCCATAGCGCTGTGAACCCGCAAAGCCAGAGCGCATAAGTATAAAAGGGCGTACATTTGGGTGTAAATCGAGTTGATTTTCATAGAGCATTTTTGCCCACTGATGGCCATAGACATTATGAATAGCATCAGCATTGACTTTGAGACCATTGTCTAGGGTATGTAATGTATCGCTTGGGTGAACTTCTGGCTCACCAAGGTCGCCCCACCAACCACTAACGCCTTGTTTATCTAATGTTTGATAAATATCAGTAAACCAACGACGACCTGTTTCATTAAAAACATCAATTAGCCCTGTATTACCAAAATAAAAATCAAAGGTTTTAGCTTTTCCATTGGCATCTTTTGCTAACGCTTGGTTATCTACCGCATCTTGCCATTTTTTTGAACTTGAGAGTACAAAAGGCTCAGTAATGAGCACTGTTTTTACGCCTTTTTCTTTAAGGTTGTTCATCATTTTTTCAGGGGTTGGGAAAGTTTCTTTATCCCAAGCTAAGTTGCCCATATGGCCTTTTATATCTTTGCCAAACCAGTATAAATCGAGTACTAAAGCATCCAGCGGGATATCTAACTCTATGAATTTTTCTACGGTCGAGATTACTTCCTTTTCAGAACGATAACCAAAACGAGAAGCAAAATTACCTAGAGCCCAGCGAGGGGGCATTGGCTGTGTACCTGTTAGTTTTACATAGTTGTGAATGATGTCTGGATAGCTATCACCCGAAAATATCACATATGAAGCGCGGCCACTTACGGCTGAAAATTGAAGAATATCAGATGTAGACTTCCCTAAATCCAACCAGCCTTTGGCTGAATTATCAAATAGTAATAAATACTTTTTACTTGATAATACTGCAGGAATAGAAAAATTCATTTGGTTAGATTCAGTGGTATAGCCATAATGTGCTTTATTATAAAGTGGTAACCTATGACCCCTTCTATCCATTCCTAGTACACGTTCGCCTGCACCAAGTAGTTTTTCACTTTCGCTTAATTTAAAACGAAAACCGTGAAAAATATCCTTCTCACCTTGCTCTTTAAGTTGCTTTACGTAACCGGCTTCTTCGCCGATAAGTAAATCACCTCGATGGTAAAACTTAATATTAAAAGGACTTTTGTTAATAACAGCAGTTAGTTCTCCTGTAGAAAAGAGTAATTCATTGTTAGCCTCTTGAAAGTGTGCAGCATGTGGTTTGGCTTGTTCTTTTATTGCATATGAGGGGAGTGGTGTTTTATCGCTTTGATAAAGCACTTCTATTGCAGTGTCATAAGCAGTCAAGTGAATAGTATGTTGCGCAGTGTTAACCTTCAAATAAGTCTTTTCAAAGACGTGACTTTGATAAGTATCTGGTTGAGTACTTGCTAAAACATTAGCACTCCATAGGGTGCTAGCTAAAAGCACTAAAGAAAAGAGCAGAGTAAAAGCGGAGGTTCTGACAAATAATTTCAAGCGGTTCTTCTTATTAATAGTGCAGTGATATCATGATAATAACCTCAGTATAGTCACCGCGACATCTTGAATACGTATGCAAACAGCATTGCATGTAAATTCAGTTCAAAGCCACAAAGGGTAAAGAGTTCATCAAAAAATACATACGTATGTAATTTCTTGCATTGCTCATGCATACGTATGCAAGCCCTGTTACCTCTTTAGGTTATTGCGTATTCTTTTTAATAGGTTGACTCACAGTAACTTGTTTTGTTTTTCAATAGTGACTGTTTTAACCAAATGTATTCAATAACAAAGTGTAAACGTAAATGTTTACTGATAATTTTCCCGGGGTTTATACATGAGTGAACAAATGTGGTGGCGCGGTGCGGTAATTTATCAAATTTACCCACGTAGCTTCAATGATGCCAACCAAGATGGAATTGGTGATTTACCCGGTATTATTGCCAAATTAGATTATATTGCCAGTCTTGGTGTAGATGCGATTTGGATATCTCCTTTCTTCAAATCACCTATGAAAGACTTTGGTTATGATATTAGTGACTACCGCGATATTGATCCATTATTTGGCACACTAGCTGATTTTGATGAATTGGTGGTGAAAGCTCATGCTTTAGGTATCAAAATTATGATTGATCAGGTATTAAGCCATACCTCAGATCAACACCAGTGGTTTCTTGATAGTCGTGAAGATAAAACCAATGATAAAGCAGATTGGTACGTTTGGGCAGATGCTAAAGAAGACGGCACGGCACCAAATAACTGGTTATCAATTTTTGGTGGCACAGGCTGGACGTGGGAGCCTCGCCGTCAGCAGTACTATTTGCATAACTTTTTATCAAGTCAGCCAGATTTAAATTTCCATAATCCTGATGTACGCCAAGCAGTATTAAATAATGTAGAGTTTTGGTTAAAGCGCGGTGTAGATGGCTTTAGACTTGATGCTATTAATTTTTGTTTTCATGATGCACAGTTACGCGATAACCCTGCCAAGCCGAAAGAATTACGACAAAGCATTGGTTTTGATGAGAAAAACCCTTATGCCTATCAGTATCATTATTTTAATAATACTCAAGATGAAAACTTAGGTTTTATCGAGTCTATTCGTACGTTACTTAATAAGTATCCTGGTACGGTAGCGTTAGGTGAGATTTCATCTGAAGACTCGTTAAAAACTATGGCAGAATATACCCAAGGTGATGCAAGATTGCACATGGGTTACAGCTTTGATTTATTAACTGACAATTTTACTTCAGGCTATATAAAGCAAGTGGTTGAATCATTAGAGTCACGTGTGAGCGATGGTTGGCCATGCTGGTCTATTTCTAATCATGACGTGCAACGCGTAGTATCTCGTTGGGGAGGCTATGAAGCTCCAAGCTTTGCCAAAATGTTATTTGCTATGATAGCTTCACTGCGCGGTAGTGTTTGTAGCTACCAAGGTGAAGAGCTTGGATTAACTGAGGCCGATATAGCCTATGCAGATATTCAAGACCCATATGGCATTACTTTCTGGCCACAGTTTAAAGGACGAGATGGCTGTAGAACACCACATCCATGGCAAGATTCACAAGTTAATGCTGGCTTTAGTGAAGCTAAACCTTGGTTACCTATGTCGCCTGACCATATTGTTAAGTCTGTTAACAAGCAAGAATTATCAGCGGATTCTATTTTGAATAGCTATCGTCATTTCAATGCGTGGCGTAAAAGCCAACCTGCTATTTTATATGGCGATATCAAAATGTTAGCCAGTGAAGAACCAATATTGGCTTTTGTGCGAACTTTCCAGCAAGAACAGTTAGTGATTTGCTTCAATTTAAGTGAGCATTCGCAAAAAACTAACTTAGATCTTTCTTGTATTGAGACGTTTGAAGAAAGCAACCTAATAGCACTGACAGAGCATAATTTACTGTCAGGGAGCCTTAAACAAGTTCAAGGAAATAACTTGAGTATTGATTTACCAGCTTTTGGTTGTTTTTACGCAAAAATATAACGCTTTTTGAACACCTCAATGAAATAAATCATTGAGGTGTTTTTTCTATTGGTTAACATGAACACCTTGAATAGAGCATAATAAAAATGAAAAAACTCAGCAAATATACTTTATTGTTATCCTCATTATTGACCACTATTTTGGCGGGAGCCCCTAGTGCTTACGCTCATAAAGAGGTTAATCAAAATACGAATAAACACTATATTGCCAAAGCCAAGCATCTTGCACCTTATCAGCAGCGTGCATTTCAAGATGAAGTGTTTTACTTTGTTTTACCTGATCGTTTTCATAATGCTGATAAATCAAATGATTTAGGAGCAAAAGCCACAGATGCAAAACGTGCTTTATCTCATGGCGGTTTAGATGTTACCAACAAAGGTATGTACCATGGCGGGGATTTAGCGGGTTTAACAGAAAAACTTGATTACCTAGATAACATGGGTATTACAGCTATTTGGTTAACTCCTGTTTTACGAAATCAAGCCATGCAAACAGGAAGCTCTGGCTATCATGGTTATTGGATTTTAGACTTTACTGAAATTGATCCGCATTTAGGTACTAATGCAGAATTAAAGCACTTTATCGATCAGGCACATCAACGCAATATGAAAGTGTTTTTTGACATCATCACCAACCATACCGCTGATGTAATTAAATACGAAGAATGCCATGGCAAAGATGGCTTAGGTTGGCTAGTAGAAGGGGATAGTTGCCCTTTTAAATCTATGGCACAAGTGGCAAAAGGTGATAGTTATACCCCGTTAATTCCTGCTGGTAATGAAAATGTTAAAACACCCGATTGGTTAAATGACATTAAAGCTTACCATAACCAAGGTGACTCATTTTGGCAGGGCGAAAGTGCGCTTAGAGGTGACTTTTCCGGTTTAGATGATGTTGATACCAATAGCGACCATGTTGTTAAGGGTATGATTAAAATTTATCAAGATATTATTGACGAATTTAAGCCAGACGGATTTCGTATTGATACCGTGAAGCACGTGAATATGGAGTTTTGGCAAGCATTTTCACCTGCACTTATGTCTCATGCGCAAAAGCAAGGCATAGAAAACTTCTTTATGTTCGGTGAAGTATATAGTTTTGAACCTGAAGCACTAAGTAAATATACCACTGAAGCTAAGCTGCCTTCTGTCCTTGATTTTGCCTTACAAAGTACCTTAGAAAAAACCTTAGTGAAACAACAAGGTACTGATGAGTTAGCCAAACTTTTTGCTAAAGATCATCTTTATCGTAATAGTCAAACCGATGCAAATCAGCTCGTAAATTTCACGGGTAATCATGACATGGGGCGATTTGCTCATTTTGTTAGACGCAGTGAATTTAACTATAGCGAACAAGCCCAAATTCAAAGAAATATGTTAGCCAATGCCATTGTATTCTTTGCTCGCGGTGTGCCTGTCATTTACTACGGTGATGAGCAAGGTTTTATAGGTTATGGTGGTGACCAAGCGTCGCGACAAGACATGATGCCTTCAAAAGTGACTAGTTATAATGAGGATTATTTACTAGCTACTAAGCGCACTACGGCTGATGATAATTTTGATGCTAATCATCCATTTTACCAGCAGGTTGTTGAATTAACTCAGTTATATCAGCAAAATCCTGCATTACGTTTTGGTCAGCAAGAGACCTTGTATGCTCAAAAGACACCTGGGTTATTTGTAATTAGTAGAGCATACCAAGGGCAAAAGCTGGTTATTGCTTTTAATACCGACACAAAAATACAACAGTTGTCTTTGAATGCTAATAGTTTAAAAGCATTGCCACTTAGCTTAATGCATGCTGCCAATGCAGATACTAAATTGCAAGGAAATACTATTTCAATTGCCCCCTTAAGCTTTGCTATCTTCAACACGAAGTAATGCATAACCTTTAGCGCAAATACCTGTACACAAGACATGAATCCTTATATGCTAATAACGTATTAGTATATAAGGATATTCTTTGTGAAACGGGCTCTAAATACATCATTTCAATGGTTCGCATTTCTCTTACTTGGCTTACCACTATCACTCTATTTATTGCTGGTTATTATCAACATCGTTGATGAAGACAAATCCCCCCTTGCTATTGAGTTTGAACAAAAACTTGAACAATTAGCGAACGTAGCTGATAAAGATAATGCTTTTATTTATCTTATGGGAATAGAAGCCCCTGAAGGTGCAGATGTTCTTGTTGAAGGTATAAAAAATACTGCGCTTTTAAGTAAAGATCCTAAACATGAGATATATAACAGCGTTTTAGCTGATATTAATTTATTAGAGAGCTCTCATTACAATATTATTTCTGACTGTAAAAACTTGGGCTTTGATCGAAAGGAATGTCGAGAAAGTTTAATCGCTAAAAAACAAGAAATTGATGTTCTGCTTGATGGTACTAAGTTACTGCAAAAGCGTTATGAAACAATGTCTGCACTTACTGCTTGGTTTGAAATTATTCCTGAAAATACGAGCTATGGTGTCATGGGTGATTACTTTCTGCTTGCAAGGCTATTTGATATGCAAATGCTAAGTATCTGGCGAAAAGCAGAAAGTAATAGATTAGCAAGTACGCTAGCTGCAATTAAACAAGAAGCTATGTTTAGAAAGATGATTTTTATGTCTTCTCACACAAGGATGGGGAATTCTTTAACATTTTATCGCTATGAAAACTTTCTTCGTTGGGTAAATATCATCTTAGCAGACTTAAGTCATACCCATGGAAACATTGCGAATTTAGATACAGTATTACCGACGCTAAACTCAGGGCCTGATCTAGGGCTTATTGCGTTAGGTGAGTGGCAGTTTGGCTCTGCTTTTTTCCAACAAGCAATTAAAGCAAGCGAAAACCATGAGAAAAAATCTGAAATGATTTTGGGCAATATAGTTAAGGGAATATTTAATGAACAAGCTACAGAAAACTTACTCGCTAAAGTTTTGAATGTTCAATATCAACAATCTATTGATAAACAAGCCTTATTAGATATTCAACGGCAATGTGAGTACTCTTTAGGAAACTCCCTCTTTTGGTTTCCATATAATCTTGCGGGAAAATCAACAGTATGTGCTGGTGTCAATGAACCCACAGGCTATATTGAGAATATGAATGCTACTCTAGAACTATTAAAAAGCTTAAGAGAAGAAATTATTGATAAATATGGCAAGACTAGCCATTAACTCGTTACAACTTTTTACATAGTACAGTAGGCTAGTGTTTTCTTGTGGTAGCAAATAGTGATATCATTTTTTGAATATATCTTAGTTAAGCTTAAACACAGGATTTTTATGAAAAAACTACTCATTGCTTTATTCGTTATCGCTTTTGTCCCTTTTATGTCAAATGCTGCGAAGTATGAAGAAGGTAAACACTATTCAGTTATTCCAGGTAAAGGCGCAGCTAAACCTGAGCTTAGAGAATACTTCTCGTATTACTGCCCTGCGTGTCGTCGCTTTGAAACGGTTTTACCTGATTTAAAGAAAGTGCTACCAGAAGGTGTACCATTAACGAAAACGCATGTTGATTTTATGGGCGCAACTTCGGCAGATAATCAGTTCTTATTAAGTAAAGGCTTGTTACTCGCTGAGCGTGCTGGAATTGAAAAGCAGTACAACAACAAAACCTTTGCTTACTTACAAACAGATCGTAAGCAGGTTAATGGAATTGAAGATGTAAGAAAGCTATTTATTGCTGCTGGTGGTGATGGCGCTACTTTTGATAAAGGTATCAAAAGCTTTGCTGTGGTTAGCCAAGCAAAACGTAATAAGAAAATTCAAGACAAACTATCACAAGGCCGATTCGTAAAAAGTGTACCAGCCTTCGTAGTGAATGGTAAATACGCGATTAATTCTAAAGCGTTGGATCAAAAGAATTTCGTTGAAGATTATAAAAATATTATCAGTTATTTACTGACGTTAAACTAACTATCAATTAACACAAGGTTTTGTTAACCCGCTTTAGCAAAATCTTGTGTTGTTTTATTAGCAAAATCTTGTGTTGTTTTATTAGCAAAATCTTGTGTTGTTTTATTAGCAAAATAGCTGTTCACTATCTCAAGCACTTGCTCAGTGTGATCGGTCACTTCTCCAATTCCTGCAACTTGTTCAATCGTGCTAATTAATTCATTGGCATCATTGGGTGATATTTTCTTTAAGTAATGTAACTCATCAATAAAGCCCTTTGCTGCAATACCCTGTGGTTTAGAGATTTGAACCCTTACGATAGTTGGGTTGCCTAACGCTTTAATTTTTCCCATAACTTCAGGCAGCTTTCCTGACTTTTGTAATTGTTCTAAGTCACCAAACCAAAATAGCTTTTCGCTTTCTTTTGCCGAGACTTGCGGTACGGTCACCATATAAAAGACATTAAAATCTTTTTGTTCTGCTATTTTATTGAGCTTAATTAAGCAATAGTTTTGAAACTTTTCTTGATTAATGAGTTTGACTAACATGTCTTGATCTGACGCTTGTTCGCTCGATAAAGACGGAAACTTAGTGTCAGCGTTTAATGCTAGTGAGTTAATATACCACTGGCGTTTATCTTGATGAATAAAGAAAGGGACTGACAAATGGTTTTTTGCGTAAATATTACGAATGGCTTGTGACATGCCGTAAATTTCACCGGGAAGGGCGCTGGCAAGCTGTAAATCATCCATATTGTTAAGAATAAATTCTCGTAAAAATTTACAACCATCATGGCGTTTTTCTATGCCGCTAATGACTAGCCTAAGTTGAGTATCATTTCCAGCAAGTATTTGATATTTCTGCTGTCGTAAAGTGATATTTTTCACGCTATTATCAACGCTCGTCGGTATTTTAAGCGTGAGGGAAATAATATCCCCAGGCTTATAGGTTAAAGGTTGTGCTAAGTGAACAGCCAAGCCACGAGATGAAATATTTACAGTGTGACCTTTGATTTTACACGGTGATTTTCCACAACGTGTAATTTTGATATCCATTTCTAAACTAAAGCGTTCTTCTCTTCGAGAGTCATGAAGGTCGAGTACTACTTTTTTCAATTGGGATTTACGTGTTAAGCGTGGCAATAGAAATTGCGAAGAACACTTAATTGGTGCAATTTCATGTAATGGTTTAGATTTTACTTTTAACTTCTCAGGTATAGCTAACGTATTATTTAGCTCTGTAATATCTGTGAGCACTGCGATGTAATTTATCGGTTTCAACGAATTGAGAATCGGACGAGATAAGGGTCTATTCATAAATGCCATAGCAGGGCTAGTAGAACTAGCAACGGCACTAGGCAAATAAGCGTCATCAACGGCGTTTACTGGCTTTATTGATAAACGAACGTAACGATACTCACCCGCTAAAATGGTTTCTTGTAATAGCGTTCTGGCTTTTTGATCATTTTCTAGTTGGTGTTGCCAAACAATGATGAACTGATTTTTATCGGCATACTGGTGCTTGAGGATATAAGCATATTCATTTACCCGTTCGTTATTATCTAAGGCCTGTTGAATGTGTTCATGGCTAAATAACTTAGAAAAAGGAGCTAAGTTTTCATTGTCAGAAAAAAACTGCCAAAGGTCTTTATTTGATTCCGTGAAAAGCCCGCTATCAGGTCTCCACCCTGAAGTGTATTTTGCGCATAATAACGGGATATCGGTAATTCGAGAAGTAAGATATTGTTCATGACTTTTTGCCATGACCGAGTCGATAAGGGGGATAATTTGTTTTTTACGGTGCGGTTTGTTCGCTGCGAATTTTTGCTGTAGCAGCTTGGTAAGTAACGTTAACATTTCTTGTGCGCAAGCTTGCGATAGCTTGAGATGATAATGATAAAAACCGTTATTATATTCTTTATTAACGACTTTGTAGGGCAGGGTGATTTCTGGCTCGAAGTTTAGTATTTTATCATGATCATAAAACCACAAAAATAACTCATCATTTTCAATGTCTGTAATATCTATCGTTGTCTTAAAAATGCAGTTTGAAATATTTAAATCAATTAACTCAACTTGTTTGCCTATCGCAAGTTTACCGTTTAGAGACATACCTAAAGGATCATAAGTAAATGCTCTGCATTTTGAGTGGAAGCTATTGGGATCTTCATGAAAATAGTTTTGATTACTTAAATTAATAGGGCTGGCAACTGCAACGTTAAGTGAATTGTTTAGCCTCTTTTCTTGTTCTGTTTGATTTTTTTTCTGTTCAACATAGCGTGCTTTAGCATTCTGTGTTAATTCGTTATACATGTAAATACAGAAATTATTCTGATTGTTTTGCACGCTTTCTAAGAATAGCGTTTTTGAAATTTCATCTAGGTAGTGGCATTGCTCGTTATGGTGAACTTCTTCGCAGTTATCAAACATTGAACGAAAATCCATCACTAAATTACATGGCTTCGCGACACGTTTTATTTCCATTTTTATTAGAAAACGAACAGAAGATTTTAGCTTAGGTGTTAACTTTTCAATGAGATGATCAAGTTTATGATGGTTAGCATAAGCAACTAAGCTCAATATTATGCCTTGATAAGGGGCTAAATCTGGACTCAAATTATTATTCATTATTATTATCTATTTCTACAGCAAGCTTTTTCTATTGTCTCCTTCTAATAGATTTGAAGCGTTAAAAATAAGTTTTCATCCTAGTATGAATAGTAACTTGTAGCATGCTTTTCAACCGTTTTCCAATAAAAAAGCATTTTTGTATACAATTTTGTTTGTCATACAAAAGTGCTTTTCGACGAAAATGTTTTGTTTTTCACAATAAATAGAATCGTTTACTTGAAATGTTGCTTTTGTATATTGTATTTCTATTTTTTTGTTTTTTGAGGGGGGGGGGTCAAAAAACAACCTCTTCGCCTTCATTTAAAATATGTAACGGAATGGAGGAGTTCATTTCTTTATACATGTGTAGTAAGCGTAATAAGGCTGAATGTGAACTATGATCGCCCATTTTCCAACTGGCGTTGCCATAGCCCCATGGGATCATTACTTTACAGTTAAGTTCTTGAGCTGCAATTAAGCTGTCTTCGGGGGTTGTGTGGACATAGCGATACCAATCGCTATTCTCTTTATGGTAATAGGAAGCTATTGGCATTAGGCATATATCCATGTCGCCATAACGTTGCTGAATATCGGCAAAATGTTTTGAATAGCCGGTGTCGCCAGCAAAGAAAATCTTTCTCCCTTGATGCTCTACTACCCAACCACCCCATAGCGTTTTATCATTATCTTCATAAAGATAGGGGACCCATATACGACTACTAAAATGGTGAGCAGGTACAAATTTAATATTAAGCTTGCCAATACGTTTAGCCGAGTACCAACTCATTTCATTGATTTTATAACCATTGTTTGGAAAATGCTCAGCAAAGCCTAGCGGTACTAAAAATTCGGCATTATTACCAACAGCAGCAATATCACTCTTATTAAAATGATCATAATGAATATGGGAGTACATGACGGCATCGACATTGCTAATTTCTTCCATAGTAGGCCACTTTGCTTCATTTCTGAAAAAACCAGCGCTGAGCCTAAATGCCCAATCAACTGGCCAATCAAACTGACCGCTAACAGGGTCTATTAATATACTACTGCCATCAGGGCTTTCAATATAAAAGCTGGCATGGCCTAGCCACCTTATTTTAAATCCAGCTTCTAGATTTGGTGGGGTTTGCTCTTTATTAAACTGGCACTGTTCAGCTTCGCTCTGACAAAGTACATATTGTGATGAAGGGTAGCAGTTTTCTTGGCATGTTAATGGGTAGTCCTTTCTGCCCGGGTATAAATTGTCAAAGCGATCACCACTAGGGTATTTTTTTGAATATTTTATTACAGACGTTTCTTGTTGAACTCTCTCGATCTGATTGCTAGCACAACCTAAAAGCAAAACTGAAATCATTAAAAGTAAGCATAATCTGATCATAAAGTATTCTTTTACCCTGAGGTTGTTGTTTTAAGTTATTGTTTTAAGTTATTGATTTAGGATACTGGTTAAGCATTTATAAAGTGGCTATTAAGGTAATGGCTGACCATTACGAGCCTCTAATAAGTGATACCAATCTTCATGGCTATAGTCGATAGTTAACGCTTGTTTGGCTGCATTAATACGGCTTGGAGTTGTTGAGCCAATAATAGGACAAATATTCGCAGGGTGCTTTAATAACCAAGCTAAACTAATTTGCCATGCTTCAACATCATATTTTGTCGCTTGTTTAGATATCTCATCTTTAATACGTTTCTCATCATCTTTTGAAAACGTATTTCCCCAAGCAGGATAAGCGACAGCGCCTAGAGGGCACCATGCAACAGGTGTTATGCCAAGCTGTTGACACTGATCTAACGTACCATCTTGTAAGCTGCTGATGTTATGCAGATTTATTTCTACTTGGTTGATGATAAGTGGTTCATCTAGTGCTGATTGTAATAATGATACTTGAGATGGGCTAAAGTTACTTACGCCAAAATATTTAACCTTGCCCTCTCGCTTTAATTGCTTAAAAGTCTCAGCCAGTGCTTGAGCATTAAATAAGTAATCAGGACGATGTAATAAAAAAATATCGAGATATTCAGTGTTTAGCCTTTTTAATGAGCCTTCAACACTTTGTATTAAGTAATCATGCGAAAAATCATAGCGCTGCGGAGATTGTCTTATCCCTGCTTTTGAGGTAATGATTAGCTGGTCTCTTAAATGGGAAGAATGAGTTAACAATTCACCAAATAATTGCTCACACTGACCCGCTCCATAGATATCGGCATGGTCAAAATGATTATAACCCGCCTCTATAGCTGCTTGAATAGCCTTTAACCCTTTGTCTTTATCAACTGCAGAATTATCACCTGCAATTCGCATACAGCCGTAAATTAAGCGGCTTGAAGGTAGTAAATTTGGAGGTGATTGTTTGAATTTATTAAGGTTATTAAGTAACGATATATTTTGCATAAGTTTAGTTTTCTATTGTCTGAATGAGCAATGAAAAGTCACTAGCTTAAAAGGTGCTATCTTAAAAGGTATTGGCACAAACTACTACATTGCTTAAGTATTTAATTGTAAGAAGGTAAGTATGTTTTTGATATAAAAAAAGTGCAATAACCTTAGCTATTGCACTTTATTTGTCGTTTACGCTACTCGATTAGAACGAGTAATTAACACCAAAGTAGATGGTACGACCGAAGTATTGGATAGTACCCGTTCTTGAGGTATCACCAAAGTATGAGATATTCGGCTCATCGGTAATATTATCCGCTGAAACAACTGCTTGGAAGTTATCAGTGAAGTTATATGACGCTTGCGCTGAATAAATGGTTTCTTCATCAAAGTAAGCTGACTGTGCACTACCAATAGCGATTTGTTGGCTTAAATAAGCTGAACGGTATCGACCGCTAAAGCGAAGTGATAGTTTCTCTTCCCAATCGTAGAATAAGGTTGCACTTACAACTCGTGGCGACAGGCCTTCAATAGGACCCGGAGCACCATCTTCACCCGGTACTTGTGACTCCACTTGAATTTCGCTGTCTGTGTAAGAGAAGTTCACGTTAGCACCTAAGCCTGATAATAAGCCCGGCAAGAAACTAAATGTTTGGGTATAACCAATTTCTACACCACGCATATAACCTGCATCAGCGTTATTTTCAGCATGCCAGTATGTACCATTAGCGTAATCTATTAGCTCACCAGTAATTGGGTCATATAGTTTGTTTTCTGGTGTCGGTGGTACTTCAATGCCTGCGGCTTCATAGTCGAAGTTTTTATCTTCAGCATCACCAACCATGTTTTCTATGTCTTTATACCAAACAGCAAAAACAAAGGCGCCATCAGTTTCAGAGAAGTAATGCTCATAGGATAAATCAAACTGATTTGCATAAAATGGGCGTAAGAATGGGCTAGTTGAACTATTTAAGTTGATTTGATAACGACCTTCGTCTTTATCTTCAACCCAGTCAAAGTTACCACTGTTAGCCATTGTTGGCATATCTGGGCGAGACATTACTTTTGCGTATGCAAAACGTAATTGGTCATCATCACTTAGCTGAAAGTTTAGGTTTAATGAAGGTAGGAAATCACTGTAGCTATCGCCTACTTTTTTACGTTGCCAGTTGTTATTGATTTCACCCAAATCATCAGCAATTGGGTCACCATTTCCTGCGCCAACACTGACTAAGCCTGTACTGCTTTGATCTGAATAAACATAGCGAACACCCACGTTACCTGTTACCGGTAAGCCAAATACCTCAGCATCGATATTAATTTGGAAGTAAGCAGCTAAGACATCTTCTTCAACTAAGTTGCCTTGCGTCATCGTCCAATCATGTTCCCACGTTCTAACAGGAGTACGGTCAACACCAGGGATCCATGCATTTAAAATAGCGTCATTATCAACAGATAAGAAATTCGGCATACCCGATAAATCACCACCAATACTTGTTACTGTAGAATTAGTGCTGTCTAAAGCAAATGGTGCAAAGTTATCAACAATGATGGTATTACCATCAGCGTCAGTACCAAAAGTAAGATATTGACCATTTCGCATGTTGTAGTCTGTGGTGCCGTATAAGAAGCGGCCACGGCTTACTTCGTATTCACGTTGTGATGCACGCGCACCAAACTCAACTGAACTAAATACTTCGCTTTCTAATTGGTAAGCAAAATCTACACGAATGGCATCAGACGAATTATCTTCATAATGTGGGTATGATTCTGCACTGGTAACCATCATATGGGCAGTATCAGTAAAATCTTGATTAAACTCTAAGTAAGGGTTATTTAAACCATTAAGTTGATACTTCAAGATGATGTTGTCATCAATTACTGGATATTCTGCACTAGAGTCTTCAAAGTAGGCCATACGCATAACCTGATCTTTGTAGGTCTCGCTACCTTCTGAGTGAGAAAAATCAACAACCATAGTCAAGTCATCAGTAATATCCCATTCAGATTTAAGGCCGAAAGATTTCATTTCACTTTCAGTAGTATTATCATCAGCTTGAGTTTGAATATTTAAATCTCTAGAAGAACCCGGAAATGGAGGAGCTGCGGCTGTGCCGTCACGGTCTCGATAAAGAGTTCCACCAACAAGAGCACCATTAGCCATTAATGGGTTATCTAATAAAAGTGTAGAACCAGCGACGGCAATATTATTAATGCCTGAAACACGCAGACCACGATCCCACTTTTCTGAATCAAATTTTGAATAGAAGCCATCAAATTGGAACCTTAAATCATCTCTTGGTTCCCAGTTTAGTGCTAATACTACGGCGTCGCGCTTGTCTTCACCGCCACGCTCATTAATTTCAAATCCGGAAGAAACTAATATTTCCTCTGGTGCACCATCATAGGCTGCAGATAAATCTCTTTTATCAAATTGGTAGTTTACAAAACGGCTTGAAACGGTTGGTTGGAACATATTCGCCCAACCTACTGCAACACCTAAAGTTTCATCAAGGTATTTACCTTGGTAAGAAAGTGTTAAACGGCGACCAAAGGTGTCTGAATCTTCATTGTCTGCTGCTGCTTCATTGTAGTTACCGTGTAAAGACGCACGGAATGAATGATCTTCGTCATTGTCTAAAGCATTGGCAGTTTCTAAGTTAATGGTTGCGGCGATACCACCTTCAATTAAAGATGCTTTTTGAGATTTGTATACTTGCGCTTGTGAGACTAGTTCAGACGGGAAAATATCAAATTGTACTGCTCGACCACCACTGGTCGATACCATTTCACGGCCATTCAAGGTGGAAAAAACAAAGCCACCAGATAAACCACGAACGTTCAATTCACTTGATTGACCATCTATACGTACAGAAGTAACACCAGGTAAACGTGTTAATGAGTCGGCAATAGAAACATCAGGTAAGCCGCCAATATCATCAGCAGAGATAGCGTCTACTACCGTATCTGAAAATCGTTTTGTATTCAGTGATTTAATTACACTGCCTCTAAAACCTGTTACTTCAATGACCTCAACGGATTTTTTATCATCTTCTTTTTTCGTTGAGTCTTCTGCGTTTGTACTTGCTTCTGCTTCAGCAGCATAAGCAAAGCTTGGCACTGCAGCGAGCTGTACTCCACCTATCATAAGTGCAATAGACAGAGCACTGAGATTAAACTTTTTCATGTGTATTCCTTAATAAATACAAAGTGTATTTATGCTAAATGTTTTGCATTGTCGCAATGTGTAGTTGCTTTCTTTTATTATCGGAATTTATTTCTTATATACACTATAGTGTTGTTTTATTTAGTTTTTCTTATTATAGAACTAGGCAAGCAAATTTAGTGTATGAACAAGTTAGTCAAAAAACAAGCAAATGTTAAATGCATACGTATTCATAAGGCAGCATTGTCATGCATACGTATTCAATGCTATTCAGAGGCTTTGCTATATATACATGTTTGTTGTCTTTGTGTAGCTTTAAGGTGTTACACAAATTAATAAATCGGAATCTTGAGTAACATATTGTATTCCCTACTTAGGCAGCGAAGTAAGGTTTAATGAGTTAGTATCTATTAAATCAAGGGCATGCAAAACAAACTTATATGCACATAAACTAAAACCATATAGTTAATGGAGTTATAAACTCATGAAATATAATTTTAAGCCCCTCATGCTTGGGTCTGTTATTGCCGTAAGTACCGCACTTACTGGCTGTGGTAGTGATCAAGATCAGCCTGAAATAACTGACGTATTCAAAGAGGTAGGTCTTTGGTGTAAGAGTCCTTCGATTGTGCAAATCGCAAGTCCTGATTCATACCCATTATCAGATAAAGAGCAAGCTGATTTAGCCACGGCTAAAGCAGAGGCAAAAGCTGCAGCAGAAGCAGAACAAGGCGATGACTTTGATGAAGAAGCTTGGGAAGCCGAATTTAAATATCAAGATTTAGATTTATATAGCATTTTAGGGTTAACCCTAGAAGAGCAAGAGCGTCAAGCTATTGCTAAAGAAGAAGCACGCGCATTTAAAATAGATCAGGGTCAAGACGTTATCTATGGTGATGAGTTTGATGCATGGTTTGAAGCATGGTTTGCTGCAATTCCACCAGCAAACTATTTAGGCCCATCGCAACGCATTGAAAGAGCAGTTAATGCCACGACGCCAGAGATGGATGGTGATGAAATCTGTTATACACCACCTTTATCATGTCCTAATTATAAAGTAATCGATGAGTCAGGAACTTATGAATGTATCGTTCCTGAGCAAAACCCAATTTTAGGTGTACCAGATCCAGAAGTAACTGCGGGTCCAAATGAAGCTATTGCGTTTTATCGTCATGAAGATCACGTAGATGGTGGCGATAACACTGCACTTTATGAAAATATGGTAGTACATACATGGAACAATGACGATTGTACCGCCTACCAAGATGACAGTATTGCAAGTTGGGGTTCTAACTCTACCTATGCGAATGACAACAAAGGTATTGATGGTAACTATGGTCACTACTGGAAGTTACATTTATTAGAAGATGCCAGCAATTGTGCCAATATCATTTTCAATGATACAGCAACAGGTAAAAAGATTTCAGACAGTGATTTAACTATGCCAATTGGCCCTGCGGGGAACGTAGTACTTCACAATTTAGATAAAAACTCTTTCGCTCATGATGACTTCCCTGTAAACGTACTTGATGGCATGTTACTTATTAACCAACACCCTTACTTAGGTGCTGAAGCATCGTCAGGTATAAAAGCATGTGGTTGGGGCTTAACTGCTGATGATTCAGGTGAGCTTTGTCTAGGTGAAGAGTTGATGTGCCCAGACAATACCGTTGCAGTGGGCGTTGGTGCTGTTGATGTAGCCTCTAAATGTGTTGAAATTTTTAACCCAGATGATACTACCTTATATATTAAAGGTGGCTTTAATGGTTGGTCAGCAACAGAAGATGCAATGTTTGCTTATCAAGGTGATGGTCAGTATCGATTGAACTACTTATATGATACAGACTGCGAAGTAACTGAAGAGGAAGACTGCTCTACTATTCACCAGTTTAAAGTTGCTGATGAAGGTTGGTCTGAACCAGCAAGTTTCGGTAGCATTAAAGGTGGTGATCAGTCAGGTGTTGGTAAAACAATTACTATGACTGTTGGCT
Source organism: Litorilituus lipolyticus (assembly GCF_006439335.1). Taxonomy (GTDB): domain Bacteria; phylum Pseudomonadota; class Gammaproteobacteria; order Enterobacterales; family Alteromonadaceae; genus Colwellia; species Colwellia lipolytica. Next base: position 66,782 of record NZ_SAWY01000020.1, on the reverse strand, counting down.
CAGGCGTTGGTCAAAACATGTCTGTTGAAATGGCAGAAGAGAAGATTTATCAATTTTTAGTCAATGCTTCGAATACAACTGCGGTTGAACTTACCATTAATGAAGTGCCTGTGGCTGCGTTCCCAAGTATTACCCTTGACGGTGAAACAATTGAGTTAACATATAGCGCTAATGGTCAATACGTATTAAGAAAAGCGTTAATGGCTGAAGAGTATACCTTTACTATTGCTGATGAAGCCGCAGGTTTTGCTGTTGGTGCCATTGGTACTGATAATGTTATTACAGCAAGTACACCTTTAGCACTTGAAAGTGACGGCGGTGCCTTATCATTTACACCAGACAGTGCTGCAGAGTACGACTTTGTTTTAGATTTATCTAACCCTGATATGCCGACTATCGAAATTAAGCCAGCATTACCATTTGGTACAACACCAGTGTTTGTACGTGGCTCTATTAATGGTTGGTCATCACCAGAAGCAGACCAAGTTATGTGGAACGCCAATGAACGTAGCTATAGCGTATTGTATGGCTTAGAAGCTGGCGGAAACCATGCCTTTAAGTTTGCTGATGCATCTTGGGGCGTTGTAAACTTAGGTTTTAACGATGTAGCAATGTCAACTGATTCAGATGCAATAACTGTGACTGATGATGGCGGTAACATGCGTGTTGTTGTTGACAAGTCGACTACGTACAAATTTGAAGTTAACTTTGATACGGCCAACCCTGTTGTTAAAGTGTCAGAAGCGCCGCTATATTTACGTGGCAGCATTACTGACTGGGGTGCATCAGATGCAAACCAATTAATGTTCATGGGCACTGACTCAGGCAATACAGCTGAGGCTTCACGTACTTACTCAATGGAAGTGACTATTTCTGGCCCTGGTGAGTTTAAAGTAGCTGACGAAGGTTGGGGTGGTTCATTAGGTTATAACTATGGTGTTGAAGTTGCAGGCACTAAAGTTGAACTTGGAGTTGCCTTAGAGCTTGCTCAAACTAACAATAACATCGGTATTGATTTACCTGCAGGTACTTACGTATTTTCTTTTGAAGATGGCGTAACAAAAACGATGACAGTTACCGCAAAATAATCACTGTAACAAGGATGTAAGTTCATGCTTACTTTCTCTTTATAGCTTTATTAAAAGAGTGTTTCTATTTTAGAAACACTCTTTTTTTTGCATTGAAAATTAAAATTGACTGATTGAATACGTATGTAATCCCTGTTCAGCATTTAAGCAAACCGATAGCATGAAGCTAACCTTATAACGATTATAAAAATAGGATTATGTTGTGAAAATAACAGCCAGTGTTAAACAGGTTCTCCTTTGTACTTCTTTAAGCTTAACGATAGCTGCATGTGGTGGCGGGGGCGGTGGAGATGATAGCCCTGTTGTTAATCCTCCTCCTGTAAATAATGCTCCCACGATTAGTGATTTTTCATCGGCAGTTAATGACTTTTCCGTCACCTTTTCATGGTCTGTTTCAGACAGTGATAACGACGCGCTTTCCTGTGTGTTGTCGCCAGGTGGTGAGTTAGATGATGTCACTATAGCTGATTGTAAAGGAACAACTTCGACTTCTATTACTTATCCAAATGTAGGTGAATTCTCGGCATCATTTTCGGTAACTGATTCCAGTAATGCCAGTGCAGAAGAGAGTTTAGTTGTAAATATTTCAGATCCTAATGCTTTGCCTACACCAGTGGTTAGTGCAGGTGATAATCAATTAGTTATTTTTTATAACCGTCCAGATGCGAGCTACTCACAATGGGTACTGCACTTATGGAACAACGCTGAATGTGACGCCTATGCAGATTTTGCCAGTGATGCTGGAACAGATTGGGCTACAGGGCAAGCTCAATCGGGAGTAGATCCAAACTATGGCGCCTATTGGCTTATTGATTTAAAAGGCAATGGCAGTGACTGTGCGAATTTTATTGTTCATAAAGGGGATGATAAAGACATTGGTGGTATCGATCATAAAGCTGACTTAACCGGCGAGCGAATGATCTGGACATTATCAGGGATTAACGAATTATATAGCCAACCAACGTTATACCCTAGCGGAGCCTTAATTGCTGATACCGCAGCACATTGGGTAAACCCTGAGTCTGTTTTCTGGCAGGTAAACACTAATGCTAGCGTCAGTAAAGTGCGTGTTTATAGTAGCGATGTTGATGAGTTGGGCTACGATGGCGAAACAGGCATAGCAGGTGATAACTATATCGAATTCTTGGAGCAGGCAGAAAATAATGCTGTAGAACTTGGCATGCCGCGTTATCAAGCGCTATCTGCATTTGTTGCCACTTCAGTCGATGCAGGCAAAGCTAAGCAAATGTTAACGGGTAAGTTACTGGCTATTGCTTACGATAATGCCAATACTGTGCTTGCGGCAACTTATGTACAAACTCCACGTGTTCTTGATGCGTTATACACCCAAGGTAATAGCGATGCTGATGAGGCTACCCTAGGTTTGAGTTACAGTGGAGATATCATCTCAACGGCTTTATGGGCACCAACAGCCAAACAAGTTAATCTTAAAATATATAATGCAGATAAAAGTTTATTATCCACTCATGCAATGACACTCGATTCAACAACAGGTCTTTGGTCACTTGAATTAAGTAACTCAAATGATAGGTTGTTTTATCGCTATGAACTAAACGTTTATCATCCACAAAATCAAAGCTTTGAAACTATTGAAGCTACTGACCCGTATTCAGTGTCGTTATCAACCAATGGTGAATTTTCGCAATTTGTAAATTTAGCCGATGATGATTTGAAACCTGCTGGTTGGGATGAACATATTGTGCCAACTATTGCTAACCCAGAAGATGCGGTTATTTACGAAGGTCATATTCGTGATTTTAGTATTTTTGATGAGAGCACTTCTGTTGAAAATCGAGGAAAATACCTTGCTTTTACCGAAGAAAACTCAGTACCTGTACAGCATTTAAAATCACTCGTAGATGCAGGTTTAACTCACTTTCAATTTTTACCGGTAAATGATATTGCCAGTATTAATGAAGACCAAACTAAAACCGTCGATTTAACAAGCACAGTGGCCGATTTATGTGCGCTTAATAGTTCTGCACCGGTTTGTGGTGTTGAAGATAATAGCGCAACCTTATTGTCTGTGATGGAAAGTTACTCGCCAAATACACAAAGTGCTCAGGCGTTAGTTGATGTAATGCGTGGTTTAGATAGCTTTAACTGGGGGTATGATCCGAAACACTTTTCAGCTCCTGATGGTAGCTACGCTTCAAATCCTGACGGTGTTACGCGTATTATTGAAATGCGTGCTATGAATCAAGCGTTACATGAAATGGGGTTACGCGTAGTGCTTGATGTTGTTTATAACCATACCAACTCTTCTGGCTTATGGGATAACTCAGTGCTTGATAAAGTGGTGCCTGGTTACTATCACCGCCGCGATTTAACCACAGGTAATGTGATTAATGAGACCTGTTGTCAAGATACCGCACCAGAGCACCTTATGATGGACAAGCTCATGGCAGATTCATTACAGCTGTGGACACAGGCCTATAAATTTGATGGTTTTCGTTTTGATATTATGAGCAATAATTCAGTGGATTCTATTTTGTCTGCGCGTGAAGCGGTGCAAGCCATTGATGCTGATAATTATTTTTATGGTGAAGGTTGGACACGCACCGACAGAGGCTACCTGCAAGCACAGCAGAACAATATGGCTGGTAGTGAAGTAGGTACCTTTAATGATCGCCCACGCGATGTTATCAGAAGTGCGACTTTATTTAATAGTTCACCTAACCTTGCTGATATAGATATTATGCGATTAGGGCTCGCTGGTACTTTAGCTAATTATTCACTGCAAGATAGAAATGACAATATTAAATTAGCAAGTACTTTTGCAAATCACCCTTCTTATGCAAAAGACCCTGCTGATATCATTAATTATGTCTCAAAGCATGATAATGAAACCTTATGGGATCAACTGCAATATGGTATTGAAGCAGAGAAAAGTATTGCAGAGCGCGTACGTATGCAAAACATAGCAGGTACATTACCGTTAATGAGCCAAGGCATAACCTTTTTACAATTGGGTGGTGATTTAATACGTTCTAAGTCACTCGATAGAAATACTTATGATGCTGGTGATTGGTTTAACCGAATCGACTTTACTATGCAAACTTCAAACTGGAATGTTGGTTTACCGTTGGCACAGGATAATCAAGGCAAATGGACACAAATGTCGACCTTAAACAACAACCTTGAAACCCAGCCCATGAGTCAAGATATTGCATTTTCTTCGGCAATATTCAAAGAGTTTATGAACATACGTGCAGCTAGCCCATTATTTAAATTAACAACAGAGCAAGCAGTGCTTGAACGCGTTGGTTTTCATAATACCGGTAGCAAGCAAACGGCGGGTTTGATTGTGATGAGTATTGACGATGGTACAGGTTTAACTGATTTAGATAGTGAAAATGATGCCATAGTTGTTGTTATCAATGGTAGTAACAGTGAACAATCGCATACTATTTTAACTGCGCAAGGGTTTGAGCTGCACTCAGTGCAACAAAATTCTGCAGACAGCACAGTGCAATCAGCGAGTTTTAGTCAAGGGCTGAATGATGGCACCTTTACTGTACCTGCTTTAACCACGGCAGTATTTATTAAGCCGCAGCAAGGCGCACAAGGTGCTGGTTTAGCTGCAGGTATTACACGAGATGCACCTGATGTTGCGCCATATGGTGATACCCTTGTTTACTTACGTGGCACTATGACCAGTTGGGATGATTCAGGCTTAACCCTTGATGATAGTTTTGAATACCAAGGTAATGGCATTTACCAAATTGAATTAAATATTACTGCTGGCGCGCAAACCTTTAGATTAACGTCTGCAGATGCCACGGTATTAAATTTGGGCTTTACTGATATAGATGTTACGAATAGTGCTATTAGTTTAACTAACGCTAATGGCGATATTGCGATGCACGCTGCCACATCTGGTAGCTATCAATTTATACTTGATGCTTCATCAGATGTACCTAGTTTAGCAATTACCAGTGTTTCTCCTTCGGTTGATTGTTCAGCTTTAGCAGATTCAACAGATGATATTCCCTTTGATATTGCTGGTAGTGGCCAATTATTTGTTAAAGGTGATCATTCAGGCTGGGGAGCTGATGAACAGTATCGCTTGCACTATAAAGGCAATAATACCTATCAGGCAGTAGCTGAGTTTTCTGGTGATATGCAATTTAAGCTTGCTTCTGATGATGGTAATTGGACTACACAATTATGGGCTCAAGCTGAAAACAGTAGCGACATTAATAGTGAAAATCTTGTCTTAGGTGTTAGTTACTCTGTTGCCTATGATGATGCAGGAACTAACAACAACAAAACATCGTTGAGCCAAGGGCAATATAGTTTCTTATTAACTCTTAATGAAGCAAATCCAGCCAGAGGTAGTAATGTTGGTTCATTGATTATTCAACAATGCCAACCATAACCTTATCGAAGTTATGGTTATTGCTCTAAATTTCAAAGGCTTGCTGGTTTAAACCAGCAAGCCTTTTTCATTTGCTGTGTAAGTATTAGCTTGAATACGTATGCAAAATGACAAAAAAAGTTCTTTTATTCTAGATGAGCAAGTAAGTTAGTCATTATAAAAATGGCAATTAAATTATCCCTATGAAAAAGTATTCTCATTCATTATTGAGCCTTGCGGCTGTGTTAGCGCCTTTGTATTTATCGAGTTGTGGAGGCAGTGAACAGTCAGTACTATCGCCTGAACAATCGGTTTCAAGTATTCGCCTTGAGCAATTAGCTGAGGCTGCTACTTTAGCCAGTCAAGCAACGGATAGCGCAGCTCATTGGTTAACGCCCGAGTTATTACTATTACCGAAAAATGAAGATAACTTGGTGTATCAACTTATCAAGGCTGATGGTGCTGTAATCGATGCTACTATGTTGCTCGCAACAACTTTGCCTGAAGCAATACAAAAACAGTTTCCCCACTTAGCTGACTTTAAAGCCTATCAAGTTGGCTTATCAGCTAATGAAGCAAAATCTTGGCTAAAGCAGCAATTAATGGTGTTAGCCCTTGATACAGCACAACAAGTACAACACGTTTCTTTTGTGCAAACAGGCGCAATTATTGATGCTTTGTATACGCAAGGAGATAATGATGCCAATGAAGTTCAAGCACTTGGCGCGACGTTAACGGCTCAACAAACTCAATTTAAGTTATGGGCACCCACAGCAAAACAGGTTGAAGTTCACCTATTTGATAAAAATGCTGTTGAAGCGAATGAGCAAGACATAGCAGCCATTGAAATACTTCCTCTTGTTGAAGATGAAAGTACCGGTGTTTGGCAAGTTACAGTTCCTAAGGTATTAGACGGTAGTTATTACCAATATAAAATAACGGTATACCATCCAATCAGTAAACAGGTTGAAGAACTCATTACCACAGATCCCTATTCTTTAAGCTTATCGATGAATAGTCACTATACACAAATTGTCGATTTAGCAGCAGAAAATACCCAGCCATCAGGCTGGAAGTCTCATCAGGTCCCTGAAGTTAATAATGTAGAAGATCATGTTTTATATGAAACGCACATTCGCGATTTTAGCTCTATTGATAGCAAACTGTCTGATAGTCGCTTTCGAGGGAAATATAAAGCGTTTAGCGAACAAGACTCTTACGGCATTCAACACTTAAAATCACTGCAAAAAGCGGGGTTAAATACTGTTCATTTATTGCCCACCTATGATATTGGTACGGTTAATGAAGACAAAAGCAAAGCGATTGATCTTTATGACAATATGGCTAAGGTCTGTGATATAGCACCCCACGCTTTTGTATGTCAGGACAATAGCAAGGTCATGGTAAAACCAGAGCAAACGCTATACTCGGTGCTTTCAGGTTTTGAGCCAAGTGGCAGCCAAGCACAACAACTGGTTAGTGAATTAAGAGAATATGACAACTACAACTGGGGCTATGATCCTTATCATTACACAGTACCAGAAGGGAGTTATGCTCTGAACCCACAGGGCAAAGCACGTATTATAGAATTTAGAGAAATGGTACAAAGCCTTCATGGCCTCGGCTTTCGAGTGATAATGGATGTTGTTTATAATCATACTTACGAGTCGGGTTTGGAAGATAAGTCAGTACTCGATAAAATTGTCCCCAATTACTATCACCGACTTAACTCTATTTCAGGAGCTATAGAGCAATCGACTTGTTGTGATAATACCGCAACTGAGCGCGCTATGATGGCTAAGCTGATGACAGACTCTTTAGTGGTTTGGGCACGAGACTATAAAATTGATGGCTTTCGCTTTGATTTAATGGGGCATCAGCCAAAACAAGCAATGCTTGAAGCAAGAGAAGCAGTAAGAACGGTCGACAGTGATACTTACTTTTATGGTGAAGGCTGGAACTTTGGTGAAGTAGCGCATAATCGTCAGTTTACCCAAGCGAGTCAGCTAGAGCTTGGCGGTACTGAAATCGGTACGTTTACCGACAGGCTTCGTGATGCGGTACGTGGTTCAGGAAACAATACACGTAGTGGGCAGGGGGTTGGTAATGGTTTACTAACTTTGCCCAATAATCAACAAAGTTCATCAAAAGATCTTAGCGACTATCATTTAAAAATGGCGCAACTACGGATTGGCTTAGCAGGTAATTTAGCAGAGTTTGCTTTAATCAATGAGCATGGACAACATGTGCAGGGCAAAGACGTCCCTTATGGTGATCAACCAACGGGTTATGCCTTAGATCCTGCAGATACCATTAATTATGTGTCTAAGCATGATAACCAAACATTATGGGATAATAGCCAATACCGCTTACCGTTTGAACTTTCAACAAACGACAGAGTACGTTTACATCTACAAAGTATTTCGTTTGCTATGTACGCACAAGGTATTCCTTTTTTACATTTAGGCGCCGAGTTTTTACGTTCAAAATCTTACTTACGTGATAGTTATGATTATGGTGACTGGTTTAATCGTGTAGATTTTTCAAAGCAGAGTAATTTTTATCATGTGGGCTTACCGCCAGAGGCTAAAGATAAAGAAAACTGGCCGTTAATTAAAGAAGTCATGGCAGGCCATCAAGGCAGAGATCAAGTTTCATCAAAGCATATAACTTTTAGCAGCGATGTCTTTACTCAAATGTTAGCTATAAGAATGTCATCACCATTATTTAGGTTACCCACAGCGAAAGAAGTTCTGGAAAAAGTGAGCTTTTTAAACACGGGCGAGAATGCGCAAACGGGTTTGATTGTAATGGAATTAAATGATCAAGTAGGGCAGCAAGTTGATCAAAATTACCAAAGTGTTTTAGTGATATTCAATACCTCAGCGCAAAGCCAAAAGTTTGCTGGAACAACAGCACAAGGGCTAAACTTTGCAGGTTATCAATTACATAAAGAGCAAGCCGCAGGGGCTGATGACGTGGTAAAACAAAGTGTTGTGAACGCTAAAAGTATAATCGTTCCTGCGTTGACAACTGCGGTGTTTGTTAGAGCTAAAGAATCTAGCTAATCTAGATAACTAAAGCAGATTCTCTTAAATGAATAAAAAACTTTATAAAGTGCTTAGGGAATAAGCACTTTATTCATGTTTACACCACCTAAATAATTTTCTCTTGGCGTGTAGTTTATCCAGTCAGTTTGTTTAATGATTTTATGCTGGCTATCGAACTCATGCACCATGACAAATAACCATGGACCAAGTACCTGACCATCATAGCTAAATTGGTGAAAGTAACCTTGAGTGGTCACTGTTTGCTCGTCGATTGTTTGATGATTAATTGTGAAGAGTCGGTCGCTATTTAATAGGGAAAACTCCCCGCGTTGCCAATTTAAAAACGCTTTTATATCGGTTTTGTGTTTTAAGTGATTACCATAAACAATGTCTTCAAACTGTGCTTGCTCATGATAGAAAGACATAAATGATTTAAAATCAGAACGCTGTTGATAGATCTTGAAATAGCTATTCACTACATCCTCTAACTCTTTAGTTAACTTATACGAACTTTCACTACTTAACTGAAGGGTTTCATGCTTAGTTGAGGTGCAAGCAGTCAGCCCTAATAGGCAAGGAAAAAGACAAATGATGAGACTAGGCAGACGCAACATATTGCTGTTCACAATTTTATGAGTACATTAATTTTAAAGTAATATAAGGTACGATATTAAGCATGATAATGGCTATTTTGTAGTGAGCAAGGTATTTAAAATACAGTGCAGGTAGCTCATTTTTTGGCACTCCTAGGAGTTTACTGTGTGTGCTTACAATAAACCCTTTAAATAGAGTTAACATAAATGTGGTGAACAAAAGAATAATTATATTAATAATGGCGCTACAGCCAAAAAAGGTAATTAACTCATTGCTTGTCATCATAAGTCCTTTGATTAAGAGAAATTTTTAGATAACAGCTTATCGCTAATTTAAGATAGGTGCTATGTATTTATGGATGACCGCTTTATCTTTATTGCTATTTTTGTATTTCACTAATTGCTCATTAAATTGATCCCTCAATTGAGAGTTATTAAACCCTACATGGGCTTGAACAGCAGGAAACAATGAAGTGTTTTTTATATTCCTGTGTTCAAAGGGGACTTTGGGGTTCTGTTTTAAGTATTTTTGTAAGAAGTAATAGAAAATATAGTAGTCTAATATAACTACATCACACCGTTTTTTGATTAACATTTCGGGAAGTATAGACATATCAGGTAACTCTTGATAAGCCGAATTCTTAGATACTTTCATGAATTCATCACCAAAATATCCAGTAGCCCCTTGAAAGGTGATAATCATTTTACCGGATAAATCAGATATCTCTTCAATCACAAAATTATTTTCTTTCAATGTAAAGATTGTAGGGCGATAACTAATAATTGGCGCTGAAATGAATAACTCTTCAGTATCTTGCTGAAAAAAGGTGGGTAAAAACAAGTCAGCTTCCTTATTAGCTACTTGTTTCATGCTGCGCTTTAGAGGAACAAAGCCGACTCTGACATTATGTCCCATGCTTTGCAGCACTTCTCTAGTTATATCAATATCGATACCGCCCTTTGTCGCTTCTATCATATGAGGCGGTCCATCATCACTTAAAAGCAATAAATCTTTCGCCCACGTGATTTCAGGTCGCGCCATGATTAATAAGAGCAGCGCATAAAGATATATTTTTTTAGAAGAGGTATTTTTATTCATAAGCTTTTATTTTAGCAAAGAAATTATAATTTTCTGCGCTTATTGAATATTGCCTAGTTTTTGATGGCATGAGATTGAAATTTAATATCAACACAAGAAAATAATAGTGATCAGCAGCAAATAGGGGCATTAATTAACTTTGAGGCCAAAAGAACAGATAGAAAAACAGAGGGTGAACAGAGTATTCGTGAAGCTGCGGTTAAGCTTTGGACTCATTTTAATAAACAAGCGAACCTTAGCTTCGCTTGTTAGTTATGCCATACAATTCTCTTAGATGTTGCTCTGACTAAGGCATATTGCTTTTCTTTACTAAACCGATGCAATGTCAAATAAAAAAGAACAATAGAACTATAAACCACCAGCTAAATCCAGAAAATTGCCCGTAGAAAACGATGATTTATCGGATGCTAACCAATAGATAGCTTCTGCGACTTCTTCTGGCTGGCCACCACGTTGCATTGGAATATTGCTTTTCAGCCGCTCAATGCGTTCAGGCTCCCCGCCATCAGCATGCATATCTGTGTAAATTAATCCTGGTCGTACACAGTTTACTCGGATCCCTTCTGCTGCTACTTCTAAGGAAAGTCCTTTAGTTAAAGTATCAATAGCGCCTTTTGAAGCCGCATAATCAATATACTCATTGGGCGAGCCAGAGCGTGCTGCGCCAGAAGATACATTAACAATAACACCGCCAAATCCACCGTGGCGAGTAGACATGCGTTTAACGGCTTCTTTACAACATAAAAAGTAACTAGTGACATTATTGATTAATATGCTGTTGATTCGCTCTGCTGTCATTTGCTCTAATCGAGATTGTGTTCTCAAAATACCGGCATTATTTACCAATACAGTTGGTGCTCCTAATTGTTCATCAACTGTTTTAAATAAATGGTTAACATCTGTTTCAGAAGAAACATCAGCTTGGACAGTAATGCAATGCCCGCCAATGTCAGTAATGCTTTTCGCAACTTTATTTGCTGATACTGAGTCGCTTTTATAGTTAATACATACGGCGAAGTTATTTTGAGCAAACAACTTAGCCGTTGCGGCACCAATTCCTCTACCAGCGCCAGTAATTATGGCAACTTTGCTATGTTTCATAGATTCCTTGAAAACTTATGATTAAAAATATTATTTTTCAGATTTGCTATCTCATTAATAAACTTCGCTTTATAGTTAGAATCTAAATGAAGTGTTTTAGCAAGGTAATAAAATGAATAATGCTATTGATGATAACAAGAGCACCCCACAACAAGAAATATTATCTTTGCTAATAAGGTGGCAAGAAGGTGTGTCAGCAGGAAATGTTGATAAGATTTGTTCGTTATATGCTCATGACGCAGCACTTTGGGGTACTTTTACCACTAAACAACGCATAACTAATCCAGCAATTAGAACTTACTTTGAGGAGTTATTAACTCATCAAGCTTGTTCGGTACATATTATCGAAAACTATCTGCGCTATTTCGATAATACTGCCGTATGTTCTGGGCTATATACCTTTTTACTCAAGGATGGCGATAATGAAAAATCTGTAGCGGCACGTTTTAGTATCACGCTTCATTGTCGTAATGGAGAATGGCTTATTGTTGAGCATCATTCCTCAAAGTGTTGAAATGGAAAAACTTTCACTGAACAGTGGAAAGGTTTACTGCACAATCAGTGAGTAAGGTCGATACCATTAAGTCTAAAATAAGCTAAGCTAACAATACTATCTAAGGAGCTTTTTTATACATGCAAAAACTTATATTGGCCTTGTTATTTTTCTCTCCCTTTGTGTTTTCACAAGAGAAAGTTGTATTGCAGTTGAAATGGTTTCATCAATTTCAGTTTGCTGGTTTTTATGCCGCGAAGGAGAAAGGCTTTTATAAGGATGCTGGGTTTGAGGTAGAAATAAGAGAAAGGGATATAAATACTAGTGCTATAAACGATGTGTTAGAAGGCAGAGCTGACTTTGGCATAGCAGACTCTTCTATTGTTATGCAACGTTTGAATGGTGCACCTGTTGTTATTGCCAGTACAGTTTTTCAAACTAGCCCTCTCGTATTTATGTCATTGAAAAATTTAGATATTACAAGTCCTTATGATTTGCATAGCAAAAAAATCATGTTTCAACGAAGTGTCGATGATGCGTCGTTACAGGCATTACTGCAAATGTTCGGTGTCTATGAAGGTAAGTATGAGTTTGTGCCACATAACTTCAACGATTGGGCATTAACGGAAGGAACGGCTGAAGTGATGGCTGCTTATCGTTCCGATCAACCCTTTAGTTATCAGCAAAAAAACCTCGCCGTAAACCTTATTGATCCCGCGAGCTATGGAATAGACTTTTATGGCGACTTACTATTCACAACTGAAAAAAGAATTAAGCAGGATATTGAAAGCGTACAACGTTTTGTAGAAGCGACCCGTCAAGGTTGGTTATATGCCTTAGAGCATCAAAAAGAAATCGTCGAACTCATTATTAATAAATATCATGTAAATAAATCGAAAGATAGGCTATTGGAAGAAGCCAGAATTACTGAAAGTTTAATCAAGGCGACATTTGTGCCTATAGGTAACGTTTTTCCTGCACGTTTTGAACGTATTGCTCAAACCTATAAAGATTTGAAAATGGCGCCTGCTGAATCAAACGTTGAGGGATTATTACTAGAGGACTATGCCCCCAAACAATTTGAACTAAATAATCGATTTGCCTATTTTGTCATGATTTTAATGCTGCTATTTATTGCTTATTTCATCGTACAAGTGCGGTTTAATAAACGTTTAAAGCGCATAGTGAAAGAACAGGTTAAAGAATTAGCCTATAACAATGAGCAGTTACAAGAGCAAAACGAAGCCCTTTCTAACCAAAAACAAGAAGTCGAACAAGCCAAACAACTTGCTGAAGAAGCAAATAAATCCAAATCTTTGTTCTTGGCGAATATGAGCCATGAAATAAGAACACCCATGAATGGGGTTTTAGGCACGTTGCAATTGTTAAAGCAAATGCAACAAACCGTTGAAGCAAATGATTTGTTAAATAAAGCAATGTATTCTTCAAAGACACTGCTAACCATTATTAATGATATTTTAGACTTCTCGAAAATAGAGGCGGGAAAGCTTGATTTAGAGCAGGCGCCCTTTAACTTAAATCTTATTGTTGATGCGGTATACGCTGCTTTAAAAATCGAAGCGGATGAAAAATCTATCGCATTGAAAGTGATTAAGGGGGAACGTTATCAAAATGGTTGGCTGGGTGACGCCGTGAGAGTGAAACAAGTTTTACTCAATATTTGTTCAAATGCGGTTAAGTTTACAGAACAAGGTAGTGTAACCATTTCCATTGATACCAATGAACAAGGAAACCTGTATTTTCATATTGAAGATACTGGCGTAGGAATGTCAGAAGATGCAGTACAACGATTATTTAATCGCTTTGAGCAAGCAGATAACTCAACCACTCGAAAGTTTGGTGGTACGGGCTTAGGTATGGCAATTACACATAGTTTAGTCGATTTAATGAATGGTTTTATTATTGTGGATAGTGAGTTAACTAAAGGCTCTACATTTAAAGTGTTGCTACCTCTTTCACCTGTGGAGGTGAATGATGATGATTTTAAATCGAATTCGAAACAAGTGCCTGACCTTCAAGGAAAAAGAATATTATTAGCTGAAGATAACAACATTAATAAGGTTATCTTTCAAACTATGATTAAGCCAACAAAAGCGCAAGTTATGGTTGCGAGCAATGGGCAAGAAGCCATTGAGTTAATGGAAAATAATGACTTTGATATTATTTTCATGGATATTCAAATGCCAATATTAGACGGGGTAGAAGCTTGTAAGGTTATTAAACCACTTTATCCTGACACTCCAATTATTGCTTTAACTGCTAATGTCATGGAGAGTGATATTCAGTATTACTTACAGCATGGCTTTGAAAAACATATTGGTAAGCCAATTAACATTGATGAACTATATCAATGTTGTCAGCAGTATTTATTATGATCATTAGTGGGGCAAAGTCGTAATTCGCCCCACTGTTCTATCGTGAATTTTAAAGAAAAACTTAGTTTAATAAGTGCTCTTTTAAGAAATTGGTTTTCATGGTTTTATAGTGCAAGGTTGTGCCTTTACCTTCTCGCAGACTATGGCTGCGATTAGGATATGACATAAATTCAAATTGCTTATTATGCTTAATCAATTCATTAATTAACCGTTCAGCACCTTGATAATGGACATTATCGTCACCGGTACCATGCACTAGTAATAAATCACCTTGTAAATTTTTTGCATGGGTAATAGGTGAGCCTTGTTTGTAACCTTTTGCGTGATCTTCTAGTAAACCTGAGTAGCGTTCTTGGTAAATAGTATCGTACAGTAACTGGTCTGCTACTGGTGCTGATGAAATACCTACATGGTATTGCTCAGGGTATCTGAATAGCATGTTTAAGGTCATTGAGCCGCCACCAGAGTGTCCCCAAATAGCAACGCGGTCTGTATCAATGTAAGACCAGCGTTTACTCATGGCTTTTAGTGCATCACTTTGGTCACGTGAAGATAAAATACCTACACCACCATAAATGGATTTACGCCATGCTTGACCTTTTGGTGCGCGAGTACCGCGGTTATCAATAGAAGCAACAATAAAGCCTTGCTGGGTTAACAATTGATCCCACATAAAGGCATTGCCACGCCATTTATCTTGTACCGTTTGTCCCCAAGCTTCACCGTATACGTAGAAGATGATTGGGTATTTTTTGCTGGCGTCAAAGTTGGCTGGTCTTGTGATATAGCCATCGAGTACCACACCGTCTTGTGCTTCAACTTGAAAAAATTCTGTTTGAGCTAAATCGATTTTCGCCAATTTAGCCGTTAATGCACTGTTTTTCATAAGGGTATGCTGGCTAACATGTTTGCTGTCAGCATCAGGTGCAATATTGACCAAATATTTGGTCGTTGGTTGGCTAAAGCTGGAATGCGAATGTATCGCCCAACTGCCGTTATCTGCCATTTGATAGTAGTTAAAGCCTTGATGTTGCTCAGGAGTAACACGCTGGTTAGACAAAGAACCATCAAGTTTACTGCGGTATAAGTAACGCTGACTGACATTGTCAGGCGAGGCGATAAAATATAACCAGCCATTTTTTTCATCAACGGCTTTAATACTAGTAATATCAAAGTCACCTTGAGTTAGGTTAATGACTGATGAGCCGTCTCTAGTAATTCGATAAAGGTGTCGCCAACCACTGCGTTCACTGGTCCAGATGAAGCTATTGCCGTTATCTAGCCAGCGCGCATCATCAAAAAAATCAAGGAAAGTTTCTTCTTGCTCAGTCATCACTAGATTAACTTTACCCGTAGTGGCATTGGTTAAGTAAAGGTGATTGGTATCTTGTTTACGATTGACATGTTGAATGAGAATTTCATCACTATTACCTGACCAATTCATGCGTGGAATATACATGTTGCGAGAGTTATTAGGCAGTTTACTCCATGTAGTTTTTTTACTGCTGATATCAACAATCCCCACGTTAGCAAGAGCATTGGTTTCACCAACTTTAGGGTAAGGAAATTTAGTTAGTGTTGGGTATAAAGCATCGGTATTATTAATCATAATAAAATCTTTACTACCACTGGTATCAAGTTGCCAATAGGCAATTTTTTTGCCGTCAGGGCTCCAGCGAAAGCCGTCACGGATCAGAAATTCTTCTTCATAGACCCAATCAAATAAGCCGTTGATTATGCCATTACCCGCGGTGTTGGTCAGTTGAGTAATTTCAAGTGTGGATAAATTTTGCAGGTAAAGGTTATTGTGCAGCACATAGGCAATATTGCGGGCGTCAGGAGAAAATTTAGCAAACATCAGCTGGCTGGTGTTGCCATGCTCACCTCCTAATTGTGTTAATTTATTTTGCTTAATATCAAACAACCAGTAATCGCCACGACTGTTTGAACGCCAAACTTTTTTGCTATTGGTATAAATAAGTACCTTGCTGCGATCATCTGAAAAACGATAATCATCAATGCTTAAAGCATGCTCTTTTCCTGTAGGTGTGAGTTGAGCTGCACTGACTAAGATAGTGGCAGCTAATGTTTTTGGATCGTATTGAACAATACTCTTACCTTGACCCTTTGCTTGCTCACTTTTTTCTACACTTAAATAGCCACTACCATCGCTTAGCCAGCGAATCTGGCCAATACGCTCTGACTTAAAAGCTTTTTCTTTATAGATACTATTTAGAGTTAATTGCTGTGAAGCAGTAGCCGATTGTTGTTGAGTTGTTTCTTGAGTTAATGTGCTTTGACAGGCACTTAACGAAATGGCTAATGCAACAGTTGTGATAATGTTGAATTGCTTGAAAAAAGGTTTAGACATTAAATTTCCTTAAGCTCTCATGTTAACTACTCTATCGTAGCTTTAACAATAAAAGCCTGAATGTTTTAGACAAGATCTTGTAAGCACTATAATTTGTATACAATGTCATGACAAGGGAAAGGCGTTGAGTGGCTTGAATAGACTGGTGAATAACTGTTGTTTAACTTTCAAGTAAGCGACTCTTTACTTTAACGCGCAAGTGTAATGTTGTGACAAATATCAACGAGCGGCTATTGAAATTGATAGTTTAATCACCATATTGAGTAACCATTGAGAGACTTTGATCGCATCGAGACAATTTATGACCTATGCATTAGAAATTACCGGCTTAAAGAAAACCTATAAAGGTGGCTTTCAGGCGTTAAAAAATATTGAACTGAAAGTTGAGCAGGGTGACTTTTTTGCTTTACTCGGCCCTAACGGCGCGGGTAAATCAACGACCATTGGCGTGATGACCTCCTTGGTAAATAAGACACAAGGGCAAGTTAAAATATATGGTCATGATATTGATAACGCCTTGGAAGAGGCAAAAAGTCATATTGGCTTAGTGCCACAAGAGTTTAACTTTAATCAATTTGAACCGTTGACCAATATTTTGGTAAATCAAGCGGGTTACTATGGCGTAGATAGAAAAACCGCATTAATCCGTGCAGAAAAATACCTAAAACAACTTGAGTTATGGGACAAGCGTAATGAACCAGCGAGAGCGCTTTCTGGTGGAATGAAGCGTCGTTTAATGATTGCTCGAGCGTTAATGCACGAGCCAAAAATGTTAATTCTTGATGAGCCGACCGCAGGTGTTGATATTGAAATACGTCGAGCAATGTGGGACTTCTTACAAGTACTGAATAAAGAAGGCATCACCATAATTTTAACCACACACTATTTAGAAGAGGCAGAAATGCTGTGTCGCAATATCGCGATTATTGATGGTGGTGAAATTGTTGAAAATACCACGATGAAAGGTTTATTAGCACAACTCGATACAGAAACCTTTGTTTTAGATTTGGCGCCGATTCAGCATCAAGTTTCATTAGATGGTGTTGTCTCGAGACAACTGGATGATCACACCCTAGAAATTGATATTAGTAAAAAGCAGAGTTTGAATCAGGTTTTTGCACAACTATCATCACAAGATGTTGAGGTAAAAAGTATGCGAAATAAGAGTAATCGATTAGAAGCACTCTTTGTCAGCTTAATTAATCAAGCTGATAAAACAAAAGAAAACAGTAAGGTAGAAGCTTAAATGAATAATACCATTGCATTAAAAAGTATTTTACATAAAGAAGTTCATCGCTTTATGCGAATTTGGGTGCAAACCTTAGTTCCGCCAGCAATTACCATTTGTTTATATTTTGTGATATTCGGCTCACTAATTGGAAAGCGTATTGGTGAAATGGGTGGTTTTGACTATATGTCATTTATTGTTCCTGGCCTTATTATGATGAGTGTTATCACTAACTCTTATTCAAATGTCGCGTCGTCATTTTTTAGTGCCAAATGGCAGCGAAATGTTGAAGAAATGTTAGTAGCGCCAGTACCAAATTGGGTTATCGTTGCGGGCTATGTTGGCGGCGGTATGTGTCGTGGTATTTTAGTCGGCCTAATCGTAACCTTTGTTGCATTATTTTTTGTCGATATTCAAGTGCATAATATTTGGGTCATTATTGCCACAGTGAGTTTAACCTCTGCAACCTTTGCCTTGGGGGGATTAATTAATGCTATTTTTGCTGGTAGTTTTGACGATATTTCGATTATTCCTACCTTTGTGCTAACACCGCTAACGTATTTAGGTGGCGTATTTTATTCAATCAGTTTGCTACCTGAGTTTTGGCAAGGTGTTTCGCAAGCCAATCCTATTGTTTATATGGTTAATGCATTTAGGTATGGCTTTTTAGGTATATCTGACGTGAGTTTAGTGACAGCCTTTGCTGTAATTGGCTTTTTTATTGTGACTTTATTTGTTACGGCAATGGTGCTGATCAGTAAAGGTATTGGATTAAGAAGTTAGTAGGGTAAACGAGATGAATGAGCAATATACCGGTGATTCTAAAGCCATTGTCACCAATCAGCAGGGTATTCATGAAAAGCTGGAAGAAATTGTTGAAAAACATTTAACTCACCCTTTTCAGAAACCGTATCAGGCACATACTAAAGATGCCTTTGATGAAATAAATGCTATTGTGCAAGCCTTTGATGGCCCGATTATTTTAGACTCTTGCTGTGGTGTAGGGCAAAGTACTCGCCTCCTTGCAAAGCGTAATCCTGATGCCTTGGTTATTGGAGTTGATAAATCAGCACATCGAATTAATCGTAATGTAGAGCATACTTATGACGGTGATAATTTTTACTTAATCAGGGCAGATTTAAATGACTTTTACCGTTTAGTAAAAGCGGCAAATTGGCCGATCAGCAAGCATTATATTTTGTATCCCAACCCTTGGCCTAAATCTAAGCATATACAACGTCGCTGGCATGGCAGTGCTGTTTTTCCAGTGTTGATCACTTTAGGTGAAGAAATTATTCTTCGTAGCAATTGGTTACTATACTTGGAAGAGTTTCAAGAAGCCGCTGATATAGCAGGTTTAGTCGGGGAGATAACAGAAGTTAATGATGCTGAACCTATTACACCATTTGAGGCTAAATATCAGGCAAGTGGTCAACAATGTTGGCAGTTATTGGTTAAAGCGGCTAGCTACTAATGACTTATGTAATAGCTAGTTAAATTTACTAACATTTATTCATACTGACTAAAAAGCCATTGCAGTGATGCAATGGCTTTTTTGATTAACCTCATTAAACACCAATAAATCAATAGGTTAATGGTTTTGGTATGGTGATTGCAGCCATTTAGTTATTAATGAAGACTAATTGTGAATTACGCTAATTTTTAATTAATTAGTATTAGCGTGTTTAAGGAGAAACCATGACTGTTATTAAACATAAAGTATTAAAAAGTGCTCTTGCTATTATTTTACTTGTGCAAGCAGGTTTAATTTATGCCGCTGCGTGGATCTAAGTCTAAGTATTGACCACATATCAAAGTGTCTATGGGTTAACAGATAAAGAAGTTAATAAAAAACCGCCCAAGAGGCGGTTTTTTATTTCCAATGCTATTCAATGAATGACGCCGTGTTCAGGCATGTTTTTGAAGGCATTGCTTCGAGAGTAGTGCTCGAAGGTACTACTTTCAAAGTTACGGTTTATTCAATGGTGATAATAACGCTCACGGTATTGCCATCGTATATTGCGGAAACAATTAAAGTTCCGGTAACATCTTTTGCAGTTGTGAGTTGATATGTACTATTACTTGTACCTTGTTTAATTAATTCAGCGTGAACTAATTCACTGCCATTAAGTGACCACTGAGTAAACTCAGTCACATTAAGTGATGAAGCGGTTTCGCTGGTATATTTAGCTAATAAAGTTAAATCTAAAGTGGTATTTTTACTGATAGTAATATTGGCTTCACCATCATTTATTTGTAGCTCATCTAAATCCGCTTCACCTGAAACATTAACAGTAGCACTAATTTTTTTACCGCCACACAATGCGCTTAATGTCGTTATGCCAGGTTTCAAACCTAAAATAGTCCCTTTATTTTCGCCGTCTGCAGTGATACCAAATACCGTGGCATTACCTGACTGCCATGCAACACTATTATCAATATCAAAAGACTCTTCGGATACTTCGCTTAATAACGTGGCTTGTGCATTAAAAGATAAACGATCACCTACATCTAATGAAATGAGATTTATTTCTTCATCATTGCGTAAAATCGCTAAGGTATTTAAGCTGCTAGGATCTGCTGTAACGCTCAGTTGATCAGATATTTCGCCAATAGATGCTGTAACTATGGTATTTTCAATTTCTGCGCTTGAAGTAAATATATTGCCTTTATCATCAATTTTAGCAGTCGTCATATCGTCAACAGAAAAACTCATGCCGCGTACTGTGTTTAAAGAGATATAACCATCTTCGTAGGTAACATTGCTATCAACACTGGCATCAATACAGGTGAAAATATTACCAGTTTCAGGTGATTTTTGCTTAAGCTCAATGGCGCTTGCAGCAACATCACTTACCGATAATTCAGTATCGTTGAACATACCATTAATTGTTGTGCCGGTAATGGTGACCAACCCTTGATTAACGGTTGAATTAGCCACGGCGGTAACAAGCCCTTTGCTGTTTACTTTTGCTATGGTTTCATCACTGGACGTCCATTCAAGTTCATCGGTAACATCTCTTGTGTCACCATTACTGTCAACACCTGTAGCGCTTAATTGGTGGGTTTCACTTTCTATTAAGCGAGTTTGCCCACCGTGAATTGTCACTGTTTCAATAATTTCGCCAGTCGCTCGAAGGCGTTCTAGTTCTACCGCCCGTGCTAGTTCAGCTGAATCTGTGCTGTCGGTATCACAAGCCGTTAGTAGAAAGCCTGAAAGACATAAGGCGATAAGGGCGCTTTGGCGAGGAAAATTAATATGTTTGAACATGATATGTGCCTTAGGAAATTTGAATAAAAATATTAGCTAACATTAAGCTTAAAACTGGTAAGTTAAGCCAAGAGAAATACCGGTTATCTCTAAATCACTATCTTTATAGAGAGATTGGTAGCCAAGCCTTACTTGAGTATTATCAAAGAAGGGCAGCTCTTGTTGAATAGATACTCCCCAGGCAAAACCATTATATTCATCTTTACTGTTATAAGTATTTTCTGGGCCTGATACCGTTAACTCATTCATGGCGTAGCCTAAGGAAACATCAAAGCGAAAACCGCTCATGGTCTCAGATTGTAGTACTGTATATAAGCCTACGCTCTTCTCTAAATCAAACTCCATGCGGTAAATATTATCGCTGTTATTAGAAATTAAATATTGTGCCTCAAAGGCTATTCTATTATTGCTGACACCTGCTCTGATTGCCGTCAAACTGGGTTCGGCATTCTCACTTGAGATATCAATATCACCTAGAATATAGTCAATGCCTATATAGGGTGTATCCGCAAAGCTTTTAAATGAAGTCAGCATGGCGAGTGATAACAGTAGAGCAGTGATAGTTTTTAGCATGAGTTTGTTTTCCATCTACAAAGATAGCTGCAAGGATATACAGCACGTTAACAATGGTCAATGACTTCTCTTTTTTTCTGAATATTCAATATCGTTAATAGCTTAGTTAAGAATAGCTTTAAGAAAAATGTAGCTTTTTTGATACAAATAAGCAGAGAAATGCACTATAACTTTGATGAATAGTCGATAAATAACAGTAAAAATGCGAGACTTTTGCGTTGTTTTTTATTAAAGTGCTGTGCTTATTTCTTTGGGTGTTTTCTTAAATGGAGTTATGGATTTACACCGAGAACAACTCAGTATTAATTTAGGTCATACCTTCACATTACGTGTTGAAAAGTGAACATTTATGAGAGCAGCTAAGCGTACAGCACAGGCAACGCCAGAATCATTACATCGCATATTTACTATTGCTGAAGCCCCGGATTCAACGTTAGGGGTAATTGAGCAAGAGATGTCGCAAAATTTGGCTGGATTTTTAGGTAATCACATTGTTGCCACAAAAAATGCCTTAACTGATATTGAACAAGACTTTATTGATGCCCAAATTCCAGAGCAACCAGCTTTTGTTTCTGATCATATGGATCACTTACTAGATAAGCTCGTTGCACAATCTGTCCATACGTCTAGTCCAAGCTTTATTGGTCATATGACCTCGGCATTACCTTCATTTATTTTGCCATTATCTAAGTTGATGATTGGTCTAAATCAAAACCTAGTTAAGGTTGAAACGTCTAAAGCGTTTACGCCCCTTGAGCGTCAAGTTCTGGGGATGATGCATAATTTAGTCTATCAACAAGATGAAGAGTTTTATCAAGCGTGGATGCACAGCGCAAAGCACTCGCTAGGCGCTTTTTGCTCAGGTGGAACTGTGGCAAATATCACCGCACTATGGGTTGCACGTAATAAGCTATTAAAACCTGATGGTGACTTTAAAGGTGTGTCTCGCTCAGGGCTTTTTGCTGCTTTACAGCACTATGGATATAAAGGTTTAGCTATACTCGTTTCTGAACGCGGACACTATTCACTGAAAAAGTCGGCCGATATTTTAGGTATTGGTCAAGAAAGTGTTATCGCTATAGCTACTGATGAAAATAATAAAATCGATTGCAAAAAGTTAGCTGAAAAATGTCAGCAGTTAGCGAAAGAGAATATTAAAGTATTATCGATTGTTGGTGTCGCTGGTACAACTGAAACCGGTAATATCGATCCCCTCGAACAGATGGCAGCAATCGCTCAGCAGTATCAATGTCATTTTCATGTTGATGCGGCATGGGGGGGCGCAACATTATTATCTAATAAGTATCGTCCTTTGCTTAAAGGTATTGAGTTAGCTGATTCTGTAACCATTGACGCACATAAACAAATGTATGTGCCTATGGGGGCAGGTTTAGTCATTTTTAAAGATCCTGAATCGGTTGCAGCTATTGAGCATCATGCAGAATATATTTTACGTAAAGGCTCGAAGGATTTAGGTAGTCATACCTTAGAAGGTTCAAGACCGGGTATGGCAATGCTAGTTTACTCAAGTTTGCATATTATTAGCCGACCTGGCTATGAGATGTTGATAAACCAAGCCATTGAAAAGGCAGAGTACTTTGCTGATTTAATTAATCAGCATGATGATTTTGAGCTGATCACTAAACCTGAATTATGCTTATTAACCTATCGTTATGCGCCTAAAGTCGTGCAAAAATTACTGACAAAATTTAGTATTGATAATGATACAGAAGCGCTATCAGCAATTAATTTACTACTAGGGAAGTTAACGAAATTTATTCAAAAGCGTCAACGTGAAGATGGCCGTTCTTTTGTTTCTCGTACACGCATTGAAGTGGCTCGTTATAATGGCGAGAAAGTGATTGTTTTTCGCGTTGTTTTAGCTAACCCATTAACAAGTAAAGCTATATTGAATGATATTTTGGCAGAGCAATGTTTACTTGCTCAAGAAAGTGAGAACTTTTTACCTCAGCTATTATCTGCAGCTAGCTAGTGATTCAGCAAAGATAAATGCTTATTTTATTTTATTTTAATTGCTCATCTAAAATTTGATATAAAAAAAGAGCTTCATAATCATGAAGCTCTTTTTTTATATCCGTTTTTCATGACTATTTCTGTAAAGTGGTAAATGCTTAAAGAAATAGTTGTAAATTATCAATAAGCCTAGCTTTACCGCAATGAGCTGCGGCTAAAATGACTAATTCTGTATCATCTTCACTGGCAGGTTGTAAGGTTCGGGCATGACAAACATGAATGTAGTCTGTTTTCATCCCTGTTGCATCAATTGCCATTGAAGCCTTCTTGGTTAAGCCAATAAAGTCTGGGCTATGGTCAGGACTGTTCTTACGGCTATATTCAATCTCTTGTGCTAACCATTGTAAGTTTTGCTGTAATGCAGGAGCAACAGCCTTTTCTTCGGCGGTTAAATAGCCATTTCTTGAACTTAACGCTAAACCATTTGCTTCTCGTACTGTCGGTACGGCAATGATGTCAATCGGCATTGATAGGTCTTCAACCATGGTTTGTATGACTTGCACCTGCTGGTAATCTTTTAAACCAAAACAGGCAACATCGGGTTGTACTAGGTTGAAGAGTTTACATACCACCGTTGCTACCCCACGAAAGTGTCCTGGTCGACTTTCACCGCAGTAACCTTCTGAGACATTAGGTACTTCAACAAAACTTTGCTTAGCAATACCTTTAGGGTAAATAATCTCAGGGGTGGGGGTAAATAATAAATCAGTACCTGCAGCAATGAGTTTTTGCTGATCATTTTCCATGGTTCTTGGGTAATTATCTATATCTTCATTGGCACCAAATTGCATAGGGTTAATGAAAATACTAGCAATGACTTTATCAGCATGTTTATGGGCTTCATCAACTAACGAAATATGCCCTTCATGTAAATTTCCCATGGTTGGCACAAACGCAATGGTTAAGCCTTCTTGGCGCCAAGCTTTTACTTGTTGACGCAATTGTAAAATATCGCTAACTGTAATCATAATGAGTTAATTATTTATTTGAAAATATGGTCTTCGCCAGGGAAGTTACCTAATGAAACTTCACTGATATATAGTTCAATGGCCTTTTTTATATCGCCAGTGTCTTTTAGGAAGTTACGAGAAAACTTAGGCATATAGCTACAAGATATACCTAGTGCATCATGCATAACAAGGATTTGACCGTCTGTCTCTTTACCCGCGCCAATACCAATAGTTGGAATAGAAACAGCTTCAGATATCGCCTTACCTAAATCGCTTGGAATGCACTCTAATACTAATAATTGTGCACCTGCTGCTTCAAGCATTTTTGCATCATCTATCATTTGTTGTGCTTTTTCTGCGTCTCGGCCTTGTACTTTAAAACCACCAAAAACATTGACTGATTGAGGTGTTAAACCAAGGTGAGCACACACAGGAATACCGCGTTCAACAAGCGCTGCAATGGTTTCATTTAACCAAGCACCACCTTCCATTTTCACCATAGAGGCACCTGCTCGCATTAGTTTTGCGGCGTTTTCTAGTGCTTGTTCTTTATTGGCATAACTCATAAAAGGCATGTCGGCGATAATTAATGTTTCAGTCACGCCGCGTTTAACGCATTGAGTATGATAAGCCATATCCTCAATAGTCACAGGTAAAGTGTCGTCTTGACCTTGCAACACCATACCCAGAGAATCACCAATTAAGATGGCATGAATGCCGGCTTGATCAAATAATTTAGCAAAGCTGGCATCGTAAGCAGTAATTGTTGAGATTTTTTCGCCTTGCTGCTTCATTTTAAGCAGACTCGCGGTGGTAATTTTAGCCATAATTTTTCCGAAATTTATCAATATGTTTGCTATACCAAACACACATTATGCTGAGCGTTAAGTATAGTATTAAGACTAGTTTATCCTATTTATTCCTAATAAATAACATTACTGCGCATTATGTAGAAAAGAAAAATGGTGAATTATCAAAAACAAAGTGCTTCTTGTTTTAACATGTCATTGTTATTGACGTTATCAAGCAATAATTTCAATGGCTGACCTGAAGGTAGAACTAAATCTGGTGCTATTTCTGCAAGTGGGTAAAGCACGAATTCGCGTTCTGTCATACCATAATGAGGAACAGTGAGTCGTGAATTTTCAATGATCTCGTCACCAAATAAAATAATATCAAGGTCAAGGATGCGAGCGCCCCAGCGATTATCTTTTCTTACTCTGCCTGCTGCATTTTCAATTGCTTGTAATTGGTCGAGTAATTCAATGGCTGTTAATTCTGTTTTTAAAGCCAAAACTGCATTGATATAATCATTCTGATCTTGAGGACCCATGGGCTTGCTCAAATAGAGTGAAGAGGCTGAAACAATGCTGCTTTGCTTAATTTTTGCTATTTCGGCAGCAGCTTGTCTAACTTGCGCTTTAGGGTTAGATAAATTACTGCCAAGGCCTATATATGCTGTAGTCATAAATCGTTATTAGCTATCTTGAGTATTGGCTGTACTATTTGCTTTAGCGGCTGGTTTTCTGCGCTTTCTCGGCGTACGACGCTTGCCACTTTGCGGACCTTTAACCGACTTGATCATTTGCAATCTTGCTTCAGCAGAAACCTGTTGAAAGTCAGTCCACCATTTAGCGAGTTCAGTAAGTTTTTCATTGCCAGACTCAATTTCAGCTCTAAGCAATAAGAAATCGTAACCGGCTCTAAATTTAGGGTGCTCAAAGGTTTTAAAAGCACGCTTTCCTTCTCTTCTGCTGAGCTTATCTTGTAATATCCAGATATCTTTTATAACAGCTTGAAAGCGTTTTGGAATAGCAATAGCGCGTTGTTGCTCAGGCATGACTTCATTTAATGCCGCAAAGAAAGCATCTTGTGGAGTTAATGAGTTATGCATTTTTATTTGCTTAATCTGTTGTTGTAGCGGGTACCAAAGCATAGCGGCAAATAAAAAGGCTGGAGTCACTCTTTGTTCGTTATTGATACGTTTATCAGTATTGCTTAACGCAAGATTGATAAAAGCAGGCATATAAGGATAATTGCTTTCTTCTTCTCTTAAGGCTTGTTCAACGCCAGGAAAGAAAAACTTAAATAAATCATATTCACGTAATGCTTGGTAGTTTTCTACCGCTTTACCTGAAATAAACATTTTTAAGAACTCTTCAAACATTCTTGCCGGCGGAATATTAGCCATTAAAGGAGCTAGTGATTTAATGGGCGCACGCGTTTCTTCACTAATGGACATATCTAACTTAGTGGCAAAGCGAATGGCTCTAAGCATACGAACAGGATCTTCACGATAACGTGTTTCTGGATCACCAATTAAACGTATGGTTTTATTTTTAACATCGTTAACACCGTCAGCAAAATCATAAACTTTGAAATCTTTGCTTGAATAATATAGCGCGTTAATAGTGAAATCGCGGCGTTCAGCATCTTCTTCTATGCTGCCGTAGATATTATCCCTAAGCAGCATGCCATGTTCACTTTGCTTGGATGTTTTTTTGCAGCTTTTTTCTTTTTCACTCGCGCTGTCGTGGTGCCCTCTAAAGGTAGCTACCTCAATAATTTCTCGTCCAAAAACAATATGGGCTAAACGAAAACGTCTGCCAATTAAGCGACAATTACGAAATAGTGCTTTAATTTGCTCTGGTGTGGCATTGGTTGCAATATCAAAATCTTTAGGTTTTAAACCCAGTAAAATATCTCGTACACCACCACCGACTAGATATGCATCGTAGCCACCTTTGTTTAGGCGATACAGCACTTTTAATGCGTTTGGACTGATAAATTGGCGTGATACAGGGTGTTCATCACGAGATAAAACAATGGGCTGTTCTAGTGTTTTTGCAAGTTTTGAAGCTTGTGGCTTTTTGGCTCTGCCAGTTAAAACTTTTTTACATAAATTGATAACGCTTTTGATAGTAGAGGACCTTTTAAAAAAACACTAAAAAATAATCGCGCAATGATATAACAGTGCGCTGCAAAAGAGAACTATAGCAAGGTAAAACAGCATAAAAAAACGACAGTTTGTTGGTTGTATCTGTGTGGTTACTCCTCTAATAAATCGATAAAGTTGCCATTCAATATTGTCACTGAACTGTCATAAAACACGATTACACTATCGAAAAATGTAAAATGACGATGAAGTGGTAACGTGATGGATTTAAAAGATGAATTGGTTAACATCATTAAAGGGCAAAGGTTATCGGCTTTTTTTCAACCAATCTTTTCCACGTGTAAGAATAATTTTCTAGGTTATGAGGCATTAATACGTGGGCCATCTGATAGTCCTCTACATAGTCCGCAAGCTCTATTTGATAATGCTTTAGACTTTTCTTTATTGTCTGAATTAGAGTTAGTATGCAGAAGGATATCAATTGCACGCTTTGTCGAATTGAAGCTTAAAGGTAAGTTATTTCTTAATATTAGCCCAATGCTTTTTCTGCAAGAAGATCACCCAGAAGGTAAAACCTTATCTTATTTGCAAGATCACCAATTAAAACCTGAACAGGTAGTGATTGAGCTAAGTGAGAAATATCCCATTGATACACCTGACGTGTTAAGAACAGCGCTATTACATTATAAAAATTTAGGCTTTCAAATTGCCGTTGATGATTTAGGTTCAGGTTATGCTGGGTTAAAGCTATGGTCCGAACTTAAGCCTGACTTTGTTAAGATCGATCGTTATTTTATTAATCAATGCCATCAAGATCCCGTCAAGCGAGAATTTATAAAGAGTATTTTAAACTTAGGCCAAACTATAAATGCCCAAGTCATTGCAGAAGGTATAGAAACTGAGCAAGAATTTGAACAACTTGAAGCCTTAGGTTTGCGTTTATACCAAGGGTATTTATTCGCCAGACCTGAGCCGTTTCCCATTAGTGAATTACCATTAATTATCACCCATCATGGCAGATCACAACATTTCCCTGTTCATATAGAGCATCAAGCTTCATCATTACTAAGGCAAGGCCATTCTTTGGCAAGTGATACCAAAACAAAGCATGTGGTTGATTATTTACATAAAAATCCTACGATTCATTCTATCCCAATCATAGAGGGGAATAAGCCAGTGGGTATGGTGTTAAGAGATCATATTCTAGAGTTGTTCTCGACGCCTTACGGCCGATCTTTAAATGAACGTAAAGCGATTAAAGAGTCGATGATGCCTAATCCTGTCATTGTTGAATCTTCAACGCCACTTGACGAGGTGGCTCAGCTAGTCACTACTGAACATGATGAAAAAATGCTTTGGCATTTTATTATCACTGAAAAGGGCAGGTATATTGGTATTGGTTCAATACGTGATTTATTAAGACAGTTAACCCATCAACAATTGCAACATGCTCGCTATGCTAATCCGTTAACTATGTTACCTGGAAATGTACCAATCTATCGCCAAGTAGATGAGTTAATAAAGCAAAAATCAGCATTTAATTTTGCTTATTTTGATTTAAACAATTTTAAACCCTTTAATGATATTTATGGTTATGCCAAAGGCGATCAAATTATTCAATTACTAGCGGCTATTTTACAAAAGCACTGTCTTAATAACGATTTTGTTGGCCATATCGGTGGTGATGACTTCGTCGTGATATTTCAAAATGAGCAATGGCAAACATGTTGCGAAAACATTATTAAAGCGTTCGATGAAGAAATTAAGTCTTTTTATACATTAGAGCATGTCAATGCCGGTGGTATAGAAGCAAAATCAAGGACAGGAGAGTTACAATTTTATCCGTTATTGAGTTTGGCTATTGGTGTTGTTGAACCAAATTTAAACCTATGTCATTCACACCATGATGTGGCAGAACTTGCCAGTGATGCTAAAAAACAAGCTAAGCGCTTTGCTCACTCAGCTATTTTTCATTGTCGTCGAGGCGGCCCTAGCTGTTGCGAGCATTTTGACGTTTTAGATCAGCAGGTTGGTTAAACACTAAAAGATAAAACCTTGTGTCGCAGTGATATTGCAGCACAAGGCTTAGAGATTAATCAGATGAGTTTACCAAGGTAAAGTCTCACCGTTTGAGTGTTTAAAGACACCTGATTCGGCCAGTGTTAACTTATCCATTAAACCCAGTAAACGCGTAGCGGCTTCGTCACTGCTGATATCTCCGCCGTGATTGACCATATCTGTTTGTACGTAGCCGGGATGATAAATACCAACACTTATACCATGACTCTTTAAATCTTGGGCTAATGACATACCGGCAATGTTTAACGCGGCCTTTGACATTCTGTAACCGTATCGTCCACCAGAAGTATTATCGGCAATTGAGCCCATTCTGGAGGTAATTAAGGCAACCTTACTTCCATGGGGTAAATTGTTTAATAAAGCGTGAGTTAAGCTCAAAGGCGCAAGGGCGTTTACCTCAAACTGTTCTCGAATAGTGCTTGTATTTAAATCTTGCAAACTTTCATCGCGCAAAATTCCGGCATTATTGATCAGCAAGTCAATTTGGACATCAGTTAAAGCAGCTTTAGCTTCGTTTAGCCCTTCACTGGTGGCGACATCGATGTTTTCTATGACCCTTACTCCTAGATTGTTTAATTGGGCAGAAGCATGGCGGCATAAGGCAAAAACAGTGTGTCCTTGGCTATGTGCAAGCTTTGCCATAGCAAAACCTATTCCACGGTTAGCTCCGGTAATTACCAGTGTTTTAGACATATTCTTTCCTCAGTAGGTAACTTAATTCGGTTGTTAATTTACTTTCAATTCATCATTGGGGGTATAGCTTGAATTGATTCTAGTTGGTTTGTGGTTAAATAACTATTTGAGAAGTCTTTGGAACGTTACTTCTTTGCCAATGTTGAGTAGCCCATTGGATAATTTCTTCAACACTCGATTCTAATAGGTGGCTCTCTGGCTGTTGCCCCAGAAAGTGTAGGGCAGCAATGAGAGAAGCTTGCGGCTTCTTAATGTCAATAGCAGGGGCCTTATTCTGTTTACTTAATTTATAGCCTTGTTCAGTTACGGCTAATGGCACATGACCAAATTGTGGCGCGGGTTTCCCCAATGTTTTAAAAAGGGTTAATTGCCTTGCGGTGGGTTCAAGTAAATCACAACCGCGAATAACATGAGTAATGCCTTGTTCAATATCATCGGCAACAACAGCTAACTGATAAGCAAATAAGCCATCTTTACGATGAATGATAAAATCTTCTCTTGAGAGATTTATATCGCAGGTAACCTTGCCTTGAAAAATATCTTCAAACTCATTTATGGCAAAATGATTAACCAGGCGAATTGCACTACCTTGCTCAGGTAATGATAAGTATTTGCAACGCCCTTGGTAAATACCACCCGCTTGCTTTATTTGTGCTCTAGTACATTGGCAATAATAACTTAATTGTTGTTGCTTTAATTGAGAGAGCAGAGCGATATAGCGTTCAGATTGCTGACTTTGGTAGAGTACTTCTTCATCCCAGTGTAGTCCGTAGGCATCTAATGTCTTTAGAATAGTCGTACTAGCACCCGCTAACTCTCTAGGTGGATCTATATCTTCAATACGGACTAGCCATTTTCCTTGATGTGCTTTTGCGTCAAGATAGCTTGCTAAGGCAGCAATGAGAGAACCGAAATGAAGTAATCCCGAAGGAGAAGGAGCAAAACGACCACGGTAGCTAATAATGGTGTTAGCTGGTGGTCGTTCAGACGAGTTGAATTCCATAGGGAAGAGGTTGGTATTATTAACCAGCCATTTGGCGTTCTTTAATTTCCGCTAAGGTTTTACATTCAATACATAGATCTGCTGTAGGTCTTGCTTCTAATCGGCGAATACCAATTTCAATGCCACAAGATTTACAGAAACCAAAATCGTCATCTTCAATGAGTTGTAGGGTTTTTTCAATTTTCTTAATGAGTTTACGTTCACGATCTCGAGTACGTAATTCAAGGCTAAACTCTTCTTCTTGAGCTGCTCTATCAACAGGATCAGGAAAGTTTGCCGCTTCATCTTGCATATGAGTCACAGTACGATCAACTTCTTCGCGAAGTTGTACACGCCAAGCATCTAAAATTTTCTTGAAATGCTCTTGTTGTGTTTCGTTCATGTACTCTTCATTAGCTTTTTCTTGATATGGCTCTACGCCGGCTAATGCTAAAATACCTAATGCTTTGTTTGTGCTGTTTGGCATGCTTAATCTCCTAGTGCTACATAGACCAAGACTATTTATAAATATATCACATATTTCCGTGACAGTGCTTGGTTGTAAGTGCCAATATTTTTATATATGACTAAATTAATCTGCTTTATATTGTGATGCAGTTGAAAAAAATCAACCGTATATGGAAAAATATATATTTATCTTAGATTAATCAGCGCTTTATATTTATTATTGTTCGCAAAAACTATTTACCTTTATTTGCGAGCAAGCTTTTTTAGCAATTTTTACTAGGGTTAGTCAATAATTATCTTGTCATTAGTCATCTTTATTAACAAAATAATTACAGGCCTTGGCCTAAAATCTCACGAGCTATGAATGTTTATACCGACATGTTTAAAGCTAAGCTCTTTATGCTGCTATTTTAAAAGTGGAATATCTACTGTTATAGCTGAGCTTAAACTCATCGAAACAGAATCAATATTTGCTTTGTAAGCTAAAACTTCTACACCATTTGCCGCTGCTTCTGCTAATAACTGTGCATATTTTTTATCAATATGCGCTGCTGGTTGGACATTTTTAATACCTGTGTGGAGTATGGTAAACAGTAAAACAGCTCTATAGCCTTGCGAAGCCATATCCATAAGCTCACGTAAATGCTTTTGTCCTCTCGTTGTTACGGCATCAGGGAAGTAACCTTTGCCTTCTTCAAGTAAAGTGACTGATTTGACTTCAATGTAAGTGTCGGGTTTATCTTTATAGGTTAGTAAGATATCAATACGACTATTCTCCACGCCATATTTTACTTCACGTTGTAATGAGGTATAGCCAGATAACTCTGTAATAACCTGGTTGTTCAATGCTTCTTCTGCTAGTTGGTTAGCACGTTGTGTATTTACACAAATAAAATCTCCTTGCTTAGTTTGAGTAAGCTCCCAACTAAAAGGGTACTTTCTTTTCGGGTTATCAGATGTGCTATACCACACAGTATCGTCAGGTTCTGCACAGCCTTTCATTGCGCCGGTGTTGGCACAATGAGCAGTATGAATAGAATTATCAGGGAAGGATAAATCGGCTAAAAAGCGTTTATATCGCTTAATTAAAATGGCTTTGTCTAAGGGGGGGGAAAACTTCATTACTGGCATACTTTGTATAATTTGAACAAAGTATAATTTGTTGTATCAGTAATTGTAAGAGGGCTTACTATCAGTGGTTAAACCAGAATAATGTTATTTTATGCATTTTTGTCGCATTAAGATATCAATCTTGCCGAGGCTTTTTCACTGATACTTTTTTGTCATATGACTTTGTTTCATTTTGATAGGGTGTGTAGCTTGTTCTATATAAGTATCTAGCCATATTTTTGCACTTTCTTGATCGCTAAACACATGAAAATTGATTTGGCATTCTTGATAGATACGTTGTAATTGCATTTGTTGCATGTCGGCATTTGCACTATCTAAAATAACTACGGCAATGGCAATCATGCCTCTTTTTATACGATAGCGGGTGGTTTCTATCAGTTGCTCTTCAGCATCGGGGGTAAAGACACTGTTGCCTCGAAAAGTAATGAGTGACCCCCAAGGTTCGCCAGTCATCTTCTCGGTAATCTCAGTAATATCTTGATGGTATTGAGCGGCAAGTACTTCGTTAAATGGTCCTTGTGCATCAACGAGGAGAATATTATTTTGTTGTTCAATGGCGTAACGTCCGTGTGCTGAATATTGCATTTTTCACTCTCTTTTTATTCAAGGGAACTGTTACTAATAGCAAGAAATTTTCCCCGTGCCAAGTAAGCATGTTTTTACCGCTTTGCAAGTTTTTATGAAAAAAATTATTGCTAATAATGGTAAGGGTTTATGACATCAACCAAGTTTTTTTAGGAAAGTATTTAACCCCTGAATGTGAAGATATTGATTGATATAGACTAAAACTTTTTATTGTTAAGGGCATTGACAATTTTGTGTGGAATTCAGGTTGTGATGTCGCTTTACGGTAGATGCTGAGATGAGGTAGATATTTTGTATGCTGTGGACCTTCAAGAAACCGCTGAGATATATCATGGATATGTTGTTGAAGCGAAGATAGCCAGTCAGGAGTATCACTAAGACCTATGTAGAGAACTTTAGGTTTACTAAAAAGACCAATATGAGAAAGTAAAAGCTCATGCTGGCTGTGTTGCCCATGTGGTAAAGCTTTGGAAAGCGCTGCAATTAACTCGTTATAACTATCACTAGATAACTGACCGATAAATACTAGTGTTATGTGAAAATTAGCCCACGGAATGGCTTTAGCATTATTTATCTTTTCGTTAAGGTGCTCTGAACGCCATTGAGCAATTGCTTGCTTACTTTGTGTTGATATATCAAGGGCGATAAAATACCGACTCATTTCCAGCCTAATTGATTTTCAAAATCTTGATCTAATTGAATAGCAAAATCTTTAGCGTGCATAGCGACTTGCTCTAGCTTTTCTTCTTCTTCAGTTTCTGGCGTGTATTGGGCAACTTTCACAGGGTAGCCACTTTCATCCGTAGCCATGAACGTAATAAAGCAACGGTTCGTTACAACGTAGTTATGATCTTTGGGATCACACGCTCGCACTACAACATATATGTGCATACTGCTTCGACCCGTGTGCACAATACGAGCACAAACAGTGATCATTTGGCCAACTAAGATTGGTCTAATAAACCGAATACCATTAGCTGAAATAGTGACGCTATAGCGCTTACTCCATTTGGCTGCACAGGCATATGAGGCTTGGTCGATCCATTTCATTACCATGCCTCCATGTACCTTACCACCAAAATTGACATCTGTTGGCTCTGCTAAAAAGCAAAACTCTACGGTGTTTTCTTGCGCTTTTTTTGTCATAACTTGCCCTTAACTATGTTTTAACGAGCTTATGCTGTTAATTATAGGCAAGTTCAACGAGTTAGCGATTTTTGTTCAACATTTTTGATCTGGCATTTGTATCAAGCAGGTAAAGTAGCTACACTGGCGCAGTTGTAAGTTGAGACCCTTTTCTTTATGCCTGTATCTTCTTCATTGCCTATCGAAGCGATCAAAGACACGTTTTGCCAAACTTTAACACAGCATAATACCGTCATTTTATCTGCGCCTCCCGGTGCAGGGAAATCTACCTGTTTGCCGCTTTGGCTATTAACTATGGCTAAATTTTCTCAGCAAAAAATTTACTTACTACAGCCAAGGCGTTTGGCGGTAAAAAATATTGCCAGTTTTTTGGCAAGTCAATTATCTGAACCTGTTGGTAAAACTGTTGGGTACCGGGTTAGAAATGAAAGTAAAGTCTCACAATCTACTCGATTAGAAGTGATCACCGAAGGGATCCTCACGCAAATAATTCAACATGATGCAGAGTTAACCGGCACCGCGTTAATTGTTTTTGATGAATTTCATGAAAGAAGCTTGCAAGGGGATTTAGCCTTTGCTTTAGCACGCGAAGTTCAACAAGCATTACGCGAAGATTTAAGCTTATTGCTGATGTCGGCGACCTTAGATATCAGTGCGCTGTCAGCAGAGATATCCGATGCAGTAACAGTGCATAGTGAGGGAAGAAGCTATCCTGTTGAGTTAGCTTACATAGCAGCCAAATCAAATCAGTTTTGGCGAGAGCATGCGGTATCTATTATCAAGCAGCAATGTGCTACACATTCAGGCTCAATTTTGGTTTTTTTACCGGGTGTTGCTGATATTAAATTCATCGCAAAAGAGTTAGCAATGGTCGCCCCTAAAGATGTTGTTATTTCGCCTTTATATGGTGAGTTGCCATTAAAAGAGCAACAACAAGCTATTCTTCCTTGTGCTGCGCATCAACGAAAAATCGTACTGGCCACCAACATTGCTGAAACATCTTTGACCATTGAAGGTATTGATTTAGTCATTGATTGTGGTATTGAAAAAGTTGCGGTTTATAACAATGCAACATTAACCAATAAGCTAGTGCAGCGTAATATCGCTAGAGCATCTGCTATTCAACGAGCAGGCCGAGCAGGTCGGTTAATGGCCGGAAAATGTATTCGATTATACGCAAAAGATGATTTTGAAAGGCGGCCAGAGCATAGTGCTCATGCTATTCAGCAAGAAGATTTATTGCCCACGATAATGGAAGCGGCAAGATGGGGAGTTAATCAATTAGCTGATTTACCTATGCTTGAATTACCTAAAGCATCAATTGAACAACAAGCATGGCAAGAGTTATTTAGTCTTGATATTACCAATGAACAAAGACAGTTAACGGCACATGGTGAGCAGGTATCATGCTTAAGTTGCCATCCTCGATTTGCTCATATGATTTTATCAGCCAAAAGAGTCTTTTCAACTCAAAAAGTTCAGATGGTTTCACTTGCTTGCTTAATTGCAGCAACACTAGAAGAGCGCGATATTTTTGCCAAAGAACAAGCGCAGCTTAATGGTGATTTCACCTTGCGTTTACAGGTGTTAACTAGTGTAAAATCTCAGCAAAATAACCATTATCAGCGCGTATTTCAGCAAGCGAAAAGCCTTGCTCGAGCTTTATCAATAGCATTCGACCTTACTGGAGTGTCTCTTGAGTATACTGGAGTGTTACTTGCATTTGCATTTCCTGAGCGCATAGCTAAAACCAGAGGAAATCGCGGTGAGTATATATGTAGTAATGGCAAAGGTGTATCGCTAAATGAAGAAGATGCATTGGCAGCAGAGCCCTATATTGTTATTGCTGATATGATGCAACTTAAGTCAGGTGCTAGAGTCAGGCTTGCGGCGAGTATTTCATTGACTGCACTTGAACAGTTTTTTTCTCATCAAATTACTGAAGTAAAAAGTGCCTTTTTTGATGAAAAGCGCAATAAGATTATTCAGCGTAAGCAGCGAAAACTTGCCGCGATTATTATCGAAGAGCAAGCCTTATCGCGTAGCGACTGCTTACAAGACTTATCATCTGTCTGGGTAGAGCTTATTTTGCGCAAAGGACTAAGTTATTTGCGTTGGAGCAAACAAGATGCCTTATTTGTTGCAAGGTGGCAGTGGTTAGCGCACTATCAGCAACAAGATGCTCAACTAAAAGTTCCCCCTTACAGTGAGGCATTATTACTGGAGCAACTATCTCTTTGGTTCATGCCTTTTACCGGTGATGTTGTCAGTAAGGAGCAGTTAGATAAGTTAAATTTATCGACTATGTTGTTGTCATTGTTTGATTACCAGCAACAACAACTTCTAGAGCAAGCTGCTCCAACGCATTTTATTGGCCCTACAGGGCGTCGTTGTCCAATAACATATAGCATGGAGATGTCACCGAAAGTATCATTACCTATGCAAGAGCTTTATGGTGAAAGCACCACGCCTGCTATTGGTTTTTATCAAAATATGAGTATTGTGCAGAATAAACAAGGTATACCTTTACTATTAGAGTTATTATCACCTGCTCAAAGACCTATTCAATTGACTCAAGATCTCGTTGCTTTTTGGCGCGGAAGCTATGAGTTAGTGCAAAAAGACATGAAAAGTCGTTACCCTAAGCATTATTGGCCTGATGATCCTGCTAATGCCCAAGCGACAAACAAAACCAAACGTCACATACAATCTTAAAAAATATAATTAAATGCCTAGAAAAAAGACTTCAACAAAAACAATGCAACAGCCAAAAGTGTCTTGGACAAAATGGCTAATGACAACACTGCTTAAGCTTTGCTTTGCTGTCTTAATGTCTTTGGTTATCTATATGATTTATTTAGATGCTAAGGTGACAAAAACCTTTGAAGGCCAGCGCTGGCAAATACCTGTTCAGGTCTATGGGAAAGCAGAGCATCTTCATTTTGATGCTGAAATTAATTTACCTAAACTGGCCGCTTCGTTATTGGCAAATGGCTACCAAAAAGTTAGTGAAGTAAAGCATGCTGGAGAGTTCGCGCAATCAAAGAGTCGATTAATTATTTTTCAGCGAGCGTTTGAGCATCAAGATGGTTTAGTGCAGGCAAAAACCATCACCATAGACCAAGAAAACAACCGTGTAGTACACCTTTATGTCAATAATGAGCGAGTTCAGCAGGTTGCTTTGGAGCCGTTACTTTTAGCGAGAATAGTCGCAAATAATCAAGAAGATAGGGTATTAATTGGCTTAGAAGAAATTCCTGAGCAATTGCTTGATACCTTATTATTAATTGAAGATAAGCACTTTTATCATCATAAGGGTGTTTCGCCATTTGCTATTTTAAGGGCTTTTTATCAAAACTTGCGCGCGGGCCGAACCGTTCAAGGTGGTAGTACCTTGACTCAACAGCTCGTTAAAAATATGTACTTAACGCGTGAAAAAAGTTTAACGCGTAAAGTGAAAGAAGCTTTGATGGCGTTGATTTTAGAGTTTAGATACAGCAAAGATCAATTACTTGAAGCATATGTTAACGAAGTATATTTAGGACAGCATTATGCTAATGGCATTTATGGTTTTGGCTTAGCTGCAAAGTTTTATTTTGGTAAGCCAATTCAAGAGCTGAATCATGCGCAAATTGCCCTGCTCATCGCACAAATTAAAGGTCCTAGCTATTACGACCCATGGCGACATAGTGATAGAGCAAAGCAAAGACGAGACTTAATTTTGAGATTAATGTTTGAGCAAAATTTTTTATCGCAAGATGAGTTTGTTTTAGCGTTAGAGTCAAGGTTGCAAATACGGAAGCAGCGTCGGTTTAGTCAGCAAAAATATCCAGCTTATATGCAGCTAGTAAAGCATGAGCTGAATAACGTTATTCCCGTTGAGTTACAAAAGTCAGGGATAAGAGTGTATACCGGATTTTCGCTTCGTAGCCAGCAATTAGTTGAACAAACGGTTACTGAGCAACTACCTTTGTTGGAAAAGAAGCACCAACAGGCTAATTTGCAATCAGCCATGATAGTGACTGATATTGCTTCGGGTGAAATCAAAGCGATTGTTGGGGATAGAGATACAGATTTTGCTGGCTTTAATCGAGCCTTATCTGCAAAAAGGCCCATCGGCTCGTTGATAAAACCAGCGATTTATCTTGCCGCATTAGAGCGTTATGAAGAGTATAACCTCGCCACACTGCTTGATGATAAAGCGATTACTTTAAACAGTGAAAAAGGCCAGCAATGGCAACCTAAAAACTACGATGGTCAATATCGTGGTCAAGTACCCTTAGCGGAAGCTCTCATTAAGTCACTCAATGTACCAACGGTAAATTTAGGGATGAGTTTAGGGTTATCGAAGATCGCAGATTCGATTCATCTTTTAGGTTATCCAAAAGACATCACGATGAGACCGTCAATGTTATTAGGAGCCATGAATATGTCTCCCATTGAAGTGAATCAACTTTATTTGCCTATTGCAGGAAAAGGTAGTTATAAAGAAGCTCATGCCATCACTAAAGTTACTTCAGCTCAAGGTGAAACACTGTGGCAATATCAAGATACGGTAGAACAACGTTTTTCCACTAATGCTAGCTATCTAATTAACTTTGCCCTAAACCAAGTGACTAAAACAGGCACGGCAAAATCCTTAACTTGGCGCGTAAAAGGGGCAGAATTAGCAGGCAAAACCGGAACGAGTAATGATTTAAGAGATAGTTGGTTTGTTGGCTACGACAATAATAATTTGATAACTACATGGTTAGGCAAAGATGATAATAAATCAACAGGATTAACAGGCAGTAGTGGTGCCTTAATTCTTTTTGCTGATTTTATAAAAAGAAACGGCGTAACTTCATATCAATTATCAACGCCTGATAGCGTTGCAATGA
The DNA here is from genome assembly GCF_006439335.1 of Litorilituus lipolyticus. GTDB lineage: Bacteria > Pseudomonadota > Gammaproteobacteria > Enterobacterales > Alteromonadaceae > Colwellia > Colwellia lipolytica. The sequence goes on along the minus strand of NZ_SAWY01000020.1, from coordinate 27,294 downwards.
CTTTGTTTGAATTGAAAACAGGTAATGCTGTTAAGGAAAGCTGCGATGGTACAGTAAGCTACCCAGCAATTTCCGCCGGTATTATTATTTCTGAACAGTGTTTAAAGGTTAAAAAAGATAATCGTTCTTGGCTAGAGAAGTTTTTTGGAGATTAGCTAGGATAGGTGGTTATTCGGTTAAAACAAGCACTCAATAGTGGTTATTGAGTGCTATATTTCTAATCGCATTTTTGCTTCTCTCAATATTGATTAAAAAGTAACGTTAATTTTAGAAACTGCTGCGATATCGGTAATATCAACTTTACCTATGCTTTTTTGAAGTTTTGCAGCTGTTTTTTCTGCGCCACTGTTTTCAGCAAAGCTAATAACATCTTCACCGTTACACATTAATTTTAATGCAACTGTTCTGTCTTGTAGACGGTAGTTTTTAGTGGTTTGATTTAGCTTTTGTACACTGTTGCTTTGTGCTGCTTTACATACTTCAACTAAAGCTGATTCCATATAAGGGTTCATTGCTGCTTGGCTTGGTGCACTAATTGCAATTGCTGATACTGCTGTAGTTAATGCTAGTAATGTTGCTTTTACATTTTTCATGATCTTCTCCCTAGAGTTTAAAATTGCGAAACACTATATGCATCGCTCATGAATAATAGTGGCTTGTTTTCGCCAAAAAGTTACTAATTTTTCTCCCTTGGATGTAAGCAAAAATACGAACTATTCTCAGCTAATATTTGCTAAGTGATTGAAAGGCATGATGAACGATTTTTAGCCAGTAGATATTACTGTTACAAAGTTTTACATCTGTTGATATTTGGACATACGAAACATGTTGTAGATGTCATTTATCTTACGGTGATTGAGTTTATGTATGACTAAATTTATGTGATTTTTGGCAAGGAAATAGCTTTTTGGCTGGGTTTTTATACAGTAATAGTGGCGAAATTAAAAGAGCAATCACTTCAAGACATTTTGATTAGCGAAATGAATGCTCTTTGTGAACGATTATCTCTAGTTAAAATTGTACGCTTAGTTTTGTGTTAGCCGCAATTTCTGTAGCATTTACTTCAGCTATGCTCTTCTCCAAATTTAACGCTGTTTTATGTGCACCATGTATTTGCGCAAAGCTAATAATATCTTCACCATTACATACTACCTTAGCAGCAACAGTTTTATGCTGAATTCGATAAGCTTTTGTCGCTTTATGAAGTTGTTGCACACTATTACTTTTTGCGGCTTTACAGATACTAACCAAAGCCTGCTCCATATGAGGGCTCATGTCGGCATAGCTTGGGGTACTGATAGCTATTAACGATAAGCTTGTAGTTAAGCCTAGTAATAATTTCTTGATGGTATTCATAAATAATCCTTATTTTAAATTTAGTATGATTGAAGCAATTATTGCTTCAATACATATTGTATATCGTATTCCATTTCAAATTATTTCAATTGCTTTGTTTTGTATGTATTAATTGCTCTATTTGTAACCTTGTATTAATGGCTTAAATAAAGCTTTGCTGTTTGAAAGGTGATATTGCATTTTTGATCGGAGGTGTTGTTCAGATGGTGGGGTAGATAATTGTATTGATTTTTAAGTAGGTATAGCAAAGAAGCTGGGGCAAGCTAAGTTGAGAAGGGCACTTACAAATTAAAACGCAAGTGCCGTATCTAATATCTCATAAGCATTAAAAAGTAACGTTAATTTTTGAAACAGCTGCGATATCGGTAATGCTGACATTGCTGATGCTTTTTTGCAGTTTAGCAGCCGTTTTGTTTGCACCATGAGTTTCTGCGAAACTAATAATGTCTTCGCCATTACAGACAACACCTAAGGCAACAGTTCTTTCTTGAAGCCTAAATGCTTTCGTTTGCTGTTTTAATTTTTGCACGCTGTTACTTTGAGCCGCCTTACAAACACTAACTAAAGCAGTTTCCATATGTGTTGGCGTTGCAGCCTGGCTTGGTAAGCTAATAGCTAATAGTGATAAAGTTGATGTAATCCCAAATACTACTGATTTTGCTGTTTTCATAATAAATCCCTACTGTAAATTGATTGTCATAAATACGAACTGTCCAACGGGTTCGTATTCATAATAGTGGCGTTTATTTTGAAAAAAGTTGTACGTATTTTTATGCTGAATGTAACTAAAAATGGATTTGTAACAAATATGAAAAAGCGAATCTGTTTGTTTTATAAGAATTAATTATTTTTCGTGGCTAACTAAGTAGGACTTTTTATTTACATTTAGTGTTATTTGTACATAAAAAACTCACTAGAAAGTCAATTCACCTCACGATAGATGCCAAGGTAAAAGAGCGAATTTTCCCTTGGGATTTGATTTAAAATATATTTTTACTGTTTTTATATACAGTTTTTGTTGTGGATGTGCTACTGTTGACGTGATTGCTTTTAGTAGAGCAATCATATTAATGTGAGCATTGCAAAAGTGAATAAGGAAAACTAATGGCAGTTGAGAGTCGGTTTGTTGTAATTAGACACGGGGTAGAGGCAAAAACGTTTATGGATAAGAAATCAGCAGATGAATATGACAAAATGTTGGATATGGCTGATAACTTAGCTGAAGTATTTGCCCAAGCACCTATTGATATAGCGGATAATATTTCTGAGGAATTAAGTATCTATTTAGCTCAGCATAGAGATGAAGTGCTTGTTGCTTTACTCGCCAAAAAAGCGGCGAAAAAAACAGTAAAAAAGGTTGAAGCTGTTGATATTAATAATGAAGATGATGTTCAAAACAGCGAAAATGCGGAAGAGAAAGTAAAGAAGAAGCCGGGCAAAGCGAAAGCGGTGAAGTTAAGTGAAGCAAGCTAGTAAATAAATACGTGCTATTAACTTATGGTTAGCTATCAGCTTATTCGTAGTGATCGTCGAAAAACAGTAGGCCTGCAAGTTAAGTTGGGCAAAGTCGTAGTTCGAGCACCTAATTACGTTTCTGAAAAAGTCATTAATGACTTTATTAGCCAAAAATCATCTTGGTTAAAGGCGAAAATAGATGAGCAGCTAAATGTTTATGATGAGGATTGTTGTACCTTTCATCATGGCTGCAGCATATTATTTATGGGCGATTTACATAGCTTATTGATAGGTTTTGCTCCTAAACAAAATACTTACCCTAGTACTGATGAGCAAGGGAAGAAGTATCTTGTTGTTGAATTAGCTAATCGTCAAAAAGAAAAAGCCAAAAATGCTCAAACTCAAGCCTTAATGGTTAAAAAACAGTTAGAAAGTTTTTATAAACATCATGCGCAAAATACAATACCGCAAAGGCTTGCAGAGCTAAGTGAGTTAACTTCTTTATGTCCTTCGGCTTATAAAATTCGACAATATAAGTCACGATGGGGAAGTTGTAACAACCGTGGTGAATTAAGTTTTAATTACTTATTAATGATGGCACCTAGTCATATCATTGATTATGTCATCATTCATGAACTTTGCCATTTAAAGCACTTAAACCATTCCTCCGACTTTTGGCAGCTGGTGGCTTCTTACTATCCTGAGTATAAAAGGGCAAAACATTGGTTTAAGCAACATCAATCTCAGTTGCAGTGGCTAACCCCTCGTTAGCTGATAATTATCTCTACAGTTAAGCGGTAATATTTAAACACTATCAACCTGAAAGTTGATATGGATTAAAAAACATCCAACTGACGAAATATAATATACCTTCATTACACCCCCATCGCCCATCGGTTGGATGAAATGAAGAAATATAAACATACAGCTAAAGTTCTCTTTGTCTACTTGCTTTCAGCTGGTCTTTCGATTGCATTAATTGTTGAATTGATTTAATAATTAAAATTATATTTTCATCTCTTTCCTCTCTATTGAAAAAGACTTAATTGACATTTTTTTATGAAGTAATCCTATTGTTATTTACGGTAACATATTCATTTATAAAATTTTTCTGATTTACTTAGCTATTATTTTAAAAAAATGCAAATGTTGATTAACAATTTGTCTTATTTAGGGTAAATTGTCTGCATTAAAATAATAAGAATCTAAGGATCTTTCCTGTATGAACCCTACAGTACTTATTTGTGACGACTCAAATATGGCTCGAAAGCAGGTACTTAGAAGCCTTCCAGAACAGTGGCACAGTAATGTTCAAACTGCACAGCATGGTGCTGAAGCCTTAACTATTTTGCGAAATGGCGAAATCGATATACTTTTCCTTGATCTCACTATGCCAGGTATTGATGGTGTTGGCGTGTTGCAAGGTATTCAAAAGTTGAATGTTGATTGCCATGTTTTTGTTATTTCCGCTGATATTCAACCAGAAATGCAAAGCAAAGTGTTAGGTTTAGGAGCGAAAGAGTTTTTAAGAAAACCTATTAAAGCAGATGTGCTTCAATCTAACCTAGAGAAGCATGGCTTACTATGAATAAGTTACATTTATCTGAAGATGAGCAAGATTGTTTACAAGAGCTTATTAATGTTGCCATGGGGCAAGCGAGTGATCAGCTTGCGCGATATTTAGATAGTTTTGTTTATTTAAAAGTACCAAGTATTGAAAGTGTCGATGCTGATAGTTTAGCTACGACTTTAGATCAACAACAAGCGGCCATGGCTGTTGTTAGTCAAGGTTTCTTTGGCTATGAAGGCATACGCGGAGAAGCATTATTAGTTTATCAGGATGAAGATTCAGAGCGTTTAGCCGATCTATTGGGCTATGAGCCAGATGAGTTATCTAAAGATGAACAGCTTATAGATATTAGCTCTATTTTGACGACTACCTTTTTGAACGTGTTTGCAAGTCAAATTGAAAATCAAATCTCTTATAGCGCGCCGAAATTATTACCAAGTAGAGCAAACAGCTTGTCCGAGCATCTTGAGCAGTTAACCTTTAATTGGGACTTAGCTTTGAAAGTTAATATTAATTATCAAGTGACTGATTATTCCTTCAATTGCAATATGGTATTGCTCATCCCAGAAACTGCAATTAATAACATAAAAGTCGTGCTTAACAGAATATTGGAAGAACTCTAATGAATCCAGGTGTATTAACTGATGAAGTTACTAAAAAGTTTGCTGAGAAACTCTCTAGCAAAATTACTGATCAGTTAAATACCGGCATATTAATATTAGATACTGATTTTAATATTGTTATGTGGAATAGCTTTTTAGAAGTGCATTCAACAAAAGTTAGCAATGATATCATTGGTAAAAATGTTTTCGAGGTATTTTCTGAACTGCCAGAAAGGTGGTTATCAAGGAAGTTATCCAGTGTATTGCAATTAGGTACTCCAAATTTTTGTTCTTGGGAACAAAGACGTCATTTATTTGAATTACCACATACGAGGCCTATCACTACTGATTGTGAGTTTATGGCGCAAAATTGTACTTTTTTACCGATGGAAGAATCGGGAAAAATTGAGTACATAAGTATCCTTATTGAAGATGCAACCGATGTTTGTCATTACCAAGGTCAGCTGCAAAAAGCTTTAGATAAGCTTGCTTTGATGAGTCGAATAGATGGCTTAACGCAAATATATAACCGTAAACATTGGCAAGAGTCTCTTGAGCAAGAGTTTGCGAAAGCGCGTAGGCATGATAAAGCACTTTCATTGATTATGTTTGATCTTGATAACTTTAAACAGTTAAACGATCACTATGGTCATCAAGGTGGTGATCAAGTCTTAATTGAAATCAGTAAAACTATTGGTAATTTATTAAGGGTTGAAGATGTTTTCGGGCGCTATGGTGGTGAAGAGTTTGCTGTAATATTACCTGAAACATCTATTTTAGGTGCTATCGAGCTAGCTGAACGCATCTGTCAAACGGTAGCAAATACACCTATAAAATTTAAAGAGTCGAATATCATTGCTACCGTTAGTATCGGCGTAGCTCAATTAACAGAACGTGACAGCCATTTTGAAAGTTTAATTATGCATGCTGATGATGCATTATATATTGCTAAAAACAATGGTCGAAATCAGGTTTGCTCAGGCAGTGATAATGAGCTATTAAAGCAAGTTTCAGCCTAGAAAATTCAAAATTCTCGCATACAATTACTTCAAATCTTGTTTTTATTCATAAACTATAACTTTTTATTCAGAGTAAATACTCAAAATAGGTTGACACCTTATCGAGTATCAGGCATTTTATAACTATGAAAATTACAAACAGCCAACTTACCATTATTATTACAACCACCACCCGAATTAGGATGGCGGTCGCTGGCTAACGTGTAAAAAATAGAAATTTTATCGAAGCCCGTGACCTGAAAAAGGTTACGGGCTTTTTTTTTGTACTAAAGAAATTCTGTATAAAACTGCTTACTTTTATTAAAAAAGGGAAACAAAATGCGTGTACTTAAATTTGGTGGCTCATCACTTGCCTCGGCAGAGCGTTTTCGTCAAGTTGCGAATATCATCATGGATAAGGGACAAACATCAAACCTTGCCGTTGTTGTCTCTGCTCCACAAGGGGTAACTAATCACTTAGTTGCTATGGCAGAGAATATTAGTGACGAAGCAAAGCTAGTAACTGATTTAGGGCATTTCAAACGCGCAATTACCACAATTATCGACGACTTATCTGCCAGTATTACTAGCTTTAATCATCAACATTGTGAGCAAGCTTTAACTAATTATGAACACCAGTTAGAAAGGTATATGCAAGGTGCAACTATGTTGTCATATTGCCCAGATCATATTCGCGCACGCATAATCAGTACAGGTGAACGTTTAAGTGTGGCTATTTTAGATGCAGTGCTTCAAGCCGAAGGTGTTAATGTATCGCTAATTTCGCCAGAGAAGTTTTTATACACGAATGAGTCATCATTAAATGCAGTAGCAGATCTTGTTCTCTCTAAGGAAAAATTTTCTCAAGAATATGAAAAATTAAATCCTGTTGCATTAATGCCGGGTTTCATCGGTGTTAATGCAGAGAGTAATTCAGAAATTGCTGAAGTAACGACGCTTGGCCGTAATGGCTCAGATTACTCTGCTGCCGTATTAGCCGTTTGTGCAGAAGCAGAATGTTGTGAAATCTGGACGGATGTTGATGGAGTATATAACGCTGATCCTCGCATGATCAAAGAAGCTAAGTTACTCGATTACTTATCGTATCAAGAGGCCATGGAGCTTTCATATTTTGGTGCAAGCGTGTTACATCCAAAAACTATTGGACCGATTGCCCAGTACCATATCCCTTGTTTAATCAAGAACACCAGTAACCCAAGTGCAGAAGGTACACTTATTTCCAATGAAAGTGACCAACAAAAGCGTGTTAAAGCGATATCTAATTTAGATGATTTAACTATGGTCAATGTTTCAGGCCCTGGCATGAAAGGTATGGTTGGTATGGCTAGTCGTGTCTTTGCCACGATGAGCCGTGAAAACATCTCATTAGTGTTAATTAGTCAATCTTCTAGTGAGTATTGCATTAGTTTTTGTATTTACTCACATGATGCTGAGCAAGCAAAGCAGAGCCTGCAAGAAGAGTTTGAGCTGGAATTACTCAATGGCTTACTGGAGCCATTAGCACTTAAAGATGATTTATCTATTGTTTCTTTGGTGGGGGATGGCATGCATCACCAACGAGGTGTTGCTGCCAAGTTCTTTAGTTCGCTTGCTCAAGCGCGAGTTAACGTGGTAGCCATCGCACAGGATTCATCCGAGCGTAGTATTTCCGTAGTGGTAGAGCAACGTAAATGTACTGATGCGATGAAGGTGAGTCATCAGAATTTCTTCTCACATAAACCAACCATCGATGTGTTTTTAGTTGGTTGTGGTGTTGTTGGTAGTGAATTAATTGCTCAAATATCAAGGCAACAGGCCAGTTTAAAAGAGCAAAATATTGCGTTGAAAGTTTATGGTATAGCCACAAGTAAAGGTATGGTTTTTGAGAAAGAAGGAATAGATTTAGATAACTGGCAATTGGTTTTAGAGCAAGGCATTGACAGCAAAAAAGCACTGCCGGTTACTATTGAAAATTTAAAAGGATTTGTTAGGGATAACCATTTAATCAACCCAGTATTTGTTGACTCTACGTCAAATGAAGCACTTGCCATGAGTTATGTTGATTATTTGAATGAAGGTTTCCATGTTGTTACGCCAAATAAAAAGGCGAACACGGATTCATGGCAATATTATCAAGAACTACGCAATGCAGCGCAAAGTACTAACCGCAGATTTCTCTATGAAACAACTGTCGGTGCTGGGTTACCGGTGATTGATACCTTACAAAGCTTAATCAAAGCAGGTGATGAGTTACAGCGCTTTGAAGGGGTGCTATCTGGTTCACTATCTTATATTTTCGGCAAGCTTGATGAAGGTATGGCGCTTTCTAAAGCAACAGCAATCGCAAAAGAAAATGGTTTTACTGAGCCAGATCCGCGTGATGATCTGAGTGGTATGGATGTGGCGCGAAAATTGTTAATCATGGCGCGTGAGTCTGGTATGCAATTAGAGCTCTCAGATATCACTATTGAGTCAGTACTACCTGATGACTTTGATGCCTCTGGCGATGTTAATCAGTTCATGGATAATCTTGCACAAATTGATGGCAGTTTTAGTGAGCGTATTGCGGCAGCTAAAGCAGAAGGCAAAGTACTGCGTTATATTGGTAATATCGTGGACGGACAATGTAAAGTGTCCATTGAAGCTGTTGGCGCCGAGCACCCATTATTTAGCATTAAAGATGGTGAAAATGCTCTGGCTATACATAGTCGTTATTACCAGCCTTTACCTTTTGTACTTCGTGGTTACGGCGCAGGAGCTGCGGTAACAGCTGCAGGTGTATTTGGTGATTTATTAAGAACACTGGCATGGGAGCAACAGCACTAATGGCTAACAATAAGCAAAAAGTTTCAGTATTTGCCCCTGCATCAATTGGCAATGTTAGCGTTGGCTTTGATGTGCTCGGTATGGCAGTAAAGCCAGTAGATGGTACTCTTCTGGGCGATGTTGTCGACGTTGAATACAGTGACAACAGCAGTGATTTAATTGTGATAGGTCAATTTGCAGATAAACTGCCAAGCAATAAAGAAGATAATATAGTATGGTCGTGTTTATTATTATTTAATCAGGCCTTAGCGCAGGCTAATCAAGAAGTTGTTGACGTTTCATTAACCCTTGATAAGAAAATGCCTGTTGGTAGTGGCTTAGGTTCAAGTGCATGCTCTGTTGTTGCGGCACTTGCAGCACTAAACCTTTACTATCAAACGTTCCAGCAGTTTAGTTTTTCAAAGCAAGAAATGCTGGAAATGATGGGGCAAATGGAAGCGCAAATCAGTGGTAGCTTACACTATGATAATGTCGCACCTTGTTATTACGGTGGTTTGCAATTAATGGTACCGGATGAAAAAGTTATTTCGCGTACTTTGCCAAGCTTTAATGATTGTTTTTATGTGATGGCATACCCTGGTATTGAAGTTTCAACAAAAGCGGCTAGGGAAGTACTACCAGCACAATACTCTCGTGCTGATGTAATACGCCATGGGCAAAATTTAGCAACCTTTGTTGATGCTTGTCATCGACAAGATAAACAACAAGCATTTTCTGTATTAACTGATGTTGTAGCTGAGCCCTATCGCACAAGTTTGTTACCAAAATATCAGCAAGCACATGATTATTTAATGGCACAAGGTGCTTTAGCCGTAGGTATTTCGGGATCTGGTCCAACACTCTTTAGTGTTTGCCAAAGTGAGCAACAGGCGAAAGAGTTTGCCCAGTGGTTAGAGTCACATTATTTACAAGAGGTGAACGGCCAGAGCTTTGGCTTTGTTCATGTGTGTCAAGTTGATGAAAATGGTGCTGCAGAGTTAGCAGCAAAATAGACATTTAAGAACAAGAATTTTTAGGAATGATGAAGTGAAATTTTATAATTTAAAAGAAAACGATGAACAGGTGAGTTTTGCCGGTGCGGTAAAGCAAGGTTTAGGTAAAAACCAAGGGTTATTTTTTCCAACAGAATTGCCTAAATTTAGTGAAAGTGAAATCACTCAGTTACTAGCGATGCCGTTAGTTGAGCGTAGTGTTAAAATATTGCATCCGTTTGTTGCAGAAGATCTCACGGTAGCTGAATTAACCACTATTGTGACTGATGCCTTTAATTTCCCTGCATTATTGCAACCTATTAGTACTGATAGAGCTATTTTAGAGTTGTTCCATGGCCCTACTTTAGCGTTTAAAGACTTTGGTGGTCGTTTCATGGCTAAATGTTTGCAAGCATTTTGCCAAAAAGAAACCGCAGCGACGGGTGTTGAAAAGAAACTAACAATTTTAACTGCAACGTCAGGTGATACAGGTGCTGCGGTCGCACATGCGTTTCATGGTATTGATAATATTCGTGTTGTTATCATGTATCCGAAAGGCAAAATTAGCTTACTTCAGGAAAAAATGTTTACCACCTTAGGCGGAAACATTGAAACCTTAGCCATTGATGGCAGTTTTGATGATTGTCAGGCTATGGTTAAGCAATCGTTTGATGATAATGAGTTAGCGACAACTATTGGATTAAACTCTGCTAATTCGATTAATATCAGTCGCCTACTTGCTCAAGTATGTTATTACTTTGAAGCCGTAGCACAACTTTCTCGTGCTAAGTCTGATTTAAGCAGTATCGTGTTTTCGGTGCCTAGTGGTAACTTTGGTAACTTAACCGCAGGCTTATTTGCTAAAGCCATGGGCTTACCAATCAAACGATTCATTGCGGCAACTAACGCCAATGATACAGTTCCTCGTTACTTGGAAACAGGTGAATGGTCGCCTCATGAAACTGTTGCGACTATTTCAAATGCTATGGACGTAAGCAACCCTAATAACTGGCCACGTGTCGAGCACATGCTTAAATCTGGTATTGTGCCAGCAGATTGTGTTAGCTCAGTATCTATTGATGAAGAACAAACACAGTCAACAGTTATTCAACTAACTAAGTTAGGTTATATATCTGAGCCTCATGCCGCTGTTGCTTATAAAGCACTGCAATATAGCGCTGAAGAAGGTGAATTTGGTGTGTTCTTAGGAACAGCACATCCTGCTAAATTCAAAGAAGTGGTTGAGAGTATTATTGGTCAGCCAATCGGCTTGCCAAAAGAGTTAGCTGATTGTGCAGGCGAACCTATTTTATCGATGGATATGTCGGCAGACTTCGCACAGTTGCGTGCTTATTTATTAGCTAAATAAACCAATGACGATGACTCAAAGTTGGCAAACAGTGATTGATGAGCAATCACTGCTGCCTTATTTTAAGCAACTTGAAAGCGAAGTTGCCAAACAAAGAGCTGAAGGTATTAAGATATTTCCACAAGCGCAGGATGTATTTAATGCTTTTGGCTTTTTTGAGTTAAGTGATACCAAAGTGGTTATTCTTGGACAAGACCCTTATCACGGTATGGGGAATGGCATTTGCCAAGCCCACGGTTTAGCGTTTTCTGTGCAAAAGGGTATTAAAGTTCCTCCGTCATTGGTGAATATGTATAAAGAGCTTGAAACTGATATAGATACTTTTTCAACGCCAAGTCATGGAAATCTAACTGCTTGGGCACAACAAGGTGTGTTGCTACTGAATACAGTATTAACGGTGCAACAAGCTAAGGCGCACTCTCATGCTAAGTTAGGCTGGGAAATATTCACGGATGCTATTATCAATACCTTGAATGAGCAACATGATGGATGTGTATTTATTTTGTGGGGAGCTCACGCACACAAAAAAGGTAAGCACATTAATACTGATAAACATTGTGTGTTAAAAGGGCCTCATCCTTCACCACTTTCTGCTTATCGTGGCTTCTTTGGTTGTCAGCACTTTTCAAAAGCGAATCAATGGTTAAATCAAGTCGGAAAAGCACCAATAGACTGGTCTATTCCTGAGTAAAGATAAAATTCGCTAAAACTCACCTATTGCGTCTTAATGGCTGATTTGTGCTATGTTTAAAGGTAATAACATAAGTAAATCTTGAACTGTTGAAGAGGAAATGAGGATTTGTAATGGACAGTCAGTTTCAGAAATTTGATATTAGTGCCATAAAGATATTAACCACCTTGATGGAAAACTTCCCTGCATCAACAAAGATAGGTTATGTCGACTTATATCCTGATGAGCAAGATGATACTGAGAAAAGGGAAGCGCATATTGGCGTAATTGCCTTTTTACGCCATGAAAATCTTATTGCCCATGAAATGGGCAGTGCTTCATCGTTTATCTTAACAAGTCATGGATTAACATTGTTTGGACGTGACGTTAAAAACCATTTGGCGTCACTGCTACAACAATATGAAGTTGATTGAACTTATTCTTTAAACTGCTTTAGTCAAAATAAATAATCATTTCAGCTGCTTCACATTGGCAGTCATAACCACATATCACACAACAATAACCTTGCTTACTTTCTTCGTTCCATTTACCTACGTGTGAGGCGATATGCTTACCGCCACAATGCGTGAAGTATTTTACCGCACTATTGTTGGGACTTTGCTTCCATAAATGACTTATGCCTGCAACGGCTCCTTGTTTCTTTGCAGCTTCAATGGCGAGCATCAGAAGTTTTTTCCCAATACCTTTACCGCGATACTGTTCATTCACGGTATTGCATTTAAAGTAGCAGCATTGCTCTTGAGGCACTTGCCATAATGAAGGGCTACACCACTGATCAATAGGCCATTGTTTAGCAGAGTAAGTAATTCTAAAACCGACGACTTTATCTTGATGCAAGGCGACAAAGTTTGTATTGACAGTTTCTCCATTGATTTGACTAATGCCTTTATTTGTCCAAAGCACAATTTTATTGGAATCTAGGTAGCCATCACCATGTACGCTATTGCCCAAGTCAATAACTTGCTGATAATACTCAGCTGTTAAGGGGTGATAATTAATCTCGTTAGACATACTACATATTCTCTATCTGGATCAGTGAGTTACGGGAGAATTGAATCATTCTATAGCAGCTCAACACTGGTAATCATAGACGTCACATGACCTTTAGGTGTCGTTATAGTAATGGTAATGATGGCTGTTGTTGGGCTACCACCAGCTTCATTTGATAACCAAAACTCCATGCTACTAAAACCTTGTCCGGCGTTATTTGTTACCACTGCATTGGTATTGCCTTGTAGATCACCTGCATTGGCGCTAATGGCAATTTGAGTATCTAGTGGCATGGTTTGATTAGGAATACCCGTATCCGCAAAGCTAAAAATAAAGGCTTTGCTGGCTCCGTCGCTAATATCAGGAATAGGAGTAGAGGCGCCAGAACTTTGCTCGTAAATTGTGGTCCCTAAATCATCAGTTAAATAATACTCCGCGCTTGAACTTGCCATAACGAGCACTAATGCTTTTCTAACATGGCTTGATTGCATCGCTTCATCAGCACATTTATCGCCTTGACATTGTGGACCGTTAAATAAAACATCTTCATTGTTGAATACGTTATCGTTATTGAAGTCGATAAACTTTTCGCCAACTTCATAAGTACAGTTTTCGTTGTCATCTCGCCATGCTTCTGACATATCAATAAAGCCAGAAGATTGTGCCGCAATATTGCCAAAACCTGAGGCGACATTAGCGGCTTTACAATTACCATCAGCAGAAATTGCTGAGCCATCATTATCATCGAAAACATTATTACCGTTAGTATCAAAAAAGGTTTCGTGGCCAAGGGCTGTGGCTAAAATTGTGACGCGGTGATCAGCCACTCTTGGTTCAGCACTTTCCCATTCAACCGAACAACTACCATTAACGGTCGAACAACTTGGTTCGATTAAACCACCTTCAGTGGTAAAGTTGACCGTAGTGCCATCTGGAACAGGGTTGTTAAAGTTATCAGATAGCCAAGCGGTGATTGTTGATTTTTCGCCGCTATAGTTATGGGCTTCAGGGTTTAATACACTTGCTGCGATAGTCATTGAACGCTGTTCAGCTAGGCCAGTGTTAATCGAAAGTAAATCGGACTGTGTTTGTACTTGGTGACTTGCACCATCAATATCCATTGTTGCTGTCGCGGTAACACGAACTGCTGTAGGAACAGAGCCAGCAGAGACTTGTGTTGTGACTAAGCCCTGAGAGTTGGTTAAACCAGAGCTGCGACTTAAGGTAATACCACCAGCGGTTGTGCTTAAGGTGAAATCAACGGCTTGTTGTGGAAGGATATTTCCTAAATCACTTTTTACTTTAAAAGTTAACGTTGAAGTTTCTTGCTTATTTTGACCGCCAGTTCCTTTTAAAACAATGGCATTAGGCTCAGCAGAAATAAATTCGATTGAACCTAATTGTTCTCCACTAATTGTGATGGTTTCACTCGCGGAACTGGTGATTCCGTTAAGTGCTACTGTGGCTAATATGACATCATCTGTTCCAGTTGCGCCAGCGCAACTGATATCTTCAAATGTTGAGCTAGCAGTCCCGTTAATACTTAACACAGAGGCATCAATGGAAGCATTTTCGTTTTGAACACAGTTAGAAGTAAACGATACTGGCACAGGAGAAGAAATACGTGCACCTGTTTCATCAACTAAATCAACACTTAAACCTAACGTGCCACCCGCACTAATTTGGTTGTTATCTATTGATAATTTTATCTGGCCTTCAATAAAGTTTTCATTGTCATCGAAATAGCCTAAACGAATATCGCTATCAACAATGGCATCGGCAGGTAATATTTGATAGTTAAATGTGCTATTAATCGTGGCGTTTTCAAGATCGTTGGTTAAGGAAAAAGAAGCAGAAACTACACCTGCACCTATCGATTGTTCATCATCACTGCTCAAATTAACACTGGCAATGCCTTGTGCATTAGTTAAAGCCGTTGCTGGTGAAACTGTGCCTATATCAGCAGTAAAACTCACTAATTGATTCGCCATGACTTGATCATTTTCATCGGTTAAGGTGGCAATTAACTGAACTTGCTGGTCGGCTTTAAATTGATTGACCGCTTCACCATTTAGCATCATGGCGCTAGTGATTTTGGGAGAGGTGGACGGCACTTCCGTATCAATAAATTCAAACTCTATGGTATTGGATACAACATCACCAATAGCTGCTCCAGCGATACCTGCACCTAAAGAGCCATTTTCATTAGTTAAAGTTACTATTGCTATGCCGTTACTGTCTGAAAGCTTAGAGCTGACAGTTAACGTACCAATGGTAGCCGCGAAAGCCACGGCCTTATTCGCGACAATAGCATTATTTTTATCAAGCAATTTGGCTTGTAATGTAATCGCTTCATTTTTGTTAAAGCTTTGTTTTGTATTGCCTTGGCTATCTAACAGACTAAACTGAATGCTTGCGACAGCATTAGGTGTTGAACTGTCA
The DNA here is from genome assembly GCF_006439335.1 of Litorilituus lipolyticus. Lineage (GTDB taxonomy): Bacteria > Pseudomonadota > Gammaproteobacteria > Enterobacterales > Alteromonadaceae > Colwellia > Colwellia lipolytica. Next base: position 12,024 of record NZ_SAWY01000020.1, on the reverse strand, counting down.
CCGTTATCAGTATGGCCATTACATCCCGTTAGTAGTGCTAAATAAAATAAAATCGATAAAAAGCTGAGTTTTCTCATGCTTATAATTCCTAGGCAAAATGATGGAGTACATTAGCAAGAATAAAGTGCTATAAAATAAAAGTCCACGAATAACGGTAGAATAAATTATGTTTCTAAATCAACACGATTGAGTACAGTACCAGACTTGAAGCTGGTGATGTTTTTAGCCAACAAGTTGATCAAGCGCTGCTGAGCTTCACTACTTGCCCAGGCGATATGAGCGGTCACTTTCAAATTGCTTAGATTGGTATTTAGCAGAAGGTGGTTGGCTGGCGGTGGTTCTTGTTCAAGTACATCTAATGCCGCAAATGCGATTTGCTTGCTTTGTAACGCTAGCAAGAGAGCATTATTATCAATTAATGCACCGCGAGCGGTGTTAATTAGCATTGCTGAAGCTTTCATTTGCTTTAATACCTCTTCATTGATTACCTTTTCAGTATCAGGTGTTTGAGGGCAGTGTAAGCTAAGAATATCAGCCTGTTGAACAACCTGCTCAAATGAGAGCCTATTTGCTCTTATTGATTTTGCATTTGGTCTTTCGCTTATTAATACCCGCATTTGAAAGGCTTTAGCAATTTGTTCGACGGCTTGACCTAAATTACCATAACCGACAATGCCTAAACTCTTCCCTGCCAATTCAGCGATGGCATTTCCGTGATAACAGAAGGTTTCAGAAGACGACCACAAGCCTAGTGCCGTATTGTTATTATGATGTTCAATTTGTTGGTAATAACTTAATATTTGTGCAAAAACATATTGTGCTACTGATGTGCCAGCGTAACCACTAACGTTGGTAACTGCAATATTTAGTGACTTAGCCGCATTAATATCAACATTATTTGTGCCCGTTGCTGCAATACAAATAAGTTTTAGTTTAGGCAACTGTTTTAGCACTTCGTTAGTTAATAACACTTTATTCGTGATAATAATTTCTGCATCAAGGCAACGTTCAATAACTTGCTCTGTTTGCGTCATGTTATAACAGCTTAACTTCGTTACTTCACGTTCGATTGCATTGAAGTCTATAGATGAACTAAAGGTTTGTTTATCAAGAAAAACAGCGTGCATATGGGGATAGCCTATGAAAAATAAAAAGCCTCAGCAGTATAATTCTTGCTGAGGCTTAACGATAGTATTGGGTTGAGTGAACTATTAGCTTAGCCTGGGCGACCATCTAATCTTGGCTTGGTTAACATTGGTGCATATTTAATCACAAATATCGCAAAGGCAAACATCCAGAAAGTAGCGCTGATATCGATAAATAGTTGTGTTTTCTCAGGTAAAGCCCAAGGACCAAATACCCTTATGATTGCTGCTAGGTTAATGGCAATGTATGCAATAGTCATTGATTTAGGTGGTGTTAATGGCCTACCAGAGTGACCTAAAGAAACACGTGAAATCATAGCTAAAATTAAACCACCCATACCGCCAACGGTAAGCAAGTGCCAAGCATGGTTACTTGGTAATTCAGGAATTAAATAGCTAGCCCCTAATACGATAAGTCCAAAGCAAATAAACTTAATTGCTGCATGAATAGACCAAAGTAATGGCACGTTAAGCGTGATCCAAGGTCGCCATCTTAACCATCTTATGGTTTGAAAAATACCGGCGATGATAAGCAATAAACCAAAGAATGTTGGCGAAAAAGCGAGCATTGGGTGAAAGACTAAATAGAACATTGCAATCGCTAAACTGCCATTGGTGATAAAATCTAACCAAGGTAATGGTGTTGCTTTTTGGGTTTTAGTGCCATTAGCGGTAAACATTGGCGTAACACGCCCAGCCATTACTGACATTAAAAAGGTCACTAACATAACGCCAGCATAACCAGAATATATAATAGAGAAGGACTCTGGGTAATATATCGCTACATGCATCTCAATATTAACAATGGTTAATAATAAGAGTAATGGTGCAAAGAAAAGGTTTCGATATTGTTTAATTGCCAAAATAGGTTTCGCTAATACGTAAGCTACGGCAGGTAAAAAGCTTAAGTCGATTATCGTGGTGATAGTGTTACCAAGTAACTCAGGAAATAATAAAACAATACGGCCAGCAAGCCATAAAAGAAATAGTACAAGTAACGTAGTACCTTGTGCACCTCTAACACCTGTCCAGTTCTGAACCGCGGTTAATAAGAACCCCGCGATAATAGCGCCACCAAAGGCAAATACCATTTCATGGATATGCCACCAATAACCACCACCTAATGGTGAAAAGCTGACTATACCTCGATACATTAAAAGCCATAGTAAAATAGCTAATACGCTAAATATTGCGCCTGATAAAAAAAACGGGCGAAAGCCCAAACGTAATAGCGGAGTAATTTTTTGCTCTTGTTGCAGATCAGTGATTTGCATCATTTTTATGCCTTTCTATCGAGGAGAGCTAATAGCCCTGTTGATGAATTCAGCGCTATTGTAATCAATAGCGCGAAATGATGCTCGAATTAGATCAATAAATCACAGATTTATTGTTAGCCGTTAACAAATTGCTGTACCTGTTTTAAAGAAGCGGCACCAACTTGAGTAGCCTTTAGCTCACCATTTTCTATTAGTAGTAAAGTAGGTATTCCGCGAATGCCATAACTTGCCATTAAGGCTTGGCTATTATCCGCATTGACTTTCAACACTTTTAAGTCACTTTGTTCTTGAGCTATTTGTTCAACAATGGGGGCTATCATTTTACAAGGGCCGCACCAAGGGGCATAAAAATCGATTAATACTTTTCCTTGATATTCAATCACCTCTTGTTGAAATTGCTCTGCTGTTATCTCTTGTGACATTGTGACTGCGTTATTGGTTGCAGATATTGATGCGGCGCTATCATTCATAAATGACTCCTTAATTTATTTAATATAGTTGTTTCGATGGTCAATAGCATTACTGCTGAATTGATGTGGAAGTCATAGTAATTAAAATTGAGTTAATTGATTAGCTGGTGCTAATAGGATTTATTGTTCTGTAAATAGAACAATAAAGCTGGTAAATTAAATTTGTTTAATTAAATCAGCCTAACCACTATGTTGAATACATTGTGTGAGAGCATTGAGCTTAACTTAGCACACCCAATTAACAGCCTTGGTTGAATGAGTTGCAGGATTGGCTATTGGAGTAATAAGGGTACGATGAATAATATTGCCAATATTGATGATTTACGTCTTTTTGTTGTTTTGGTTGAAGAGGGCTCTTTTACCTCGGCAGCCAAAAAGCTTAATATCGCAAAGTCAAAATTGAGTCGTCGTCTTATGCAGCTTGAACAGAAGTTAGGTTGCGAATTACTGATTCGAACAACCAGAAGTCAGCAACTCACTGAAACTGGCCGACTACTTTTTTGTGAAAGCCGACAGCATATTGAGGCGCTATCTCAAGTCGAAGAAAGGTTAGCTTTAACTCATAATGAGCTGCAAGGACAAATCAATATCTCTCTACCGTTGGAGTTTTTTAACCGAGCGATAAGTCATATTATTGCTGATTTTTTGCAGCAACATCCTAAAATTGCAGTGACTTGTCATCACTATTCGGGCTCTATGCCTGCATTTGATCCTCATTATGATCTTTCGTTTGTATTACATGAACAAACTTTACCTGCTTCAAATTGGATTGCCCGTGAGTTAGCTAGTTTTCCACAGGCGATTTATATTTCAAAGCAATATTATGAGCAGATATTTCCAGCCGATCATGATGCAAATTCATTAACAATTGACACTTTAGCAACGATTGAGTGTGTGTTAGCAGAACAAAATGAGCCTTGGTTTTTTAGACAAGGGGAAATGGAACACGTTTTTTATGTCAAGGGGCGCGCAGTGTTGTCGAGCCCAGAGATGCGCTTACAAGCATGTCAACAAGGCTTAGGCGTTTGTAAGCTGCCAAAGTATGTTATCAATAATCAAGCTAAGCAACAAAATATTAGTATGCTAGATATGGTATGTCCGCCAGTAGCACAACGCTTGTCGGTGCTATATCAAAGTAGAAATATTGCCGTAAAAACCAGAACATTTTTAGATTTTTTTCAAAGCCGAATTGGTCAATTATTGTAATTAGTTGCTTTCATCTTGTGCTTTAACGTATATTAAATTATCTACTACGAAATTATCGGTAGTTAATAGCAATGCTGATTAAGAGTAAGCTATTAAGCTGAGAACCAAGCACACGTTACAAATGCCATACTCAAGTATTTTTTACTCATAAACTTGCGTAACTATCTTTTAAGACAATTCGGATCATACAAGGGTTATTACATGGAATTATTACCAAAAGCATCCGTTTCTTCAGGTGATGTCAGCCAACATAAAAAAGCTGTTAAAAAATTCAGTATCCGTTCGGTGTTTTCAGTGAATGCAAGTGATGTCTTTAAATTAATTGTGGTGCTGCTTATTCTTTATTTTATTGTCTCAAAAGTGAATAAAAGTGATATTGAACAAATAGAAACTCAAAGTTACTTATTACAACCTAACCTTAATGATATTTACTTCTTAGATATTAAAGAACTCACTAATAATGTGCGTCCCAAAGAGCGCTACCGAGTGGCTAAGGTTGTTGATATAACAGGGAGTATTGTTACTCTGCGCTATGGAAATTTGCTATACCCCAATCAGCAATCGGTTATTGATGGTATTCGTTATGGCCAATTGCGCTATCACGAATATTTAGAGCCAAAACGTTATGACTTTTCCCTAGAATCCTTACATGGCTTATTTGAAAAAGGGGCGATTTATAAGGTAAAAAGGCCTGTGCATGATGTTTTGTACGGTAATAATGTTAGTCCAGATAAAAATGAGATTGATAAAGAAAATCCCCAAATATTTATACCTGGAAAGCGTGAGTTTATTGAAGCAAATGCCGTTGCAAAATCTAAGCATATTGAAGATTATATTGAACAAAGCTTTACCTTGTGGCAACAATCAGCAAAGCTAGGCTATGCCAAGGGGCAAGTTGCATTAGCACAAGCGTATTTATCTTCAGAATACACTAAAGATTTAAACTTGGCGCTATATTGGTTTAAGCAAGCAGCTTTACAAAGCAATAAAGCTGGCATTCTCAAATATGAAATTGTATGTAAACAAGTCGAGCAATGTAATATCGTTGATTTCTTTCAACAATTACAAAGTGCGGGCGTTAACATTAAGGTAAGAGAAATAGATTTTTCGCTCAGTAAGCGCTCAGTCATAAACTAACCTGAACGCTTTATTTTTACTTTCGTAGTAGCATCAATTTTCACGATAGTTTTCAGCGACTAAATGATGCTTGTTAAGCAATTTATAGAACTCTGTCCTATTTCGCTGCGCGATTCTTGCAGCCTGTGAAACATTACCTGCCGTTATCTTTAAAAGCTTTGATAAATAATCACGTTCAAAATGATCTCTAGCTTGCACAAAAGAAGGAAACTGCGTGGTTTCATCACGTAGGGCATTTTTAACCAATACCTCGGTAATAACCGACTCTGTTGAAAGCGCGACACTTTGTTCAACAACATTTTGCAATTGTCGAATATTACCTGGCCAAGGCGCACTGATGAGTATTTCCATGGCTTCTTGGCTAAAACTTTTGATGGCGGCATTCGAACGAGTCATTGCTTGTTTTAAAAAGTATTGGGCGAGTAACGGTATGTCTTCTTGTCGCTCAGCTAGTGGTGGTAACTCAAGCTCAACTACATTGAGGCGATAATATAGATCTTCCCTAAAGGACTTATTTCTAATGGCGTGTTGTAAATTTTTGTGGGTGGCAGAAATAACTCTGACATCAACTTTGATTGATTGAGTACTACCAATGGGGCGTACTTCTTTTTCTTGTAATACTCGCAATAATTTGACTTGAAAACTTGCTGGCATATCACCAATTTCATCGAGAAACAGAGTACCGCCATCGGTCGCCTGAAATAAGCCTTGATGGTTTTTTTCTGCGCCAGTAAATGCCCCCTTGCAGTGCCCAAATAGTTCTGACTCAAGCAATTGCTCGGGTACGGCAGCACAGTTAATGGCAGTAAACGGTTTGTCTTTACGATGACTTGCAAGATGAATGGCTTTAGCAAGTAACTCTTTACCTGTACCGCTTTGGCTATGAATTAATAGGCTGAAATCACTTGGAGCCACCTGCTTGGCTTGTTGTAACAATGACTCCATAACTGCACTACGACTAATAATATGCTCTCGCCAGCTGTCAAGGTTGGATTCCTGCGTGACAGAGGGCTGTAGTCGAATAGCTTGCTGTACAGTATCGAGTAATTCTTGACTTTCAAACGGTTTAGTTAAAAAGCTAAAAACCCCTTGTTTAGTGGCATTAATAGCGTCGGGAATAGTGCCATGTGCGGTCATAATAACAACCGGAAGGTTAGGGTGAAGCTGCCTAATCTGTTCAAATAGCGCCATACCATCCATGCCCTCCATACGCAAATCACTAATAACTACTTGCGGTTGGTAGCTTTGTAAAATACCTAAAGCAATTTTAGCGCTAGCGGCTGATTCTACTTGATAACCTGCAGCATTTAATCGAATGCTTAATAATCGAAGTAAACTCGGATCGTCATCTACAATCAGTATTTTACTTTCATGACTTTTATTCATTAGTTGGCTCATTGCTTTTGTGATTAATTATGTTGATTAATGCTTTTTTCTATTTCTTTTAACTGTTCTAACTTCAGTGATAGTAATTCAAGCTGGAAGGATAATTGGGTGATTTCCTGCTGTTGTTGCTTTATTTTTTTCAGGCTCTTTTGCTGTTTGAGCTTATGCTTTTCAATAAGTAACAGTTGGGCATTAAGTTGATCTTTTAGTAGCAATAAAAAAGCAAGGTTGGCTTCATTACCGAAATTTGCTGAAGAAATAGTGTATTGATTAAGCATTGTTTTTGCTTGGTAAGGTTGATAAATAGGTGAGCTTGGTAAGCTATGGCTTAGCATTAATTTAATCGATGAATTTAAGTCTTTTTGAGATTGGCTAAATTGCTTTTGTTTATCAATTTCAGTCATTAACTCTGCTTGAGTTAAGGTTTTAAGCCATAAGTAATAACTGCTGTAGCTAAAGACTGGGTCTATGGTTTTAGGAGTAATGTGACAAGCGCTTAATAACAAAAGTATTAACCCGCATAATACTTTTTTACTTAGTAAATGGTAGTCGTGCCTTAGGTATTTATAGATTAATTTCGACATAATATTACTTCTTATATGTGGGGCTAGCGTTTGGCAACTTAATCGTCACTTCAGCGCCAATTTCTCTGTTCACAAACTGAATAGTCCCTTGTAAACGTGACAGTAACTCTTTGACGATAGTAAGCCCTAAACCACTGCCTTTAATCTGGCTATGTTCAGGCGGAGTTCCCTGATAAAAGGCATCAAAAACCTTATCTTGGTGCTCAAAAGAGATCCCTATACCCTCATCAATAACAGCTATTTCAACGTCATTTTCTTGGTATCGACTTAAGAGGGTGATAGTGCCAGATTGAGGCGAATACTTAATTGCATTAGACAAAATATTATCAAACACAACTTTTAGTTGAGTTGCATTTGAGTGCAGCTGAATATCATTATCAGGTGTAATGATAGTTAAGTTTTTGCGTTTAATATCAAGCTGTCTTTCATTAATGACCTCAGAAAGTAATGGTGACAAAGTGATATTTTCACTGGCAACTAAACTGGTAGAGTCTAAGACAATATTGAAATCAAGTAGGTCTTCAATTAAGCATTGAAGCCTATGGGCACTCATTTTAATAATATCGCAAATTTCTTGTTGCTCACTATTTAATGGGCCTACGCTGTTATCGTAAATTAATTCTGTTCCTTCTTTAATAGCAGCAAGTGGTGTTTTCAGTTCATGAGATATATGGCGAATAAAACTGGATTTTTGCAATTCTAAAGAGTGAAGTCTGACGCGCATCATTTCAAGCGCATGAGCAATCCCTTCAAACTCAGCGGCACCTGAAAAGGTAATTTCATTTTGGAAGTTACCTTGCTCTAGAGTTTGTATGCGCGAAATTAAGCGCTTTAGTGGACGAATGATAATGACAAGAAAGAGTAAAGCAATAAGTAAACTCACAGGAATAATATATAAGCTGTTAAATATATTACTTCGTGCCTTTTCATTTGAACGTTGAACATCATCCGCTTTTTGCTTAATTAACGAGTTACTGTAATGTTTTATTTCAGCCTTAAGAATGACTAGCTTTTTAAACTCTTGTTGCAGCTGCTCAAGGCTGATATTGCTTAGATTATCTGAACTTAATTGACTTTTAATTTGTATGCTTGCAGTAAGTACTTGGCTTAGTAATTGGGCTAGTGTTTTGTTGGGGTTTTGCTTAAGGGTTTTTTTAATTATTTGACTAAGCTCTTGTTGTTGCTTAATAAAAAGCTGATGTAATTCATCATCATTAAGTACCAAATATTGACTGGCTGAGCGTTCTATATTGCTTAATGAATCTGAAAGCTTAGTGTTTAGCTGTGTTAAAGAGGCCACTTCAAAAATAGTTTCACTACTTTGTTGTGCCAAATAAGATAACTTGTTTGCTGTGAAAAGTAATGAGATCACTAACGGCAGAGCGACAAATGAAAAGCCCAGTAAGATCAAATTCACCATAGATAACTTAGAAAGTTTGCTCGTTAACTTTGTTAAAGTGCGGCTAAAAGTAAGCTTGTTCAAAGGTTATTAAATCCAGAATAGGTTAGTGTGTAAACTTAGCCTCCCTTTTTAAGTTAATTCTGCACAGAAAACAATGTTGTCGTTAATTTGAGACAGTTACATAAGAGGCTTGGCTTTGTTGTAATTCTTTGTTTTTATTTGGTTATTTTTATTTATTTGAATGAAGTGGTTACTAAATATATAAGAAAAAATAAATATTGTTGTTAATTGGAGACGCATTTGTGGCTTCGTACTCTGTATGCAATGCTGAAAGTGCTTATAAAACAAATACTTAGTTTTGTTGGTATGGCTTGTGCTATATCCAGTTCAATACAGCTGCTGTATTACCCCTACTATTGAATTATGCAAGGAACAACAATGAAAAGTTTAAGTTTAACAAAAGTAAGCCTATTTGTGGCAACTGCTATTACGGCTTCTTTTATCGTAAACGCTAATGAAAAAACTGAAGCGGATGTAGTTAAAGCAAAAGATGCGACCACTGAAGTTGCAAAAAAATCAGATGCTGTTGCTTTTAGCTCATTAGATACCAATAAAGATGGTGAGTTAAGTCTATCGGAAGTTAAAGCAAGTAATAACAAATTATTAGCGAGAACGTTCAGTGAAATAGACAGCAACTCTGATAATTTATTAACTCAAAAAGAACTAGAAAGCTATGTCGCTAGTGCGAAATAAATAGCTCATTGTAAACATGGTTACCCTCGACCAATTGTTATAAAGGGGACTCCCAACCAACATACCCCCTTTTTTAAGCCGGCACCAATTTTTGGTTGCCGGCCTTTTTTATTTTCTACACCCAGGTTTAATGCGCTAAACACGTTTAGTGGTCGATATTAAGCGGTGAATAACTCAAGCAAATGTATTGCTCAGGAAAAATACTTGTTAATATGGTGTTATCTTATGGGAAGTGTTTCTTTGAAAACAGTAATGTGTGCGGCTGATTTAGCGGCTAACTTTCACATAACGGTAAAGCAATAATAAAGAGAATATTTAATCTACATAACATCGAGATAATGAAATGAATAAACAATTTATTAGTGCCTTTTTAGTATCAAGTATACTAATGGGCTGTAGTACAAGTGACGATACAGCAAATGCTCAAGCCAGCGCTGTTGTAGAAAAAAGTGCGGTAGAGCAGTCGAAGGCATTATTACTAGCCGAGTGGCAAGGGCCATTCCAAGGTGTACCTGCGTTTGATAAAGTGACGATTGATGGCATCATCCCTGCGATGGAACATGCAATGGCTATTAATTTAGCTGAGATTGATGTTATAGCAAACAATCCTGCGGCACCTACCTTTGAAAATACTATCGTTGAAATGGAAAAGACCGGCGCTGAATTAAACCGCTTATACGCCTACTATGGTATTTGGCGTGCAAATAAATCAACACCTGAATTTAGAAAGCTACAAGCTGAATTAGCACCAAAAATGTCAGCTTTCTTCTCAAAAATTAGCCAAAATGACAAACTATTTCAACGTATTGCAGCAGTGTATAACTCAGACGAAGTTAAGGGACTTTCTCCTGAAAAGCAGCGTTTAGTTTTATTAACTTATAATAGTTTTGCACGTAATGGCGCAACACTTAATGCAGCAGATAAAAAGCGTTATGCTGAAATTAACCAACGCTTAGCCCAGCTTCATACTAAATTTGGTAATAACGTTTTAGCTGATGAAGAAAACTACGTTGTGTACTTAACCAAAGCACAATTAGGTGGCTTACCTGAATCAATTGTGACAGTTGCGGCTGCGGCGGCGAAAGAGCGTGGTAAAGAAGGTAAGTATGCAATTACTAATACACGCTCTTCAATGGATCCATTCTTAACTTATTCAACAGAGCGCAAATTAAGAAAGCAAGTATGGGAAAACTACTACAGCCGTGGCGACAATGGCGATGAGTTTGATAACAACGCATTAATTGCTGAAATTTTACAATTACGTCATGAGCGTGTTGGTCTTTTAGGTTACAAAAACTATGCATCATGGCGCTTAGAAGATCGCATGGCGAAGTCTCCAGAAAATGCGATTAAATTAATGGAAGCAGTATGGCCTGCAGCCATTGCTCGTGTTGATGAAGAAGTTGCCGATATGTTAGCGATTGGTAAGAAACAAGACGGCATTGAAAACATTGAACCGTGGGATTACCGTTTTTATGCTGAAAAAGTGCGTCAAGATAAATACAACCTTGATTCAGATGAAGTAAAACAATACCTACAGTTAAATAATTTACGTGAAGCAATGTTCTATGTTGCTGGTCGTTTATTCAATTTCAGCTTTAGCGAAGTAACTGACGGTTCTGTACCAGTTTTCCATGAAGACGTACGAGTATGGGAAGTAACGGATAAAACATCTGGTGAACATATTGGTTTGTGGTATCTAGACCCGTTTGCTCGTAAAGGCAAACGTTCAGGCGCTTGGGCAACGACATACCGTAGCCATACTACCTTTAACGGTAAGCAAAATGTTTTATCGTCAAATAACTCTAACTTCAGTAAGGGGGTTGAAGGACAACCTACGTTAATTTCTTGGTCTGATGCTGAAACCTACTTCCATGAATTTGGTCACGCATTACACTTTTTAGCGTCAAAAGTTGAATATCCAACGCTGAACAGTGGCGTACGTGATTACACTGAATTCCAATCACAGCTTTTAGAGCGTTGGTTATCAACGGATGAAGTGATTGATAATTATTTAGTTCACTACAAAACAGGCAAGCCAATGCCTGCTGAATTAGTTGCTAAAATCAAACAAGCTGCAACATTCAATCAAGGTTTTAAAACTACTGAATATTTAGCATCTGCATTAGTTGATATGAAATTCCACACTGTTGATCCTACAGGTATTGATGCTGATAAATTTGAGCGTGACACGTTAAATGCCTTAAATATGCCTAAGCAAATTGTAATGCGTCATCGTAGTCCTCATTTTGGTCATGTTTTTAGCGGCGAAGGATACTCGTCAAGCTACTATGGTTATATGTGGGCTGAAGTATTAACCTCTGATGCTGCAGAAGCATTCGCTGAAGCGCCTGGTGGTTTTTATGATGAAGAAGTGGCTCAAAAACTTGTTGATCATTTATTTAGCGTAAGAAATGCTGTTGATCCTGCTGACGCATACCGTGCCTTTAGAGGTCGAGATGCAAAAGTTGAAGCATTAATGCGTGACCGCGGATTCCCTGTTAAATAGTACAGTTATTTAACCTAAGATAATGTGTTGTCCTGATATAGGTTGACACTTTTTTCTAAAACGCTTGATGAATTTCATCAGGCGTTTTGTATTTTAAGGCCATATGAGGCCTTCGCTTATTATAAATCGCAATGGACTCTTTCACCATTTTTCTT
>NZ_SAWY01000019.1:172410-287347 GCF_006439335.1 Litorilituus lipolyticus | reverse complement strand
CCTGATCCCATTCCGAACTCAGAAGTGAAATGTGTTAGCGCCGATGGTAGTGTGGGAGTTCCCATGTGAGAGTAGGACATTGCTAAGCTTCTAATTAAGAAAACCCCGATTCGAAAGAGTCGGGGTTTTTGCTTTTCAGGTTTTGCTATTTTCAACTGGGCAAAACTCACTTCACCTCATCCCATTCTCAATTCGTCATTCTCAAGGCCTAAGATAAGCAGAAATGAACTGTGTTTACACCAAGGCTGGATGTGCTGATGCTCGTGCTCTTATGTGAGCGTAGGACATTGTTAACCTTCGCTTTCTTATAAATAAGAGAAAGCTCCAATTCGAAAGCGTCGGGGTTTTTGCTTTTCAGGTTTGCAATTTTCAACTGGGCAAAGCTCACTTCGCCTCATCCCATTCTCAACGCCTAAGATAAGCAGTAGTTAACTGCGTTTACAGCAAGGTAGATAGTGTGTTGGTGTTTATGTATTTATATGAGAGTAGGACACTGCTAAGCGCTAATTAAAGAAAAGCCGTTACAGAGGAATGTTTTTTTTGTTTTTAGCTATTTATTCGCCACTTACCACAATTAAGAAATTCCCCTTCAGTTAAATTGCAAATTGAGGACTTGAGATTTGAAATAAAGCGTTTTATTTCTATTTTTCGTAGAAAGTATATGTATATTGATTATATGTGAAAATATGCTTATTTAGCGCCTATTAGGCAAATTAAAATATAAAAGCTAGCTATGTCACAATATATACTAAGTAAAAGCCGAAATTAAACTGAATGAAACTTAAGCAAGTCTGATAATAATCTCTAAATAACAACTGGTAAGATCAGTAGGGATGAAATAGAGCGATAAGTTATATTCGATAGTTTGCCATTTGTCACAGGACTCTAGCTATATGATGCCCAAGTAAATATGAATATTAATAGAATGTGACATTAATTACATGAATATATATTATTCGCACAAATAAAGGGCGTTGTATGCCCTATTTTCTTGCAAAAAAAGCCAGATTAAGTATACTTGCGCAAACTTTTTTAGCGTTAAAGTTTTTACTTTAAAAAACGAAGATTTATACGATCAAATTCGTATTAAATTTAAAAATTATCTATGAAAAATAGTCTAACAAGAGCAGGTCGAGAATTTGCCTTTAAGCAGAATATGTTAGCTATTATTATCGTTTCGTTTTTATCGCTATTAATTTGTTATATCTGGGATTTTGACTATGCTAAATCTGCTTTTGTTGGTGGATTTGTCGTTATCATTCCTAATTGTGTTTTTGCTTATAAAGCTTTTAAGTTTGCAGGAGCACAGTCATCGAAGAAAGTCGTGGAGTCTTTCTTTAGTGGCGTTAAGTTAAAAATGGGTTTAACAGCTTTGTTATTTGCACTCGCTTTCAAACTTTTAGTGCTATTGCCTGTTCCATTTTTAGGGATGTTTTGTGTTGTTGTGGCTTTACCTTTAGTAACACCTTTACTACTGAGTTATAGCGGCAACCGTTAAGATTTTATTTTTAAACTTTAATCATTGGGAAATTAATATGTCTTCAGGTGCTGAATTAACCAGCCAAGAATATATTGTTCACCATCTTGCCAATTTGAAAGTAGGTGAAGGCTTTATGGCCGTTCATTTAGATTCTTTGGGATGGTCAATATTTTTAGGTTTGGTCTTTTTAATGATCTTTCGATCGGTAGCAAAAAAAGCAACAACTGGTGTTCCAGGCAAGTTGCAATGTGCTGTTGAAATGGTCGTGGGCTTTGTGGATGATAGCGTTAAAAGCACATTCCATGGTAAAAACCCATTAATTGCGCCATTAAGTTTAACCATATTTGTATGGGTTTTACTAATGAATGCTATGGACTGGGTTCCAGTAGACTTATTACCACACCTTATTCATTGGACTACTGGTATGGAGTTAGGTGATATCTACATGAAGCCAGTTCCTACAGCAGATCCTAACATTACCTTTGGTTTAGCATTAGGTGTATTTATCCTAATTATTTACTATTCAATCAAAGTAAAAGGTGTAGGTGGTTTCATTAAAGAACTAACTACTCAACCTTTTGGTCATTGGTCTTTGTACCCTGTAAACTTTTTGCTAGAAACCGTTACGATGTTAGCTCGTCCTCTATCGTTAGCTTTACGTTTATTTGGTAACTTATATGCAGGTGAGTTAATTTTCTTACTTATTGCAACTATTGGTTTATTCCAATTACCTATTCACTTTTTATGGGCAGCATTCCACTTATTGGTAATCCCATTACAAGCGTTTATTTTTATGATGCTAACAATAGTTTATTTAAGTTTAGCTCACGAAGACCACTAATTTGTTAGGAACAAATTAAACGAATTTATTCGGCCCCTCGGGGTAATAAGGGCAGGAAGCCCGATGTATAAAATTTTTAACTTTTAACTTTAAACTTTACTTTTAAATATCGGAGAAAAATATGATTGCTATCGCAGTTGCTCTACTAATCGGTTTAGGTGCTTTAGGTACCGCTATTGGTTTTGGTCTTTTAGGTGGTAAGTTCTTAGAATCTGCTGCTCGTCAACCAGAATTAGCACCTCAACTTCAAGTTAAAATGTTCATCGTAGCGGGTCTTATCGATGCGATTGCTATGATCGGTGTTGCTATCGGTTTATACCTATTGTTCGCTGTTGGCCTAGGCTAAGAACCCTTTTTTTATAGCGAATTAATAGGAGGTACGCACAATGGATATTAATATGACCCTGATTGGGCAATTAATCGCATTTGTCGTATTTGTAATTTTTTGTATGAAGTATGTATGGCCACCAATTATCGGTGCCATTGAAGAACGTCAAGCTACAATTGCTGATGGTCTTGCTGCTTCTGACCGTGCTGCTAAAGATCTTGAGCTTGCTCAAGAAAAAGCTACTGCTCAATTAAAAGAAGCTAAAGCTGAAGCTGCATCTATTGTAGATGCTGCTAAAAAGCATGAAGCTAAAATTGTTGAAGAAGCTGCTGGTAAAGCACAAGCTGAGAAAGAAAGAATCTTAGCTGCTGGTCATGCAGAAATTGAAACTGAACGTAACCGAGCTAAAGAAGAACTACGTGCACAAGTTGCCGTACTTGCTGTAGCTGGTGCCGAGAAAATTCTCGAGCGTTCAATAGATGCCGCTGCTCACAGCGACATTTTAGATAAACTCGTCGCTGAACTTTAAGAGGAAAGAGCTATGTCTGAATTGACAACTGTCGCTCGTCCTTACGCTAAAGCAGCGTTCGAATTTGCTGTTGAAGCAAACGCAGTTGATAGCTGGTTAGCCCAGTTAACATTTGCGGCTGAAGTCGCTAAAGATGAAACCATTGTTGGTTATTTATCTGGTGGAACTTCAGTAGAGCAAGCACAAGCATTATTTATTAATGTTTGTGGTGAGCAAGTAAACAGCCAAGGTCAAAACTTCTTGAAAGTAATGGCTGAAAACGAACGTTTGTTGGTGCTACCACAAGTTCTTGAGCAATTTAGCCAATTAAAAGCTGAATATGAACAAGAAATAACTGTGGATGTAACCTCTGCTGTAGAAGTTACGGCAGAGCAAAAAACAACACTAAGCGCCGCGCTTGAAAAGCGCTTGGCACGTAAAGTTAAGCTTAATTGTATTATTGATGAAAGTATCGTATCAGGTTTGTTAATCCAAGCTGGTGATATGGTAATTGATGGCTCTGTAAAAGGTAAACTGAGCCGTTTAGCATCAACTTTACAATCTTAGATAAGGGAACAGAGCATGCAACTGAATTCCACTGAAATCGCTGAACTGATCAAGAATCGTATTGAACAGTTCGACGTTGTCAGCGAAGCTCGTAACGAAGGTACTATCGTTTCTGTAACAGATGGTATTATTCGTATCCATGGCCTTGCCGATGTAATGCAAGGTGAAATGATCGAACTTCCTGGTAGTCGTTTTGCTATCGCCTTAAACCTTGACCGTGATTCGGTAGGTGCGGTAGTGATGGGTCCTTATGCTGATTTAGCTGAAGGACAAAAAGTTAAAGGTACTGGCCGTATTTTGGAAGTACCTGTAGGTCGTGGTCTTTTAGGCCGTGTAGTAAACACTTTAGGTGAACCAATTGATGGCAAGGGCCCAATTGATAACGATGGCTTCTCTCCTGTAGAAGTTGTTGCACCAGGTGTTATCGACCGTAAATCAGTTGATGAGCCAGTACAAACTGGTATTAAATCAATTGACTCTATGATTCCAATTGGTCGTGGCCAACGTGAATTGATCATTGGTGACCGTCAAATCGGTAAATCAGCGATCGCACTAGATGCTATCATCAACCAAAAGAACACAGGTATTAAGAGTATTTATGTAGCTGTTGGTCAAAAAGCATCAACTGTTGCTAACGTTGTGCGTAGCTTAGAAGAGCACGGCGCGTTATCAAATACTATTGTTGTTGTAGCTTCTGCTTCTGAAGCAGCTGCACTTCAATACTTAGCACCTTACTCTGGTTGCTCTATGGGTGAATACTTCCGTGACCGCGGTGAAGATGCGTTAATCGTATATGATGATTTATCTAAGCAAGCTGTTGCTTATCGTCAAATCTCATTACTTTTACGTCGTCCGCCAGGTCGTGAAGCTTACCCAGGTGATGTTTTCTACCTTCACAGTCGTTTACTTGAGCGTGCTGCTCGTGTTAACGAAGCATACGTAGAGAAATTCACAAATGGTGAAGTTAAAGGTAAAACAGGTTCTTTAACTGCATTACCAATTATTGAAACGCAAGCGGGTGATGTATCAGCTTTCGTACCAACTAACGTAATCTCAATTACCGATGGTCAGATTTTCTTAGAATCTAACTTATTTAACGCGGGTATTCGCCCTGCTGTTAACGCTGGTATTTCAGTATCTCGTGTTGGTGGTGCTGCACAAACGAAAATCATCAAGAAACTTGGTGGTGGTATCCGTTTAGCACTTGCTCAATATGCAGAATTAGCGGCTTTCGCTCAATTTGCTTCTGACTTAGATGACGCGACTCGTGCACAATTAGAGCATGGACAACGTGTTACTGAATTAATGAAGCAAAAGCAATTTAGCCCATTATCAATTGCTGAAACAGCTGTTTCATTATTCGCTGCTGAAAAAGGCTTCTTAAATGATGTAGAAATCAACAAAGTAGTTGATTTTGAAGAAGCATTACACACTTATGTGAACAATGAGCAAGCTGAGTTGATGGCTACTATCAATGAAAGCGGTAACTACGATAAAGACATCGAAGCTGGTTTGACTAAAGCACTTGAATCATTCAAGTCAACTCAAACGTGGTAATCGAGTCTTTAATTAAGTAACCTTTTCGGAGAAAGAGTCATGGCCGTTGGTAAAGAAATAAAAACCAAGATTGCGAGTGTACAAAACACTCAAAAGATCACAAATGCTATGGAAATGGTTGCAGCCAGCAAAATGCGTAAAGCGCAAGATTGTATGGCAGCATCTCGTCCGTATGCAACAAATATACGAAATGTGATCGGCCATATTGCGCTTGGTAACTTAGAATATCGTCATCCTTATATGGAAGAACGTGAGACTAAGCGTGTAGGCTACATTGTTGTATCAACTGACCGTGGTTTGTGTGGTGGCTTAAATATTAACTTATTTAAGAAAGTACTAGCTGATGCTGCTCAAAAGCAGGAAGAAGGCGCCGAAGTAGAATTTGGCATTGTAGGCTCAAAAGCTACATCCTTCTTCAAAAGCATGGGTGCTAAAATCACTTCACAAATTTCAGGCTTAGGTGATAACCCTTCAGTTACTGATTTAATTGGTAGCGTTAAGGTTATGCTTAAAGCTTATGATGACGGTGAAATTGATAAGTTGTACGTGGTATATAACAAATTTGTTAATACGATGACGCAACAACCAACAATTGATCAATTGTTACCTTTACCTAAATCAGATGACGAAGAAATTAGTCATCGCTGGGATTACATTTACGAACCTGATGCTAATGCGTTATTAGATCAGTTACTAGTTCGCTATATTGAATCTCAGGTATACCAAGGCGTGGTTGAAAACCTAGCTTGTGAACAAGCCGCCCGTATGATTGCTATGAAAGCTGCAACAGATAATGCTGGTGAGCTTATTAACGATTTACAATTGGTATTCAACAAAGCGCGTCAAGCAGCTATCACTCAAGAATTGGGTGAGATTGTTGCAGGTGCAGCTGCAGTAGGGTAAGCCTGAGCTGAAGATATAGCCAGGTAACAATAGTTTCGTAATTTAAAGACAAGTTAGTTAAGCAAAGTTTAACTAACTTAAATTAAGAGGAATAAACATGAGTACAGGTAAAGTCGTCCAAATCATTGGCGCAGTTGTGGATGTTGAATTTCCACAAGATGCTGTACCTCAGGTATATGACGCATTAAACATAACCGAAGGTGACCTTGACGGTTTAGTACTTGAAGTTCAACAGCAGCTTGGTGGCGGTGTTGTACGTACTATCGCAATGGGTACCTCAGACGGTTTGCGTCGTGGTCTGAATGTAGTAAACACAGGTAAAGCTATCCAAGTTCCTGTTGGTGTAGAGACCTTAGGTCGCATCATGAACGTTCTTGGTGAGCCAATTGATGAAGCTGGTCCAATCGGCGAGCAAGATCGTTGGTCTATTCACCGTTCAGCACCTGCTTACGCTGAACAATCAATGTCTAACGAATTGTTAGAAACTGGTATCAAAGTAATCGACTTAGTTTGTCCATTCGCTAAGGGTGGTAAAGTTGGTTTATTCGGTGGTGCTGGTGTTGGTAAAACCGTTAACATGATGGAACTTATCCGTAACATCGCAATCGAGCACAGTGGTTTCTCTGTATTCGCTGGTGTTGGTGAGCGTACACGTGAAGGTAACGATTTCTACCATGAAATGAACGATTCTAACGTACTAGATAAAGTATCGTTAGTTTACGGTCAGATGAACGAGCCACCGGGTAACCGTTTACGTGTAGCGATGACTGGTTTAACAATGGCAGAAAAATTCCGTGATGAAGGTCGCGATGTATTATTCTTCGTTGATAACATCTACCGTTACACGCTTGCAGGTACTGAGGTATCAGCACTTCTAGGTCGCATGCCATCAGCGGTAGGTTACCAACCTACATTAGCTGAAGAAATGGGTGTACTTCAAGAGCGTATTACGTCAACTAACAAAGGTTCAATCACTTCAATCCAAGCGGTATATGTACCTGCGGATGATTTAACTGACCCTAGTCCTGCAACGACTTTCGCTCACTTAGATGCAACTGTTGTATTAAGTCGTGACATTGCTGCTCAAGGTATTTACCCAGCAATCGACCCACTTGATTCTACTTCACGCCAGTTAGACCCATTAGTGGTTGGTACTGAGCATTATGAAGTTGCTCGTGGTGTTCAGTCAGTATTACAACGCTACAAAGAACTTAAAGATATCATCGCTATTTTAGGTATGGATGAATTATCTGAAGAAGATAAGCAAACAGTATCTCGCGCACGTAAGATCCAACGTTACTTATCTCAACCATTCTTCGTTGCTGAAGTATTTACTGGTTCTCCAGGTAAGTATGTTTCATTAAAAGACACCATCTCTGGCTTTAAAGGCATTTTAGCTGGTGACTACGATGATTTACCTGAGCAAGCGTTCTACATGGTTGGTTCTATTGAAGAAGCCATTGAGAAAGCGAACAAAGCGTAATTATCAGGTTAACACTTATGGCTTGGCTGTAAGTGTTTAACCCTTAAAGAGGTCGAGTCAAATGGCATTATTAACTGTAAATCTGAATGTGGTAAGTGCAGAAGAAAACTTATTTTCTGGTAGCATAAAATCATTACAGATCACAGGTAGTGAAGGTGAATTAGGTATTATGCCTGGTCACGCACCTTTACTGACCTCACTAAAACCTGGTATGGCATTAATTACTAAGAAAGATGGTACTGAAGAAGTAATCTACCTTTCTGGTGGTATGCTAGAAGTTCAACCAAATAATGTAATTGTATTAGCAGATGTTGCTACACGTGCAGATGATTTGGATGAACAAGCTGCGTTAGAAGCTAAGCAACGTGCAGAAGAAAACATGAACGCTCATGGCGGAGATGTAGACTATGCTGAAGTTGCCGCAGAACTAGCGCGCGCAATTGCACAATTACGTGTTATTCAAGCAGGTAAAAGAAAAGTTTAATAGCATAGGTTATATGCAATTAAACAAGCACTAAGTTTTAGTGATTTCAAAATATATAAAGCGAGTTTCATTCAGTGAAACTCGCTTTTTTATTTCTGTACTTAGAATAATATGTCTAGATCAATGATCAGCAAATATTTTTAAATAAATTAATCATTTTCCTTACATTAGTGATAAACACTGTCTATATTTATTGAATGTCTCATTAAATATCCGATTAAATGACTGATCTATCACAAAATTACTTCGTTTCCGTTGCAGAAATTGCTGCAAAGCTAGATCAAGCAACGACCATCGCACAAAAGCTATCATTAACTGCAAGTAACGCAAGAGCAGTAGCACTTCGTGCAGGCGAGCGCGCGGCAGGCTTTAGGCCATTAACTGACTTTATAGACCGCTTAGCAGAAATAACGATAGGATCGTCTAAAAAAATAAACCAAATGGCCGCTGTGTTGAGCCAAACTTCGGCGGAAAAAGTCCGTGCAGATGGTGCAATCTTACATTTCAATTCTGTCTATAAAATTGCACATGAATCGCCTTACATTCATAGCCTAGATGAAGTGTATGAACGCTGTAAGTCAGAGCAAGATAGATTAGAAAAAACTTATAGAAGGCAAATCGAACAATTAAGTGAAGAGCTTGCTACGTTAAGCAGTGAATTACGTAACGCCGTAATTTTAGCAACTCTATCAAGAGTTGAGGCATCACAAGCTGGTGCGCAATATCAAGATGCGTTAATTAATGTGGCTGATAATGTTGAAGGGGCTGCAGGAAAGATAAAAAATCATATCAAATACTCACAGCAAATGGTTTCCACATTGGAAGAATACTAATAATACTGGATGATATTAAAGAATGAAAACTCAGAAATTATTTGAATGCCCAAGTCATACTTGGATAATGTTTGGCCGAGATGATGAAAAACCTGAGGCTATCATTGATACAAACCAATATATGGTAGTGACGAAGAATAATTCATTATTAATGGACCCTGGTGGAATTGAGCTTTTTTCGGCTATGCTAGCGGCTGTTATAAAGCAGGTACCCGCCAATAAAATTACTCATTTATTTGCCTCTCACCAAGACCCAGACATCATTTCTTCGCTAGGTCTTTGGGATCAGGCTTTACCTTCTGCAACATTACATTCACCATGGTTGTGGGAGAGTTTTATTCGACATTTTGGTATGAACAACATTAATTATGCAGCCATCCCAGACGAGGGAAATATACTAAAACTTGATGGTGTAGCTTTAGAGTTTATCCCTGCTCATTATTTACATTCATCAGGCAATTTTAATGTGTATGATCCAGAAGCTAAGATATTGATGTCGGGTGATATTGGCGCAGCGATGGAAGCGGTTGATGCACCTTTGTTTGTTGAAGACTTTGATGAGCACGCTAAGAAGATGAGAATGTTTCATCAACGTTGGATGCCGTCCAATGAAGCTAAAAATGATTGGGTAAGGCGCGTTAGAAAACTAGACATTGAAATGATGTGTCCTCAGCACGGTAGAATTTTTAAAGGGGATGATGTTAAGCGATTTCTCGATTGGTTTGAAAGTCTTGAAGTTGGTGTCTTAAATAAAGGCTAATATAACACCTTGGTATTCACTTTAAACAAAGATAGAATACGCGCAAATCAATCTTAGTATAGGTTCAGTATGTCACTTTCTGTTGTTATTCTTGCTGCGGGTAAAGGCACTCGTATGCGCTCATCATTACCCAAAGTACTTCATCCTGTAGCAGATAAGCCCATGGTAGGGCATGTTATTGATAGCGCTCGTCAGTTAGGCGCTGAAAATATTTATGTTGTATATGGCTTTGGCGGCGAGCAACTTAAAGCGAAGGTAACTGGTAATGACTTGACCTTTGTTGAGCAAAAAGAGCAACTTGGTACAGGTCACGCTGTTGACCAAGCATCTCCTTTTATTAAAGATGATGAGAATGTATTAGTTCTTTATGGCGATGTACCATTAACTAAAGTATCAACGTTAGAAAATCTTCTCTCAGTCAAACCAGATAACGGTATGGCATTACTCACCGTACATTTAGCTAACCCTACAGGCTATGGGCGCATAGTTAGAGAGGGAGAAACTGTTGTTGGTATTGTTGAACAAAAAGACGCGAGTGCAGAGCAACTTCTTATCAATGAAGCGAATACAGGAATATTACTAGCAAATGGTAAGGACCTAAAGCGTTGGTTAAATGGCTTATCTAATGATAATGCGCAAGGTGAATATTATTTAACCGATATAATCGCCTCAGCTCATAGCGAAGGAAAGTTAATAGCAACAGCACACCCCGAAACAGAGATTGAAGTTGAAGGCGCGAATAATAGAGTACAATTAGCTGCACTTGAAAGAGCATATCAATTGCGTACCGCTGAAGAGTTAATGATTGCTGGAGCAAGTTTACGTGACCCTGCTCGTATTGACGTAAGGGGCAAACTTTTAATCGGATGTGAAGTTACAATCGATGTAAATTGCATCTTTGAAGGCGAAGTAAGCTTAGCAAATAACGTAACTATTGGTGCTAATTCAATTATCAAAAATTCAACCATAGGCGAAAACGTGGTAATTAAGCCTAATTCCATTATTGAAGACTCTGTCATTGAAGCTGACTGTTCTGTAGGGCCTTTTGCACGAATCAGACCAGATACGCTAATGAAGCGTGACTCACATATTGGTAATTTTGTTGAAGCAAAAAAGACTGTTATTGGCGAAGGTAGTAAAGCTGGTCATTTAACCTATTTAGGCAATGCTGATATTGGCAGTAACGTTAATATTGGTGCAGGAACAATTACCTGTAATTATGATGGAGTTAATAAATCAACCACTACTATTGGTGAT
Source organism: Litorilituus lipolyticus (assembly GCF_006439335.1). Lineage (GTDB taxonomy): Bacteria > Pseudomonadota > Gammaproteobacteria > Enterobacterales > Alteromonadaceae > Colwellia > Colwellia lipolytica. The sequence goes on along the minus strand of NZ_SAWY01000019.1, from coordinate 276,346 downwards.
AATGCTTTCATTGGTTCAAATAGCTCACTGGTTGCTCCCGTTGAAATAGGGAACAAGGCGACAATTGGCGCTGGTTCTGTGATAAGTAAAGCTGTAGCAGAAGGAGAGCTTGCAATAGCGCGAGGTAAACAACGCAATGTTATTGGTTGGCAGCGTCCAGTTAAAAAGTCTTAGGTTCTCTGTAAATTGAAAAAAAGCACCATTAGGTGCTTTTTTTTTATAATTAAACTGACTAAATGGTCAGAAATGTAGAAATAGTAACTACTTTGTATTGCATTATCTTTCGGTATGAAACATAATGGAATTCATAACGAAATATATCGAACCCTTTCGAAAGTAAACTACAAAAGTCATTCAACATGCCAAAAAGAAATACTCAACAACGTCGTCATAATATTATTGCAGACCTTAATTTACATGGCGAGGTGAGCGTTGAAAGTTTAGCTAAACATTTTGATACTTCTGAAGTGACTATTAGGAAAGATTTAGCAGCATTAGAAAATAGCGGTTTATTGTTAAGGCGTTATGGTGGTGCTGTTGCTTTACCTAGTGAAATAACTGAACTAAAAGCGGAAACACTTTCAGAACAAAAACGTAAAATTGCTAAAAGAGCGTCTACACTGATCCGTGACCATAATAGAATCATTATTGATAGTGGCCAAACTACCGCTGCTTTAGTGAGTGAGTTAGCGAATAAAAATGGCTTAGTAGTTATGACAAATGCGCTGAGTATTGCAAATGAAATTCATGCGCTTGAAAGTGAGCCGACATTGCTAATGACTGGCGGTACTTGGGATTCAAATTCCGAAGCTTTTCAAGGCCAAGTTGCAGAGCAAGTTTTGCGTTCTTATGACTTTGACCAATTATTTATTGGTGCTGATGGCATAGATATAAATCGTGGTACGACAACCTTTAACGAACTCATTGGCTTAAGCCGAGTTATGGCTGAAGTAGCAAGAGAAGTTATTGTGTTAGTTGAGTCAGAAAAAATAACGAAGAAAATCCCAAATTTAGAATTGTCTTGGGAGCAAATTCATACACTGATCACTGATGATGGCTTATCAAGCGAAATGCAAGAAGCTCTGACAAATCAAGGTGTAAAACTAATTATCGCTTAATAAAGCAGAGAATATTTAGGTAGGACATCTCTACCTTAAAAACAGATAAAGAATAAAGGAAAGTAATTATGTGTGGCATTGTTGGTGCAGTTGCACAACGTGACGTAGCAGATATTTTAGTTGAAGGACTAAAACGACTAGAGTACCGAGGGTATGATTCAGCTGGCGTAGCAATTATTGATCACCAGAGCAGCTTAAACCGCGTAAGAAGACTTGGAAAGGTTCAAGAACTAGCTGACGCCTTAAACGATATGCCACTGATCGGTGGCACAGGTATAGCTCATACACGTTGGGCTACTCATGGCGCACCAAGTGAGGCGAACGCACACCCGCATATCTCATCAAATACTATTGCAGTAGTGCATAACGGTATCATTGAAAACCACAATGAATTAAGAGAGAAGCTACAAGGGCTAGGTTATGAGTTTACCTCAGAAACTGATACAGAAGTTATCACTCACTTGGTTCATCATGAGTTAAAAACTGCATCATCGCTAATGGCTGCGGTACAACTGACAGTGAAACAACTTGAAGGTGCTTATGGTACTGTTGTGATGGATACGCGTGATAAAGATCGTGTTGTCGTTGCTCGTTCTGGTAGCCCATTAGTTATAGGTTACGGCCTTGGTGAAAACTTTATCGCATCAGATTTAATGGCATTACTGCCTGTTACCCGAAAATTTTCTTATTTAGAAGAGGGAGATGTTGCTGAGATTACTCGATTTGAAGTCAATATTGTTGATAAAGACGGTAATTCAGTTATCCGCGAAGCGAAAGAATCTGAAGTTAGTCACGATGCAGGCGATAAGGGCGAATATCGCCATTATATGCTAAAAGAGACCTATGAGCAGCCAACGGCTATTCGAAACACCCTAGAAGGTCGATTAATGGGCTCTAAGCTAGATATTAACGCCTTTGGTGATAGTGCGGACGATATTTTTAAAGAAGTTGAACATGTACAAATTATTGCCTGTGGCACCAGTTACCATTCAGGTATGGTGGCACGTTACTGGTTAGAAGCGCATGCAGGCGTATCGTGTAATATTGAAATAGCCAGTGAGTTTAGATATAGAAAGTCCCACGTGCCTAAGAATGCTTTGTTAGTGACCATTTCACAATCAGGTGAAACAGCTGATACGCTAGCGGCATTAAGATTGGCAAAAGACTTAGGTTATAAAGCAAGTTTAACCATTTGTAATGTTGCTGGTTCATCGCTGGTACGTGAATCTGATTTAGCCTTTATGACAAAAGCAGGCGCAGAGATTGGTGTAGCGTCTACTAAAGCATTTACTACACAGTTGGTTGGCTTATTAATGATGACACTGGCTTTGGGTAAACACCATGGTATGAGTGAAGAGCAGCAAGCTGAAATATCACAATCGATTATGACGTTGCCCAACAAATTGGAAGAAGTGTTAGCTTTAGCAGACTCTATTGAAGCGTTAGCAGAAGATTTTGCCGATAAAAATCATGCGCTATTCTTAGGTCGTGGTGATCAATACCCAATTGCGATGGAAGGGGCGTTAAAGCTAAAAGAGATTTCTTATATTCATGCTGAAGCCTACGCTGCGGGTGAATTAAAGCACGGTCCATTGGCATTAATCGATGCTGAAATGCCAGTTATTGTTGTAGCACCACAAAATGATTTAATTGAAAAATTAAAGTCAAATGTAGAAGAAGTAAGAGCACGTGGCGGCTTGATGTATGTATTTGCTGATAGCAAGGCTAATTTTGCTAGCGATGAAACCATGAAAGTGATTGATGTACCACTTTGTGACGATATTATTGCCCCTATCGTGTATACCTTACCGCTACAGTTACTGTCGTACTATGTAGCAATCATTAAGGGTACAGACGTTGACCAGCCTCGAAATCTTGCTAAGTCAGTAACTGTGGAATAAGTGTTATAGACCAAGCCACATTTTGCTCACATTAAATAATGATTGAAACACTGTTTAATGTGCGCAACTGTTTTTGAAATATGGTATTTAAAAGTTTGTATCTAACATTAGAGTAAGAACTTCTGCACATTCTTTTTATTTATTTTTGACGAGAAATAAATTTTCGTCCTAATACAAAAGGCATGAGTTTTACCATGTTATTTGCGTCATCAATTCCCCTATGATGCGTGCCTTCAAGAGGAATACCTGCTAACTTGAGGGCGTCATTCATGCCTTGACGTTTTCTAACACGCTGAGCTTTTGAGAACTGTTTTTTAATATTTAGATGTGGCGCAGGAATGGGGTAGGGTACTTTATGAAGTCCACAGTCTTGCATAAACTGGGCTTTATCATAATCTCCCCAGGAGCAAAATAGAAAGTCTTCAAATTGATATAACCATACTTTAAGCTGTTTTATTGCCTCTTGATAGTTTGGTGCAGCATCTACATCTTCTTGAGTGATGGTCGTTAGCTCAGTGCAGAACTGCGTTAAATTGGGGTGGCGCACTGGTTTAATGAATGTGCAGAACTCGCTTAGTTTATCTAGTGTTTCACCACACACCATTACAGCACCTATTTCAATCATTTCCATTTCCGTAGTTGGAAAGGCATCGTCGTGACAACAGGTCGCTTCAACGTCAATGATAAGATAGTTTTTGTGGTTTCCAATGCTCATATGTCATTACCTTTTAAGTTAGCAATCAAAGTTAAATTTCCATCTTTAGTGGGTTTCTTCTGGTTGATGCAACACTAGACCAACAAATGATTTTGCAGCCTGTAATTTGTAAAAGCATCGTCTGATATGTTTAGATTCGACAAACTCTTTTTCATCAGGAAACAACCCAAACACATCAGCTTGTCCTAAATAAACTAAGTCATAATCTGGGGTCTTATGTCGATAAAGTTCAAAATATTTTTTTGCGTGTGCACTGATTTCCCCCTTAACCCCATCTAATAATTCTACTGCCTTATACTTGTGATTATTTGACTTAATAATATGCCCAATCTCTAAGGGCTCTAACTTGCCAATAAGCTCCAATACAGTATCTATTAATGAAAGGGTTTCATCATAAAAGCAATCAGCAAATAATAGTTCGGGATATCCATAATCTGATAGTCCAATCGTATAGCAGTATGCAGCGTGTTCATCAGCTCTTGGGTATTCAGCAGTAACACTCATTAAGGTATAACCGTATTGCTTAACCTTCTTTCTTAAACCTTTAAAATAGTTTTCTGTTGTAGTCATATTTAACCCTTAACATGCATATTGGCGTAAAATTTACTTGGTAGAGGTGCCTGTTAGTCTAAAGTCATTTCAAATGAATGATGCTGTCGATACTAAAGTTCAATTAGTTTGGTGTAGGCATCTACAAAGCGTTTGGTATCAGGCAATGCTCTATGCGGTTGCGAGTTTGTTATGTTGTTGTAGATATTCCAAAACTGTTCAGTTTTACTAGCTCCCCAACTTTCTAACAAGTATGTTAAGTCTGTTAAATGAAATTCTACGCCAACATTGGCAGCTTGAAATAACTTACAAAGCCAAATGCCGTCATACTCAAGATTGCCACAAAACAGCAACTTGCCTCTGAACATTTTATTAAGGTTTCTTGCAACAGATATCACGTTTTCGCCATTTGTTATTAACATTTCTTGTGATATTTTATGGATGTATTTTTCTGCGTAAACATCCCATTCCCCTTGTTTTTGCCAGATAGTTATTGGTTGAATTAGATAGCTTGCTGATTGTCCCATTGAGGACGTTATTGCGACTTCAATTGGGTAGGAAGTAAACCCAAGACTACTAGCTTCAATATCTAAAATTATAAACTCGTCAAAGAAACTATTTTGCTGCGTGAGCGTATCCCTTGTTGTTGGATCGAAAAACTTCATAATCAATCTCCCTAGTGAATAAACCCAGCAGGTTTGCGTTCACAAGAACTTCCTCTGCTTGCTGAAACATCTTGAAGCTCTACTTCAATTAAACTTTCTCTATTAGTCGCTCTAACAAAGGCTCGACGAATGCCTGAAATAACTGCTATTTTAGCTTCTCTTGGGGTTAGTTCACTGAGTAAATCAATGATTCTTTCATTGAGTTTTTCTTTAAAATGCTGAAAGTTCTTTTCTGTTAAATAGTTTGTATAAATGTTTTGGCAAATCGTACGCATTTGCTGTTGTGACGGTGGCTGAATGTCGTAATTTTTTAAACGTGATTTAATTGCGGGGATTAAGTTTTCATAATTATTTGTTGTGGTAAAAAATAGCACTGATGACAAATCCATTTCAACATCTAAGAATTGCTCTTTAACGCTTTTGCGCTGCTCAATATCAAACAGACCTAAAAGGCTAGGGACAATAGAATGATCGATATCTGGACGAGCCAAACAAATTTCATCTAGCAATACAATAGGCTGAGCAGTAGAAGCTTTCACCAAAACAGACTCAGCAATAGCCCCTATATTACTGCTCTTAAATTGACTGGAACCGCCAATCAGATCTTGCTTTCCTCCAAATCCGGATACGCTTTGGTCAAAGAATTCTAATCCTAATCTGCAGGCTAAAGAGCGTATAAATTCTGTCTTCCCGCATCCAGGTACGGATTGTAAATTAATGACAGGAAACTCAATGGCAGATTGATTAAATAAGGAAAGCTTTAAACAAATTAAAATTTCTTCAATTGGTTCAGCAAGGTTTGGAAAGTCTTGTGCTAAACCCTCCATTTCATCGAGCATTCTCTGTGTTGCAATTAATACGGTTTTAGTGGGGCCCTTATCTAAGACTTTGCGTACAGCTTCTGCACCGTGTTCACCAGTTGCATCTCTGAGTAATAACACTTCTTCTAAAGCCGCTTTGTTATAAATAGCTTTAGTTAATTGTTGTGGTTCAATTTTTACCTTGGGCTCTAGCCGCTCCTGTTGAGCTGTTTGTATAGGTTGTTTTTTTAAATCAGGCTTAGGTACTTCTGGTGCGCATTCCAGAAGGTTAATCAGTTTTAACTGGGCTTGAACAGCTTGTTCGGTCGGCACTACATCATGAACAAGGTATGCTTGTTCAAACCTACGCTTCATTGTCGGCACAATGTTGTAAATCCTTTTCAATTCTGGTGCGCTTTGACAGTAATAAAAGGCAGCTAATAAATCATCCGTATGAGCCAGCCTTAACATATAGCGAATAGCACTATCTTGATAGTTGGCTAATTGTGTAAACGAGAGTGGGGTTTGAGCATCATTTTCAGCACCAGGCAGAGGTTCTTCGGTAACAAGCTGATGACTATTGATAAAATTCTCTAATCGACATAAAGGTCGATAGGCTCTTTGACAGTTGTAATTATGTTGTTTTTGAATAAAGGCAGTGACGTCTGACTCTGATTTATTCTTGAAGAAAGATCTAGATTTCCACTTGTTAAATATATCACTTTCTAAATTTGCTACTGCGACTTTTAGCTCTCGAGCATAATCGTCTGATAATAGTCCATAAAAGGCATTCTTTAGTTCGTCATTAATGGCAATAAGAATTTTTGCTAAGTGCTTGTTCGGCATTTCACGACAGCCATGCTTCAGCTCGTCGCAAGCTTCACCGACTACTTTTACAAATTTGCGCTCGATTATCGCTTCATTTGAACGATTAACTGGTTCATGGCCTATATGCCAGGGTTCACGGGCGTAATACTCTAGTTTTTCACGCAATGTATTGATAGTGGATAATGCCTTGTCGTCAGTCACATTTCGCATATCCTGTAACATAAAATACTCAATATCTTCCTTTGATTTTAAGATAAGCTTTAAGACTTCATCACCAACGTCATTGCCATTAATAGCTGCCATGACGGCTACACAATCTTCATAGGATGCATTATGTAGCGTATCTCTTAATATCTCTGTGCGATAGGTTAAAATCTTGGTCGTTTCTAGATTATCTAAACTTGCGATACGCTTTGTTCTAGCGCTGTATTGGCCTTTGCTTAGCATGACAGATTGTACTTGGCGTAATTTTTTCAAAATTTTATTTTGCGCCAACACCGACTCTCCTGTGGAGGAGTCAAGTAATCCAAAAGGAGGGGTTTCGTTAAAAAATGCATCATCTAGACATTCTGTATAGTAGAATAAATTTAGTATTGATTGCCAATCAGCATACTTAATTGCTTTGGCAAAAGTTAAAGTTGGCACCCAAAAATTTATTGTTTCTACAATAACTTCAATAGGAAAATTATTTAGCTCATCAAAATGTAGCTCAGTAGTAGATACCTCAATTGCTTTGTTGTTTCTGTTGATGTATTTCATAAAAACGCTCCTCGATTTGAGAAGCATTATGAATTTAGAAGGCTACGTTTGAGTTGTAAGTTTTTAATTAAGTGAAAATTTCTAATTTATTAAAATCTTTTTGACAATAAGTTAGCCATAGATTGAGTTTCCCCCAATGCCATAGTATTGCTTATTTTAAGCATTAAGTTGTAGTTAAATATCTCTAACAATATTAATAAGCGTTATACTTTCATCAGTTTCTTTATTCTTTAAGCACACGCTAGCTTGATACGCATTTTTAGATGGAATGTGATTAAAACCAATACCGCTAATATTGACAGTTAAATAGGTCATATTTATGGGGTCACTTGTGAAATGATAAACAGGGGAAGTGTCTAAAATTATAGTGAAACCATCTTCAGCTATAGCTTGAGTGGGTAGTTGTTCATAAATTGATTTTAGAAAATCTACGATTGTAAAATCTGCATTTGGAAGGTTTATGGATTGACAAAGAACGCCAAGCGCCTTAATCACGGGCTTAATTTCAATTAAAGGAAAATAATCCTCGATTTCAATATTATTGCTTTTACAGAATTCATCAAATTCTTCCATTTGGTTATTAAAAGCAATGTTCTCTGGTGTATTTCCGCCGTAATACTCAGTTTCGTAGCGGTGGCAAATACAATCTTGCCATTGGTTTGGGGGAATATCTTGAAAATAATGGGTTATGGTGTATTTATTCATGAGCACTAAAATTACCAGTGTAAGAGGGAGGATTTCATATATTAATGCATTTATGTTATTTTTCATCTTTATGGCAGTCAAAACAGTTTCAGTTTTGACTGCCACATTTCGTTGTCAGTGTATAAGTATTTACCAGTTAAATAATTTCTTTTTCGGTTTGTAAACCTCACCTGAAAAGTAAGCTGTTGTTATATTCTTTTCATTGAAAATATCTTTGCTATTCTTGCCAAAACTTGGCGGTAAACCCAATGGATTTTGCTTTTTAAAATTTTGAACTCTGCCATCACCATGGATCATTTGGGGTGTGCCGTAGGTACGTAATACATTGCTCGTGTATATAGTTTGGCCGAGAAAACTAAAGTTAGCAGACCAGTAGCATTTGCCATTATTTTTTGGAATAACACCATTTAGCATGTAATTTTGCCAGGCAGTTGCTCGATTAGCACTACACATCACCTTTTCTAAAACTGGCCAATTTGTCTTGTCGAGAACAGAAGGAATTAGTATTAATGTTGCATTTAATTTATCTTTTGCAGCCAGTAATTGTTCCTGCTTTAAACAATATGGGCAGTCAAGCGCAGTATTGACAATAATTGGTTTTGAGCCATCCCCTTTTTTAATGACAATTACATGATCCTCATTAATTTCATTAACTGCTTCAGCTCTAATATTTTCGTGTTTTTTACCCTTAATTTTGCCATTAACATCTGCATGAAAAGCATATTCTTTCGAATATAGTAGCTGACCCGTGTGATTGATTAGCATGGGGCCACTGTTAGTATACAAAGCAAACATTCCTGTAGTTGGCGTTCTTGACACCGTTTTAACATTTAGTTTGGTAAGTGCTTTAAATGAGCGAAGTGCTGATTGAAGTTGCGGATCAATTTCGACAGCTTTCACCATGCTTGGGCTTAACGTTAATGCTAATAGTGTCATAAATAATTTTTTCATAAAATAAATACCTCTTTAATTAGTTATTTTGTCAGTGGGAAGGAGTTAGCCATTTTTAGCCAAGAATTCAGCCTTGTTAATTTTGCTATTGACCACTGAAATCAACTCATCCATTGATTTTCTCTTGTTTAAGTCTTTGAGAAAGCTGCCATTGACGTAGTCAATAAATTGGTTTTTATAAACTTCAAACCTTACTTTTCCTGACACCATGCGACCTGCAAAGTTACCAGGGGCACCGGTGCCTGTTCCTTCCATAATATGAAATGATTTACCTGAATAGACATTAATTTTGCTAACGTTAAATTCGTCATTAATAGCACAACTCGCTAATACTCTGTTGGTGGTCCACCCACCTCCGCCAGTTTCACATAGCATCAGTAAATTGTTAGCACTGTCTTTCTGATCAAAGTTGACCTGTTTTACAGAGCAATTTCTCAGGGGGGTTAGTTGTCTGTTGGAGGCGTAGTGTTTGTTTAAATCCCACAAACTATTTGTGCCATGAAACGTAGAGTGATAAACATTGAAATGGCCATTGTTGTGAAGTTTTGTTGCAAATGTTTCACAATTATTCGTTGCTTGAGTTCTAAGAGAACGATAATAGTCTAAAGTGTTATTTAGCTGCTTGATGCGAGATTCAGCGGCAATAACGTAGTCAGGCTTTTCTTCGGGGTCACTGTTGCTAAAAAAGTAATAGGCTGTGGCAATAACAATGAGAACAAAAACAAACCCTGCGCTTGATTCATCTTCTGGTAAATTTGTATTGTTGTTGTCGTTGTAGTTCATATACTGCTCCATTGTTGAGGAGCAGGAGGGTTAATTCATTTTATTAGCCCACCAACTCCTAATTGATGGGCTAATTAAACACTTCTTTGATTCCGTTTAAGCTGTAAGATTATGGTTTTTGTATTTTATTTCTAAATAGATTCCCTAAGCATAACTCACGCTATTTACTATCAACATCTGATAAAATAATAAATGGCATTTTGTGTTCAGGATATGAATTACAATATGAAACGGGGCTAGTATATGGATCGCTGCACTTAAGGTAAAGATGATGCTCGGTAAGCTTATCGTGCATATATTCTTCTATTAGTGCTATATCTGTTTTTGCCAATTTATATTCTTCGCTGTTCATTAAATTCCGGATAGAAATTTGTGCATTTTCAATAAAGTTTTGAGGAAATACATTTTTCAAAATAAATGTTAAAAGACCAATATTTGTTAGCCGAGGTTTAAGTCCCAAAAAGTTTATTAACAATGTTTTGTTAAACTCTGAATCAGAGAATAGTACCTCACTAATGAGCTGTAACTCTGTTTGACTAAAGCTTCCTCTCCATCCAAATATGCTTTCAAATTCATCATCTGCTTGTAAAAACTTTGTTGAATTTGACGAGGACTCAAAGTTGTTCAAAATTTCTATTTTAGTGGTGTATTCAAGTTCACCTAGCCCATTTCTATTCGCTTCATTTATCAATTCAATGACTTTAACAGCAGTAGATTCTTGATGGAGACATTTCAATAGCTCGCCGCTTATTTGCTCTATCAAATCAAACAATAAAGAATACTTTATTGAACTTAAGCTAAAAGTAGCTGCCTTTGACATTAAGTCAGGGTTATAGCTAGCTTCTTTCATAGCTGTATATTCTTGAGGAAGTGTGCTTATTAAATTTATAAACTGTTCAATGAATTGAGAGCTATCGAAGCGACTTAATTGCTCCAATAACTGCTTATTGGGTTGATAAAAGTCCCGGATAAAATTTGTTGTAAAATTTTTACCAACAAAGCAACTATTTGGTAGGTGATATATGAATGGGCGAGAGAAATTGTGGTTTTGTTCAAAAGCAATAAATGTAAGACAGTCTTTTTTAAAGTTATCAACTTTACAAATGGTCTCAAGAGACTCAAACAATTTCATAGGCAGTACTTGTCTTTGTATATCTCCATAAATATCAAAAACAGGTAGATTGGCTATATTTTCTCTTTCTAATGTTTCCCCGTTATAAATAGCCACAGTTCTTAACTTTACAGAATTTAAAGCGTCTGCTAGTCCACCAGAAGTAAGAAACCTTTTTAAAGATATTATTAATGAGGCTACCTGAGAATAAGTATTACTTTCATTTGCTATATTAGATTCAAAATGACAACTTAAAGAAACACTATTTAGTGATTTTGATAAAGTCGCAAATAAAAAACTCCAGTCAAAGTCCCAAAAGCTGCTTTGAGGAATCAATATGTTATTAAGTATTAATTCCTCAAATTTACCCCAACTAAAGTGTTCTACTTGATTATATTGTTGCTTTAGATTTTTATGGGCATCTGTTTCATCAACTGTAAAACAGGCAGAATTTGCACCGAAACCTAATAAATGGAAAAACAATTTAAGTCGTTCAGAGTGAGATGAGGTAGTTGATTGAACTAACTCCTTTATAACTGCAGGATAAAGTAAAAACAAAAGAATCATCCCTAAGCTATGAATGTCATCTTTTATGTCTGCTTTCCCTCCACTTAGAATATTAGGAGAAGAATAAATTTTTCCTGAGTTTGCGCCTAAATAGTTACCTGCCTGACTTGCTATACCAAAATCTATTAATTTCGGTATACAGTTCTTATCGATCAGAATATTAGCTGGTGTTATATCGCCATGTATCATTGGCGTAGGCAAATTATGAGCCTGTTCAACCCCTTTACATATTTGAATAAATAAATTTATTTTTTCTTTATAGCTATAATTTGCAAATTCTTGGGACTGCACAAAACTTTCTAATGTGCGTGCATCATCTATGTACTCTATGATGATACCGTAAATAAACTTCTCTTTAAGGTAGGCTTGCTGCTCATGTGTTGATGCATCAATATAACTAAATTTATTTGTTTGAAACTTATGTAAACCGTAAACAATAGCAACATTGTCATGTTGACAGTGGCGCATTATGGATGCTTCAGAAAGAAGCTTCTTTGTTATGCGTTCATGGCTTTCCGGATCATCACCCCAAGTAGGTATCAGCTTGATAGCTACTTTAGCATCAAGTGCTAAATCTTTTGCCAAATAGACACACCCAAAGGTTCCTTGTCCTAGTTTATTTTCAGCATTTAATGACTGCTCTATTTCAAAATGCTCATCACCAAAATAGCGTATATTTCCTAGTGCTATTAACTTGTTTTCTAGTATTTCTCTTTGATCTTGAGAATGAGGAAATAGCCACTCCGAGAACTCCATGTTAGCAACACTACTCAAAAAGTTATTAACAAAACTTCCCGTTGTTACGTAATTTTTATAGTGCTTATGATCTTGTTTCTTTTTCGCGGGTTTGGCTCCATCTAAGAACTTAGAAATTAGCGCCATAAACTTCAAGTCACCTGTACAATTTAGCAAGCTTACCCAAACCGACTCTACAATTCCTGTGCTATTTAAACATTGTTCAATAGCCTCAATATCCCATTCATTATTTATCAGTTCTTGTTTGGCAAAGTTAGCAAGTTGAAAGCTGCTTGATTGCTCAGTGGTGGTATTCTTAACTTCTATAAACTCGGTGATTGGAAATTTATCAAATTTACTTGTTAGTTCCCCTTTAACACTGATATTTTTAATGGGTGATTTTTTGAAATTATCGAATGTTTTCGGTTTATTGGGTTGCTTCAGATAGCTATAGGCAAGTTGCTCAATAACTTTAGGTACTGGCTCTTTTGATTTGTCTTTTTCCCAGTTTAGTAAATGAAAAACAACGTAAATCTTTGCAATATAAATTTGGTCGCATTTAAATTTCTCGAAAGTATCTAAAACTTTCGTTTTCTCTACTTTTAACTTAGCGACAAATTCGTTATGAACCGCAGCTCTATGAGTACACTCAAGCTCCTCTATTGTACTAACTTCGATTAACTGTTCTAACCTTGATGCGTCAGTTTTTTGAGTTTCTAGCATCACGTTGATGAACAACCGCACTAACACGTTGTTTTTAAATAACGTGTTGGCATCACTAGCATACTCAAGAAGTGGGTTGTCGCTTTTTGAGTATGCTTTTAATCTTTTGAAAGTTATTTTTTCCTTAGAGCCAAATAAATTCACATTTGATAAACTTATTTGCTCAATGTTTTTTTCAATTAATGCAAATATCAAATGATGCTCTATGCCATAAGCAGCAGTAATGTCACCTAAGATTTCTTTAACTACTGAATTTTTATTAGACTCATTTAAGCTCTGGTTAATTTCAATTATGCAGTCAGCTAAGTTATTTTGGCGTTTAAAAAATGCTTCTATTTTTGTCGCTATTTCATTGTTTGGTATTTGTGGCGTGTATATTTCATGTAGGAACATATCTAGATCAGCCTTTATCGGGAAAGGCTTACCTAGATATCTACTAAGTTCTCTGCCAAATAGCTGATCGATATATTTTATATACAAGTGAGCATATGCTGAACGTTCGCTTTTTTTACATCTTGTGATGCCAAAGTAGCTTTCAAGAATAGTTGTTTTAGAAAAAGCATCTTCACCGCGTTCAATTAAAGGGCCTGCAACCTGTTCAATGGCTTTTGCTAGAAAGCTTTTTAAACTTTCATCAAGGTTAAGAACAACATTACTGTCCCTCGTTTCCTCATTCCAAAATTGGCTATTTGTTTGATTATTATTTTTCGTATTTATTTCAAATACAGATTGTATTTCCTTAAGTAACCTCTGAGTATAAATATTAAATGTCGAGGCTCCTTTAGCTATCTTTATTAAATAACCACAATAACTTTTATCAGCCAGACTCGTTATCATAAGCTGATCACCATCATTATCTTCGGCTTTGTATACTAGCCCTAACTTTGTACAAATAAGGGCAAAATCTTTATCAAAATATCCAAAAGGTGTTTCTTGACTATGCTGTTTAAGTGATTTGTAAATATCTGGGGTATTTATTCCCATAAGTGAAATTAGCACATCTTTTTTGAACCACTCCCACACTCTATCGTCAGAAGCTAAATTGCCTTCTACGTATAAATAGCGAGCAGATAACATTTCACTCAAGTTCGTTACGACTGCTAATACATCTTCGTCACACTTTTTAACTCTTGCGAAAAACCTCAGTTTTGATTCAGTTTTATCTTGGTCATCAACGAGATTAAATTCAACTTGGTTTAAACAACAAACTCTGCCTACGAGCCTATTCATTAAGCTTGATGTTTTTTTAATAGCTCCTTGCCAAGATTCGGGGTTTAATACTGTTTCTATTTTATCCACTTTTTCCACGTTATCTTCAGTGTTAACAGTGTGGCGAAAATCATCCTCTTTCAGTATTATTAAGCTATTGACTTTATAGCGCAAAAAACCAAGCACTAAGATATTTAGGTCTAATTCCATTAATGAAGGACAGTGTTGAAAACTATTATCTTTAATTGCTGTTTTGAACGCTTCTTTGTTGTGTTCTAATTGGCGAATTTGTTGTGACCAGTTGCCAATATTAGTAGGCACATTATTTTTGAACTGCTCAACAAGAGATATAAAGTCACTCAGTTGCGGTTTTATAGCTAGCTGATTTAATGCTTCTTTTGCGTAACGATTACATTTGTATTTTTCGATAAATGCTTTTTCATTTGTTACCAATAAGATGAGCAAATCGCAAAATTCAATACACTTTAGTTGATAGCGAAGGTAGGTATCATAACTTTTACATAAATCTGTATAGAGATTTTTCAGTACGCTCTTATCGTGCTTTTTTTTCTTAGTGGTATTATTAATCAGTGTCGAAAACTTTTCTGCTTTATCAGAAAAGTTTTTTTGAATGCTTAGATCTCTTTGGGCGTCATTACTACTATTCATACTACTTCCTAAATAATGCTACTAACTTCTTTACGTTGACAATCGACAGATTTCCAGCGCCGTGATTGGTGTCTAACCAAATTCGATTGCCACGTAAGGTAATTTTTTTTACCGGATTATGCCCCATAAGGATAAGATCTGTGCCTTGATAAGCGCTAAGATGATTAAGCTTATAAAAATCTTCTCTGTCCCAGAGCTGTTCATTACATTGCTCAATGGGCACCTTATTGCCTTGTTGTGTAGGCCATATTTGGGGGGCTTTTGCATGAACAAGGCCGGTAGTAAAACCATCATAATCTAAGGTAATGGTCAGTGGCATATTGTTATTAATATCGTGCGCCCATTGCTCTAATTGACTTTTTTTGTTTTGCCATTTTTCAATCCATAAGTTGCCTATATTTTTATTCAAGTATGAAAAATTATTAGCTTTATATTGCTCTAAAAACATGGCTTCATGATTGCCTAGCACAGAGAAAAACCAAGGTTCATTTAACAACGCAAAACAGTATTCTGATTGTGAGCCTCTATCAATAATGTCGCCTAAGGCAAATAGTCTATCATTGTTAAAGTCGAAGGATTCATTTTTCAAAACTTGATTCAAGCAATCTAGGTTACCGTGAATATCGCTAATAACAAAGTCATTACCACGTTCATTTTTGTAGAATGTTTGATTGTGTAAAATATAAATCTTTAAATCCTTGTGTTACGCATGGAATTAGCATTGCTAAAATCTAACCTTAGAAAATATCTTCTGGATCAAGATATACCGTGGGGTCTCTGTTAGCGATAAATAATGTGTTTATTCCGGTACTTTTATTAGCTATAGATAAATCAATAGGCAATAAAACCTCATCCATTTCATGGGCTTCAATCTCTGAATTCCATTCAGTTGCGTGCTCTCCTAATTGCTCTGAAACGATATTGATAATGTGCTCTTCCACATATTTCCCAAAATACTCTTCTAGAACAGTGGCTTGCTCCCAAGGGCCACTAAAAAAGACCCAATTTCCAGTATCATCATCTATAAAACAACTTTCGCTTGGGCAATGAAAATATTTCAAAAACCACGATTTAATATGTTCAATTTGCTCTTTTTCAGATAGTAGTTTTAACTCGTTTACGGTAACTTTTTCTTTTTGCATATTAATTCCTCAATCACGTTATATTAAAAATGTTTTGGTTATCTATATTTAAAAAAGTTGGATACCAAACGTTAATAGTTTTTGTGGCAAAACGTCGTCTAAATTCTGAATATCTTTATCTGTTAGCTCAATCAGATTAACGCCATATTTTTGATAAATAGCTTGCTTTTTCTTTTTTCTATCCAAATATTCAGGCTTGTTTTCAAATCCCCAATACTCAATCCATACTTTGCCTTGAGGCAAAAAGAAGTCACAGACTAAATCTTCAATTACCGGCAACTTTTTTTCATAAGCGTGCACAATGCCATGATTAAATAAGAAATCATCAATCATTGCTTCTGCTTTTGATCTCACATAATGTCCGTCAGACGTACGAATGTTTGCAGGATACAGTTTTCTAAAATCTGTTTGTTCCTTTTTGTTCGCAGTGGTGTTAGCTTGCATTGCAGTACCTTTTAACTGAGCTATTTCTGCGCCTAAATGTTGATCGTGCAATATGGATTCAGGCCATCTTACCGATGAAATCCCTTTAATAGTATCGGTTAGTTGTTCACCTCCTTTGTTTAGCCCCGTTTGTGTTAGGTAATAGCCGTGCCCTTGTGACGCTTTAGTTAGAAAGCCAATTTTTAATAACAGATTATTTACTACATGTGATTCGAGTCCAAAGTGGGTGCCTATTATTTTGGCAGTGTATTGGTTGTTCGCTTTAATAACTGTTTTCATAAATATCTCCTAATTGATGACACTTATTATTTCAGTTACTCGTGGCGTTCAACTTATAAGATATTATAAATTTCACTATTTCTAGCAGAATAAAGTTAATAATTAATACCCTCCAGAAGCATTAGTTTAGTAAAGAGAAAGTCGTTGAATTTATTGAATCCTTAATTCCCCATTGTCTTTAATAATTTAAACTGAATTCTAAAACACTCTTTATTGCTTATTTCTTTTGAATACCTCAGTGACAAAATATCAACCAATAACATTTTTTCGGCTCTAATTGAGCAGTAATTAAACAACAGGTATAGCATTTCGTCTGAACTAAATACGAATGCTTTGGAAACGTCATTGGTGGTTGTCATTTTTATAAACTCTAACTTTCTCTCATGAGATACTTCTGAGAATTTTTGCAAAAATGTGTTGTTATAAATGGATTGGTTTCCTTTAAGCCTCCCCATTTTCCATATGGCAATAAGTGATCTCTCTTTAACGCCCTTATATACACGAATTTTGAATGTTTCAGCATCATCAATTAAATCTTTTAGCAAATGTTTTATTTGTGCTAGTGTCGACAGGCTTTCGCTGTTATTTTTTTCGAGTTTGCTTTCACAGTCGAAATTTGAATTATCATCTTCATATTTCATAAACTTTCCTCGGTGTTCTGATTAGCTGAGAGTGAAAATATCTATTCATCACGTTAATAGTCTGTCATTAATGAATGATACTCATCTCGGTATTGTTGAACCGTTAAGTTACTTCCGTTGAGCTGCTTCATTTGGCTGTCAAACATGCCCACATAACCATGATGTTCATCCATCCCCGAATTCAGTTGAGTTGAAAAGTTATAAGTTATCTGCTTGATATCTTTCATCATTTTTATAATGTTTGTCTGATTGTTCGCATCGGTAAGATATTGGTAGGCAAGGCCGTAATGGCTATAGGCGGTGGCTTGGTCGCCAACTTCATCGTTGTAATAAACAACAAGAGTTGGATCATATTCATTGTGTTTTGACTTTTGAGCTACATTCATGTCGCTTAGCAAAACAGCCTGACCTTCAGAAAACCACCTTGGTAATCCTAAGCTTTCGAAGTTGGCCGATAAAGCATGCTGGATTGTGTGAATAATTTCGTGTTTCACGATTTTGTCAACTTCATGTGGTAATGCAATAGAAGGAGCACCAACATTAACACCGACCAAATTACCTTCGCCCCAGCCATTTGTTGAATTTGTTTCATGAATACAAACATAAAGTTTATCTACTAAGATAGCTTCCCGTTCTGTTTTAAATGGTGAATATGGGTCATTAACTAACAGTTCAATAGCTTGAGCAGTTTTCATGTTTTTGGATGTTTTAGTTGCCCAATTAACTTGCTCTTCATAATTCCAACTAGTAAATTCTGATGGGTATGAAATGGAATTATACTGTTGATAAATTAGATTGTTTCTGATGTGTTTTAGGCCATCAAGACGAATACTATAGCGACTTGAAAAGAATTCATTTTTAGACACTTGCATTGCGGTTAAGGCGGAATCAAAATTGTTTTCTACCCAAGTTGCAACTTGCTTAAAATCACCCTCAGGCAGATCAGGGTTGCCAAATACAAGAGAATTTTCAGTTTCAAAGTAGTAATTGTTATATTGTTGAGAGCACTCTTTAGCCCTTCTACCGTACATTTGCGATGAAGGCATCAATTCAGTTGAATAGAACACTCCTGTGTCATAGGAATTTTTAAAGCTTCCTGAAACATTTTGAACAGCATTATCTGATTTACCAGAATTACCACCAATCGTTTGATCAGAACTTTCAGAATTACAACCAACAATCTGTGTGATCATTAAGAGTATAGTCGCGTTAATAATCTGTTTATTTGTTTTTAAATTCATGGTTTCCCCTTATGTTTAATATTGGGAAAACTTTATACCGCTTTGGTGGCATTTGATTTATAAGATTTAAATTACAACTTATAAAAGTGCGCAAAAGCTTGCCGACAACTGCTCTGTGTATTAGTTGGTTTGCACTTTTTTTGATATATATAAATGATAGAATCTCTATAATGAATCTTAAGGTTATTCGTCTATAGTTAAAGAAAACAACTGTAGATAAATATGCATTTCGACCCTCTCGCTACGCAGCTACTTATTTTCATAGGCTTGTTAACAGGTACAGCCTCGTTGGCGTGGGGCGTTTTAACGTACCCTCTAGGCATAGCACCTCAAGCTTCTGCGAGGTATGCCTTAGCAAATACCCTTGTTACCTTTGGACTCATTTTATCAACATACAGAGACACCACTACTAGTTATCTTTTTTGGTATGGTGCTGATCTTTGCGTTTTGAGTGGTTTTATTTTATTAAAATGGGGTACTCAGCAGCTATTTAAATTAAGGAGTAGTATACGTATAGACAGTATATTATTACTTTCAATTGGGTTGATAATGTTGCTGACAATGAAACCCAATCCTAGTTCTAATATTCACCTTGGTATCCTATTTTCAATTGCTACTTTTATCATATTTTCACAATTAGCATTTGAGCATTTTAGCTACTTAAAAAAGGCTAATGGTTCGGTAATAGTGTTAATTCCAATAGTCTCTATAGCATGCATTTTTTTGTTAAGAGCTTTCCTATTATTCTTTGCACCACAATCTGAAGATCAGCTGGCTTCTATTACAGGAGCAGAAGCTGTACCAATGTTATGGACATATGTTGTTCTAACGCTTGCTATAAATATTATTATGTTTGGTAACGCGATAACTCGGTTAGTAGATAAGATAAGAAGTAGAGCAGAAAAAGACTACCTCACTGGGTTAATGAATAGACGAGCTATTTTATTGCATCAGGAAAGAGTACATAACTTTTGGCTTAGAGATAATGTAGTTTATAGTCTGATTTTATTCGATTTAGATTATTTTAAAAAAATAAATGATGAGTTTGGTCATGCTGCTGGCGATGCAGTGTTACTCCATGTAGCAAACTCATTGCAGAAGGTCATTAGAGTAACAGATACTTTCAGCCGATACGGTGGTGAGGAGTTTCTTTTGTTGTTGCCCGCAACAAATGAGGAAGAAGTGTTATTAATTACAAAGAAATTAAAAGAAACTTTATCTGAATCATCATTACATTGGCATGGAAAGCTCATTAATATTACAGCTAGCTTCGGTTGTGCAACAATAGAAAAAAATGACTCACAGCAAGAGCTAATTAACAGAGCGGATATTGCCATGTATAAAGCCAAGTCTGAGGGAAGAAATTGTTACTGCCAAGCTATTTCCTCTACTAAAGCAGAAAGCTGCTCAGCATCATAACCCTATTTTACAATGTGCCACTAAATAGTTATCCCCAACCACCACCAAGTGCGCGATAGAGATTAACAAAGGTGACTAAACGTTCTTTTTTAGCGGAGCTAAAAGAAAGCTGCGCGTCAAAGAGTTTTCTTTGCGCATCCATTAAATCTAATGCACTGGCTACACCATTGCGATATCTTATTCTTGCAAGTCTTTCATATTCTCTAGATGCCAAAAGAAGTTTCTCTTGTGCGAGATAAATCGTTTCACTAGATTTAAAAGCCATGAGTTCATTACTGATTTCAAGAAACGCATTCATTACGACTTTCTTATAAGCCAAACTGGCTTGAAGAGCGCGTTCTTCAGCTGCAGTCAAGTCATTACGTAATCTGCCTGCATTGAATAAAGGCTGAGTTATGCCACCCACAAGCTCCCAATAAGAACTATCACCGGATAATAGGCCAGATAGCTGGCTACTCTCAAAGCCAAATTCGCTCGTTAGCGTGATCTTAGGAAATAAGTTAGCAGTAGCCATGCCTACTTCTGCGGTTGCTGCATGTAGTTGAGCTTCAACTTGTAATACATCAGGGCGACGCAGAAGTACTTGCGAGGGGATACCAACAGGTATCGCTAAAGGTATCGTTTGCTCTGTGAGATCGATGCTGGTGGCAATGTGAGTTTTTTCATCAGCAATAAGTAACTTCATACGATTAATGGTTTCTATACGCTGAAGTTCCAAGTTTGGAATAGTCACCTTGGCTGATTCTAGTTCTACTTCAGCTTGTCTTACATCAAGACCTGAAACCATACCATTGGTTTTTCGTAATTGGGCTATATGTAAAGCACGCTCTCGAAGTGTCACCGTGCTTTGGCTGAGCTGAATCTTTTCTTCTAAATCCTTTAACGCGAAGTAGGTACTCGCAACATCAGCAACCAAGTTCATTTCAACAACATTTCTGGCTTGGCCAAGCGCGGCTAATTCAGCCCAGGCGGCTTCGCTGGCGCGTCGATTGTAGCCAAATAAATCGAGATCCCAAGAAAATTGCCCCTTAAGTTGATGTGTGTCGTCATACTCACTAGCACTCCCTTCAGAGACACGTTCACTTTCAGCTAATAAACCAATTGTTGGATAGAAAGCCGAATCGGCCATATTGGCCAAGGCTCTTGCTTCTTTAATGCGAGAAATAGCAATCGCTAGATCATAATTTTGCGCTAATGATTTCTTTATTAATCGCTGTAATTCGGGATCTTTGTATGCCTGCTGCCAGTTGATAAATGCACTGCTTTTTGCCATTCCATAATCTTGTGCACCCTGGAATTTATCTTGCACATGTAAAGTAGGCTTTTCATAGTCAGGGCCAAGAGTGCAGGCGGTTATCAGTAATGAAAGCACAGCGACGGTAAATTGCTTATTCATTTGCCTCTCCTTGGTGTTCAACTTTCATAAAACGCGCAACAGTAATAAAGAAAAGTGGCACAAGAATGATGCCGATAGTACTCGCTAGTATCATCCCCCCTAAAATAGGGTAGGAGATAGATTGTCGACTAATCGACCCTGGACCAACAGCAAGAATAAGCGGTAATACACCTAAAATAAATGACGCGGCAGTCATCATTATTGGTCTAAACCTGACACTAGCGGCTTTAAAAGCAGCTTGTTGAGCCGACAGACCTTCTCGGTAATATTGGTTGGCCACTTCTACAATTAAGATAGAATTTTTTGCCGCTAAGCCAATTAATGAAATAAAAGCGACTTGGAAGAACAAATTATTTTCTATACCTGCTAACCATACCGTTAGACTGGCGCCTAACATGGCGATAGGAGAAATTAATAATACGGCAAGTGGTAAAGTCCAACTTTCATAGAGTGCAGCTAAAAACAAGAACACAAAAATAATGGCAAGCATGAGTGCAGTATTCATTTGACCCGCTGATTTTATTTCTTGGTAGGTTAATCCTGTCCATTCGTATCCCATACCCTGTGGAAGTAGGTTATCCGTCACTCTTTCAATCGCTTCAATTGCATCACCACTTGAAAAACCTTCAGCAGGTGTGACATTAATGTTAGCACTAGAGAATAAATTATAGCGGTTAATGGCTGATGGCCCAGTGGTCAAGCTGATTTTAGCCAGGACATTCATGGGCACCATTGCACCATTACCACTGCGTACATAAAAATTGTTTAAATCACTCGGCCTTGCTCTAAACTGTTCATCGGCTTGCATTTTTACTCGATAAACACGACCAAATAAGTTGAAGTCATTGATTGTTGATGACCCTGTTAGCACTTGCATCGTACTGTAGACATCAGCAATGGGGACCTCTAACGCCATGGCTTTCTCTCTATCAACTTCTAAGAAAAGCTGTGGAACCTGGGCTTGCACGGGGCTTGATGCTTTTGAAATTTCAGGTTGCTTGTTGAGTTCATCTAACACGAGGTTAAGAGTTTCCATTAAACCATCAAAATTAGAACCACTTCTATCTTGTAATGCCATTTCAACGCCAGAGCCACTTCCTACACCAGAAACCGCCGAGGGTTGGTACACGTTGAACTGTGCAGTAGGAATATTCTCCAACAGCGTTTTAAGCTCATTCATCACTTGCTCAACGTTATAGTCTTTATCTGCTCGATATGACCAAGGCTTTAAGATGACCTCAAGTTGTCCATTGGCTTGGCTACTACCAGCACGTCTGTTTTCACCCGCCAGGGAAAAAGAGTAAGCAATGGCATCATGAGCGAGAATGTGTTTCTCAGCTTGTTGTATCACTTTGTTGGTACGTGTAACGGTTGCAGCATCTGGTAACGTTATATCAACAAAAAATCGCCCTTGATCTTCCTGTGGAATAAACCCTGTAGGTAAACTTGAAAAAACAAACCAACAACCAATAAATGCCACAGTAATCGCCATATAGCTTCGTTTAGCATTAAAGCAGGTAAGCTTGACTAAGCCCGTATATTTTTCTGCTAAATTATCAATCCACTGGTTAAACCCCTTGAAGAATCGGTTGCTCTGACTTTGTTGCTCTGCTTTTAAAAACAATACACAAAGAGCCGGACTTAAGGTGAGTGCAACAAGGGTTGATATTAAAACTGCGACAGTAATTGCAATGGCAAACTCTCGATACATAATACCTGTAATGCCGGCAAGGAATGACACCGGTACAAATACTGCGGCTAAAACAAGTGATGTGGCAACTAATGCGCCTGACAGTTCTGACATTGCTTGTTTTGTGGCTTGAAAAACTGATATTTTTTGTTCTTGAATAATACGCTCAACACTTTCTACCACCACAATGGCATCATCAACCACAATACCAATGGCTAAGACGAGCGCTAATAAACTGATGGTATTGATGGTTAATCCAAAAGCAGCGAGGGCAACAAAAGTGCCAATGATGGAAACAGGCACCGCTAACGCAGGAATTAGCGTGGTGCGCCAATTTTGTAAAAATAAATACACAACCAAAATAACTAACAACAACGCTTGAAATAAAGTGTTCTTCACTTCGTTTATAGAGAGTTCAATAAACTCAGAGGCGTCATAAAAACTAATCCAGTTGATCCCTTGAGGAAACGTTTTTGCTAAGGTAGCCATTTCAGTTTTTACGCGCTTTGTTACCTCAAGCGCATTCGAGCCTGGTAGCATATAGACTTGTAAAATTGTCGCAGGCTGTCCATTCAAGTTAGATTGCAGCGTATAGGCCGATGAACCTAATTCAATATTAGCAATATCGCGTAAACGTATAATTGAGCCATCAGGGTCAACTTTAACCATGATGTTTTTAAAGTCCTCAACTTTATTAAAGCGTCCTTGTGCATTGATGGGGAAATTAAGTTTGATTGCTTCATTCATTGGTTGTGCACCAATGGTCCCCGCTGCAGCTTCTTTGTTTTGCTCTTTTATCGCATTACGAACATCGGTAACTGTTAACCCATAACCCGCCATGCGATCGGGTCTTATCCATATGCGCATTGAATAACTGCGGGCACCGGTATTTCTTACTCGGCCAACTCCGGGTATGCGCTTTAACGCCGCTTGAATATTGATTGATGCATAGTTACTTAAGTAAATATCATTGTATTTGGTATCTTCTGAAGTGAGTGCTATTTTTAGTAGTTCAACTGAACTCTCAGTGGAGACGGTTACCCCATTTTGTTGTACATCAACAGGCAAATCAGCGCCTGCTTGACTGGCTGTATTTTGTATATCTACGGCGGCTAAATCTGCGTCAGTCCCTACTTCAAAGGTTACCGTGATATTCGTACTGCCTGAGTTTGTCGATTTAGACTCCATGTACAACATTTTAGGTGTACCATTGAGCTCTTGTTCAAGGGGAACGCCAACCGATTCAGAGGCAACACTGGCTGTTGCTCCTGAAAATGAGGTGGAAACTTTGACTTGTGGAGGCGCAATATTTGGGTATTGATCAATAGGCAAACCAAGCAAAGAGACAACGCCTGTTAGTACAATGATTATTGATATAACACTTGCAAAGATTGGTCTTTTAATAAAAAAGTGAGAAAACATAATTACTCACCTGCAACATTTGTAGCTTTTTGTTGAGCTTGTTGCTCTTTATATTCTGACTCTGTTAACGGCTTCACTAACTGGCCGTGTCGAGCCCTATGCTGACCCTCAATAATAATGCGTTCACCTTCATTTAAGCCTGAGTCTATGACTAAGCCTTGCTCACCATAATGCTTAACCATGACAAATCGATGTTCAACAGTATTGTCTGGCATAACGACCATGACATATAAGCCACCTTGTTCTACACGTACGGCTTCTTCTTCAATAACAACGGCATCGTTAAATTCACTTAAACGAATGCGAGCGCTAGTGTACTGACCCGGTAAGAGTTCACTATCGGGGTTAGGCAGTACCGCTCTTACCTTAAACGTTCCTGTTTTTGGATTTACTTTTGGATCGGTAAAGCTTACATCCCCCCAATACTTGTATTCGCTATCATCGGGTAAAGTGATTCTAACAAAGCCTTCTACTGTTTTTCCTTGTTCTTCTGCTTTTCTTTTTTCTAAGAAGGTATTCATTCTGCGACGGGCATTTAAATAATCCAGAGATGACATGTTAAATGTCACGTAAATGGGGTCAATTTGCTGAACCGTAGTGAGTAGTGAAATGCCTCCGCTTCCTACTAAGGCACCAATATCGGCTTGTGAGCCACCAATCATACCGCTAATAGGTGCTTTTATTTTGGTATAACTTAACTCTAAATCTACTTCGTCTAAATTGGCTTGCGAAGACATGACTGAGGCTTTTGCTTGTTCTTGAGTAGACAGTGCAGTGTCATAATCAAGCTGACTTGCCGCATCCTGTTCATATAATGGTTTTAGTCGAGTGACATCGCGCTTAGCTTTTTCATAAGCGGCTTTATCTTTTTCAAGTTGCGCTAAAACTTGTTTGCGCTTAGCGATATATGGCTTGTCATCGATAAGATATAATAATTGTCCCGCTTCAACCCAGCTGCCTTCAACAAATTCTACCTTTTCGACATAGCCGGTAATTCTTGCTCTAACTTCAACATCAAGAGAAGCTTGTGTGACGCCAATATAGCTGCCATAAACTGGTACAGTATCTTTATTAACTTCTTTGACGATAACTTCTGGCGGGACAGGTGCAATTTTCTCTTGTTGACAAGCTGACAATACATAAGCAGCAATGAATATCCAAAAATAACCAGCAACTTTAGACATTAGGCCTTCCTTTAGCGATGAAATTTTTTTGCAAGATGAGCAAAATAATAGCACTGTATTTCCTGACAATATATTTATTTAATTCATCAATAAATATATTAGAATTTCACTGCGTTACTGAAGATGCTTCAATAACTTTTTTAGATCAATTAACAGGTAAAAGGTATTAAACGCTTTATGGATAAACAACTTAAAATACCAAGACAAACGGGAGAGTTTACGCTGTATTTGTTGCGCCATGGAGAAATAGCTACGCCGGGTATTTTAGCTGGAAAAACTGATGTGGCATTATCAGAACAAGGTGTGCAACAAATATTGCAGGTAACAGATTCTCTTGTTGAGGTAGAACGTTGTATAAGCTCGCCATTAATTCGCTGTTATGAGCGAGCAAATTACTTCGCCAAGCAGAATGACTTATCGTTAATAGTTGAAGACAGGTTACAAGAAATGAATTTTGGTGATTGGGATGGTAAAAGCTATCATGCCCTATGGCATAGTACTGACTCATCAGCGCGTTATAGTATAGGTGATTTTTGGCAAGATCCGTGGAAAAATCCAGCCCCTAATGGTGAAACAATGCAGATGTTTACTCGTCGGGTTGATGATTGGTGGCAAGCATTATGCCGCGATGATACCTTGCAAAATACGTTGGTGTTTACCCATGCTGGCGTTATAAAACATATAGTGGCGCGAGTGCTTGAAATGCCTATACATGGCACAGAGCATATGTCATCCATTGAAGTTCCGTATGCCGGCTTAATTAAAATATCAATATATCGCGATGAGCAAGCCAAAGTTTGGACGAAGCTCGTGTTATAAATTAGAACATTTTAACTGACCGAACTGTTAAATAACACTTGCTATTTATGCCCAGCAGTTGATAATTCCGCCTATAAAGAATCTTTTAATTTTTAATGTTATTTCGCTAAAGCGTCATATTTGGGAATGTGGTGAAAATCCACAACTGTGCCCGCAACTGTAAGTCACTGTTTTTTAGCTCTTTGGGCTGCATCTCTGTGGCAAGTCAGGATACCCATTTTAAATTAATCTACGATATTCATTCGAGCGGGTTACTCGAACTCTGTATATTCTCTAGCTTGCTGGACATTAATTGTTAGCAAGTCTTCGGCTATGCGTTGTTTGGGTCGCTGTATTAAGTCATTAATAACATAAGCGATAAAACAGTGAGTAAGGCTTCACATACTACAAGCAAATCATTATTAACGGCAGAACACCTAACATGGTGCACTGACGGCAATGTGATCCTTGATGATATTAACCTTGCTGTAAATCACCAGAGCTTTACTGGAATATTAGGCCCAAACGGTGCGGGTAAATCTAGCTTATTGCGATGTCTATATCGCTTTGTAAAACCTGAGCAAGGTGTTGTGCGTTTTGATAATCAAGATATTTGGCAATTACATGCAAATGATTATGCTAAACATGTCGCTGTAGTACTGCAAGAAGCACCTTCACACTTTAATTTAACGGTTTATGATGTGGTTGCCTTAGGGTTAATTCCTCATAAGGGGTTGTTCTCAACCGCTAATAAATCAGATGAAGAAAAAATAGCGCAAGCGATTACGCAAGTTGGTTTGACGCATAAAGTACAACAAAGCTTTGAACATTTATCAGGCGGTGAAAAACAACGAGCATTAATTGCCCGTGCAATTGTCCAATCACCAAAACTGCTCTTGATGGATGAGCCGACGAGCCATCTTGATGTACGTTATCAAATTCAGATTATGGAGTTGGTAAAATCTCTGGGTATTACGGTTATTGCGTCTTTTCATGATTTAAACCTTGCCAGTGCAATGTGTGACAATTTGATGGTATTAAATCAAGGTAAATTAGTCGTTCAAGGTACACCTCAAGAGGTTATTACGGCAAAAATGTTATCTGATGTGTTTGGCGTATGCGCTCATGTAGAACAACATCCTCAGCATAACGTGCCACATATTTCATATTACTACGGCTACAAACAAGACGATACTCATTCAGGTGATGAACATGCCTAATCATGCCATAACGCCTCATTCGAGAATAACAGCAGCGCAAAGTGAGAAGGTAGCTAAGACGCAATTAAACTATTTGAGCATTACGCTGGTTACAACATTCATTTGCTTGTTAAGTTTCTTTTGTGCGTTGTCATATGGCGCAGCTGATATCTCTTTTTCCGATGTGTGGCAAAGCTTCTTTCCTGAACAAACCAAAGAGACCGGTTTCATTGACCGCATTATTTGGGAATTACGTATGCCAAGAGCTATATTAGCCTTTTTAGCTGGTTGTGGACTGGCCATTTCAGGGTTAATCTTACAAACCGTTACGCGTAATCCGTTAGCAGATCCGTACCTATTTGGTATTTCGTCAGGTGCCTCGTTAGGGGTTGTCATGCTTATTACATTTACGGGGGGGATGTTTACGGGTTTAGCGCCTATTGCTGCATTTATTGGCAGTTTACTCGCCATGGTAATGTTAATGCTGATTGCGGGGCGCAGACAAAGCCAGCAGGTTGAATCAATGCTGCTAGCAGGTGTGGCATTATCCTTTTTATTTAGCTCTATCACTAACTTATTACTTTATCATACTGACCCGCAAGCCGTGACTGCGGTGCTATTTTGGACATTAGGTAGTTTTTCGAGAGCACAGTGGGAAAATTTATTATTTCCTACAATCGTTATCAGTGTTTGTATCACCATTATGTTGGCCTACAGGCGTCAATTAAATGCGATGTTGCTGGGCGATGAAAGTGCCACTACTCTTGGTATAAATGTTAATCGTTTTCGACTTATCATGTTGCTGCTTAGTTCATTGATCACGGCTACGTTAGTGTCAATGTGCGGTGGTATTGGCTTTGTAGGATTAATGATCCCTCATATTGTGCGTTTCTTCATTTCACAAGGTTCAATGTATGGCATTTTGCTTACCGCTTTGGTTGGTGGAATATTTATGCTTTGGGTCGACATATTGTCGCGTACTGTCCTAGAAAACCAAGAATTACCTGTCGGTGTTATCACGGCGGCAACCGGAAGTTTATTCTTCCTTACTTTACTTTATTTTAGAAAGAATCGACCTAATTAAACTTTAAAATCATTAAGTTAAGTAAGTTGATTAACACACAATAGAAAAGCATATGACTTATAGTATTCAAAGCGTTAGCACCCAGTTTGATCAAGAAATTCAAGCGACTATTGATGGTAAAACCAAACCCTTAGGAGCTCTTGGACAATTAGAAGTTGTCGCAAAGCAATTAGCACGAGTACAGGCTACCTCAACAAACAAAGTAGATAGGCTAGTCATTAAAAAACCTCAACTTATTGTGTTTGCCGGTGATCATGGTGTTGCCTCTGAAGGGGTGTCAATTGCGCCAAGTGAAGTCACAGGGCAAATGGTGGCAAACTTTGCTCAAGGTGGTGCAGCTATAAATGTTTTTTGTCGCCAACTAGGCTGGCAGCTTAGTGTTGTCGATGCTGGTATCTTGATAGCCCCTGAAAAAGAATTACAGGTAATTAATCAACGATTAGGCACAACGACAGCACCTTTACACAAAACTCAAGCCATGCCACTTGAGAAAGTCACACAAGGATTTGCAAAGGCAAATCAATTGATTAAACAAGTGAAGGATAAGGGCAGTAATTTAGTTGCGTTTGGAGAAATGGGTATTGGTAATACGACTTCGGCATCGGCAATTATGGCGGCCATAATGCAAGTCTGTGCTAAAGACACGGTAGGTAAAGGCACAGGCGTTACAGATGAGGTTGTGCTTAAAAAGCAACAAGTTGTAGAACAAGCACTGGTATTACACAAAGAAAAATTATCAGACCCTATTCAAGTGCTTGCCTGTTTAGGTGGCTTTGAAATAGTACAAATTACAGGAGCTATGCTCGCGGCCGCGCAGGAAAACATGCATATTCTGGTTGATGGCTTTATTTGTACTGCGGCAGCCTTGGTTGCTATACAAATTAACCCTACCGTTAAAGACTATATGATTTTTGCGCATTGTTCAGGCGAAAAAGGGCACATCAAAATGTTGGAATGGCTGGAAGTTGAACCGTTACTTAATATAGGGCTGCGTTTAGGTGAAGGTACAGGTGCAGCATTAGCCTTGCCGCTTATTCAAGCATCTGCTGCATTTTATAACGAGATGGCCAGTTTTGAGCAAGCCGACGTGGCGGATGTGGTTTAACGTTTACCGAATGAGCCGAAAACAAATTCATTGAACATGATTTATTTAAAGATGAGTGAACAAACCAAGCAGCAATGATGAAGCCAGAACAAAAAGACACACTAGACCAGCAAAAGACACTGTTGCTATTAGCGCTGAGCTTCTTTACCCGTGTGCCTGTAACATTTTCGCAAGAAATTAGCGCAGCACAGTTAAATAAAGCCAGTCGTTATTTTGCTGTGGTGGGGCTTTTTGTTGGCCTTTGTAGTGCCTTAATGTATATGATTGCCAGTGCTTACTTACCCAAGTCCATAGCTGTGTTACTGGCGATGGCAGCAAGTTTGTTATTAACAGGGGCTTTTCATGAAGACGGCTGGGCTGATACTTGGGATGGTTTTGGCGGCGGTTGGAGTAAAGCGCAAAAGCTAGATATCATGAAAGATAGCCGCTTAGGCACCTATGGTGCGTCGGCATTAATCATTATTTTGTTATTAAAATATCAAGCGCTGGTGGCGTTAGCTTCACCTGTTATGGCACTTATTGTTGCTAATACTTTAAGTCGAGTTGTCGCGACAAGTCTTATATATGACATGTCCTATGTCGCTTTAGATGAACAATCTAAAGTCAAACCGTTAGCCCAAGCGTTATCAAAACACAGCTTACTGATATTACTCTTTACTGGCTTAACGGTGAGTTTCTTTTTTCTACCGTTAATCGACTGTATTTTATTGTTTATTATCTTAATAGCCTTTAGAGCAATATTGCGTTTTTGGTTTAATGCTCAGTTAGGTGGCTATACCGGAGATTGCTTAGGTGCGGCTCAGCAAAGTAGTGAAATTGTGATATATCTCAGTTTGCTGTTACTTGGGTATGGTGAGTTAGGTTTAACGACAACACTTGGCGAAATTAGCTGATGACTATTCATTTAATATTAGGTGGCGCGCGCTCAGGTAAAAGTTCTTATGCCGAAAAGCAAGCCAAGCAATTTGAAAGTACTGCTCAGGCACAAGTACATTACCTTGCCACTGGTCAAGCCCTTGATGACGAAATGTCTGCTCGTATCACAAAGCATCAACAACAAAGGCCTACACATTGGCAGTTAACTGAAGCTTCAACCTCTATTGCTGGTGCAATTAAGGGGTTGATTCAGACACATCAATCTCAATATCAGCAAAGCATTACTATTATTGTTGATTGCCTAACCTTATGGCTAACAAACTGTTTATGCGCAAGCAAACAGGGCTGTTGGCAATATGAGAAGCAGGCGCTTTTAGATTTGCTAACTGAATATGAACCAACAGATAACGTAACTTTGTTACTGGTGAGTAATGAAGTGGGTCATGGCATTGTGCCTATGGGGGAGTTATCTCGAGAATTTGTCGACCAAGCGGGATGGTTGCATCAAGAAATTGCTGAAATAGCCACGCAGGTTGATTTTATTATGGCAGGTATTCCGTTGACGTTAAAACGGGCGTCTTCACAACCAAAGGCCATCAAATGAAAACATTAATGATACAAGGTACTACCTCAGATGCAGGCAAAAGTACGATTGTTGCAGGACTTTGCCGAGTTTTTGTAAATCGAGGCGTTAAAGTCGCACCGTTTAAACCACAAAACATGGCACTCAATAGTGCGGTTACAGAAGATGGCGGTGAAATTGGTCGAGCACAAGCATTACAGGCGATTGCGGCAAATATTCAGCCTAGAACAGACTTCAACCCTATATTGTTAAAGCCTAATAGTGATACGGGCGCACAGGTGATTGTCCATGGTAAGGCGCTTTCCAATATGGAAGCGAGTAGTTATCACGATTATAAGAAAGTGGCTATGGAGGCGGTTGTCGAATCACATCAGCGCTTAGCAAATGAGTTTGATGCCTTGTTGGTTGAAGGCGCGGGTAGCCCCGCTGAGATTAACCTGCGTGAACATGATATTGCCAATATGGGATACGCCGAAAAAGTTGATTGCCCGGTGATTTTAGTGGCAGATATTGATCGTGGAGGCGTATTTGCCCATTTAGTGGGCACACTTGAGTTATTATCTGAGTCAGAACAAGCGCGGGTTAAAGGTTTTATTATTAACCGTTTTCGTGGTGATATAAAATTACTTGAATCAGGTTTGACGTGGCTTGAACAACATACAGGTAAACCAGTACTCGGAGTGTTACCGTATCTACATGATTTAGCCCTTGATGCAGAAGATGCGATTGCCATAGAAAACAATGTAAGTGATAGCAAAATAGCTATCAAAATTCCATTGTTACCTCACATAAGTAACCACACTGACTTTGATGCGTTAAGACTTAACCCTGAAATTGATTTAACTTACGTCAAAATGGGTGAGCAAATAACTCAGTGTGATTTAATTATTATTCCGGGCAGTAAAAATGTGATTGCTGATTTGGCTTTTTTAAAATCACAAGGCTGGCAAGATGATATTAACCGTCACTTAAGGTATGGCGGCAAGATCTTAGGTATTTGTGGTGGTTTTCAAATGCTAGGTCAAAAAATATATGACCCAGATGGAATTGAGTCAACTATACAAGAAGAGGGTGAGCGAGCCATAACAGGCTTAGCGTTAGCTGACTTTACCACGACGCTTACCACATCAAAAACCTTAACGCAGGTAACTGGTCAATTAACCTTAATGGGCAAACAATGTGCTGTCCAAGGTTATGAAATTCATTGCGGTCAATCTCATGGTCCAGCTTTAGATGCACCTATGATCAGTGACTTATCGACAGGCACTCATGGCTCTGACGGTTTTATCTCTCAAGATAACCAGATAGTTGCAACCTATTTACACGGTTTATTTGATCATAGTGACGTGACAAACGTGGTATTGAATTGGGTTAATGAACGTCATGGTGTGCAAACAAATATTGATATTAACCAACATCGCGAAGGGCAACTAAATCGCTTAGCCGATGTTTGCCAGCAACATTTAAAAATGAATGAAATTGAGCATATCTTACAAG
This sequence comes from Litorilituus lipolyticus, assembly GCF_006439335.1. GTDB lineage: Bacteria > Pseudomonadota > Gammaproteobacteria > Enterobacterales > Alteromonadaceae > Colwellia > Colwellia lipolytica. The sequence continues at coordinate 243,558 of NZ_SAWY01000019.1, read as the reverse complement.
CAGGTGTGACAACTACTAGTAAAGCTCATAACTAACAGGTGAATACATGAAGATAAGTTTAACACGCTGGATTTTATGCGGCTTTTTACTGCTAGGGTCGATGACTGTGCAAGCAGAAAAACAACGCATTGTCGCACTCGCTCCTCATATTGTTGAAATGCTGTTTGATATTGGTGCAGGCAAAAACATTGTAGGCACGGTAGATTATGCTGATTATCCAGAAGCAGCGCTAAAAATTCCACGCATTGGTGGGTACCACGGTATTCAAATTGAAAAGGTATTAGCTTTGAAACCAGACCTAGTTATTGTTTGGCAGTCTGGCAATAAAGCGAGCGATATTGAACAAATGGAGAAAATGGGCTTAAACGTGATATACAGCCAACCTGGCAAAATAGAAGATGTGGCTAGAGAGCTGATAAAACTCGGAAAACACACGGGAAACGAAGCCCAAGCCGAGCAGGTTGCTAACCGTTACCTAGAAAAGTTAACAGCACTACGTCAGCAGCATGCCAATATAGCACCGATGAAAGTATTTTATCAGTTGTGGCCAGAGCCAATGCGCACTATTAACAAAGAAACTTTAATTAATCAGTTGATTGAAGTTTGCCAAGGTCAGAATGTTTTTGCCGATAATCCAACGCCTTACCCACAAATAGGCATAGAAAATGTGATAGTCGCTCAACCCGAATTAATTATCTTACCCGATGAAAAATCGAACCAAGTACAACCGGTAATCGATTGGCAAAAATGGCAGGAAATTCCTGCCGTGAAGCATCAACGCTTTATTCGGGTGAATGCAGATTTAATGCATCGATTCAGTACGCGTATGTTAGACGGTATTGAAGACATGTGTAAAAAAATTGATGCGTTTCGATAAGCGCATTAAATAAGCGACAGAGTGGTGTTAAAGCCATTCTATTTTGATAGGTATCGAGGGAAATCTATGAGAATTAGATACTGCCCCCGCAACGGTAATCATACTGAGCACTTCCCTCAGTATGTAAGTCCGACACTTCGTGCCTATCTAATTACTACTGAAGATAATCAAAATTATTCAGTGGTCAACATGATGCGGAGGGCGTCATAGCGAGAGGTAACATGAAAACTACATTTAATAAAACACTTACACACATTGCTGTTGCATCAGCATTACTTTCATCAACAGCTTTTGCACAAACGACAACCCAAGCTGGCGTAAATGAAGAGGCTCTAGAACAAATTGTTGTGACCGCAAACCGTTCACAGCAAGATCAGTTTTTATCACTGTCGGCTACACAAGTCATTGGTCAGGCAGAAATTAAAGCGATACAACCACAAAATATAGCGGAACTATTGAGCACAGTTGCCGGTGTTACTGTGGCTAGTTTAGGTGGCGCGGGTCAATCATCGTCAATCTTTATGCGCGGTACTAATGGTAACCATACCCTAGTATTGGTTGATGGTGTACGCGTGGGCTCAGCGACATTAGGTACGACTAGCTTTGCGGCCATGTCTGTTGCATTAATTGATCGCATTGAAATTGTTAAAGGTCCACGTGGTGCACTTTGGGGATCTGATGCCATTGGTGGTGTCATTCAAATATTCACTAAAAAACTTCAATCGGGAGAGGGGGTTATTAGTGCGGGTTTGGGTAGCCACGGTTTTTGGAAAACAGAAGCGGCAGTAGGGTTTGGTAATGAAGATCATTCATTAACCTTAACTGGTGCACTAGAAGAAAGCGATGGTTTTAACGCCACAGATTACCCAGGACAAGAAGATGAAGACGGTTACGATCGCCAATCTTTTAGTCTTAATGGTCTAAGTAAACTCACAAATGAGTATGCGCTAAGCTTAGTATCACGTTATGAGCAAGGTGGTTCACAGTATGATAATAAGTACGGTGGCGCCGATGAAAATGAACATGAAAACTACTCCGTTAAAGTGGGGGGCGTTTATGAATCTACGCATTTATTTATCGATACGTCGTTATCAACGTCTCAAGATCAAGGTGGAACGTTTGCTGGTAATATAAGTCCTAAAGTTGTGAATGAAATCACGACTAAACGCGACCAATTGGCACTGTTAGCCCAATACAGTTTTAGTGAAAAAACCAGCGTTATTGCGGGTTTTGACTGGTATAAAGAACGCGTTTCTAATTCTGGTTCTGAGTATGTGAAAGACAGCCGTAAAACAAATGCTCTTTTTGTACAAGCTCGCCATCAAGTTGAATCATTTTTACTTGAAGCTGCCGTAAGAAATGATGACATTGACGGGCTAGATAACGAAGTAACTTACAACCTCTCGGCAGGTTATCAACTTAACGATGACTGGTTGATTAGTCTTAGTCAAAGTACTGGCTTTAAAGCACCTACGTTCAATGACTTATATTGGCCAGGTTCAGGTAACCCTGACTTAGCCCCCGAAGAAGTTGAAAGTACTGAACTACTTATTCGCAACCAGTTTGCCTTAGGTAGTGTTGAAGTCAGTATTTATGATACGGCTATTAAAAACTTAATTGCGTGGGCACCCAATGACGAAGGCAATTGGTTCCCTGCGAATGTTGATAGCGCAACAGCACAAGGTATTGATTTAACAGCAACCTTAGCAACAGGTGATTTTTCTCACCAATTAGCTGCAGCCTACGTAGAAACAGAAGATGAAACAACGAACAAGCAATTACTTCGTCGCCCTAAAGTAAGCGCTACATATACGTTGGCTTATCAATTAGATGCGTTAACTGCTAATGTTATTTTGGATTACCGTGGTGAAAGTGAAGATAACAAATACAGTACTGTTACGTTAAGTTCAGTGTTGTTAACTGATTTATCATTAAGTTACGACATTACTAATAAGCTTTCTGTCACAGGTAAGATCAACAATCTATTCGATAAAGATTACACAGTAGCTGAGCATTATCTTACTGATGGCGTTAACTATCAATTAACGGCGACTTATACATTTTAGTGACTCACGTTAACTCGCTATGATAACTTCAAGACAGCTCATTTTGAGCTGTCTTTTGTTTGGTATATGCAATGCTACTAGGTATACCGACCAATATATATTGTTTGCGTTATATGCATATAGCATATGTCAGTAAGTGCACATTTATCAAAGTATTAGCGTAGTGCGCTAGTGGTTAAGTGATAATAAAGCGTGAGCTAAGCGTTCAAGCTGTTCAGGTTTTGCTAAGCCAAAACGTAGTGCTTTATTATCGTCAGTTAACCGTACATAAATAGCTTGCTGGCAGAGTTGAACATAGTAACTCTCTACATCAATCGCGTTGTTAAAATATACGGTTTGGAATAAAGCTGTCCCGGTAATGTTGATCACGCCATTCGATGGTAAATTATCCAACAATGTGATGTTCAGTTGTTGTGATAGTTGCTGTAATCGACTTTGTTGTGTTTGTTGCCAAGACTTATCGGCTAATGCTTTCTCTGCAATATATTGAGCAGGTCCATTGACTTGCCACGGGCCAAGTTTTTCATGAATAAGGTTGATCCAGTACCGCTGGGCAAGGAGAAAGCCTATGCGAATGCCCGCTAAGCCAAAGAACTTACCAAATGAGCGCAATACTATGGTGTGCTTATAGTTGCTGATAGTGGTAGTCATGGATTGTGAAGGAGTAATGACATCCATGAAAGCTTCGTCTAGTACTAATAATCCATTCATTGCGACCATTTTGCTCTGATAACGCTCTAGTTGTGAACGTTGATAAAGTTTTCCGGTAGGGTTATTCGGATTAATAATCACTAGTACGTCATGTGCTTCTATGTCTGAGAGTGGGGGTAATTCTTCTTGGTAATAGCGCAAGGAAAACCCCGCACTTTGCCATGCTAAAGCATGCTCTTTATAGCCTTGTTCAGGAACGTAAACCCTTGTTGAAGCAGGAAATAATTCACACCAAAGTTGTGGAAGTAATTTTATAATGGTTTGACTGCCATGAGTAGCTAATACATTAGTAGCGTTGTAATAGTGCTGCGCTGCTCTGTTTAAATTGTCTTGCGCTTGTGGCAATTCTTGGTAAATACGCTGAGGAATCTCTGGTATAGGATAACTATACGGGGCGATACCGGTAGATAAATCTAGCCAATGGCCTTCATCAATATTAAATTGTTTGGCAATACGTAAACGTTGCCCACCATGGATAAGTGCCAAAGTTGATTCACCTAAGGAGTTGTTGCAAAGAGTTCTGTGTGCTTGATTATATCGTAAAGTAGTTGAACAATTGATAACTAAACACCAATAAAATTAAGATTATAGCGGCTTTTCTGACGACAGTAATACTGCGTGGAATATCATCAACAGTGATAGCTTTGCCATGCCCTAATTGTGGAGACCGTACGGTTTTGCCGTGATAAGACGCATTGCCGCCAACTTTTCTATTCATCACCGTTGCACCTGATGCCATTACCCAGCCACCATTATGACTTTTATAATGATTCCCTTGTTGATAAGCATTGCGAATAGCGTGAGTAAAAGGTTGCTGGAATGCGTACAGTAATACACAGATTTTACCCGTGAAAAAGCCTAATACATCATCTGCTCGCGCGGCAAAATAACCAAATGAATTAAAACGTTGTGTTCGATAACCCCACATTGCATCGAGGGTATTACTGAGTCGGTGCAATATAACCAGTGGTATGCCACCAATAATATAAAAGATCAATGAAGCGATAACGGCATCATGTCCATTTTCGAGCATGGACTCAACAGTAGCACGGGACATATCTTCTGGTGATAAACCTTGGGTGTCACGACTTACAAGGTAACCTGTATAATGTCGAGCCGCGACTAAATCGCCTTGTTTTAGAGGCTTGTATACCTGCATGGCATGCTGATTTAAACTTTGTAAACCCAGCGCTAAGTATAACAATAGGGCTTCAACGATATACTTTACGGCTGATGGTAGAGCGCTGACTAAGCAGTACGATAGATAGCAAATTGGCAATATGAGTATGCACCAGCTAATCGCACCTAGAAAAGCGTTGAATAGTGAAAAAGTCTTTTGAGATGTCTTATATTGATTCAGCTGTTGCTCTGCGCAGCTAGCAATATGGCCAAAGCCGATAAGATAGTGATACTTCTTCGGTTCGCCTAAAACAGTATCAAGAAAGAGGGCAAATATTAAGGTGCAAGTTAGTGCAAAAGGGGAGAACTGTACTAGTGCTTGTTCAAACCATTGCGCATTCATCATGATGAAATATCATCTAAAACTAGGGTGAACTCTTGTGTAGTCGTATTAAAATCGACAGTGATAATGCAACCGTTTTTATACAAGTGAAAAGCATTGAGGGTGTCTTCTTTGCCGAGTAAGAACAGGAGACATCGTAATGCTTCACCGTGAAAAATAACGAGTACACTCTTACCTGAATTGTCGTTAGCCAGTTGTTTGAGAGATTCAAGAATACGTTGACCGCAATTTAATGCAGACTCTAGATTGTATATGGCCAGCGAAGTGACTTGCTGTAAACACTCGTGATAATCAGGTAATGTTTTTAGGTGCTGAATTTCTTCTCCTTGCCAAATCCCTAGATTTCTCTCCATTAACGGCATTTTTATTTGGTGATCGACCTTAAGTATTTGCTGACAGATGAGGGCACTTTTTTTAGCGCGACCCAAAGGAGAAGATACAATTAAATCAATGTGTCTGTCGGCTAATTTTTTCGCGATTGCTAATGCTTGATTTTCACCTAAGGGTGTTAAATCACTATCTAATTGACCTTGCAGGCGCTGAGTTTTATTCCAAAGCGTTTCTCCATGGCGAGCTAGATAAATTCGGGTGTGCATAGTCATTACCTTTAAAATATTGGCGGGCAGCATAGCGAAAAGCTGACAACTGTGCAATTAAGGAAAGTGTGTTGATACGTTTATGGTGACCGTTAACCTGATAAAAGGGTATATGTGAGATAAGAAATTCATTTGACAAGGCCTTGTACTGTCTGTAAAAGTGCCACGATTACGGTGTAAATCATCCTAAATTTAAGCACCACTATCGGGTCACAGAATATCAATACATAATGAGTAAAATATGAATGACATAAAAAAAGACGATGCTAGTCAATCACAAGATCAAGCAGCCTCAGAGAAAGAGCAAAAACACATTGAACGCCAAAAGAAAATAAAGGCTAATGTAGACAAGCGTGTTGCCCAAGCGACAGAAGAGCGTGGTGTTTTTCTTGTTATTACGGGGAATGGTAAAGGCAAAAGCACGTCAGGTTTTGGTACGGTGCTAAGAGCTATTGGTCATGGTCAAAAGGCTGGCGTAGTACAGTTCATTAAAGGTACACAATGGGAATGTGGTGAAATGAACATTCTGAAGCAATTTGATGTACAGCATCATGTGATGGGGACAGGTTTTACTTGGGAAACACAAAGCACGGAAACCGATAAAGCCGCGGCAAAAGTCGCATGGGAAAAAAGTAAAGATATGCTTGCTGATGATAGCATTAACATCGTCTTGCTTGATGAAATGACCTACATGGTGAAGTATGGCTATATTGACTTAGAAGAAGTGATTGAGGTCATTCAGAACCGCCCAACCATGCAACATGTAATTATTACCGGTCGTGCATGTCATCGTCGCTTAATTGAATTAGCCGATACGGTTTCTGAAGTTCAGCCTATTAAACATGCCTTTGATGCAGGTGTTATGGCGCAAAAAGGTCTTGATTGGTAATATCGTTCGAATATTCATAATAATTGTTACCACTAACGCATTCATCATGTGCCCGTTCCAGGGTGCATGACCTGTTCTAAAACACGTTAAAGCTCATTATTTTCTTATAATTTTCCGACAAAAATTTAACTTTAATACATTTGTTTGTTGACCTGTCTACTGCTTTATAGTTTAGAGTAGTTAACCATTGTTAGTTAAAGGACGATTGCTGTGTACAAAATATCAGAACTCGCTACTAAAGTTGGTTTGTCTAGAACAGCGTTACTTTACTATGAAAAGTTGCAACTCATTACAGGACAACGACTTGAAAATGGCTACCGTGTATATAGCGACAAAGACGTACAACGCCTTCGGTTGATTCAGCATCTTTTAGCTGGTGGTTTAACATTGAAAGAATGCAAGGTGTGCCTCGAAGCTAAACTAGATAGACAATTGTTGAAAAATCGTCTCAATGCTTTAGATCAGGAAATCGTTCAAAAGCAGAAATCCCGAGATTTACTTGCTGCGATACTAGGTGAAGGCGACCTTAAATCTTGGCATGAAGACTTAAACGAATTGGCGCCAGATGCCCATCTGGATTGGTTAATTAAGCAGGGCTTTTGTGAGAAAGAAGCCTTGCGATTGAAATGGTTATCAAAAAATATGAATGAACATGACGAATACATGGCAGACTTTATGAAAGTCTTCGAGACATTAGAACATTGGGGACCAGGAAGTGATGTAGATACTAAACATGCCTTGTCGTTATTACCTTCTTTACCTAAGAACATATTAGAAATAGGCTGTGGAAAAGGTTTAGCAACCAAGGTATTGGCTGAAGAAACAGAAGCAATAATCACAGCGATAGACAATGAACAATCCGCACTAGACAGTCTTACTCGTCGGTTTGAACAACTCGGATTATCTAAGCAGCTTGAAACAGCAAATGTAAGTATGACCAACCTCCCTTTTGATAAGGAGAGTTTTGATATTATTTGGTCTGAGGGCAGTGCATACATAATGGGTGTTGAAAAGGCACTTGCTAGCTGGAAACCTTGTCTTCGTGCACAAGGTTATATTGTACTGAGTGATATGGTTTGGCGAACAGATAAACCGAGTAAGGAAGCGATGGCACTATGGAGTCAGGAATATCCTGATATTCAGCAAATAGCCACGAGAGTTGAGCAAATGCAAAAAGCTGGCTATCAAGTCATTAGGCATTTTCCACAAAGTAAACAAGCGTGGTTGAATTACTATGAACCATTAACAGCTAGAATTACTGAACTTGAAGAAGAGATGACCTCTTCGGTGGCACTGTCTGATATTAAACATGAAGTAGATATTTGCACTCGTTTTGCTGATGAGTTTGGCTATCATGTGTTTATCTTGGCAAAAGAAAAGTAGTTGTTAAAGGCTTTTAAGAGCCTTGATATTTTCAAGAGTAATTTTGTATCGAGGCTTGTAAAGCGAGTTTTAAAGTGTTTTCTCCATATATTCATGACTGGGCACATGGCCAAAATCATTTTTTAACGTCGACGAATTAAAACGTCTTACCGAATAACCTAAACGAGCGTATAGCCTTTTAGCATTAGGGTTTTCCATTGAAACATCGAGTGCTACTTTGGCTAAGCCTAGAGATTTGGCTTGCTGTTCAAGCAACGCAACGAGTTGCTTGCCATAACCATTGCCTTGTTTTGCATCAGGTACGCCAAGGTGTGCTAAATAGCCCCTACCTTTGGCTGGCGGCTTTATTACTGATTCTGTACGCAAACCTCTGAACATGACTTTTAGGCCACTGAACACGCCATAAAAACGAATGATTTGTTTAGCAACATGAAAGTTATCAACTAAAACATTGCTTGCTTGCATCAAGGTGCCAGCGGCAACAGTGTCTTCAGCTTTAGTTAATACCTGATGATGATTGTGACTAAATGTACCTTTGGGTTGTTGATAAGCGAAATGAAGAAAATCTATAGCACTGCGAGTATTTGTGGTGAAAACAAAATTAAATGCATCAGGTCCTGATGAGAATATCAGTGGAACAACAAATGCTTTATCACTGATTTTTGCTTGTTTTAATGAAAACACAATTTACCCCTCAATAACCCATAGAAAAATCTAATAAAGTGATTTTACTTGGCAGACACTATATTCATATTTACTCGTTTTGTGAATAATTAGTTAGATGATTTAAGTTGATAATCGTTGAGAAATTTCTTTTAAACGAATAGCTTGTTGAATATGCAGCGGCATGGTTACAAGTTTTTCAATATAGTCAAATACATACATAATAATTGAAAAAACCAGACCATAATTCGCAATACCTCCATCAATAACTGTTATGGGGGTATAAATAAAAAGCGCAATCACACCTGACCAAATAATAAAATAGTTAGTCGTTTCCAGATCAGATAACGCGATATTCCAACGCATTAATGCGTTGAAGTGCTTTTGACTTGTAGTATTGTCTTTGCTTTCAATGGCATGAACCTGCTGTTCGAGTTCATCGTTATAACCCTTATTTAAGCAAAAGTTCTTTTTCCCTGTGATGGCATAAATAAGCAATATCAGTAAAAGTAAAGCTAAACACGCGAAGAATATTTTAATATTCAATAACGCAATAATGATAGAAACACCGATGATAGCAATGAATGATTGCACTATTTCAGGCATTGAATCTTCTAGAAATTCAACAAATTCAGTCATCAGATTGCTGCGAGCTGAAATGGCTGAGACCGCTCGTGCTTTGTTATGCTCTGAAGCAACCATACTCGTGACAGTTTTTCGATAAATCTTCGAATAAATTCTTGTATCGTAAAAGCGTCTAAATGTACCAATAACTAACGAAGCCACACCTAAAGCCGTTAGCCAATAGATTCCTTGGTAGCTTTCTTCAAGGAGCTTATTAATAGCAATCCCTATAAGTAAAGGATAAAAAATGCCTAAAACTGCTTCTATAACGACCACGGATAACGTCAGTAGTATTTGCCACTTAAAGCGACTAATAATGGCTTTTAAGGTATGAGACTGTTGCATTATAGTTTCAATAAACGTTAACGAAATCTGAATTAAAAAAGGTATTTCAAGCGTTCAGTAAAACTCGCTGTTTTCTTCCATACCCAATAAACTCCTTGCTCTAACTCCTCGGTAGACATATTTTTAGGTTGGTATACTGAGTGACTACCATCATATTTAGACCAATTTTTGGTTAAAATTCGATTTTCAGCATCTAGTTTTTTAAAAGACTCCGAGCCAGGAAAGGGGATCATAAAGTGTGAAATAACCTTATCGACTTTGATATCTTTCACAAAATCTAGGGTTTCTTGAAATATTGATGGTGTATGCTCATCAAAGCCAAATAGGAAATCCCCCCAAACCTCAATATCATACTTTCTAATGTTCTCCATATAAGCCTTCATTTTATCTGGTTTAACAAAGCCTTTTTTCTGTGCTTTAAGAGCTTCAAGAGAGGGGGTTTCTATGCCGAGTAGTAATGCTTTAACACCCGCTTGTTTTGCGGCTTGTAGCATTTCTTCATCGCGAGCTATAAGCACGGTTGTTTCGCCATAAAATTTTAAACCAATGGGGGCTATTGCTTTAAAGAGCTCAATTGCGTAATCGCGATTATATGTAAGGTTATCTGAGTGTAGCTCAACCCATTCCACGCCAAGAGATTTTAAATGCCATAGCTCTTCAACAATATTTTCAATAGGTCGCATTTGAAACTTATTAAAAAATTGATGTACTAGACAAAAATCGCATTTAAATGGGCAGCCACGTGTAACCACAACAGACCACGTGTAGTTGTATGTTTTGGGCGAAATTAAGTTAGTAGGGTAAGGGTTTAGTTCACTTAAATCTAATGGCGTTGTACTTTGATAAACTGGTTGTAAGTTGTTTTCTTGAACATCATTTAGCAAGGTTTGCCAGTAATTTTCAACCTCTCCTAAGATCAATGCGTGAGCATGTTCAGCAGCTTCTTCTTGATTAAATTTAGTATGCAAGCCACCAAGAATAATGGTTTTTCCTAACTCGGCAAATTTTGCTGATATTTCATACGCTCTATAAGCATCAGGGGTAGAAGCAAAAATTACAACTACATCTGCATCAGAGGAAAAGTTGGTTTTCATGCCGATAGTTTCATCTGCCATCTCAAGCTTATAATGCTTTGGTGTGGCTGCTGCAGCCGCAAAAATATTTTGTGGTGGCCCACCAGTTTCGGCTTTGTATTTAGAGTAATCACTACCTGCAGAGGCTTTAATAAGGTAAATCTTCATTATCTTGCTCCAATGAAATTGTATTTGATAGCATAATTGAGTGTTAAGGTTGTTTGAGAGAAAGGAGTCACATATCTACTCATCTTTAGTGTAAAAACAACTTAAACCGAGAATGATCCATGCTGCGACTGTTACCCAATATAAAGTTGGCTCGACCTCTTTATAGATAACGTCGTATAAAAAGGTATAACCAAAATAAATATCCCATGCTGCCCATAGCAGTAATCCAACGCCGATAATTCGCCAAAAAATTTTCATAATGTTTAACCTATTTAATGTTGGAAGATAGAAACGAGATAAAATTCGAGTGCACCAAGCACAATAAAGAGTAAAAGCATATGCCACCACTTTACCGATGCTTGTTGTGCAACAAGGCCTTCACCCCAGCACCATGTAAAAATTAATGCCAGCCAAAGCCAGTTTGATTTAACAGGCATTACAATAAACATTAGTAAAATTGCGGCGAAAAACACATTGAGTGATATTAGCTTTACCATAATGCTTATCCATTAAGTTAATAATCATGCTGACAATGTATAGAGAAAGCTTTAGATTGTCAAGATGACAATCTAAAGCTTTTTTGCTATAGTTAAAAAAACAATGAGTGAGGTTGACTATGGGTAGGCCAAGTTTGGCAGCTCTACGTGTTGAAGAAATCCTTGATGCGTTAGAGGCTTGCATTATAGAAAAAGGAATACAAGGTGCTTCATTAGAGAGTATTGCCGATAAAGCAGGCTTCAAGCGAAGTATTTTGCGGCATTATATTGGAAATAGAGATGATATTATTTGTGCATTAAGTGTTAGATGGAGTGAGTTTTATGCAAGACAATGGCTAGAGCTACTGACTTGGCTTCCCGAGGTTAATCGTGCTGAAAGTTTTATTGAAACAATATTCAATGTTGAATCAAAAGAAGAAGTTAATAAAACTATTATTGGCGAAGCTTTGTTTTCTGAAGCTAAAAGATTAAAGCCCATTAAGCGAGATCAAGAAAAAATCATGGCTGACTTTATCAAGCATTTCAGCGATGTACTTGTGAGTGATTACCCTACATCTGATGCCAATTCAATTGAACTAGTGAGTCATGGCGTTTATGCTAATTATTTATTAGCAGAATCATTTTTGCCACTAAAGTTAGTCGATAAGATTGAGAAGATAAAGCAAAGTTCAAAATTACTTTGTACGGTTCTTTTATGTAAGTAATTTTATTGATTGTCTAAGTGAAAATATACAAAGGTGGTTATATGAATTCAGAGTCAAAGTATGGCAACCTAGGAGCTTATTTTATTGATTGAATGTATTATGATAGCCATTCATTATAGGCAAAAGAACGAATAAATATTCGTTTCAACAAGGTGTTAAAGTGACTTCTATAAAACAAACAAGTTTTGAGTCAAATACGGAGCATAAGGAAGGTGTGGAAAGACGTTATCAAAAGCTAGTACTTATTTTAGCCCTTTGCTACACAGTTTTTAGTTATTTATCGTATGGTTGGCCGTATTTATATACTGATCAAACACAGAATTTCTTATACCTTGCTGGGGCAGAAAGTATCGTTGATTTAACTGGCCCACTGCCTTATTTTTTATCTGCTTTGCAAGTTTTAGCATATTTAGGGCTCTATTATTTTCACTCAGCTGGTAGATTATTATTCACTGTTTTATTGCTCTTTAATGTAGTGCTAGCTCCTTTTATATTTGGCTATTCAGCATCTGTATATCTTGATACTGTTATAGGGTACATATTCTCCTTACTTGAGGGAGTAGTTTTATATATGGTGTATTTTACTGAAATCTCGGTAAAATTTGATAGCATTTCAAATAAGGTTATTAAGCAAAGACATTAGAGCTACTTTGTATTCATAAGCACTTGTATATACATATTATTGCTTTAATAAAATTAGCTAAACATTCTATAATTATTGTTTGCGTTAGTAGAGGTTACATGCAAACAATATTTTTAATAAGCATTTCTTCTTCCGACAATCTGTTTATCTGTATGACTAACTAAAATATCGATATACCAAGGCTTATAAGCTGATTTGCATAATGCATTGTTTTGAAGGGATGTATCGAAAGCGATGTTGGAATATGCTGCTAATTTGGCTTTAGAATACTCGTTATATTGTATATACAAGGTAAGAGGGTTTATAGAAGCAATTTATTTTCTTGAATACGTATGCCCTAAGAAATAGTGTATAAATAAGCTCTATATGCTTAATTGTGTTTTATAGACTTACTTGCTATTTACGGTTAATATTCGTTAAGTATTTTATAAAATTTTCAAAGGGATATGATGAAATCATTAATGATAGCTTTTCTTGCTAGTGCCTTGCTAATGGGTTGTGTATCGAAGTATAGGGTCGATCCTGAAGTTCCTCTTACTAACTTGCAAGATAATGAAGGGTACTTGGGTTTAGTATTTAATACTCTTGATCCGTTAAAAAACATACAAATCAGAAATATGGAAACATCTGAAGAGTTTTATATAGGTCGAACTGATAAAGGTTATTCTCAGATAACGTTAAAGCTAATAGAAGGCGAATATTGTTTTATAGGCTTTGATGTTTATAACTTCAGAGTTGACTATGAAAATCAAGGTTCTTGTACTTACGTTGAAGCTGGAGAATTGAATTATTTTGCAGAGTTTGTTGTAAGAGATCCGATAACTAATACGTTTTCAAATTATTCTCGCTATGTAAGTTTACTGAAACAAGATCTACCAGAACTTTGTACTGCGTTTGTCAATGAGGACTGTAATGTATGAAGTTAGCTATTTTATTCATACTTACGCTTTTTTCTTCATTTGCATTATCGTCAGAAGTTAATGGCTCTCTTTGTAATAGTTCGGACAAATTTTTTCCTTATAAAGCGGCTAAAAAGGCTGAAAAATCTGATTATATTATTGAAGCATTTAATATGTATTGTCAGTTAGCTTTTAATGGCGATTATCGAGCTCAATATAAGTTGGCGTCTTTTTATAGCCAAGGTATTAAAAATTATGTTTCTGTAGACAAAGAGTTTGCTTATTTATGGGCTAAATTGGCGAACTCTCAAGTACAAAGTCGTAAGAAATCTTTGTTAGTTGATAAATTAGCCGGTCAATTGACAAATTCACAACGTGTTAACGCAGATAAAAACTTTTTAGTATTTGTTCAAAAAATTCCTTCAGGAAGGCGAATAGATCAAGAGTATGAACCAATAGATCTTGCGAAAGAATTAAGATTAATGGAAAAAAGAAGAAAGAATGAGTTTGTGGGTTCTCGAATAAAGAAAGATGAAATGCCAAAGCATCTAAAGATTGTTTTGTTTTAATCGATGGCTAATTTAAAAGTGACTTATGGTAATTGTTATAAGTTACTATCTATACAAAATTTATTTTCCTTTTATACATTAATTTATAAACAGGCTTAATCTTTGTTTTCATCTATAAGTGGTATCATTTATTCTATATAAGTACTTCATCAGATTTATATGCTGATGCTGAGTTGTTAGTACAATAGCTTCTTCACACTTTTTGATGGTTACACTATTGGTTGGTTTATTAAAGATCATTAAAACATGCTGGTTAAAAGGCGTTAAATACTTAACTTTCTCAGTGTTGATGTTAGGTGTTTGTCATGGTGTATTCGCGAGTAACTTGACCGTGACACTACAGGGTAAATTACCGACAGCATTAAAGAATAATATTTACTCACACTTAGGTCAGTTACCTAAAACTGAGTTAGAGCGTTCGGCCTATATTTACTCTGCTAAAAGCAATACTGAAAATGCTTTACAATCATTAGGTTATTATCAAGCAGACATTCAGCTTAGTGTTGAGCAAACACCTTGGCATTTACTTATAGATATCACCTTAAATGAGCCAACCATTATTGATAAAATTAATGTGGAGATTACAGGGGAAGCCAGTGCTGATCCTGAATTTAGCCATTTAATTGAGCATCATATTATTCAGCAGGGTGATACGCTACATCATGGTAAATATGAGGATTTAAAAGCAGATATTTTATCTTTGGCATTGCAGCGAGGTTATTTTGATGGTGTGCTACTTGATGCTAGTATCACCATAAAAGCTGACTATCGTTTTGCTGATATAGAAATTCGTTATGATAGTGGCTTTCGCTACCGTTTTGGTGAGGTTAACTTTAGTGAATTTGCTTTAGAACCCGCACTACTATCGAGTTTAATTCCTTTTGAAAGTGATACCTACTACAGCACTAAAGCTTTTCATCAATTACAACAACAATTGCAGTCAACTAAGTACTTTGGCTCTGTGATGGCGGTGCCGGGTGAGAAAGTGGTTGATGAAGCAAAGGGTGAATATAATGTACCTCTTGAAGTAACCCTAACCCCTGCTAAGAGTCATCAATTTGATATTGGTCTTGGCTATGCCACTGATACTCAATTTCGTTTATCAGCGAGTTGGCGTACTCCTTTACTTAATCGATATGGTCATTTTCAAGAAACAAAGTTTGAATACTCTGAATTAAATCCGACAGGCACGTTTATTTATAGTATTCCATTAGAGCATCCCACCGAAGATGTATTGCAGCTACAAGCCTCTATAGAAAATGAAGATTATGCTGATTTCACCACTAAATTTTATTCAGCACAAATTGGTCGGGTAATTACCTATAATAACTGGCACCGAAAAATTTATACTCGCTATCACCAAGAGTCCTGGCAGTATGATTTAGATGAGTCTGATCCTAATATTGATTGGTCGCAAGAAGATAGTGTTAAGTACATTATCCCTGGTGTTTTTTGGTCTAGAACGATTCGACGTGGTGCTGCACTCGATCCTAGTCATGGGTTTAGACAAACTTATAGTATTGAAGGCGCTCACCTTGCTGCAGGCTCTGATAATAGTTTCTTTAGGGTTCATGGGCGCTGGAATTACATTAACACCTTAAAACCTAATCATAGGTTAGTAACACGTGCCGAGTTTGGTGCAATTTATATTGATAGAGATGCCGAACTTGCCCCTTCGTTGCGTTTTTACGCCGGTGGTGATCAAAGTATTCGCGGCTTTGCCTATCAATCGATTGGTTCAACAATTCCGATCTCTTCCGATCCTAATGAAGAGCAGACAATTGTTGTTGGTGGTACGCGATTATTTGTAGCCAGCATTGAATATCAATATTACTTAAATAATAAATGGCGTTTAGCATTATTTTCTGATGGTGGCAGTGTTGCCAATAAAGGTGAGTATGAGCCAGTGTATTCATTTGGTTCAGGGTTACATTATATATCGCCTGTTGGGGCGGTAAAGTTTGATGTGGCTTATGGCATTGATGACGATGATAAAAATTGGCGGATACATATTAACTTAGGGGCTGAGTTATGATGTTTCGCCGCTTGAGTTTATGGCTTGCAAAATATTTAGCCATTGGATTATGTTTATTGGCATTGCTTTTAACAACACCGTTTGGAGCACAATTCAGTCTATTTTTCTTGAACTTCTCCAACGCTATTTCTGTTGAATATCGTAGTGGTGCTTTAGTGCGAGATCTAGCGCTGCATGAGTTTACGTTACAGTTAGATAGCTTAGCTATAGAACTGATTGAAATAGAATCAAGCATAGACTTTTCTTGCGCATGGCAGAAAAAGCTCTGCATTAATTCCCTCAATGCTGAGCAATTTAATTTAAATTACCAAAGTAAAAGCAGTGAAGTAAGTGAAAGCTATGTTGATGAGTCAGCAGGGCAGCTAATTGAACTGCCTTTCGCGATTACAGCTGATCAAGTCGTAATACTGAACAGTAAACTGATTATAAATGATACACAGCTAAAAATTAAGGAGTTGGCTAGCCGAGTAGATATTGAAGCAAGTCATTTTAGTTTTTATCAACCATCGGCACGTTTTCTATCTGTTGATTTATATAGCTCAGTAACTGATGAAACTTCATCAATATCAGAAGAATCTACAGATAAATTACTAGATTTGCCACGTGTTTCCTTGCCGATGCTATTGAAAGTTGAGCAGTTATCACTTGCTGAATTGTTAGTTCAAACCGTTGAAAGACCGAGTGAGCTATGCACAACATCATGTGAAGCAAGTACTGAAGTGAAATGGCATGCCTTTGAAAATGCTTTGACGGGAACATGGCAAAATACTCAGGTAGATGTTAGTCATTTAGCTAGCTCAACGCTTGATTTTTCACTCCAACAAATGACTGCAAAGGCAGAGTTAACACCACCATATCAATTTGATGCCAAGCTAAAAACTCAGCTTAAAAAGTTAGATTGGTGGCCAAATATTGTTGGTGATAAGCAAGAAATTGTCCTTAATGGCGCACTTAATGATTTAACTTTTAAAGTCATTAATGAAGGTAAGTTGTCACTTACTAGCCATGGAGCTGTCAACTTAGTCGATGTAGATTTGCCTTTTGATATTCAGCTAGTAGCACAACAAATTCCTATGCCATTATCATTGGCTTCTCATGGTACACCCTCAACGCTGAAGGCGTCAGTGTCAGGCGATCTCAAAAAACAATCATTACAGCTTTCAAGTCAGCTTAGTAGCTATGGCTATCAAGATACCAAGGTCTCCTTAGATGTTAGTCATCAGCAAGGGCATTTTAAGATAAAAGATCTTAAAGTCAGTGAGCCAAGTTCGGCGAGTGAATTAGTCATTAACGGAGAGTTCTTACATTCAGAAGATACGTCATCATGGCAGCTGAAAGCACAGTCTACGGGGCTGTCATTACCTGAAACCAATGTGGCTGAATTACTTACGTTACTTAATATCGATAGCCAGATGTTATTGATTGATTTACCTACAGAGTTGACTGGAAACATACAAGGGAAAATTAATAGTGCTGGGCAGTGGGAAAAAAATAACTGGCACTTTTCTCTAACCGAGACTGACATTTCTGGACAAGTAAATAATACCCCTATTAGTTTACAGGGAGATCTTGGTTTTAATCAGTCAGGACAGCTGCAGGCTGGCGAGTTAGTTGCCGTATTTAATCATAGTGAATTAACGTTAGTTTCACAATCAAGCGATCAAGCAAAATGGCACATACAAGGACAGTTAACACTTAACGAACTTAATCATTGGAGTCAGGCCATTCAAGGGGCATTTACCAGTGACTTTACTATTACGGGTGAGGCTGATAACCCGTTAATTAGTGTCAATAGTGAAGTAAAAGGGTTCAATTGGCAGCAAGAGTGGTTGGCTGATTCAATCGTTTTGCGGGGTGAATACCAACCTAAACAGAATCATCGCTTAGACCTCTTTGTGGCAAATAACTCATTACAATGGCTGGCGAAGCAGCCTATTTTATTGCATGAAGCTGAATTTCAGGTAGTGGGCAATGCTGACAATCATAAGGTTAAATTTAACTGGCAAGGTGATTATGCGAGCCATGTTGAACTTAATGGCCATTTCAATGATGATTTTTCATCATGGCATAGTGAAGTTACACAAAGTGTAATCAGCTATAAAAACGTTACATTACAAAATGATAAAGCCTTTAGCCTTGCTGCTGATATGACCAATAAGCAATTTGATATCTCAGGACATTGTTGGCAAGGTATTGGTTTGTCAGCTTGTTTACCTAATCAAATTTCTTTAGGTGACTCTGGTAACTTTTTAGTGCAACTTGCCCTTGATTTGTCTGAGGTCGATGAGCTCATCCTTCCTGATGATATTGAAGTTGAAAGTCAATTACATGGCGAAGTGAATACTTACTGGTCACCTGAGCAACCGTTAAATGCTATGGCACATTTTGCCTTGTCTGCAGGCCATGTCAGAATGTTAGATGAGCTAAATCAATTCCAACTCTCGCAGTGGACTAACGGTGAATTTAGTTTTTCTGTTAATGAGCAATCATTTTCAAGTAGCTTGTTGTTAGAAAATGAAGATAAAGTGCTGATGCAGGCTACATCAACTCTGGGCTTAACAGAGCAGTCGCCAATAAAAGCGCAAGTCGTATTGAAGCAACTCAACCTGCAACCTTTTCAGGCTATTTTAGCCGATGTAGTGAGTTTGCAAGGTGAGTTAACGGCAGATATAGCAGTGGAGGGAAGCCTTAATAAGCCATTAGTTAATGGTGATGTAACGTTAGATAAAGGTAGGCTCCTACTAAGAGAGAATGCTAATAATTTTGAGAATATTAAGAGCACATTGCGCATAGACAATAATTTTGCAGTGATGGATGGTTCTTTTTATCTTAAAGATAAAAAGGCAAAGCTAAGTGGTACAGCTTCTTGGCAAGATGATTTAGCCTTGAATATAAACCTTCAAGCTGATGAATTGCCCTTTGTTTTTCCTCCTCAATTGGTGATGAATGTTGCGCCTAATATTAATGCCACCCTGGCTAATAAGATGCTGACAATCAGCGGAAATATAGATGTGCTAGATGGCCACTATACTTTTGAAAAGCTTCCTGAAGGTAGCGTTTCTTTAAGTGATGATGTCATTATTATTGATAATGAGGGTAAAGCTGTTACCCATGAAGGTATGGGTTTAAATATTAAGACCGATATACGGGTGAATATTGCCGATCGCTTTACTATAGCGGGGCAAGGTTTGCAAAGTAAGCTATATGGCGACTTGCAGATCAGCCAACAAGGTAAGCAACCTTTACAGTTGTTTGGTCGTATTCAATCAGGTGAAGGCACCTTTCAAGCTTATGGTCAAAGGTTGCAAATTGAAACAGGCGAAATTACCTTCAATGGCCCGATAGATAACCCATATTTTAATCTGAGCGCGAATCGTCATATCAAATCAGAAGACATCGATGTGGGCATTAAAATTACCGGATTAGCCGAAGCTCTTGAAATGGAATTATTTTCATCACCGACCATGGAGATGCCAGAGATATTGTCTTATTTAGTGCGAGGACGAAGTCTCGATGCTGGTACAGAGAATAGTACCGTTGCAGCAAGTTTTCTGGTTGGTTTTGGCGTGACTAATAGCGTAGGGCTTTTTGATCAAATTGAGAAAATCCCATTGATCAGTAATATTGCTGTGGATACTGAAGGTGAGGGTGAAAAGACCCAGGCAACGGTTAGTGGCTATATAGGTGAACGTATTTATATGAAGTATGGTATTGGTGTCTATGAGCCAATTAATGAGCTTACCGTGAGGTTATTCTTGCTTAACCGCTTATGGCTTGAAGTGGTAAGTGGCATTGAGCAATCTACCGATTTGTATTATTCGTTTGATATTGATTAGCTGTTCATTATTCATTGCTTAATGTGGTGAATATACTAAGTACTTCAAGTTGAATAATTTATCTACTGAAAGCTTATAGGTATTTATAATAATCTTTATTGCCTAGATTGATTTGCTTATTGTCGGTTAAACCTCATAAACTGGCTATTACAATAACAAGTCATCGAAAAGGGGCTATTTGGTGTTGTGGCAACGAAGTGCTAATAGCGCAATTTTACTCGCGGGTATTTTTGCTTTAATTGTCGGGGTAGGGGTTGCTCGCTTTGTTTTTACCTCGTTATTGCCACCTATGCTTGAAGACTCTTTAAGCATTTCTTTTGCTGGTATTTTGGCTTCAATAAATTATTTTGGTTATTTATCCGGCTCAATTTTTTCGGTTTTTCTGAAAAATATTCATACTAAGGTTCGCTTCTTTAGGCTCGGCCTTGTTATATGTGTTTTTTCTTCAGCTTTATTAGGCCTTACTGACAATGGTATTATTTGGCTGTTATCACGGTTAATAGCTGGCTTTGGTGCTGCGATGGCCTTGGTTGTTGGTTCATCAATAGTGATGTTAAAACTAAAGTCGATAAACAAAACAAAAGCCATGGGAATTCACTTTAGTGGCTTAGGCTTTTCTATTGTAGTTAGTGATCTTATCGTGCGAGCAGCCTTTTATTACGGTTCAAGTTGGCAGGATGCTTGGCTTATCCTTGCTTTTGTTGGGGCAATACTGGCTTGTTATTCAGGATATATTTTAACCTTTGATAAGCAACCTGATCAAAGGGCTGAGCATCATGGCTTTGAGCGTTCGTTATTTACTCCTATGGTGGTGATTTTAATTATTGCCTATTTTACCGAAGGTGTTGGTATGGTTGTGCAAGCGACCTTCTTACCCGATATTATTAATTCTTTAGATGGCTTAGTAGGTTATGGTGGTTATGTTTGGCTTGCCGTAGGTCTAGCAGGGATACCATCATGTATCATTTGGATGAGACTTGCTGATAAATACGATAGTTTAACAATGATGATGGTCGCTTTGGCGCTACAAATCGTTGGTATATTAATTCCCGTTTTTTCAACCAATATCTTTATGAACTTACTTAGTGGTATGTTGTTTGGTGCGACGTTTATTGGTTTAGTTGCTTTATTCATGAATTTTGCGGGTCAACAGTCTATTAAAAATCCAGTGTTAATTATGGGGGCTATCACGTCTGCTTATGGTGTTGGCCAAATCGTTGCACCGCTTTATTGCGTTGCTTTGATTAATTATTATGGAAACTATAATGCCGCGCTGCTCCTAACGGCTGTTATTGTCGCCTGTGGCATTGTACTTTTAGCTTTCGCTAAAAAACATCACTTAAGTCACCTCCTTTAAAAGGTATTTTCTTGTGATCTTTCAGTATTTCACTTATTTCTGTTGTCAGTATTTTTTACAAAGGATGATTTTTTAGAAAATTAACTTTATTAACATGTTGTTTTAAATGTACTTTACTTGGTTGGTTTAGCTTTTGCATTTGTGTCTAATGGTTTGTTCAATTCAATGTAAACATAACAATAAGGATAAAGGTATGGTTAGAGTTGTTAACTGTCTTACTGTGGCTATTTTACTGTTAGCTTCAGTTCAAGCAAATGCAGGCGCGATAGCGAAATGGGGAGCTGGTTTAGGTACAGGTGCAACCATTAGTTGGAGCATAATGGATGGAGGACTATCTTGTGAATTAGGGACGGTGGAGCCAGCAGGCTGCGTTACTTCTTCATTAGACAGTTTTATGCCTGCAGGCTATAAGTCTGAAATAGAGCGTGCATTTGATGCATGGAGCATTGTTGCTGATTTAACTTTTATAGAAGTGCTAGATCAAGGTGAAGATGTTAATGTTCCGAGTACTTCAGGTATTATTCGTGTGGGTGCTCACGCATTTGATGGCCCATCGGGTGTATTAGCTCACGGCTATTTCCCAAGTAATTCTCCTGTGGGTGGAGATATTCACTTTGATAGTACCGATATATGGAAAATAGGGTTTGCCGGTGTTGGCATTGATATTTTTCAAGTGATGGCACATGAATTAGGTCATGCTTTAGGGTTAGGTCATAGTGATGATGGTTTTATAATACCTGAATTACCACCAGGACCAGCGTTGATGGACCCATTTTATAGTGAGGCGTTTTCTGGACCACAAGCAGCGGATATTGCTTATATTCAGTTCTTATATGGTGCAGCGAAGAATACTGAGATCCCTGTTCCGCCTACCTTAGCTTTATTCATGATTGCTTTAATTGGTTTAGCGGCACGACGAAAAGTGTAAATTAATGCTATTTAACTTGAGTTCGGCTTAATAAATAACTCTCTAGCAGCTATTTTTACTGACTTCTTCGTTAAATTTACTTGCAATAGGCTAGCTATTGACGCGAAATTTGCCTTGAATTAAGTAAAACTATCAAGCTAGAAAATCAGTTGAATATAACGTTCTGTATTTTATATTGTTAATTTACTTCTTAAACCGAGTTCAGGTTATTTAAGCATTAAAGCCAGTCTTTAATGCTTTTTTTATTTTTAAATCACAGTAAACAATCAAGTGATTAAACGATCAACGTGAGAGTTAACACGGCACAGCTAAGAATACATGATGCAACATTTGCGGCTAAAAAGTGCGGGTATTCACCAATATTTTGCTGGTGTTTTATCATTCCAACGATAGAAAAATAACTGAGCAACATAGGTGCTAGCGTAGCGAGTGAAGCAACTGGCAGTGTATTATTGAAGACAAGCCAAACAATGAGTAATTGGCTCATGATGGCAAATAAACTATAGACAAAAATACTGGCTGGTATGCCAAATCGAATAACAAAGTGATTTCTACCTACCTGTTTATCTGCGTGTAAATCAGGGAATTGATTCAATAACAGTAAGTTATTAATTAACAGAAAGGGAATGATGCTTATCAGCCACATGTCACTGGTAAATTGTTGGCTAATGCAAAAGTAGGTACCACCGGTTATTAAGGTGGCAAAACCTAATCCGGGTGCAATTAAGCATAAAAAAGCATTCTTGTTAATCCATTTGGTGTAGGTGATTATCAATAAGACGCCAATCAAACCTATGGGTAAAATCTGCCAACCTAATACGTAGATAAAAAAGCTGCCGATACCAATTGTTGTCACTAATGATATGACACTGGTATAAAATACTGCTGTCACTAAGTGGGGTTGCTCTGGTAATAAACCACTACCACCGCTAAACGGGGTTTTCTTTGTCTTTAAATCCAAGCCACTGGTAAAGTCTTGATATTCATTTAAGGTGTTCACTGCAATATGGGCAGCTAATGCGCCTATTAAACATAAAAAGGCATAACTTAATGAATAAGTTACTTGCTGCTTAATAGCAATTGCAACGGCTAAAAAAACACAACATGGCGTGAGAACTAAGAAAGGTAAGCGCATTGCTTGGGTGATATTGCCGGTATTTTTCATTGATAAACTCACAGCAGAGAAATGAGTTATTATCATGCCAGCAATTAATGGGCATTTCATTATCAAGGATTAAAAGGAGCTTGTTTTTTCAGCGCTTTCACTTCATTTTGCTTATTAAGACCAAGGAAGATGACTTAACTTAAGCACGATAGTTATTTATTGTTGCCA
Source organism: Litorilituus lipolyticus (assembly GCF_006439335.1). Lineage (GTDB taxonomy): Bacteria > Pseudomonadota > Gammaproteobacteria > Enterobacterales > Alteromonadaceae > Colwellia > Colwellia lipolytica. The sequence goes on along the minus strand of NZ_SAWY01000019.1, from coordinate 219,840 downwards.
AGGCATTACTGCTCCCATATCATTTAGCTTTAGTTGATATCCCGTATATAGTGCCTTATGAATCAAGCAGCCTTATTATTATCCCAAACTGATCAGCAAACCCTGGCATATTGTCATCAGTTATTGGCAAAAAACCGTATTCTTGATGCAAAAAACAAATTATCGGGGTTATTGTCCTTATATCCAGATAATCAAGCGGTGCTTGAATTCGCCTTTAATATTGATTTGCGCTGTCAAAATTTTTCTCATGCGCAAACCTACTATCAAAGATTGATCAAAGACAGCGATGACACAAAACAACAGCAATTGTGGTTGATTGCTTTGTTAGAAGCGAAAGAAGCACATTTTTCATTACTTAATGCGCTTGAACAGTTTTTAGCGGACTTTGGTGAAGACAGTCAAATGCGCTTTAAATATGGATTAGTTGCCTTGGCTGCAGGAAAAATATTGATAGCTGAACAATCTTTTCTCATGCTGTTGGCTGAGAAAAAATCATTGCCACACCTACTGCTAAATTTAGGTCATGTATATAAAGCAAAAGGTGAAAGCGAGAAAGCCATACAACACTATCGTGACTTTATTGCTGATAACCCCAGCCAATGCGGTGTTGGTTACTGGAGTATGGCAGATATTAAAAATTTCACTTTTACGCCTGAAGATAGTGAAAAGTTACAAGCATTACTAGCAGATAATACGATCGATTTAGGTAATAAAGCATTAATAGGTTTTGCCTGTGCCAGAGCGTATGAACAACAGAAAGATTTCGAGCAAGCTTTTGTCACCATGAGTAATGCAAACCGAATTTTTGAACAGCATAGGCCTTTTAGGGGCGAGTTATATCATTCTATGGTGAATGATATGATTTCAGGTGCCTCCAATCGTCAATTAAATTTACCCGTATCTAATGATTTTTCACCAATTTTTATTGTGGGTATGCCACGTTCAGGCACAACGTTAGTTGAACAAATTCTTGCTAGCCACTCAAAAGTCGGTGCTACGGATGAGTTGCAATATATTGAACGAATCGGGCTAGAATTAGAACGTTCAGGTGGTTATGTTAAACAGTTAAATAGTTTATCTGAAGAAAAGCGGCAAGCCTTTGCTGATCATTATTGTCAGCAAGTTCAACAGTATTTTAATGATTACCAAGTTATTGCCATTGATAAAAATCCTAATAACTTTCTTCATATTGGCTTGATTAAAACCTTATTTCCCCATGCAAAAATTATTAATGTGGTGCGAAATCCGTTAGATAATGCTTTAAGTGTATTCAAACAATACTTTAGCCGAGGCCATGAATATTCATACTCTCTAAATAACATTTCTTTTTATTGGCAGGGCTATTTGGCACTGATGCAACACTGGAAGAAAATTTATGGGAAAGAGGTTTATCACCTAAGTTATGAATTACTTACTGATGATGCAGAAACCCAAATAAGAAAATTACTCGAATATTGCCAGCTTGAGTTTGAACCACAGTGCTTGTCGTTTTACAAATCAGACAGAGTTGTTTTGACACCAAGTGTAAGCCAAGTGAAGCAACCTATTAACAAACGTTCAGTGAACTCTTGGCAGCAATATCAGCCATATATTAAAACGCACATGCCTGCTTTTGAACAAATCGTTGCTCAAGCTCAGGCATTATGCGAGCAGTAGTGTGTTTAAATTAAGGGTTAAATGATGGCACAATAATACAGTGAGCTAACATATCTAGTGCTGATGCGCCGTTTGATATTTTCAATTGTGATGCGCTTTGTTTAGCTTGATGAAAGATATTATCTCGGCATTGATGATATAAATCCCAACCAGCTTTGTTCTCGCCATGAAGTGACCATAACCTTCGCCAATCTTGGCTAAAACCTTCAAGTACCGTAAAAAGTTGTGTTGCAACATTACTATTATTAGTAGGCGTCTTGCTGACTTCTTGTTTAAGTTCACCTATCATAAATTCTAATTCACCAGGCCCCATTACCACTGGTGCATTATGTTTTTCCATTAAAATACTTGGAGAAAAGTCTGCTTGGTACTGCAGTAGTTTTGATGCTCCCTCAGCTTTATTTAACCAAGGAACAAAAGATTGACTAATAAGTTGCCAGAACGCACTGGAGCCTGCAGTGTCAATGACCAAATGAATGCGATCTTCAGTTGAATCATTATCAACTTGATGATTTTTCCAAGTATCAAAAATCCAACACTCACCTTCTGCCATGTGAACACTTTTATCACCACAATGAAAAATCACCTTGGGATCGGTAATAATCGGTATATGAATTCTGACGCGTTTATACCAATGATAATTAATATCCGAGTGCAAAGGTACTTTAGCACCCGCATCAAGTTTCATTAATCTTGAACGACCAAATACTTCATTAAATGAGGCGATAACTTGTTGTAAATACTCAGACTGTTTTAAAGCGTCAGTGGCTAACATTTCACCTTTAAAGTCATTGTTGAGTTGTCCGTTAACACTGATTAAAGGTATTGCACTGTTACCTGGAAACCCCTCATGATGGCCTCGCCATGCTTGCGGTGAAAATTTTGCTAATTCTTCCTGCATTTTACTGACATCAAAATGCAAAGGTAATTTGATAAATTCATGGGCTAATTTCATAATGAATTATTCACTCGATAATCGGTAAAAGGTTGTAAATTATTATTTAGTTGTGCAACTAAAGTAGTTAATTTAGGCATATTAGGTTCAAGTAACGTCTTGTTCTTATGCCATTTATTCTTTTCTGGCTTGGTTAGAGTATATCGAGAATAAGGTAATGGTGTTTGACAGTACTGCTGTAAACCCGAATCAAATTCTATACCAATAAACTGACAAAGCTGCTCAATAATGTCAGCAGTATTATCAAGAAAATCTTGGTAATGTACTGTGAACTTTTGCTTATCAGCCACTGACTGCAGGTCATCGACAATTGCTTGATTTGCTGCTTGCCACTGAAAAGTTGCTATTTGTTCTACAGGCTTTTCTTGCAGTGATTGCCAGTTATCTGGCAATAAATAGGACCAACGATTATTAAAACCAGGTAAGTGAGGATAGGTAATAAAGTGGCCAGAATTCCAGCCATCAATGATGCTGCTTATGTTGTCCCTTGGGTCTCGCACTAAATGAATAAATAAAGCGTCAGGAAATACCTTTTTAAAGAAGCGAATACGCAAGGCATTTTTAGGCGTTTTCTCTAAGAAGCGAATTGCGCCACATTGCTCATAATTATAAGGAGTATTATTTATATCTCTTAATTGTTGGGCAAATCGGCTTTTTAGTAAGGCGATTGAACGGTCATTACCATGTAATTCTGTTAATGAATTCGATACAGAGCCATTATATATAGTACTGAACTCTGGAATTTCCTCGATGATTGCATGACTTTCACCACCCACAGTCCATAAGCCTTTAGCTTTAGCTAGTGTTTCATAAAATAAAGTACTACCAGAGCGCGGGCAAGCCAGAATAAAAACAGGGCGGTCAAAAACAGGTGAAGTATTCGGTGATGATAAAGTCAAAACAGTCTCTACTAACGATGAGGTAGGTAAATAGTAAAATATAACGTTGGCGAATGCTATGAAATGACATTGCAGATATAAAAAAAGCGCCCTTAGGCGCTGTTTTATTAATGCATGTAGCTTATCAATTAAGCGTTACAAGCATCTTTTAAGGCTTTACCAGCTTTGAAGCTTGGTACTTTTGCTGCAGCAATTTGAATTTCTGCGCCAGTTTGTGGGTTACGACCCGTACGAGCAGCACGATCGTTAACTTTGTATGTACCAAAACCAACTAAAGCAACTTCGCCGCCATTGGCTAATTCTTCAGTGATTGTTTGAATTAAACTATCTAACGCACGACCAGCTGAAGCTTTAGAGATATCTGCGCCTTCAGAGATTTTTGCTACTAATTCACCTTTATTCATTTTTTATCCTTAATTCATCAATTATTATTATTGCCAACAACATACTAAAAAAGAAAATCGAGCGAATCAATAGAAAATATCAAATTGTTGCCCAAACAGGCCAAATAAAGGCTTTGGTATGCAATTATTCGCTAAAAACTACCACGCAGTGCCTGCTTGAATATAAAAAATGTTATCTTCTGGGCCAAATGCTAAGTCTATACCCATATTAAAACCGTATCGGCGGGCAATTAAATATCGAAAGCCAGCCCCTTTACTTATTCTACTAGCACTAGACGTTAAATCTGAAAACTCATTAGTCGCTTTACCTATGCCAATAAATGCGTTGACCTTCCAGCGAAAGTTTACGTTGTAAGTCACCTCTAATTCACTCACGCCAATGGCATTACCTTGAAATCTCATTGCTGGAATACCACGCATGGAAATAAAGGGGGTAGCATAGGGAGGTAATAAATCATCTGAATTGGCGTATTGCATATCAATTTTAAAAGCGGTCTGCCAATTTTCTGTTAACTTGAAATAATGTAAAGCTGAAAATTCAGTGAGTTGATAATCAATATCTGACGCAATTTTATCGTCATACCAAAGATGGCTTAACTCATATTTTAATCCTTCATTGGGAGAGAAAAAATTATCTCTAGAATCATATTCTAAGGTAAAGCCAACGCCTGAGGTTGTGACATCTTTTGTTAATAGTTGGGTAATAGTATCTTGCCAGTTAGGAGGTAAATTACCGATTAAGTCATTGAGGTTGCTAGGTGAAATGGCAGCATTTATATATCTATGTGTTGGACCAAAATAAAAGGAGCTATCACCTAATTTAAATTTAAGTGTTTGCATAATAACTTTAGCTTGTGTGTTAATTTGAATAGGCTTTTTTAATGTGATGTCACCAAAGCCAAAAAAATCTATATTTAAGTTGCCATAGCCTCCACCACCCATATAGCGAATGTTTCCCTGATTAAAAAAGCCCATATGGCCGCCGCCAGCAAAATAGGAATCATTGCCCGTATAGGCGCCTATCGCTACAGAAATACTTGGCGGCATAAGATGCTGTGCAGCATTTTCGGCATTCTGCATAGACTGTAAACGCTTGTTACGATCTTCCTCTGTTTCATGAAAAAACAGGCCAGATAATCCTAAACCGCCACCAACAGCAGGGTCTGTTATGATTATTGGTACAGGTAAAAAACCATAGGCATTCTCACTTAAATATTGAGAAGCATCGAGTTGACCATCAAAAGGATCAAATAGTTGGCTTGCGCTAGCTTGATATGCTGCAGATAGTAATAAGCAGCTAGCGGCTAATACAGGTATAAATGGTAGTTTCATTAAGTCCTTCTATTTTATTTTTTGATATTCTGGGTGCAAACTTAAATAATCACACCATACACTAAAGTGTTCATAATTAAAGCGTTTATCCGTTGCTTTGTACCATTTTGATGCTTGATATGGCTTGAGTTGAAAGCGTATTTTGTGACCATCAATGGCGACATGGCAGATTAAAGGTAGGTTAATCTCGTTCATAACTTGAATTTGAGCATAATCATCAGCTGTTCTTTGGTGCTTTATTGTAATTTTCGGCATCGCAAGCGCAAAGCAGGAAAATAAAATTAAGGAGTAACAAACTAATTTTTTTAACATTTTTCTATATAGCTCAGATTATTTTGATCTTTTTTTAAGTTTAGCATTGAAAGCAAACTTACCGTCACCATAATTTATACAAGGCAGTAATTTACTTAAATACCTTGCAAGTGTTTGTAACCCGTCGTTGCATTATTTTCTTCAAGCTAGTTAGCGTAAAATTACAATAATATAAAAACATGCTAATAAAGCAGTAAAAACGAGAAATAGTCATGGCGAATTTTGTTCCAGTAAAACCAGATCAACATCAAAACCTTAAGTTAACTAACAAACGCAATTTATCACATACAGCAGGTCAACATATTGTACCTATTACTGCTGGCGAATATGCACAAGCGACATCAAGCTTTCCTGTAGTATTAGTAAAAAACCCAGATTCTCCACGTTACCGTAGCGTTGCGATGCTTGGTTTAGAAAGTGGTGAAAACTTATTCTTTAAAGATGACAAATGGTCAGCATTAACAGTACCACAAAGTTTAGGTATGTACCCATTTGCCTTAGGTTTAGATCCTGAACGTGAAAATACACTAACTGCATGTATTGATTTAGACAGTGAATTTGTTGGTGAAGATAAAGATTTAGCTTTATTTGAAGACGGTAAAGAATCAGAGATATTCACTAATATCCAACAGTCATTAGGCCGCTTATATGAAGGTGAGAAGATGACTGAAAACTTCATTAAAGAACTTGAAGAGAATGATTTATTACAAGAGCTTGAATTAAACATCGATTTAAGCACTGGCGAAAAGAAAAAGCTAGTTGGTATTTTCACGGTAAATGAAGAAAAAGTTAAAGCACTAGCTGAAGATAAAGTAGTTGATTTCCATAAGCGTGGTTTGTTTGTGCCAATTTACTCTATGCTTGGTTCGTTAGGTCAAGTAAACCGTTTAGTTCAATTACGAAATGATTCATCAGAAGTTAAAGTAGTAGGTATTCAAATTTCACCTGTTGGTCAACAACAAGCAGCTGAAAGCGCTGAAAGCTAATTTCAAACAGCACAGCAAAAAAGATAATATAAAGGGGGCTTATGCCCCTTTTTTGTTTTTTTTGTAAAAAAAATGTCAATTCGATATTCCTGTGCAATAACTGTTGTGGTAGTTTAAAGGCAGTAGTGGTTTATAATAATGAGAATAATATGGTCGATAAAAATAAACTATCCAAGGATGTGGAAGAGCAAATACAAAGCTTAGCCAGTGATGTTTATATTCAAGTAGAAGAAAAGCTAACTAAGTTAATTGGCGCTGCTATTGAAGACGGTGCTAACGCAAACTCGACTCAAACATCTGATTATCAAGCGTTAGAGAAAACATTACAGACAAGTAATGAAGAGATTAAAACCCTAAAACAAGCGCTGTCTGAAAAGCAGGCTGAACAAGAGAGTAGCAAACAAAATTTTCAGGTTGAGTTAACACAAAAGACGATTAATTATACAGAAACTATTGACCAACTGAAAAAAGAATTAGCTCAAGCTTCTTCAGCAAAAGCGAATGTTGAAAATCAAAATAAAGACATTGGTAGCAAATTAGAAGAAAAATTGCTGGAAAGTGAACAAGCATTAAATGAAAAAACCCAAGAAGTTGATGGCTTGAATGGTCGCTTAATGGTGCTAACTGAGCAAGAGCAAAGTTTAACTAGCCAGTTAAAAAGCGCACAAGAACAAAGTAATCAGCTTGCAGAGCAATTGAAAACCTCACAAACACAATTAGAGCAAAAGAATAAAGAGCAATCTGAATCTGGTAATGCGCAGCAAAAGCAAATTGATGAGTTAACTCAAAAACTTTCGATCGCAAACAATGAGTTAACAACGCTGCAGGAGAGCAATAAACAAGCGATTGAGAATAGTACAAAAGAATCAGAGCAAAAGCTTAACCAATTATCAGAGCAATTACAGTCTGAGCAAAAACTAAAAGCCGAGCTATCTGACAAAGTTGTTGCCCTAGAAAAGTCATTAACTGAGCAGCAAGCAACGCAAGACAGTGTGGCTCAACTAACAGAGCAATTAGCAAAAGAACAAAGCAGTAAAACAGAGCTACAGCAGCAATTGTCTGAAATGCAAAAATCAATTGATAGCCAGCTTGATAAAGAGAAGCAATTTGAACAGCAAGCACAGGCACACCAAACTCAAGTAACACAATTAAGTGAAGCGTTAGCAAAAGAGCAGCAACAACTAGTCGAAGTTAAAGCGTCTGTTGCTGAAAATCAAAAGCAGCTTGAACAGGAAAAAACGGCTGCAATTGATAAAATTGTCGAGTTAGAAAAAGCTCATGAAGCATTGACGAAGCAAGTTGAAACTGAAAAATCAGATATTGAACTGTATAAGAAAGAAGTCGAAGCACTGAAGGACCAAGTAAAAGTTGCTCAAGAAGGTGAAGAAAACGTACTTAAACGCTTTAATGCAAGTCGAGAAAAGCAAGAACAAGATAATAACCAAGTTAGAGAAACGATTAAGTTCTTACGTGATGAAAATCACGAGCTAAGTGCTAAAGTGGCTGAACAAACCACGACTTATTCTGAACAGATTCAAGAAATGGAGCACAAGTTAACTGAGTATCGTTTGAAGTTTGAATATGCGCAAAAGCAGTTAGCTAATTAACTTGTTATTGATTTCAACTATTCTTACCTGCAATTCCGTATATAATTACTCACAATTTTATTTGTGAGTAATTTTTTTGTGTCAATATATCTACCATTCAAGAAATTAAGTAAGTGGCAGCAAATTACGTTTGCTGCGGCTTTGCTTGAACGTATGTTACCTAATTATCAAATGTTCAGTGAAGCTGAGCAGTTTGGTGATAGCCAAGTGGTGCGTAATCAGTTAAATATTATTTGGCAATGGCTTGCTAACCCACAGTCAGTCAAAATAAATGTTGAAGCTCAACTTAATAAACTAGAACCTCAAATCCCTGATCCTGAGGCGTTTGACTCCTTTGGCGTGTTTCCTGCGTTAGATGTTTGCATGGCGATGAGCTCTTTATGGCAATTAATAGATTTTAAGCCTAAGGCTAAAAAAGCAGAGGAAGTTACTGATGATGTTCAAGCCATCAGTCGCTTATCAGTCAATAGTGTCAGTTACTTTGTTGAATTAACCTTGATGCAGCTAGAGCAAGAAGTGAACGAAAGTGAAGATATTGACGTATCATCAGAGCAAATTGAAGCACATCCGTTAATGCAGTGGGAAAAAGAGACTCAAAATGAATTATTTGATTTCTTAAAGTTTGCCGCAGAAAACAAACGAAGCTGTCAATTGGCTAAAGAAATGGTGTTGTCTGAAGGTCTATCAAACCTAGGCATAGAGATTAATTAACCGTATAAACATATCTTTAGAGTAAAGTTTTCAATAATAACGAATAGGAAGTAAGAATGAAGCTAATGCAGAAACCATTATTTTTCATTGTCATGCTATGCGCAGCCTTCAGTGTGCACGCAACAAGCATGACAGAAAAAAATGCGAAAGTAGAGCAAGCAATAGAAAAGGCGATGGATGTTTTTCAAGTACCGGGTGTTGCTGTCGCTATTGTTAAAGATGACGAGGTCGTTTTTAGTAAAGGTTTTGGTGTTATTGAGCATGGTAAACCTACTCAAGTTAATACCGATACCTTGTTTGGTATTGCGTCAAATACTAAAGCTATGACGGCAGCTTTATTGGCTCAGTTAGTGGATGAGGGTAAATTAACTTGGCAAACAAAAGTTATTGATATTATTCCTGAGTTTCAAATGCCTGACGCTTTCGTGACCAGAGAATTTACTATCATTGACTTACTCGCGCATAACTCAGGGTTAGGCCTAGGCGCTGGCGACTTGATGATTTGGCCACATACTACATTAACCAATGATGACATTATTAAAGGGCTTAAACATTTACCTCAAGTATCGAGCTTTAGAAGTGAGTTTGCCTACGATAATTTAATGTACATTATTGCAGGCGAGGTGGTTGCTAAGATCCAAGGTAAATCATGGCATGAAGTGATCCAAGAAAATATTTTTATGCCATTAGGAATGGATAATACTCGTGCTGCATTTTCTTTGATTGAATCAGCTAATAAAAATGTGGCTAGAGCGCATGTACCTTTAGATGGTGAGTTAAACGTTGTTGGCGGTAACTTCTTAGAAAAATTCCAAGGTGCAGGTTCAGTGGCTTCTAGTGTTAATGACATGAGCTTGTGGATAAAAGCGCAACTTAACCAAGGTCAGTACACTAAAGATAAACGCCTATTCTCGGCCAAGCAAAGTAAAGCTATGTGGCAAGCGAGAACCTTATTATCTGTTTCTGATGCCGCTACAAAGCATGACAAAACACATTTTTCGGCTTATGGCTTGGGTTGGTTTTTAAAAGACTATCATGGTGTAAAGCTTGTTCATCATAGCGGCGGCATTTTGGGCATGGTATCTAAAGTGGTCTTAGTGCCAGAAGAGAATCTTGGTATGGTTATTTTAACTAACCAGCAATCGGGCTATGCTTTTAATGCGATTTATCAGCAAATCTTAAATGAATACTTGTCTCTTGAAGCTAAAGATTGGGTGAGCTATTACCATGAAAAGCAGCAAAGCAGAGTAGCAAAAGAACAAGCTCGTTTGGCAGAAATGCAGGCGTCAGTTAATAAAAATGCCAAACATTCCCTTAAGCTACAAGACTATGCAATGACTTATGTTGATAACTGGTATGGTGAAATTCATATCACTTATAAAAACAACAAGCTACATATGCAGTTTGGCAATACACCTGAGCTAGTCGGTGATGTAGAGCACCATCAGCATAACACCTTTATTGTACGTTGGCATGATAGAACATTAGAAGCCGATGCTTTTGTTAACTTTAATTTAGATGAAAACGGTGCTGTAAAATATGCCACGATGAAGGCAGTGTCTAAGGCTACAGATTTTAGCTTTGATTTTCATGATTTGAAATTGTTACCTAAAAAGTAGCTATCGACTAAAGCATATTTGCTTTAGTTTACTTTGAATTAAGCGCCAATGAGTCATCGGCTCAGTAGGCGCTTTTTTTTGTATTGAATTTATTTGTTCATTCGTGATTGTGACTTCACCGCCATGAGCTAAAATGACACTGCTAGGCGCTAAGCTTGCTATTTTCTTGAGTGATTTTTGATAATTATTGGGATAAAAAATAGGAAAGGGCGGAATAAAGCCTTTTTTAGTCGCTACAATTAAATCAGCAATATATACACGTTTAGAAGGTAAATGATATAAAGAAATATCTCTATCAGTATGCCCAGGTGTAGTAAGTACTTGCCAATCGTCGAACCCTGGAAGTAAATCACCATCAGTTAACTGTATGTCTGCTTTTAGCGTGCTTGAATACCATAACCAGCGCTGACGCTTTTGCATTTTATTGGCAACATAGCGTGTTAATAAAATATCGGTAATATGCATTAACTTACCCGAGAACCCTCTATACCATTGCGTATCTTTTTTGGCGCAGGCAATATTACAACCAGTGAGTTTTCTTAATTTATTTGCTGCACCCGCATGATCGGGGTGCATATGAGTTACTGTGATGAGTTTTAAATCACTTGGGCTACGAGAGAGCGTGTTACTAATAAAATTAAGTACTGTTGTTACATCAGCTCGAGAGCAACCATCAAGTAGCAATAGCTTATCAGGGTATTCAACCAATAAGATTTCTTGTATATAGCCTGATAAAACATATAACTTCATATTAATATCGTGTGTTTAAGCGGTGAATTGGTAGAGACGATAACTCACTTGACCGGCGACTTTTTCTTTTAGCAATTGCCAGTTAATCGGAAGGCCTGCGAGTTCTGTAGAAGAGGCATCAGATTCCATTTCAATATAGATAAGTGCTTGTTCTGCCAACCAGCCTTGATTTAACAATTGAACAGTCTGTTGCACGAACTGCTTTCTAAAAGGTGGGTCAATGAAAACCACATCGAACTTTTTACTTGGTTTTTGTAAAAAAGTTAATGCGCTATTGTTTTCAATGATGACATTGCTTGCTTTTAATAACTGTGCATTATGAGTTAACTGCTTGGCTGCGGCTTTATCTAGCTCAATAAATGTGACTTGTTCGGCACCACGTGACTGTGCTTCAAACCCTAAGCCGCCAGAGCCGGCAAAGCAATCTAAGCAATGAGCACCAGGTATATAAGGCATTAACCAGTTAAAGACGGTTTCTTTTACTCTATCAGTGGTTGGGCGCAAACCTTCTGCCATCAATACCGGTAGCTTTCTGCCTCGGTGTGAGCCAGCAATAATGCGAATATTTCCTGTAGCTGATGCGTTAGGGCTTCTTTTTTTGTGTTTGCTCATACTTTATTCGCTTACTATTGCGCTAGTTTAGTTTTTTGATTTAAACAGAAGTGTTACTATATCGGCAATTTTATCCTTGTTTGGTTGTAATACCAATCTAATTAATATTGTAAATACGTATGTCTAAGAAAAAAGGTATGTTTTCCTGGTTGGGTTTTGGCCAAGATGAAGAGCAAACTGCTAAAGAGCATGAACAAGCTAATAGTGAAGAGCAGGTATCTGACGATCAGTTAAATACTGAAGAATCGACAGTAGAGCAAGCATCAAGTGTTGATGAAGTTGAAGTGATACAAAACACTGACTTGCCAGAGCCAGAGCCAGAGCCAGAGCCAGAGCCAGAGCCAGAGCCAGAGCCAGAGCCAGAGCCAGAGCCAGAGCCAGAGCCAGAGCCAGAGCCAGAAAAGGCAGGTTTCTTCACTCGATTAAAGCAAAGTTTAACTAAAACTAGGCAGAATATTGGTGGCGGAATCTTTGATCTTTTCCGTGGTAAACAAATTGATGATGATTTATTTGAAGAGCTAGAAACGCATCTACTGCTAGCTGACGTTGGTGTTGAAACAACAAGTAAAGTGATTGACTCACTGACTAAAACTGCCAGTCGTAAACAATTAAAAGATGCAGAAGCTTTATATGAGTTACTAAAAGAAGAACTACAAAAAGTTATTGCAGATGTTAGCAAGCCTCTTGATATTTCGAAAGACTCTGGCCCTTACGTTATCTTAATGGTTGGGGTGAATGGAGTAGGTAAAACCACGACGATTGGTAAGCTTGCTAAGCAATTTCAGGCGCAGGGTAAGTCAGTTATGTTAGCTGCAGGTGATACCTTTAGAGCCGCCGCGGTAGAGCAATTACAAGTGTGGGGAGAGCGTAATGAAATCCCTGTTATTGCTCAGCACACAGGTGCCGATAGCGCTTCTGTAATTTTTGATGCGATTAGTGCAGCTAAAGCAAGAAACGTTGATGTATTGATCGCTGATACAGCAGGTCGCTTGCAGAATAAAAACCATTTAATGGAAGAGCTGAAAAAAGTTGTTCGTGTTATGAAAAAACTTGATGTGGACGCCCCAGATGAAGTTATGCTAACCATTGACGCTGGTACAGGCCAAAATGCGCTGAGTCAAACCAAACTCTTTAATGAAGCTGTTGGCTTAACTGGCTTAACATTAACTAAGCTCGATGGTACTGCTAAAGGCGGTGTTGTTTTCGCTGTGGCCGATAAATACGGCATTCCAATCCGATATTTAGGTGTTGGTGAAGGAATTGATGATTTGCGTCCATTTAATGGCGAAGACTTTATTGAAGCACTCTTTACCAAATAATTGAGCATAAGTAAGCTATTTTTTAGAATAAATAGTTCAAGACTATCAACAAAGTATGATAAGTTGTTTTCATAAAAATAATAACAAGATCTACTGTTTGCATGATTAACTTTAGTAATGTCAACAAAACATATCCAGGCGGCTATTTAGCGTTAAAGCAAGTAAGCTTTTCATTAGCCGCGGGCGAAATGGCGTTTTTAACGGGACATTCAGGTGCAGGTAAAAGTACCTTACTCAAGTTAATTTCGATGATGGAAAAGCCTAGCTCGGGCAGTATTTGTGTTAATCATAATGAATTAGCTGATATAAAATATCAGCAGATTCCCTATGTACGTCGCGGTATAGGGATGATCTTCCAAAACCATAACTTACTTAAAGATAGAACGATTTTCGATAATGTCGCCTTGCCATTAATTATTGAAGGTGTCAGCCATAAAGAAATTCGTAAACGTGTCAGCACTGCATTGGAGAAAGTACATTTAAGTGCAAAGTTGCGTTGCTATCCTCATATGTTATCAGGTGGTGAACAACAGCGAGTTGGTATTGCCAGAGCTATTGTTAATAAGCCTCCAATACTACTAGCCGATGAACCCACGGGTAATTTAGATCCTAAGTTATCACTTGATATTATTCGCTTATTTGAAGAATTTAATGCTGCTGGTGTCACCGTATTAATTGCTACCCATGATTTAGGGTTAATTGCTCGCATGAAGTATCGCACGCTAACCCTTAAAGAAGGCACCATGATCAATGATGGCATCGTTGATGGTTTACAGGCGAAAGGAGGCATTGATGAGTGAGTTACATAGTAGTGGCTTGGTCGAAAGAGAAGGCTTTTTTCGTCGTTTATTAACCCTGCCAATTAGGCACTTACAGCAGGCTATTGGTAGTTTAGGTGATTTATGGCGTACGCCTTTCACTTCGGTAATGACAATTTTTGTACTCGGTATCAGTTTAGCCTTGCCTGCTACATTACATTTATTTGTTAAGAATGCCCAACATGTAAGCGAACAGTGGGATAGCGCCTCACAAATAACCTTATTTTTGAAGCTATCAACCAGTGAGAAAAGTGGTCAAAACCTTGTCAATCGCCTTAAGCTTTACCCTGAGATTGCCACAGTGCATTATATTTCCGCTGAGCAAGCACTTAAAGAATTCAAGATATTGTCAGGGTTCGGTCAGTCTCTCGAATATCTCGATAAGAATCCGCTACCTGCCACGGTTTTAGTGACGCCTACACAGCGCTCTAGCCAAGCTCAAGCGGCAAATGAATTGTTAGCTAAGTTACTTAAAGAAAGAGAAGTAGAACAAGGTAAACTCGATGTTGAATGGCTAACTCGGCTCGAAGCTATGGCACGGCTCATAGAAGATATTGTTGTTGGCGTTGCTTTATTGCTTTGTTTGTCAGTGGTGCTTATTGTTGGTAACACTATTCGTTTAGCCATTTTAAATCAAAAAGATGCCATTGCTATTATGAAGCTTGTTGGCGCAACAGATAGTTTTATTCAAAGACCATTCCTTTATTCAGGTGCTTGGTATGGTATTTTTGGTGGCTTGTTATCCTGTGTTGCTGTAGCCGTCTTGGCGGAGTATCTAACAGGTGCTATTGCTGAGCTAACTGATTTATACAATAGTAGTTTTGAATTGCAGGGTCTGGTTTTCAATGAAATATTAACACTCATTGGCTTTGCTATTTTATTGGGCTTATTGGGGAGTTACATCTCTGTACGCCAGCATATCAGGGCAATTGAGCCAAATGCCGATTAAATTTCTCTCTTTATAACTCTTTGTTTGTTCGACAGTAATTTTTTCTATTACAAACTGACACAAAATATTCATTAAAAAAGTGAAAGATCTTGTTGTGTTGCCCTATCTATTGCGATAGTGTTCATAGCCTTGTTCTTTTTGAGTAACAGCCGTATTGTGCTAAAATCCCAATAGAATAAGATTATCGGAGTTAAATGGAGGATCTTTTTATGAGTCAAACAATGCAACTGACAGTACCACAAAGTGGAAGTATTGAAGCCTATATGCAATCAGCATATAGCATTCCTATGCTTACTGCAGAAAGAGAGCATGAGCTGGCTACTCGCCTCTATAATGAAAATGATTTACAAGCAGCGCAAGAGCTTATTATGTCTCACTTGCGATTTGTTATTCACGTTGCCAAAGGCTATGCAGGTTACGGTTTACCACAAGCTGACTTAGTACAAGAAGGCAATGTTGGCTTAATGAAAGCCGTTAAACGTTTTAACCCTGAAGTGGGTGTGCGATTAGTCTCTTTCGCAGTACATTGGATTAAAGCTGAAATCCATGAGTTTGTTTTAAAGAACTGGCGTATTGTTAAAGTAGCAACAACTAAGGCACAGCGTAAGTTGTTCTTCAATCTACGAAAAAACAAAAAGCGTTTAGGTTGGTTCAGCAATGAAGAAGTGAATACTGTTGCTGAAACATTAGGTGTTAGCACAAAAGATGTCATGGAAATGGAATCTCGTATGAGCACCCATGATCAAGCGTTTGAATTATCAAATGATGATGATGACAATGCCAATGCGAGTAACTTCTCTCCCGCACAGTATTTAGAAGATAAACAGTCTGATTTAGCGGTTGAAGTTGAAAATGAAAACTGGGAAACGCATGCTAATAATCGCTTATCGACAGCATTAGTGACACTTGATGACCGTAGTCAAGATATCATTAAAACACGTTGGTTAGATGAAGATAAATCTACGTTACAAGAACTAGCGAATAAATATCAAATTTCAGCTGAGCGTGTTAGGCAGTTAGAAAAAAATGCCTTAAGTAAATTAAAGCACTCTATGGCGGTATAATTACTTTATGTAGTGTGTTTAAAAGCCGACAATATTGTCGGCTTTTTTGATCTCGTAAATTGCTATCAGTAGCTATCAAGCAAACAATTGGAATAAAATTTGTTTTATCTCATGATTTTTTCGTTCTGTGTGTGCTTTTGCTCGTTTACTGGAGTAATTTAGGTATATAATGCCCGATAAGTTAGTAAATAGGAGTTCTTTTATGGGTGGTATCGGAATTTGGCAATTAGTGATTATTGCCGTTATCGTTGTATTGTTATTTGGTACAAAAAAATTACGTAACCTAGGCGGTGATCTTGGTTCTGCAGTGAAAGGCTTTAAAAATGCCATTGGCGATGACGCTGAAAAAGCAAAGGCAGCGGAAAAGTCTTCAGAAACATTGGCTGATAATTCTTCAACAACAGCTAGTGAAAGTGAAAAAGTTAACGAAAAAAATCAGGCGTAGTAAATGTTTGATATCGGCTTTTGGGAATTAATGATCATAGGCATCATGGGTCTAGTGATATTAGGTCCTGAACGATTGCCTGTAGCGATTCGCACTATACGCGGTTGGATTGGTGGGGTACGTAAATTTAGTGATGCAGTAAAAACTGAATTAACAGAAGAATTACGTATTAACGAATTACATGCCAATTTGAAAAAAGCTGAACAGGCAGACATGAAGAACTTGAGTCCAGAAGTGGCTGAGTCTCTTAAGTCTCTGCAAGAAGCAACGGATATGGTTACTGAGCCATTTAAGAAAGTTGATACTGAACCATTAGATTCAATGATCTCATCCTCTTTAGCCGCCTCTTCAAAAACTCAAACCAGTAATGAAGCTAGTGACGTAGAACATTCAGCTGATAATGAAAAGATAGAGCAGCCTATAAAAGCGGTTGCTCAAGTAGAGAGTACTGAAAAGCCTAAATAATGACTACCATTCACAAGCCTAGCGCTACCCTTTTCGATCACTTATTAGAGTTAAGAAACCGCTTGTTGCGATCTGTACTGGGCGTGTTAATTGTCTTTTGTTGTTTAGTGTATTTTGCCCAAGATATTTATCAATATTTAGCGCAACCATTACTTTCAACTATGCCCGCAGGTGCGCAAATGATTGCAACTGATGTTGCCTCACCGTTTTTCGCTCCGTTTAAGCTTACAATTGTACTGTCTTTTTTCATTGCTATGCCATATATCCTGTATCAGGTGTGGTCTTTTGTTGCTCCTGGTCTTTATAAAAATGAAAAGCGCTTGGTAGCACCCTTGATGTTTGGTTCAACATTATTGTTTTACAGTGGAATAGCTTTTGCCTATTTTGTTGTTTTTCCGGTGGTTTTTGCTTTTTTTACTTCAGTTGCTCCTGATGGCGTTGTCATCGCAACAGATATAAGTAGTTATTTAGACTTCGTATTAAAATTGTTTTTTGCTTTTGGTGCGGCATTTGAAATACCAATTGCTATCATTTTGATGTGTTGGACTGGCATGACAACCCCTGATAGTTTACGTGCCAAGAGACCTTATATTGTTGTTGGCGCATTTGTTATTGGCATGTTATTAACGCCGCCTGATGTTATTTCTCAAACCATGTTAGCCGTGCCAATGTTGCTATTATTTGAAGTAGGTATAATAATAGCTTCTCTTCATTATAAAGAAGATGAAGAAGAATCAGATTCACAGGTTAAGGAATAATAATAATGAAAAAGATTAATCTACTAATAAGTGCAATAGTGCTTAGTAGTTCTGTATCTATCGTGTATGCAGCAGATGAACAAAAACTAGCAACGTCGGTAAAGCAATGTGCTCAAGAGTTAGATAATTTTGCTCGCCTTAATTGTTTTGATCGTCTTGCCTCTCAACTAAAAGTTTCAGCAAAACAAGCTCCTAAAAAGCATATTCAACCAGCAAAGCCAGAAGAAATTATAGCGCCAGTGAGTAAGCCAAAGCCTGTGGTTAAATCAGAAGCTAGTGCCACTAAGCCAATACGAAATGAAGATAATTTTGCTAAAGCTCATTTAGAAAAAACAGCAGAAGAAAAAGCTGAAGAAGTTACCGAAATAACGGCAACAGTTACTAAAGTAACTAAGTTAATGCGTGGACAATTAAAAATCGCTTTAGACAACGGGCAAGTTTGGCAACAAAAAGATAGTGGCAAGCTTAGATTAGAAGAAGGACAAGAAATCCTACTTGAAACAGGTGCCTTAAACGCCATTTACTTGAAAAAGGTTGATGAAAATAAACGTATTCGCGTTAGGCGAGTTAAATAGCGAGTCCCATTTTGATTGATGTTGGCGTCAATTTAACCAATCAGCGTTTTGACAAAGATCGCAAAGAGGTACTATTACGTGCCCAGCAAGCTAACATCAATCATCTTGTTATCACTGGTACTAGTGTAACCGAAAGCCAAAAAGCATTGGCTTTATGTCAGGAGTATCAAGCAAGCTTCCCTCGATTTCTCTCTTGTACTGCTGGGGTTCATCCTCATGATGCGGATCATGTCTCTGGTAATTATCTTGATGAGTTAGAACAACTTGCCCAGTCTAAATATGTTAAAGCCATTGGAGAGTGTGGATTAGATTTTAATCGAAATTTTTCAACCCCTGAGCAGCAGCAAGTGGTTTTCCAACAACAAGTTCAGTTGGCACATAAGCTTTCAATGCCATTATTTTTGCATCAACGAGATGCATTTGAACCTTGGTTTGCTATATTAAAGCCATATATTAATCGTTTACCTGCTATGGTTTCACATTGCTTTACTGGCACTAAAGATGAGTTAGAGCAGTGTATCGCAGCTGATATGTATGTAGGTATTACCGGTTGGTTATGTGATGAGCGTCGAGGTCAAAGTTTACGAGATATTGTTAATTTAATCCCTCTGAATCGTTTACTGATTGAAACAGATGCCCCTTACCTAACGCCAAGAACTATTAGACCCCGGCCTAAGAGCAGTAGGAATGAACCTTGCTATTTAAGTTATATTCTTGCTGAAATTGCATCAATAACAGGTAAAGAAATTGATGAAATTGAAAAATGTACCACCAATAATGCGCGTAGGGTGTTTGGGCTATGTCCTACCTAGGTAGAGTATTATTTATACTCGTTATCTGCTTTATGTCCACCTCTTGGGTTAGGGCAGAGCAAAGCCTACCTGACATCCCCAGTTATTCATTAAGTCAATCACAACAAGGCATTGCTAAAGTTCACTATCACGCGATGGCGCAAAAGAATAAAACAATCATTGCAGATTTCTTTGCAGGGAAGAGTCAATGGCCATTGGTAAAAGCGTCGAAAGGGGACTTGGCCTACCAGCCAGGGTTTAACTTAATCGCGTTTCAAGTTGACAATGACTCTCTTGAACGCCAGCTGGCGTATATTACCTTAAAGAATCAAATTAGAATTTCCAGTGCAGAGATATTATTTTTAAATGATAACAATGAATTAGAGTTTATGCCCTTTGAGTTAGAAGGCAATAACACTTTAAAGGTCTCGCTTAGCCTACCTGCTAAAGACAAGATTAAAGTTATACTCTGCATCAAAAGTACTAGCCACTTACGAAGCTCACTGGTCTTATATAATCAATCTGGTTTTATTGAAAATAGTAGCGAAGCAAGCTTTAGATTGGGCTTAGGTCTAGGTGGGTTATTTTGTTTAACATTTGCGATGCTTTTACTGTACCTTGCAATACGCAAAAATACGGTATTATTATTGTTTGCTTATTTGCTATGTCGTACCTGTACATTAAGTGCTATTTTAGGCTTAAATCTTTACTACTTATTGCCTCAATATAATGCATTAAAAGGCATAGAAGTACCGATTTTTGTCGCGGCATCAACCATTGCATTGTTGTTATTCACTGCCAAAGTTTTTAAATTAAAGCAAATCAATGAGCGGTTACATCGCCTTATTCAGTGGATTACTTGGTTATTTGCAGCATTTCTACCAATGAGTTTATTTACACCTGTTTATATTGATGTGAGTGCAATAATGATATTGCACAGCTTAACGATCATCTTTCTCGCCGCCATTGGCTTTTATTTATATCGTTTACGTCAACGTCTAGCGTTGTTATTTAGCACCATAATGGTTGTTAAGTTGATGTCTATGATTGTCATTATTATTGCAACTAACTGGGTGGATATTGGTATCGCTCCCTATAAAGCGGCAATTTATATTACGATATTTTGGATTGATGCCTTTTTGCTAACTTTTATTTTAAGCCGCCAATACTTTTACCAAGTACAAGATAAAGAAATAGCGCAAAAAGAAGCCTTAGAAAATGCAAAGCTTTCTGAAAGTACTCAAGAGCAATTATTGACATTGCAACAAGAGAATCAAGAAGAGTTAGAACAGAGAGTTCAAGAGCGAACATTAGAGCTTAATATTGCTTTACAAGAGCTTGAAGAAGTTAACCAAGAGTTAGAACGAAAAAATATTATTGATGAGTTAACGGGGCTACACAATCGTCGATTTTACGATCAGAAAATTTTGGCAGAATACCGTCGAAGTAAGCGTAATTTGACACCACTTAGTCTTGTGGTAATTGATATAGATCACTTCAAGCGAGTAAATGATGATTACGGCCATTTAGCTGGAGATCAATGTTTGGTATGGTTGAGTGGTCATATTAAACAGTGTTTAAAACGCAATTCAGATCTTGCTTTTCGTTATGGTGGCGAAGAGTTTTGTTTGATATTACCGGAAACAGATAGCCAAGGTGCATTTACTTTGGCGGAAAGTCTTCGAGAAAATATTGCTAGACGTGCTTTTTTGTATCAAGAGTTAGAAATACCAATCACCATCAGTTGTGGTGTTTGTACTTATCAGCAGCAAGCTGATGCTCAGCCAGAGCATATTTTTGCTGGTGCAGATAAAGCCTTATATACAGCGAAGCGCAGTGGTCGAAATCAAACTCAAGAACATAAACTTGTTGATGAAGATATTAATCAACAAGACGTAACATAACGCACTTTAGGAAAATAGATGAATAACGATACTCAATTTGGACAATTTCCAGCACGCCGTATGCGCCGCATGCGCCAAGATGACTATACCCGTCGTTTAATGGCTGAATCACAGCTTAGTGTGAATGATTTAATCTATCCCGTTTTTGTTTTAGAAGGTGAGAACCAACGAGAAGCTGTGCCTTCGATGCCTGGTGTAGAACGTAAAAGTATTGATTTATTATTGGAAGAAGCACAGGAGCTTGTGGATTTAAGAATTCCTGCTATTGCAATTTTTCCTGTTACGCCAGCAGATAAAAAATCACTAATGGCAGAAGAAGCGTACAGCCCTGATGGGCTTGCGCAAAGAACAGTTCGCGCATTAAAAGCTAAATTTCCACAGCTAGCTGTTATAACAGATGTGGCACTAGATCCCTTTACAACTCATGGTCAAGACGGCATCTTAAGTGAAAGTGAAGATAATAAAGCCGGTTGTGAAGGCTATGTGCTTAATGATGTCACTAAGGATATTTTAGTTAAACAAGCATTATCGCATGCACAAGCGGGAGCAGATATTGTTGCACCATCAGATATGATGGATGGTCGAGTTGGTGCCATTAGGGAAGCGTTGGAAGCCGATGGCTTTGTAAACACAAAAATTCTTGCTTATTCAGCTAAGTATGCCTCAAATTATTATGGTCCGTTTCGTGATGCAGTTGGTTCTGCAGGAAATATTAAAGGTGGTAATAAACATACCTATCAAATGGATCCCGCTAATAGTAATGAAGCGATGCATGAAGTTGCACAAGATATTGCTGAAGGCGCTGATATGGTGATGGTTAAACCAGGCATGCCTTACCTAGATATTGTTCGCCGAGTAAAAGACACTTTCCAAGTACCCACTTATGCTTACCAAGTAAGTGGTGAATACGCGATGCATATGGCAGCTATTCAAAATGGTTGGCTCGCCGAAAAACCGTGTGTTATGGAAGGGTTATTAGCCTTTAAACGAGCGGGTGCAGATGGCATCCTAACCTACTTTGCTAAGCAAGTAGCGCAATGGTTAAAAGAAGACGCTTAGGCGATTTTCTATATCTAAAAGTAACAAAGGGAGCTATATGCTCCCTTTTTTGATAATTTCAGTGTTACATAAGGTCTTTTGCAGTAAGAACCTTCTGACATGAAGGATGCTTCATCAAATGCGTTAAATAGGCTTCAATTTCAGGAAACTGGCTAAGTAAGTTATAAGGCCTAGGTAAACATGATAGGTAATGGATCATAGGAGCGATTAAGGCATCGGCAATACAAAGCTGCTCAGAACCCAGCAGCCTTCTTTGTTTAAGCTCTTGAGAGAGGACAGCAAGAGCTTCAATCGCCTTGGGTTTTGCTTTTTCGATCTCTTCCATTCTAGGGGTTGAGTTTTCCCCTTTTGGGAAAACAAATTCAAGCATGTAATCTCTTATAATGGCTTTATCAATGTCGATAGAGATGATGGCACATAATGCATCATGTGAAGCCTTGTCTTCTGCGCTAGCTGGTTGAAGTTGCGGGCCTTCGAAATTTACATCGATGTAACGGCAAATACTTGCGGTTTCAGGAATCATCAAATCGTTATGGATTAACACTGGCAACTTACCAAAAGGGTGTAATTTTAAGTGTTGCTCACTTTTGTAATCTACCTTTTCTCCGTGTACTTCAAAACCTGTTTTATAGAGTAAATTCTTTTCTTCACATACCAAAGCAACGCTGCGAACAAAGTTAGAGAAACTTGGTCCGTATACTTGTAATACCTTTTTTGACATAACTAATCCTATAATTTATGCATCAATGAGATAGCTTTCAATTTAGATTACTTTAAAATATGTTCAAGAACATATTTTAGTTTTGTGAAATAATCTAATTTTTGTAGTGAGATAATGACATGGCATGGAATAAAGAACATAAAGCGCAATCTAAAGATAAAATTTTGCAAAGTGCAGCGATGTTATTTACCCATCATGGTTTTGAGCAAGTTTCTATTGATCAAGTGATGGAAAAAGCAGAGATGACACGAGGAGCCTTTTATAGTCACTTTGCGTCTAAAAGTGAATTGTATGCTCAAGCACTTGCCAAAGCTTCGCTGCTAGCACAACAGCGAATATCGACAGGAACACGAAATGATATAAAGGAGCTTGCACGCAACTACCTAAGCGCTCAGCACTTAAATGATATATCTGAGCAAGCGTGCCCACTAGCTTTTCTAGTTTCTGATATCAATCAGCAAGATGAAAAAGTTAAGGCAACCTATACAGAGATTTTTGAAAAATTCATTCAACAAGCTCAACATGTAACCCAGAACCGTGCGTTGGCAATACAAAATACAGTATTGATGATAGGAGGACTGGCTATTGCACGTGCATTAGAAAATGCTGAATTGAGATCAGAAGTTTTAAGAGCATGTCAAAATGCAGTAAAAGATTCAGCTAATAAATGCGATTAATGTTAGCTTGGTAGTGTTTGTGGCAAATAGATTAATTGAAGGTATTGCTAGTGAATTTTGATGTAGAGTTAGCCGTTGTTTTATTAAATATTGTAATTATTTTTGTTGCGTACTTTTCGGTATATCCTAAAGTGGCAGGCCTGAATATGAATAAAGTGGCTTGGTTAGATACCTTGGCATCATGTCTGGCATTAGTCATTGTGGGTTATAAGTACTGGGGAACAGGACAGACATTTAACTTGTTGATTATTGAGGTGAATTGGTTTTGGTTTACCTTGCTTAGTTATGCGTTATTAGAAATACCCGTTGCATTATTCTACTTTAGAAAGTTATTTTTTAAGCAACGTTAACGAATGCCTTTCAGGTAGAATAGAGAACAGCAAGCCTTCACGTAAAGCGCCTGTAGAGAGAACTAATTCTGTAATGTTGAGGCAATTAAATAGGGCAATTAAAATACTCAAACCACTGGCTAATACCGGTATTCTGTCAGCTCTTAAACCCGCAATCGAAATTTTATCCATCTGCTGACAACCTAACAATTGGTTTTTAACGTCTTCAAGAACGCTTAAGGAAATAACGGGTTCTTTGTTCTGGTGAGATAATATTTCAACTAAAGCCTGCATGGTACCTGAGCTACCCATGGCAATTTGCCAACCTTGTTGAATATATAATTGAGCAACAGTATTAATTTCAAATGATGCTGCGGCAATAGCCTTACTGAAGTTTTCTTCGTTGAGTAAATTATCGCTGAAGTGATGGCTTTTGTAACTAACACAGCCAATATTAAGGCTTACAGCCTGTGTTGCAGAACATCCTTTACCGACAATTAGTTCTGTACTTGCACCGCCAATATCTAGCACTAAACGATTGTCTAAAGAGCAGCCCGCAGCACTTGTACAAGATGCGCCAGCATAAATAGTATGAGCTTCCTGAATGCCAGAAAGTATATTTATAGGTAAAGGCAAAATGTTATTAGCTGTCTGCAAGAAGTCTTCAGCATTAGTGGCTATTCGTAATGTCGCGGTTGCAACAATTTTAATATTGTCTTTTGGAATGCTGGCTAAATGTTTAGCAAATAAACTGAGGCATTTAAGCCCACGATTTATTGCTTCTTGGTTTAAAAAATTTTGATGATCTAGACCTGAAGCTAAACGTACCTTCTGTTTAACTTTATTAACAATATAAACTTCATCATTAATGAGTTGGGTAATAAGTAAATGAAAGCTATTAGAGCCTAAATCAACCACAGCATAATGATCATCACCGTATTGTGGAATATTACTATCTACAGTCACTGCTTTTACCTATTACCGTTACTCTATAAGGACTTAGTTATGTCGAGGTCGATGATTACTACCGCTTCTTCTATTTTGGTTACCGCCTCGTTGGCCATTTGGTCTATGACGACGCTGTCTTGGCTTAGGTTTTGGTAAATCAGTGAGTAAAGCGTCATGATCGTATTTACTTACAGGAAGAGGGTGCTCAATATATTGTTCAATGGCAGGCAAATTAAATACATAACCTTCACAAGCTAAGCTTATGGCATGACCTGTTGCACCTGCACGACCAGTACGACCAATTCGGTGTACATAATCTTCACAATCATCCGGTAAATCGTAATTGAATACATGAGTAACCGCTGGGATATGTAGACCTCGGGCAGCAACATCTGTAGCCACCAAAATATCTAAATGGCCTTCGGTGAACTGTTCTAGTATTTTTAAACGCTTTTTCTGGGCAACATCACCGGTTAATAGGCCAACACGAATTTTATCGGCGATTAGGTGATCATATAACTTTTCACAAGTATGTTTAGTATTAGCAAAAATAATTGCTTTTTCAGGCCACTCTTCTTCAATCAAGGTTTGTAAAAGTGCCATTTTATCTTCGTTTGAAGGATAGAAAAGTTCTTCAGTGATACGTGTATTGGTTTTTTGTTCAGGCTCTACTTCAACACTGGTTGGTTCATTCATGTGCTCAAAAGCAAGCTCTTTAACGCGGAATGACAATGTTGCTGAGAACAACATGCTTAAACGTTCAGTGGCTGGTGGCATTTTATTGAACATATAACGAATGTCTTTAATAAAGCCTAAATCGAACATGCGATCTGCTTCATCGAGCACAATGACTTCAATATTTTTTAAGTTATAAACGCCTTGTTTCATGTAGTCTATGAGTCGACCACAAGTGCCAATAAGAATATCTACACCTTGTTCTAATTCTAGACGTTGACTTTCATAACCTTCGCCCCCATATACAATACCAAGGCGTAAGCCTGTGCTTTTAGCCATTTCTAGCGCATCACGATGAATTTGAATAGCTAATTCACGTGTAGGTGCCATGATCAAAGCACGAGGTTGATTATGATTAGGTGCTTCTTTTTGTAATAATTGATGGAAAGTGGCGGCTAAAAAAGCAATTGTTTTGCCTTCACCTGTTTGTGCTTGGCCAGCAATATCAGTGCCTTGGACAAGTACAGGTAAAGATTTTGCCTGAATAGACGTACAATATTCGAAGCCCATGGCCTCTAATCCGGTCACTACTTGCGGGGCAAGATTTAGGTCAGCGAATTTTGTTTGAGTTAAATGTGTTTTTTTCATAGCGCTAGCTTAACATCTTAGTTAGTTAATAACTAATTAATAACCAATTAATCGGCTAGTAAGCTAAAAAACACGCTGGAAAACATAGGCAATAAATATCCTAATGGGTATACTATTGTTAATTTAAGAATATTTAGGCCATGTGCCATAAGTTACGGAGAAAGAAATGAGCGATAAAATTGTTCAGCTAACTGATGACGGTTTTGAAACAGATGTTCTACAAGCATCAGGTTTGGTATTAGTTGATTTTTGGGCTGAATGGTGTGGCCCATGTAAAATGATAGCACCAGTACTAGATGACATTGCTGATGAATATGAAGGCAAGGTTACTATTGGTAAGCTAAACATCGATCAGAACTCAGGTACACCACCAAAGTATGGTGTACGTGGTATCCCAACGTTATTATTATTTAAAGATGGCGAAATGGTTGATACTAAAGTAGGTGCTTTATCAAAAACTCAGTTAAAAGAGTTTTTAGATAAAAACCTATAGCACTCAAAGAAAAGCCCAACTTCTTAGTTGGGCTTTTTTATTACGGATAATGAAATACCGTACTGTTGAGAAGCGAAAGATTAAAATATTTGCTTACATTTTTAATGCTGCCTTTACCTCTTCAGCATTTAATGCTAAATTTAAAACCTGAGTAAAAAATACATATCTCTACCCCTATTCTAATTTTTAAAAAATTAACAATACAGATGTTGGCAATCGCCGAAACATATTCACTTAAAATAGTTTAAGAAAATCCACTATGAACCTTACTGAACTGAAAGAAAAATCCATAAGCGACTTAGTTAGCTTAGCTGAATCTATGAAGCTAGAACACCTTGCTCGCAGTCGCAAACAAGACATCATATTTGCCATCTTAAAATCGCATGCTAAAAAAGGTGAAGATATTTTTGGTGGTGGGGTATTAGAAATACTTCAAGATGGGTTTGGTTTCTTAAGATCAGCCGATTCTTCTTACTTAGCTGGGCCTGATGACATCTATGTATCTCCAAGCCAAATTCGTCGATTCAGTATGCGAACGGGTGATACGATTCACGGTAAAATTCGTCCACCAAAAGATGGCGAACGCTATTTTGCGTTATTAAAAGTCAATGAAGTTAACTTTGATCGCCCAGATAATTCTCGCAATAAGATTTTATTTGAAAATTTAACGCCAATTCATCCAACAGATCGTATTACCATGGAACGTGGTAATGGCTCTACCGAAGATATTACTGCTCGAGTATTAGACTTAGCATCTCCTATTGGTAAAGGCCAACGTGGCTTAATCGTTGCGCCACCAAAAGCAGGTAAAACCTTATTACTACAAAATATTGCTCAAAGTATTGCCCATAATCACCCTGAAGCTGAGCTTATGGTATTGCTTATTGACGAGCGCCCAGAAGAAGTTACTGAGATGCAACGCTTAGTAAAAGGTGAAGTTGTTGCGTCAACATTTGATGAACCAGCTAGTCGACATGTTCAAGTTGCTGAAATGGTGATAGAGAAAGCGAAGCGTCTTGTTGAACATAAGAAAGACGTCATTATCCTTCTTGATTCAATTACTCGTTTAGCACGTGCATATAATACGGTAATCCCATCTTCTGGTAAGATCTTAACTGGTGGTGTTGATGCTAACGCACTGCATAGACCAAAGCGTTTCTTTGGTGCAGCACGTAACATTGAAGAAGGCGGTAGCTTAACGATTATTGCGACAGCACTTATTGAAACTGGCTCGAAGATGGATGAAGTAATCTACGAAGAGTTTAAAGGTACTGGTAATATGGAATTACATTTATCGCGTAAAGTGTCAGAAAAACGCGTATTCCCAGCAATTCATATTAATCGCAGTGGTACTCGTCGTGAAGAGCTAATCACTAAACCAGATGAATTACAAAAAATGTGGATACTTCGTAAGATCGTTCATGAGATGGATGAAGTAGGCGCAATAGAGTTCTTGATTGATAAGTTAGCTATGACGAAAACGAATAATGAATTTTTTGATTCGATGAAGCGTAAGTAGTAAAGCTAATAGAGAAAAAAACCAGTCGTTATGGCTGGTTTTTTTGTTTGGAAAAGGTTAAAAACCGTTATATTAATTTCAATTAAATAGTCTTTAACACGATGAAATACAAAGATTTAAGAGATTTTATACAGCAATTAGAAGCGCAGGGTCAGCTTAAGCGTATTAAGCAGCCTATTTCTACGCATTTAGCGATGACTGAGATTAGCGATCGTACCCTTAGAGCTAAAGGTCCTGCCTTATTGTTTGAAAATGCTGTTGATGAGCATGGCAATCCTTTTGATATGCCTGTACTGACTAACCTTTTCGGCACACCAGAACGGGTCGCCTTGGGTATGGGTCAAACAGAAATTAGCGCTTTAAGAGAAGTTGGTAAACTTTTGGCAACGTTAAAAGAGCCTGAACCACCGAAAGGTTTTCGTGATGCACTTGATAAATTACCGATATTTAAGCAAGTACTTAATATGCCGGTTAAAAGGGTAAAAAAAGCACCATGTCAAGAAATTGTACTTTCAGGTGATGACGTTGATTTAACTAAACTTCCTATTCAAAGTTGTTGGCCTGGCGATGTTGCACCTCTAATTACTTGGGGTTTAACCATTACCAAAGGGCCATTTAAAGAAAGACAAAATCTTGGTATTTACCGTCAGCAAGTATTAGCTAAAAATAAAGTTATCATGCGATGGTTATCACATCGCGGTGGTGCTTTAGATTTCCAAGAGTTTAAAAAGAATAATCCAGGGGAAAATTACCCGGTATCTGTCGCCCTAGGTGCTGATCCAGCTACCATTTTGGGCGCGGTAACACCTGTACCTGATACCTTATCTGAGTATGCCTTTGCTGGTTTACTTCGTGGCGCGAAAACAGAAGTTTGTAAATCAGTAAGTAACGATCTTGAAGTACCTGCAACAGCAGAAATTATTCTAGAAGGTTATTTAGCACCAGATGAGTTGGCGCCAGAAGGACCTTATGGTGATCATACTGGGTATTACAATGAAGTTGATGATTTCCCTGTATTTACCGTGACTCATGTGACTATGCGAAAGGAAGCGATCTATCATAGCACATATACTGGCCGTCCACCTGATGAACCTGCAATATTAGGCGTTGCTTTAAATGAAGTATTTATTCCTATTTTGCAAAAGCAGTTTCCAGAGATCCAAGACTTTTATTTGCCTCCAGAAGGTTGTTCTTACCGCTTAGCGGTAGTTACCATTAAAAAGCAATATGCTGGTCATGCAAAAAGAGTCATGATGGGGGTGTGGTCATTCTTACGACAATTCATGTATACCAAGTTTGTTATTGTCTGTGATGACGATGTAAATGCCCGTGATTGGAATGACGTTATTTGGGCAATGACTACCCGAATGGACCCAACACGAGATACGGTATTAATTGATAATACTCCCATTGATTATTTAGACTTTGCCTCGCCAGTGTCGGGATTAGGTTCTAAAATGGGTTTAGATGCTACTAATAAATGGCCGGGTGAAACGGATAGAGAGTGGGGGGTTCCGATAGAAATGACCCCAGAAGTTAAACAATATGTTGATGATATTTGGAATGATCTTGATATTCTGTCACCAACAAAAGATGAAGGTTAATTGAATGAAGACAGTTAGTTGTCAGATACAATCGTTAACATCGTTAACGCAGCACGTTTATAAGGTTTTATTAAAGCCGAGCGAGCAAGTGTCATTTGCCCCAGGCCAATACTTAAACTTTGTTATGAGTGACGAGGATAAGCGACCATTTTCTATTGCAAGTTCACCCAATAGTGAGTTAATTGAACTACAAATTGGTGCTTTTGTTGCTGACAGTTATCCGATGCAAGTGATAGATCGTATCAAAGCTTGCCAAGAAAGCGGAGAGCCAGTAACGATAGAAATGCCACTAGGCCAAGCTCAGTTGAGAGAAGGTAGTGAACGACCGCTGTTATTATTAGCTGGTGGTACGGGCTTCTCTTACATTAAGTCAATGTTCGAGTACCTTGCAGAGCAAAAATCTGAACGTCATATCATGGTCTATTGGGGAGTAAGAGAGGCAAGTGCTTGTTATGAGCTTGAAGAAACAGCCGAGATTATTGCGTCGCTACCCCATGCTAATTTTATTCCGGTTGTAGAAAACCCTACGGCTGATTGGCAAGGAAAAACAGGCTTAGTTCACCAAGCGGTCATGCATGACATTATTAGCCTAGAACCTTATGATATTTATCTTGCTGGTCGTTTTGAAATGGTTGGTGCAGTAAGAAGTGATTTTGTTGAACATGGCGCATTATTAGAGCATATGTATGCTGATGCTTTCGCATTTATTTAAGCCAAGCTCAGCTTATTTAATGGGTTCATAACATGAAAAGCCGCTAGTAAACACTAGCGGCTTTTTTTGATGAGCAAGTTGAGTTTTCTTACTTTACCGCCAAGCTAGAATGATGATAAATCTAAATTTACATACACTTCAAATAGCTAGCTAATTTCTTATCTCGAGTTGAGGTTATAGTAGTAAGCCGCCATCAATATGAATAAGTTGCCCAGTAATATATTGCGCTTTATCGCTTAATAAAAAATGGCATAAATCTGCGACTTCATCAGGCTGACCTAAACGTGAAGCAGGAATTCTGTTTAAAATATTCTGTATAGATTGCTCAGATAATGGCTGGTGGTCAGGTGAATTTTTCTTAATATAACCCGGTACAATAATATTAGCGGTAATACCTTGGCTAGCATATTGCCCAGCATAGGATTTTATTAGGGATTCAAGGGCTGCTTTGGCCACTGAACAAGCGGGTACAATACTGCTTCCTACAATAAATTTATGTGCTAAAAAAGAGCTAACCGCGACAACTTTACCTGCTTGTCCTGTGATATCTTTTGTTTTGAGTAACCAAGGTGTAGTTTGAGTTAATAAATTAAAGCTTGCTTGCACTATTACTTGATATGAATGCAACAGGCCCTGTTCATCTAACTCATCAAAGTTTCGCCAAACAGGAAAGCCTGCATTACAAATCAGGCCGCTAAGGTGGCTGGTAAGATTAGATAAAGTTGTTTTAATCGCTTGTATCGTTTGCTCATTAGCAAGGTCACCAAAATGACAATGTACAGTTGCGCCTTTGTTTTCACATGCCTTGGCAACCTCTGCTAAACCAGCCTTATTTTGCTTGGTATGCAAGATAAGTACACTGTGCTTAGTTGCCAACTGCAAACTGATCGCTGCACCTATGCCGCTGCCTGCTCCGGTAATTATATAGATATTAGGTTTCATGTTATTGCCTGTGAAATAAAAATGGCCAGATAAACTGGCCATGTAGTCTATTCTATTTTCTCAATGCGATTGTGATACAGACTGATGAAAGTCATTTACATCAGTTATTTGCTTAGCATTATTTGTTTCAACAAAAGGTTGCTCTTTAAAGTTTTTGCCGCGCATTTGTACCATCACTCGACCAAAAGCTTCGGTTTGATTTAGCTGCTTATATAAATCTTTAATGTCGGTCAACTCTAGCGCCTCAATCGCTTTAATCAGCTTGGCTTTACTGTCAAAACTAAGTTTGTTTTTACGCCAGTCACTGATAAAGGCAGATGATTCTTCTGCTAAGTTTTTAGGTGGTTGAGTTAAAGAGATTAAAACACTTTTACGTATAGTATTAAACTCTTCTGCAGTCAGTTCAGCTAACTCAGCTGTGAACGAGTCGCGAAATGCTGCGATACGTTCAATAACGGCAGCAGGTCCTTTCGCTGGTGACTGGATATAAAACCCAAGCAATATTTGCTCGCGTAAAGCTTGGCTGAAGAAACCAACAGAGTAGGCAAGTTGCTCTTCAGTACGTATTTGATTAAATAACGCAGGCTTTAAAACCTTTTGTAGCACTTTGGCAGCGGCATATTGATTAATATCAAAAGGTGCCATATAGAAATCACCCACCGCAATATCATTCATATCGACATCTTGTTGCCAATTAAAAGTTTTACCCGTTTGAGGTTTGAATGTTTTGGTGAAATAAATCTCTAAAACTTGTCGAGATTTAGGTAATAAACTCTCCAAATATTTAGCCGTTTTTACTACTTGTTGTTCACTGTAATTACCAAAGGCAAAAATATTTAACTTCGCTTTATTGAGTAATTGATCTCTAAAGGCATGTAACTCTGCTGGCGTAATGCTAGCAACTTCAGCTAATAATGACTCATCTGAAAATTCATCTAAGTTAACAATCTTATTAAACTGAGGGAAAAGCTGATTTAAAAGCATATGTTTTTGTTTGCTTTCAATGCCAGAAACAAATGAAGCTTTTAAATTATCTAATTGAGCGGTACTGACTTGATAATCTAAAATGCTTTGATAGGCGTTAGATAATAGTTGTTGCTGCTTATTCGTAAAACCACTTGCCGTTAAATACAAGCCATTATAACTACCTACGTTTAGGCGCATACCTGCAGCCGAGGCTTCAGAGCTTAATGTGGTTAAATTCATACGTAAGCCATCTGAAAGTAGCGCGGCTAGCACATGATTACGTGCAGACTCTTTGTCAAAGCCACTATTAAAGTTTGCTGAAAAACTGCCTTTAGGTTGGGTAAAGTGTTTAGAATGGGCAAGGTAAACGTTTAACCCTGTTTCATTGATTAATGTTTTTGGTTTTTCAGTATGTTGCGCTGTAACAATATCGAAATTCTCAGGCATTAAGGTATTCGGTGTCGGTAGAGATAAGCTAATTTCTACACTAGCTTTTTGCCATTGCTGGCGTAATTCTTTGCTAATAGGTTCAACTTGATATTTGCCAACAAAAAAATCCATTTCTGTATTAGTTGGTTGGGCTTTATCTATATAGAAAACACGTGCATTTTCAAGGGTAAGCTGCTCGAGTACTGCATTAATCGCAGCGCTATTAAAGCGTTGGTATTCGTAGTTGCTACTTAAGACATAACTAGCCGGAGTATCTTGCAGGTTAGCAGCAATTTGCATGGCATAAGAGTAGTCATCAATTTTTTCTTTAAACTGAAAAGAGTTGCTTAACGACTGCTTAATCTCTTTAAAGTATTTAGCATCAATGCCTTTTTCTTTAATTAACGCAAGATAATCAAAGATAGCTCCAACAACGGCATCACGATTTTTCAGCCCTGTTTCTGTTAACATCGCATATATAGTGAAGCTACCCGCGTTGCCATACTCACTAGCATTGCTACTAGCCCATAAATTTTCGGTATAGCCTAATTCTCGAAGAGTTGATGCTAATGTGCCAGGCATTTCATTACCTAACAAATAACGTAAGTAGAAATTAGGTTTTACTGCAAATTGCTCAGAATTATCGTCGATAACAAATTTTACCTGTAACTGTTTCATATCAGTTTGTGGCACGTAATGAACGAGTTTTTGTAAATGTTCTTCATTAGCAACAGGGGTATTTATTATGGGTTTTGGCGTGTTTTTATTGGTAATCTTGCCAAAATGCTCTTTCGCTAATTTCTGCATGTCAGCTAAAGGTAAATGGCTGATCATGACTGCTTTCATTAAGTTTGCTGAGTAATATTTGTCATAAAAAGCAACCAGTAAATCTTGCAGCTTTTGATTTTCTTTGTCAGATAGTGACTCTAAATTACCCCAGTTAAACTGTGATATAGGGTGATCTGGGTTAAGAGTGTAACCGTCAAGCTGACCCATAATAACCCAGTCATTTGGCCCTTTTTGACTCCACTCTGAATGTACAGCATTACGCTCTTTATCGGCATATTTCTCATCTAACAATGACTCATAGAAAAAGCGGCTAAAGCGCTTTAGTGCTTCATCATAAGCATCATTATTCACTGACACCATATAGTTGGTGTGATCTAATTCCGTATAAGCATTTTCACTACCGCCATTGCGACTGATAAACTCGTTATATTCGTTAACATCAGGGTAGGTTTTTGTGCCTAGAAATAGCATATGTTCTAAATAATGCGCTAAGCCACCAAACTCTTCAGGCTCTTGCAATGAACCGACAGCAACACTCAATGCAGCAGCCGACTTCTCTATAGAGGGATCTGATACCAGCATAACTTCAAGCTCATTTTCTAGCACAATAGCCTTGTACTGACGACTATCTTTATTGCTTTTTACAATGGTGGTTTGCTCAAGGGGGGAGGTTGCAATGTTATTGATTGATGTATTTTGTTGGCTAATGGTATTGCTCTGCTGGCAAGCAGTGAGCAGCACAACCAAGAGTGAAATGTTCCAGTATTTCAAGGCTGTTCTCCTGACATGATAAAATAGTAATTGTATACTATAGCCAGTGTTAACAGAATGTAAAATAATACTTAGTAACGAATTATTTCTTCCTAAGTACTATTTTATTTTAACGGGGCATATTGCTTTATAGTTGATGGACCTTAAGCCAGATCCTATTCGCATCTTCAGTACGCTTATCGTTTGTGAGAGCAATGGCTAATGCGACTAAATCTTGGCGATCATATTGTTCGCCTTCTAGTTTTATCAAGCTGCCAAATGCTTTTTCAGCCATTGACCATTGTGCTGCATTCACCGCAAGGTGGCCTAAGCAGCTTAACCATTTCGCACTTTGCATATTGTTATGAAGGTGCTTTTGTACAATGCTTATGAGTTCATCAGCTTGCTTGATAGGTAACGAGCGAATGCTCTTTAAAAATTGCTCACTTGGTGATTTCTTAATTAACGGCACTAATAGTTTGTTTAATGGTTCGGTAATATCTTGTTCAGCAAGTACCGTGCAGTAGGCTAATAAGATATTTTCACGGTGCTTAAGTTTACGTGCGATACTCTGCCAATAGCCATGTAAGCTATCCTTATCTTTTTGCTGGATAATTTGATTAAAGGTGCCATAAAAAGCGCTATTCTCCCAAGCTATGATCGTTTGCTCACTCAAGGCTTTTTCTTTACGGGCAGCGGGTAAGTAATCAATGGCTGTTTGATAACGGTGTTCAATCAGGCACAAGTCAATTTCTAGTGATAATAACCTAGCATCATGACCAATTTGCTTATGGTGCTCATCGATAATTTCGCGCGCTTTAGCATATGAGGCTTCATTATCCTGATTCATTAATAATTTAACTTTAATGATGACACTTTCAAGGTTTAGTTCTTTTTCTTTACTGGTTTCTTGTTCAAGTAAGGCAAGATAGTGATTGGTGTTATCATCAAGGGCTAATTTAGCTGACGCTGATGCCGCCATTAAATAGGCGCTTTGTTTGCGTTTAGAGGGGATGGCACTTTTAGCAAACAACTGCTCGGCTTGGCTATAATCTTCAAGCATATACGCAGCTAGAGCTTTGTTAAAGTTAGCAATGCCGCGTCGCTGGCTGGCAAACACCACGGTATTCCATGCAGCAAAACTAAATTTAAAGCCGCCTTTAATCACTTTAAATGCAACAAAGCAAACGATAAAGGCGATTATCAACATGATGATCGCTGATAAAACCGTAGACTCAATCGTTGTCTCACCTATGGCGATTAAGATATAGCCTTTTTCACCAATAAGCATTGGGCTAAAAGCAAGTACGGCAAAAAAAGCAATTGCAATTAAGATGAGTCTAATCATAACTCATCTCCACTTGCCTCAATGACTGGTGTTGCTTCTTCTTGTTTAACTGCGGGTAATGTAGAACTATTTTGTTCATTAATCAGTATGGTTAATGCTGATAACGATGCCAAATTATTTGGGTAATCATAATGAATAGTGTGAGTTTTTAACTGAGTTAATGCTTCACTAAATTTCTGATTGATAGGCGCTTGCATGTCGAAAAATTCATTCAACCACAGTTGAATATCTGACAAGGTTTGTTGATAAATCTCTGTTTTTTTCTGACTTGCAGCCCAAAGTGCTAGCTGAACTTTTAAGCTAAGATTTTGCTTTAAGTGTTGCTGCTGTTCTGGTGCCATTAATGGCTCAACCATACCGGTTCTACGACGGACGGTAATAAAGTCACTCAAGAACTTTTGATAGGTTTTTTTCAGGTTTTCTTGCCAGTCATTAATGTCATCACTCAATTCAAAGTTCTGCTCTTGGGTAAGTGATTCACCCAAATCAACACCCGCTAAGGGTAAGTCACTACTTTGCTTATTAAGTGCCATGAGTGACAGTACCGCTTCTTGCGTTTGCAATGTTGGCATTAATTCAAGGCGTTTAATATCTTGGTGGATTAACTCGCGAACGGGTAAAAATGCGGGATTATCTAATTCGTTTAAACGTTTGTCGGCATCATTAAGCAGGCCAACGGCTGCTTTAGTGTCTTTCTCAAGCCACATAGTGCGAGCAGCAATGCGAATTAAGTATTCTGCTTCATGTATTAACCAATCACTTGGTTGGCGGTTGGCTAAACGAGTTTCTAGTTGGTTAATTTCTTGGGTTAATTTAGCTATTTCTTGCTGGCTAGCTTTATCTGCTTGTGCGGTTTTTTGCTGTAATTCAGCAGAAAATGCTTGTTGCTGCTGTAATAATGCTTGCTTTAATTGGGTGGTAACGGCTTGTTTTATTTTATGTTCACTTGTTGCAATAACTGAGTCGTTTTGTGCTTTAAAGTCACTCAATGTTTGTGTAGATTGCTGTTGCTGCCAAAAGTAATGACCAGCACTTGCTGCAATACTTAAGCAAG
The DNA here is from genome assembly GCF_006439335.1 of Litorilituus lipolyticus. Taxonomy (GTDB): domain Bacteria; phylum Pseudomonadota; class Gammaproteobacteria; order Enterobacterales; family Alteromonadaceae; genus Colwellia; species Colwellia lipolytica. The sequence goes on along the minus strand of NZ_SAWY01000019.1, from coordinate 183,246 downwards.
CTATAACTAATGCGATAGCTGAAAGCGTATTACTGCCTTTCGCCTTCGCCGTTGTGGTATTAACCGCAGTGTTTTTTATTTCACTATTTACTTTGCTTTTGCTATTCGTTTTCGTTTTATTCTTACTCGTTGCCTTATTGTTTGCAGGTTCAGGTTTTTTAACATCACTGAGCTCTTTTTCTAACGATGCTAGTTTGTCATCTTCTGTTTGAGTATCATGAGTTTTGTTTGCGTCTTTTTCAGAGGTCATCTTATTGGTTTCAATACTGGCGGCTAATGAATTGCTATTGTCAGGTACAGGTGATGCGGTATCGGTTGATGAATGCTCAGCATCAGTATTTGTGGTGTCTTTCTTAGTCATATTAGTTTTGCTCTGAGGTATCTTCTTTTTCGACATTGCTCTGTTCCAATTATGGCAAAATTAAAGTTGCTTTATTTGTTGGCTAATTATGCTATCACTAGCGCCATTCATATTGATGACGTGTTGTAACCCTAATGATAGGGCATTATCAGCAATTCTTTGGCTAGCAACGAGCCAAATACATTTTTTTCGCCAGTACTCATGGGAGCAGGCATCATCATTTGTCGCTTCATTGGCATTGTAGAGTGCGTCAATAATGTCTACTAGCTTAGTTAATATAGCGTTACTGGTAACGACAATACAATTAATTTGCTGTGCTTGCCATTGTTTTGCAATACTTTTTGGGAATGTTCGCCATACACGTTGATAACTTTCAACATAGTTTACCCTTGCACCACGCTTGGTAAGTGTTTGCGCTAAATGTTCTCGACCACCATCACCGCGAAATATCGTGATTCTTTTGTCTTTTACCTTAAGTAGCTCATCAAGGGCTAATAAGCCTTCACTATTTTCAATGCTAGGTGATTTAACCCGATTGATGCCAAGCTTAAGTAGAGCTTGTTGTGTTGCTTTGCCAACAGCAAAAAAGGATTGTTTAGCAGCTTGTACTAAAGGAAAGTTACGATGAGCAAACTCAACCGCGGCAACACTAACAAATATAATGGAGTCGCTGGTATTTAATGCATGGCTTACTGTTTGACTGTCAGTAAAGTTTTGGTAATCAAACAAAGGTTGGCTACTGGCCGTGATACTTTGTTGTTGTAGATAAGAAACTAAAACCTGAGCTTTTGGCTCAGGTCTTGTCACAAGTACATTTGCTGGTTGGGTTAGCAATGGCTTACCTATTAGTCGTTAGCAGAGTCACTATACACTTGCTTTAAGATTTTATCAGCGCCACGGCTTAATAATTCTTGTGCTAATGCATCACCAAGGGCTTCACCTTGCTCTATAGGGCCTGTGATTTCACTTTCAATCATTTCGCTGCCATCAACAGCACCGACTAAACCTCTAAGGTATACGTCTTTACCATCTTCAGAAATAACACCATAACTACCAATAGGTACTTGGCAACCGCCTTCAAGGGCCTTATTCATGGCTCGCTCTGCTAAAACACGCACGCGTGTGGTTTTACATTCTAATGGCGCTAATAAAGCTTTAATATTTTCATCGTCAGTACGGCATTCAATACCTACAGCACCTTGGCCATTGGCTGGAAGCATCTCTTCTGGCTCGATAAATTGAGCAATACGATCACTCATTTTTAATCGAATAAGGCCAGCTGAGGCGAGAATAATGGCATCATATTCACCATCATCTAATTTTCTTAAACGTGTATTGACATTGCCGCGCAAGTCACGAATATCAAGATCAGGGCGTTTTGCTTTTAATTGGCATTGGCGACGTAAACTTGAAGTACCTACAATGGCACCTTCAGGTAAGTCAGCAAGTGCTTTATAAGTATTTGAAACAAAGGCATCACGTGGATCTTCACGAGGGCAAATAACTTCTAAGCCAAGACCTTCAGGAAAATCTACGGGTACGTCTTTCATTGAATGCACTGCGATGTCGGCGCGATTCTCTAACATGGCAACTTCAAGCTCTTTCACAAATAAGCCTTTACCGCCAACTTTTGCCAACGGGGTATCTAAAATGATATCGCCTTTAGTTGTCATTGGGACTAGTTCAACGTTGATATCAGCGTGAAAGTGCTCAAGTTGGGCTTTTACATATTCAGCTTGCCATAAGGCTAATGCACTTTTACGCGTCGCAATGCGTACAGTTTTATTGTTCATTTACGTATCCAATTTCTAAATAATGGTTATTCGGCGCTAAGTTTTATCTCAGTATCAGCTTGCTGGCTAACGGCTTGTGATAAAAACTGCCAAAATTCATCGCCAGCACGCTTATCATGCCAAGTCTCATTTTCATAAATAAAGTGGTGACCATTAAATTTAGTGGCGACCCATATCTCATGCAATGGTGCTTGTTTATTAATAATTATTTTGCTGGCGTTTTTAAAGGTCAGCGTGAGTAAACCGCCAACTCCTTCATAATCTATATCGACACCACAGTCTTCAATCGCTTCTTCAACGGCAAGTAGTAGCTCATCTGCGATTAAGTTGTATTGGCTATCGTTCATTCTCTATCCTTTGTCATGTGCTCTACGATTAGTTGAGCAGATAATATCTTCTAAGTAATTCACTTGGCTAGGTAGATGTGAGTATAATAGCAATCAGACAAAATAAATATAGACTCTAAGTGGTTAAGTTAAGTTAAAAAGCTTGATTTGAACGACTTTCATAGCAAAAACTGTAATTATGCAACTAACTCGACACGGTTCTACCTCAATTGCTCAAATAATACTGTGCTTAATCACTGCGGTGGTTATGTCGGCTTGTGGTGTTAAAGGTGACTTGTATCAAACACAAGAGCCCGCTAAGCCTGAAGTTGAACAAACGGAAAAAGCACAGCCTGATAAAGAAAAGGGCAGCCAAAGTAACTCACCAAATGAGACAACAAATTAAATGTTAGTAAACTTTTCCAAAATGCACGGTTTAGGTAATGACTTTTTAGTATTAGATAATGTTACCCAAAATGTTTATTTATCAAATGAGCAAATAGCGCAATTAGCAAACCGAAATTTTGGTGTAGGTTTTGATCAATTATTGGTTGTTGAACCGCCATACGATCCGGATTTGGATTTTCATTATCGTATTTATAATGCTGACGGTAGTGAGGTAGGTCAGTGTGGTAATGGCGCACGTTGTTTTGCTCGTTTTGTACGCATGAAAGGTTTATGTACAAAAAATAAAATTAAGGTATCAACCAGCACTGGAAAAATGACCTTATTTATTGAGCGAGACGGTAATGTGTCGGTTAATATGCCCGTACCTCAGTTCGAACCAAGTAAAATTCCTTTTACCGCACAAAAAACAGAAGGTACTTATATTCTACGTAGTGAATCTGAAACGGTGTTATGTGGCGTTGTTTCAATGGGCAATCCTCATTGCGTGGTAACTGTAGATGATGTTGCTACGGCTGATGTTGATGTGTTGGGGAAAGAATTATCTGAGCACGAACGCTTTCCAAAGCAAGCCAATGTTGGCTTTATGGAAGTGGTTGCTGATAATCAAATAAAACTGCGCGTTTATGAACGTGGAGCTGCCGAAACGTTAGCATGTGGAAGTGGTGCTTGTGCCGCTGTTGTTATTGGGCAAATGCAAAAAAAATTAGCAAGACAAGTCACCGTTGAGTTACCCGGTGGAAAATTAAGAATCTTTTGGAAGGGGCCTGGACACCCAGTAAAAATGTCAGGACCTGCCGTACACGTATTTGATGGCCAGTTATCAATTTAATGAATAAAAAAGACCCCAATAAAATGAATGAAATTCAAGAAAGCATCAACCGTGATGAAATTCCTTTGGAAGACGAAGTTATCGTGACATTTCTCCAAGATAATCCAGAGTTTTTTCAGCGTAATGAAGCGTTAGTCGCTAACTTACGACTTGCCGATAAGCAACGAGGCACTGTATCGTTGGTTGAGCGTCAACAACAGCAACTGCGCTTAAAAGTGCAATCACTTGAAGATGAAATAACCCAGTTAATTTCTGTTGCAAATCATAATGAAGAATTATTCACCTTATATAGCGATTTATACCTTAGGTTAATTGACTGTCAATCGGCGCAAGAATTGCTAGATTGTTTGCACCAAACAACAACAGAATTGCTATCTTTATCGGCATTTAAGGTTTGGTTAAAGCCGGATTTACTTAACGAAGCGGTAAGCTCCCATAAAAGTATTTCAGAAAATGACTGTGCTGGAGTAATGCAAAATCGATTATCAAATGAAGACTATTATTTCGGTCGATTACAAGGCACAGAGCAAGAATTGATCTTTGCTCAGCAATGTTCAGGTTCAGTGGTGCTAGTTAAGTTGGAGCATGATGACGTTGAACTTGGTTTTCTTGCAATCAGCAGTCAAGATGCTCACCATTTTGATCCTCGTATGGATACTTTATTATTAAGTCAATTCAAACGCTTAACTGCAAAATTAATTAGCCAACAGTTAAAGGTTAAGTAAAAGGAACCACGTCAGTGAAGTTTCATCGACGCTTGAAGCCGTTTAAGGCCATTAGCTTTGATTTAGATGATACCTTATATAGCAATGGCCCAATTATGGCTGCCATTGATATAAAGATGGTGCAATATTTTGCACAGTTAATGCCAAAGCAAGCTCAGGTTTTTGATGTGAAATTTTGGTGGCCATTTCGCCAACAAGCTATTCAGCAGCATGGTGATTTAGCTCATGATGTGGTGGCGGTGCGTTTTGAATGCTATCGATTAGGCTTACTGTCGTTAAACTACAGCGAAGTTGTTGCCTGCACAGAAGCACAAGCAGCATTGGATTACTTCATTAGTTTACGCAGTGACTTTACTGTGCCTGAGGTAAGTCATCACTTGTTAGCAAAGTTAAGTGAGCAGTTACCTATAGTAGCGATAACTAATGGCAATGTGGACGCTAATGCAATAGGTATTGCACCTTATTTTTCTGCTATATATCATGCGGGCTTTCAAGTTAATCATACATCAACCCTTGCTCAAGGTAGCCTTTTTAAACAAAAGCCTCGCCATGATATGTTTCATGTTGCCTGCGAACAATTACATATTAAGCCTGAAGAATTGTTGCATGTGGGTGATTGTGGTAACGCTGATATTTTTGGGGCAATAAATGCGGGCTGTCAAACCGCTTGGTTACCTAAATATGGTGTAGGTAAAGCCATAAAAGTTCTACCTCATATTGAATTGAACGAAGTTAATGAGCTATTACGTTTGCTCTAGTTGCAAATTTTTACGCTGATTTACAGAACATAATCTACTGTATATAATAACAGCCTTGTACTATGGGCAATCAACAAGTGAATACTACTTTTTGCACATAGTTAGTATTATTTTTGAGTGATGCTCCCGGTTATATGGGTAAGCCATCGCTTTTTCATTACCCTATTTAAGCTACCGATTAAGGCTTACCTCCTATGGATGTCTCTGAACTACTTAATTCTTTGAATGATAAACAACGTGAAGCGGTTGCTGCACCTAAACAAAATATGTTGGTACTTGCGGGTGCTGGCTCAGGTAAAACACGTGTTTTGGTACAACGTATTGCATGGCTAATGAAAGTTGAACAGGTTTCTCCCCATAGTATTTTAGCGGTAACTTTTACCAATAAAGCGGCCGCTGAAATGCGTGCTCGTGTAGAGCAAACGGTTGATGGTAATACTCATGGCATGTGGATTGGTACTTTCCATGGCTTAGCTCATCGACTACTGCGCATGCATTTTCAAGAGGCTAATTTGCCGCAAAGCTTTCAGGTGCTTGATAGTGACGATCAAGTGCGTTTGGTGAAAAGAATTGTGCGTTCACTGGAGTTGGATGAGAAAAAATGGCCACCAAAACAATTTGTTTGGTACATCAATGGCAAAAAAGATGAAGGGCTAAGACCACAGCACATTGATGCACAATTTGACCCAAGTGAAGCGGTTTTTGTCAAAGTATATAAAGCTTATCAAGAAACCTGTGATCGCGCAGGGCTAGTCGATTTTGCTGAGTTGTTATTACGTGCCCATGAGCTGTGGCTAAATAATCCTGAATTGCTATCACATTATCAGCAGCGCTTTAGTCAAATATTGGTCGATGAATTTCAAGATACCAATGCCATTCAATATGCTTGGTTAACCATGCTAGGTAAGGCGCGCAGTAAAGTGATGATTGTTGGTGATGATGATCAATCAATTTATGGCTGGCGTGGCGCAAAAATTGAAAATATAGAGCGTTTTTTAACAGAATATCAAGATGCCCAAACCATTCGCTTAGAGCAGAACTATCGTTCAACGGGCAATATCCTCAATGCTGCCAACCAACTCATTAGCAACAATAATAATCGTATGGGTAAAGAGCTTTGGACTAATGATGATGCTGGCGAAAAAATTGCCATTTACACGGCTTTTAATGAAATAGATGAAGCGAGATTTATCAGCGGTAGAATTAAACAGTGGCGTGAAGACGGAAAAAGTTTAGATGAAGTGGCGATTTTATATCGATCTAATGCCCAATCGCGCTTACTCGAGGAAGCCTTACTGCAAGGCCAGTTGCCATATAGAATCTATGGCGGACAACGATTCTTCGAGCGTCAAGAAATTAAAGATGCGCTGGCGTACATGCGCTTAATTAACAATCGAGATGATGATGCTGCATTTGAAAGGATTATTAATACACCAACACGTGGCATTGGCAATCAAACCATCGCGTTAGTGAGAGATGCCGCTCGCGGTTCAGAAATTACTTTATGGCAAGCGTGTCAGCATATGCTGCAAGAGAACTTACTAAAAGGACGCAGCGCAAAAACCATTAAAGCCTTTATCGAATTAATTGAGCAACTTGAAGATGACTCAAGCAATTTAGACTTAGATCAACAAGCGAACTTTATTATTCAGCACAGCGGATTAAAAGCGATGTACCAAGCTGAAAAAGGTGAAAGAGCAGCGCAACGTATTGAAAACTTAAATGAATTAGTCACAGCCTGCCAAACCTTTGAAAGTGATCCTGAGTTAGAAGAAGAGCAAACGCCCCTGACAGCATTTTTAACCCATGCGGCATTAGAGTCGGGCGAATCACAAGCTGATGATTATGAACCAGCAGTGCAACTCATGACCATGCACTCTGCTAAAGGATTAGAGTTTCCTTTAGTCTTTATTGCTGGTCTTGAAGAAGGCATGTTCCCTTCGCAGCAGTCAGTTGAAGAAATAGGGCGTTTAGAAGAGGAACGACGACTTTGTTATGTGGGCATGACAAGAGCGATGCATAAGCTATACTTATGCCATGCAGAAAGTCGGCGCTTGTATGGGCAAGAAAAGTTTCATAAAGCGAGTCGATTCCTCAGAGAGCTACCTGAAGATTGCATTGAAGAAATACGTATGCAGAATCAAGTTTCTCGACCTGCAAATAAGGGTCGGTTTTCTTCAACGATTACAATGGAAACCTTTGAAAATACTGGTTTTAGCTTGGGTCAAGGCGTTGTTCATGCTAAGTTTGGCGAAGGGGTGGTACTTAATTATGAAGGCTCGGGAGCACAGAGTAGAATTCAAGTGAATTTTGCTGATGTTGGCACTAAGTGGTTAGTAGTTGAATATGCGAACCTAACGGCAATATAGCAGGTTTTATTAGATAAAAGGTGAAGGTATGACAAAACGATTATTGGTGGTTGAAGACAGTAAACCCATAGCAACGGTTATTAAGCAAATAGCACAATCGTTAAAGTATGAAGTTGTTATAACCACCAGTTTGGCAGAGGTCGAAAACCTTTTATCAACCGATAATGACTTTTTTGCTGCCACAATTGATTTTGCATTACCTGACGCTCTTGATGGTGAAGCCATTGCTTGTGTGTTATCTCATGGTATTCCAGGCGTGGTTATTACGGGTAAGATGGATGATGAAACACGACAGAAAATTTTAGCACAACCTGTCATTGATTATATTCCTAAAGAAAATAGCCAAGCCTTTCTTTATTTGAAGCGTATTTTAAGCTGGCAAATTACCAATAAAGACAACGCGATTCTTGTGGTAGATGACTCGTCCTCTGCACGTAATCATGTTGTTGAGCTATTAAAGCGAAGAAACTTTACTGTGTTTACCGCTAATAATGGTGTGCAAGCATTAGAAAAGCTCAAGCAGCAAAAGAATATTAAAATGGTTATTACTGATCTCGAAATGCCTGAAATGGATGGTATTGAACTGACTAATGAGATTCGAAAAATCTATTCTAGAGAGCAGCTTGCGGTTATCGGTATTTCAGGCGCATCTAATGGTATTCATTCTGCACGTTTTATCAAAAATGGTGCTGATGACTTCTTACGTAAACCGTTCTGCCCAGAAGAGTTTTACTGTCGAATTACGCAAAATATTGAAAGCTTGAATAATATCGCCAAAATTCAACATGCAGCGAATACCGATTATTTAACTGATTTAGCAAACAGGCGAGCCTTTTTTAGAAGTGCAGAACAAAGAATACAAGGTTACATTAAAAAGCAGGTGCCTTATTGTTTGGCTATGATTGATATTGACCACTTTAAGCGTATTAATGATCAATATGGTCATGACTGTGGTGATCAAGTATTAAAAGTACTAGCACTTTATATGCGTAAGCATTTTGGCTCAGGTTTAACGGCTAGGTTAGGTGGTGAAGAATTTGCCATTTTGATGCATGGCATTGATACAGATAACCTTTACAATAAATTAGATGACTTCAGACGGGAAATTGCCATAGCGACGATCCCTGTGGGTGAACATCATTTATCTACAAGTATCAGTTTAGGTGTAGTATTTAGTAGCCATGAGCCATTATCTAAACAGATGAGTGAAGCGGATAGTGCTTTGTATTCAGCGAAAGAAAATGGCCGAAATCAAGTGGTTGTATTTGGCGCGGAAGAGCACTAATTACAACCCTCACGGATAACCTCTGACAAATCAAAAAAGCGAAGAAGGCTAAGCTTTCTTCGCTTTTTTATGCTTTAAAGAATCTAAACTGTATATTACTAAAGCTGCCCAAATAAAAATAAAAGTGACCAATTCAGCTAATTTCATCGTTTCCTGATAATAAAAAGTGGCTAATAAGAACATGATACTTGGCCCTAAATACTGGAAAAAACCTAAGGTAGACAGGGTTAATCGTTTAGCTGCGGCAGTGAAACATAAAAGCGGAGCCGTGGTAACAATCCCCGCCATGATCAAGGTGATATTGAGGCTAGTTTCATTGGCGAGCATGTTAGCCGTTTCACTTTCGACAAATAAAAACCAATATATAAGCGCAATGGGCAGCATGAGTAATGATTCAATAAATAAACCGATAAACGAATCAACATGCAGCTTTTTTCTCAATAAACCGTAAATACCGAATGAGCCTGCAAGAGCCAATGAAATCACAGGTAATTCACCTAATGTGATCACTTGAATCAAAACACCAAGGGTGGCTAAGCCGACAGCAATGGCTTGGTTTTTCCTTAATCTTTCATGAAAGAAAATCATGCCAAGGGCAACGTTAAACAGCGGATTAATGTAATAACCAAGACTGGCGTCTAATAGGTGATCATTATTGACAGCCCAAATAAAAATAAACCAATTAACGGCAAGGAAACTTGCTGACAAGGTCAGATTTGCAATGACTTTAGGTTGTTTTAATACAGTCAGCAAGGCTGATGATTTCTTCATGGCTAAAATCATCAGCAATAAGAAAACACTCGACCAAATGACACGATGCATTAAAATTTCACCGGCAGCAATGTCGGTGAGTAATTTAAAATAAATAGGGGCAAAGCCCCAGAGAAAGTAAGCACCTAACGCATTAAAGATACCAGATTTTGATTCTGTATTGTTGGGCTTGCTTTGCGCTGAATTCATGCAGAAGTTCGTGTTTAAGTGAATGGATAATCATTATAACATGAGAAAACGTTAGCTAAGTATTGTGGATAAATGAAATTTAGCAATTACTGTAAAGTCTACTCACCTAAAGTGTAACGTTATCTTAGCTATTCATAATTATGTGCATGAAAACTGTTTGCTATTATTAGCCATGAAATAGTAGTTATATAGTTTTTAAAGTGACAAAAACATGGGATATTACTTAAATAAGTAATGTAATAAATAAAGCTAAAAGGAAAATATTATGCAGTTGTCAGGAAGTTTTGAAATTACACTTGAGCCGCAGCAAGATGAACAGTCCCCAGCGGGTAGAATGTTGATTAATAAACAATACTCAGGCGGTCTTGAGGGAGTGGGTATTGGACAAATGCTAAGCAAAAGAACAGAGGCAGGTGCATCAGTTTATGCGGCTATAGAAGAGTTTGAAGGTAAGGTAAATGGCAAACAGGGTAGCTTTTCATTGTTTCATACCGGGCAAATGTCAGCATCTTCTCAAGAGTTAAACATTATGATTGTTGAAGGCTCTGGTAGCGGAGCACTTGAAGGGATCACTGGCACATTAGCAATCACACAAAGTGGCGGTGCACATGCTTATACGTTTGAATATAGTTTATAAATCTAACTAGCCATTTAAGCCTGAAGCAAAGACGAAGTATTCTCAGAGTTAATGATTAACCAACCATATAAGTGCCCGTGCCAAAAGCGATATGCTCGCCTGTCTAGAATTGTATGAGTGCATTGCCATTTAAAAAGGAATGGAATGGGTTTGCGTTTAACCAACCATGTAGGAGCTCATGCTAAAAGCGATATGCTCGCCTGTCTAGAATTGTATGAGTGCATTGCCATTTAAAAAAGAATGGAATGGGTTTGCGTTTAACCAACCATATAGGTGCCCGTGCTAAAGGTGATATGTTCACCTGTCTAGAATTGTATGAGTGCATTGCCATTTAAAAAAGAATGGAATGGGTTTGCGTTTAGCCAACCATGTAGGTGCCCGTGCT
>NZ_SAWY01000019.1:0-172400 GCF_006439335.1 Litorilituus lipolyticus | reverse complement strand
AGTGCATTGCCATTTAAAAAAGAATGGAATGGGTTTGCGTTTAACCAACCATATAGGTGCCCGTGCCAAAGGCGATATGTTCGCCTGTCTAGAATTGTATGAGTGCATTGCCATTTAAAAAAGAATGGAATGGGTTTGCGTTTAACCAACCATATAGGTGCCCGTGCCAAAGGCGATATGTTCGCCTGTCTCGTTATGCATTTCCATTCTAGCAACAGCAACTTTGCTACCACTTCTAATGATGCGTGCTGTAACGATAAACTGATTACCTCTGCCAGGGCGCAAATAATCCGTACGTAAATCAATAGTACTTAATTTTCCTAAGCTACTGCCTATACTTTGTGGAGTAACATTATCGAGTTGCTCAATAATATTTGCTGCCGCTACGGTACCACCAGCTAAGTCGAGTGCAGAAGCAGTTACGCCACCGTGCAGTATTTTGTGAATAGGGTTACCAATGAGCTTATCTTGCCAGTCAAAACGAATTTCAGAGTGCTGTGCATCAAATTTGGTAAGTTTTAAACCAAGCAATTGATTAAAAGGCATATTGTTGTTCCAAAAATCAATTAACTGCTGATGTATTTCACTTTGCTTCATGTTGAAATCCTTTCTGGTCGGATGTGTTTTGGATATAGATTAGCATGTTCTTTAATCAAAGCAAAAATTAGCCAAAGTGTAAAAGCCAGATGAATGGCATTAGTGCTAGGTATTCATTACTCGTCTAGGTTAAAATAGGCAGATTATCCTAGTTTATTTAGTCGAATCATTTTTGAGTACCACGTTAGCCTCTCCTCAAGAAAACAATAGCTATAGCGACCAATTGCTTGAAACATTAAAGCATCATTTTGGCTATGAAAGTTTTCGCCCAGGCCAAGAAGAAATCATCGCGCAATTAATGCAAGGGCATGACTCATTAGTTTTGATGCCTACAGGCGGTGGTAAGTCACTATGTTATCAATTGCCAGCAGTGTTATTACCGGGCATTACTGTAGTGGTTTCACCGTTAATAGCATTAATGAAAGATCAGGTTGATGGACTTACACGACAAGGTATTTCAGCAGCTTTTATCAACTCAAGCCTTGAGCAAAATGAGATAACCGAAATATTTCAACGTATGGCACAAGGTGATATAAAACTGCTATATGTCGCACCTGAACGGTTAACTAATTATTACTTTCTGCAGAATTTAGCTGAACTACCGCTGAGTTTATTTGCCATTGATGAAGCACATTGTATTTCTCAATGGGGACATGACTTTAGACCTGCATACACTAAGTTAGCTTGCCTAAAAGAGCACTTTCCTTATGTACCTGTTATGGCATTAACGGCAACGGCAGATGTCACCACACGTAAAGATATTTTACAGCAGTTAAATTTACAGCAACCTTATATTCATTTAGACAGTTTCGATAGAGCCAATATACGTTTTACTTTGGCGCAAAAATATAATGGTGAAAGCCAACTATTGGGTTATATTCGAAAAAAAGGTGAAGATAGCGGTATTATTTATTGTAATAGCCGTTGGCAAGTTGAAAAACTATCAAAATTCTTGGCGAGTAATGGTGTTAATTGTGCGGCTTACCATGCGGGTCTAGAGAATGATATTCGCAGCTTAGTGCAAGAAGGTTTTACCAAAGATAATATTCAAGTGGTTGTTGCGACAGTGGCTTTTGGTTTAGGCATTAATAAACCGAATGTGCGTTATGTTATCCATTATGAACCCCCGAGAACATTAGAGTCATATTATCAGGAGATTGGTCGTGCAGGGCGCGATGGTTTACCCGCTGAGGCATTATTTTTGGTTGATGACAAAGATATTACTCGCATTAAAAAACGCATTAGTGATGGCGATAACCCCAAACGCGTCAATGTAGAACTACAGCGCTTTGCAGCAATGAGTGCCTTTGTTGATGCGCAAACCTGTCGTAGACAAGTGGTTTTAAATTACTTTGCTGAATTTACTAAACAAGGTTGTGGTAACTGTGATATTTGTTTAGATCCACCGAGTCAGTTTGATGCCACTGTTGAAGCACAAAAAGTGCTTTCTTGTGTTTATCGTATCAATCAGCAAGGTGATATTAATCATGTAATAGCCGTTTTACGTGGTGATGATAATGCGAATATTAAACAACTCGATCATCATAATGTTTCAACGTTTGGCTTAGGTAAAGGAAAAACGCCGGGCTATTGGTATGCAATCATTGGCCAACTCATTCACTTGGGTTACTTACAACAAGATATTGAACAGCAATCAAGCTTATGTTTAACCGAAGCGTCGCGTAGTATTTTGAAAGCGAGTGAACCACTGATGTTAGCAAGCCCACGCTTACAAAAAGCAAGCTACTGGCAGCAAAAAACAGCACAAAAAGGTTATGATCGCGCTTTATTTACTAAGTTAAGAGAGCTGAGAAAAACTATCGCTGATGCTGAAGATATAGCACCTTTCATTGTATTTAATGATGCCACTTTATCAGAGTTAGCGAGAGTACAGCCACAAACATTAAACCAAATGCTTAGTATCAGTGGTATTGGTGATATTAAGTTGTCTAGGTATGGACAACCATTTTTAGGGTTAATCAAAGAACATAGTCAAAGCAAATAGTTTCTGGTAAGAAAGACTTGATGCTATTCCTATAATAACCAAGATAAAGCATCGTCGCGCTGGGTAAATACTTCGATATTTAATTTAGCTGAACTAGGAATTGTCGCTGAGAAATCGGCACTCAGTTTTGCTAATTGATTAGGTGCATAAATGGCAATTTTATCAATGGCTGATAACTCGCCAAACTTAATTAGTGCATCAAGTTGGGTTGAATAAGCATGTTTTTTGTTAATTAATAATGAAAATGAAGACGCAAAAATCTCAACAAACTTCTGATGCATCTCTGTTACCATAACGGTATTCACTTCAACACCCTCATTAACAATAACTTCCCCTAGGTTTGGCTTAAGGACTTTGATAGTAGCAAATGATACCTGGTGGACTTCCATTTCAAATAAATTCTCAGATTTTAGTTAGTTATCTATTTTATTATAGACAGGGTTTTTAATAAATTATTTCATAAAAATAAGAAAAAACCGATTAACAGGACAAACAGTTAATCGGTTTATAAAGCAAAGTAATGTAAATGCTAGTTAAGCTTCTTCTTTTGATTCAGCTTGTTCAGTCGCATTGTCTTGAGCTGTTTCTTGCTCTTTTTTCTCTTCGTGGCCTTCACCGCCACATCCACCACAACATCCCATAATTTACTCCTGTTAGGTATAAGCTAGTTGGTATGATGTGATAGTACCTGACTAATTTAGTCAGGTACTTGATCGAGATCAGCATTTATTCAGGTTATGCTTATTTTGGTAAGCTGGTGAAGCCCATGTTGAACAATGTGAATGCATAAATGTCAGCGTATTGCTCTATTGTTTTAGATACAGGCGTACCCGCACCATGACCTGCGTTGGTTTCAATACGAATTAACGTCGGAGCACTACCCGCTTGTTTTGCTTGTAACTCAGCAGCAAATTTAAATGAGTGCGCGGGAACAACACGGTCATCATGATCACCAGTAGTCACCATAGTTGCTGGGTAGCTAACACCTTTTTTAACATTGTGTACAGGCGAATAACCTTTTAAGTACTTGAACATTTCTTCACTTTGTTCAGCTGTACCATAGTCATATGCCCAACCAGCCCCTGCAGTAAATGTGTGGTATCTCAGCATATCTAATACGCCAACAGCAGGTAAGGCAACTTGAACTAAATCAGGACGCTGTGTCATAACAGCACCCACTAATAAGCCACCATTTGAACCACCGTTAATCGCTAAATAGTTGCTTGAGGTATAGTTTTCATTAATTAAGTATTCACCTGCAGCAATGAAATCATCAAATACATTTTGTTTATCTAACTGTGTGCCAGCTTTGTGCCATTTTTTACCGTATTCACCACCACCTCGTAAGTTAGCAACAGCATAAATACCGCCTTGTTCTAACCAAACTGCACGAGTTACGCTAAATCTTGGCGTAAGACTAATATTGAAACCACCGTAGCCATATAAAATAGTCGGGTTTTTACCGTTAAACTCTAAACCTTTTTTATAAGTGATGATCATAGGTACGCGTGTACCATCTTTTGATTTATAAAACACTTGCTTAGATTCATAGGCGTTACTATCAAATTTAGCACCTGACTTTTTATATACGTCGCTTTTACCCGTTTTCGTGTTAAAGCTATAGATAGTACCTGGTGTTTTGTAGTTGCTGAATGAGTAATACAGAGTATCTTCTTTCTTTTTACCGTCTAATGAACTAGAGCTACCTACGCCAGGTAGTGCCACTTCACGTACTTTTTTACCTTGGTAGTCGTATTGATACACTTTAGAAATTGCATCAACCATGTACTCAGCAAAGAAGTAACCACCGCCAGTAGATGCCGTTAAAACGTTTTCTGTTTCAGCGATGAAATCTTTCCAGTTACTTGCTGCAGGTGCAGAAGCGTCTACGGTAACAATTTTCTTATTAGGAGCATCTAAGTTTGTGACTAAATATAGCTTGCTACCTTCGTTTTCTATAACGTAAGTATCCGCATCAAAGTTGTCAGTAATAGTCACTAATGGGCTATTTGGTTTAGTTAGATCTTTGATATAAAGGTCATTACCTGAAGTAGAAACAGCACCAGAGATTAATAGGTAACGATCATCTTCAGTAACTGAGCCACCGACATAGCGACGCTTTTCTTCAGCCGTTGCACCAAAAACAACAGCGTCGTCTTTTTGTGCTTGACCTAATTTATGATAGTAAAGTTTATGTTGATCTGTTTTAGCAGAAAGCTCGCTGCCTTTTGGTTTGTCATAGCTTGAATAGTAGAAACCTTCATTACCAAACCAAGAAATACCCGAGAACTTCACGTCAACTAATGGTGTTTCTAATTGTTTTTTGGTTTCAACATCAATAATGATGATTTTACGCCAGTCACTACCGCCTTCAGAGATAGCATAAGCCGCAATTGATCCATCTTTCGAAAAGCTTAATTGTCCTAATGATGTCGTACCATCTTTACTAAACGTATTAGGATCTAAGAATACTTCGACTTCACCGCCGTCAAGCTGGCGATAAACAACGTATTGATTTTGTAAGCCATCATTTTTATAGAAGTAAGTGTATTTACCTTCTTTAAACGGAGAGCCAACTTTTTCATAGTTCCATAGTTCGCCTAAGCGGTCTTTAAGTTGTTCACGGTATGGAATTTGAGATAAGTAGTTAAAAGTAACTTTATTTTGAGTTTTAACCCAGTCACCCGTTTCTTCACTGCGGTCATCTTCTAACCAACGGTATGGGTCTGCAACATTATTACCGAAATAGGTATCAGTAACTGAACCTTTTTTTGTTGTTGGGTAAGATAGTTTTATATCTTGTTGAGCTATGGCAGCGTTTGATGCCTGATTAGTACTGTTACCTGAACAGCCAGCCAATATACCTGTAACAAGTATACTGGTTAATAAAATAGCATTTTTCTTCATTGCGGTTCTCACGTGACTTTTATTGGATATACGCTGGATGTAGCGTCATTTACTAAGTATCTGTGGTTAATCTTGGTTGTATTCACAACAAATTAACATTCGAACAGCAGTGTAGCAGAACTTTTTAGCTTCTGACTATGGCTTGTGCCAAAAGAGCTTGGCACAAGCGGCAGTTTTTTGTTACAGAATCTGTTTAATTAAATCCCGCACAATCAGCGATTTTCAAGTCTGTTAAAGTCTAATAATCCGGCTGAAGTTGGTTGATGAGTAAAATACCATTGGTGTAATTTATCAGCAAAGGGCCAGAAATTAGGGCTTGACCTTCGAATGGCATAGTTATCTTTTAAGGTGCGATAATCTTGTTCAGACTTAATTTGTGATAATTGACTGACAAAGTTATCAATTTGGTCTGCTGATATTTCAAAGAACGCATTAGGGTATGTACCGACAATGCCGCGTGTTACCGTTAACGTATCTTCACTAGGGAGGCGTCTATTAGCTTCTGAAAAAAGATGCGCAACATTGCTATGGGCAGAATTGTTAATCAAGCTATAAACTTGATTTCCTTGAGCACTGTTAACCATGACATAACTTACTTGTGGCAATATGGCAATGGATTCGCCTGCCATATAGTTAAGCATTGAAAAGGATTTTTCAATGTCATTATAACTCGCTGAGATCGTATAGTTATCGACCACGGAGCCTTGAGTGTGCGTCTTAATTAACTGGTATAACTCGGTTTTAGGGTTATCCGTTTTGTAGTGAATATTTGTTTCTGGTAATTGATGAAAATCATCAGAGAAAATATAATCTTTGATGGCGGCACTGGTATCTCGATACCAGTGTTCGTGAATACGTTTTCGGTCTTTTGCCGGTAACAAAGCGATAAAGGCACTCTCAGCTTCCATACGTAAAAAATCCATATACAAACGCGTTTTTAATTGATGGCCAACATTGCCATAAACATCAAAGCCAGCGACCAATAAATAATGAATACGCTCAAGTAATGGATAGCTAATTAACCACGCCGTTTTAGGTGCTTGCCCGACAAACCCTTGTAATACAGAAGCACTGTCAAAATGCCTAAATACGGTTAAAGTGGCATTCGGGTTGCCATTTCCTGTCCATAGTAAGTTTAAATCAAGATCGCGTTGTTTTAAGTTGATTTTCTCAATATATTCCAGCTTTTTGTTAATGTATTCTTCTTGGCGTTTGGCATATTGACGCCAATAAAGGAGTGAAATTGTTTTATCACTTGTAGCAGCGGGTAACTGCAATAAATCACTATTCTCTACAATAAACTCATCGGTATGGTAGGCCTCAATGGTTTCTGGATCATGAAATGCTACCCAAAAATGATCTTCAATCACATTAAGCGCAACCTGACCTCGACAAACCGGGCCTTTAATAAAATTCATGATGGAAAATTGTGATTGCTCTAACAAGAATTTATATCGAGATTTTGCGGGAATGTCTTTAAAGGTAATAAACGGGTTTGACGCTGTTTTCAATTGATAATCAGGTAAGCTTTCAACGGAGTAATCGGCGGTATAAAAGAGTTCTGTTAAACGTTTATATTTTTCATTGCCAAAAGGGTAAGGCATATGTCTTTTAGCAATGATGGTGTCATTATTTTTAACTAAGCGATAAAACACTTGGGTTTTATCTGTACTAAAAGGTGAATCAAACGGACGTCTAGTATGAATTACATCAATAGGCTCACCTGATGGTGTACTAGATCTGACTAATTTAAAGTAACTACTGCGATTTTTATCAAAATATAAGTTTGCAAGGTATAGGTGCTCGAACAGGTACCTCGATACTAACTGCTCTTTCTTGCTCTCTCCATTAAGCAGCTTTTCCCAGCGGGTAATCATATCTTGCTCTGCACTTGTTACCTGAGCAGGTTGAGACATTATGGCGCCTTTTTCGAGCCAGTCAGTTAAAGTGCGGTGTTCATGCGTAGATAAGGCAGGTAAGCCATAAGGCATACCTGCTAACGGATAATTTTTCTCATATTGAGCAAACTCTTCAATAGTGGGGCACTGTTGATTTCTATCTAGGGCAAAATCAAAGTCATCACTAAGAATACTATCGTTCGGTAAAGGGTGCTTTTGCTTTAGAGCCAACATTTGATAAAAAACACTGGCTTGAGTATTAGCTTGTTTACTTTGCTGACGTTCATTTAAGACGGGAAAGAATCCTTCATTGCGAAATTGATTCATTAAATCAGGGGTAAGTTTAGTGGTACTACCTATACTTTGTGTATTGTTTGCAGTAAGTAAGCGTTCACCATTATAGACAAGTGCTTTATTCGCGCCGCGCTCAATACCTATGGGGTTTTCCATTTTTAATTGGCATGGCGCATCATAGCAGCCATGACAAACTACACAGCGGTTATCAAGAATGGGTTGTACTTCTTTTTTAAAGTGGCTTTGTGCATCAGTAGCGAGATTGCTGTGTTGGAATCTATTTTCAACGTCAGCAGTGCCATAATGCTTGTCGTATTCAAGTACACCTAAGGTGGCACAGCCAGACAGAAAAAAGAATAAAAGCAAGTAATGGAAAGTGCGCATAATGAGCCTTATCAATGAAAATAATTACTTAAAATATTTGAGAATATTTAGAGTAAAGAATGAAGGCAATTTTAGTAACCTAGCTGCTAACTGTAAAGAATTGCGGCGATTTTATTATCAATGGTTGTGTTTTTTAGGAAATTAATTGTTTTAGCTTTGGCTAAAGAGTTTATCTATGAGCGATGTTTTGTTGGGCGTGAACTATACTTGTGTTCTTATCATGTAATTAAGCGTCGATAAGTTTAATAAGTGAGGGTAGTTAAATGAAAATTTCCAAATTATTCATCTTATCCTTGTTCTTTGTTCATCTTGGAGTTAACGCAGAATCA
Organism: Litorilituus lipolyticus; assembly: GCF_006439335.1. Taxonomy (GTDB): domain Bacteria; phylum Pseudomonadota; class Gammaproteobacteria; order Enterobacterales; family Alteromonadaceae; genus Colwellia; species Colwellia lipolytica. Next base: position 163,986 of record NZ_SAWY01000019.1, on the reverse strand, counting down.
AGAGATATTAAAATTCAACGTGCTATGGCCGCAGCACCTGCTGCAATTAGTCAAAATGCCACAATAGTTGATTCAGACGGGAGTCTTTTACAAAAAGGTACTAATGGCTGGACTTGTATGCCAGATACTATGCCTGGTGATAAAGCACCAATGTGTAATGACGCTGTCTGGATGAAAATGATGAAGGCTGTTGCGACCAAGGCTGAATTTACCGCAACAGGAATAGGCATCTCCTATATGTTAAAAGGTGATATTGGCTCTGGTGTCAGTAACTCAACGCCTTATCACCCTGATCATAAAAATGCTCATGACTATACGGAAACAGGTCCGCATATGATGATCATTGTACCTAAATCAATGTTAGAAGGTGTTTCACGCGATCCTAAATCAGGTGGGCCTTATGTAATGTGGGGTGATACTCCGTATGCGCATATCATGGTGCCAGTGGAGTAATATTTTGTCAGGTTATCTAATAGCCTTATCGTTATTTAATTGATAATGATTACCTATCTATAATTAAGTTAGTAATAAAGCATATTCTTTGTTACTAACGCCTCAAAATGAGGTCATTATGAAAAAAATTGCCATTATTCAAGAAGCACCCAGCGTGCTGAATAAAACAGAAACTATTTTAAAAGCTGTTGATATTATTAATGAAGTGTCAGCTAAAGGGGCTCAGTTAATCGTTTTTCCTGAGGCTTATATTCCAGGTTATCCCGCATGGATTTGGCGTTTAAGGCCAGGAGGAGATTGGGGCAATAGCGAACTTCTTCATGGAAGGTTGCTTAATAATGCTATTGATTTATCTTCAAATGATTTGCAGCCATTACAGCAGGCAGCAAAAGAAAATCAGGTCACTATTGTTTGTGGATTGAATGAGCGCGATAGTGCTAATAGCCAAGGAACACTCTATAACTCAGTTGTCACGATTGATGCACATGGAGCATTAGTCAATCATCACCGAAAGCTTATGCCAACAAACCCAGAACGTATGGTATGGGGCTTTGGTGATGGGCATGGCTTAAATGTAATAGATACGCCTGTGGGAAGGATTGGTAGCTTAATTTGTTGGGAAAATTATATGCCACTGGCGCGTTATGCTTTGTATGCGCAAGGTATTGAGATTTACATTGCGCCCACTTACGATAGCGGCGAAGCTTGGTTAGGCACAATGCAGCATATTGCTAGAGAAGCGAAGTGCTGGGTCTTAAGCTGTGGCGTTGCATTAGAAAGAACAGATTTACCTGATGACTTTCCCGATTTAGATACCCTATATCCGAGTGATGAAGCGTGGATAAATCCAGGTGACTCAACGGTTATTTCGCCATCAGGTGAAGTCATTGCCGGCCCCATGTCTAATACTAAGGGGCATCTAATGGTTGATATTGATGTTGATTTAGCAACTAAATCAAAAAGAGCACTTGATGTAGCAGGCCATTATGCCAGACCAGATGTTTTCACACTTGAAGTGAATAAATCTCGACAATCTCCAGTTAAGTTCACTAATGGGCGTTGATTATTTATCTAAGTGAGTTTGAATAATTGGTTCAAAAAGCGCAGTAGTTGCTCGCAGAATATTGTTCTTAAAGATAAATTGAAGGTGGGGAAAGAATACCTAGTCCTATAATCGACTAGGTATTTGACATCCACATGGTCTGTTTAGCCATAGCGATTGCGTTGCTTTGGCAAGTCACTATGGTATTGCACAAACTCTACCTCATAGCCATCAGGGTCAAGGTAATAAACGTTCTCTCTAAATTCATCTTCCGCTCCGTCCTTATCTACTGAGAAACCAGCGTCTGATAAGCGTTGAACTACACCTTTAATATCATTGGTTACAAAGGCAAAATGGGATAGACCAATCTGATGCCCTGTTAAGTCACGATTACTGCCCTCACCATTATCATTGAGTGATAAGTACTGATAATCGTCACCAAAGTGAAGCCATTGTCGTTTTTTGCCGTACCATTGACCCGTATCTCCACCACGCACTGACCAGTGGGGGAAAGCAGCTTGATAAAAGGCTAAGCTCTTGTCTAAATTACTTACTACCAAATTTAAATGTTCTAAAGTGATCATAGTTTTCTCCTTGCATTGCTTTTACACTGATTTTTCTGTGTGTTGATGTACTCTATTCATAGGTTTTATGTACTCGCCATGGCGGGTTTAGTCGATTATCACCAGCCCAATAAAGCTTTATTTTATTACCACTGGGGTCTGATAAGCTGGCTTCACGCCACAAGTAACGCTGATCCGTAGGTAACTGCTCAAATTCAATACCCCGTTGCTGACATTGTTTAACCCAATTGTCTAAATGCTCATGCTCAAAGTACATTACTACGTCATGTGCGTTTACTTGCTCAGTTAAACTTAATGAAAATGTTGCTTCACCATTGGGGCATGCAAAACGGGCATAATGGGGCGTATCCACTATTTGTATAAAGCCTAAGGTAAGATAAAAGTGATTAGCTTTATTAATATCGGTTACGGGTAAGGTAATTTGGTTCATGTTCATCGTGTTGCTCCTTTCGCTTTGTAGAGTGTTCACTACATGGCGTAGTTATAGTTTTCTTGGCCAGGAAAAGGCTGGGCAATTAAGGCCTTGCGTAATGTTTGTAAGGCTTTGCTGTAGTGCTTTAGGGTGTGCAAGCTATAACCAATACGTTGTCTAATACTGTTATCTCTTGGCGTTAATGTCGCGCTATTGTCTGTTTGAATATTTAAGATTTCTTCGACATTGCGAATAATTAAATGATCAGGAATAGTAACTAACTTATTATTTTTAAAAGCATTCATCTTTAATTCGGCGATTGGGTATGCCCCGTTAATACCACTAACAACAGAGACAAGTAATGTTGGTTTATGAGCGACATCTTCACTTGTACACATAAGTAATAAATTTTTCAGTAAAGGTGAGGCCATACCAGACCATTCAGGGGTGATTAAAATTAATGCATCTGCATTGTGTAACTCATCATTAATTGCTAACCAGTCACTCGAAGGATCATCTTTGCTACTTTCTTCACCATCCCACAAAGGTAAATTACGTTTACAAAGTTCAATATGAGTAATGCTTTCAAAGCCTTGGGTTACTTCAGCTAAGTAGTTTGCCACTTTAGCACTTTGAGATTCAGTTCTTTGGCTTGCGCTAATTATCAGTAGTTTCATGTGCAGAATTCCTTATATCTAATGGCGACATATCTATAGATGTAAACATTAGTAAATGTTTTTGTTTATTAATTATTATGTAAAGTAAATTATTTATTTAATTAGGTCAAGCAATAAAATAAATTAAAAAGTTTACTTAATGGTTAAATCGTTGATAATAAGAGGGAGTTAGCATGAAAATTTTATTAAGGTGAGGCGCTACTTTATGAAAACCCATGACAAGATTCTCCATTTACTCAAAACGCATGGTGCATTGACGGCAAAATTTTTAGCCAATGAATTGCAGTTAACGACCATGGGAGTACGGCAACACATGCAAGCCCTTGAAGAGTCAGGAGATGTAATATTTAAAGATGAAAAAGCCGCACGAGGTCGACCTACTCGCTCTTGGTTACTCACTGAGAAAAGTAATAGCCTTTTTGATGACAGGCATGATGAGCTCACCGTTCAGTTACTTGATTCTGTCATTGCTATATTTGGTGATGACGGTTTAAACAAATTGATTGAGCATCGTGAAACTAGTTCAATGACCAACTACCGATTAGCACTTGCAGATCGATATGGTGTAGAAGAAAAACTTGAGACCTTAGCTAAAATTCGATCAGATGAAGGTTATATGGCAACCGTTGAACAAGAAGGTGATATTTATTGGCTGTTAGAAAATCATTGTCCGATTTGTGCAGCGGCGAGTAAATGCGCTAACTTTTGTCGCTCAGAATTACACTTATTTCAAACATTAATGGCTGATGTTGCTCAAGTAAGTAGAGAAGAACATATTGTAGAAGGGGCTAGACGTTGCGCCTATAAAGTTACACCAAACGACAATGCATAGTTGTATATACATATCTGCTTTTCTTGTATATACAACTACCTGTATGTTGCTGATATTAGATACTTAGTTAGGCGCTTTTTCTATGGTAGTGCCTAAGGCCATGCTCTTTTTGTCTGCCTTGGCTAAATGCGGTTACCCTTTTTAAATATCCAATAACCCGTGTGCCGTGATCAATATTATCGCTGCCGCACTCAGGGCATTGATGCAATGTGCGCTTATCAATTTTTTCACAGGCATTACAAATAGTAATTTTTACGTTAATGCAAAAGTAATTACAACCTGTTGATGCAGCGACATTGAATAGTTTTACATAGGCATCGGTAGAAAGTGCTTCATCTAAATTTAAATGTAGCGCCGAGCCACCATCAAGGTATTGGGTGATTTCTTTCCCATGCAATACAAATTTATCAAGGTGGTTAGTCTCTTCATCTTCGACTAAGTAAAAGTATGAGTTATAACAGTCGCGATTGACTTGATAGCCGTCTTTGCTATCCCATTTAGCATTTTTAACTCCTAGATTTTCCGCTGGGACAAATTCAGTATTGAACATATAACCGTATTCTTTCTTAGCTGATTGATTTGCTTGATAGATGATTTGCAAATGCTTACTGACAAAGTCTTTGTAGGCTTGATTATTGCCAACGGTAATACCACTAAACTCGGCTGCTTCAGCCATGCCATTAATGCCTATGGTTAAAAATTGCTTATCAAGACTAATAAAACCGGCATCATAAACGGATAAAGCGCCCTGAGCTTTGTATTCTTCCATGAGTTTGCGATAGGCAACTTGGTATTTTTGAATCTTCTCAATCTCTGTTTGTAAGTCGCGGCCATCTTGTATTAGTCGATTCATATTTAGGGTAATAACATTAATAGAACCTGTGGCAACACCACCTGCACCTAAAGTGTAGGAAAAAGTATTATCTGAAATTTCATTGCGTAGTCGACAACATGACGCGAGTGAATCTGCACTGTCAGATAAGTATATGAAGAAAGAATTCCCTTGCGCCTTTTCTTCTGCCAGCTTTAAAGCAAAAGCTTGATCTTTACATTGACCGTTTTCAGTGAGCATAGCGGCAGTTACAACAGGGAAAGTTAACACCGACTTTTCTCTTTCTTTGTTCAACCAGTTAAGAAAGAAGTGTTGTAATTGATCAACGGTATGCCAGTTTGGTTTACTAAAATCAGGGAAAACGAAATCGCCAAACATGGAAGCAAAATAATGTTGGTCAAATAAAGAAATATTCCAAAATACGCTTTGGTAACCACGTGCAGCGGCTGGCTGATTGATGGCGTAAACTACATGCTGTAGGTGATTTTCTATTTCAAATTTATTGGTGTTTATGTAGTCATTACCATATTCAAGGCGAGCAAAATAATCAAAATAGGTTAAGAACTCAACCGTAGCGACGGCACCTGCGAATTGTGCAGAAATAGCAAAAATAAGATTAACAAAAGAGCCACAGAACGATTCTAAATGTTTTGGAGCCTTTGATTCACCACCAAGTTTTGTTAAACCATCGAGTAAAAATGGATACATGCTGATAGAGGTACAGTAGGGCTTTAAACTGGTTTCATCATGCACGTAAATTTCATGATCTTCGATTTGACGTAAGTATTCTTTGGCAAGTTCAGCGTCAAAAGTTTCACTAATTTTATCGTGCACTAAGGTGCGATTAATTTGCACAAAGCAGTCTTTGAGTAATTCAGCTTCAAGGGTGGCAATGTTTTTATGGCTGACGTTGGCATTTGCGTCCATTTTTGAACCATCTGCGGCATTTTTCGCTGCAAAGTAATGCTTTATGAAGTCTTTTTTATCATCGAGTTGTTCTTGGTTAAGCCGCAACATTGTCTGCTCCTTGGAGTGAATTATAATTAATTGAGTCTTTAATGAATAAGTGATTAAGCTTTTCGCCAGTTTTCATATCACGAAATATTTGATTGGTTGTCGGACTTTCAAGACCGCCGAGCTCGGCATGCCATGCGCCCGTTTTAAGAAAGTCTAAGTGTTGGCTAATGTTGATATCTATATGTTTTTCACCTGAGTAAAGGCAGGTTTTTAAGCCCAAATTCTTTGCTAGTAATAACTTTTCAATTAGAGCATTGGCCTGCCATTCGCCACCAAAGAAAACCACACAACTAATTAGGCCTTTGTATTTTTTTAACCAATGTAGGTAGTTTTCTTTTGATAAAGACATGCCATAGTTTTCATTCCAAAGCTCGGTACTATGACAACCTTTACAGCCTATCTTGCAACCAGTAATGCTAAAACATAAGCTGATTTCGTTGGGTACTTCTTGAAAAACGATTGTGGGTGCAATGCAATTGAAATCCATTTAGCCACCTATATATAGACATTATTATTTTGTTAAACACAATATATAGTAATTCGATGGGTTAAATAGTTGATCTCGATCACATTTTTGAATGGTAGAATAAAATAAAACACAACATATGGTGTTCTAGGTGGATAACCATATACTATATATGGTTTTTGGGCGAGTTGACTCAATGCTCAAGGTGATTGGTAGTGTTTGTTAAGAATCACTTGATAAAATAGCTGCTTTACTTTCTTTGAATTGGTAAATAAAACATGCTCCATCAGGAGTGTCTTTATATCTAATATTTCCATTTAGCTTTTGACTGATAAGATTAAAAATAATAGACATACCTAAACCAACACCACCTTTGTCTCTTGCTGTGGTGTAAAAGGGTTCAAACACATGCACTTTTGCTTCTTCAGACAAGCCGCATCCGTTATCAAGGTAGGTGACTTGCACTACATCATTTTCAAGCTTTTCAATGGAAAAGTTAATACGATTATCATGGTCTTTTCCTTCATGATTAAAGCCATGACGAATACTATTGCTGATAAGATTAGTAATAATTTGAGCGTGTACACCAGGAAAAGTCGCAATATCGATATCCTCATGACACTGCACAGATAAAGCAGTCTTTTTAGTTTTTACTAAAGAGTGTAATGTTGAAATTACGCGTTGATAATATTTTTTAATATTTATGGTATCAATTTCTAATTGATGTTGGTCAGCAGCTGTTTCTTTAAAGTTTTCTATGAGGCTCTTCGCTCGCTCTAGGTTTTCTCCTTGCATATTCAAAGCATTTTCCACCGAAACTTGGTAGTGGTTCATGGCTTTCAATGACAAGCTATTATCAGCGATGGCGCGAGATAGTTTTTTATGCTCATCAAACATTATACTGTGCGTGGTTATGGCAATGCCTAGTGGCGTATTGACTTCGTGAGAGATACCGGCAACTAAATCTCCTAATGCCGCCATTTTTTCAGATTCAATTAATTGCTTTTGCATGATTTGCAATTTTTCAACCGTAGCTGATAACTCTTGAGTTCTAATGGCGACAGTTTGTTCTAGTAAACTTTCGTGCTCTCTACGCTCTAACTCTGCTGCGACTCGGCCAGAAAACACTTGAAATAGGGCTAATGCTTCTTCTTCATCTACAATTGGGTGCTCATATAGGGCAACAATAAGGCCAATGACCTCTTGTTTTGAGTTATGCAGTGGTGTACCTAAGTAAGCTTGAATATGCATATCAATAAGCAATTGATCTTTAGGGAATATTTTGCAAACATCTTTGCTATAACAGCAAACGGTATCATCAATGACATTAGCACATGGCGTGTTTGTTAAAGAGTATTCAATGTTAGGAACTAGTTCTCCTTTTGCTACTAACCCTATTGTTTTAGCACTAAATTCTTTCTCATTTAACTTGGCTATAAAGGTGTAATCAGCATCGATAGCTTTATTAAGAGATAGCATAATGTTGTTGGTGAACTCTTCACCATAGCTATTCGAAACACCTTCAATGATATCGCGGATCTTCTCTAACATCTCAATGCCTTAACTGATGTTTCTATGTCTTTATACTGATATAACTATGGCATATCGCTAGATTTTTTCCATATTAAGCGTGTAACAATTATTGTTAAGACAATGAGTTTGTAGAGCTAGATAGATAAGCTAAAGTGTATTATTTTGGCCATTTGACGTTAGTTCAACAGGACTTTCTGTGGTTAAACTCGGTAATATATAGGTGGTAAAGTTAACTTGATGATTACTGGTAAACTGCTTAGCCACTGAGATTTGGCAAAGGAATTGTGTAGAGTGCAAAAGATTAGTAACTTGTTCTGCAAAGCTGTTTCATTGATGTTAAGTAAATCAAATGAGCGTGGTTTTAAAATAGCGAGAATTTTAGCTGCCATAGAGATTAAGTTTAAGCTTGAACAAAAACTGACATAGCTGCTATCTGCTTGAGGTGTTACGTGAATGGTAAAATAGTCATTGCCTTTTATGGCGTTGATGGAGTAACCGTAAGGTTTAAAAACGAAGTCGTCAAAAATGAAATCAGGTAATAGTGTGGTTAATTTTAGGTAATCACGAATGTTATGAGTTGATAAGTTTGTCGTAGTTAAATGCTCAGATGCGTCATAGCAAATTTGATAAGCAACAAGCTCGTATGTTTTATTTACTTCAATTTCATGGCTGTTTTCGTATTTTTCTAGACTATTTGAAACATTTTGTTCAGAAAGAAAAATATAATTGTGGTGGGTATCAAGTGCGCCAAAACGAAAAGCTTTACCCGCACAATACTGCTCTAGTTGGTGGATATCTTCACCAAAAGAAGTAAATTGCGCCGGGGCAAAATACTCATTTTTTCGCTGATAAATTACTTGCTCTATAACTTGTTTATCTAAATGACATAAGAGAAATTCAATTGATTTTATCAGTTGAGTTAAACCACAAGTAACAATGAGCAAACGGTTATGCCAAACAAAAAGGCTAGATTCAGATAGTAAAAATGCTTTGCAATGTTCATTTTCAATAGATGATAATATTTTTGCACCGCATTGTTTGACTAATTTATGCCAAAATTCATCATCAAAATCCTTCAATAAAGATAGCTTTGTTGCATCAATATAAATATCAGCTTTTTTTTCAGAGCCTTCAAAGATCAACCGGCTAGTCTCCATTTTAGAACGTGGAACAATATAAGTACCGAATTCTAACAAATAAAATGCTACAGTAAATCATATTATTAAGGGCGAAAAACAGAATTATGTAAGGTCATGTTAAATGTAGCTAGTTTCGTTATTATTTATTGTGACCTATCAATAAGTGTACATTTAGGCAGCGAGTTCTATGAAAGAGAGAGTAGTAATTTTAAGTGGTGCTGGTACCAGTGCAGAGAGCGGGCTAAGTACATTTAGAGATGCTGATGGGCTTTGGGAAGGTCATGATGTGATGGAGGTTGCCTCAATTGAAGGCTGGCATCAAAATCCGGCACTGGTTTTAGCTTTTTATAATGAACGTCGTAGACAGTTACATGATGTTGAGCCAAATAAAGCACACTATTTAATTGCTAAGTTAGAACAAGATTACAAAGTAACTGTTGTTACTCAAAATGTTGATGACTTACATGAAAGAGCAGGGAGCAATCACGTTATTCACTTACATGGTGAATTATTTAAAGCAAAAAGCTCTCTTGAGCCAAGTGATAGTTTTATTCATAAATCAGATATCAATATAGGTGACCTATGTGAGAATGGAAATCAGATTAGGCCCGATATTGTCTGGTTTGGCGAGCAAGTGCCAATGCTAGAGGTTGCTGCATATGAGGTATCGCAAGCTGATAAAATTATTATTATTGGTACCTCAATGCAGGTATACCCAGCAGCAAGTTTGGTTGATTATGCCAAACCTGAAGCAGATGTTTATTACATTGACCTTAAACCCGCGAATACAGAACAACTAATATTATCAAACCCACTAATAGTCATAACCAATACTGCATCCCAAGGCATGCAGCAATTGCTTGATGAGCACCTATAGCAAGCAGGGTTGAATGAATTAGTCATCTAATTGTGCTGATAACTGAGTTAACTTCTCGGTTAAGCTGGCAACTTGCTCTTCAAGGGCGATAATACGCTCTGATAATAATTGACTTTCACTCGTAGATAAAACCCCTTCTGTTGCAGCGTTAGGCTCCTCATGCGCCTGAATATATTCTTCATCTGAGAAAAGTTGCACATAACGAGATTCGCGTTTGCCCGGCTCACGAGCGAGTTTTTTAACTAAAACATTACCGTTTAAATCTTGTAAAGCGGTTAATGCGGCTTCAACTTCACTTACATCAGAAAAGTCAGCTAAGCGGTTAGTGCGTGTTCTTAACTCACCTGGAGTTTGTGGGCCTCTGAGCAACAATACGCAAATAATTGCACGTTGCTGCAAGGTGAGCTGTAAGCTACCGAATTCAGTGTTACAAAAGCGATGAAAGTACTTATTAACTCTGCCAGAAGCTTTATGGTCAACCATTAGCTGATTCATTTGAACAAGTTCATCAACAATATTCTGTATATCGCTTTCAGAGAGAGACATCACTGGTTCACGATTACTTTTTTGATTACAGCCGTTAGCTAACCCGTTAATAGATAGAGGATATTGTTCAGGTGTAGTGGTTTCTTTTTCTAGCATTACACCAATAACACGCGCTTGTTCAGGGGAAAGAGAGATCATATGAAGGCATCCTTTGAAAGTATTTTGTCGCTATATAGCTGCTCAAATAAAAGTAACAAAATTAGCAAGGTATGTACAAGACTCAGTAACATTCCTTTTACTGATGATAAAAATATTTTTTTACGCTGTTTTAAACAGTCTATGGTTAAACCCTTATCTTATATTACGTTATTAACTTTATTGTCTGCATCCTATTAGAGCTTCTGCTTAATACAGAGGTCACCACTCATGCTAATTTCTGTTTAAAAAAACACCGATTTTTGTTTGCTTTTTAATTACATTTAATGTTAAAAATTTGTAAACCTTCTGGTAGGAGGTTCGACCTTTTAAATAAAAATAATTACAAAAAGGAAAACAAAATGGTAAGAAGAATTATCTCAATGGTGATGCTTAGCGTTGTAATGTCATGGTCTGTAAATGCGGCTCAAGGCATCGCTTTTATTCATGGCACAGGTAAACAAACGGACGCATATAATGATTATTGGACTGGCGATTTTGTAAATTCGGTTCGGCTGGGACTGTCAAACTCCTCGTTGTATGCCGTCGTAAATTGCGATTTTGATCAGTTTATGTGGAAGAGTGAAGCCGCAGGTTGTTTGGCAGAACAATTAACGACCTTTATTCAACAAAAAAACATTACTGACTTAGTGTTATTGACCCACTCAAATGGTGGCAATATTGTTCGTTGGATCATGTCTAATCCAACCTATGATAACCGTTATCCCAATATTATTAGTAAAACGACAAAAGTTATTGCGTTGGCTCCTTCAAGTTTAGGTACGCCATTAGCAGATACGGTAAAACAAGGGAATGTTTTTGAAACTTCGTTAGGCTGGTTATTGGGTTATGATTCTGATGCAGTGAGTCAACAGCAAACAAGTTGGATGGCTTATTATAATCAGCATTGGCTACAAGGCACTGTGAATAGACCTAATTTACCTATTTTATTTAAAGCAGTTGTTGGTTCTGATGTTGATTCAGCTATTTGGGATGGAGACAGCTACTGCGCAGGTTACCAATACCAAGTTGCCTTAGAAACAACACAAAACTGGTTAGACTCTTGTTCTGATGGTTTTTTAAATTGTAGTTCTCAGCGAGGGGCTGGGGTTGAGTGGTTTACCGACAAACAGCGTACAAAAGGTCGAGAGCCTCTAAGCCATCAACAAAGCCGCAGAGATTGCTTTAATTTAGATACGATAATTAGAAACGATATTTAGGATTTACCATGAAAAATAATAAAAACGTTGTAATGGGCGCTAGCTTATCGGTATTACTACTTAGTTCATCATTGCATGCAAATTCACTAGCGATCGGTTTGAAGGATAACGGTTTTAAGCAAGCTAAATTATCTGAAATAGCAGTGGAAGATTACGATTTAGTCAATGTGGATCTTATGTCGTCCTCCATAGAACGACAAAGCGTGCACTTTAGCCAAGCGATATCCAGCGCAAACAAAGTTGCTTTTAAAAACCAGGGGTACACAGACATTAGTGATGAATACTGGTTTGAAGTGACAGGTAGAGAGTTAATGGCAGGTGTGGCTGTTGCTATTAGTCAACCAGGTGCGTTAATTCGTTTGTCAGGCAAAAGCGTGAAAAATGATATGCGCAATATGCAACAACACGCAATAGAACCTGAATTTGTTTCTTTGTTGAAAGCAGGTGTTACATTGAAGTCGGCCTTTTCACAAAAAGTGACTGCTGAGCAGTTTGCTACCGCGAATATTTTCCCCAATAGTAGTGCGTTACAACTAAATAAAACTTTAGGTGCAGGAAAATTTACACTGAAAGTAGAACAACTACTTGAAGAAGACCAGCGCTATATGGTTAATGTTAAAGAGAAAAATGCCGAGCACAAACTACATTTAACTATTGATAAGCAAAGTTATCGCGCAGGGCAAGATATCCTGTTTAATTCCAAACTGTTAAGTAGACAAGGACATGCATTGTTAGGCACTCAAAAGGTCAGTGTTAAATTGCCAAATGGTGAAGTGAATGCGTTAGAAGTTGTTAAGTTAGATAATCAATTTAAAATAACTTTGCCACAACATGTTAATGACCAAAATACGGGACAGCTATATGAGTTACTGATTGTCACAGAAGCTCAAAGTCAAGGGGTTACCGTAAAACGAAATGGTAAGGTAGCCTTCGCAGTAAATAGACCAACGGCAAGGTTAGAGGGCAAAGTTGACCATAAGGCTGACTCAGTCGCTTTTAATGTAAATGTCGCTAGTGAAGGGCGTTATGAAATAAGCGGCATTGTCTATGGGACTAACCAACAAGGTGATGCAGTACCATTTATGCTTAGCCGTTCTGCGTATTATTTACCTGTAGGAATTCATCAACGAAAATTAGCGTTTGACCAAACGATAATCGATAACTCTGGCTTACAAGCTCCATATACCGTTAAGAGTGTACAGTTAATGGATCAAAGTCGCTTGGCTTTACTGCAGCAGTTGTAATAAAGCGATATTAATTAAAGTCATTAATTTGAGTTATTAATGTGACCACCCTATGAAGAAAAGCTCGTTCTTAATTTTTGCGAACGAGCTTTTTTTGCGTTTGTAAATGGCATAACAGCGATCACATACCTGAAATGGTTTGAGCGCTGGGTAAAAAGTACAGTGAATTTTAGAGGAGCTCTATTGTAACTTCATAGTTTAGCCGTTACGTTTACGATACCAACGAATCAGCTCCTTTTGATCGGCAGGAGGTGTGTGTCCTTTATCAATTTTCTTTATGGCCTGTTGTGCTAGTAGTTGCTCAGATTTATCTTCTATTTTCTCTAAAATTGAATAAAAGGACTTCAATTCTTCATGAGTGAGTACACTTTCGAGCTCTGTTGCTCTGTGCGATATTGCTGAACTAATTTGTTGATAAAGCTCTTGTCCTTTCTCATTCAATGTCAGGTATTTTATATTTTTACTATAGCTATCGGGAACAATATTAATTAACTCTTTGCTGCTTAACGCTTTCACCGCTCGGCTAACGTTGTATGAATCAATACGTGATTGATACGCAATATCAGCGGCTTTAATTGGCATATAAGAGCCAATATTGAGCAATACGCGTATTTCTCTTGGTTCTAAGTCACATAGTTCTCTTATTTCCCAATCTCGGTTTAACGCGAGTAAATTACTGACGACTGCAACACGAAAAGGCAAGTGAGTTGTTAGATCGAGAGGTTTTATTGTTTGCGTAGATAACTTAAATGCCTGCTCTCTAGTGTAATTGCTGATAATTAATCCTAACTTCTTAGTATTTTCTTAAGCAGTATTTAATCACAAAAGAAAAAAGTCGCCAATAGGGAGGTAGGTACATTGGTTTAACCTAAGGTATGCATGGGATTGTGATTAATTACCCTAGATGTTGCATTTGCAACATCTAGATTGTATCTTAATAAATTCAAACCATATAGTTAAACAAAGAGGAACCGTGTTATGCCATTAGTTACCCCCTTAGCTACAGATGAAAACGAAGATGTCACTAAACTTGCTGAATTTTTCAATGAAACGCTAGGCTTTTGTCCTAATAGTGTTTTAACGATGCAAAGGCGCCCAGCTATTGCTAAAGCATTTATTAATTTAAATATGGCAGTAATGGCAAATGAAGGAAGTGTAACCTCAGAACAAAAACGTCTGATTGGGTATATTACCAGTGCTAATACTGGGTGCCGATATTGCGAAGCTCATACTATTTTGGCCGCAGAGCGATATGGCGGAACCGATGAGCGCTTAGCCAACATTTGGTCATTCAGAGAAAGCGATTTATATACGCCTGCTGAAAAAGCAGCTTTTGAATTTGCCCTAGCTGCTTCAAGTGTACCCAATGCGGTTGACGATTTAATAAGTGCTGAGCTACATGAATATTGGGATGATGGTGAGATTGTTGAGATATTAGGGGTTATTTCATTATTTGGATATTTAAACCGATGGAATGATTCCATGGGAACTACAATGGAAACAGGCGCTGTTGATGCTGGTGAGCGTTTACTCAAAGATAACTCTACTTGGGTGAGAGGTAAACACGTATAGCATCGAAGCCGTTTATAAAACCCTACCACTGTATGCTTAGGATGTATTATTAAGCAAAACGCGATTGATTTATAAGTAAATGATGAATCAATCGTCAATGTTATATTACACAGTATCTTTATTTTTTTTTACAAGCGCCTTTTAATTAGTAAAGCTTCCTTTTACTGTGGTGAACATAATAATAAAAATAGGGGCAACCATGAAAGTAAGCAAAACGCTGGGAAGTACACTAATTATTGCAGGGACAACAATAGGTGCAGGGATGTTAGCGCTGCCTATTGCCTCGTCAGGTTTAGGTTTTACTACGGCAATGATAGTGCTTATTTTTGCTTGGTGCTTGATGACCTACACTGCCTTACTCACCATAGAGCTTCATCAACACGCTGAGGCTAATGCAACCCTTAATACCTTAGCTAAAAATATTTTAGGAAAGAAAGGGCAATTAATTGCTAATTTTTCCATGATATTTTTATTTTACGCGCTGTGTGCTGCTTATATCGCAGGCGGTGGCTCGCAGTTACAAAGCAAAATAAATCAATTTACTGACTGGCAAGCAGTGCCGCAAATTGGTGTGGTACTTTTTGCCTTGATATTCGGAGCAATTATCACACTAGGCGCTGGCGCTGTAGATAAAGTTAATCGCATTCTCTTTGTGATTAAAATATTAGTGTTAACCAGTATTTTCTATTTATTGACTCCCTATGTTCAAGGGCAAAACCTACTTCATATGCCGCTAGAGCAGGGGTTAATCATTTCGGCCATTCCTGTTATTTTTACCTCGTTTGGCTTTCATGGCTCTATACCTTCAGTGATCAAATATATGGGGGTAAGTGTTAAACCCATGAGAAAAGTGATCATGATTGGCGCTTCTTTACCTTTAGTTATTTATTTGTTTTGGCAAATTGTTAGTCAGGGAGTGTTGAGTCAACAAAGTTTACACAATAGCGGAAGTTTAGAGGGGTTTATTGGCAGTTTAGCAAACGTAATACAAAGCCCGATGATTATCAGCATTGTCTCGGTGTTTGCCAACCTAGCGCTTGCCACGTCATTTCTTGGAGTAAGCTTAGGCTTGTTCGATTTCTTTAGTGATATGTTAAAGAAAACTGACTCAATGAAAGATAGAAGTTTGACCGCATTAGTTACCTTTGCGCCACCTTTAGGTTTTGCGTTATTTTATCCCCAAGGGTTTATTACCGCGCTGGGTTATGCCGCCATAGCGCTAGTGGTTCTGGCAATATTCTTACCTGTGGCTATGGTTTGGCAGCAACGAAAAACGCTGGCGAGTGATAATGGGGAACAATACACAGTTAAAGGCGGGAAACTTGCGCTTTCAATGGCTGCTATCTCTGGCGTGTTAATTATAAGCGCGCAATTTATGCAGATGTTAGGCGTTGTGCCAGCGATTAAATAAAACCATAAATAGCCTAGTTATCTAGGCTATTTAGAAGTTCTATATGTTGACGTATAGGATTGAATATAGGCCGGATAATTGGTTATTATTCGATATTCTGGATCTGTTCGCGCATTTGCTCTATTAATACTTTAAGTTCAACGGCACTTGCGGTGATGTCTGTATTAATAGATTTTGAGCCTAAAGTGTTTGCTTCGCGATTGAATTCTTGCATCATGAAGTCTAAACGTCGCCCTTGAGCGCCGCCTTTGTTTAGTATTTTTTGGGTTTCGCTTACGTGGCTTTTTAGGCGATCTATCTCTTCAGCAACATCCATCTTTTGTGCAAGTAATACTAGCTCTTGCTCTACACGGCTTGAGTCTAAATCAATTTTGGCTTCGCTGAATTTGTCTGTGATGCGAGTACGTTGCCATTCGATAATAGCGGGCATTTGCTCTTGTACTTTGTCTGCTTCAACCGTAATAGCGTTTAAGCGTTGCTCTATCATTGCCTTAAGGTTTTCACCTTCGCTTGCTCTTGCTTTGATGAAATCTTTTATTGCAACATCAAAGCCTGCTAATAGTTCTGCTTGAATGGCAGAAATATCTGTTTCAGCGGCCTCCATTACACCGGGCCAGCGCATTACTTCAATTGGGTTTACTTGGCTGTTTAAGGTTTGTTCATTCACCCAGTTAGCATGTTGTATAAGTTGCAGTGCCAGTTTTTCGTTAATGGTTACTTCACTTTTAGCGGCGGGGTTGGCATTAAAGCGTAAACTACATTCTACTTTACCTCGATTTAACTGTTTTCTAAAACGTTCGCGTAGTAATGGCTCTATGCCTCTAAATTGCTCAGGTAATCTAAAGTAGGTCTCTAAAAAACGTTGGTTGACTGAGCGAATTTCCCAAATAGCATTGCCCCAATCGCCTTTTACTTCGTGGCGTGCGAATGCTGTCATGCTGTGGATCATGATGGTTACCTTTAATTGCGTTAATGGTCAGTATCTAAAATGCAGTGAATTTAATACCTGCAATAGTTAATTTTGATACTTGGATTAACGCAATTATGCCTCACCTTAGGGTAGGTAGCTAGAGTAATATTGATGTATTAAGCTGCTAAGGTGTAAATTCCATATGGCCAAAATCCGCACTAAAATCAACACACCACACACTTAAACCAGTTAAGTCATCTAAGGTTTTATTTTGCGGCAGTTTGATCGTGATTGTGGCGTTGTTATAAATTTGGCCATTGAGTTTGTTACCAATAGGGAAAGCGTCCGTGCTATTGTACTTGTGATTAATAGCCCCGTAGAAGTACACATCAGGGCCACCACCATCGTAATCAAATTGTGAAATTTCAATGGTGCAGTCGTCAATAATTGTCGCCTTTCCTGCGACATTGTGATGAAAAGTCTCAAAAAAGCCGCTATAGCCAACCATGGTGTGCGTTGATTCGCAGCTAGTAGGATTTTCATTACTAAGTAAGTTTAACGTTTGTTGAAAATGATCAATGGCGCTTTGTGCTGAAACCAGTTGTTGATGTACTGAGCCGATCATCGTAATAAGGCCACTCACCACGTCTTCAAAATTTTCATCACTAAAGTCTACGGTAAGATCTTGAGCTAATTCATGGGCTATTTCTGGGATTTGAATGTTGTTTGTCAAGTCACCATCACTATCTAAACTTTGTAATAAACGTAGCGTATTGACTACCTCAAGCTGATTAATATCGCTGCTTTTAAAGAGTGACAATGGCGTTAAAATAAGTTCTGCTGATATTGCTGGAAAAGTAATACCGCCAATAGAAAAAGTGATTAATTCATCGGCTTGAAATAAGAATTCTCCGCCAGCATTAGTTGTACCGCTTTGACTATTTGTTGAGTAATTAAGCCCTTCAACAGCACTGTCAAGAAACACCCCAGTGTAAGTTGAGGGCGGAGGAGGTAACACCTCTTTATCTGGTGCAGTAGAGTCACTTGAACCACCACATGCAGATAATGTTAGTAATAAACTCATCAGAACGATGTTTTTCATACTTCCTCCTCTCACTATATAAATATATTATCTAAATAAAGTATGAAGATGAGTCTTCACAAAAGTATCACAAAAACTAAAAAATTAGCTTTGTTGTGATAAAACTTGCCAATGCTCAGTGATTTTTTCAGCTACCCTAAATGAGTTTGCATAAATAGTGAAGGTATAAGGTACGCTGCCACCTGTTGGCATAAATGAGCCGTCTGTCACATAGAGATTTTCTACTTCATGAGCCTGACAGTTTTTATTTAATACTGATGTTTTTGGGTCATTACCAAAGCGACAGCCGCCAGCCATTAAATTACTCGAAGGATATCCGCTAACTGAAGATGAAACATTTTTAGCGCCCATAGCCGTCAATAATTGTTCGCCTTTTTCAGCCAAAAATGCACCAACTTCAAGGTCATGATTATGAAAGCCAATACGTACCTTAGCGACAGGATCACCCCATTTGTCAGTAACGTCTTCATCTAAGCTTACAAAACAGTCGTTAGTGGGCAACCAATCGTTAAACACTTCGAAACGTAAGGTTTTATAAGTCGTGAATTCTTGCTTCAGTGCTTGTTTAAGTTGCTCTCCCCACACAAGGCTTTCAACACCATTGTCATCTTCTTGCCATTGGCTGCCCTGTGCTCGTGCAATCGGGTTTTGATGAAAAAGAAAGTCTATGGTGCCACCTTTTGCTTGTCCGGTAGGGCTTATTCCTTCATTTGCTTTGGCAAACTGTTTATCGTTAATTTGATACCAATCTTGTAATGCTCGATTGATAAAAGGACCTACTTGCTTTAACTGCGCAACTTTTTCATCACTGAGTTCATTATAAAGAAAGTCACCTTGGCCTGTGCCACCACCACTAAAAAGCAGATTTTTGCCTACCTGTTGATTATTATTTGCTAAGCCATAGGGGAACTTTTCGCCTTTTGACGCAAGTAATAAGCGTGAAGTTTCTACGGCTTGGCAGGCAACAACATAAATTTTGGCCCTTATTTGTTGTCGCTTACCAACAGCATCGTAAAACTGTACGGCCGTTATTTCGCCTGCCTTGTTGGTGGCAATATTATAAACTTTTGAGTTTGGCTTGATGGTGCAGTTACCTGAGGCAACAGCTTGATTTAATAATGCGGCACGACCACTACCTTTGGCGCCAGAAGAGCAGCCATAGCTACTGCAATAGCCTGAGTATTCGCAACTGCGTCTACCTTTATCTGGCTGTGATAATATTGCTCTAGGGACAGGAATAGCATGAAAACCAATCTCTGAAGCGGTTTGATCTATCCATGAAGCTACAGGTAATTCAGCAACAGGAGGGTAAGGAAAATCAGTAGAGCGTGGTTCTTGATGCGGATGCTTTACGGCTTTGCCAGAAACCCCCACTTCTTTTTCAACCATAGCGTAGAACGGTTCAAGTTCATCGTAGCTAATAGGCCAATCTGCAACATTGGCACCTTTAATATCACCAAACTCAGACTTTAAACGAAAATCTATTGGTTTTAAGCGATGGAAGTAACCACTCATAAAATTTGATGAGCCACCAACTACTGTGCCATTCCACCAACTCCAACCTGATTCACTGGTTGATTCACCTTGCCAATAGCTTTCATTATTATCGTCGAGGTACTCTTCTTCTATTACGTGCTGTTCATCAGTTAATGAGGGGTTGTAAGCATCATGTAAACTGATGGTTTGCTCGTCTTTAAAGAATTCTTTTTCGGTTAGCCATGGGCCTTTCTCTAATACCACAACTTTCGCGCCAGCTTGTGATAATCGGTATGCAATTGGAGAAGCGCCAGCGCCAGAGCCAACAATACAAATATCAAAATCCATTAGGAGTTTTCCTCTGATAAACGCGATAGTTTAATAATGCTAGCGCGTTTAGGTAATTCGAAATAACGTTGTCCTTTTTCAGGCAAAGGAAAGCCTGCTTTATGCTCTAGCCATTGCCAGCCGATACCGTTAGGATTGCCGCCATAAGCTGGTGGCGATAACATAGCTTCTAATAAGTTAGTCAGCATCATGTTGATCCAATTACTACCCGCATTAGACTGACTAATATCACGTAACATTGTTTCTTTTTCATCAAAAGTTAATGAAACAAATGAGCGGTTGAGTTGCTGCTGGGTGTAACCATTTAACCAACCCACACCTTTGAAGATAAAGTCAATTTCATCTTGTGGTGTTGGACGTTCAAATACCAAGTTATATAAAAACTCCATCGCTTGAATTTCTACAGCACTTGGACCTGTTTTGGAAACAGGCAATAAGTGATTCATTACACTGTCGAGTGTTTGCCAAGGGTCAGTTTTAATTAAGGCGTTAAGTTGCTTTTGTTGATTGGCGGTAACAGTCCATACGGGTAAAACGGTTAGGGCAGAAACACCAGCGGCAGATTTAAGTAACCTTCGTCTTGCTTGTTGTTTTTCTTTTAAAAATTCAGGCGTAGTGAAAGATTTATCAAAGAATGACTTTATAATATTCAACGATTAGTCCTCAGTTTTTTGTTGGTTGTTTGAGGTGTTACCTTTAGTTGCAGGAAGGTTATTTTCACTACTTGCCAGCCATTGGGTAAGCGACCATTTATCAATAAATGTTAACCACTGTTCTCGCGAGTATTCACTTCCTGTGAGTAGTTCTGCGGTATCCTTTGATAAGATCATTTTGCCAGTCGCAGTAGAAACATACATATGTGGGTAACCTAATACCGGTGGTAAGGCACTCATGAAAGCTTCATTTTCATTGCTGTCACTGACATTAATTTTTAACAGTACGTAATTAGCATGTAGAGCTTGGAATATATCAGGGTTTTTCGCTAAGAAATCATCCATTTTATGACACCAAGTACACCAATTACCGCCTATTTCTATTAACACTTGGCGATTAGTTTCTTTAGCTAAGGCTAAGGCATTACGAGCATCTTTAAACGGATCACGAGTATCATCATAAATTTGGCTATATGCTGGTAAATCTGAAGAAAGCATACTTTTGGGCTCAGCATTAGTATTAAAGTGTACAGCTAGACTGCTGAGCAAAAACAGGTAAATAGTAAGCTTCATTCTATGGCCTTTGTGTTGGTGTTTGTCTATAGCAGATATGACCTTGCTTGTTAGTTTTATCTTTCAGCAGCATGACATTTATATCATTTTCACTGAGACTCTTGCTTAACAATGTATTACAGGTTTATCTTTTATTATCTATCATGAGAGTATAATTTGTATTCTAAGCAGCTAAAATATATCAATCCAATGTTATTCACCGCCAATTCAATAGTGTATATTACAAACTACGTGCAGGGTTGATTTCACGAGTAAAATTTTACTGCTAGGAAGTTGATAAGATCATGTCTGTACAAAGTATATTCACTACCTTAATGAAATGGTTATCATAACTATCTTTTTAGTCGCTTTTAACTATATTGAATATTAATTGTTAGTCAGTATCTACTTGTTAACATTTTCGAGTAGCCATCACATTACAGTTAGGACGTAGCCTTGGAAAAAAATCAGAATTCTTTTTTTGATAACCTGAGTACTAAAAGCAAAATTCTTATTGCTGTTACAGTACCATTCTTAATGATGTTAACTGTGTCACTAATTGTCTATATCAGTATTGAAAAAAACACTGAAACAACACATTGGGTTGAGCATACTCACCAAGTCATGGCCGACAGCAATGAGCTAATTAAATTATTGGTTGATATGGAAACGGGTAAACGTGGCTTTTTAATTACTGGTAATGAGGTGTTTCTACAGCCATATATTGCAGCAAGAGAGATTTGGACGTCGAAATTAAAGGCGTTGAAAAGATTGGTTTCAGATAACCCTGTGCAAGTAGCACGATTAACGGAAATTGAAAGCCTACAAAAAAAATGGCTCAAAGAAGCCGCTTTTGTGGAGATAGCCGCTCGTCAAGATACCAGTATGTCGCCAGAACTTGTTATGGCTGAAGTGGTTAGGTTGGTTGAATTGCAAACGGGTAAAAATATTATTGATCAAATTAGAGCAATTAAGGCTAATTTTAATGCCATGGAGCAATCATTGATGAAACGGCGTCAGCAAGAGTCAGCTCAAGCCGCAAGTCAGACTCTATTTGTGGTAATTGCAGGAACCTTACTTTCGTTATTGCTCGCTCTTATTGTAGCCGCATTGGTTGCTTCACATATTTCGAGAAAACTTAAAACGTTAATGTCTGGTACCACTAAAATAGAACAAGGTGATTATCAAACTGTTATAGAGCTTCATGGCAATGATGAATTTTCATTACTGGCTAAGGCATTCAACAACATGAGTTTAGCGGTTAAATTTGCTGTGGATGAGATGGAGAAAGCAGTTAAAACTAAGAGTAGTTTTTTAGCCAATATGTCACATGAAATCCGAACACCGATGAATGGTATTTTAGGCATGCTAACCTTACTTGAAAATTCTAAGCTAAATAAAGAGCAGCAGGAATATACTTCGGCAATACGTTCATGCGGTGATGGCTTGTTGATTGTTATTAATGACATTTTAGATATTTCGAAACTCGAAGCAGGCAAGCTCAGCCTAGATAAGCAAGCTTTTAATCTGAGGAGTTTAATCGAAGAAGTCACTTTCTTGCTGGATAGTCTCGCTTCAGAAAAGGGGTTAACACTGAAGGTTACCCTAGATGAAGAACTAGCAGCCAGTTATGAGGGGGATAACTTACGCCTGAGGCAAATTTTATTAAATTTACTATCCAATGCTATCAAGTTTACTGCTCAAGGTACTGTTGAACTGATTGTTAAGGCTGTAGAAAAAGGGACTGATGAAGACAAATTGTTATTTAACGTGATAGATCAAGGGATTGGTATTTCTGTTGAAGATCAAGAAAAATTGTTCAAGCCATTTTCTCAAGTCGATACTTCAATCAGTAGAGATTTTGGTGGGACTGGCTTAGGCCTTATTATATGTGCAAAGCTAGTTGAAAAGATGCAAGGTAATATATCTGTATTAAGCACGGTTGGTGAAGGTTCTACTTTTAGCTTTGAATTAACATTGCCAGTTGTACATAGGCAAACACAGGCCGTGGAACAAACGAACCATCAGCAACAACTTTTGCAAGTTAATGCTAATCTTGCTGATGAAATTCCACTTAGCATTTTGGTGGTTGAAGATAATAAAATAAACCAAATAATTAT
This sequence comes from Litorilituus lipolyticus, assembly GCF_006439335.1. Lineage (GTDB taxonomy): Bacteria > Pseudomonadota > Gammaproteobacteria > Enterobacterales > Alteromonadaceae > Colwellia > Colwellia lipolytica. Next base: position 140,833 of record NZ_SAWY01000019.1, on the reverse strand, counting down.
TAGAAAAATCTTTGAAAAACTGGGGTATAGCGTTGACATCGCAAACCATGGTGAAGAGGGGGTGCAAGCAGTACAAAGTAAGGTTTATGATACTGTGTTTATGGATATGCAAATGCCGGTGATGGACGGTGTTACTGCAACCAATAAAATTATTGAACTACAACCTGATAATCACCCGACAATAATCGCCATGACAGCCAATGTGTTAGCTGAGGATAGGCAAAAATGTTTCGATGCAGGCATGGATAATTTTATTAATAAACCTATTAACGTTGAAGATATTGTTCAAGCGATTCGAATGCTTAATAGGGAAAACTAAGAAGAAACATCCGCTGATCTTCATTATAAATTACCCTCAAAAATTAGCTAAAAATTAAAATCTTTACTCGCCATTATGTCAATATCACCAAGTTCCTATTATAATGCGCAGCAATTATTTACTTCATGAGATCACATTATGCGTCCAAGCGGCAGAACATTAGGGCAAATTCGCCCAGTCACTATCACTCGTCAATTTACCAGCCATGCTGAAGGCTCAGTGTTAATTGAGTTTGGTGATACTAAAGTCATTTGTACAGCATCGGTTGAAGAAGGTGTACCACGCTTTTTAAAAGGCCAAGGTAAAGGTTGGGTTACTGCTGAATACGGTATGTTACCTCGTTCAACACATACCCGTATGCGTCGTGAAGCAGCTTCTGGCAAACAAAGTGGCCGTACATTAGAAATATCTCGTTTAATTGCTCGTGCATTGCGTGGCGCAGTTGATTTAAAAGCTTTGGGCGAAAATACCATTTCTGTTGATTGTGATGTGATTCAAGCTGATGGTGGGACGCGTACTGCTTCTATTACAGGTGCTTGTGTTGCTTTGGTTGATGCACTTAACTATATGCGCGCTAAAGATATAATCAAAACAAACCCATTAAAATACATGATTGCTGCAGTATCGGTTGGTGTTTATAAAGGCGAGCCAGTTGCTGATTTAGATTACGATGAAGATTCATGCGCTGAAACTGATATGAATGTCGTCATGACAGATACTGGTAAGTTAATTGAAGTACAAGGCACGGCAGAAGAAGAGCCATTTAGCTTTGATGAGATGAACGCTATGATGCAATTAGCCAAAGATGGTATCAATGAGTTATTTGACTTACAAAAAGCGGCATTAAGCTAATTTAATTAATCTTTAGGAAACTTTGCACATGAAAGATTATCAACGCGAATTTATTGAGTTTGCACTAGAGAAGCAAGTATTACGTTTTGGCGAATTCACCTTAAAATCAGGCCGTACAAGCCCATACTTTTTTAATGCTGGTTTATTTAAAACGGGTGGCGATTTAGCACGTTTAGGTCGCTTTTATGCTGCTGCCTTGGTTGATTCAAACATTGATTTTGATTTGGTCTTTGGCCCAGCTTATAAAGGCATTCCAATTGCTACTACCACAACGGTTGCGTTATTTGATCAGCATAACTTGGATGTTCCATACTGTTTTAACCGTAAAGAAGCAAAAACTCACGGTGAAGGTGGTTCATTAGTGGGTGCTGATCTAAACGGTAAAGTCATGTTAGTTGATGATGTTATCACCGCAGGTACGGCGATTCGTGAATCAATGGAAATCATTAAAGCTCATGATGCTGAGTTATCAGGTGTGTTAATTGCACTTGATCGCCAAGAAAAAGGCCAAGGCGAATTATCAGCAATTCAAGAAGTAGAGCGTGATTTTGGTACGCAAGTGGTATCAATAGTGAAACTTGCCGATGTGGTCACTTATCTTGAAGAGAAGTTATCGGCAAAACCTGCCAATGCTGAAGAATTAGAGACAAGCTTAGCGAGTATTAATAAATATCGCCTAGATTACGGTATTTAACTGTACTGTTTGAAAGTTAACTAATCAGTACAGTTAATTTAAAAAAGCCTTTGAACATGAACGTTTAAAGGCTTTTTTATTGCGTCGATGTATCTAAGTCTTTATATCAACTTTATCGCATTTCCTTGCTGATTAAATACCACACTCGATTGCATTAATTGATTTTTCTTTAAGTACTTGGCAATGGTGGTAAAGGTTGTGGTGTAAACTTTACCATCATGGTCTTTTGTTGTGACATCATCCATAAAGGCGCTGCCTAGCATTAATTTAAATCGACTTGTTTGTACTCGTTGTGGTTGAAAATAACTTTTAGCATTACGCTTTAATCGTTTAATATTAGTGGTTTGGTAAATTGAAGCATTGATCACATCTAAAGTATGTTCAGTACAATTTTGGAACTGACTATTAAAAGGGTTGGCAATAACAGAGTAGTTACTATTGTGTACTGTTCTATGCGTTCCCGAGGTTATTGCTTCAATTAACCTATGCTGTAGTTCTTGGCTTGGAATGATAATGCCAGCCTTCAACTCTTCAGCGCCCCAAAAGAAATCAGTTGGGTAGTCAATAACTAATGAGCTGGTGTCTAACTGTCCTTCATTTTGATAAAGGTTATGAATAGCATAGCCTCTGGCAGTTTTCCCGTTACCTAATTGAATGTCTGAATACACGGCAATTGCAGTGTGAGTAAAACTAATACCTTTAGGTAAGTCCTTCTTTGGGCGCCCCATTCTAGCAATAATAAAAGCTCTAGCACCTTGTTTAGCAGCATATTTTTCCACTTGTTTAGCAAAGGTGGTTATCTCTTTAACAGAATGCTTAGGCTCTGCTATTTGCGTGCTGCCAGCATGTGCTGTGGTGATACTGGCAATAATCATCAAAGATAGTGCAAAAATAGCGTATTTTGCTGTAGTAAATAAGTTGAAGTCTCTCATTATTTTTGCTCCGTTGTTTTAATAGTTGTCTTAGTGGTAACTGTAGTTTTAGTCGTTTCCGTTTTATTTTGTTGCATTACAGTTTGTGGAGCAGGATCTGCGGTGATTGTGATATCAGAGATTATTAATTCATCTTTATGTTCATATTTAATACTGTGGACTGCTTGAGCTGCTGCGCTCATTGTTACTGCGCCAGATAAGGCAACTTGACTGCCTACTTTTTCAGAGCCTGCTCCGGCACTCACTACGCCAGTGCCGAGCATAGCGCCTCCTGAAACTGCTACTGGTACAGCTACCACTGCAGCTGCAACTTTTGCTGTTGACGCTACACCATGCGATGTTGCTAGTGCGGAATGTTTACCTGCCTTACTAGTATGTTGAGCAGAGTCAGCGGCAATGGCATTGGTAGACAATGAACATGTTAATAGAATTGCGACAATGTTGTTTAGAAAGCTTTTAGAAGTCAGCTGCTTAGTAGTAATTTGAATTTTAGTCATGGTGTTAGAAGTAAACATAGTTATTTTCCTTATTTGTTTGAGTTGCTAGCCCTTGCTAACTGACAGCAAATATATGAGTAAGGATTGTTTGTGTAAACTATGTTGTCTTGTGTATACTGTAATGCCACTAAAAGTATTATATAAATATACCTTAAGGCTGTTATGAGCCAAATTAAACAGATAAGCAACACCTTGAAGGCGTTGTTACGTCAGCAACACATTACCTATAAAGATATTGCTAAGCACTTGTCGATGAGTGAAGCCAATGTGAAACGTATTTTTTCTACGCAATCTTTTGCTTTAGATCGTTTAGAAGAGATATGTCAGTTATTAAATTTAAGCTTATCTGATCTATTTTTAATTGCAGAAAAGCAGCAAGATCAAATATCGCAACTAACGCCAGAGCAAGAAAAAGAGCTGGTGTCTGATACCAAACTATTTTTAGTTGCGGTGTGTGTAAAAGACTCGTGGACGTTTTCAGATATTCTTAAGTATTATCAAATAACAGAACATGAATGTATCCGTTTATTAGCAAAGCTAGATAAGCTTAAGATGATTCAGTTATTGCCTAATAATGAATACAAGTTGCTAATTGCACAAGATTTTCGTTGGATACCTGATGGACCACTTGAGCAAAATATTGCCACCGATGTCTTTAGTGAATTTATGCACTCACGCTTTAAAGGTGAAAATAACTTTCGCTTTTATTTACGAGGTACTTATTCGCAATCTTCTATTGATATTATTCAGCGTAAACTTAATCAATTAACAAAAGAGGCTGCGCTACTTAATCAAGAAGATGCGAAAATTCCGCTAGATAAAAGAAAGCACGTTGGTATGTTGTGCGCCATGCGACCATGGGAATACACACCGTTTGCTAAGTTAAGAAAACCAATATAAAGGAATATACATGAACCTATTTAGTCAATTATTTATCGGCTTATTAATATTTATCTCGCCGACATTATTCGCCAAGCAAGCAACATGTTTGGACTTTTCTTTTGAGCCAAAAGCGATAGAACAACATATTGCTGCAGGTAAATATCGAGAAAGTCACTACCCAGCAGCAGGTAAGGAAATTGAGTTTAGTTTTTCACCTGATTTAAGTTTTGAGCAGTATATTCAATATAGTTATCAGCTTATTGAATCAAAAAACCCCAGGGCTGAGCTACCTTGTCCAATTTATAGCAAAACCTTTAATCAACTTGCTACAGTAAACAGCTGGCCTAAAGAACCGACTATAGCCCAGCTTATTGCCCCTTTTGAGTTAGCACAGCCTGATACTAAAAAGGCGGTACTATTAATCCATGGTTTAACCGACTCCCCATATTCTTATCATGATTTAGCACAGTTTTTCTATCAACAGGGGTTTACGGTAAGGACCCTGCTTTTACCTGGTCATGGAACGGCTCCGAGCGCATTGAGACATGTTAGTTATCGAGATTGGCAACTGGCAGCAAAATATGGCATTGAACGCACTGTGCGAGATTTTGATCAAGTCTATTTAGGTGGGTTTTCTACAGGAGGTGCATTAATTTTCGATTATTTCATGCATAAAGATACTATTGATAAAAAGATTGCTGGCCTGTTTATGTGGTCTCCTGCATCAAAAGCAAAAAGTGATATGGCTTGGTTAGCGCAATATGTTGATTATATTCCGTTTGTTGATTGGATTGATTTATCAATGGATGCTGATTTTGCCAAATATGAATCGTTTCCTTATAACGCTGCTGCACAAGTGCATAGTTTGATGAGCCGCATTGTTGGAGAAAATGCGTCTAGTAAGCGAAAAATGCATGATATTCCGTTATTTCTTGTAGCTAGTGAGCACGATCAAACCATAGAGACAAAGCAAACCTTTGTGTTAGTGGATGAGTGGCAGCAAGGAAAAGTAAGCGCAAATGATGATCCGAGCCGCTTTGTTTTTTATGGGGATAAAGACAGCATTCCTGAAGCAATACAGCAAAGCATTAGCGTGATTAACCCCACATGTGAAACTAACCCTTTATGTGAAAAAATTGTAGATATTGCTCATACCGCAACGACAAACTCTCCTGAAAACCCACACTATGGTGTACTTGGACAATATCGTAATTGTGAGCATTATATTAAGGATATTGCTCTTTTTAGTGCCTGTAAAACCAATGAAGGGGTAGTGAAAGGTGAATTGACAGAAGAAAACCTTGCTAACATCAAAGTCATGCAGCGCTTAACATATAATCCGCATTACCAAGCAATGTTGACATCATTAAAAGGTTTTATTGCCGCGATTGAGTAAACGACAAGAGTTAACCAGTCGAATGCAACTTAAAGTATAGTATAAAGATACCTTTGGCTGTATTTGAATCGACTTGTTACAGCAAAGTTTATTTACTGTTATCTTTGATTCATAGTGTCTCTCGTCAACAACAAGAAACACTTAAAAGGAATCAATCATGACAACAGCAAATGAAACGGCTAAAACAATAACTCAAGCAACTATTCCAACAAAATCATATATATTAGCTTCAGTAGCAGCATTAATTATCGGAAGTTTTGCTTACGGAATTGGCTTATACAATGCGGATATGGCGCTAAATGAAAAAGGCTATTACTTAATCATTCTTTTGTTTGGTTTATTCTCAATGGTATCAGTTCAAAAAGCGGTACGAGATGAACGTGAAGGGATTAAAACATCAAAAATCTACACACGTATTTGTTGGGCGTCTTCAGCAATTGCCATAAGTTTGCTGGTTTTAGGTTTGTATAATGCCGAGCTTTTATTAAGTGAGAAGGGCTTTTACGCGATGGCCTATACGTTAAGTGTATTCTCAGTGGTTGTTATGCAAAAAAATATTCGAGATAAAGCTTGGGCGAATGAGACAAATACAGACAGTAAACAAGATACAGATATCGTTTTTGAAGAATAATGAAAAGGGCGACTTAAGTAAGATTAAGTCGCCCTTTTTGTCTGTATTATTTAAGTAATCTTGAATTAATGAGTGATTAGCTCGTTAATAATCTCATCTAAACCTTGTTTAGATATTCGTACCGCTTCAAGGGGAGTTAAGCCATCTGGGTATTCTTCTTGTTCTACCACAAGCCATTGTGTTCCACCCACTGCAATATTCGCTTTCAATACTGCTTTCCAGTCGGTAATGTCTTGGCCAATTAGTGGCTTTTTGTTTTTCACATCATCAGTATATTTCGCTTTGTAATGAGTCGTTACCGTTCTATTAGGGTAGCGTTGAACGTACATTACTGGATCTTTTTGCGCATATTGCACCCAGCCAACATCCAATTGCAAAATAAAGTCTTGTTGAGTGTTTTCGGCAATATAATCCCAAAAGGTAGAGTTTTTATATGGTACTAGTTCGCGATCATGGTTATGAAAGCCAAAGCCGATGCCACGAGCGCGCATTTTTTTTGCGACAGCATTTAGTTCTGTCACGAATGCGTTAATGGTTTCTGCTTTTTCGGCACGTTTATCGCTGGGTACTAAGATCATCGGTGTACCTATGGCTTGATAAAAATCGACAGTTTCATCAAATTTATCGGCCGTTAATTTGCGCATTGGTACGTGAGCACCACTGACCTTAAGGTTTAAAGAATCTAAAAATTGTACTAAACCTTTCGGGTCATTTTCGTATGGACCAAAATCGCCAGCGAACTCAACCGCGGTAAAGCCCATGCTTGCTATTTCGGTCATTGTGTTCTTAAAGTCTTTGGCAAGGTCTTCATTAACTGACCATAATTGCACACTTATTTTCGGAATATCTTGCATGGTTGTTTGACTCTTAGTTTTAGCTTGCTCAGCGCTGCTGTTTGTAAAACTATCTTGGCAAGCGCTTAATAGTAAGCAGCTCATACCTATTGCTGAAACGAGTTGAATTAATTTTCTTTGCATTATAGTTACCTTTGATAATGTTATTTTTATGAATAGGTTATAGGCGTTTGGCATTTAACTCTTGTACAGCATAATTAACCGCGCGAACGGTTAAGGCCATAAATGTTAGGCTGGGATTTTGTACAGCGGAAGAACAAAAACTAGCACCGTCAGTAACAAATAAATTCGGTACATCGTGGCTTTGATTAAAACCATTGAGTACAGAGGTTTTTGGATCTCTGCCCATTCGAGCTGTACCCAGTTCATGAATGCCTGATCCTGGAGGTTTATCGCGAACACCACTTTTTACATTTGTTAAGCCAATTGTTTTTAGCATGTGAGCGCCTTGTTCAGCAGCATCTTGCATCATAAGTGTTTCATTTTCGGAAAAAGTGCAGTTAATCTCTAGTTGGGGAATACCCCATTTGTCTTTTAAGGTTGGATGTAATTTCACCTGATTTTCAAAGCGTGGCAGCATTTCCCCTTGAGCACCTAAATAAAACTTCCATTTACCTGGTTGTTTGAGTGTATTTTTGAAATCAACACCAAAGCCATCACTTGCTTGCAAGTCATCCCAAGCTTCACGATAAGCTCCAGCAGACATGCCATAGCCACGAAGGAAAGGGCGTTTTTTATCAGGCTGGAAATAAAAATTAGGAATATAAATGCCTCCAGGACGACGACCAGAGTAAAACTCGTTATCAAAGCCTTCAATATCGGCATTGGCCCACGCGTTATAATTGTGATCCATTAAATAGTGTCCCAAAACGCCTGAGCTGTTGGCAATGCCATGAGGGAACTTAGCTGAGGTTGTGTTAAGTAATATTTGCGTCGAGCCTAAAGTTGAGGCACAAACAAAGATGACTTTTGCAAAATATTCACGCTCAGTTAAATCATCATTATCAATGACTCTTACCCCTTTTAAGCGATTAGTTTTTTCATCATAAATTAAGCTGTGTACAACACTATTTGGCGCTATAGATAAATTTCCCGTTTCACTCGCCGCAGGTAAGGTTGAACTTTGGGTGGAAAAATAAGCGCCAAAAGAGCAACCTTTTTGGCATTCATTCCTTGCCATGCACTGGCCTCGGCCTTGTTCAAGGTGTATTTTGCTTGGTTTAGTTAAATGAGCTTGTCTGCCATGAATAACACGCCTGTCAGGAAAAGCAGCTTCAATTTTGCTTTTAACAAACTGCTCTGGCTTGGTCATATCAAATGGTGGTAAAAACTCACTGTCGGGTAATTGCGGTAGATTTTCTTTTTGTCCGCAAATACCTACATGCTTTTCAACTAGGCTATACCAGTCTTTGAGGTCGTTATAACGTAAGGGCCAATCAGTGCCATAGCCATCAAGTTTATTCGCGTTGAAATCATAGTCACTGAGTCGATACGAGTAACGATGCCACAGCAAAGATTTCCCACCAAGTTGATTAGCTCTGATCCACCAAAAGTCTGTCCCTTTAGCTGTTTGAAAAGGTAAATCGCGATCATTGCCAAAAAAATGCTTAGTGGCATCATTAAAGGCGTAGCACTTCTTTTGTACTGAGTGCTGTTCTTCAATGAGGCTCAGTGGTACTTTTGAGCGAAAAGGTAAATCCCAAGGTGCCTTGCCTTCCCCAATATAGTCTTTTCTATGCTCGACGATACGGCCTCGTTCAATCATGAGTGTTTTTAACCCTCGCTGACAAAACTCTTTAGCGGCCCATCCCCCAGTAATACCAGAACCAATTACGATGGCATCATAAATTTGCTGGCTCTCTTTTACATATATTGTCATAACATCTTACTCGGTACGTTGAAACTGATCTCATAAGCGTTAGTAATAAGCCAAAGAGCCATAACCTGCTTGTCCTTTTTTATAACTAATTGACCCCTTAAAACCATTGGGAACTTTTTGATAAATTAACTCATGTGAAGCACCTATTTCTGAGGTGTAGTAACCAAAACAGATTAATGCTTTTAATTGTTTTATATCGGCTCTATTTTTTGATGAATATGGCAATGTGCCTTGTTCTATTTTGGTTAATAATTGCACTTTATTTTTTTCGCTAAGTTGCATAAAATCTTGCTGATAATGAGTTTGAGCTTGTTGTTCAATCATAGCTAAAATGGCAATAACTTGATGCTGCTCTGCTTTTTTTGCGCAATAGAATAATTGATTATCGATAAAACCGTGGGTATCAATATCGGCAGCACTTGGTGTTTCAGTTGCCGGAATAGTTAACGCGCAAATATCAGCAAGTAGCTTCATTTCATTAAGGGAAAATAGTTTTCCTTTACTTAAGGCTGTTAAGGGCTTGGCTTGATAGTTAAGTGCAAAAGCTAGTGCATTATTACTGATAAGGTTTGTCGATATTGTCGTCACTAACCCCATACCAAAACATTTACCTAGTCCTGTTATGAATTGCCGTTTAGCCTGATCTGTTATTTGATCAGGCTGAGTTTGGTTTAGTGGTGTTTTACGCTTTTGCTTATCAGTATTCATAATGTCTTATAAAGTATGCGTTAAATTAGCTAGTAGACTCAGCCTGTGAAGCTGATATCGTCGACCTCTTATATGTCTTTATCCATAATAATCCAAAAGCAGCGATTAAAACTAACGGGAAAAGGCTCAAGCTCGATAACACAGATTGACCTGCGAGCAGGTCAATATTTTGCGCTGTAGTTGCTGTTGCAGCATTAGTTTTTGCTTGATCAATCCAGTGGCCAATAATGGGATTCCAAATACTTACGGCAAACATACCAGCGCCGCCCATTAGCGATAAGCCCAGTGCACCTGTTTCAGGCATTTTTTCTGCGACAAACCCTAACATGGTTGGCCAGAAATAAGTTACGCCAAGCGCAAAACATAATGCCGACAAGTACACGTGAACTCCCGTTGCCTTGCTCATTAGTGAAATACCCACAAAAGCCAACATGGCAGAGGTAAATAAGACACCCAGTGGATTTAATCGTTTAACAATAGGGCCGGCAAAGTAACGACCTATGGCCATAACACCGGTAATCATTGCCATAATTAGCATAGGAGAAACACCTGATGCACCGAGGATTCTCTCTATCCATTGCTGTGTTGCAAGTTCTGTTGTTGCGGTTAATGTCATACAAAAGAGCATAAAAATGAATAATGGTGACATTAAGGCTTTGCAATTATCTAAGGTTGAAAGCGGCTTAGTATTAACAACTTCCTCTGCTTTTTCTGGAAAGGCAATTTTGAATACCATAACACCATAAATTAAGGTTGGTATAATCATAATGGCGACTTGGCTTTGCCAATTAAAGCCAAGATCAGTCATAAATTGTGAACAAAGTGCACCGACAACAATACCGCCAGGGAACCACACATGAAAACGATTCAACATGGTGGTTTTTTGTTTAGGGTAAAGTGAGGTAATTAGCGGGTTACAACCTGCTTCAACCGCACCATTAGCAAATCCGATAAAAAAGGTTGAAATAAGTAAAGCGAGAAAGCCTGTAGCAGTAATAGTTAAAATTAACCCAAGCAGATGAAAGCTAAAGGCGATTATTAATAATTTCTTCGCACCGAGCGTATTATAGAGCAAGCCACCTAGCAAAGTTGCCACAGGAAAACCCAAGAATGCCATCGCATTAACCCAGCCTAATTGACTGTCACTTAAGGCAAAATCTTGTCCCAATTGCGATAACATTCCTGCACGAATAGCAAAGGTCATAGCAGTAACGAGTAAGGCAAAACAGGAAGCGATAAACAATGCTCTACTTTGAGTTGTATTATCCATCGTCAGCTACCTCTGATGTTAAACCAAGAATTTTTCTGTTCAAGTCTGCGTTACTATGACCGCCAGCAAAGTCGTCAAAGGCTTTATCTGTTGGCCTAATGATGTGCTTTTTAATAAAGTTTGCCCCTTCTTTGGCACCATCTTCTGGGTGTTTTATACAACATTCCCACTCAAGCACTGCCCAGCCACTGTAACCATATTGGGTTAACTTGCTAAAAATTGCAGAGAAATCAATTTGGCCGTCACCTAATGAGCGAAAACGACCAGCGCGCTCTTGCCAAGGAGCATAGCCGCCATAGACACCGCTTCGGCCAGTAGGATTGAACTCAGCATCCTTTACGTGAAATGCTTTTATGCGCTCATGATAAATATCGATAAACGCTAAGTAATCTAACTGTTGTAGAACAAAGTGGCTTGGATCATACAAAATATTGGCACGTGGATGGTTGTTGGTATGAATTAAGAATTGCTCAAAACTGGCGCCGTCGTGCAAATCTTCTCCTGGGTGCAACTCAAAGCAAACATCAACATCGGCATCATCAAAGGCATCGAGTATTGGCAGCCAGCGATTGGCTAATTCTTCAAAACCCAAATCCACTAAGCCTGCTGGCCGCTGCGGCCACGGGTAGACCGTATGCCACATTAATGCACCAGAGAAGGTGGCGTGTGCTTTTAACCCTAAGCGCATACTGGCTTGGGCAGCGCATAATAATTGGCTTGTTGCCCACTGGGTAATGGCTTGATGATCATTTTGCAAATGTTCGGGAATAAAAGCTGAAAACATTTCTGTATACGCTGGGTGCAGGGCAACAAGTTGTCCTTGAATGTGCGTCGACAGTTCTGAAATAACAATGTTATGCTCTGCAGCAATCGCTATGATCTCATCACAGTAATGTTGACTGCGTGCGGCTTTTTCTAAATGGAATATCTCAGGGTCATTAGTCGGTAACTGTATAGCTTTATACCCTAAACTCGCTGCCCATTTGCAGAGGTTGTTTAAATTGTTGAAGGGCACTTCATCACTCATAAATTGAGCTAAGAAGATGGCTGGGCCTTGAATTTTGTTCATTGGTTTACTCATTATATTTTGTGCCACTTTTGATCTGACTCACTGGCTTGCACAACACGTTCAATGAATGTCATACCCCGGATAGCATCCTTTATATCAGGGACATCTAGGGCTGACGTAGGTGGTACAAGTTGATGCTTTAATGCGTGAATCTGTTGGGCAAAGTTGAGATAAATATTAGCAAAGGCTTCGATATAACCTTCTGGGTGACCTGCAGGTAAACGCGTATTGCTTTGTGTTATTGCACATAAGTTGCCAACACCTGTACGTATAATTTCACTTGATTGATTAGGATATTTCTTAATTAAGCTGTTGGGGGATTCTTGTGACCAATGCAAACTGGCTTTTTCGCCATAGAGAGATATTGTTAAATTGTTTTCTTCACCCGTGGCAATTTGGCTGGCTAGTAATACGCCTTTTGCACCATTGCTAAAGCGAAGCATTACTGTGCCATCATCATCTAAATAACGGCCTGCAACGGTAGTGGTTAAGTCAGCGCAAACATGTGAAATAGTTAAGCCACTTATGTACTCAGCTAGATGCGCGCCATGAACACCAATATCAGCAATACAACAACTAATACCAGCCATTTCTGGATTTAAACGCCATGCCGCCTGCTTGTTGTTTTCGTCAGTGGGTTGAGAAAGCCAGCCTTGCGGATAATTAACGACAATTTTTCTGATTTCGCCGAGTTCATCTTGTTTAATACGGTGCTTGGCTTCTTTAATCATAGGGTAGCCAGAGTAAGTATGTGTTAGCGCATATAAACTATTATGCTTTGCTAACGTTTCGCTCAATGCGATGACTTGGTTTAAATTTAGTGTAGCAGGCTTGTCTGATATAACGTGAAAACCATGTTCAATGGCGAGTGTGGCAATATCGTAATGTAGGTGATTAGGCGTAACTATGGCGACTAAATCCATGCGCTCTGTGTCAGGAAGTTTTTGCTCTTCAATGAACATTTCTTTATACGAGGCATAACATCGATTTTTTGGCAAACCAAAAGATAAACCAGAAGCGATAGTATCGTCAGGGTTTTGATTGAAAGCACCGCAAACAAGCTCTATTTGGTTATCAAGCTGTGCTGCTATTCGGTGCACGGCACCAATAAAAGCACCTTGACCACCACCCACCATACCCATTTTAAGTTTTACCATTGTCATTGAAAATGTCATATAGAATTATTGAATGAGGTTAAAGCATAAGATTATTTTATAGAAATAGGGTAGGATAAAATCAGTGAGTAATATAACAAAATCGGCGTTTGTTATTTTTACGTCTCTTGTAATGCAAGATGTAACTCTTGTATAGAGTTATTTTGAATAATTAAGGTGAGTGTAAATTCAGCGCAACTGCTAAATTGGACAAGACTGATGGAAGTAGAGTGGATCAAAGCAAAAATAATTTTTTAAATCAAGTCAGTATCGAACAGTTGATGATGTTGTTTGATTTAATGCCAGACACGTTGTGTTGGATTAAAAATAGCAAAAGTGAGTTTGTGTATGGTAATCAGTACTTTCTCTTGCATTTGGGGGTCAAGCACTTAAGGCAAGTGGTTGGTAAGACCGATTTTGACTTTTCTCCAAAGCATATCGCTAAACAATTTGTTGTGGATGATCAAAAAGTGATGAAAGGAACTTCAGTTAATAACCGCCTTGAAGTCAATACATTAGTAGATGGAGATATTGCGTGGTTTATCACGTCAAAACATGTATTGACCAATAATGATGATACTGTGATTGGTACCTTTGGCTTATCTAAGCACTTGAATCAAGCTCAGACATCCACCTCGAGTATGGATGCAGTAAAAATACCGGTTAACTTCATTCGGGAGCATTATTCTAAAAAGATTACCGTGAAAGAGATTGCTCACTTAAGTCATTTATCGATAAGTGCGTTAGAGAGGCGTTTTAAAAAGCATTTAGGGTTAACGCCAAAGCAGTTTATTAACCAAGTTAGATTAGAGCAGGCTAGGCGGTTATTAATAGATACGCAACGTCCTATCGCGCAAATAGCACATGAAACAGGCTTTGTAGATAATAGCTATTTTACAAGACAATTCATGAAATACTTTGAAGAATTGCCTACGACATTACGAAAGCAGTATATTAACCGAACACGGGTCTAATTTATTATTGATAACAGTCTAGCGGGCGTATTTTAACCACAGTTTGTAAAATACCGCGTTACAGGTTGCATTATCATCCATTTTGCCATCACGATCACAGTCTGAACCGGTCAACGAGGTTGTAAAAGGTCTACCTTGGTCATCAATATCATTTTTTGATGGCGGCTTCATGACGGTGACTTTGGGCGATTTATCAATGAAATCGGCAACATCTTTATAGCTTAAAAACTCTTTTTTGCTGATCAGGTGGCTGATATCACGGGTTTTACGCTTTTCAGCATAAGCCAAATTTGATAAAACTAGTATGCTGATAATAAGCGCAATAATACTCTTCATTTATTATACCTGTGTTCTTAAGAAGACACTTTAGCCATCAAGTGACAGTCAACATATTTGCCGTGTCGAAAGGCGTAGCCTTTGGCTGTACCTTCTATTTCAAAGCCTCTTGATTGGTAGAGTTTTATCGCTGCTGGGTTATCAATGTAGACTTCAAGTTCAATCCGGGTAACGGCGAGCCAATTGTTGGCTAACTCTAACATGGCATTGAGCAGTTTTTTGCCGATGCCTTTGCCTTGATGGTATTCCGAAACTGCCATACCTAGGTTGGCGACGTGCCTTCTTCTTGGATTACTGAAATGATCTAAGCCTATTTGACCAACTATTTCGCCGTCGACTTCAGCAATCAGGCTGTAAAAGTTGTTATCGGCTTGTTCAAAGCGTTTTTGCCATTTATCGACACTTGGATACGGTAGTTGTAAGGTGCCCCCATAACAACTTTCTTGTTGATAGATGGCTTTGATTGCAGGCACATCACTTAATTCACTATGTCGAATAATTACGTCCATTATCTTAACTCTTCACTTATTGTACCCAGTAATTAATTGCTGCCAGTTAGGCTGGGTAAAGTTAAACTCTGGCAACTTGTTATTCTCTTTTTCGAAAGAGCGTTTTAAGCGAGCAATATTCCCTTGCTTCCAAGCGGTATTACTACAATTTTTGACCTCACCCTGATCGAAATCGATGATGAAAACTTGTTGTTTATCATCAAGTAAAATGTTGTGGGCATTTAAGTCATGGTGATAAATATTATGTTTATGAAAACGTTTTATTGTTGCGCCAATGCGTTGCCAAATCACCCCATCAAGGGTCTGTTTAGACAAAATGGCAACGAGATCTTGCGCATTTTCAATGCGGCTAGAAAGTAAATCTGCCTGATAAAATAAACTACTTCGTTTAACACCAAAGGCAATGGGCAAAGGCGCTGGTAAATTAAGTGATTGCAGGTGATGAAGCAAGGCAAACTCTTTCGCAGCACGAGTGTGATCTATACCCGTAAAAAAATAACTGTCGTTTATTACCTTACCAATAAGGCCACCTCGATAATAGTGACGCAGCACCCATTGTTGAACGGGTGAATTTGATTCATTGCTTTGGTATTGAATAAACCATGTAGTGCCACGACCTTGCGCACTTCCTGTAATGGCATCTTTTGCTTGCCAATAATTAGCCGATAACATGTCAACTGAAAAGTTACTGACTTTATCGCTATCGTAACGGCAAAAATGATTATGTAGATTTAATTCGTTTATCATGATGTTAAATACAAATGTATGATTGGTGCTGCTTTATCAGTGAACCTCAAACAACATATCTTTAAATAAGTCATCATCTTGCCATGAGTGCTTGCACATAATCTAGCGAAAGTTGGCTTGCACCTTGGTTTTCCAATACTACAAGATGGGCATTTTCACCAATTTTTTGTCTTCGTTTTTCATCTAGCAATAGTGATGATACACATTCGGCTAATTCTGCACTGGTACTTGTCAAATGTTCACTTAACGCTTGCTCACTTAATTGAACAATACCTTGGTGATCCTTTAATTGCATGAGTACTTCGTTAAAATTACTCATATTACTGCCGACCACAACCGGCTTTTTAAATAGTGCAGGCTCAAGTGGATTATGACCGCCAACATCACTAAAGCTTCCCCCCATGGTGACAACATCCGCTAAGCCAAAGGCGGCCATTAGCTCACCTAAAGTGTCAATTAACCATATATCTTGCTGACTAACAGGGGTGTTGTCACTGCGTTTCGATAAAGTAAAATTTTGCGCAAGACATAAGTGAGCAACGTCATTAAATCGCTCAGGATGTCTAGGTACTAAAATGAGTAATGTATTTTTATCTTGTTGTTTAATCTGTTTAAAGGCAGATAATGCTAACGCTTCATCACCAGGGTGAGTACTAGCCACTAACCAAACTGAACGTGGCTTGTTTGGTTTAAATGTACATGATTTAGCGAGCTCTGCTTGTTTCGCTTCAAGCTCGTTATTAATGCTGATATCAAATTTTAAGTTTCCGCTCACCAGTGCGCGCTGTTCTTGGCAACCTAATTGGATAAAATTCTCCATGTTTTCCTGACTTTGACACAATATATGGTCAAAGCGATTAATGGCTGGCGTTATCAAAGCTTTGATTTTGCTGTAGTTTGCTACTGAGTTATTGGATAAACGGCCATTAATTAACAATAATTTTATCTGGCTGTGTTGACACTGTGCGATGATATTTGGCCACAACTCTGTTTCCATGAAGATCATTAATTGCGGTTTTAATCGGGCTAAAAACAAATAGCTACAAGGCAATACGTCAATAGGCAAGTAGCAATGTTGCACTCTATCACCAAAAAGCTTTTGAACTTGGGCAGAGCCTGTTGGTGTAAAGGTGGTGACGGTAATTGGTAAACTAGGGTAAGTTGCAAGCAGTTGTTCAATAAAAGATGTTAACGCTATAACTTCGCCTACGCTGGCAGCGTGTAACACTATGCCACCGGTTTTGAAATGACTGGGTATTATACCTAAGCGCTCAGCAAGGCGTTTTCTATAGTCAGGGTTGCGACGAGATCGGATCAACAAAGCAATGATTAATACCGGCAGTAACAATAAGAAAAGTAAACGATAAAATAACAAGGAGAACATACATTGCTCTATTATGATAATGTCGGTAGATTATACTAATAAGTTAAAATTAACATAAACAAATTTCCATTTAATTTAAGCATCAGCATTATGAATGATCAGCAAAACGCGATGAATCTTTTAAAACGTGTGCCAGCACATATGTTTGCGATTACCTGCACAGCACTAATGATAATGAATAGTAGCTATGCTCAGCAAACTCCTTCATTACAAGAAAATCCATTACTTAATGTGAACAGTCTAGGCAGTAAAACTGAAAAGCTGCCTTATGTGAGTACAGCACGAATTCAGGCGAATAAAGATCATGATTTCTTGTTGGTTGGTGATTATCTCACCACTAAAAAAGTCGTAAAAGAGCAAACCAAAGCGCAGGTAAAAAGGCAATCAACGGGAGGCGTTATTGTACTACATGATTGTCAGTCAAATCGTAGCCGTTATAACTCGTTAAGTGAAACCATTGCTTTACACAGTTTACATACTTTATCTTTAGATTTACGCGGTTATGGTGAAAGTGTTGCACAGGGGTTTTCTGAGCTTGAAATTAAGAAGAATGCTAAAGATATTGTGAGTTATCAAAACGATGTGGCTTTACTCACCACGTATTGGGCTGATGATTTACTAGCAGGATATAAATATTTGCGCAATAAAATGGATAAAAGCAAAGGTATAGCGGTAGTTGCTAGTGGTTGCTCGAGTGCCTACGCAGTATCATTAGCAGAAAAAATTCATATTAGTGCTTTAGTGCTCATCACACCTGAAATGACTTATGGCGATAAAGAGCGTTATAAGAATTTAATTGATATCCCTACCTACTTTATTGGCTCTACTCATCACCAAGCCAGTTACTCAACAGCAAAAGAATTGTTTGACTGGAATGGCGCTAAACGCACTAAGATGCAAACTTTTAAAGGCGACAAAACTAACCGGTATTTAATTAATGCTAATGAATACTTAGTGAATGATATTGCTTTATGGCTTAAATCTATATTGCGATGAAAATGCTATGGTTGAAATTAACTTTAGCTTTAGTATTTTATATTGCACGTAGTAAAAATATAAAAGGTCGTTATTCCTGTACTGAAGATATTAGGTGCTTTTTGAAGTTTATGACAGCTGCTCGCTAAAAGCTGGCAGTTACGGTAAGTAGAAAAGAAAACTGACTATAATATCGATTTACGGAGTAGTATAAAATGACTCTTTATTTTAATGATTAAAAAAAGTAGTTTATGTGCTCTTGTTTTTATTCAATCAGATAAAAGAATACTTCCTAACGTTGTCATTTCGAATCTTTGTATGTATTCTACCCGCTCTTTCATCTTAGCAACTTAAAAAGGATTTATAAGTGATAATAATCTTAAAAAACAAATTGTTATGCTTTAGTTGTTTTCTAGTAACTATAGTTTTCTGCTCTTTTACACTTAGTGCAACACAAAGTAATGGTTTGTTTGAAGTTGATATCAACCAAGAATATATATCAAATAGCAATTTTGATTATTATGATCCTACTTCTTATCATCGCTTAGGTAAAAATCTGATATTTGTTGGTAAAACTGATGATGGCTTTAGTGAGCTTTACGCACTTAACCCAGATACAGATGAGATTGTTTTATTATTCAACAAGTTATATGAAAAAGATGTAAATCTTAAATTTAACTCAATTCGTATGAAACCATACAGTAGCAATGAATTTATTGTACAAGCAACAGCATATAATGGAGTAGAAAATCATTTTATAACCGATGGTACTAACTCAGGTACTATTAAATGGACTCCAGCTTTTGAGTTGAGATACTCTCACGAACCATTCGGTATTAGTTCACATTATAGTAGTTTTAAATGGAAAACTGATAATGAAGAATACTTTTATACACAGGGTTTAGAAGTCTATAAATATGATGCAAGGAGTAATGAATATACACTGTTGGGAGATAAGCCAAAAATAGGTTCACCTGCTTATTTAAACGATAAGCAAAGACTAAATGAGCAATTTTTTTACAGTGATAGTGGTAAGAAACATATTTATGAGTTGATTGATTTTAACAAATCGATGGTTTTTGATGACTTTCAAAAAGTATACACTTCAATTGGATCTGTTTCATTTGCGGATTTTCATAAAAAAATCTATTTCACATATAAAAAGAATGATAAAAGCTACTTCGCTTCTTTTGGTGCTGATAGCGGTTTCACAGATCTTATATCAATTGAAGATATTCCTGAATGTCATCAATCTACAGAAATAGTAACTGGAATAGATCAAGTTATTAATAAAGGAGACTATGTATATTTCAGGACCGAGCAAAATTGCCTTTATCGTGTCAATGAACAAAATGGCGATATTAAAGGATTTAGTGAAACTCAACTTGGCGTACATTCTAATTTTAGGATTTTTGCTGCAAATAGCAAGGGTTTGATTATAAAAGGAAATTCATCAAAAGGTAACGAAAACCAGTTGAATGCGTACTATGACCTTTTTCAGGTTGATTTTACCCAAGACTCTATTTTGCCTCTTTTTCCGCATACATCATTTATGGAGAAGATCATTAAGCTAGTTCAAGGTGGGGATGATTACTTATTTGCTTATGTTAGTTATTTCTGTGATAGAAAAGAATCATGCGACAGAAAGTCTTTATTTCGATTAAACGTACACTCTTTTGTAAAAGAATCAATTAGAGGCAGAATAGATTTTCATAATCAAATAGGGCATGAAGATATAGAGTCAAATTTCTATAATAAGCATCCAATATATAAAGGGAATTTATACTTAGAAGGAAAATTTCCTTACCCTGGTCTTTATAAGACTAGTCCTGATGCAAAGTACTTTAAACCTATTTTGCTTTCAAAAAGAAATAGGCAAACTGATCGTAGTTGGATTTCTTCTATACATACTATTGATAATGGCTGGCTACTAAGATCGGGAGAACACTCTGATTATGTAAAGTATTATGGATTAACCTTTAACGGAAAAAAATATGAGTTTACGCTAGATTATGGAATTAGTAATTTTGTCTGGTATGACAGTGGTAATACAGCTTATATCACAACAACAGGAAACAATCTATTTGCGATTAATCTTGTAGACTTCACTACCCAAGAGATTGTGCTGCCTAGTGGTAGTGATGTTATTAATATCATTAATAGCCAAGTTTTTAGTCGAAAGGATTCAATTTGGACTGTAACGGATCTTAAATCAAATATTACTTATGAGATTGGAAATGAAAATGCAGACCAAGTATTCACCTGTAGCGATAAGTTATATTTTCTAGCTGGCAATAGCTTAAATAATAAATTAATGCAATTTGATAATGGCGAATCTACAACGATACTGGGTGAGTCAGAACAACTATATGTTTATCAAAATACTCGTTCAACAGGCAAACTGGTTATTAGATATGATCATGAAGTGAAGGTATTTGATTGTGCATCAGAAACACTAACCACAGCATTTAGCATTACCTTACCAGAAAGCAACGTGGTGCTATATGATGAAATTTATTTTAATAAATTCAATAATAAATCATATTTTATATGGAAAGGCTCTTTATATGAAGTGTCTCTTGAAGATAATGAAAACCGAATCATCTATAACGACTTTTCTTCGAATATAAGTTTAACTAGCTCGTGGGAACCTATATTTACTTTAAATGGAATATATTTAAAAAATCATCACTCTGATGATTTGTTTATAGTGAAGAATGATGAAATGCTTAAAGTTTTTGATTCAAAACCTGAAGATTTAAATATTGATATTGGAGAATATAAAGTCAGTGCAAATGGGAAATACTTATACGGAGTGTATGCCACGAGAACAGATCATGTAGTTACAGATGAGCGGATCATTACGTACAAAGAGCTTTTTATTTTTGATACAGAAACTGCTCAGATGCACATGTTAGATTTAAGGCCAGGTGTTGAAGGTTCTGTTAAAGGAGAAGCTATTGAAAGTAGTAGTTTTATAGCTTTTAGACTCGGAGGTACTGAAAAATCGAATGAAATTTCAGTTTTAGATATTGAATGTATATTAAAACAACATTGTGTAAATATCGTTGAAAACCGTACTCCAATAGTAGAATCAGGTGAAGAATATTTTTATGAAACTGGTGATCTTGTTAATATTCCGTATAGAGCTAGTGACCCTGATCTGGGGCCATTAACGTACAAACTAAATAATCAACCCAGCTGGCTATCTATTGATAATAATGGGCTGATTAATGGTTTTATTCCAAATGGTGCTACGGGGATATTTGATAATATTGAAGTAATAGTTTCTGATGATGAAAGTGAGACTACTTCATTGCCTTATACATTTAATATTAAAAACCGAAATCGAAGCCCTATTTCTAACCTTCACTTATTATCTGAGATTAAGCTTAAAGTAGATGAGGACTATACACTTAATTTATATCCTTTTATTGAAGATATTGATGGGGATCCTTTGATATTGAGTTTATCTCCAAGTATTGAAGGAATAGCATTAGACCAACAAGGTAATTTGATTATAAGTAGTGCCCCTGCTGGTAATTATACTATTCAAATATCAATTAATGACTCAGTTTCTGAAGAAACTGTAGGAAGCATTTCGATTGTTGTTGAAGAGAGCATATCAAATGTGCCCACACCTGTAACTGATACACCCTCTGAATCCTCATCTTCTGGTGGTGGGTCGATAGGAATATCGCATCTTCTAGTTTTATTGACAATTTTATTTCTAAATAGCTTTAGGCTACGGGTGAGGCAATATTAATCTACATAGATTACGCGTTTATAACGGAAATACATTACAGCCTTCCAGAGTGGAAAAATCATACTTAAATAGGCTGTTTCTTAATTAGAATTAATATAGGTTTAAGAGCCTTTCTTTATTATAAAGGTAATTTCCATTTTTGATTGCTTTAAGCTCTTCGATGCTTTAGATATTGTGCAGTTAGATCAAACTTTAAAATTACATATCAACCATTAAAATTTAACGTTCAAATATCGTATCTAAAATAATGGCTGAGTTGGTTCTTTCAACTCCTTCTGTTGAGCAAACAATATTGAGCACCTCACTCAGCTTTTCTAAAGTGCTGGCTTGAATTGTCACCAGCAAGTCATATTCTCCACTGATTGAGTGAATATGACTGATCTGAGGTACTTTTCTTAATGCCACGCATATAGGTTGTCGTAAGTTTGGTTTTACTTTTAATGAAACGTTTGAAGAAATAAGGCCGCTAGTATAGGCACTATCAAGTACTACACTGTAGGCTTTGATTACATTATTGTTTTCAAGTTTATTTAAACGGTTTTGAATCGCGGTTCTTGAAACGCCTGTTGCTCTGGCAATATCAGAGACACTTGCTCTGGCATTAACTTGTAAGATTGACAGCAATTCTTCATCTTTTTCAGTTAGCAAACTATACTCCACTTTCATAGTTACATTCATAATCTAGCTATCAATGTACACTTTGACAGGTAAATATGTCAATTTAACTATAAAAAAGGTTAAATCAACAAGTAGTGTCACTTTTAATGTTATAGGGTCTACGTTGATAATAGGCTTATTGAAGCACACTAATTTTAAGGAATTCACATGACTGGTTCTGTATCTAAACAAGGCTTTTTTTCACACTTAACTGAGCAAATTGATCAAGTTAAAGCAGATGGTTTATATAAAGCCGAGCGTATAATCACCACAGCACAACAAGCAAAAATTGCCGTAACAACAGGTGAGCAAGTGGTTAACTTTTGTGCTAATAACTATTTAGGCTTAGCCAATCATCCTGAGCTTATCTCGGCGGCAAAAGCGGGTTTAGATGAGCACGGTTTTGGTATGGCGTCAGTTCGCTTTATTTGTGGTACGCAAGATATTCATAAAGCATTAGAGCAAGGCATCAGTAAATTCTTGGGTATGGAAGACACTATTCTTTACTCTTCGTGTTTTGATGCCAATGCCGGTTTATTTGAAACCATTTTAGGGCCTGAAGATGCCATTATTAGTGATGCATTAAACCATGCGTCAATTATTGATGGCGTTCGTTTATGTAAAGCTAAGCGCTTTCGTTATGCTAACAACGATATGGCAGCATTAGAGCAATGTTTGAAAGAAGCAGATGAAGCAGGCGCACGCTTTAAATTAATTGCTACCGATGGTGTTTTTTCAATGGATGGCGTTATTGCTAACCTAAAAGGTGTATGTGATCTTGCTGATAAATATAATGCTATGGTCATGGTCGATGATTCACATGCCGTGGGCTTTGTTGGTGAACAAGGTCGAGGTAGCCATGAATATTGTGAGGTAATGGATCGCGTAGATATTATCACTGGTACGTTAGGTAAAGCGATGGGCGGCGCATCAGGTGGATATACCTCAGGTAAAAAAGAGGTGGTTGAATGGTTACGTCAACGTTCACGCCCTTATTTATTTTCAAATTCATTAGCTCCGGCAATTGTGAACGCCTCATTAAAAGTACTTGAATTACTCGCTGATGGTGATCAATTACGTGCCACGCTAAAAGATAATGCCGCATACTTTAGAAAAAATATGGAAGCAGCAGGCTTTACTTGTGCTGGTGCAGACCACGCTATTGTGCCAGTTATGTTAGGTGATGCCCAAGTGGCTAGCGACATGGCTGATAGATTATTAGCTGAAGGCATTTATGTTATCGGTTTCTCTTTCCCAGTAGTACCTAAAGGCCAAGCACGTATTCGTACGCAAATTTCTGCTGCCCATACTAGAGAGCAATTAGACAAAGCCATTGATGCGTTCACACGTATTGGTAAAGAAATGGGCATTATTTCAGCCTAAGTTTGCGCTATTTATAGAGAAAAATATTATGAAATCTTTAGTTAAATTAAAGCCTGAAGTGGGTATTTGGTTACAAGAAACAGATAAACCCGAACTTGGGCATAATGATATTTTAATTAAAATCAATAAGACGGCTATCTGTGGTACTGATATACATATTTATAACTGGGATGAGTGGTCGCAAAAAACGATTCCAGTTCCTATGGTTGTTGGCCATGAATATGCAGGCGAAGTAGTTGGTATTGGTCAAGAAGTTAAAGGCTTTGAAATTGGCGATCGTGTTTCGGGCGAAGGGCATATTACTTGTGGTCATTGTCGTAACTGTCGTGGCGGTAGAACGCATTTATGTCGTAACACTGTAGGTGTAGGTGTCGATCGCCCGGGTGCTTTCGCTGAGTATCTAGTCATTCCCGCTTACAATGCTTTTAAATTACCGGATGAAATTTCTGATGATTTAGCGGCTATTTTTGACCCATTTGGAAATGCCGTACATACAGCTTTGTCATTTGATTTAGTCGGTGAAGATGTACTGATCACAGGCGCTGGCCCTATTGGTATTATGGCGGCTGCAGTTGCTAAGCACGTAGGAGCTCGTCATGTTGTTATTACCGATATCAATGAATACCGTTTAGATCTTGCGAAAACTATGGGCGCTACCCGCGCCGTTGATGTCAGTAAAGAGAATTTAGCTGATGTGATGAATGAGTTGGGCATGACTGAAGGCTTTGATGTCGGCCTTGAAATGTCGGGTGTACCAGTGGCATTTACTAGCATGTTAGAGAACATGAACAACGGCGGTAAAATTGCTATGCTAGGCATTCCTGGCAATGACATGGCGATCGATTGGAGTAAAGTTATCTTCAAGGGTTTAACCATTAAAGGAATTTATGGTCGCGAAATGTTTGAAACTTGGTATAAAATGGCAAGCCTGATCCAATCAGGGTTAGATTTATCACCAATGATCACACATCATTTCAGTATTGATGATTTTCAGCAAGGCTTTGATGTGATGCGCTCTGGTCAATCAGGTAAAGTGATTCTAGATTGGAATAAGTAACGTTAATTAAATGAAATAAAGAGGTATTCGTGTCAGATAATTCAAATACAGTGAAACATATGTCGGTGTCAGAGTTACATGATTTACTTGCAGCTGGCAGTCATAAAGTAGTGGATATTCGTGATGCGACCTCTTTTGCTAATGGTCATATTCAACAAGCCAGCCATTTAACCAATGAAAATATTACTGACTTTGTTAGAGAGGCTGATTTAGACCAGCCAGTGGTGGTTTGCTGTTACCACGGTATTTCAAGCATCCAAGCTGCTCAGTATTTAATTAGCCAAGATTTCACCGAAGTGTATTCACTTGATGGTGGTTTTACACAATGGCAAACCCAATACCCTGATGTCATTGCCCGCTAATGATTGACAACGCAGGCAATACCATAGAGAAAAACAATTGTTTATTGCAAGCGTTAGTGCAGCTGCAAGATCATAATCTTGCACTATTATTTGCCAATTACCTTGCTACGTTGAGCATTGAAACTGAAGTAGTGACTCAGCAGCAAAACTATATTATTTACTGTGACCAAAATCATTTGGCACAAGCTAAAGCTGAATTTGAGGCTTTTATTAAGCAACCTTATCACAGTAAATATCAACAAGCGGCTTGGCAACATGGTGAAACCGTGAAGGTTTCTCGTGATGATCTGACCTTATTAAAAGCCTTTAAAGAGAACTTTCTTGCCCATGCGGGAATTGTTACCCTGATTGTCTTTGCTTTTTGCTGGTTGGTTTTTATTGGCAGTTTATTAGGATGGGCAGAAAGCTTATTTTCAACATTAAAATTTTATAACCACCTTTCAATTGATGGCTTTTTACAAGAGCCATTCAGATTACTTGGCCCTGCTTTTTTTCATTTTTCTTGGTTACATATTGTTTTTAATACCATGTGGTGGTGGCAACTAGGCGGCAGTATTGAAAAAACCTTAGGAAAAGGGACATTAATTAACTTATTGCTGATAACTGCTATTGTCTCTAATCTCGGCCAGTTTTTAGTTTCGGGACCAAATTTTGGTGGCCTTTCAGGTGTGGTTTATGGCTTAGTTGGCTTTGTTTGGTGGGTTGGCTATTTGGCGCCTGAGCGTGGCTTAACGATTTCAAAGCCTATTATTGGCTTTATGCTTTTTTGGTTGTTACTTGGTTTTGCTGAGTTACTCCCTGTTAATATGGCTAATACCGCACATTTGCTCGGTTTGTTGTCCGGTTGCATATTTGCTGTACTTTTAGTGAAAACTGCCAAAAAATAGACAATATACAATTTGTTACATTCAAGGTTTTATATTGTGCTTTTCATATGGTTCAATACGCCGATTAAATTGTTAAAAAAGGGAAGATTAAGTGATAAGGATTAAGAATATCACCCGTACTTATGGTACAGGTGACATTACAGTAAACGCCCTCGCTAATGTTTCGTTAGAAATTAAAGAAAATGAATTTGTTGCCATCATGGGCACGTCAGGCTCTGGCAAATCAACGTTAATGAATATTCTTGGTTGTTTAGATACTCCAACTACTGGGGAATACTTGCTCTCTGGTGCCTCAGTTAAAGATATTGATGATGAAAGCTTGTCAAGAATACGTAATGAAAAGATAGGTTTTATCTTTCAGACCTTCCATTTATTGCCACGACTTTCGGCGGTACAAAATGTTGCTCTACCATTGCGTTATAGCAATGTACCGACCGAAGAAGCACAAGAGCGCGGTAAAGCAATGTTGGCGAAAGTCGGCTTAGCTGAACGTGGCCATCATAAACCCTTTGAAATGTCAGGGGGGCAGCGACAACGCGTTGCGATTGCAAGAGCATTAGTGAACAACCCGAAAGTCATTTTTGCCGATGAACCTACTGGTAACCTCGATAGTAAAACTTCTTACGAAATTATGGATTTGCTGTGCGAATTGCATCAACAAGGTCAAACGATTGTGATGGTGACCCACGAAGAAGATATCGCCGCTTATGCTGACCGTATCATTCG
Organism: Litorilituus lipolyticus; assembly: GCF_006439335.1. Lineage (GTDB taxonomy): Bacteria > Pseudomonadota > Gammaproteobacteria > Enterobacterales > Alteromonadaceae > Colwellia > Colwellia lipolytica. Next base: position 113,933 of record NZ_SAWY01000019.1, on the reverse strand, counting down.
TATGAAAGATGGCAAAATTATTGAGGAGAAATTATGCGTAGTCGCTTAAGTATTTTGCTATTGCTTTTAGCTGCAACGGCTCATGCAGACCCAGTTAGTTTCACCTTATCAGGCCAAATCAAAGCGAGTGAAAATCAAGCCTTTTATGCGCCCAAAACCGATAGCTGGCGTGTTCAAGTTCAGTGGATGTTACCTGAAGGTGATGTCGCAAAAGAAGGTGATTTAGTTGTTGTTTTTGACAGTGGTTCAATGCAAAGCCTTATTGAGCAAGAGCAAGTTAGTTTAATTGCTGCAAAAGAAGAGCTACACCGTTTAACGAGTAGCAATGGTCAGCAGTTATTAGAGGCAAGTTACGAGCAGAAAAAGACGGCGTTATTACTCGAAAAAGCACGTATTGATGCCAGTATAGCTGTAGAACATTTAAGTAAATATGACTTTGAAAAGAACCAGTTAGAGTTTGAAAAAGCGGTGGTAAGAAATAGCAAAGCCATAGAAAACTTAAAGCAAGTCAAAATCACTGCCGCTGTTGCAAAAAAGAAACAAGAATTGAAAATTGAACAACATCAACGAAAATTAAAGTATAACCAGAATAAACTGAAAAAAATGAGTTTACGAGCACAGCGTTCGGGGCCTGTTTTGTATGGTAATCACCCATGGAATGGTGAAAAAGTATTTGTTGGCATGACCGCGCAACCTTCATGGAAAATCGCTGAAATTCCTTCAATGAATGGTTTATTTATTGAAGCTTGGGTTCATGAGGTTGATTATAAGAACTTAGTATTAAATACCACAGCTAAGCTAACATTTGACGCTTTTCCCAGTCTTGAACAGTCGGCGCAGTTAGTTGAAATATCAACACAGCCTGAGGAGAAAAAAGAGTGGGGCAAGGGTGTTTATTATCGAACGGTATTTAATTTTGTTGCCAATAAAGATATGACACTTTTACCAGGGATGAGTGCACAACTTGAATTTGCAGGAGCAGCCGATGAATAAGTTAACCATAGTGCTTGTCGCGCTTGTTTTGCAAGCTTGTCAAACTGAACCGTTAGATGTGGGTGCGAAAGAAAATAGTGAAGTTGTTGTGACAGCCAGCGGAGAATTAGAGTCTGAAAAAACAGCGATGATCGCTCCACCGTCAATTTCTCGTATGTGGCAATATCAAATAAAATTCTTAATGCCTGAAAATAGTGAAGTTAAGAAAGGTGATTTATTAGCATCATTCGATGATAAGAAAGTCACAGATAGGTTGACAGATAAACAGGCTGAACTAGCCCGAGCACAGAAAGAATTAGACAATAAAAAAATAAAAGAAGTAGAAACAGAGCAAGAACTCATTTTGCTAGTCGCTGAAAAAGAAATGGAATTTGAAAAAGCAAAGCGCAAAGCTGAAATCGTTGATAATAGTCGCTCTGATAATGATAGAAAAAAAGCGGAAATCGATTTTACCATCGCAGAGAATGATTTGTTTTTAGCTAAAGAAAAATTGAAATACCAACTAGACAATAAAGCATTAAATCTTAAATTAGCACAAGGAAAGGTTGAACGTTTAACGTCGGAAGTGAATAACTTCAAGAGAGATATTGAACGATTAAAAGTGAAAGCGCCTATGGATGGCATGGTGATTTATAAAGCGGATTGGCAAGGTGAAAAACCAGCCGTTGGAGAAAGTGTGCAGTTTGGTCAACCTATCATTGAGCTAGCTGTTCGCGAGAAAATGCAAGTTAAAGCTCAAATAGAAGAACCCGATAGCGGTAAAATCAAGGTTGGTCAAAAAGTAAAAATTACCTTAGATGGCACACAAGAGCTAGTGACTCAAGGGCGAGTGGCCAGTCTTGGTAGAGTGTTTCGTGATAAATCGTTTCAAGATAAGCGCAGAGTACTTGATGTCATTATCAACTTTGATGAAATTGATACCGAAACCATGAGGCCTGGCATGACAGCCCGTGTTGAAGTTGTTGTTGAGCAAGGTGATGTTTTAGCCGTCGTTAATCAAAGCAATGAAAAACTAAATACAGCGAGCGATGAATTACTTGCGGAGGCGGCTAAATGAAAAAGTTAATTATCATATCTTTAGCGCTTTTATCCATTGCCTGTGAAGAACAAAAGCCCACTATGCTTTACCAAGTTCAAGAGCAGTCATTTGCGATAGAAATACCTGCTAAAGGCGAATTGTTTGCTGCTAAAGCAACAGTGATAAGTTCACCCGTTTCTCGTGGTGGTGTACAAAATATTGCTTGGTTAGCGCCAGAATACTCAACGGTGAAAAAAGGTGACGTTATTGCTCGCTTTGATGGTGAGGCCATGGAAGTTGAAAGCGAAAGAAATCAAAATGAAGCGGCAATTATTGCACAAGATATTTTGGAAAAATCTGGCTCACTCAATAAAGATTTATACGCCATCAATAAAGACATTTCAGTAGTAGGGCAAGAAAAAGCGTTTGCAGATCAGTTCTCTATTGATGATATCCGTATTCGCTCTAAACTTGAAATTATTGACTCAATGCAAAATACCGCTTACCTAGGTGTTAAACAAGATTACTTACACTGGAAAAGCGATAGCTTTAATGAAAGCTCTATGGGGGATATGAGCTTATTAGAGATGAAGCAACAGCAAAAGCAAAGTAAGTTAGCACAATTAAGTGAGAGCTTAGAGAAGCTTGAAATTAAAGCGCCTCATGATGGTTTACTTGCTTATAAGGCGAATTGGCGAGGGGAAAAACCACGGGCTGGACAGAGTATTTGGCCAGGACAAAAAATTGCCGAATTACCTGATATTAATGAAATGAAGGCTAAGCTGTTTGTCATTGAAAGTGAAGCTGTAGGCTTAGTTGTTGATAAAAAGGTGAATTTGCAGCTGTTTGCCCACGTCGATAAACCTTTTTCTGGCCGTATTAGTTCTGTAGCGCCGTTTCCAAAATCTATTAAACGCGGTGATCCACAAAAGTATTTCGAAATTGAAGTAAGTCTTGATGAGCAAAATACGCAATTGTTTGTTCCTGGTCGTAAGTTACAGGCTCATATTGTTGTTGAAGAAGCACAACCGAAGTTAATAGTACCGTTACAATCCGTGTTTACTAAAGATAATCGTTCCTTTGTTTATTTGTATAATGGTAAAGATTTTACTCAAGCAGAGGTTGAGTTAGGTAAAGCCAATTTAAGTCATGTCGAAGTCATATCAGGGATCAGTGCAGGACAGCACATTTCGTTAACCGATCAGGAGCAAAGTTAAGTGGATAAAATTGAAATTTTTAAAGATACATTCGCTGAGCTAGCTCAACACAAGTTACGTACTTTATTAACCTTACTAGGAATGATCTTTGGTGTTGGTGCAGTAATCGCTATGCTGAATATTGGTGAAGGAGCTGAACGAGAAGCTCTGAAAATGATAGACACTATGGGCTTACATAACTTAATTGTTAACGGCAAAGAGTTTGAAGAGAAAGAGCTAAAAGAGCAAAGAAAACACTCATCGGGTTTAACCATTAGAGATGGCGAAATAAGCGTACAGTCTTTACCGTTTGTTGAATCTTTTAGTGCACAAAAAGTGGTAGACACCTACAGTATTTTTAGTGCTAAGGGTAAAAGTGACGGTGAAGCCTTAGGTGTAAGTTCAAGCTTTTTTGCTTTATCAAAATTCACTTTAGATCAAGGCCGACTTCTCAACGAACAAGATAATGTTGAATTTTCGCAGGTGGTACTATTAGGCTCAAGCACGGCGAAGCAGTTATTTCCTTTAGGTGATGCACTGGGTAACAACGTAAAGATCAACCATATTTGGTTTAAAGTGGTTGGCGTTTTACAAGCACCATTTTTAAAGAAAGAAGAGTTTCAAGGAATTAAATTAGGTGGAGATCAGCATAAAGTCTTTATTCCACTTAATACCGCTTTGCATAAGTTTCCAAGTAAAGCATTAACAAGTGAGATTGACAGTTTAAGGCTGAAGCTAGATGGTAAAATAGATCCTATTGAAGCTGCTAAAGCGGTTAGTCATTTACTTAAACGTAGACACAATGAAGTAGATGATTATGACATTGTTATACCAGCAGCTTTACTTGCACAGCAAAAGCAAACTCAGCAAATTTTTAATATAGTCATGTCTTGTGTCGCCGGTATTTCATTGCTTGTTGGTGGTATAGGCATTATGAATATTATGCTTGCAACCGTGTTAGAGAGAACCAAAGAAATTGGTCTATTACGTGCCATAGGCGCAACGCAAAAAGATATTCAGCAACAGTTTATCGCGGAGAGTTTTACCATCTCTATTTTAGGCGGTATTTTGGGCGTGTTCTTTGGTATTTTGTTGTCAGAGTTAATTTCTATTTACTCTCAATGGGCTGTCTCTTGGTCTTTAACGGCGATAATACTTTCATTTAGTATTTGTGCATTAGTTGGCCTAGTTTTTGGGGTTTATCCTGCAATTAAAGCTTCTAAACTTGATCCGATAGATGCATTGCAAAGTGACTAGCTAATACATACTGTTACGTATTTACTGATAATGATAACAACACTTCATTGCATATGACTCTATTATGAAATAACAAAGTAACTAGTAAGTCTACATTAGATGAAAAATGAAGAAGTACTAGTTATATGACTCTCGTTTGGAGTGTATTTAAGTTAAGGAGAAGGGTATGTTTTCTAAATCAGTAACTATGCATATGGTAAAAGTTAAAGATGTAATACTAGGCCTATTTTCCGTGGCGTTGCTTATGGTAATGTTGCCAATTATGCTGTTGTTATTTATTAGTTTTACTGCAATTGCTTTAGTTGCGGTGAAAATGAAAAAAACAATGATAAAGCCAAATGAGCGAATGGTGTATCAGGCCGTTAAAGGAAAAGATTACACCACAATCAGTTAATTAAACCTGTGGAATAGATGTATAAGTTCTCTGAAGGCCTTTGATCTTCAGAGAACTTTTTGTTTATGCTTTTGTTTGCTGGGATTGAAAGGTGTGATTAAGGTTAATTAGTTATCTAACCATTGGGTGAACAGTAATTTCTTAATCAGTGGTTGGCCTGTTTCTTTAATCAGTAAATCTTTTACTTCTTCTTCACATTTCAATTGAATTTCGGCTCTGCCTTTCATTGATTTAACACTGGCTTCATCTTGCTGACCAATAATATCAATAATTGCATCACGTAATAATGGCGCGTGATGCTCAACAATAGTTAAGTTATTCCCCTTTTCTACCATAAGTTCAACGGTAAGGCGAACGTAGCCCATTTTCTTTTTAGTGGCGACATAGTTAGTCACAATGTCGGGCTCAAAACCATAATAAGCATAATCACTAGCTTGGGTTATGGCTGTAGGTAAGGTCATAAGGCTAAGTGCCAGTACTATATATCTAAACATAAAAACACGTTCTGAAGGCAAAGTTATCGATAGAGTTATTAGTTATCATAACCTTATTTTAGGTAATTGGTTGGAAATTTTTCATCTAACATCAAGTTTTTTTATAAGCTTTGTTGATCAACTATGAGATTGATAATTAAGCATGATATTATAGGGGGGACTTTAGTTATTAAATTATTTTATGAGCCAGCAAGACAAACTTTTCCCTGTTACGTTATCTAGCCAATGGATTTCTCCGAACGAAGCGAACAGCAATCATTCATCATTTTTCGATTCATCTCCATCTATAATGCAATGGTTAATAGATACTGGTTCACTCACTGCGCGTTTAAAAGAGCATTGTCAGCACTTTCGAGTCGAGTTGTTGGGCCAGCAAGTACAGCCTTGCCCAGCATCAGAAGCCAATGATTTAATTAAGCCGGGTGAAGAGGTTTTGGTGAGAGAAGTCATTCTCTATTGCGATGAAGTACCTCAAGTATTTGCTCGCAGTTTTTTGCCGTTGTCTAGCTTAACAGGTGCAGAGCAAAAGTTGGCCAATTTAGGAACTCAGTCGTTAGGGCAAGTATTATTTAATAACCCTTCATTAGAACGTCGATATATTGAAATAGCGCAGTTTGATGCAAACTCATCAATCGCACAGCTATGTAAAGTATTGCGATTACCCTTTAATGATCAAATATGGGGTAGACGTTCTACTTTTGTTTTGGAAAACAAGCCCTTAATGGTAGCAGAAGTCTTCTTACCCAATGCTTTTGCTTACAGTTCAGGCAATCATGAGAAAAATCATGTTCAGTAAGCTACAACAGAAATGGCAAGCCATCAAATTAATCACTCGAATGGATAAGCCCATAGGAACCTATTTATTGCTATGGCCCACATACTGGGCATTATGGATTGCAAGTGATGGCTGGCCAACAATGCACTTGTTAGTTGTATTTAGTTTAGGTGTTTTTATCATGCGAAGCGCAGGTTGTGTGATTAATGATTTTGCCGACCGAAACATTGATGGTGATGTGGAAAGAACTAAAAATAGACCACTAGTTTCAGGCATGATGAGTACTACTGAAGCAATTAATTTATTTGGCTTACTCATTGGTATGGCGCTTGGTTTAGTTTTAACCTTAAGCTGGCCAACTATTTATTTATCAGCGATCGCATTATTATTGGCTGCTTCATATCCGTTTATGAAACGTTATACCCAGCTTCCTCAAGTCGTCTTGGGTGCTGCTTTTAGTTGGGGCATGATAATGGCTTTTTCTGAGGCACAAGGTGAAATACCTACCATTGCTTGGCTACTGTTTATTGCTAACTTAAGTTGGACAGTGGCTTACGACACTATATATGCCATGGTTGATAGAGAAGATGATTTAAAGATTGGAGTAAAATCTACCGCTATTTTATTTGCAAACAACGATAAACGTATTGTTGGCTTTTTACAGTTAATTACTTTAGCTTTATTGTGGACAGTGGGTGATATATTGGCTTTTGGTTGGCCATTTCAGTTAAGTTTAGTCATTGCGGCAGCGTTATTTAGTTATCAACAAATATTAATTATCAATAGAGAGCGAGAAGCTTGCTTTGAAGCCTTTTTACATAATCATTGGATTGGCATGGTGATATTTTGTGGTATTTTCGTTGAGTATTTTTAACTAAACTCTTAGCCAAATTTGCTTCTACAACTTTAGTCTACTTTTTAAACAGTTTTTAAGTGTCTATTTTACTCGCTTTTCAACTGTGTAACCATTTTGTTCCTAACTGTCATAACAGCCCCGAGTGGCTGTTTACATAATGTAGGCGTTTTAAATTTTTTTAATTTAAGTGATTCACAGGCAATTATTTTCTGCTAGCCTAGCTTTTTTTGTTCTGCTTCTTCCCCTTGTTAATTTTTTTGCTCTATTTTAAGGTATTGCCAGACAAGAAAATAACGATAAAAAATAATGTTTAAAACTAAAGGGAAGAAGGAATGAAGAAATCAATCTTTTTAAAAGCGGCCATTGTGCTGTCGCTTGGAATTTCTGTTTTAGGGTTTACTGGTTTAGCGCAAGCTGACAGCGGTAAGAAAGTTCGCTGGAAGTTAGCTGAAACTTGGGGGCCTAATTTTCCAATTTTTGGTGAAGCGACCAAGAATATGGCTAATATGGTTAAGGAAATGTCTAATGGCCGCTTTATCATCCGTATAGACTCTTCTAACAAACACAAATCACCACTAGGTATTTTTGATTTTGTCAAAACGGGACAATATCAAATGGGTCATTCTGGCTCATACTATTGGAAGGGTAAAAACTTCAATACATTATTTTTCACAACTACACCTTTTGGCATGACCGCGCCAGAGCAATATGCTTGGTTCTATTACGGTGGTGGCATGGAATTAATGAAGAAAGTTTATGATCAGTATGGAATTTTATCATTCCCTGGTGGTAATACGGGCAACCAAATGGGTGGTTGGTTTAAGAAAGAAATCAACAGCGTTGAAGATTTTAAAGGCTTGAAAATGCGCATCCCGGGCTTTGCTGGTGAAGTATTAGCACGTTTAGGGGCTAAGCCAACCAATATTCCTTCAGGTGAGTTATACACGGCATTAGAAAGAAATACTATTGATGCGCTAGAGTGGGTTGGACCATCGTTAGATTTACGCATGGGCTTTCATAAAATTGCACCGTATTATTATACTGGCTGGCATGAGCCTGCAGCTGAGTTACAGTTTATGGTAAATGAAAAAGCTTATAATGCTTTACCTAAAGATCTGCAGAAAATACTTACGGTTGCGATGAAAGCTGCAGCATACGATATGTATGCACAGTCTTACCATGAAAGTGCTATGAATTTAGCAACATTAGAGCAAGACTACCCTAATGTAAAAATGCGCTCATTTCCTAAGTCAGTGATGAATGCGATTTCACAAACTAACCAAGATTTATTGAAAGAGTTTGCCGCGAAAGACCCAATGACAGCTGAAATTTTAAAATCATTAAGTGATTATCAGAAAAAAGCCCGTGCTTGGACGAATCTATCAGACCGTGCTTATTTAGATAGTTTTGATAGTGAAGGTAAGCTTTCAACGAAATAAGTAGTACATTTTTAACGAAAAAGCATTTAGTCTAGTAGGCTAAATGCTTTTTTACTTTTAAAAATTAGAGATATACAAATACATGGATGCCACCATTAAACTCATCGGTAAGATTCTTGATGCCATAGGTTCGTTATGCAGTATTTTACTGTTATTGATGATCGCGAACGTATTTTACGATGTCATTATGCGCTATTTTTTTAATGATGTAAGTATTGCTATGCAAGAGCTCGAATGGCACTTGTTCGCTGGTATGTTCATGTTTGGCATTGCCTACACATTGAAAGAAGATGCCCATGTTAGGGTGGATATATTTTACGATGCGATGTCAAAGCGAAAGCAAGCCATGATAAATATTTTCGGCTCAATTTGTTTCGCCTTACCTATCACTTTACTAATTTTTTATTATAGCTGGGATTACACATTAGAGGCCTACAACATGGGGGAGGGCAGTGCTGATCCTGGTGGCTTGCCCCATCGTTGGATTGTTCGTAGTGTTATACCAGCTTCTTCATCCTTTTTAGTTCTTGCCATAGTTTATGTTGTGTTAACGCAAGTAAAAATTTTGATTGCTAATGGCAATTCAAGCACAGACGAGCAAGGAGCCTAATCATGACGGGTATTGTTCTTTTTGCTATAGCCTTAGTTTGCTTGTTTTTAGGTTACTCAGTCGCATTTACTTTTGCCGGTGTGTCACTATTGGTTGGCATTTATGTGCTAGGCATCGACTTATTTGCCTTTATGCCTTATCGCATTATGAGCATCATGGAAAACACCATATTAATGGCGGTTCCTATGTTCATTTTCATGGGGATTGTTTTACAAAAGACAGGTTTAGCAGAGCGTTTGTTAGAATCTGCCGCTAAGTTATTTGGTGGTATTGCAGGCGGCGTTGCTATATCAACTATTGTGGTTGGTGCCCTATTAGCTGCTTCTACAGGGGTTGTTGGTGCAAGCGTTGTTGCAATGGGAGTTATTTCATTGCCAGTAATGCTTAAAAATAACTACCATCAACCTACAGCAACTGGTGTAATTTGTGCTTCAGGGACGTTAGGGCAGATCATTCCCCCTTCTATTATTCTAATTATTTTAGGTGATGTAATGGGGGTACCTGTTGGGGATTTATTCCGAGCGGCTGTTATACCGGGCATGTTACTGATAGTAGTTTATAGTTTATATATTTTATTGTTAGGGAAGTTGAAGCCAGAATATTGCCCACCCATAGTGGTTACTGAAGATAAAAAAGATCTTTTGCTGCAAGCACTAAAAGATATAGTACCACCACTTATCTTGATTCTAGCTGTATTAGGCTCTATTTTCTCAGGCATTGCTACTCCTACTGAATCTTCAGCAATTGGTGCTGTAGGGGCAGTAATATTGTCGCTGTTTTACGGGACTTTTTCTTTTAGCAAAATAAATGAGATTTCAAAAGAAACAGTGAAAGTGACTTCGATGGTATTCGCTGTACTTATAGGCGCTACCGCATTTGCCATGGTGTTTAGCTATTCAGGCAGCGAATATATTATTGAAGATTTCTTTATGGAGTTGCCGGGTGGCAAGTGGACCTTTATTGCTTTAGCTATGTTAGCTATTTTAATTTTGGGCTTTTTTATCGACTTTATCGAAATAGCCTTTTTAGTCGTACCAATTTTAATGCCTGTCGCTATTGCGTTAGATATTAACTTAGTATGGTTTGCTATTCTTATTTCGATGAACTTGCAGACCTCTTTTTTAACGCCACCTTTTGGCTTTAGCTTATTCTATTTAAAAGGTGTTGCACCGAAATACTTGAAGACCAGCACGATTTATAAAGGGGTTATTCCGTTTATTATTATGCAAATTTTAGTACTGTTGTTGGTGGTTTTCTTTCCTGAGCAATTAATCTTAAGTTAATAGATATGTTTAATGTTGATGCTGATTATATATTGAGTTTACCCATTCTAGGGCATCAATTTCTTGTGTGAAAACTTTGAAATTAACGCCTGAATCCTTGTAACATTGTGCGAATAATTCAGGCATTTTTTCAGCGCCCTCAATGTTTCTAGGAATAATAAAGGCATTGGCTAAGGGGGCAATATTGTTTTGTGTAACGTGTTTTATATAAGTTGATAGGTCAGCAAGAAAAGCAGGTTCTGCTGCACAACTATTTCGAAAAAGCACGACTTTTACCCATTGTTTATCTGCTTTATGAAAATCTGCTAAAGCGATACTTTCCATTTCTGAAATGGCAGTCATGAGCTCTTGATTAAAAGGGCCTTCAGCGCGATAAAACACAATATGTTGATCGATTAAGGTTATTTCTACCCGACCGTGAGGCATAAATTTTTCTGGGTTTATTCTATCGCTACTGTAAGCAAAATTTTGCTTATTATTAATAAAACATGTTTGATTTTTTCCGTTATTTTTTGCTTGATACATCGCTGCATCGGCACGACTAATAACAACGCTAAGTTGTTCATGAGGTTTACCAATAGAGACACCAATACTCACCGTTACAGGATGTACCGTATTTTCATTAATATTTTTATGCATTCTAGAGGTGACTTCTTCGGTAATTGCAATATCTACGTTTGCCAGAATCGCGATAAATTCTTCTCCTCCATATCGGGCTAAAATATCGCCATTGCGTATTGAGAGTTGCAGTTTCTCTGCCAGCATACAAAGTACGTCATCACCTTTTTGGTGGCCGTAGGTATCATTAATAGACTTGAAGTTATCAGCATCGATAAAAATAATGGCATAGTTTGAATTTGCATATCGTTGCAATAGATTTTTGGCAGACTGCTCAAATTCATTTCGGTTAAATATGCCTGTTAGCGGATCAAGTTTAGCTCGTTTAGTGAGTTCTTCTAATTCTTTTTGATTGATATAGCGCTCTAATTCTATAGAGGTTCTAGAAGCGATGAATTCAATAAAGGCACGAAAATGTTCTTCATTAATTATTCTATTAGAGTCAAGTAAGGCTATTAGGCCAAATAATCGCCCATTAACGATAGTTGGTGCACCAATATAACTTTGAACTCCCATATCTATTAACATGGCGTCTTCAGGAAAGAGTTCCGCAACATTTTGTTTGTGAATACATACTCGCTGTCCAGAAAAAACATTTTCACAAGGTGTATGTTCAAGGTTGTAAGTGAAATTATCAATAAGCTTTCCATGCACTAAGGCGACTGAAGTTCTAACCTTTTCATTTTTCTCACCAACTGCATGACCCATAATGACAAATTCAAATTGGCAGATATCCCAAATATTACGGGCAATTTTTTGTAAGTAGTCTTTACCGTGTAATTCTTTTGGCACATCTAAGATTGCATTGAGCATTTTCATGGTGTCAGAGCTAGAATAATCTTGCTTCATTATCTTTCCTTGATGAGCTGTGATACTTATCAAGCGTAGTCTATCCTTATGAGTTTGTCTTATTGGCGGTGTCTTAAAGGAAGAGTTGAATACAGGATAAAAGAGATATATGAAGGAGGGGGTATATCAATGAGACTTTAGCTACGACATAAAATGAGTAGCTAAATAATATAAGGAGTATTGGGACTATTCTTGCTTGTTATGAGTAAAAAGGCCTAACCAAAAAAGTAACTCAAAAGCCGCACCTGCAAATAATAATGCCATTACTTCGGTTGAAAAGCCGAGGGTATAACATATTAGAGCTGCGAACAGTAAAAAGCCCATTATTAACCAGCGCGTCGTATCAGTCATAAAATCCTCTTGTTAGTAATATATAAACTATAGAAGCTAAATGGCTAAAGGCCAAATGATATCAAAAGGCTCTAAAAGCGAACTAACAAAGATAAGCCTATATTCTTAGTGGTAATATCAGCGATTTCAGTTGCTTCATAATCAAGGGCTATTGCGATAACATCATTAAAGCCATAAGCCACCCCTATCCCGGTAATAAGTGAAGTGCCAGTCTTGGAGTCCTTCTCTAAAACTAGTTCTCCATCTTGAGTGGTTAAGAATGAAAATTCATTGTCCCAAGCTAGTATGCCTAGCTGGGCTTTGATGTATAAATTATCATTGATTGGGTAGGTACCAATAGCTCGAATATCACCAGCAAATGTTTTGAACGCACCGCTATATTTTACTGATGTAGTTGTTTTCCCATCAGTGCTTATTGTTTCTTCGCTAATACTAAAATTAGCCTCCCCAAAGGATATGATACCTGCTTCTACAGCAATATAACGGTTTAATTGATGTCCTAAATAACCTCTATAACCCATTTCAGAGGTTGTATCGTCATATGTCAAAGAGGGGAGTTCTGTCATATCAATATCAGGGATAAAATTAATATTGTCGTAGCTCGTATGCTGAGCATTAATGCCAATATAATTAAATTGGTTTTTATTGTAAGCGTGACTGGTAAGTGAAATAAATGCGAAAAATGCAGCTATAAAGGTTTTTAAGTTGCTCATCATTGTCCTTCTGATGTTATGACATTGATATCATTGTTATTTAGCAGTGCATACTACTTTATTTGGTTGTATTTTGGTACTTAAAGTAAAAGCATTGTTTTTATTGGTATGCTCTACATCTATTAACATTTACGATGTTGCAACAAACCGTACGGTTGGTTATTATTTGACTGAAAGTTGTAGAAAAGAGTTAATGTTATGAGTGATGCAGAGAAAACCCGTCAAAATATTCTAGCAGTTGCTGCGGATGAAATTCATCAACATGGATTTAAAGCCACCAGTTTGTCTGTCATTTTAGATCGTTGTGCTATCTCTAAAGGTGCTTTGTACTATCACTTTACTAGCAAGCTCGAACTCGGTTATGCGGTATTTGAAGAAGTTTATGTGCCTAGTTTTCTTGGTACTTGGCAACCTGCGTTAGCGCAAAAAGACCCAATTGAGGGGTTATGCGAATTTTTTACCGCAATGTGCAATGAAATGAATTGTAGTGAAGTAGTTTGTGGCTGCCCATTGAATAATTTATGTGAAGAAATGGCTAATGTTGATGAAGGTTTTCGCCTTAGAATTTTAACCATGCAAGAAAAGCTTAACCAGTTAATTGTTGAAAGTTTAACTAAGATTGAAGCATCACTTCGCCCTGAACTAGAATTAGATCAAGTTGCCTATTTTATTGTTTCAGCATTTCATGGCTCAATAACATTAAGTAAAAGTTCTAGAAATAAAGAATTATTTCAGAAGGTTACGTCTGAACTTTGTCGATACGTTCGTTCATTGAAGAAATAGATTTTCGCTAAAGTCCTTCCTTATCAAAATTAAACGCTATAATTCAGCTATGAGCTAGTGTTTTTCATTATAGTTTTTTCTTAAGTATTTTTTATAAATATATTCACAAACCAATCGGTCGGTGGTAATATCCATCTCAATCGCAAACCGACCGTTCGGTTTGTTGCTGTTGATACTACTTAGGAGCATAAAATATGCGTGTACTGCTTAACTTATTCACTGTTGTGCTATTGTCACTTTCACTTTTTTCTATAAAAGTGCAGTCTAGTGATAATATTCAGTTTGAAAGCTCGCCTTATTTAGAGTTGAAAAGTGTAGGTAATCAGTTGTTTAGTCGTATAGCTGCTAATCAAAAAGAGATAAAAAAATTCCCGTTATTAATGCGTGATATTGTTGAAGAGGAGCTCATGCCTTCAATTGATTATCGCTATGCCTCATATAAAATTCTCGGTAAACACCTTAAAAAAACGACGAAAGCGCAACGTGCAGAGTTTTCAGAAGCTATGCGTCGTTATCTTGTGAGAACTTATGCTACAGCGTTAACTAAATATAAAAATCAGCAAGTGATTTTTGAGGCAGATAAGCCTACAAAAGGTAAGAAGATTGTCTCAGTGAAAACACAAATTGTTGATTTGAATGCACCCACAATCGATGTGATTTTTAAAATGCGCCAAAACAAAAAAACAGGGCAATGGAAAGCGTTTGATATGGTAGTAGAGGGCATTTCTTTATTAAGTAGTAAAAAAGCAGAGCTCAGTAAAAAAATTGCCAAACAAGGTGTTGAACAAGTCACTTTAGAATTAGCGGTATTAACGAAATAGAAAGTAGTTGAGATAAATTACACCCATCATTTATCCAAGCTAAGTAATTGTTGTTCACTATTTATGGCTTTTCTTTATACTAGTATGTATCTCAACAATGAGTACGGAAGCACCGATGAAAAGCCAAAGAATACTTAGCGCAACACTACTTTTTAGCCTAATTAGCGTAAATAGCTTTGTTCAAGCTGAAGACAAAGAAGCAGCACTTCAAGATATGTCCGATCCATTAGCGGTGTATACACAAGCTGGCATCGGGGCAACCAACAAGGGTATCAATATAAAAATTGGTAAAAGCTACGATTCTGGTAAGCCGAACACAATGGCCATGAATATTGTTGAAGTAAAAGGATTTTTAGGGGACTCACTTGGCTGGGATAGTGCTGATTCGATTGACAACTCGGTCGATTCAATTCGTTTTCGCAACTTTAGTGCCGATATGACGAATGGTCGTGGTGGACAAATAGATTTTAATTACAGCTTTGATAAAAGCCATTTAGCGAATAAGTCAGGTGACCTTTGATATAGTATTATTCAAGCATTACCAAAATTTTGCACTATTGGGAATGTATGCAAAAATTGCGATAACTGATAAGGTTTGGCTCAATTACAATCCCTTCTGGCTCACTACGTTATCAGGTTCGAATATATATAAAGACCATGCATACGGCGCTGATAATTCGAACTTGCTCACTCATGAGTTTATTGTAAGTTATCAAATTAACCCAAGAATGAACGTTCGGTTGTTTGCCAATTGGAATGATGAGATTAATTTTAAAGACGGAGATCATCGCCTTGAAGTTAATTATCAGCTTTAATGTTGATGAGTAGGATTATTAGTTACCTTTCCCCTTTGTGGAAATAGGCATTGTTTTAGCTCTTACTTTTTTCATATGCTCTTTAAAGCTTTTATCAAATTTAGATTCCCCGCAGGCGAATGCAGAAGTAGTTGATTCTACAGGGCTACCAAGCATTTGCTCTCGCTCTATAATACAATAGCCGTCATCGTATTTCGTAATAGTGCCGCCACCAAAATTGCTGGTATTCTTCTCTTTTTCTTGCTGCGGAGTAAGCTTAACCTGCGAGTGAGGTACTGGAATTTGATCTGCGGTCATTTCTGAAGCTGAGCGAAAAACGTTACGTTCATCCATTTCTTTTTGCACCATATCTTTATTAATAGAGTCTCTCAGCTTTGAAAGCTGTCCGTAAGCAGAAAAACTTCGCTGTTTAGGTAATGGTGGTGCATCATTCTGGGTTGTCTGATTAGGTGTTACTTTTTCAGTATTAGTCGTTGGTTTTTCCGTCACAGGTGGTGTTTTTTCAACGATTGCTTTCTGGATATCTTTTTTCTGTTCTATCGGTTTCTGTATAGGTTTTGGTTGTTCTACGACAGGAGGCTTTACTGGTATAACGGGCTCGGGCTTAACTGTTATAGGCTTTTGATATAAGTAACTTTTGATGGTTTTTGCTTCTGGCAACGATTTCATAAAATTAGTTTTACTTAATGTTGTGTTTTTAGCGGCAAACCATAATGCGATAAGTAAAAGCATGTGACCCAGTACTGAGGCCATAAAAACAATGAATTGCTTTTTGTTGTACCGGTTTTTGGATGCTAATGGCGTGAGATTCAATCTGTTATTTTCAATCTCTAAGTTTGGCATGGTACCGATTAAGGTATCTTTTTGATTGAGAATCGCGGGCACGACATCATCTTCATTAGCCAATGATGAAGTGTTAAAAACGTTGAAATAACTATCTCCAGATAGTTCTGATTCGTGAACGTCTACTTGGATATCATCGATAGTTAATTCATGGCTATCGATAGGCAATTCTGGATAAATTCCTTTTTGCACATTTCCCTTAAGCTAAGAGCCGCTTGCGTTGTTTTATAGGTAGTGAATAGACAAGAGAAAGCACTTTTGGTTCCCGACAAAAGTGCTTGTTTGATGATTATCTGGCAATACTTTGTAAGACTTCAATATCGACCAAATTAATGACAGTCGCCTTAATTGTAGGCATGGTTTCGCTCACCATAATCAAGCCATCATCATTCATTTCTAAGTAGCCTTGCTCGCGCATACTGGCAATAATAGTTGCTTGCGCTTTTTTGTCGATAAATTCTGGAGCATTGATATTATTTAATACAGACAAACGTTTGGCGATTGCAACGACTTTTTCTTCGAGATCTCGGCGGCTTATAGGGGCTAAACGAGTACTTAAAGAAGTGATTATAGCTAGTCGTTGTAGACATTCATCAACGCACTCAGCTAATACATGCACACTTGTTAGCATGGCAGGATCTTCTGTTAAAGACCAAAAACCCGCTTTACTTTGTTTGGCAATACCATCGTTTTGTAGGCAGTTAACTACCTGTTTAGTTTGGCGTGCTATTTCTTCAGTATCTTGCCATAAAAATAGGTCATCCTTTAATACTGCAACAATACTTTGAACATTTTCAATAAGTTGACTTTCATTAATCTTATTGTGTTTTTCTAATAGTCGACATACTAGTGCCGGAACTACATAGGTGTGCAGAATATTATTACGGTAATAACGCATTTCTAAACTGGCTGTATCGGTGAGTGAAATAATGCTGCCGAAACTGTCTTCACTGACAACGACTTTTTTCAATGAAATTACATGGGCAACAATTTCTGCACCCGTTTCATCTGGAATAGTGAGCAAATCGCTATAAGGAGCGCAACGTTGTATGTTTAAGAAGAAATCAATTTGTGCTTCTAGCTCAGCTTTAGCTAATGCTTTGTTTTCACTGGCATGTAATATTAACGCAACTAAAGCCACGCCATTAATGGCTGCACTTTTGTTAATATTGGTCATAACATCATTGGCTAAGACATTCACAGTAGGTGTTAACCAGCTCGGTTTTTGCGGTTCAATAGGGTCAATGGCCTCTTTCCAGTCAGGAACATGCTCATTCAAGAATTCATTCACGTTCATTGGTTGGCCAAAGTTTACGTAGCCATTACCGTAGTTACGTAAATTTTTAATGGCTTTTAAAACCCCTAGAATTGACTCGTTTTTCTTTTGGCTACCACTGAGTTCTTTATGATAAGTACCTACTTCCATCACGTGTTCATAGCCTAAATATACCGGTACTAAGGTAAGTGGTCGATCTATGCCGCGCAGTAGGCTTTGAATGGTCATGGCGAGCATGCCTGTTTTAGGCTCTAACACGCGACCTGTTCTACTTCTGCCGCCCTCAGTGTAATATTTTACTGAGTAGCCTTTTTCAAATAATAAACCGAGGTATTCTCTAAAAATAGTAGAATATAAACGATTACCACCAAAACTACGGCGAATAAAGAATGCGCCACCTTTTCTAAATATTGGTCCAGCAGGCCAAAAGCTTAAGTTAATTCCCGCAGCAATGCGTGGCATCATGACACCTTCTTGTAAAATAACGTAAGAAAGTAATAAATAATCCATATGGCTTCTATGGCATGGCACGTAAATAATTTCGTGTCCATCTTGGGCCAATTCACGTAATACTTTGCCATTGCTCACTTTTATGTCGCTATATAAGCGACCCCATAACCAATGTAAAATGCGTTCGCCTAACCGGATCCATGAAAAACTATAATCGCCAGCAATCTCATCCATTATTTTCTGGGCTTGTTTTTTAACTTTCTCTTCTGTTATTTTTTTACTTTTTGCTTCGTCGGCAATAATACGCTTTACCGATGGGTTGGCAAAAAGCGCAGTAAACATTTGTTGTCGGTGTACAAGGCGAGGGCCACGCACGGCGATATCTTGGCGATAAAAATGAAAACGAGCAACACGAAGTAATTTTCGTGCAGCTTTTTGGTCGTTGCCATGGTTGTCTGAAATATCTCTAAATGAGAGCGCTTCGCTAAAGCGTACTAATGAATCTCGGCCTAAGAAAAGTACAATAAAGAACTTACGTAACCAACTTGGCGATTCTTGATCGGCTATTAGTGTACCTACAGTGGCATTATTCTTTTCTTTACTTGGCATTCTGCCCCAAATGAGGTTGGCAGGAATTAATTGTGCATCCAGTTTTTCATCTAAGGCATGTTGACTTAGTAAGTCTAACCCTTGGTTCAGTGCAGCAGTATGACGTTTTTTCCCCCAAGGAAATAAAGGCGTGGGCTTGGCTAAACATAAGGTACGAGCGAATGATTTGCCATTGATTTCTACTTTGTCTAGTGGATCTGGCAAGTTCTGTTGCTTACAGGCACTTTGTAGTGCCAGTAAGTCACTGGCTGATTGATGGCGAACAACATAAAAGATTGGTTGCCCAGCTTTATCAGCAGGTACTTTGGTATCTGCAACTATTTTGCAGCGTACTAATAAACGTACAGGAAGTTTTAGTAATAAATAAAAGAATGAACGTAAAGCCAGCATAAGAATTTGCTCGGTGTTATCCAGAAATAATATCAAAGGGCGAATTTTAGCACTAATAAGTAAAATTGTCTTGGCTTAGCATCAAAGAAGTAGCAAACTGAATGAAGTCGCTAATACCCGTAATAAAGGATGATTTTTGAAAAAGATAGCTATCTTTGTAGATGTACAAAATATTTACTACACCACGCGTGATACATTTCAGCGACAATTTAATTATCGACTTTTTTGGCAGGAAGTCATGGCGCAAGGTGATATTGTTGTAGCCAATGCGTATGCAATTGCACGCAGTGACGATCAACAACATAAATTTCAAAAAGCCCTTAAACATATAGGCTTTGATATAAAGCTTAAACCTTTCATTCAACGTAGCGATGGCTCTGCAAAGGGCGATTGGGACGTCGGTATAACGATTGATGTATTAGAAGTAGCTCCCGATGTCGATACTGTAATTTTATTATCAGGTGACGGTGATTTTGATTTGCTTTTGGCAAAAGTTAAAGACAAATATCAAGTGAAAACTCATGTTTATGGCGTTGAAAATTTAACGGCGAACACATTAATTAATGTTGCTGATAAATTTCATCCCATTAATCAATCTTTATTATTGTAAGTAACATTTTACATTGAATATGACAAAGCTATTTTTAAGCTTTGTTTAGTTGCTTGCCGTCGGTTTTTCAATTAATGCTTGCTGAGTACATTGATGCTTTTTATATAAATAAGCTGTGATTGCTAAAGCAATGATAAATAATCCTGCACTGGCATACATTTCATTTTGAGCACCCAGCCTTATGCCACTGCCTGCTAATGCAAAGATCGCCATTTGCGGGATAAAGCCAATAAATGATGCGCTGACGTAAGATTTCATCGATACATTACTCACTCCCGCAACAATGTTGGTGAGAAAATTACTACCCAAGGGAAGTAAACGAATTACGATTGTTTTTAAAAAGGTATCGTCACCTAAAAAAGCAGAGAGTTTAGCCAGTTTATCAGGATATTTTGCTTTAATTTTATCGCTAAACAAGTAACGCGCAACGCTAAAGGTAATGCAACAACCAATTGCTGCGGCGAGCGTTGCAACAAAAGCGCCTAATACCGCACCTAAGTTTATACCGGCAACAAGTGCTGCAATTTGTCGTGGTAATGCGCAACTAGTAGCAATGGCTAAGAAAGTTAATAGTGTGAGTGCTTGGATATACTGACTTTCGCCTTGCTGCCACTGTAATGTGTCGACTAATGAAATGGTCATTGCAGTTAAGTCAATTTCAGGAGATGAGGCTATGTAGTATACGAGGCTAATAAAGCAGCCAATCACTCCTAAAATTAGCATGAATGTTGTTAGTGTGAATTTTACTTTTCTATGACTCATTAATTAAATTTTTTAACAACTTAGCTTTCGCTTGGCTAAATTCATCAGGGCTTAAAAAGCCTTGCTGTTGTAGCGTTACTAATTTCTCTATTGCATTGACTAACTCAGTGTCAACGGTAGCAGAACTAGCGTCAGAATTTTTTTCGTTGCTTATTTTTACTTGCTGGATAACGGGAGATGCAGGCATTTTATCTTGCTCATCTGCGCTTGTCGAATTCGAGGCCTCATTTGAGTCGGCATGTGTTGCAGGTCTTATGGCAGCAGCCTGCTTATGTAATGGTGTTGCATCGTGAGTTTTATGTTGGGAAAGCGCAATTTCTGCATCAGTTATTGTTGGTCTTTTATTTCGCGAACCTGTTTCACTTGCCGCAATTTCTTTTGAAATAAGCCAACACCAATCCATGAGCTCATCAATGACTTGAAAATAACTCTTTTTGGTAATGCGATCATTGCCTTTTCGTAAATATAAACACACGGTGTAATGTTCGTCTTCAACATCAATAAGGTAAACACTGATACGCCTTACTCTTTCATCAATCATCTTTTCAGTATGTTCTTTTTTGAATATGTCGCGTATTTCGGCTTCATCTGCATTTGATAAGCCTTTTGGAGGTATGCGGCTAATATTAGCAATGCAATCATCACCTAAAAACACTTGGCAAGTATTGATATTAACTAGTGCTATAGATTTTTCACTGACTTTTTGATGGCGCTTGAATAGCTGTAAATATTGTTTGTTATTATCTAAAGCCATTTTGGCAAATTGTCTATGAACTAATGCTTTGGCTGAATGTTTTTTTAATATGACATTTTTATAGTAGAACCAAGCTGCACTACCAAGGAGTATTAGCAAGAGGAAAAATAACAGTGCTCCGTTATCATCTGATGATTGTTGCTCTGTAGTACTGACATTATGCTGCATCAACTGATAAAAATGACCATTGCTATGATTAATCATAGCAATTTCATCTTGGCTATTGGTGATTAAAGAGACGGTATCATCCACAGAAGCTTGGTGAGCTATTTTCCACTCAAGTTTAGGCTCAATTGAAAGGTCTGTTGAAATACCGGAAGCAGGGTTGGGTAGCGAAGTTACTTGCCAGTTGTCAGCCCCTTGAAGTAAGAGTAGTAACTTACTTCGAAGACCGGGGGCGTTTCGTCCTTGATATATCATGACATGATTAATGCGCTTTTTTGGATCATTATAGATAACCGATTTAGGTGTGCGAGTTCGCCAGTCTTCACCACCCTTTGCTAAAGATAACCATTGTGTTTGAAGAGTCGCTTTATCAGTAAATTTTTGTGGCTGATAAAGGTGTGAAATGAGTAGTTTTTCAGTGTTTTTATCAGGCCAAACAATTTGTTTAATGTGCTGAGCGCCAAGAAGAAAAATTGCATCGTGAATGGAGCTATTACTGATGAAAGGATTATTAGTTGGGATATTAAAATTTTGCATGCCAAACTTTGTCGGGTTAACCCTCAATACAACACCTGAATATAAAGAACTTGGTTCGGTTAATTTGGCTGCATTTAACGCGATGTACATTAAACCAAAATTATCATTCCATGATTTTATAAATGGGTTAAAGCTTAATTGGCTTATACCTTGATGCGTCTTTGGAATATTAATACGCAGAATTTCACGTTGGCTGCTTACATTCACTTGCTCTAAATTGGAGAAATTAAGTTGCCACTCGGTAATTACCGCGTCTTTTTCATAAGTAATCTTGGTGTTTTTTTCTTGTAGACGTTTCGTTTTGCTAAGCTTATTGGCACTTTCTACATGGGCAGTGAAGAATGTAGCGAAGCCCGCTTGCTCTTTAAGAGCGAAGTTTGGATGCAAAGTAAAGGCGGTTAGCATTTTTGCTTGGTTTATTGAAGCGCTAAGGTTTTGAATATTATTAATATCGAGCAATAACTTAGGAGCTAAACCATTGCTGTTTGCTTTATAGGTAAGCAATTGGTTTTGTTTAGTTCGAATAAAGAAAATGTCGTTACTAGTGGGGTGGCTTATCACTTGCAACCATTGTCCATTTGAGTTGCTTTGGCTAAATTGGAGTAGTGAAAAGTCGCTGTCTTGAGCGTTTGCAGGTGTGATTAAAAAGATCAAAAGCGCGACACAGAGCTTTACCAATCTATAGGGTAATAAAATACTGGCAACCTTGTGTGTGATTTCTACATTCATGTTATTTAGTCATCCGTCTCTAAATAATAGGATTAGCCTATCAGTACATAGTATAGAGAAAAAGTTAAATATTAAATAAGTGTAGCTTGTTCACTTCAATAAATTGTAATTTGTTACTCGAGTAACTTAGTTTTCCTTCAACCATAAGCTGTTGATTAAGCTGAGCATGCTCAGCAAAGTACTGTGCTTGCTTGCCCCAAGCATGAATAGGACGCTCAACTTTTATCGTCAACCAATCCTGTTTTTCTGGAGAATAAATTCGTTGGTCTATGGCAATATTGGCAGAGCAAAAGACTTTATTGTGCTCTGTTAGCATTTGTTGAGGATGTGTGAGTAACGTGGCACTGCAATGAATTTGGTTAATTGACTCAGTGAAACCTTTTTTGAAACCTTGAACGAAATTAGCGTGTACTATCGGTGGGTGTTCACCATGCTCAGACTTGGCTTTCATATTATTTAAGTATCCATGAATTAAAATAATATCGCCCTTGTTGGCATGTAAAAGTGCTTGCTCAACAAGTTGCCCCTCAACTTTAACATGATGAAAGCTCGTCCATTCTTTAAACTGATTAGTCTTTTTATCTAGCCATTTGCTGTGTGTTGCTAAAGTAATTTCAGTAACAGCGACAACAGGGTTGGTTCGATAGCGAATATCGGGCTTTGCCACCAAATTGCCTAGTAAAGTTACCGAGCACATTTGCGGAGAAGCTGCAGGAATATTTTGCACAGATTGTCTCCTTTAATCACTAGCTAGGGGAATGTATGTCATTATCTCTTTCCTATAGATAAGCTGCAAGTCTTTATTCTTTAACCAAAAAAAGATAGAGTATACACAAATTGTTACATTTACCCACCTAAATTACTCAAGGAAGAAAAATGTCCAAAATTAAAATGCTAATGTTTATATGTATTACCTTTAGCATAGCAAATGTCGCTAACTCCTATGCCGTTACAGTGGAGGATTTGTCTCGCCATGGTGAATATCATAATGTGAAAATTTCACCTGATGGTAAACATTTAGCAGCACTTGTAACTAAAGATGGTGTCAGAAGTCTAGTATTTTTAGAAACGGATACTTATAAAGTGACTTATGCATTGAACGCTAATAGTAAAAGCCAAGCAGGTTCATATTATTGGGCAAACAACGAGCGTGTTGTTATTCAGATTCAACAACTTAAGGGGGCGTTTGAATTACCTTATGATTATGGTGAGATTTATGCCATTAATTACGATGGTTCAAAGAAACGTATGATCTTTGGCTATCGTGCTGAAGGTTCGTCTTTAACGTCGAGCAAAAGTAACTCAAACTCCGGCTCATCATTCTATTACGGTCGATTAATTGATACCTTAGAAAATGAACCTAAGTATGTACTAGTTCAAAAACAAAAATTTAATAGAACCTCTGGCTCATTAGCTCGAGCAATTAAGCTAAATATCTATAATGGCAAGGAAAAGGAGGTTAAAACTGCACCGATGAGTTATAGCTATTTCCTTGTTGATAGCAAAGGGCAACCGCGATTTTCTACCGGTATAGATAAGCAAGGTAAAACCAATTTATTTTATTCTCAGGGCAAGGATGATAACTGGAAAAAATTTGATAAGAGCTTTTCAGGCAAGTTTTCCCCGATTTCATTCGCCGATGATGACAACAGTATTTATGCATTTAAAAGTGAAGATGGAGAACCAAAAGGTCTATTTCGCTATAACTTAAAAAACCAAGAAGAAACGTTGTTATTCCAGAGTAAGATGGCAGATCCAACTTACGCAATGAAAACTGATTTAAATACAGTTTATGGTGTAAGAGTAGATGAGGATTATCCCGAATATGTTTATTTAGACGAAAGTTTACGTGATGCACAATTTCATAAAGCATTATTTCAATACTTTAAGGGCGATAAAGTTTCTATAACAAGTAAAACAGATAATGGTGAAAAGCTAATTATTCATGTTAGTAGCGATAGGAATCCTGGTACATTTTATTTGTTTAATACCAAAACCATGAAAAATAAGCTTTTATTTAACACATCCCCGTGGATTAAAGCTAAAGATATGGCAGCAACTGAACCGTTTCGTATAAAAACCAAAGACGGCTTAATTCTCAATGGCTTTGTTACCATGCCAAAAGGAAAGTCAGAAAAACTACCGACGGTATTGCTACCTCATGGTGGTCCACACGCAAGAGATTATTGGGGATATGATTCACAAGTTCAGCTGTTAGCAAATGCAGGCTATGCAGTTGTACAAGTGAATTTTAGAGGCTCATCAGGTTATGGGGATAAATTTGAAGAAGCCGGCTATGGTAATTGGGGGACTAAAATACAAGATGATATTACGCTAGCAGCTAAATATGTTATTCAACAAGGTATTGCCGATAAAGATAGAATGTGCATTTTTGGTACGAGTTTTGGTGGTTATAGTGCTTTACAAAGTGCCATTAAAAATCCTGACTTATATAAGTGCGCTATTGGTTATGCGGGCGTTTATGATTTACCAATGTTATATGCGGAAGGAGATATTAGGCATCTAAAGTGGGGTGACTCCTATTTAGATAAGACACTGGGAACTGATGTAACAGCTCAAAAATTACAATCTCCAGTGAACCATGTTGATAAACTTAAAGCGGCAGTATTTATTATTCATGGTGAAGAAGATGAACGCGCACCTATTGAACATGCAGAAAAATTAAAAGAGTCTTTAGAGGCAAATAACTATCCATTTGAATGGTTAGTGAAAGACAAAGAAGGTCATGGCTTTTATAATGAAGATAATATTTTAGAAGTTAATCAGAAGATATTATCCTTTTTGGATGATCATATAGGAAGTTAATGACTCAACCTTCATTAGAGCATATCGCTGTTGCTTACTTAGATTCTGTTGATAGTGAGCAGGCTAAGAAAATTGCCAAAAAGTGGCAATTTTCTTATATCGGAGATGCGGCTGCGGCGGCTAAGCAGCCACAATTATCGTATTTGCTGCAAGTTAACCATGGTGTGCTTGAGTTACGAAAATTAGATGAACCTAAGCTAGGAGCTATTAAAGTTGATTTAGTGGAGGGGGCGTCTGCTCATAGGCGTAAATTTGGTGGTGGTCGTGGCCAAGATATTGCGAAAGCGGTTGGGTTAAAGCATGGTTTTACACCCCATGTGCTAGATGCAACCGCTGGGTTAGGGCGTGATGCTTTTGTTTTGGCGAGCTTAGGCTGTCAATTAACCTTAATGGAACGTATGCCTGTAGTTGCCGCTTTACTTGATGATGGTGTTGAACGTGCAAAATTGAATCATGAGATTGTTGATATTGCAGAAAATATGAAGTTAATTCATGCCTCTTCGATTGATGATATGTCGTTAGCGAACCAACCTGATGTTGTCTATTTAGATCCTATGTACCCACATCGTGAAAAATCAGCTGCGGTTAAAAAAGAAATGCGAATCTTTCAGTCTTTAGTAGGGGAAGATTTAGATGCCGATGCATTACTTGCGCCTGCACTAGCACTAGCAAAATATCGTGTTGTGGTAAAACGGCCTAATTATGCACCACCTATAGCAGATAAAAAACCAACCATGAGTATTAAAATGAAGAAGAACCGTTTTGATGTTTATGTTAATCAGGCTATTCCTAAGGTTTGATTACGTTTGATTTTTGTTGATTCTGCATGTTAATGATGACTTTATACGTATCTAGCATATTAACACTTATACCAATTTTCACTTAAACACTAACTATTTCGGAGCAATATAATGATTCAACAACACGATGACATGCCAAAGGGAGAACTACAGCAATTACTTAATGGTGAAATGGTCACTCATCAAACGAGTGAATTGTTTGCGAATAAGAAAGTGGTTTTATTTGCTGTTCCTGGAGCATTTACGCCAACCTGTTCAGCTGCACATTTACCCGGCTATGTTGTATCAGTGGATGAACTGAAAGCTAAGGGAGTTGATGAGATCATCTGTCTTTCAGTCAATGATGCTTTTGTTATGCAAGCTTGGGGAGAATCTCAAAATGCTGAAAATATTATGATGCTTGCTGATGGTGATGGTAGCTACACAAAAACGCTAGGTTTATCGATGGATACTGGTGGTTTTGGAGGGATTAGATCTCAGCGTTACGCAATGATAATTGACAACGGCATCGTGACCAGTTTACACGTTGAAGCAGCAAAATCTTTTGAGGTGAGTAAGGCTGAAGTTATTCTCGATAACCTTTAATGGTGGTAGTTAAGGTACAAATAACAATGCTTCTCAGTTACTTAGAAAATAAATATTGATACAATTTTTTTCTTGTATCAAGGTAATTATCAGGGCAAGATCCTGTCATATTCTTATATCGAGGCGATGTTATGCTAAAAGCAGAAATGGTTGAAAAGTTAAATCAGCAACTTAACTTAGAATTTTACTCTTCAAATTTATATCTTCAAATGAGTGCTTGGTGTGAAGAGCATGGTTTTTCAGGCGCTGCAGAATTTTTACGCCAACATGCGATTGAAGAAATGGCACATATGAATCGCCTATTCACTTATGTTAGTGAAACAGGCGCTTTACCAATTATTGGCGCCATTGAAGCGCCACCACATGAATTTACCTCTCTTGGTCAGTTATTTGAATTAACTTATGAACATGAGTGTTTGATAACTCGTCAAATTAACGAGTTAGCGCACCATGCCTTTACTAATCAAGATTACTCTACCTTTAACTTTTTACAGTGGTATGTTTCTGAACAACATGAAGAAGAAACACTCTTTAAAGGCATTTTAGATAAAATTAATTTAGTGGGTAACGATGGCCATGCGCTATTCTTTGTTGATAAAGATTTAGCTGAGATGGCAAAGGGCGAAAACACCAGTATTATGACAGAGTCTGTTTAGTACGATTAGTTCTAAAAATTTATAACGTATTAAAAATATTAGCTTTCCTAAGGTAGTACCTTAGGAAAGCTTTTTTATTTCTACTGCATAGCTTTTACAGTTTAATTGTTAGTTGCCAAATACAATATAACCCTTACCTCGTACCGTTTTGATACATTCATCTCCTGACGCGTTAGCAATTTTCTTTCGTATATTGAGTATATGACTGTTGATGCTTTTATCGCATCGCTTCAGGCTTTTTTGAAAGACTGCGTTGGCAATATCTTCTCTAGTTACAATACAGCCTGCATTCATCATAATGACTTTCAGTAAGTTGAATTCTAAGCCTGTTAAGGGAATTGCTTGGTTATGAAAATAAGCTGACCGTGTTGCAACATTCATATGTAGCTGATTAACACGATATATATTCTCTTGTTTAATGGATATCGCCTCCATGATTAGTTTACCTGTGGAGTGATTTGGTCGATTAACGTGCTTTTATAGCCAGTTGTTGATTCCGTGCTATTTTCGATAATGAGGAATTGTTCGCGACTCTCTTCATTAAGTGTTAATTCAAAAGTATTTAAGATGATTCGACTGTCATTTTCTTCACCAATGACGAACACTTGGTAGGTGTTATTCAATAGGGTAATCGGGCTGGTTTTTTTGTAGTGTATCGTTCGGTAGTATAAGGCAGTATCAATAGTTTCATTACTGCGAACAAAATATACAGTTACTTGGTCAAACTCATCAGATTGCACTAAATTAACAGACTCTATTTCATGATCATAAATAGTTTCGTTTAAACTGTTATCTACTACTAAAGAAAATAAGTTCACTTCAATTTCATCGATAATTCCGTCACCATTTTCATCTACATTACCGTCACCATCTGAGTCTACGTATTCTTCTTCTGCATAAAAGAACACTGTCTTATTGCTATTCTCTGTCAATGAAAGTAAGTGATTACTTAATAAAGGGGTGCTAGTTGCAACACTGCTAAGATCTAGGCTGTAGTCTCCACTGGCTACGATAAGGTCGTTACTCATTTCACCATAAGGTAAAAAAGCAATTTCAGGTGAGTTATCTACCCCATTGATGAATAAAGACATATCGCCTTGATAGTTATCTAATTGTTCATGGGGAGCGACAGCATTGTAGGTTTTAAAGCTGGCTTCGGCATCGGCATCCGTATATTCCGTTACAGTAGAGTTTGAGACTTTGTCGAGTATATAGGGAGATGAGCCTGCCCCTTTATTTTCTCTAACCACCATGATGTATTGAGAGCTGTAGGCAAATGAAATGCTGTTAGTCTCAAAGAGTACTTCATTGCTACCTGACTCAGTGATATAAAAAATGTAATCACTTTGTTCAAATTTATGGTTGTCGGATAATGCTTGATAGCTAAAATCGCCGACAAATTGTGCTTCATTAAAGGTTTCATCATCTTTAGATAAATAAAAATCAATGCCAGTATGGCTAGAGTGCATGTTCAAAACACGTAAATTGAATAACTCTTCAGTATCATCATTATCGTCATCAATAAGTGGCATGCTATAGGTCATTATTTGCGGCGATAAAATGCTATCGCTTAGTACTATCATTTCAATAGAGTCGTTGGAAATGGTTAACTCACTTTCATGCAATACTGATAAATTATCGGAGGCCGTGCTGTCATCATCTTGCCAAGCTAGTTGATAAGAATAAGTCCCTGAATCTATTTCGTAGTTACTGTTGGCTTGAGCAAAAGGCACGCCAGAGTAGCTGTGCTCAAAATGGTCATCATCAGTGCTGTTTAGATCTTCATCAACAGTTAAGTAGATACTGGGGGCATTTGACGATGCGTTGTACAGTTTTACATAACCTGTACCGCTGTCATCACTACTAGAGCCACAAGCAAGTAAGGTAAATGTTGATATGAGAGTGAGGCTATTTTGCAGAAGTTTTTTGAATGTTCTTTTATTCATTGTTGTTCCATATATTGATAAAGGATGCTTGAAAAGCAGAGTTATATCAGCAATAGAGCGTTAATAAGACAAACAGTTCTCTACTTTACACAATCTTTTCATTTCTTTATTTTCAGGGAGAATTCACAGAACAGAACTCAGATAGCTAGCTGTTCTACTGCGTAATCCTTATAATGTCTTTGTTGTGAAAAAGATTAGGAATCACTGTGATTAAAACTGATGTAGTTATTATTGGTGCAGGTGCTGCAGGTTTAATGTGCGCGTCTAATGCGGGTTATCGAGGCAGAAGTGTAACTGTGCTTGATATGGGCAAAAAGCCTGCCCGTAAAATACTGATAAGTGGCGGCGGCCGCTGTAATTTTACTAATGAAAATGCCGCCCCTGAGCACTATATTTGTAATAACCCTCACTTTATAAAATCTTCCCTTAGCCGCTATAAAGCTGAAGATTTCATCGAGCTTGTTGAGCGTCATGGTCTTGAGTATCATCATAAAACCTTAGGCCAATTATTTTGTGACAATAGCGCGCAAGATTTAGTCGATATTTTACTTACTGAGTGTGAATGGGCAGGGGTAACGGTTCAACTAAGAACAGAAGTGCTGGCTATTGAAAAAACACCGAGTGGTTTTGTGGTTAAAACAACGAATGAAAGCTATGAGTGCGAATCGTTGGTGGTTGCATCAGGTGGCCTAACAATGCCGAAACTAGGTGCAAGCCCTATAGGCTACAAAATTGCACAACAATTTGATTTAAATGTCATACCTACATGTCCTGCCTTAGTGCCTTTTACTTTACATGAACATGATAAACAGCGCTTTGATGGCTTATCTGGCATCAGTCTACTTGCTGAGGTAAGTAGTGAGTCGGGTGTGATGTTTAAAGAGAATATTTTATTTACTCATCGTGGGTTGTCAGGACCAGCGGTATTGCAAATCTCGTCATTTTGGCAAGCAGGCCAAGCAATAACAATTAACTTACTACCAGAGTATAATCTGAAAGAAACCATAGGAATGTGGCGTGAGCACAGTGCACAAAAATCATTAAAGAATCAAATGTCGACGTTACTGCCTAAACGTTTTGTGGAAGTGCTTGTGGAAGAAGGGCACATTGTAGAAAAGTCGATTAACCAATTAACCCATAGTGAAATTGATACCCTATGTCACTATATTCACCAGTGGCAAATTAAACCTAATGGTACTGAAGGTTATCGCACAGCGGAAGTGACGTTAGGTGGCGTAGACACCGATGAGCTTTCCTCAAAAACCTTTGAAAGTAAACAAGTGCCTGGCTTGTATTTTATTGGCGAAGTGATTGATGTTACTGGATTTTTGGGAGGGTATAACTTCCAATTTTGCTGGGCAAGTGGTGTTGCTAGTGGTCAGGTAGTTTAGCTAGCAAGAAGTTATTCGCTACAAATAATCACTTTTAGAAAAATATGAAAGGCAATTAAAAGGTAATAAAAGTAAGCCTCTAGTATGAGGCTTGATTACTTTGTTATTTTTTATGACTTGTTTAGCTTTGTTCTAATACTTCTCGTTGTTCTGCAACTTCAATGCGAATATCAAAATCGCGAGGTAGGCCTTTGTTGTCATAGTCGTACTGGGTAGGCTCTAAAGAATTACTGTCTTTGATCATTACGTCATCGTTTTCCATCGTATTCACCTTTTCTCAGTTATTTAGCAGCATCATAAAAAGAATGCTATGTAATATTATTACTCCAAAAGTGAATAAAAATCAAATTTACGCTGATATTAATTCTATTTTATTTACTGTGTGTAGTTTTATTACGTTATTTTGTTTTTGCAACGGTGGCGTTTTTAAATGCTAAGTGAGAAGGTTTTTAATAATTATATGGCAATATGGGTATTACAATAAAACCTACATAGCATCATCTAGAATGAATAATTATCTACAAAAGGTGGTGGTAATAGCTGTATTGTTATCTATTGCTTAATTATTATCGATTGGTTTTTTACAAGGCCATAATCTAGGCTAGTAATAATTAATTTATTCTGGATATTGATATGTCTAACGCTAAAAATCAGTGGCTTAACTTTGTTTGTATTTTATGGGCTTGCTTTTGCTTGTTTAGCTGTGGTTCTGATAGCAAAAGTAATTCTCCTGAAACAGCACTTGAATATAGTTATAAACAACCAGAATTGAAAGGGGATGGTTGGCAGACAGCCCATTTAAGTGATTATTCAATAGATGTTGAACCTTATGAAAAATTAGTTGATAAAATTAACCGTAATGCTTTGAATTATCGTCATATTGATTCAGTTACTATTATCAAAGAAGAAAAAATAATATTTGAGCAGTCATTTAGAACCTCGTTAGATTTAGCGGATAGTTGGGCTAATAATCAGGATTTGGAGTTACATATCCTAAATTCAGTGACCAAGAGTGTTACTTCTGCACTGATTGGTATCGCTATTGATCAAGACTATATTGATAGCGTTAATGTAAAGGTGCATGATTATTTTCAACACAAGTTACCTGTTGATAATTGGCATGAGTCTAAGGGCGATATTACCTTAAAAAACTGGTTAACAATGCAACATGGTTATTTATGGGATGAGTGGAATGTCTCCTACTTAAATAGTAGTAATTTGAATAGCCAAATGAACAATGCTATTGATCCCATGCATTTTTTACTCAGTAGACCAATGGCATCTATGCCCGGAGAAGAATTTGCTTACTCAACGGGTGTGTCCTTTGGCATTGGCAGATTACTTGAGTATGCGACCGAGCAGAGTGTTACTAACTTTATGGAGCAAAACCTTTTTGCTCCATTGGGTATTGAAAAGTACACTTATTGGTCTCTTGATAATCAATTGCACACTGGCAGTGCTTTGTATCTCTCAACCAGAGATATGGCGAAGTTTGGCCAACTCTTTTTGAATAAGGGTATATGGCAAGGTGAACAAGTTATTAGTGAATCGTGGGTAAATGAATCTACGCAGCAACACTTTGCTGCCGCAAGCTGGGGTTATGGTTACCAATGGTGGACTACTCAATTCACTGTAGGCAATGACATTGTTAGTACTTACTATGCTGATGGCTATGGTGGCCAGTATATTTTTGTTATGCCTGCACTGGAATTAGTCGTGGTTTTTACAGGCCGAGCTTATCAAGAAGGTGATATGGATGAATATAAAGTAAGAACAATCATGGAAACGGATATTCTACCAACCTTGCTTATCAATAGTTATTGAAAATAAATATCAAGCTTTATAAGCACAGTTATCCTTGTCTAAATTCTCTCTTGCTATTTTAGCTTTAGCACCTAAAAACTAGTAAAATATCCTGTATACAATATGTAATATTTGTAGTATAAACATAATGGTGAATATTTGTACTACGTATTGTTTTAAAATAAACAAGCTATTAAACAATTAGTTAACAGTAGTTCTGGCATTCACAACATAACTAAAAATAATAATAAATGTGTGACTGATAACGAACTGTTTTGTAATTTAACAATTGTTATTGAGTTACCCCAAACCATGTTATTAAAACATGATAGGAGAATTCATGCCTTTGCAGCA
The DNA here is from genome assembly GCF_006439335.1 of Litorilituus lipolyticus. Taxonomy (GTDB): domain Bacteria; phylum Pseudomonadota; class Gammaproteobacteria; order Enterobacterales; family Alteromonadaceae; genus Colwellia; species Colwellia lipolytica. The sequence continues at coordinate 81,182 of NZ_SAWY01000019.1, read as the reverse complement.
CAAAGTTCCATCACTTATGGCCCTTATGTTGACTGTTTCAAGTACAGCAGCATTAGCGGGTGATATACATCCCATTTTTAAAAATAAAGAAGCTTCAGTTAGCGACTTAGCAAATAAGCAACAAGTTTGTGGTACGGACAAAAACAAACAAGACTGGGATGCTTTACAAATTGAAAACCAACTTCAATTGAAGAAAAAATTATCTAAATCCATGCTAAAAGCAGCGCCACAAATCCAGGCAGCGGCAAATGGCAATGGTGTTGATGGTCGCTATTATATTCCAGTTGTTGTTCATGTTTATGGCGATCAATATAACTGTGCCGATGAAAGTTCGTATTGCTTAACAGAAAATAAAATCATTGATGCGTTAAACAAATCGAATGAAGATTTTTTAGGTACAAATACACAGGATGGTCCTATTGCAGCAGAGTTTCAAGCAATCAGAGATAATCTAAATATTGAATTTGTTTTAGCGAAAAAAGATCCTCAAGGTAATCCAACAAACGGTATTGTGCGCTATGCCAATAAGTCAGGTTACGGTAACGGTTCTGGTCATGATGCTGCAATCGCTGCGGATGCCTGGGATAACTTCAAGTATATGAACATTTATCTCATGAGTGATTTATATGCTGATGGTGATACAAGTAGTTCTGGTGTTGCTTGGTATCCACAAATGAGTATGTCGGAGGCAGGCTTATCACGTGTGGTATATAACGGTCATTATTTAGGTGCGAATACCGGTGAAAACTTCCGTTCAGTATTAACTCATGAGTTTGGTCATTGGTTAAACTTACCGCATACTTTTGACGGTGACGTGTGCTCAGTGCACCAAGAAGCTTTTTGTGAGTCTACCGGTGATAACAACTGTGATACTCCACAAATGAGTAGCAGTATTTTACAAGATAATGCGCTTAACTGTTTAGGTGAGCCTACAAATACTGAAAACTTCATGCATTATTCTGATAACTATGCCATGTATACACAAGGGCAAGTTAAACGTATGACTGCAGCACTACACGGTGATGCACGTAAAACGTTATGGAGTAACGAAAACTTAATTGCTGTTGGTTTAGAAGAATATACCAGTAATAGCGATCGCCCATGGGATGGTTCAGGCTTAGATGTTGCCCCTTCAGGTGAAGTACTAGCACAGTACACTAACTTATCTGCGACCAAAGGCGAAACAGATACTTTTGAGTTTACTTTCCCTGAAGGTACTCAAGCAGCCGCAATTTATTTAAAAGGTTATAACCAAGATCCTGATCTTTATGTGAGTAAAGGTGTAGCGCCGACTAAAAATGGTGAAACTTGGATTGCTGATTTCATTTCGTTTAAATCAGCGGGAACACCAGAGCTAGTAACATTTACCGCGCCGTCTACTACTCAACCATATTTTGCCACTATTGATGCATTCTCTGATTATTCAAATGCAACGTTAGAAATATTATCAGTTGAAGATCCTTCATTGTGTACTGGCTGTGAGCGTGTTTTCTTAGCTGAAGAGACTAACTTATCAGCAACTAAAGGTGATGCCATTAAGAGTTATTCATTTGATATTCCAAGTGATGCGTCACGCGTTGTAGCTGTTATGCCGGGTGGTTACCTAGGTGACCCTGACATGTACGTAAGTGTTGATTCAATACCGACTACATCAGTGTCAGATTGTGCGCCATTTAGTGCTCCACGTTTAAGTGAATACTGTGATTTAGGTGCTAATGTCGGTGGTAAAACAGTAAATGTAATTATTGACCCATTCTTAGATTATAGTGGCGCAACCTTTAGAGTCTATTACGAGCGAGAAGGTACTGTTGACCCAGGGTTACCAACAGCTGAAGCCAATGGTGGTTATTCTGCTTTAATCAATGAGAGCATTACCTTTAGTAGTGCTGGTTCAGTAGATTCAGATGGTACAATTGTTAGCTATTTATGGGATTTTGGTGATGGAAATACCAGTACTCAAGCCAACCCTAATCATGCCTATACAGCAAGTGGTACGTACAGTGCAGTATTAACAGTTACTGATAATGATAATAACCAAGCAACTGATTCAAGTGTTGTTACTATTGCTGCAGAAAATGTCGCTCCTGTAGTTAACGTAAATGGTCCATATAGTGGTCTTGAAAATACCACGGTGACTTTTTCAAGTGCAGGCACTGTTGATACAGATGGTTCTATTGCAAGTTATAGCTGGTCATTTGGCGATGGTAATACAAGTACTTTAGCTAATCCTTCTCATGTGTACAGTGCGGCTGATGAGTACACAGTAACACTAACAGTTACCGATAATGACAATGCTTCAACGACGAGCTCAACTACAGCAGTTATTGCTCCTGTCGTTAATGACTATTGTACCGTTACCGGTAATACAGGTTATGAGTGGATTGCCAATGTAAGTGCTGGCGGTGTTTCAAATGCAAGTGCTAAAGAGGGTTATGGGGACTTTACCAATGTAACGTTACCACTATCAACGGGTGATAATGCTATTAGTTTAACCGCTGGCGGTAATTATTCTGAGCATTGGGCTGTGTGGTTAGATACTAACAGCAATGGTACGTTTGAATTATCAGAAAAGCTTGTTAGTGGTTTAGCGGGTAAAGATACTGTTCAAGGTAACTTAGTGATTGATAATTCATTGATTGGCTTAACAACGCGCATGCGTGTGGTAATGAAGTATTCGGGTGCGCCAACTACTGCTTGTGGTTCATTAGGTGATGGTGAAGCAGAAGATTACACCGTAACTGTGACAGCAAACGATAACGTTGCCCCAACAGCTGATGCCAATGGTGATTACAATGCACTTGTAAATAACGCGATTTCATTTAGCAGCTTAGGCTCTAAAGATACTGATGGAACAATCGTTAATTACCTGTGGGACTTTGGTGATGGAGCGCAAAGTACCACTGCTAACCCTGTACATACGTACTCAACTTCAGGTTCTTTCACTGCTCAATTAACGGTAACAGATAATGATGGTGCTTCTCACACTGACTCTGCTACGGTTGTTATTGACCCGATTGATTTAGATCTTGAAAATGCTTGTTTAACAAAATCGCCAATCACTGGTGGTGGTTTAACGGCTGGTACTGCTGCATGTTTAGGTAATAGCAGCACTATTTGGTTAAGCTTAGGTGAAGCATCTACACATCAGTCAGTGAAAATTACTACGGGTCACGGTCAAGGTAACCTTGATGTACTATATAAAAATGGTGGCTGGCCAAACAGTGGTGACTATGATGGTCAAGCATTAGGTAACGGCTCAACATCAACCTGTATGTCATTACCTGCAGGTAGTGATTACTGGTCTTACTTAAAAATAACTGGTGGTGCAACGGGCGCTACTATATTAGTTGAGTATGACAGCGCGGGTTGTCAATAATCGCGTTAATCGTGCTCTAACAAAGAGAATTAAAATGGAGCCTTAGGCTCCATTTTTTTATGTTCATGAGAATTAACTCAAAGTAAAGCTTGATATAGTTTCAAGTCGTACCAACTTCATAATAAAGACTTAATTAAGTTATATTATGTACGCTTATCTATTACCCATCGTTGTCGCACTAATTATTATTGCCTATTTAGCAGGTAAGCCTTATTGGCGAGCATATCAACGAGATAAAATAAAAGCTCAGCCCTTTAAGAAAGAGTGGCGTAAAATCATCCAGCAAAGAATGCCTTATTTCAGGCAAATGCCCGCAGATTTACAACTACAATTAAAACAGCATATTCAAGTCTTTTTAGCTGAAAAGCATTTTGTTGGTTGCAATGGCGTGGTAATTACCGACGAAATCCGTGTAACAGTGGCAGCACAAGCTTGCCTACTTTTGCTTAATCGACAAACAAACTATTACCCTAAATTGCGTACTATTTTAGTATACCCAAGTGCTTTTATTAAACAGCAGCGAAGCAAAGCTGCAGGTGGCATCGAGCACACCCAGCAAGTTACTTTGGCTGGTGAGTCGTGGGATTTCGGTAAGGTGGTATTATCTTGGCAAGATACTGTTGCAGGCGCAGATATTCCAAACGATGGCAGAAATGTTGTTATTCATGAGTTTGCTCATCAATTAGATCAAGAAACAGGCCGAGCTAATGGTGCTCCAATTTTAGCTAAAGGGCAGAGCTATCAAGCATGGTCTGAAGCTTTTATAGTGCAATTTGAACAGTTGAGAAAGCAAGCAAACTCTGGTGTGCCATCTTTGTTTGATTATTATGGTGCAACAGAGCCTGCAGAATTTTTTGCTGTTACTAGTGAAGTGTTTTTTGAGCAACCACAAGCCTTTTTTGCCAAACACCCAACCTTATATCAGCAGTTAAGGCAGTTTTATCATGTTGATCCTATATATTGGGCATAAATTGATTTTTATTTTTAAGAACTGAGCGACAAAAGACAGGAATATACTAACCCTATGGCAACATTAGCGATTGAAATAGAAGAAGTTGAGAATGATGATTTAACTCAATTTTTGAGTTCAAAAATAAGAGCATTCAATGCAGCGCATTGGCAAGAGACAAAAAAGCAGCCACTTCTGGTTAGCATTAAAGATAATGCTGGTGAAGTGGTTGCTGGCGCTTGTGCAAAAACTTTTGGTCATTGGCTTATGATAGAGACCTTATGGGTTTCAGAAAGCTTACGTGGTGAAGGGTGGGGTAGTAAAATTCTAGAAAAATTAGAACAAAAAGCAAAGGTAAAAGGTTGTCAGTTTAGTTTATTAGATACCTTAGAATTTCAGGCTAAAACATTCTATGAAAAGTACGGCTACCAAGTGCAGTGGACCCAAGAGCAATACCCAATAAAAGGAGCTAAGTTTTTCATGGTTAAAGCACTATAATTACTTTACATTGCAGCAGATAAAAAAATAAAGTATTTAAATAACTTAGATATACTCTTTCATTAACTGGACATGCAGTATGTACTATTGTTCTACTAAATATGCTTAACACTTTTAAGGAAATCACATGTTAACATTTCAAAATATAGTTTATGTTTATTGCGATAAAGTTGATAACCAAGTTTCATTAGCAAAGGCGGTTACCTTTGCTGAGAAAAATGAAGCAAAGTTAACGGTGATATTTACCTTCACAGATAAAACTATTCCTGACTCACTTGGCTTATCTACCGATGATATTTCACAATTTATCAATGAGAAAGAGCAGCAGCAAGATGATATTTTAGCGCAATATGCTGATCGAATTAGCATCAGTAAAGATATTATTTTCAATGATAAATACCTCGATGTGGTACGAAAAGTTGGTGAAAATAACTTTGATTTACTCATAAAGCCGTCTGAAAGCGAAGGACTGCTCAGTAAATTATTTGGCAGTAATGATATGAGCTACCTGAGAAACTGCCCTTGTCCGGTTTGGTTAGTGAGCGGTGAAGAGGCCAAAGAAAGTCATACTATTGTTGCTGCTGTTGATGTCACTGAAGGCTATCCGGATGAAGAGCAAAGTACCAGAGATAATCTTAATGTAGACATTTTAAAAACAGCTTATACCTTAGCTTTGCTAAAAAATGCCCAACTAAAAATTGTATCAATCTGGTCAGCTAAGCATGAGAGTATTTTAAAGAGTTCTATATTTAGTCACAAAAGTGAAGAAGAAACAGAAGGATATTTATCCATTGAAAAACAACGCGCTATGGAAAACTTAAACACATTAAAACAGCGTGTTATAGAAGACTTTACTACGCAAGACGTTGAGTTATTAACACCGGAGCTTGTTACGATAAAAGGTAAGGCACGAGAAGAGTTACCTAATTATGCTAATTCTATTGATGCTGATCTCGTGGTGATGGGAACCGTTGCTCGTGTTGGTATTCCTGGTTTTATTATAGGAAACACTGCGGAAAGCATACTTTATCGACTTAATCAGTCAGTCTTTGCGATTAAGCCGCAAGGTTACGTTTCACCAATATTGAAATAAGCATAGTAATCACTGTTTACTGGTCACTAAAATGATGTTTAATGCTTTTAAGTTTTTCCTTCGTTAAGCCTTTGGGCTGGGTTACTTCTACCCAGCCATCAATATAACTACTTGCCGAGTACCTGTGTGAGCTTCCTCTAGGTACCTTATCAGCCATGGGAAGATCAAAAAGCACCTGTAAAAAAGTAATAATAGGGTACCAGTTAAAATCAGGTGAAACATCATGACCGCGTTCGCCTTTCATCCAGTCAGGTTCTTTTCGGTAAAGATCTAGAGAGAAAAACACCATAGGGTCACTTGCGTACTGAATGTAAACAAAACGCATAGGTCCCCAGTGCCAGTTTTCATTATTAAGTTGGTTCTCTTGCGCAGTAAATCGCACCAGAGAGCCATCTTGAATGGTAGGAAGCCATTGCGGAGAGCTTGGGTTGCGTTGTTTGATTAACTGCGGAGAGACGGTGCTAGGAAAAGGTGCACCAGCAAATAAGCCGCCTTGTATTGGGTTGTTGATTATAGTGGTTAAGTTAATTGAGGTTTCAGCACCTAAAGCACCTAAACTTAAGCCAAATACATATAAATCAGGTCGACTTTCTTTGGGTAAAGAAGACCAGTAACGATGAATGGTATTATACAGCACTAAGGCTGAGCGCTTTGCTCCACTGGGGTCAACCAACAAGGTTAACCAACTGGGTAAATATGAGTATTGCATTGATACAATGGCAGTATCGCCTTGATGCAGGTATTCAAAAGTGTTCATCGCTGAAGGATCAAGCCAGCCTGTGCCTGTTGGTGTCGCAACAATTAACTTTGAGCGGGAAAAACCTTTGATGCGAATAAGCTCTTGCAGTGCTAATTGTGCTCTTTGCTCGGCAGATTCACGCGAGCGAAGTCCAACGTATACTCTTAATGGAGATAATGTTTTTTGAGAAAAAAATGCTGTTAGCTCTGCTTGTGTTGGTCCATTGGCAATAAAGTTCTGTCCTGTTCGGCCTAAATTTTTCCATTGAATGAGTGAGCTGTTACTACCTGTATATAGGCTATTTGTTGGCTTTTTTATACCGCTATCAGTATTTTCATCAGCGATAGAATAAATTTCATCGAAGGTGGTCACTATTTTGCTGATAATAAAATTATTAGTGAAAGTAAATACAATAAAAGCGATCAGGCTTAGGCCTAGAACATTCGCAATTCTGCGAGGAATAAGTTTATGGAGAGTAAACCTGAGGTTATTAAATGACTTTTTAAACAAACGCGCGATAAATAATAAGCTAAATGCGAGTAATAATGCGATTGCGATCATTTGAATATACAAAAACTCTTCATTGGGCGCTTGCCCCATAAGTATTCGAAGTTCATTTTGCCAGTTGTTTGAAGCATAAATTGTATATATGAATATCAAAATGCTTAGTGCAGAGATGATATATTGGAGTGTCGTTTTTATCTGCTTTTTAAACTCTGGCAACTCTAAATAATGCCACAGGTAAGTACAAGCTACTCCGAGTGAATAGCCGACTAATAATGAGAAACCAGAAAGCACACCTTGTAATATATAGGGTCTTGGCAGCAGTGACGGAGATAAAGAAATAGAAAAGAATGTCACCGCAACAATCAAACCAACATACGATAATGAATTATTGTAATTTTTAAGCCAACGTTTTATTTTTTTCATTAGTACTGCTTATTCGATGCAATGATAGTTATTCATAAATAAAAAACGCTAATAATGAATTAGCGTTTTTCAAGGTGAGAGAAAATACACCTCTATTGTTGAATAAGGTGTACGTCGCGTTGAGGAAATGGAATGGAGATATTGTTACTATCAAGCGTTTTCTTAATTTCTTCATTGACTTCAAAGTATACATCCCAATAATGCTCAGGCAAACAATGAGGCCTTACGGCTAAGTTGACGGAGCTATCGGCCATTTCTGATACACCAACAAAAGGTGCAGGGGTTTTCATCACTTTACTATTATTTTCTAATACGCCTAACAGTACTTTTTTAGCTAAATCTATGTCAGCATCATAAGCAATACCTATGGTCATATCGACACGTATTTTTCCTTCGGCGGTAAAATTTATAATAGAGCCATTAGAGACTGCACCATTAGGAATAATAATGCGCTTACTTTGCGGAGATAATAAAATAGTATTGAAAATTTGAACTTCTTTTACTTCACCAAAATGCCCTTGAGACTCAATTAAATCACCTACTTTATAGGGTTTAAATATCATAATAAGTACGCCGCCAGCAAAGTTGGACAAACTGCCTTGAAGTGCTAAACCAATGGCTAACCCAGCGGCACCCAATACGGCAATAAAAGAGGTTGTTGCTATGCCAATCATGGAAGCTACTGATATAAACAGTAATAACTTAAGCGTCCATGATATTAAGCTATTTACAAAAGGGATTAAGGTCGGGTCAACTTTAGAACGTTCCATTGAAAGTACTAACACTTTACTGATGCCACTAATAATCCATAAGCCTATAATTAGCGTTAATATCGCTAACGCGAGTTTAGGCGCATAAAGCAACCCCAGCTCGTAAGCTTTCATTGAAAGTGATTCTAATTGTGATACAGAATTATCTATAGTGCTCATGATTTTCCCTTTATTTGTCAGAGCATAAGGAATTTTTAGTGTAGATAAAAACTTAAATATTTACAATGTTATAACGTTAAGTAAAAACAAGAAATTAGGTTAAAAAGTTTGTTTTACTTTGTCGCGTTTTAACCACTTGAGTTAATAGTTCAGTGTACTCCTCTTTAACATGGTCAATACCTTCATGGGCTAATAGCCATTGTTTTCGTAACATGCCACCAGCATAGCCGGTTAACTTACCGCTACTACCAATTACACGATGACAAGGTACGATGATACTAATGGGGTTTCTACCGTTTGCACCACCAACAGCTTGAGAGGCTTTAGGCTTGTTGAGTAGTTTGGCAATATCGCCATATGTGCATTTCTCGCCAAAAGGAATGTCAACTAAACATTGCCATACAGCTTTTTGAAAATCAGTGCCTTGAGCATCTAAAGGTATTGAAAATTGTGTTCTCTTACTTGAAAAATATTCTGCTAATTGTTGCTTTGCTAAACCTGTGATGTGATTAGTTTTTATCGCTTGTTTGTCATTACCGCAAAAAATAACATGTCGTAATCCTTTTTCAGAGGCTTTGCATTCAATTAAGCCAAGAGGAGATTCTAGATAATCGATAAACATTACAACTGACTCCATAATTGATAGGTTAAATAACTTTGCCATGGTGCTGCAAGGCTAGGATTAAATTCCTCTTGGTTATGTGCCAATGCTTTTTTAACACCCAGATCGCCACCAAGGAAAATGTCACAATGACTTAAGCCACGCATAGTAGCGTAATTAACCGTCCAAGGGCCAATGCCTTTAAGAGGCAACCATGTATCAGGGTTAGTAGCATGACTATTTTCAACAAAATGCAAAGCAAGATTTCGCAACGTTTGTTTACGTGCCCCTGGAATTTTCATGAAATTAAGGTCACTTTGGGCAATAGCTTGCGGTGTTGGAAATAGTTTATATTGGCAATGAGTTTGACCTAAATGATGTACAACCTGACTTACTAAGGTACGTGCTGCAGCAACAGAAATTTGTTGACCCAAAATGGCTCTAATACCAGCCTCAAACACATGCCAAATACCAGGTAATCTAACACCTGAATGAAAATCAAACGATTGAGGTAAACAAGGCTTTAAGTGTTGCTCAACGACTTGTAGATCAACATCTAAATCAAGAATACGACGAATATTGTTGATGATAGCTCTTAAGTGCTCAAGTTTGTTTAAACTGATTTCTATATGAAAACAGTGATTGTTTTTATTGTGTGTCGCAGTAAACTCACCTTGGCTATCTAGCCAAGTAATAGTGCGCCCATAGCTGTTTTTATCACACCATTCCAAGTCATCAACGCACCTTGCAGCGAGATTTTGTTGAATAAAGTGCCAGTCGTAAGGTGGACGGTAATGTAAGGTTAACGTTAGCTTATTTGTAGGCTGCTCTTCTGCTTGAGCTTTTCTCATTTGTGACGGGGTTAATTGTAATTGTGCTTTAAAGCAATCATTGAAGCGTCGAACACTATTAAAGCCACAAGCTATTGCCACTTGATGAATGGGTAATTTAGTTTGATGAAGTAATGTTTTTGCAAATAAACATTGCTGATATAGAGCATAACTTTTGGGAGAAGCTCCAATGTTTTTAGTAAATAGCTGTCGTAAATAACGATCCGTAATACCAAGGCGCTCAGCAAGTTGAACCAGTGTTCCGTGTTGTAATGCCCCTTCATTAATGAGTTTAAGAGCTCTATCAAGGGTGGTATTCACTCCTTTCCAAGCTGGAGAGCCAGGAGCACTATCAGGCCTACATCGTAGGCAAGGACGAAATCCAGCTATTGCACATTCTATAGCTGAACGGTAATAGCTAACATTTTCTTCTTTAGGGGGATTCACAGGACAAATACTACGGCAATAAATCCCCGTGGTTTTTACCGCAGTAAAGAATTTGCCATCAAAGCGTGGGTCTTTTGCAAATCGTGCTTTACTACAAATATTGTTTGGTAACATACTCGGCTCGGGTGGCTATTTCAAGGACAGTATAACGTGGCGATTGTTAAAATATAGCCAGAATCGGAACTCAATGTACAAATTATTAATTAAGTGAAAGGGTACCCTTAAACTAGTTGCCTCCTACCAATACTGCTTGGTATAAATATGGCTTCGCTACAGGATAAATCTCTTATGATAAACAGTATCTTCATCGTTTAGGTAAAACAATCCCTGTTTGCACGGAAGTCTCTTTCATTAAAGAAGACAAAGGCACTGAAGCAGCGATGTGTGGAATTATGAAAGCCATTACAAGGTAACCTTTAGCCTTTGTGATATAAATTAGATTTAGGATTATCTGCGCTCAATCTAGTTGTATTTTTTATACGATTATGTCGGTGGTGTGTTCACCTTATTTAATTACTTTGCTATCTTTGCGTCTATTCAATTTTTTAAAGTTAGATAGGTGCTTTTTATGGCTGAATTTGTGCCGATAAATTACCAAACTGTATTAGCTAGTGTCATTGAGCAAGCCAAAAACACCAAAAGCTTAGGTGAGGTAGCAAGTTATATTCCTGAACTTGCCTACGTTGAGCCATCAAAATTAGGCATTCACCTTATTACTGTGAACAATGACCATTTTCATGAGGGTGATGCTAATGAAAAATTTTCGATTCAGAGTATTTCAAAGGTATTGTCATTAACTTTATCGTTTAAAGCACTGGGAAATGATTTGTGGCAAAGGGTTGGTATCGAGCCATCAGGAACAGCATTTAATTCGTTAGTACAACTGGAGTATGAGCAAGGTATTCCTCGTAATCCGTTTATTAATGCGGGCGCTATTGTGATTTGCGATGTGTTGGTTAGTCAGTTTGATAATCCCAAAAAAGAGATTTTAAATTTGTGCTGCAAACTAAGTGGTAATGCTGATATTGCTATCAATGCGGCGGTTGCACAGTCTGAGTTAGACTCTAGTTTTCGTAATCGCTCATTAGCCAATTTAATGAAAGATTTTGGCAATATTGATAACGATATTGATACGGTCTTAGATGTTTATATTTATCTTTGTGCTATAGAAATGACGTGTAAGGAAATGGCGCAAACATTTATGTTTCTAGCTCAAAATGGAGTAAACCCACTGACAAAAGAAGCGGTGGTAACGGTTAGTGAAGCGAAAAGACTGAATGCTATTTTACAATTATGTGGGTTTTATGATGAAGCGGGAGAGTTTTCTTTCAAAGTTGGTCTTCCGGGAAAAAGTGGTGTTGGTGGAGGGATTATCGCCATACACCCGCAAAAATATAGTGTGGCTGTGTGGAGCCCGAAATTAAATGATAAAGGTAATTCTTACTTGGGTATGAAAATGTTGGAATCTTTAACTACGATTTCACAATCGTCCATCTTCTAGTTTGATAAAAGTGCCATTTGTTTTGGCACGTCACTAGCGAGTATTTTATGCTTTTTATCAATCACACCTTCTTTCACCAATTGCTGATAGCTTTCTAAAACTTTGGCACATAATGCTTTTCCACCCTTGAACACTTTAGGTGTGGTGATAGGGTAACCGTTGAGTGAAAATAAAGGATAGTTCTTAAGCGATTCTTTTTCTGATTTTGTAAGGTATTGTGCAGAATTTAGCATGAGGTTATCGAATACAATAAAATAATCACCTCTTTGTGCTCTTAAGCCTTTTAATGCGGATTCAATAGTTCTAGGCCGCATGAAATTAATTTTGTCATTGTCTTTCATTACATTGTATTTACCTAAAGGAAGGCCGTGCATGATAATGACATTTTTACCTTCAAAACCATTGATTGATGTTATTTCTGGTAAGTTATCTTTTAGATAATATACGCGTAATGTGATAACCGTTGGCGGAACACAAACATGAAGCACTTCTTCAATGTTCACACCTTTAACGTCGCCATAGTTAATAAAAGCAACGTTGCCTTGCTCCACTTGAAATTGCATACGTTGATAAGGAACATGGACAAAATTTACCTCTAGACCCGCATGTTCATATAATTTTTTTGCTAACCGATAATGTAATCCTGAAAAAGAATTGTTTTCTTCTTCATGCCAGTAGGGGGGAAAGGTCAAAAAGTATTGCTCAAGAGGCTTGTGCTGGCCTAAAGAGTGATTAGGTGTTTCTTGACTATGAGCATTATCTATTGAAAAAAATATTAAATAAAAGCAAATAATCAATACGTTAAGGTATAAGGACATGACTTCGCCTAGTTACCCTCAAATTAGTTGCGTTACTATGTAACCTAAGCTTGGTTATGTAAAACGCTGGATACGTACTTTCAGCTTAGCACAAATTGTTAAAATGTAGGTGAGCTAGTCAATGTAGTAGAGTTTGGGGTAGTTACATGAGCCTTAGTTGAAAATAAGGCTCATGATTGGGGTTTGATCGTTTAGGGCTTGAGGGTAACGAGTTCAAGGCGATCGGCTATCAGCGGATCGGCTGCGTTGGCATTGATAATTAACCGTTGCTCGTCTGATGATATGTGCATATCACTTGGTTGGTTACCATGAGTTTTTATTGAGTCTTTTACATTTTGTTGTTGATCGTAAATATCAACATAAAAGCCATCAAGGCTAGTGGTGTTAAAGCGTAAAAAATGCGGCTCGCTACTGTTATTTTTCTCTAGCTCAAGCGTGACAATACCTTCAGTGGATTCAAGTAACCCTTGATCGACAAAGCTTGTGCCATCGAAAGTACTCCATTCACTACTTTGGCTAATCGTGTATAAGTGTTTTTCGTTGTCGGTAATTACAAAGTCAGTAATAAACTTCCCTTCAGCCAAGGAGTCAGGGTGATATTCATGGGTTAAAGTAGTTAATATTGTTTGCTCACCAAAATCATTAATCTGTGTGGTATAACGCTTAATAGTCGCGGATGAATAATCTAGTGCGTATAACGTACTTAATTGTTTGGCAACATCTAGTTCATAAGCAAAATAGGCATTAGCACTATCCCAAAATTGCACTTGAAGTGCTTCATTAGCAAATTCAAGCGTTTGAGTAACCACAAAATAGCGGCCTGCAAGACGCACAATGGTGATAGGTTCGTACAATATGTCGGCTTCAAGTAACTCTTCGATGGAATTGTCAGCTAATGTAATACGATAACGATGAATCACATCACTGGTTGTTTCGTCTTCATTCGTTACTGTTTCTACTGCTTTAGCTAAGAGGTATTCCCCTGTAGGGTGCATTATAAGTTGTTCTAATACAGTACCTTCTGGGGAAACATTTAGGGTATTTTCTAACTCACCAGTATATTGATGGTAGGTCTGTAACGTGTTTTCAGCAGCAGCATAAAATTTAGGTAACGCAGGAGAAGTGACTAGGGCGTTATCATCAACAGAAGCAGGTTCAATGATCTTATTTTCAGTGACTAAATCGCTGTGATAAAAATTAACGGTAATATTTTCACTGATCACTGAGTTCTCATCAACACTAGAAATAATAATATTTGCAGTGTTCATGGCATTTTCTTGGGCTAGATTACTGTCGGCTACTATGTTGAGTTTAGTCTCATCAATTACCGTCAAAGTTAACCACTCAGCATCGCTGCTTGCTTGCCATGAGAATGTTTTTTCACTGTTATTGTTGATAGTCAGTGTTTTTTCTATGGCTTGAATATTACTAGCTTGTGTAAACGCAATGACAGGAGTGTCGGCATAAAAATAGATATTGTCTAATGCAAGGTCTACAGGAATTGTTTTATTATCACCAGAGGTAGTTTCTGTCAGAATTATGTTACCTTGTTTTAGGCCTGAAGCGATAAACTCTTGGGTGTTAGCGGTTACGGTAATTGTGCCATTGCCTGTACCAGACACAGTGTCGAGTGATAACCAGTCTACATCAGAGCTTGCCGTCCATTGATTACTTTCACTGATGATATCAAAACTTTGATTTTCAACGCTAGCATCGCCCAAGGTTGCGCTATAGTTTAATTTCGTCTTATTAACGGTTAATTGCCAAACCAGCAAAGAAACATCAATGTCTTTTGAAGCAAATTTTTGTCCAGTTTCATCTGATACTGCGATACGTAACTTACTCGCGTATGTATTAGGGATTAAAAACTCTTCGTTAATGGTTTCGATATATATGGTTGCAGAGTCGCTAGTAACATTTTCTGCTCGGTAGGTTAGCCAAGGTACTGGCGCTTGTTCAGGCGGAAAACCAACTAAGATACCATCACCCTCAAAAGTAACTTTTACCGCAATTGACTGCGTGGATTGGTGTAGTACTTCATTGCTGAAGTTTGCACTAGAGATATCGGTTGATATTGAATAAACCTTCTCGTCATTTGAGCTACCACAGGCTTGCAACAAAGCGATATTTGCGAGTAGAAAAGCTTTGATGAAAAAATGTTTCATTGATCCCTTCATGATTTTTCCCATTTTGGCCAATTTATTTGTTAGCTTTCTAACTCATTTACCGCATATTCTCGATAGAAGTTAACAAGGTATTGATTATATTTTTGCAAGTGAATATAGCAGAGTATAAGAGAGACAAGAAAGAATATCAGCTATTATCGCAAACATTGTACATTTTAATGATCAGTCTGTTAATCAAGGTACTACAGCTAAGTGTACTTCATAAAGCCCCCTATGCAAGGTGGTATTATTTGCTATGATGAAGAAACTATTAATAGCTATTGAAGGAATGTTTTGTGCGTTTATTTGGTTTGATGGCTGTTGTCATCTTTATGGCTACCTGTAATACCGTTATAGCTCAATCTTGGTTGGATAAGTTACAAGAAGGCTTTTCACAAGTAGATAAGGTATTACACCAGACGAATAAAACTAAACAAACAGCAAAAGCAAAAGCCTTACCTTCACATTTATCTGAATCTTGGCGAAGTTCATTATTTATTGATGATATTTTTAACGGTGAAGTTGCAGTAGTTCAAGCGGGTTTACAGCATAAGCAAACTATAGTGTTAGTTCATGGGCTGGGACAACTTGGCATGCAAGACTGGTTTTCAGTGATACCGGTATTAGCGAAGCAATATCATATTGTGACATTTGATTTGCCGGGATTTGGCTATTCAGCAATTCCACAAGGAAGGTATTCTCCTACAAATTACGCAAAGGTGGTTGCTGGCATTACCAGAGAATATGCTAAATCTAAAGCCATCGTCATAGGGCACTCTATGGGAGGGGCCATTAGTTTACGGTTTGCTTCGATGTTTCCTGAGCTTTTATCTAAATTAGTATTGGTTGATGCAGCAGGGATTCTTGAAAAAACTGCTTTTATTAAACATTCGGGTAAATTGCCAATTGATGAAGCTCAATTGCCTGATGTAGCAAAACGTTTTTTGGCACAAGCGAATAACTATGGTGGTTCAATGATTGAATCAACCAGTACAAGCAAATTTTCACAGGGTCTCACTAATTTTCTATTTAATCAGAATGATTACACGAGGCAGTTAATTGTCTCTAGTTCACCAAACTTAAATGCAGCGTTGAGCTTAGTTGAGGAAAACTTTACTGATGCAGTGTATGGCTTGAACGTTAAAACACACATAATTTGGGGCGCTAAAGACAGTGTTGCGCCACTGAGAACGGGCAAAGTGTTGGCGAATATTATTCCTAATGCACAATTGCAAGTTATTGAGAGTGCAGGTCATGTGCCAATGAAGTCTCATCAAGAGGAGTTTTTAACACTGTTAACTCAAGCCATTCCCAATAAGCCTGTAACTATAAAAAAAGAACAGCCTGAAACTCATCAACAGGCAAAGTTAGTTTGTACAAAAGAATCGAATAAGCATTATCAAGGGCATTATCAATCAATTATCATCAAAGATTGTAGTAATGTAACGCTAACTAATATTACTGCTCAGAGTTTGTTTATTGAAAACTCTTTGGTCAGTATCGAAAATATGACAGTAGATAGTAAAGCGCTGGCTTTAGAGATTATAAATTCAGATGTCACCATCTCAACAGGGAAAATTTACGCGGAACACGGTATTAGTTTATCTGGTAGTCGACTAGATATAGCTGGCGTTTCAATTAATGTGAGTGACAAGAGTATTTTTTCTCGTGATTTATCAAGTGTGGTGACTTCGTTAAGTGAGATCAATAGCCCACTCTATTCAGGCTATACTCATTCAACGTATCAACTCAATCAACAAAGTATAGATACATTCCTTCCACTAGAATGACTTAGCCTGTAAGTATTGTTCGGTAATATTTTGAAACAATGCTGATAATTGACGGAATTGCTCGTTAACGGTACGGTATTGTGACAATTATAATCAGGGAAAAACTATGCACCTTTTTACTCAAGGTAAACTTAAAACCGTATTGACGTTATCTGCTATCGCAGTATTAACGGCATGTCAGCCAGCAGATAATGCCACTTCCACACAGGCTACTAAAGCCACTGAGACTCAAGTCGTGACAGAGACGAGTGCTATCAGTGAAAGTGAACGATTGAATCAATGGTTTGCAACAAAATATGAAGAGCAACTACAAAATAGTCCGATGATGTTAACTTTTCTTGGAAGAAAAGAGCGTTATGACCAAGTTGATGATATGTCACGTGCAGAAGAAGAGCGTCAATTAGCTTGGCAAAAGCAGGCGGCACAAGAATTGCAGAATACCTTCGATTACAACAAGTTAGATGATGAAGCGAAAATATCTTATGATATTTGGCTTTTTCAATATAATCAGGCATTAGAGGCTGATAAATTTAGTGAAAGTGCTTATGTTTTTACCCAAATGCAGGGTATTCAAGCATTTGCGGCACAGTTTCTCATTAACTTCCATAAAGTTGATGACGCATCAGATATGACGGCTTACAACAAGCGTATTGCTGGAGTTTCTCAAGCCATTGCAATTCTACTTGAGCGAGCAAAAGAAAGAGCAGAAAAGGGCATAAGACCCCCTAAATTTGCTTATGAGGGAGTAATTGAACAAGCTCGCGCTTTAATCACTGGTGCCCCATTTACTGAGGAAGATAATGTTGCTGATTCAGCATTATGGGCGGATGCAAAACGTAAAATAGCTAGCTTAGTTGAAGCCAAAACAATTGATGAAGCACAGGCAGAAGCGCTTAAAGCAGAAACAAAGAAAATGCTAATAGAGCACTTTTTGCCAACGTATCAAGCATTAGTGGCATGGTTTGAACAAGATATTGTAAACACTAAAGAGAATGCTTCAGGTGTTGGTAGCCAGCCAAATGGCGAAGCCTATTATAACTCAAGGTTGAAAGCATCAACGACAACTCCATTAACGGCAAATGAGATACATCAAATTGGTTTATCAGAAGTTGCTCGTATTACTAGTGAAATGGAAGAAATTAAAGATAAAGTTGGCTTTGAAGGTACGTTACAAGAGTTCTTTAAATTTGTAAAAACAGATAAGCAGTTTTTCTTTAACAATGATGATGAAGGTCGCCAAGGTTATATTAGTCAAACAGAAAAACATTTAGCGCACATTAAAGAGCAATTACCTAACTTTTTTGGCATTTTACCAAAAGCAGATCTCGTGGTTAAACGTGTAGAGCCTTTCAGAGAACAAGATGGCGGTGCGCAGCATTATTTCCCAGGCACGCCTGATGGCTCTCGACCAGGTGTTTATTATGCACACCTTTCAGATATGTCAGCAATGCCGAAAAATGAACTAGAAGGCGTTGCTTATCATGAAGGTAGCCCAGGCCATCATATGCAAATTTCAATAGCTCAAGAGCTTGAATCGGTTCCACAATTTAGAACACAAGCACGTTTTACTGCTTATGCTGAAGGTTGGGGACTCTACGCGGAATTGTTAGCAAAAGAAATGGGCGGATATCAAGATGACTTTTCAGATTTTGGACGTTTGGTAAATGAAATTTGGCGTGCTGTTCGTTTAGTGGTTGATACTGGATTACATTCTAAAGGGTGGACAGAGCAGCAAGCCATTGAGTATTTCAAAGAAAGAACACCTATTTCAGAAGAGGCCATTAAATCAGAAGTGAGACGTTATTTGGTATGGCCAGGGCAAGCTACGGCGTACAAAGTAGGTATGCTTAAAATTCTAGAGTTACGCGCACACGCTGAAAAAGAATTAGGAGCATCATTCGATATTAGAGGTTTCCACGATACTATTTTAGGTGGTGGCGCATTACCTATGGCAATTCTAGAACGTAGAGTGAATGAATGGATTGCTAAAGTTAAAGCGAATAAATAATAATTACTCGCTTCATCATTAGTTCACATACTTAAAAGTGAATAAAGGCAGAAGGTTATTTTCTGCCTTTTTTTCTTTGTGCTTTTTTAAGCATTTCTTCAAACTCATCAGGATAGATAACCAAGCCTTGATTTTGTTGGTTAGGAAAAGCCACTAAGGCTAATTCGTCATCAAGTAAGCCCATTGTCCAGCGACTAAACCATTTATTTAATGTTATTGCTTCAGCTTGGCATTGTTGCCACTCTTCAGTCGCCCAACGTTGCGCTAAAGCTTCATTTGGCCAAACAGGAACGCAGTCTTCGTCATCGGTGTTAAGCATGACGCAGCCATGTTCATCAGCCAAAATCCAAAGGCTATTATGCTCAATAGCTTGTTGAATTAAAAAGCTCAAGCGTTGTTCTTCATTATAGTTTTCAATGGTATCTAAGTCTTGTGAGTTAAGTGACATAGTTGCCTGATAAGAATTAGTGATATTTGCCTTCAGTGTAACAATGTTCACTGGTTAAAAGCGAACATTGTTATTTCAGAGCAAGGGAGGAAATTTTGATTACTCTGTAGCTAAGTAAGCTTTCATGGCTTGCTTCTTTATTGCGATAGTGACTTCAACACCAACGGCTCTTCGCAGATTAACTAACCATTTTTGTAAGTCGTCTTCGTCTACTTTACAACGTTTCTTTTTTTTACAGTTTTCTTTTTTAGTTGAAAGTAACTTTATTGCTATGCTGTTATTCTCATCAATAAAAGCAATATTAATTCGGTTGTCTTTATAGAGTAGTTCAGCAAGGAAATGTCCCTGTTCATCAGTCTTTAATTGCCAGTTATAATATTGAACAGCTTTTTGTAAAACTGGTTCAATGTTGGTGATGTAATTCACATAGGGAACAGGTTGTTCATATCGATTTACTTCTGAGGTATGGGCTGAAAAAGTAAGGAGAGTTAACAAGTATATTAATGCGTATCGGTTCATCATGAGGCCTATAAGTTGCTAATTTGTTGTTCAATACTAAGACGAAGGTTTTTAACGTAGTTGTAATAACTACGATCATTCTTATAACACACACCCTCGATTAGGTTTTTACAAACATAATCACCCCAAGCCTGATGATATTTTAATTGTATAAGTGATTCGTTAAATTCAATTTTCATAATGTTGGTATCACCACGCCAATCAAATCCAGCTAAAATATAGCCTTTTCCTTCACCTTCGAAGGTCCATTTATAACCTTTAGTTCTTAACATTCCGTCTAAAATGGCAAACTTAATTGCTTCAGGGCTTTTTCCCGAAACATGTATTTCTTTATGTACTGCTTGAATGTATTTAGTAGAAGATTTTAATTTTAAGCGTTTGTTAACCTTTAAAACAGATGGCTCTGCTATGACAGCCAGTGGCAAACAAAGAAAGAAGGTAGCGATTAAGCTATTTTTAAGCATTTTTGTCCCTAAAAAAATCATAATTTATGTGCGGCTAGTATATAAGGTAAGCCTGATATATCAAGATAATAACTAATAATTTCAAAGCATTGTAATAGTCAAAACTCATTGTTATTTCGAGGCTAATGATTAATTGGCTCGAATTCAAAAATGATCTCACTTTGTATTGGGTAATCTGTATTGGGTTTATAACGCCATTGTAGTAACGCTTTTTTTGTTGATTTCTCTAAAGACTTTACAAGGTTACTTTTGATAACTATTGGATTTTCTACTCGTCCATCTACCGTAATGGTATAGCGCAGTTTTATTGAGCTGCCTTTCATAATAGTGACATTTCGTGGATATTTAGGAAGAACTTTTAAAATAGGCTTAATGTCAAGAACAGGTACATTGATAGAAGGTAAACCTGTGTCATTGGATGGCAGCAAAGCAACTTTTTCAGGCGTAATCGGTTTTGTTGGTGCCACAGGCTCTGGGGCTAGTTCTTCTTGAGTTACAGGTTGCTGACTTGTAGGTTGAGGAGGTAATGGCGGTTTAACTACTACGGTTGTTTTTTCCTCTTCATAGACAACTTCATCTTTGATATCAACTTCAACATGGCTTGATGTTAGAGGGGCTGTGGAGTTTGGCATTGATGATAAATGACTAATAAAAGCCATGATAGCAAATGAGGCACAACCTCCAGTGAGTAAAATTACAAATAGTTGAAATGGCGTGCGTTGTGACGGTTTGGATACGTCACTTAAGGTAATGTTTGGTGCCGTAATATGAGATTTACGTTGTTGATATAAAGTGTTTAGCTCACGATCAAATTTATCATTAGTCATGATGAGTTCCTAATTGTGCCTTTAAGTTTTTTCTCGCATAACGCAATCTGCTTTTAATGGTTTCAAAGCTTTCATTGGTGATTTGACATATTTGACTGATAGAAAATCCTTCTTGTTGAAAAATAAAGGCTTCGCGTTGATAAAAGGGCAATGATTCAAGTGCGTTATTAAATAATGTTAAGCGATCTTTTTGATCGTTTTCATTATGGGTTATGAGAGAAACCAGAACGTTTTCTTCTATTGCAGTCCATTGCCACTTTTGTTGTTGTCGCAACTCATCAATTAGGGTATTTCTTGCAATGGTAAACAACCAACTTTTTAGCTGATTTTGGTTGTTATAGTGATGGGATTTCTGCATTACTTTTATCCAGGTTGTTTGTAAAGCATCTTCAGCGGCCTCTTTCGTCGATAGACTAAGCAAATAGTGATAAAGAGGTAAATTATACAGCTCAACTATTTGAGCGAGGTATTTTTGCTTTTTGGTTTGGTTATACCTGAACATCATTTGTTCAGGTGTTATTGTGAGATTAAACCAACCCTTGATCATTGAAGGTAGCTTCAAATGGTTATCCTTAACGACTAACTAGCTTTAGACATTGTGAAATCTAATTGTACAGTGAAGTTATGCTGTGTTACGGCTTTTCCTTCAACGGATTTTGCCCGATACTTCCATTTTCGTAAAGCTTGTTTAGCAGCCTTATCAAAGGTTCTTTTCGGATAAGCGTCGATAATTTGTATATTGATCACCTCACCTATAGGATTTATATCAAACGATAACTTTACCCAGCCCTCTATACCATCTCTTGCTGCACTAATAGGATATTTGGGGTTCACACGTACAATGGGTCTAGCGTCCTTTTCAACTTGATGACCAAACTCGGCACCAGCAATCGTCGTATTAGGCATAGTTATTACTGTCGGGGTATAGACTAAACTCATTCCAGAATTGGTAGTTTCTGTTGGCTCAACAGTACTAGGTAACGGTGGTGGTGGCTCTGGTGGTTGTACTAGTTTCTTAGGCTTACTTTCTACAATAGAATCATCAGGTAAGCTAGCCACGTCAATAATGGGATTGTCGGGTAATTGGCTAACTTCCACTTTTTCACTGGATATTAAAAAAGCCATAAAGGCAAATAAGCTTATTGTTGTTAAACCTGCTAAGAAAATAATTATTACTGTTTTTTTCATGCTGTCACCTTTGTTCCATAAAAATTTTTAAATTAAATGAAAGTACCTTCATAACTAAAACGACACAGAAAGTGGAAAGGGGTTAAAACGTTATAAATTTATTTTAATGAAAGAAAGTTACTGAAATGTTCGCTGACATTTTTCCTATTGAATAGCGACTTTGATTTTTGCATAGTGCTTATTAAAGTCTTTATGTAATGAAAATAGATGCTTAACTTAATTAATGTGACCAAATTATATCAGCAGAAAGTTGTGTTAAATGACATGTCGTTTAATTTTAAGCAACAGCGTTATTGTATTGTTGGGCCTAATGGGAGTGGTAAAACGACTTTACTGATGTTGGCTGCGGGTATAGAAAAGCCAGACAGTGGGGCAGTACTGTATGATGATGTTGCTGTTTATCTTGATGAAATAAAGAAAGATATAGGTGTTTCATCAGACAGAATAGTATTGCCACAATTTTTAACGGGTAAGCAGCTGTTGGAGTTTCATTGCAGTCAACATCAATGCCCATATCCTCATGAGTACATTGAAAAGTTAAACTTCAATGTGCAACTGACTACGCTTGTGTCCGCATTATCATTAGGTAACCTGAAAAAAATTTCATTGCTGTTAGCAATCTCTCATCACCCTAGTTATTTATTACTTGATGAGCCAACGACAGGGTTAGATAAACAAAGTCGATTATGGTTACTTGATTTCTTATCTGAATATTCAGGTCAGTTGATTGTTACCAGTCATGAAGAATGTTTTGTTAATAATAGTGATTTTCATCAGCTTAATATTGTTGAACTTGCTGAAAAATGAATTATATAAAACTGCGTTGGCAAATTTATCAAAATGAACTTAAACAGTTAATTGCGAGCATTGGTCAGTTATTTACTTTTGTTACTTTGATGCTGTATTTAGCTCTACCTATTATGATTTTCATGCCATTAGTTTGGTTAAGTATTATTGCTGACATTCAGACATCACAACAAGATAGAGTGCTCTACCAGTGGAGCTATTTCATATTACTATTTTGCTTAATTAGAATACAAAGAAAAGCCATTTTGGC
The DNA here is from genome assembly GCF_006439335.1 of Litorilituus lipolyticus. Lineage (GTDB taxonomy): Bacteria > Pseudomonadota > Gammaproteobacteria > Enterobacterales > Alteromonadaceae > Colwellia > Colwellia lipolytica. The sequence continues at coordinate 58,005 of NZ_SAWY01000019.1, read as the reverse complement.
GAGCAAATTTCAGCACTTTTTAGCAAGCTATAGCCAAAGTACAGCAATAAAAGCTGTGACGACATGTCTGATATCCTTAGTCGCTGGAAACTTATTGATTTTGGCTCCCATGCTACTGAGCTTTTATATTCCCAATTGGCAGGTGTTTTGGCAGCAATTACATTTTCCTTTGTTTGCTATGTTGACGTGGTTAATTGCTTATGCAGCGATTATTCATACTCGTATTCCTTGGTTGTCTTTAGTGCTTATGCCTGTGGGATTGCTATTTTTATCAAGTCATTTGGTTATAACTGCACCTTGGCTGAATGTTATTGTTTTATTCGTTATGGGGTTAGAAATATTATTTCAGCCTTTAGCTAAAATTAAGCCGTTTTCATTGTCGACTAAACATTATTGGCAAGTACGATTAGTGGCTTTAATTAGCTCCCCTGCAAATGCCATTATTCGAATTTTTATTCTTGTAGTTTTAGTGAGTTTATTAGCTTATGTTCAGCAGCAAATGTCACAAGTTGCTGAGGCTTATTTGCAGGTGATGTTTTGTTGGTTGTTAGCGTTGTTGTTAGGCTCATTCCAGTTTGATAATGAAGCTTTTTATCAACAATATGAGCTCTTTTTAGCAAGTTTATTAAGCTCCTCTACTATTCGGTATATCACGGATATTTTCCCTATTATTTTGTTGGCGGTTCTAGTTGCTGTGGTGTTGCAAGTGAAGCTAGGCTTTTACGCCTTTTGCTTAGTGTTACTACCTATAGGTACCTTAATGACGGTAATTACGACAAGTAAATACCAACGGAATTTTTTTATTGTGCCGAGTATATTTTTTATCGTTTTAGCAATGCTTGTTTAACAGCAAGTTAAAAAACTCACATTATTAGTGCTACTTTTGTATGAGCTATAGTAAGGTTAATATATTGTTAATACTTTATTGAACTTTAGGGAGAGGCGAATGACACCGTATAAATGGGTTATGTCGATTGCTATGTTGGTCGCTGTACTTTTACCTGAAATCGTGTACAGCCAAAGCATATCAATTAATGGCTTTGTTCAGGCACAGAAAGATTCTGAGCGCATAGAGGTTTCTACTGTGCTGAAAGATGTTTCTGCGCTCACCATTACTCTACAAGCTATAGACGATTATGAAACAAGGTTACTGGCGACTGAACGAGCTTTTAGATTATTAACAAAACAATCACCAACACTCGCGCATAAGTCATGGCTAAATGCGCACTTATCATCTAGTGATGTACTTTTTATTCCGAACCCTGACCATCCAGAGCAACAGCTAGAAGTTGTTAATATTGCCAAGCAAGCGAAAGCAGTGCTGACAATTTGGCACTATCAAGAAAAAGCGCAATTGATGGAAGAAGATCTTGCTCACTATCGGTGGCAGTGGTCTGACTTTATTGCAGAAAAAGGTAAGGCGAAATATTCTGCACTCAGCTTAGCCTTAAAGAACGCCGATGAAAAAACATTGCAGTGGCTACAAGGCGAGTTAATCAATACACCATCACTCTCTCAAGCAGATAACCAATTATTGGTTTTACTGGCATCATTTAATGGCTCAACTCATTTAGTTGAGCAAGTGTGGAGAAACGAAGCAGATCAATATAGCTTCCAGTTATTACAAGGAATAGAGCAACTGTTCTCGGAAGAAGAAACCATTAAGCAACTAACTATAGCAACTCATAACCAGCGATTAGCATCGCAAGCTATTTTAAAACTTGCCAAAGAGTATATTGATCATGAGGTTGTGCAAAATAAACTTGTGTATTTATTAGGCGATGACAACTCCGGCTGGCATGCTGCCATGGCTGTTTGCGCTTCTAAGTATGAAGAAATGATAGATAAATTAACTCATTTTATCGAGGACAATAAATCACCTGCAGTATTGTATGTTAAAGCATGCGTAAAGGAGAATTCGTAATGAAACATTATGCTGTGCTATTCGTCGCCTTGCTGAGTGTAGTGGCTAATCAAGTATGTAGTGAGACATTTACCTATACTGAAGTAAGTAGCGGTAATGGAAATATTCCTCTTGGCTATCCAGTGCCAACTCCTGTTGACTCGTTAACGCCTATTGATGGTTTTAGAAGTTATCAAAGCCTTGATTTACGTCATCAACAATTAGCTGCTCAAACACCGTTAATTGAAAGGATACTTGTAGGGGAAAGCTATAATGGTCGCAGTATTTGGGCTTATAAATTCTCTGATGAAAATAATACTAAACTTAATGGTGGTTTAGAGGGAAGCGCTCTGATTAATGGAGGTATTCATGCAAGGGAGTGGCAATCACCCGAAGCTTTGACTGGTTATATGGAAGCCTTGTTTGAGGGCAGGGAAAATAAATATATTGAGCAATATTTGTTAGAAAACCTGACATTAGTATTGATCCCTGTTTTAAATATTGATGGTTTTTTACAAACACAACGCTATTTTAATAAAGTGACAGATCTCGCTAGTTATCCGAGAGAAGGCCGTATGCGACGTAAAAATATGCGTGCGGTAGATGAAGATATTGAAACACTAGCTGATAATTTACACGGTATTGATCTGAACAGAAATAACAATCCTTATTGGGCAACAAACCCAAACGGTAGTTCATCAGACAGATCCTCATTAATTTATCACGGAAGCAGTGTAGCTTCAGAGCCTGAAACTAAAGCACTACAACAAGCCGCTATTGTTGCAGGAGAAGAGAGACTTCGTTTTTATACTGATACACACTCATTCAGTCAGATTTATTTTACCCCAATGACAGGAGAAGATAGACGAGACAATGTTACAGCTGAGCTGGCTAAGGTCATGCGCGCTGCCAATAGCTATAAATATAACTATGGCCCATCTTCTGCGGGTTCTGGCATTGGCAGTACGGATGAATATTTCGCTAACACTTATCAAATACCGTCTTATACCTTAGAGATTGAGCCATTAAGTTCAGCCTCAGAATATGGTGGTTTTGGCGTTTCTCATGACGGTTTTATTTTGCCAAATTCTGAGGTTAGTCGCATGAGAGAGGAAACCAGTAAAGCAGCACTGGCTGGTTTATATGCTATGACAGAGCCGCCTGTGGTGACTGGTATCACCATCTCTCATCAAGGTGAGATTGTATGGCAGCAAGAGTGGCAGGGGACAAATACTGGTGCAGAATTAGTTACCTTGCTCGAACAAGTGCTTTTAGCCGATACCACCTACCAATTACGTATTAGTTTTAATAAACCTATGCGACGAGTGATAGACAATGAAGTGGTCGCTTTTTCAAACTTATCACAAGCTCAAGGGATTAAGTTGTATTGGCAATACTTGCACAACAGTGAAGAAAAAGAGTTTGAAATTTCTGACGAACAAGGGGGGTGGCTTTTAGATGGTTTTGCACACTATAAAACTGACAGTTATCAAATTGATTTTAAGTTGCCAAGTGACTTTGATTGGCAATCAACTACAAGATTAAATCTAAAGATAGAAACAACAGATATGGTTGGACAAAAACTTGATGCTAACCCAAGCACAGTGGCTGATTGGCAAGATGGCCATTGGCAAGGTTATGAAAATGCTTTAGGAAATTCATCAGATAGCGGTGGAGTAGATAAGTCAATGCGATTAATTGATGACAATTCCGCGCTATTTCCTGTTGTAGAACAGCCTAAAGAAGAGCCTAAGACTAGCTCTTCAGGTGGCGCAGCAGGTTTCTTTATCGGGTTAATATGTTTTATTGTTTTATGTCGCCGCAAAGGTTTGAGCTATAAATAACTCCCTTACGGGCTAAAAATTGTTTTTAATGGCTATGGTTCAGTTGTTAGCTGAACCATGTTTTAAACCCTAAACTTTAAAGGTACTTGCAATATCTTGGAGCGTGGTGGCAAGTTGTGCTTGCTCTTTAGCCGTTACAGCTATTTGACTAGCACCTGTGGTTGATTCCATAGACTTTTGTTCAACGGTAACAACATTTTGAGCAACATCCTGTGTCACTACAGCTTGCTCCTCAATAGCTGTGGCTATTTGTTCCGTCATCGCGAAAATATCACTAACTGATGTAGTAATTTCTCCTAGCATTTCCTCAACATTTTTTGAGCTTTTGACCGCGTCTTCTGCTTTTTTCTGACTACTTTCGATAACATTAAAAGCAGAATTTGCGTCTGCTTGTAATGAATTAATAAAGCTTTCTATTTCTGAGGTTGAATCTTGTGTTCTTTGGGCAAGTGTTCTTACTTCATCGGCAACAACAGCAAACCCACGACCTTGCTCACCTGCTCTGGCAGCTTCAATGGCAGCATTTAATGCTAATAGATTGGTTTGCTCAGCAACTGATTTGATTACATCAACGACATTAGTAATGTTATTACTACTTTCATGTAAGCTAGTTATTTGCACAGCTAAACCATCAATGTCCTGTGCCAAGGTATCAATTGATTTATAGGACTTTTGCACTATGTCTAAACCATTTTTGGCTCGTTGGTCAGCTTCTCTGGCCGAGGTAGCTGTGCTTTGTGTGTTGTTTGCTACTTCTTGAACTGTTGCTGATAGTTCTTCTACCGCTGTAGCAATAAGAGCTATGCCTTCTTGCTGCTCGTGCATGGATTGTGAATTATGTTCACAGGTTAGTGAAGTTTCTTCTGACGCGGAGGCTAAAGTGATACTTGAATTTGAAATTTCACTGATCGCAGAAGAAAATTTTTGGAGCGTTAAATTTAATGAAGACGCTATTTGTCCTAATTCACTATTCCCTAGAAGTTCGCTTTGCACTCTCAAATCATTATCGTCTCTGACCTTGGTCATTAAAGATGTTAGGTCGTGCACTCGACTTGTTAGTTCTTTTATAATGTAGTGGCTAATAAATATAGCCAATAAAACTAATAAACTCGTGCTAATAATACTTATTACCATGGAATTGAATGCATTAGATTGCTTTTCTTGGGCAAGCGCTAACAGCGTTTCACTTAGTTTAGTTTCAACTTTTTTAAGTTGACCTATGCGAGCAGTAGATTGATTGAACCAATACTCGCTATCTATGCCAAAATTTTCAGATTGATTGGAGGCGACACCTCTTAACTTCATAACTTCCTTTACAGCCGGGTGGTTGTTGGCTTCTTGAAAGTAGGCAATGTTAGCGTTGTTTGCAAAGCTATTGAAATTATTAAAAAAGGTATTCTGTTCTGTAACTAAACCAATAAATTTAACAAGCATGCCAGGGGCAAATTTATTGGCGGAAAAAGTGCTACTTAAAACAGCTCTTTCTATACCTGCTCTTTCTTTACCTTGAAGAAAGTTATAATAGGCAACAGTTTCTTTAGTGACTAAGGCATCGTTACTGATGTCTGAATTGACTACTGCAACACTAAGTAGTTTTGCATTTAATTGGGTATAAAACTTGATTGCATCAGGTATCGAAATAGATTGATTAGAAACTTGTTGGCGAATGCCAGCTAACTGTTGAATACTTTGACTAACACTTTGGTTAAGTTGCTTTATTTCATCAAGATGAAATTCACTTTCATTTAAGTACTGTGCTCGCTTACTTATTTTGCTGTCAGTATTTTGCCTTTGATTAGGTAGCTTACTGACAAACTTTGTTCCCTTTGAGCTTAAGTAGCCAGCTGTCATTCCTCTTTCTTTTTGAAGCTCATGAACTAATTCGCTGTAGACTACTGAGAGTTCGGTAAGCCTTGTGATCGTCGACATTTCGTTGCTGGTTTTAATACTTGCTATTATAGATAAAATGCTAAACCAGAGGAAGCCTATCATTGGTAAGGCAAGTAGTATTAAGATTTTTTTTCTAAATGAAAGATCGGAGAAGTTCATTACTTATCTATGTCCCTTAGCAGAGGTTGTAAACTGTTTTTGGTTTTTTGTCCATTTTAGTATAGACACAAAAAATAAAGCTCGTCATTTTATTTTTTTAATCGATTGAATTTAACTCAGTTTATGGTCATATGTGGCAATGGAATTTCATCAAAAATAGCGCATAAGTGATTGTAGGAAATAAGGAGGTAGAAATAAAAAAGCCGATAGCGAGGCTATCGGCGAGTTAGCTATGAGGAAAGCTAGAATATTCAATTATTACAACAAGCGTCCACAAAAGGGAACGACGAGAAGTATAGAGTACTTGCTCTATCTTGGCAAGTTAAAATGTAATTTTATTTCATTTTTGTGTTGTTTTATTTTGTTTTACTGTGATGGATTAACTCTTTTTGCTGAAAATAGCCGTTAAATAGAATGGTATTTATCTTAGAGTAGAGCAAAGCTCAAAAAATGTTGTATTTAGATCAATAAACTTTAACCCGTCATTTGGTGATTAAGCACTGATAAGATAAACTATCGGCAATTCTAGCTTTAAGTGATATCAAGATGTCTTCAGTCGAAAAAAACTCAACTCCTAGTCAAGTGCAAAACGATGCTAATTCAGTGGCCGATAACACAACACATTTTGGCTTTCAAACCATTGATAAAGAAGAAAAAATATCAAAAGTGGCAGGTGTTTTTCATTCTGTTGCCAAGCAATATGATGTTATGAATGACTTGATGTCATTTGGTATTCATCGATTATGGAAACGATTCACCATTGATGCTAGTGGTGTAAGACCTGGTAATAAAGTATTGGACCTTGCCGGTGGTACTGGTGATTTAACGGCTAAATTTTCTCAACTTGTCGGTAAAGAGGGGCAAGTGATTTTAGCGGATATTAATAGCTCGATGCTTAATGTTGGTCGAGATAAATTACGTGATCGAGGTTTAGTGCAAAACATTGAATATGTACAAGCGAATGCTGAATACCTACCGTTTGAAGAAAACACATTTGATATCGTCACTATCGCTTTTGGTTTACGCAATGTTACTGATAAAGATAAAGCACTTCGTTCGATTTTTTCAGTGCTTAAACCAGGAGGCCGTTTACTGGTGTTAGAGTTTTCAAAACCAGAGCATGAGGTTTTAAATAAGGCCTATGATTTCTACTCATTTAATATTTTGCCTAAAATGGGTGAATTAGTGGCGAAAGATGGTGAAAGCTACCAATATTTAGCTGAGTCAATTCGCATGCATCCGAATCAAGAAACTCTAAAAGAAATGATGGAAAATGCAGGCTTTGAGCAAACAAGCTATAAGAATTTAACTGGTGGTATTGTTGCTCTACATAAAGGGTATAAATTTTAATGTTTTCCAGTAATCGAGCAGTTAAGTTATCTGAGCAACTGATGGTGCCTCAGTTTATCTGCTCTGTTGTAGAACTTATCATTAATCGGGCTCTTTCTCTTAGCAATAAGCCTATTACTCTTTCAGCCATAGAGAATAAAACTTTCACACTTGAATTAGCTGAACTAAATTTTCCCTTAAGCATAACCGTGTCAAATAATGTGTTATTAGTTAATAGCACAAATTCAACAAGTGACTGCACTCTTATCAGCAGCATTGCAACATTACGTCAATTAAAGGCTCAGCAACAATTAACTGAGTTAATTAAGCAAGAACAACTTGATATTCAAGGTGATATTAAAGTTGCCCAGCAGTTCGCACGTATAGCCGAAGAACTTGATATTGATTGGCCGACAGAAGTAGCCAGACATATTGGCGATGTACCTACACATAAAATAGGGCAGTTAAGCCAAAAAGCTAAAAAAAGTATTTCACAATTGTTTGAAACTCTAGAAGCTGATGTGGGCGAGTTTTTAATTCACGAAAAAAGGCTCGCGGTAACAAATAGTGAAATAAAACGTTTCAACCAAGGGGTTGAACAAACAAGTGACCAGTTAACCCGTATAGAATCACGTTTAGCTGCACTAGAAAACCGCCTAAACGATAGTCAATAGCGATCCTATTTAAAAAACCATAAGGTTGAATATATCAGTGAGTACACGTCGCCTGTATCAAATAGTTAAAACATTTTTGCAATTTGGCTTAGATGAAATGGTGCCAGCAAGATTATTACCTTGGTATGCAAAATGTGCACGATTCAGTATTTTCTGGCTAAGAAATAAACATAAAGATAAACCGGTAGAGCAGCGTTTTCGTTTAGCCATTGAGTCCTTAGGCCCTGTCTTTATAAAATTTGGTCAAATGCTTTCAACCAGACGTGATTTGTTACCGCCTGATTTCGCGGATGAGTTAGCGTTATTGCAAGATAGAGTGACACCGTTTTCAGGAGAAGAAGCCAAACAGCTCATTATTGATGCAGTAGGTTTAGAATTATTCGAACAGCACTTTAGTGATTTTGATACGACGCCATTAGCCTCAGCGTCTATTGCGCAAGTTCATACCGCAACCTTAATCGAAGATGATCAACAACAAGATGTAGTCATCAAAGTTCTAAGACCTGATATCGCTAAAACAATCATGGCCGATATTAAAGTTATGTCACTGTTTGCTGGTGTAGTAGCTAGATGGTTACCTGATGGCAAGCGCTTACGTCCAAAAGAAGTGGTTGCTGAGTATAAGAAAACTATCCTAGATGAATTAGATTTAAACCGTGAAGCGGCCAATGCTATTCAATTGAAGCGTAATTTCTCTCAAGGACGTGAATACGACAAAGTGCTTTATGTTCCTGAAATCCATAGTGAATACAGTCATAAAAATGTACTGATTATGGAAAGAATTTACGGCATTGGAGTGGGTGAAATAGATAAACTTCATGGTTTAAATGTCAATATGGAGTTATTGGCACAACGTGGTGTAGAAGTCTTTTTTACCCAAGTTTTTCGCGATAGTTTCTTCCACGCAGACATGCACCCAGGAAATGTTTTTGTTGATGCAACAACGCCAGATGATCCTACTTGGATTGCCATTGATTGCGGTATTGTTGGCACGTTAAATAGAGAAGATAAGCGCTACTTAGCTGAAAACTTCGTTGCCTTTTTTAATCGTGATTATCGCAAGGTTGCTCAGTTGCATGTGGATTCAGGTTGGGTGCCTGCTGATACGAGTGTTGATGAATTTGAATTTGCAATTCGAACGGTTTGTGAGCCGATATTTAACAAACCCTTGTCGGAAATATCCTTTGGGCAAGTCTTAGTAAACTTATTTAATACTGCTCGTCGTTTTAATATGGAAGTGCAGCCACAGTTAGTATTATTGCAAAAAACACTACTTTATATAGAAGGTTTAGGTCGTCAGTTATACCCTCAGTTAGATTTATGGCAAACAGCGAAGCCATTTTTAGAGAATTGGGTAAAAGAACAAATGGGCGTAAAGGCCGTATTTAGCAAAATTAAAGAAAGCATTCCTTTTTGGAATGAAAAATTACCAGAATTACCTGATCTGGTTTATGACTACCTTAAAGCGGGTAAGGAACAACACCATAAGCAGAGTGTTATATTTGAACACCTAATAAACCAACAGAAAATACAGCATCAAAAACTGCTATATGGTGTTTTCTCTACAGGTTTGTTAGTTGTTTCAGGTATTTTACTAACGCAAGATTACATGATGTTATCAGGTGGAGCTATAACGCTTTCAGTCGTACTGGCTGTTGCTGCTTTAAAAAGTAAGGCGTAATAATTGTAATTAAAATGATTGTTTCTTTGTTCTAAAAACCCCAGATAGACTGGGGTTTTCTTTATATTAAGTTTTGTTTTCTTACTGATAATGTTGAATGATAAGCAAACTATTATTGGTTGATATTTGTTAGTTATTTTTTATATCGAACTAGCCAGTAATCTAAGCTGAGATAATTGCCCGCACCATTAAATAACAGCACAAGTAGCATAACAAAGTAGGTTGCGGCAAATTCAATACCATTTTTTAATACTGTAAAGTTGCCCGTTTCGGATAGCCATTCATAATTTCCATACTCCTGTAAAATATCTATGGCTTTTTCTTTACGGATAGCTGCCTCAGAGATGAGATCATTGCGCCATTCCCAAGGAACTGTCAGTTCTGCTTCAGGTAAAACATGCCATCCAAACTGCCAGTGCGCAGTGACTGCTGCAACAACCATAGTGAACATTAATGGTATTGTTATTAACCTTACTCCTAACCCAAACAATAATAAGATGCCGCCACCAAACTCAGTTAATCCTGCTAACCAAGCCATTAATTCGGGAGCAGGAATATTTAAACTATTAAACCAGTAAGCAACATTTTCTATGTTGTTTAATTTGTTGTGGCCAGCCAATATAAATATAGGAGCAAGGTAAATTCTTAGTAATAAAGGGCTAATAAACTCAATTTTTGATAATTGGCTGAGAATATTTTGATAAGTACTATTTAAAGAGTTCATGGTAAACCTTAAGCTATATTTTTTTGGTTAAAAGGAAACGTTTTACTCATTAAACGCGCCTGTAAATCATCAAACCCACCTAGGTGAACGTCTCCAATAAAAATTTGTGGAACAGTTTTGCGTCCGCTCTTTTTAACCATGTCTTTAAATGCTAGTGCGTCATTCGATACCTCAATTTCTTTATATTCAATTCCCTGAATAAAAAGAAGTCTTTTGGCTGCTTTGCAGTAAGGGCAGTAATCTTTATGGTAAATAGTTACGTTGTTCATTAGAGGTTTTCCTGTATCTGTTTGACATAATTTAAGTATACTGTTGCCTTATCAAATTCCTTGTACTCGTAATACCTGAAATTATGTCTGAAAATCCTAACATTTATTTGAACGATCCTGATCCACTAAGTGTGTTGCTAACACGTCTAGATTTAAAAGCTGAAGTTTATGTTAATGGTGATTTTTGCGGAACTTGGGCTGTTGATACTGCAGGTAGTAAGCGAATACCTTTTCATCTAGTTGGCTCTGGTTCAGCATGGCTTCATTTTGATGGAAAAGACTCCCAACAATTGACATCGAATGATTTAGTTGTTTTCCCTAATGATGCACATCATGTGATAGCTAATTCTAAAACAAAACCCGCATTAGAATTAGTGAATGCCCCCATGAGTAATGATGGTGAGGTGACAAATCTGGTTTGTGGTTTTTTTGAATTTCGCAATCCAGTGCTTTTTCCTGTTCTAGAATCTTTGCCTGACGTGGTGGTACTTAAATCACAATCAGAGCAAACGGGTGGACGTATTGAGTTTTTAATTTGCCAGATGTTGAACGAGTTAAAGCATGAACAACCAGGGTTTTATAGTGTTATTGATCAGATGGCATTTTTGATATTTATTGAAGTATTACGCCAACAAATGGCAAGTGGAGTGCTTGAGAAAGGATTATTGAATGCATTGTTTGATGCCCGTTTAGGTAAAGCATTGAACGCTATCCATCAATATCCTGAATCGCCTTGGACATTAGAGCTTTTGGCTGATGAAGCATTTATGAGTCGTTCGACCTTTGCTGACGTTTTTAGAAAAAATGTCGGAATTACCCCGATGAAATACCTTACTCGTTGGCGAATGAATCAAGCTAGGCACTTATTAAAAAGTACAAATTTGTCGGTTTCGCAAATAGCTGAAAAAAGTGGTTATGATTCAGAGGCCGCATTTCGCAAAGCTTATAAAAACACTTTAGGTGAACCACCAGGAAAGATGCGTTCAAATTAAGTTTAATGAGAATTTTAAATAGGTATTTAGAGCTAAGTTATTAAATAGCGTCACTATGAAGTGACGCTTTTAGGTTTTAATTAATTATAGTGCACTCGCAGCTATGTTCTTAACGGTTGGCCATTGTTCATCAGCTTGGTTGATATGAGTAGGAATATCTTTTACCCACGCTTCATAAACACTCAAATCTTTGTTCACAAATAACTTACCGTTAACGATTTTGAAAGCCTTTCCGTCAATTTTAAATTTTTTGCCAAAAGTCATGCCATAAGCACAAAAGCCACCATATTGTGGGGCGTATCTTTCTGGGTTTTCGATAAAAATATCGCGGTTTTTAGCGCTACTAAATCGATAAATAGCATCATTATAGATAGTAGTAAATTTAGCAGAGCCCACAACTGGCTTATTCTCAGTGAAATAGGCTACCGCATCGTGTCCTGCGAGTATTACACTGTTGTGATCGGTATCCGTATCAACCCCAGCATTAGCAAAAGTACTGAAACTAAGAATAAGTACTGCAATTAGATGAGATACGGTTTTTGTAAAAGTCGTTGTGATTGACATAATTTAATCCTTTGGGTTGTTGTTAAATACAGTGCTAGTGTAAAAAATCACAATGAAAGGAGATATGCTCAAAAGTCAGCTTGTTGTATCTAAAAATCCGAATGATATGAGCAGGGAGAACTTGAAGTGAATATGTGTCATTACAAAATTAGGGTAATCACCACTGATTTTGATTGGTTTATAATTTTGAATGAGAAAACATACATTATTGATTTCGTAGAAAAGAAGAATTCATAAGGTAATTAAGTTGCGTGGCTCTATGCCTCAATACTGATGCAATTTTTGTTTTTGAGCACCATACATACTTTAACGACACATTCTTGAAGTACCTTGAGCTTAAGAATCGTTAGTCGAGCTGAAAGTAAACGATTTTGAGCCAAATTCCGAAATGCTATTTCGTTAAACAACGGCGCAATATATGTGGAAACAGCTTTAGAATTCAGCTCGTTTGTTAAATCATGTACATTACTTTCTACTAAAGGTCCGTTATAGCTAAATAAATGCATCGGAATACGCTCAGCGAGAAATGGAATAGTTCTAAGATTAACTGTTTCTAAAGCCCATTTTTGGGTTCTATTTAGACTCTCAAGTTCAGACCTATAAGCCGCTAGCGCTTCTCGAAGTTTTTTATTATTTATTTTGTTTAGTTCTCCAGATGATACCAAGCTATCTAGTGATGCTGTAAGAGGAATATAGGTGTACACAGTAGATAAAGAGTTAATCATTTTTTGTGACTCTTTGGCTTCTAATGTTGTTACTTCAGCGTCCGTCATGAGAATCAATTTGGTCATTCTCTTAACAACACCATTCTTCTGACTAATAGCACCTTTCAGACTATCATGAGATTCTTCAAATTCCATTTTTAGAGCTTCAATTGCAGTTTTTTGACTTTGTTCTTGTTTGTATATGTCCCAATATGAATCAATTGAAAATGCAATAAGAATACTAGAGATTATAGCTGCACTTTCTATCGTGAATTTCTTTATTGATTCTTTATTAATCATGTACAACGCCTGTTATAAATCGTTTTACACAATATTAGCTCACAAAAGTTAAATGTGCAGAATTAGCAAACTAGTTCAAAGGTTTGTAATTCGCACATTACTGCCGTTAAAGTTGATTATGGGATGGTATGCTTGAGCTCACAGCAATCTGTCGGATGAAATATAAACTAATAGCCAAAATTGTTTGATCAGATAAAAGTTACTATAGGTAATATGTAGTGCTATTTTTTAAACAGTGCTCTTAGATTTGCTACACCTTGTTTATTCGATTGTTCTTTATGGGCTTCAGTTTTCTTAACTTGCCCAAGTTCCCAGTTTAAATCATCTTGAGGTAATTCATGTAAGAAACGACTCGCTTCTGTACGCATAACTTCACCAAATTGACGCCTTTCGCGCGCGTAAGTAAAAATTAATTCGCGCTGGGCACGAGTTATACCCACATAAGCAAGACGTCTTTCTTCTTCGACACCACCTTCATCAATACTGGTTTGGTGTGGAAGTAACCCCTCTTCCATACCAATAAGAAATACATAAGGAAATTCAAGACCTTTTGATGCATGTAGAGTCATTAATTGAACCTGATCGCTGTTGTCTTCTTCTTCATTACGCTCCATCATGTCGCGTAAGGTTAAGCGAGTGACAATTTCAGGTAGTGTCATCGGTGGTTCGTCATCACCACCTTCAAGCATTTGTGTTACCCAACTAAACAATTCGGTAATATTTTTCATGCGCATCTCTGCAGCTTTTGCGCTGGGCGATGTATCGTAGAGATAATCTTCGTAATTTATTTCACGGATCATAGAGCGTAAAACTGCCGCGGTATCGCCTCGTTGTGCGTTATCACCAGTTTCAACCAGCCATGCGGTAAACGCTTGTAGTTTGTGTAAGCCGCGGCCTGTTAAATGCTGCTCTAGACCCAACTCAAAACTTGCGGCAAACATACTAATTTGACGTAAATTGGCATAGTTACCTAACTTTTCTAAAGTTGCAGGCCCTAACTCACGTTTAGGTACATTGACAATACGTAAAAATGCATTGTCATCATCGGGATTAACCAGAACGCGTAGATAGGCCATAACATCTTTAATTTCAGCTCGAGAGAAAAAAGAGGTGCCGCCACTAATTTTATAAGGGATGCGGTTAGTCATTAAGGCTTTTTCAAGTAAGCGTGACTGGTGATTACCTCGATATAGAATAGCATATTCACGATACTGGCTTTTGTTCATAAAGCGATGACCAATAAGTTCACCAATGACACGTTCTATTTCATGTTCTTCATTTTTAGCTTGAACAACGCGTAGCTCTGGGCCGTATGCTAATTCACTAAAAAGTGATTTATCATAAACATGTGGGTTATTGGCAATGAGAATATTAGCGCACTTTAAAATGCGACCACTTGAGCGATAGTTTTGCTCAAGTTTAATGAGCTTTAATTGTGGGAAGTCTTTGCCTAGCAAAACTAAGTTTTCAGGTTTGGCACCACGCCATGAATAGATGGATTGATCGTCATCACCAACCACTGTCAGCCTTGCTCGTTCACCGGTAATTAATCTTACCAGCTCATATTGACTGGCATTAGTATCTTGATATTCGTCCACTAAAAGGTAACGAATTTTATTTTGCCAACGTTGTCTTACTTCAGCGTGATTTTTCAATAATAACGTTGGTATTAAAATTAAATCATCAAAGTCTAAAGCATTATATGCTTTCATATGTTGGTGATAGCGCTGATAAAATTCAGCATATTCATGTGTATCAGCATCACTACTTTGCTTCAGCGCTTGCTCAGGTAACCATAAGTCGTTTTTCCAATTGGAGATCATACTTTGTAATTTACTGAGTAAATCTTTGTCACCGTCAAGCTCATCGATGGTTAATTCTTTCAACAGGGCTAAGGTGTCTTGATCATCAAACAAAGTAAAACCAGGCTTGTATCCTAAGGTTTTAATTTCTTTGCGGACAATATCTAAGCCTAAAGAGTGAAAGGTTGAAACCGTTAAGCCACGTGTTAAATCTCGACCTAGCATTTTGGACACACGTTCTTTCATTTCTTTCGCTGCTTTATTGGTAAAAGTTACCGCAGCAATATTACGTGCCTTGTAGTCACACTTTTGAATAAGGTAAGCTATTTTTTGACAAATAACGCCGGTTTTACCACTACCAGCACCGGCAAGTACTAGGCATGGGCCACTTACATATTTAACAGCTTCATTTTGTCCGGGGTTAAGTTTCATTAATTCTCAGGCTTGTTTAGTGCAAATTTTTAACGGTGGGAATTTTACCTGTTTTTAGTCGCCGACAAAACCGTTACAATAAAGCAAATTGAAAATAGCCAAGAGTCGAATATGATAAACGCTAAAAAAATTGAAGAAATCGCTAAACAGGTTACTGATGCCATTCCGCCAAGTTTGAAGAATGTTGCCAATGACATTGAAGATAAAACCAAAACGGTTTTGCAAAGAAAATTGTCTCAGTTAGATGTTGTAACACGTGAAGAATTTGATGTTCAGACACAAGTGTTAATTAAGACACGCGCTAAACTAGCTGAAATGGAAGCAAAAATAGCTGAACTTGAAGAAAAAATCAGTAAATAATATTACTCTTTAGGGATGAACATGACCTCATCAAAAATAACCTGTTTTAAAGCTTACGATATTCGTGGCAAGCTTGGTGACGAGCTTAATACTGACGTTGCTTATCGAATTGGCCGAGCATTTGCACAACACACTAAGGCTAAGAAAGTAGTGGTTGGTGGCGATATTCGTTTAACCAGTAAAGAGTTAAAAACGTCTCTCGCCAATGGCTTAATGGCAGGTGGTACTGATGTTATTGATCTAGGCTTGGCAGGCACTGAGCACATTTACTTTGCTACCAGTCACCTTAGCTGTGATGGTGGTATCGTGGTAACTGCAAGTCATAACCCTATTGATTACAATGGCATGAAGTTAGTACGAGAGCATTCGAAGCCTATCAGTGGTGACACTGGTTTATTTGATATCCAAGCTTTAGCTGAGAGCAATAAATTTGATGATGTAAAGCAGGTAGGGCAATTATCCAGCCATGATATTAGTGCTGACTATACTGAGCACTTGTTAAGCTATATTGATGTAAACAACTTGGTGCTAGGTCGTGAAAAACCATTAAAGTTAGT
This sequence comes from Litorilituus lipolyticus, assembly GCF_006439335.1. Taxonomy (GTDB): domain Bacteria; phylum Pseudomonadota; class Gammaproteobacteria; order Enterobacterales; family Alteromonadaceae; genus Colwellia; species Colwellia lipolytica. Next base: position 41,821 of record NZ_SAWY01000019.1, on the reverse strand, counting down.
GGTTAATGCCGGTAATGGTGCAGCAGGTCCTGCACTTGATGCTATTGAGCAAGCATTTCAACAGTTGAAGCTGCCTGTTGAATTTATAAAAATTCACCATGAGCCAGACGGTAATTTCCCTAACGGAATTCCAAATCCTTTATTAGTTGAAAATCGTTCGGCAACGAGTGAAGCAGTGCTTGCACATAATGCGGATATGGGCATTGCTTGGGATGGAGATTTTGATCGTTGTTTCTTGTTTGATGAGCAGGGACAATTTATTGAAGGTTACTATATTGTTGGCTTACTCGCGGAAAACTTTTTAGCTAAACATGCGGGTGCTAAAGTTATTCATGATCCACGTCTCACTTGGAATACTATTGATATTGTTCAGCAATCAGGTGGGCAGGCCATACAAAGTAAAACAGGTCATGCTTTTATTAAAGAGCGTATGAGATCTGAAGATGCGGTTTATGGCGGAGAGATGAGTGCCCATCATTATTTTAAAGACTTCTTTTATTGCGATAGCGGCATGATCCCGTGGTTGCTTATTGCCGAACTAGTCTGTTTGCGCAAGCAACCGTTATCTCAGTTAGTAGCCCAACGCATTGCCGCTTACCCATCATCAGGGGAAATTAATAATAAGATCGCCGATCCTAAAAAGGCGATTCAAAAAGTTTTTGATTTTTATGAGCAAGAAGCGCAAGTGATTGATAATACTGATGGCATTAGTATGGAGTTTGCCACATGGCGCTTTAACTTGCGTTCGAGTAATACGGAGCCCGTGGTCAGATTGAATGTTGAATCGAAGGCCGATACTAACTTAATGAAAGAGAAAACCCAGCAAATACTCTCTTTATTACTTGCCGATGAATTGAGTGGCGAACCAGCTTAGGAAGCGTAAAAGCTATGATTAGACACAGTGAAGTGCAATATGAATTATAGCTATCACCAACTCAGCATAGATGAGTTTGATAGGTTATATGGCGAGTCGCTGCAGAGCGTGAGCCAATTTGAATTGACGTTTGCTTGGCTAAAAGCGACAGCTCAATTTATGGTGCCAGATGGCGGACAAGTTATTGTTCATTGTTTGATAGAAAGTGAGGCTTCATCTCAGGTTGAAAAGCTTATTGTTGCCTTGCCATTAATGCATTTAGCCCATAATAAAACACTAAAATCTCTTGGCAGCTTTTACTCAACTATTATTGCTCAAAGCTATTCAACCTACTATCAAGCGTTGAGTCATACAAATGCGTTAAACAATTTAATTACTCATATTTTGCAATCTTCTTCTTGGCAAACGCTACAAATAGGGCCGATGGAGGAGGACTCTGGGTTGGCAAATTTTTTCATCACGCAAAGATCTAAAAGCTATTTTAGTAAAGTGTTTTCTCAAAATCAGAATATTTATCAAGATAAACTGTCATCTTTTGAACATTACTATGCGCAGTTACCTAGCCAATTAAAAAACACCTTATCTAGACGCAGCAAAAAACTCAGAAAATATGCGCCTTATACCATAGATATAGTAACTACTAATGAGCTGTTTGAACGCGCTTTTCGTGATTATAAGACGATATACCAAGCCAGCTGGAAAGTTGATGAATATAGTTATGACTTTATTGAGCAAGTTTGTCGTAGTGCCTTGGCTAAAAATCAACTTAGACTAGGTGTGTTATACGTTAATGATAAACCTGCGGCAGCACAAATTTGGTTTATTCAAGCCAATGAAACAATAGCAACGGCTTCCATTTTTAAGCTTGCTTATCATCCTGATTTTCAGCAGTTTTCTGTGGGTTCTATTTTATCATTGGCATTGTCAGAGTATGTATTAAACCGTGATATGGTAAACGTGATTGAGTTTGGTATGGGTAATGAATCATACAAAAGAGACTGGCTAAAATTGACGAAAAAACGCTTAACACTGCAAGTGTATAATAAGCGCAATATACTAGGCTTTATTAAAGGTGTGCTATCTATTTGGCTAGCAAGACTTAAGAATATAAAAACAAAGAACACTCAATTGAAAAGGAATGAAAGTAGCTAATGACAGACTCTGTAATGACGCAAGTAATTGCAATATTAAAGGATGTTATTCCTAATTACGACACCAGTTTTTGGCATGATGAAACTGAACTTGTTGGTGCAATTGCTGAATTTGATTCAATGGCAATCGTAACCATTATTGGTGAAATAGAAGACAGGTTTGATGTTGTTATTGATGATGAAGATATCAATGCTGAAAACTTTGCTACCGTGACAACATTAACCAAGTTAATTGCTGAAAGAGCATCATAACACATGATTACTTTAGCGGCTGAGTTTTATCAAGGTGAACAAGGAAAGTTATTTCGTCTAATAAGAACGCCTGAGGAAATTCATGGTCATATTTTATTTGTAGCGCCGCTATTTGAAGAAGCAAATCTAACACGTCATATGATTACTAAAGTTGCTAATCAAGCCTATAATTTGGGCTATCATAGTGTTGTCTATGATCATTTTGGTACAGGAGATAGTGAAGGTGATTTACGCCAAAGTGACTTACGGATATGGCAACAAGATATCATTAATCAGTTAAGAGCACTGAAACAGCATACTTCTCTGCCTGTTACTTTGTCAGTGAGTTTATCCGCTGGATTACTCTTGTGCGCAGATATCATTAATGAGGTTGATTATGTTCAATGTTGGCAAGTTGAGTTAAATGGTGCACGTTTTGTCCGTCAATTAAAGCGCATAGCATTAGCTGCTGATATGGATAATGATACAGCCGTCGCGAAAAGTGTTGTTAATCCTCAAGGAGATAAACAAAAAGTCGATAGCCAAGAGGTGACAGTCATTGCAGGTTACGAGATACCTAATACCTTACTACAGCAATTAGTAAAACAAAATATCACTATTGATCATCTTGAAGGACAACAGACTTTGTATCAAAGTGTCTGTCATTGGTTTGAATGGTTAAGTGCGGAGCAAGACATTTCTAGTGCACGAGCAAAGCAATTGTCGCAATGTCAGCAGGTTTTCTCAACAAAGATTAAGTTTTATACTATTAATGAAGGTAAATTTTGGCAAGCGACAGAATTGATTAATTCGCCTCAATTATTAGCAGAAACTAAGCAAATATTTCATGGGCAGCTTGAAAGTACTTATTTAAATGGGCAAGGCATGAATCAAGAGCATATCCCATCAATACAGCAAGCAGAAAATTCGATAGTTAAGCCGATAGTCAAGTCTATATCACAAGAAAATTCAGGAACGCATGATGCTTGAGCGTGGTGTTGTTTTTCAAAGCCAAGGTAAACAGTTGGTTGGTGTATTGCATCAAACAGTACAAAAGAGCAATAACGGTGTAGTTATTGTGGTTGGTGGCCCTCAAACCAGAGTAGGCAGTCATCGGTTATTCGTTTATATTGCTCGAGCATTAGCTGTACAAGGTATTGCAGTGTTTCGATTTGACTATTCAGGTGCTGGTGATAGTGAGGGAGAAATAGCAGATTTTGAACATATTCAATATGATATAAATGATGCCATAAATACCTTTGAGCAACTACAGCCACACGTAAAGCATATTACCTTGTGGGGGTTATGTGATGCGGCCTCAGCTATATTGCTTTATCTTAATGAATTCGAACATGATAAGGTCAATAACCTTATTCTAGTAAACCCATGGGTAAGACAAGCCTCAACACAAGCCCGAGTTTATTTGAAATCATACTACACTAAGCGTATTTTTAATCGAAGTTTTTGGAAAAAACTATTTAACGGAAAAGTTAATTTTATTAACAGTTTAAAAGAGCTACTAGAAAATAAGCGTTTAAGCAATTCAACAGCAGCTGAACATAGAACTCCTTTTATTGAAGCAATGTACCAAGGCTTGGCGCAATTTAAAGGAGAAAGCTTAATAATCTTAAGTGGTAATGATTTAACTGCTGATGAGTTTAACGTATTAGTAGAGAATAATAAGCAGTGGCAACAGTTAATATTACAATCATTAAACCCGATTAAAACGGTGGCTTTGGCTGACCATACGTTTTCAGATGCTGCTTGCAAGGAAAAACTTCTCAAACTAACCTTGGAGCTAATAGAATAATAATCAGCAGAAATAATTAAAGTTTTGATCGCACTTACTTCTGGCTGAAATTGTTTTACAATATTGGGCAGTGAATAAACAAATTACATATTGCAGACAGTTACATTAAGGACTCGAAATGAAAATAGGGATTATCGTTGGCACTCGTCCAGAAATAATCAAAATGGCGCCCGTTATACGTGAATGTAAAAAGCGTGGTATCGCTCACTTTATTATCCATTCTAATCAGCATTATTCTCAAGAAATGGATAGCATTTTCTTTAAAGAGTTAGAGCTACCAGCTCCCGATTATAACCTTGGTGTCGGCTCTGGTTTACATAGTAATCAAACGGGTAACATTTTAATTGAAATGGAACCCATTCTACTAGATGAAAAGCCTGATGTGGTGCTGGTGCAAGGTGATACTAATACCGTACTTGCAGGCGCATTAGCGGCGTCAAAACTCGATATAAAAGTCGGCCATATTGAAGCGGGCTTGCGTAGCTATGATCGTACTATGCCAGAGGAAACTAACCGTATCTTAACGGATCATATGAGTGAATACCTTTTTGCGGTAGGTCCGAATCAACACGCTATTTTGGCTAAAGAAGGCATTGAAAACGATAAAATATTTACCGTGGGCAACACGGTATCTGATTCGTTATTTCAGCACCTTGATATCTCTGCGAATACCAGTACTATTTTGCAAGACCTTGCGATAAATGCAGGGGAATTCTTTTTAGTAACAGCTCATCGGGCATCAAATGTCGATGTGCCAGCAAATTTACTTGAATTATTAGCTTTATTTGACAAGCTGCATGCAAAGTACAGTCAAACTATAGTTTGGCCTATTCACCCGAGAACACAGGCAAAATTAAAAGAGTTTAATATTGAGTTACCTGAGTACCTGAAACTTACCCCCCCGGTTGGTTATTTAGATTTTATTCAACTACAAAAGCATGCTCAGCTTATTTTAACTGACTCTGGTGGTATTCAAGAAGAAGCCTGTTTACTCGGAGTGCCTTGTATTACACTGCGTGAAAATACTGAGCGACCAGAGTCAATAGAAGTGGGTGCTAATGTTTTAGTAGGCCGAGATGCTGATAAAGCCCTTGCTGCAGCAGATAAATGGCTTATGGCAACGAATGGTGAAGCTCTTTCTTGGCATAACCCTTTCGGTGATGGTCATGTTGCTGAATTAATTCTTGATATTATTACCAACTCAACACCAAATACACTTGAACAAGAAATCATTTCAAGGCATGAAAGTATTACCGTTGTAGGCATGGGCTATATGGGATTACCTATTGCTAGCCTTCTTGCTGAAGCGGGTTACAGTGTCACAGGTGTTGATTTAAATGAAGAAAAAGTCGCCTCAATTAACGCTGCAGAATGCCCTTTTGATGAAGCCGGTTTACCTGAGCTTATTTCAAAAGTTGTCTCTCAAGGTTATTTAAAAGCCAGTACAGATATTCCCTCTAGTGAAACCTATTTAGTTGCTGTGCCAACACCACATAAAGGTAGTAGTTGTGATCGAAGCTTTGTCTTTAGTGCCGTTGATGCTATTGCTAAAGTCGCTCAAGACGGCCAAACGGTAATTGTAGAGTCAACTATTTCGCCACAAACTAGCTTAGCTGTTGAAGAGCGTTTCAAAGCGGCAGGTGTTAGCGTTGATGTTGTGCATTGTCCGGAGCGAGCCATTCCAGGGCAAACATTATATGAGCTAGTGCATAATGATCGTATTATTGGTGCAAGTAGTGAAGTTGCACAGCAAAAGGTTAAAAGCATTTATCAAAGCTTCGTAAAAGGTGAAGTGTTCCTAACGGATTTAACGACGGCAGAATGTATTAAATTAGTGGAGAATACTTCACGTGATGTGGGCATTGCCTTTGCTAATGAATTAGCGCAAATTTGCCAAGAATTAAACGTTGATGTGTATGAAGTCATAAGACTCGCAAATAGACACCCAAGAGTTAATGTACTTACACCAGGACCAGGTGTTGGTGGGCACTGTATTCCTATTGACCCTTGGTTTCTAGTGGAAAATACTCAAGCAGGTGAGTTTGTTCGATTAGCCCGAACTATAAATGATAAACGACCGAGTATCGTTGCAGAACAAACGCTTAGTTTATTAAAAGCTGCGTACTCTTTAGATGATATACAAGGTAAAAAGGTAGGTATCTTAGGTGTTGCTTATAAAGCAAATGTGGATGACTGTAGAGAATCTCCAGCGGAAGATATTTTAGCCCACTTTATTGAGGCAGGTGTTGAGGTTAACTATCATGATCCTTTTGTTGAAAGCTGGCGCTGTACAAAAGCTGATAGTATCGGGCAACTTGATAGTTGGGCAGATGTTCTCATCTTAGTGACAGACCATCAGTGTTATAATAATTTAGCAGTATCAAGCCCCTTATTGAATACAAGGGCATAATAAAATAAACCCATTAATGTTTTTAATGGGTTTTTTATTTTATTCTACAAAAAAGCAATTGGCCAAAAAGACGTTATTAAGGAAGAAACATGAAATTTGTGAAGGCGACGATATGCTTGAGTGTTTTACTCGCACTATCAGCATGCAGTGAAAAAGAAACAGTAGATAGCCATTTAACTAGTGCAAAGAGCTACCTTGCGGAAAATAAAGTTAATGAAAGTATCATTGCGCTAAAAAATGCCATTCGTATTGATGTAAAAAATGCTGAAGCAAGATTTTTATTAGGTAAAGTTTACCTAGAGCTTGGTGATGGTGTTGCAGCAGAGAAAGAACTTTCCAGAGCAAAATCATTAAAATATCAAGGAAAAGAGCTAATACCATTACTAGCAAGAGCTTTAATCTTAACTGAGGCTGATGATGACGTTATTGCACTTTCAACTGAAGCAAACAGTCTTGACAAAGAACAGCATAGCCATTTTCTGGCCTATAAAACGTTAGCTGCACTACGTAGTGAAAACATCGAGTTAGCTAAAGAAACTGTCGCCTCAGCACAATCATTAACTGAGCAAGGGCAATATAGTTTACTTGCCCAAGCCTATTTGCAACTAGCGGAGAATGAAAACGAGCAAGCTGATTTATTAGTGAAAAGAGTGTTAACTATAGATGAAAATCAACCTGATGCGCTAATGCTTCAAGGTCAAATTGCTACCGTAATGAAAGATTACTCATTAGCGAGTGAGAGTTATAAGCGTTACATACAGCAACAGCCACGCTCTGGTGTAGTACAGCTTTTGTTGGCTGATAGTTTGCTCAAAGCGGGTGAAAGTGAAGAGGCAGAAAAACTTGCCGACACTATTTTGGCAAAGGTGGCTAATCAGCCTTTTGCTCTTTATATAAAAGCCATGGTTCGTTTTGAGGAACAAGATTATAAAGTTGCTAGTGAATTAGCGGAGAGAGCCTTATCCAATAATTTTAACCAATTTAGTTTAAAACTTGTGGCAGGTGCAAGTGCTTTTTACTTGAATAACTGGGAGCAATGTTATTACCATTTAAATAGTATTGTTAAGTATTTGCCTGCTGAGCATCAAGGCAGGAGAATGTTAGCTGTAAGTCAATTAGAGTTGGGCTTGGTTGATGAAATAAGTGCGACTTTAGGTGACTTTAATGGCGAAAAAGAGGCTGATGCACAGTTTTTATCTTCATTGAGTTTTAAATTACTAGAATTAGGCGCGACTGAAGAAGCGAAAAAGCTATTAGTACAGAGTCAAGCACAACCAACAGGCGATGCTAATCAAAATGCTCGCCAAGGCATTTTGAAGCTTATGATGAATGATCCTTCAGGTATGCAGGATTTGAAAGATGCGGTAAAAATAAACCCTGAATTTGTCGAAGCTGAGTTAGCGCTAGCTTATGCTTCATTACAAGCCAACGATGTTGAACAAGCCAAGAATATTGCGAACAAGTGGCAAGAAAAATACCCAGAAAAAGCGGGTGGTTTCAACTTAATGGCAAGTGTACATATTAAGCAACAAGATTTTAGTAAAGCAGAGCAGTTACTTGAACAAAGTCTTGAAAAAGAAAGCAATAACTTATTTGCGCTTACTGAACAACTTCGCATTGCTCGTCTTCAGCAAAATGATGAGTTAAGTAAGCAACGCGCTGATAACTTAATTAGTTTATACCCTCAACATAATAAAGTATTACGACATTACTTTGGTGTTTATAAGAACGAACAGGCATTGTCAAAACTTGCTGAAGCGTATCAGGCTAAGCCAACTGACTTACAAAAAGCACTCTTATATAGTGAAGCTTTACTTTCGTTAAATGAAATTAAAAAAGCTCAAAATGTTCTAGTTAATTTTGAAAATGACAAACAATTACCTAAACGTTTTTGGCAAGTATTGGTATTGACGTATAAACAGCTGCAAGAGCAGGGTAGAGTACAATCAACACTTGAGCAATGGATGAAGCAAAGTCCATATCATTTAGAGCCTGTCATATTATTAGCAGATTACTATGCAAATCAGAGAAATTTTGAGCGAGCATTAAGTGTTATTAAACGAGGTTTTGATAGCCACCCTGATAATGTAATTTTGCAACTCTTGAAAATGCAGTTGCTGCTAAATAGTAAGCAACTACAGCCAGCGAAAGAGCTATATCAAACTATTGCAGTGCGAGATGTTGATGATAACCTTAAACAAGGATTGCTAGGTAGAATCCTCATGTTAGAAGGAAAGTTTGTACAAGCGGTTCCAAAAATGGAGAACTTCTATAAAGCTTATACAAATAGTCAAAATGCTATTTATTTAGCAGCGGCTTATATGGGGAATAATGAAAAAAATAAAGCTCAAAACCACTTAGTGACTTATTTAAAAGCAAACCCTGATGACGTAAGGATCAAAGCATTATTAGCTAATTTATATTTAGGTGATAACAATGACAAAGCGCTTGATGTTTATGCGGATATTATTAAAGCACAACCTAATAATGTGCTAGTGAATAATAATCTGGCATGGTTATATTTAGAACAAGGTGAGGTGGACAAGGCGTTGTTCCATGCCAAAGCCGCAATTAAGTCAGGGGAGTCAATTCCTAATGTTGTAGATACCTACGCAAAAGTATTATTGAAAAAAGGTGATCTAACAGGGGCATTATCACAATCAAGCCGAGCCAGCGAGTTAGCTAAAGGTAAAGATGTTGATATCGAACTTAATTATGCCGAAATATTAATTGCTAATAGCCGTCAAAGTGAAGCTAGAAAGATCATTAAAAAGATTACGACTAAAACAGCTGCTCAAAATGAAAGAAAAACTCAATTATCAAATCAGTTGTAATTGGGCAGATGTATTGGCTATATCTTTGAAATTGAGATAGCTAAACAGAAAATAAAAAACCACTCAATTGAGTGGTTTTTTTATAAACTTAAAATGTAACTATTTTAAGTTTGCATAGAACGCAGCTAAGTTAGCGATGTCAGCATCACTAAGAGCCATAACCATAGGTTTCATGGTTGGATCGTTACGCTTACCAGATTTAAAGTCTTTAAGTTGCTTAGCTAAGTAAGCTTCTTTTTGACCTTTAAGGTTAGGATACATAGGAACCATTGAGATACCGTCAGTACCGTGGCAAGCCGCACACATACCAGCCTTTTTCTTTCCTTCAGCAGCATCACCAGCATAAGCTGGAGAAGCCATAACTAGAGTTGCTGCAACAGCAAGCACAAGTTTTTTCATAGTTATCACTCTCTTTTGTTGATTTCAGGCATTTATGGTGCAAATTATTCAGCGCCATAAAGTTAATAATACTAACTCGAGTATATGAGAAATAAATTGATATGTCCTTGTTTTTTTCTAATACAAATGATTAATATCAAACTTTACTTAGAGTAATGACTTTATTTTTTATTAGGTCATTAGATAACGGCTTATATAGGGATAGTAAGCATAGCTTGTTATAATCAAATACAGAGCGAAATTTAATTTTTTAACGTTGGAAAGGCATACATATGGAGATTGAGAATATTTCACTTATTGGTAATAGTATTGTTATTCAATTTAGTGAATATTGGTATCAAGAAGACATTGAAACATTGAGTGAACGGTTAATAAACACTGATACAGCATTTGACTTACAAGAAAAAATTGTTGGTGCAGATAGAGAAAGTCTTCGTGTCATTTGGCAAAATAAAGAGCAGTTGATGATTCATTTTGATTGCTATAGTCAATCGTGCTGGCTTGAAAGTACGGATGCCGCAAGTGAAGCAGCACTTGAGAATGTGTTAAAGCATTTGAGAGTGCAATTTATTTAAATGTAGCGCTGTTAAAGGACAAAGGCACTGTTTTGGAAAAAATATTAATTAGTCGTTGCTTTTTGGGTGAAAAAGTTCGTTATGACGGGAAAGATAATTTACTCAATAATAGGGTGTTTGAGCGATGGTTGGCTGAAGGTCGCTTAGTTGCCATTTGTCCAGAGGTTGCAGGTGGCTTAAGCACTCCGAGGGCTCCAGCAGAGATACAGCAGGACAGTAATAGAGTGCTCACACGTGATGGAGTTGATGTTACTGCGGCATTTGAACAAGGAGCAAATCAGGCGCTCTCCTTGTGTCAGCAGCATAATATTCGCTACGCATTGTTAAAAGAATCAAGTCCTTCTTGTGGTAGTCAAAAAATCCACAATGGAAAGTTTGAACAGATTAAAATTAAAGGGCAAGGAGTGTGTGCCCAGCTGTTATCAGACAATGGGATCAGAGTTTATTCAGAGAAAAATATCGAAGAGTTGATAGAGGTGATGGAGTCTAAGTAACGTTAACTTCTATGGAAGATGATGCGAATCTTTTTTAATTATTTCCAGTCTTGTATGTTATATCGAGAGATAATTTGGTGTAACTCACCTGATTTGCGCAGCTTAATTATGCCTTCTGATAAAATTTTCCTGTATCGTTGCGAGTTTTTATTCGCAGGGGAGAAAGCGATGTATGCTTTCGTCGCTATGTCTAGTTGACCAGCATATTTTACTTTAACATTGAAGCCGAGCGGTTTAGCCATGTTCCAAAAGATCATGTCAGCCTCAATGAGTACGTCAATTCTATTTATGGCTAGTATTTAGCAGCGTTAACCATATACCCCTGATAAGGCCCTTTGGGCTTGCAATTTACAGGACAACAGATACCTGCTGCGATGACAATTCTTTCATCATTTGCATATATCTTTGCGATACGAGAAGCAAAAATAATATTGCAGATCAACAGAATCAAAAGAGCTTTGCGAATAACCAATTCTCCTTAACTAGATAATATTGATTACTATATAGGCGATATTATCAATAAATAAGCATGTAATTTTTATCTATAAGTGTAGTCTTAACCGAAATAGTTAATACAATCTACCGTAAAAAATACTTGAAGGTCTGACCAGTTGAGTTCACAATGAAGAAAAACGATAAGATGAGAGTTGTTATGCCAAATCAATTGAGCCGTATGGTAAATAAAATTAATAAGTTTTCCCCAGAGTTTATTAAACCTTGGTTACTTACTAAGCTATTTTGCTCGCAAGTGAAATATGCCAATACTACGGGAATTGATATTAGAGAAATTTCGCATGATAACGTGGTTATTAAGCTCGCTAATAAAAAGCGAGTACAAAATCATATTGGTGGAGTGCATGCTGTGGCAGCTGCATTACTGGCTGAATCTGCTTCAGGTATTGTGTTTGGTATCAACTTGCCAAGTCGTCAGTTACCTTTGTTGAAGTCGATGAAACTTAACTTTAACCGAAGAATGCAAGGTGCATTAACGGCAACGGCAACATTGACTGCAGAGCAACATGAGCAGATTAAAGCGCAAGATAAAGGCGACATGCTTGTTTCAGTGGTAATTACAGACGAATCAGGTGAGGAGCCCATTGAGTGTGAGATGGATTGGGCATGGGTTACTAAAAGATAATGATTTATCATGTGATGAATGAGTTAATTAAGTTAGACTATATTTAAGGGAATGAATAATATAAGCAATAACTAAGTTATGAATAATAACAATGAAGCTCAGATAAACCATAAATCCTCAGAGTTAGTTCAAAATGAAATGGAATTAAGCCATGGGCAAACATTTAATGAGCTTTTTCATCGTAAAATACTGTTCATCATTGCTATTGTAGCCCTCGCCTTTTTCCTACTGTTTTCACAGTCACTTTCTCAAGAGAAATATGTTGCCGAGCTTGTTGATAACCACATTTCGCCAACGAAATCTTTAATCACACAAATTCAACTAGTACATCATCAACAGCAAGGCTTAAGTGATATTGTTGCATTTAACCAACTAGATGATGTGGTAAAAGAGCATGGCAAGCTTCTTGAAAATAATACGCAATTAATGAGCTTTACTTCTGAACATCAAGCAAATTACTCACGTTGGCAAAAGAGCTATCAAGAAGGCACGAGACTACTTGATAGGTTGCAAAAGGTTCAGCAGAGAAATCAACAATTAAAACAAGATATTATTAAGAGTATTAACGCATTACTGCTCGTTAAAGATCCTAGTTACTTATTACCTGCATCAAAGCAGCAAAGACAAGTTGTTGCTGCTTTTAATCAACAATTACAATTGAGTTTACCAACCTTTATTAAACTTGGGTTTTACTCACCTTTGCAAGAGTTTATTAATACTCGTCAAGCGTTGCAGCAAAAAATAGTTGAGGTAATGCGAATAAAATTTACTGAACCATATCAGGAGATGCTTATTAGTTTTGAACAATTGCTTATTGGTCAAGGTAATAGTTTAGCTAAATGGCAGGGGTATTTAAGATTAGCACAGCAGTATTATCAAATAATAAATCAGCAAAACTCGCATGTTCAGCAATTAATAACAGAATTGATGGTGACAGAGACGCCAGAAGTCGCCAGTACGCCCTCTGTAATGAGCCTTTTTGAACGTTGGATGCATCAGTTATTTCCCCAGTTAAATAAATCTACATTTTTTAATGTTTTATTGTTAGTTACCGGTGGTTTGTTTTTACTGCTGATGTATTTTTGTTACGTGTTGTCTGATGCCATTAAAGTCAGAATGCAACAACTTATAGACTATTGTCAGCAAGTTAATAACTCACATAGTGTGGAAATAGCTAATGATGAACTGACATACGAAGAAGAACAATTATTATCTATTGTTCGAGAAGGTGCAGAGAAAGGTAAGCATGCCGTTGAATATAATGAGCTAGTTAAATTGCATGACAAAGTCATCATTCAGTTGGCTGAGCAATCAACGCTAGTTAATGAATTAAAAGCGTCTGCGACGTTAACAGAAGAAAAGCAGCAGCTCCTTTCTCAGCAACAAGGCTATGCACTCCAACGCAAATATCAATATTTACAAAAGGCAATTGAACACGCTAGAGGATATTTTTCTGTCCAAGTAGGTCAACCTCATAATTACAAGTTGCCTGCTCTGTATCAGCGCATTGGCTTGTGGCAACTAACAAACAATTTAAAACTAGAAGAAACTACACTTGCATTGAAAGATATTTCCATATTATCTGAAATATATGCGGTGTTACTAAATTATTGGCCCGATTTAGCTGAAAATAATCATACGCTGGCTGTAAAAGTAAATGAAAATATTGCTGCAGAAGTTAAGCTTGATATTAGCCTGTTTGCTCAGTTACTTCACTGCTTTATGCAGTTGATTAGCAAAGATCAAATGCAAAATCGTATTGAAATATTGTTGCAGCTAAAAGACAAAAACTTTGCTCAGCAGCGAATTCAGGTAACGGCCAATATAGCGAGTAAAACAAAAAGTACAGTGTTGCCTCAGAGCTTGAAAGCACTACAAGGAACTGACAATTTAACGGAGGCAGACATGCTTCCCTATGCCTTTAATTATTTACTAGATAAAATGCATGGCTCTGATACCACAATTATGTTGACTGAATCGGGTTATCAATTCAGCTTTGCATTTCCTCTAGCTCCTGTAAAAGAATCCAGCAGGATTAATAAAAAGACCCGTGCAGCAAAAACAGCCACTATTGAGGAAAAAAGTATAGCCCAGCTATTTGATGGTAAATCATTAACCTCGCTATTTTTGTCAAAGCATACGCAGCCTCTACATAAACGAGTTGTCTCAGTAGTTGAAGTGCTGTTGGCATCTAAAAATCCGCAAGATTACATCAATTTGTATGCACAGCTACATTGGTTGGGCTGCCATGTACACGTGGTGACACAAGTAGAGCATTTACAGCAATATTGGCAGTCGGGCTGTTTTAGTATTGTGATAACAGAATTTGACCTAGCTCCATTACAAAGTATTAATAAAAGTTTGCAAACGATTTCGGCTACCAGGGCATTGTTGAGCTTATCGGGTAACAAAGTCACGCAAAAAAATTGGCCCAAAGAATGGTTGGTTGAAACTATTAATCGAGATATTTCCGTTGAAACTTTGTCTGAGTTATTGATGCCATGGTTTAAGCGAGAAAAAGTCACTAAAAATTCTAAAAAAGTTGCAAATCAAAACATCAATGAAAGACCAACAAATAAGGCGAAATTTGCTGAAAAGGCAGACTCAATTAAAGTGGCAGACGATTGTTCATCTGAACACCTTAAGGCGAATGTCTTTGATTTGAATCGTTATATTCATCATCAAGGCTCAGCTGAGTTAGCTTTTTATATGTTAGATGAATACCTAGGAGATAATCAACGCTATTTCTCTACGCTAAGTGAAGCGATGGCTAAGCAAGATATGGAACAAGCACAGGCCTCAGTTGATGAATTGATGGTAAATGCTAAAATCTTGGCTTCACTTGAATTACAGCATTTATGCGAACATTGGAACCAGCTAATTGCGAGTGATTTAAAAACAGTCAAACCGACTTTAATAACTAAGTTACTATCAAAAACCAAGCAAGCAATAAATAGCATTATGCATAGTGCTCAACAACTTGTGGTGAATACTTAACGGTTCTATCTAGCAGCTATTTATTTTTATTTTTTTGGCTCTATAATGAGCCTTTTTATTGTCACCCTGTTGAAATGGAAGTTCATGTTCAGTCAAAAAACACTCCGAAGCTTGTTGGTGTTTACCGAAAACCAGCGACCTGGCCCTAGCTTTATTATTATTTATATTGTTACTTGGCTAGCATGGCATAATCAAATTATCAGCGCTTATATACAAGCGTCTGGCGATTTTTGGGCTAGAGGAAGCGCAGCAATTTCTGCCATTGAAGAAAATCAGTATATGTTGGTTTTTTTCATTGCTTGTTTAATTTTAATGTTTCGTTTGGCATTTGCCTTTCTATCTTTTAAATCAAGAGAAGCACTAAATAGTGCGGATGACGATTATAGCAATGCACGAGAAGATCAAAAGTTTGAACAAAATAAAGATATTCAGAATCTACTTGCAACATTAGAGACGACAAAGAAACAGCTACAAGCCTCGAAGGAGCGTGAAAAAAAGAGTACTGAAGAAAAGAATGAAGCCATTCGAAAAACGCTCGAATTACAGCAAAAAGTAGAAGAGCTACAAGCTGATCTCGTGTTAAGCGAGCAAGCTAAATAGTCGAATAGTCATTGTCAGCTTATGCGTCTCTAGTTAAGCCTTTTTCGATGGAACGAATTAAACGATTCGTTAATCGATGATTAACTTGTTGTTTTTCAATCTGAGCCTGCTCTAGCCCTTTTTTATGTTCTTGCTGAGTTAATGCCCAGTCAATATGCTCAGCAACTAAATCATTTACCGCACCTTTTTTCTCTATCAGCGTATTCACTATTGTTTGACTATAAGGTGCATTGCCTAGAGCAACAGCAATGTTCCTTAACCAACTATCATAACCAATTCGTCTTATGGGGGAGCCTTCTAACTTTGACAGAAAGTCTTCTTCCGTCCAGCTAAATAGGGTTAACAAAGAGACATTATCGAGTTGATGGCGTGCTTGAAAGTCTTGCTCAGGTGTCAGTTTTGCGTATTTGTTCCACGGGCAGATTAACTGACAATCATCGCAACCGTAAATGCGGTTACCCATTAATGGTCTAAGTTCTACAGGGATCGGATCTGGTGATTCAATGGTGAAATAGGATATACAACGTTTAGCATCAACAACATACGGCTCAACTATTGCGTTAGTGGGACATATTTTTATACAGGCGACGCAGGCACCACAGCCAGACTTTTCTGCTGTTTTTTTATTGGTGCTTTCTTTATCGAGATCACTGTCTATTTGCGTTATGGGTAAGGGGATATCAATAAACAATTCGCCTAAGAAGAACCATGAACCTGCTTCTTTATTTAGTAGTAATGTATGTTTACCAACCCAGCCTAAACCTGCCTTTTCAGCAAGCGGCCTTTCAAGCACTGGGGCAGAATCAACAAAAGGGCGGCAATTGAAAGCTTCACAATGAGTAGATATTTTCTTACCTAATTGCTGTAATCGTTTACGCATTAATTTGTGATAATCTCGACCGAGCGCGTAGCGACTCACATAGGCAGCATTTTTATCTTTAAGTGTTTTGGCAAACTGAGCATCTTGCGGTAAGTAGTCAAGACGAACGCAAATAACCCTTGTTGTGCCCGGCACTAACTCTGCTGGTCTAGCCCGCATTAAACCATGCTTGGCCATATAATCCATATTTCCATGATAACCATTTGCTAGCCAACGCTTTAAGGCTTCTTCGTGGGAAGATAAGTCAATATCCGTAATACCAAGCTGTGAGAAACCTAACTCTTTACCCCAGCACTTGATTTTTTCTGCTAATTCTAGATAGTTAATAGAAGATGTCGTCATAATGTTAATGGCTAACAGACCATAAATGAGTATAAATCATGAAATTATCGCTAAGTCTATCACACCGAGATTGTTTAACTTCAGTTTATAGCGCAAAACAAGTGTTAGAAAATGAAGCGAAGGTTGCGCAGCATCAAGGCATCGAAATGTTTTCACTAATGTGTAAAGCAGGAGAGGCTGCATTTAAACAGTTAATGTTGAGTTGGCCTACTGTAAAGCATATTTTAGTGGTGTGTGGTAAAGGCAATAATGGTGGAGATGGTTTTATTGTTGCAAAGCTGGCAAAACAATCAGGTATAACAGTTAAGGTTATCTTGTTGTGTGATGAACAGGCGTTGTCAGGTGATGCACTACGGGCGTTTGAGCTAATGAAGCAAGCTGTTGTGCCTTATTCGCTTGATACGAGTAACCAAAACACTGCTGATACTATTCAATCCTTTCAAGGTGATGTTATTGTTGATGCTATATTTGGTATTGGCTTTCATGGGGAATTACCCAATACTTTAAGACCGATTATTTCGGCTATAAATCATAGTTCAGCGTCCGTATTAAGTATTGATGTGCCTTCTGGCTTATGTGCAACTACAGGCTCAGTTTCGGGTGATGAACTAGCTGAGCAAGCTGTGATTGCAGATCATTGCGTGACTTTCATAGTGCTTAAACAAGGCCTATTTACGGGACAAGCTGGGAATTTTGTCGGTGTAATAACTTTAGCGGAGTTGACCTTAGGTGGTGCATTTAAAGGGCAAGTCGCCAGTAAACATAGTATTCAAGCCATTTCCACAAAGCAAAAATTAACGAAATCTTATTTACCTCGCAGATTAAACACTAGTCATAAAGGCAATATTGGTTTACTACTCGCTGTAGGGGGTAATGTAGGTATGCCAGGAGCCATTCGTTTAGCAAGTGAAGCGGCATTAAGGTCAGGTGCCGGTTTGCTTTCAGTGTGTTGTCACCATCAAAATTCTGCTTTAGTTTTTTCAGGTCGTGCGGAACTAATTATAGCGGCAAATAATGCTGAGCAATTAACGAAAGCTAAGCAATTATCAAAGGTAAAAGCATGTTTAATAGGCCCAGGATTAGGTCAAGATGACTGGGCGATGGCACTATGCAAACTCGTGTTAGATGATTGTAATAATAATAATAAACCATTGGTTATCGATGCTGATGCCTTACATTTGCTCGCTAGTATGCCAAAAAACGCTCAACATATTGACAGTGCAATATTAACGCCGCACCCTAAAGAAGCCTCAGTTCTATTAAGGTGTGACGTTGCCGAGATAGAGAAAGATCGCTTTAGTGCGGTGAAACAGATTGCTAAGAAATACGGCGGTATTTGCTTATTAAAAGGAGCGGGAACACTTATTTCTGATGGAGAAAACGTGGTAATAAATACTACGGGAAATCCAGGAATGGCCTCAGGTGGCATGGGCGATGTGTTAAGTGGTATCATTGGCGCTTTGAGTATGCAAATTGAAGATAATTTTTATGCGACCTGTATAGCAAGTTATCTTCATGGCAGGGCTGCAGATAATATTGCGAAAAAGCATGGGCAACGTGGCATGCTAGCCAGTGATTTATTTGTAGAAATTCAACAACTTGTTAATGAATGATTGTTAAGAATAAAAGTAGACGCCATAAATGAAAGAACTTGAATATTTACTTGTAGATGAAGAAGCAACCGTTGAAATAGGTCATAAGCTAGCCAAAGTACTGCAAATCATGGTTGATGAAAATGGTCCTAAAGGTTTAGTCGTTTATTTAAATGGTGATTTAGGTGCAGGTAAAACGACATTAACGCGTGGTTTTGTTAGGGCAATGGGGCATAAAGGAAATGTTAAAAGTCCTACATACACCTTAGTTGAACCCTATGAATTACCTCCATGGCGAGTCTTTCATTTTGATTTATATCGTTTATCTGAACCTGAAGAGTTAGAGTATATGGGTATTCGTGATTACTTTAATCAAGATTGTTGTTGTTTTATCGAATGGCCAGAAAAGGGAGCAGGGCTCTTGGCTAAACAAGATTTAACCATTAACATGGCTTATCAGGGTGAACAACGCGTTATTACATTTATTGCAGAGTCTGCATTTGCAGAGCAACTTCTATTGTCATTGCATGCACAGGTTGAACAGTAATATGCTAATAAAGTTTTTAATGAGTTTTTATCTTTATAAAAAGCCATGTTAAGCTCAATGAGAGTGAGTAGTATTAGGGTATAAAATTGATGTTTCAAAGGTTAACACAATCAACTAGAGTATGGTTGTTGATACTTTGCAGTATTGTTGTCGGTCAATCTATATTGTCCTTTCAAGCACAAGCTGCCAATAGTATTGACGGTATTCGTGTATGGCCAGCACCTGAAAATACCCGTATTGTTTTTGATGTAAAAAACAAGCCAGATTATAAATATTTCACTTTATCAAACCCTAATCGTTTAGTGATCGATTTCAAAGGAACAAAAAATACTGTTTCTTTGAAAAAACTTGCTGCCAATGATCCGCGAGTAAAACGATTTAGAACAAGCACCTCAAAGAAAACAGGCACCACTCGGCTTGTTCTTGAACTTGAAAAATCATATCAGTTAACGGTATTTCCGTTATCACCTGCTGGTCAGTATGGTAATAGATTAGTTATTGATTTATATGATAAAGATAGAGCCAAAAAAGTAGCCTCACAACCGAAGGAAGATCATCATGACATTATAATTGGTATTGATGCTGGTCATGGTGGTGAAGATCCGGGTTCTATTGGCAATAAAGGCACTTATGAAAAGCGTGTTACTTTAGCCATTGCTAAAAAACTGCAAAAATTAATAAACAATGAAAAAGGCATGAAAGCAGTAATGATCCGCTCAGGTGATTACTATGTAAACCTGAATAGACGTACCAGTTTGGCTCGTGAACGTAATGTTGATTTTTTAGTGTCAATTCATGCTGATGCGTTTAGAACACCTGGCCCTCATGGTGCATCGGTATGGGTGGTGACTAAAAAGCGTGCCGAATCAGAATTAGCAAAATGGCTACTGAAACGAGAAGAAAAGTCCGAGTTATTAGGTGGCGGCGGTGGTGTAATTAAAAGCACGGCAGATAGTCACTTAGCACTAGCTTTAGCGGATATGAGTAAAGAGCATTCTCTTGGTGTAAGTTTTGGCGTGGCGAATAAAGTTGTAAGAGAATTAAAAAAAATAACAAAAATGCATAAGAAAACGCCACAAAACGGGAACTTTGCGGTATTAAAGTCTTCAGACATTCCTTCTATATTGGTAGAGACTGGTTTTATTTCTAATCACAAAGAAGAAAAAAACCTAACTTGGGGTAAACATCAACAAAGGTTAGCTGCTGCTATCCACACCGGAATTAAAGACTATTTTATGGCTTATCCACTAGCAGGTTCATATTTTGCTAGTGTTGGTTATAAAAAACATAAAGTTCGAAGCGGTGAGTCGTTATCGGTGCTAGCACAGCGTTACAATACTTCAGTATCAAAAATCAAAACAGTCAATAACCTGAAAAATAATGCTCTGAGAATTGGGCAAACTTTAAAAATTCCTCGAGCAGGATAACCTTACAACACCTTGGTAACGCTTAAATATGTCTATTGCAATACTACCCGCCCGTTTAGCTAACCAAATTGCGGCAGGTGAAGTCGTTGAACGCCCTGCATCAGTTATTAAAGAGTTAATAGAAAATAGCTTAGATGCTGGCGCAACCAATATACATATTGAAGTAGTTAAGGGCGGCATTAAAAAAATCAGAATTAGTGACAATGGTTCAGGCATCGTCAAAGATGAACTAACTCTAGCATTGAGCCGTCATGCCACTAGTAAAATAAAAGATTTAAATGACTTAGAGGCTATCAATAGCTTAGGCTTTAGAGGAGAAGCATTAGCTAGTATTAGCTCTGTGGCACGATTAACATTAACGTCTAAACCTAAAGAGCAAGTCAATGCTTGGCAAGCTAACGCTGAAGGGAGAGACATGGCGGTAACTGTTAAGCCAGCGGCTCACCCCGATGGGACGAGTATTGAAGTGCTAGACCTGTTTTTTAATACTCCTGCTCGCCGTAAATTTTTAAGAACAGAAAAAACAGAGTTTCATCATATAGATGAAGTGGTTCGCCGTATTGCTTTAGCACGCTTCGACGTTGGCTTCACATTAACCCATAATGGGAAAACGGTAAGACAATATCGCATAGCATCGACAAAAGCTCAGCAAGCGAAGCGTGTTGCTATGGTTTGTGGGCAAAAGTTTATTGAGAATGCGATAGAAGTTGAATGTCAACATGATGATATGACCTTTTCTGGCTGGCTGGCCAAACCAAGCTTTTCTCGTAGTCAAAATGACCTATGTTACAGTTATGTCAATGGCCGAATGATGAGGGATAAGTTGATTAACCATGCCATTAGACAAGCTTACTCGGATTTATTACCTCATGATGCATATCCCGCCTTTGTACTATTTTTAACGCTTAATCATAAAGATGTTGATGTGAATGTGCACCCTGCAAAACATGAAGTTCGTTTTCATCAAAGTCGTTATGTCCATGATTTTATATATTCTGTATGCCACCAAGGGCTTCAAAACGAATTATCATTAACAGATGATGATTCGGCATGTGGTTTCGCTGAAAACCAGCCTGTGGTAGAAAATCATTATGCACAATACCCTGCAACTTCTAACGCAAAATCAAATGAGGCTAACGAGCTAATAAATCTACATCACCAAGACAGTGTTAATCATCAGCAAGCAGGTTATATCGGCTCTCTTTCTCCGAGTTCTATTTCACCAAATAATCAAGCAAATCTTGCTTATAATGGCGCGAATAATAATTCATTTTCTTCGGCGGCAGTAAGTAATTACCAACGCCTCATGGAAACCCCTATAACTACTCAACCAAATGAGAGTATAGATGTTAGTAATGCTGAACAGATTGAGTCAAATGCCAGTGATTCAAATCAGACTAGTTTTTTTCTACATGTTGCGGAAAACCGTTTTGCAGTATTTAAAGAAAAAGAGGGGTTGAGATTACTGTCTTTGACAAACTTTGCAGAAAGCATCTATTTCGAGCAAATCAAGCAAAACTGGCAGAAAGTTCCAGAAGGGTTAATCAGTCAACCATTATTGCTACCTGTTATGTTACAAATTGATGATGAACAGAAAAATGTCATCACAAGTCAAAAGGAATGGCTAAATTTATCGGGCATACATTTTACCGAACAAGCAAATAACCGTATTCAAATACGCCAATTTCCTGCGGTGTTACGAGATAGAGATATAAGCAATAGTTTTTTATGTATTATTAATGAGTTACTAAATAGCGAACACTATAAAAACAATAACTTACTCACCGAAAAGGATTGCTGTTCATCAATAGCAAAAGCGTTAATTTTAGAGCAATATCAATTACAAGATGCAGAAAACTTACTCATACTTGGGAAAAACTTACTAAATGTTCAACTAAATAGTATTTTGCTATTGAATTCTGTTGAGGTTGACCTTACATCTAGTATCAAGCAACTTCAATAATCTTTGGTTGATGTAACCAAAGCAAAGAGTGTTAGATCATTGTCTACTAATAATTCATCAGACCAACTGCCTGTTATATGTATCATGGGGCCTACCGCTTCAGGAAAAACTGCGCTGGCTATGGCTTTATATGACGCATTACCTTGCGATATTATTAGTGTTGATTCTGCTTTGGTTTATCGTGATATGGATATCGGTACTGCAAAGCCAACGGAAAAAGAGTTACAACAATACCCTCACGCACTGATTGACTTGCTGGATGCAAGTGAAAGCTATTCAGCTGCTGACTTTTGTCGCGATGCTTTAAAACAAATTGCAACTAGTCGAGCTAATAATCGTATTCCGGTATTAGTAGGCGGTACCATGATGTACTTTAAAAGCTTAATTGAAGGTATATCTCCTCTGCCAGAAGCTAATCAAGAGATTAGGAAGACGATTGAAGTTGAAGCGGCCACATTAGGTTGGCCTGCCATGCATGAACAGTTAGCTACATTTGATCCTGTTTCGGCCGAGAGAATTCATGCTAATGATAGTCAACGTATTAGCCGAGCAATTGAAGTGTTTCGCATCACTGGCAACACTTTGACACAATTATCTCAATTAAAAGGTGATAAGCTCGAAGGGAATGTTTTACAATTTGCTATCAGCACAACAGAACGTAGTGAATTACACGAAAGAATCGCTTTGCGTTTTAATCAAATGATTGATTTAGGCTTTGAAAAAGAAGTCGTAAAGCTTAAAGAACGTGGCGATTTACATGAAGATATGCCTGCTATCCGATGTGTTGGTTATAGGCAAATGTGGCAGTATTTGAATGATGAATGCAGCCATGATGAAATGGTATTTCGTGGTATTTGCGCAACTCGACAACTTGCTAAGCGTCAGTTGACATGGTTAAGAAGTTGGCCTGATTTACATTGGCTAACTACCAATGATGAAAGAAATTTATCAAAAGTACTGTCTATGGTTAATATAGAACCATAGTTTTGTGCTACGGCTTGGCAATAATCAAGCATTATTAAAATATTGATGTATAATTAGTTTTATTGCTTGAAATTATACAAATAGGTAGTAAGTTTGTTTAAAGATTGGCGTATATCTTTAACTGTTTTATCTGCTATTTAATACGCATTGTTAGATATTTTATTTTTACATAATAATAAAAGGGACCATATAATGGCAAAAGGGCAATCTCTTCAAGACCCATTTTTGAATGCTTTACGTCGTGATCGCATTCCAGTTGCAATTTATTTAGTTAACGGTATTAAACTACAAGGACAAGTCGAGTCTTTTGATCAGTTTGTCATACTACTGAAAAATACTGTGAGTCAAATGGTGTATAAGCACGCAATATCGACTGTTGTACCTGCAAGAGCAGTTAACACTGCTCCAACACCAGGACAGGCAGAAAATGATTTATCATCGGATGCATAATAGATCTTCATAGTAGTGTGTAATGTAAGGTTTAACGTTTTTGTTTGATCGTTTTCAAGCAGGTGAGCAGGCAATTCTTGTTCACCTCGATTTTCCTGATGAAACGAGTCGAGAAGATTTAGCAGAATTTAAAATGCTTGTCTCTTCTGCTGGTGTTAATGAATTAACGGTTGTTTCTGGCAAACGAAATACACCGCACCCCAAGTATTTTGTCGGTAGTGGAAAAGCCGATGAGATTGCAGAAGCCGTAAAATTATATGATGCTAATGTCATTCTATTTAATCATAGCTTAACCCCCTCACAAGAAAAGAATATTGAAGCGCTATGTCAGTGCCGAGTCGTCGACAGAACAACACTTATACTTGATATATTTGCGCAAAGAGCGAGAACTCATGAAGGTAAACTTCAAGTCGAACTTGCTCAATTAAGGCATATAAGTAGCCGATTGATCAGAGGGTGGACTCACCTAGAAAGACAGAAAGGTGGTATTGGCTTACGTGGCCCTGGTGAAACACAATTAGAGACTGATAGACGCTTGCTTCGAGAACGAATGATAAATATTCGTAAGCGACTAGAGAAAGTTGAAGTGCAGCGTCAACAAGGCCGAAGAGCGAGAAATAGGGCAGAAATACCGACTATTTCATTGGTTGGTTATACTAATGCGGGTAAATCAACACTATTTAATGTATTAACTCAAGCAGAAGTGTATGCTGCTGATCAGTTATTTGCGACACTAGATCCAACATTACGTCGCATTGAGATTGAAGGTGTAGGGCGTGTTATATTAGCTGATACCGTTGGTTTTATAAGGCATTTACCTCATGATTTGGTCGCAGCTTTTAAAGCAACATTAACGGAAACTAGAGAAGCCGAACTTTTGTTGCATGTTGTTGATATTTCTGATGAAAGTCGAAATGAAAATATCGAACAAGTGGAACATGTACTAAAAGAAATTGAAGCGAATGAAGTTCCGCAGTTAGTCATTTGTAATAAAATAGATAATCTTGATGATATTGAACCTAGAATAGACAGAGACGAGCATGGAACTCCCATTAGGGTTTGGTTATCTGCTCGAGCAAATTTAGGTATAGAATTGTTCTTTGAAGCGTTAGCAGAACGTTTAGGGAAGCAAGTTGTTAATCATCAATTAAATATTCCTCCCAATGAAGGTAAGCTTCGAGGGGAGTTATATAAGTTAAACTGTATTACCAAAGAACATTATGATGAACAAGGTCACTGCCACCTTGAGGTAAAACTCCCTAAAAGAGAGTGGAATAGGCTTGTTAAAAATGAAGCCAACAGAATAGAAACATACGTAGAGTTATAATAATTACTAGGCACTAGCGTAGTAATAGAAGTTTTTGATTTAATATTATTGAGTGGCACATGTCACATTACAATGAGTGGAGAACAAAATGGCTTGGAATGAACCGGGGAATAATGATAAAGACCCCTGGAAAAATAAAGGTGGCAAGAACCAAGGGCCACCAGACTTAGATGAACTACTAAATGATTTAGGTAAAAAAGTGACCGGAATTTTTGGTGGGAAAACATCTAATGGTGGATCGGGTTCAGGTAAAAGCTTTTCGAGTATTGGGTTAACCATACTACTGATTATTGGTCTTGTGGTTTATACCTTTAGCGGTTTCTATACGATTAAAGAAGCTGAGAAAGGTATAGTGTTACGTTTTGGTGAATACGCAGGAACAGTTGATCCTGGTATTAACTTTAAGTGGACATTTATTGACAGAATTATTCCCGTTGATATGCAAAGCACACGTGATTTACCTGCATCAGGGTTTATGCTGACGCAAGATGAAAATGTTGTACGTGTTGACATGCAGATTCAGTATCGTGTTGTTAATGCAAGAGATTATGTATTCAGTGTTACAAATGCTGATGATAGCTTAAGCCAATCGCTTGATAGTGCACTTCGCTATGTTGTCGGTCATGCCAAAATGGATGACATATTAACTAGCGGTCGTGAACAAATACGTCAATCAGTCTGGGAAGAGTTAGAGAAAATAATTGAACCATACCACCTTGGTTTGATTATTGTAGATGTTAACTTTAAGGACGCACGTCCGCCTAATGAAGTGAAAGATGCTTTTGATGATGCTATCGCTGCACAAGAAGATGAAATTCGTTTCTTAAGGGAAGCTGAAGCCTATGCGCGTGGAATTGAACCAAGAGCTCGTGGTCGAGTTAAACGTATGGAGCAAGAAGCTATTGCTTATAAAGAGCAAACAGTCTTAGATGCACAAGGTGAGGTGGCTCGTTTTGAGAAAATATTACCGGAATATCATGCTGCACCAGATGTAACAAGAGAGCGTTTATATCTTGCGACAATGGAAAGAGTTTATAGTAACACCAGTAAAGTGATGGTTGATGTTGAAGGTGGTAATAACATGATGTATTTACCGCTGGATAAAATTATTCAACAGCAACAACCTGCTTCACGTTCTAGTAACCAATCATATTCACCGGTTTCTACTTCAAGTGGTAGCGTAAATACTTCACCTTCATCATCGACTTCAGGTCGTACTGATAGATTTAACAGTGGGAGAAACTAAGTAATGAAGAATTTTTCCATTGCAGTTATATCGTTTCTATTTGTATTAGTAGTTTCGTCAGTTTTTATCGTTTATGAAGGACAACGAGGTATTGTATTTCAATTCTCAAAAATTAAGCGTGATTCAGTCACTGATGAAATGATGATTAAAGAGCCTGGTTTGCACTTTAAAATTCCATTAATTGAATCGGTTAAAAAACTTGATGCACGTATTCAAACATTAGATGAAGCACCAGATCGTTTTGTTACGGCTGAGAAAAAAGATTTAATGGTTGATTCATTTGTGAAGTGGCGCATTGTTGATTTTCCTACCTACTATTTACGTACTTCTGGCTCAGTTGATAATGCTCGTGCCTTATTAAAACAAAAGGTAAATAACGGTTTGCGTACCGAGTTTGGTAATAGGACTATTAAAGAAATAGTGTCTGGCGATCGTGATGCAATTATGGCACAAGCGTTAGCAAGTGCTGAGAGTAGCCGAGCTGATCTAGGTATTGAAGTTGTTGATGTTCGTATTAAAGCAATTAACTTACCTACAGAAGTCAGTAACTCAATCTATGACCGTATGCGTGCAGAGCGTACTGCCGTAGCAAAAGAGCATCGTTCTCAAGGTCAAGAACAAGCAGAAATCATCAGAGCAACTATAGATGCTAAAGTGACTATTATGTTAGCTGAAGCTCAGAAGGATGCGTTTACTATTCGTGGTGAAGGTGATGCCCTTGCAGCGAAAGTTTACTCTGATGCTTATAAGAAAGATGCCGAGTTTTATAGCTTCTTTCGAAGCTTAGAAGCGTACGAGAAAAGCTTTAGTAGTAAAAGTGATGTGATGGTTGTTAAACCTGATAGTGAGTTCTTCCAGTACCTCAAAGATGGTATGAAGCCGAAGAAGTAACTTTTACATTAAAATTAGTGTTAAAAGCCAGCATTTTTGCTGGCTTTTTTATTGATGAAATATTAATAATACTTTCAGTTAAGATTTTTGAAGGAGTAAATATGAAGACCTATAAAAAAAGCTTATTAATGGCAATGTCTGTCATAATGGCGTTCGCAGTGAACGCAGCAGAAGCACCATTAGTTTCTATTCCGACCCATGATGACTTCTTTGATAATATCGCTAAGCATTGTGGTAAAGCATATCAAGGCAAAGTTACTGTTGATAATGCACCAAGTAGTAGTTTTTCTGAAAAAAAACTGGTTATGCACGTGAGAAAATGTAGCGAAAAACAGCTGCAAGTGCCTTTTCATGTGGGTGATGATGCGTCAAGAACATGGTTGCTTACCAAAACAGGCTCAGGCTTATCGTTAAAGCATGATCACAGACATAAAGATGGTAGTTCAGATAAATCTACTATGTACGGTGGGCATACTATTGATGCGGGTTGGTCACATGTTCAATCATTTCCTGCAGATCAATATTCAAAAGAATTATTTGTGAAACACGCGATCCCACAATCGGTAGGTAATACATGGCAAATGTTTATTTATAAAGATAAGTTTACTTACCGCTTAATTAGACAAGGCCGAGAGTTTCGTGTGGATTTTGATTTAACACAGCCGATAAATCCACCGGAAGCGCCATGGGGCTATCGTTAAAAATCTAATTATAAATTTAATTTAGGTAAGTTATTCACTTTATTGTGCATTTTTTTTAAGCAGAAAAAATGCACAACTTTTGCTTGGACTCATATTTGATTTTTGCTAAAATCCCCGCCTAATTTTCTTTTGAAATAGTAAACATGGGCAAAAACGTAGTAGTTCTAGGAACCCAATGGGGTGACGAAGGTAAAGGTAAGATTGTAGACTTACTAACCGATAAAGCTAAATATGTAGTTCGTTATCAAGGCGGCCACAATGCAGGCCACACACTTGTTATTAACGGTGAAAAAACCGTATTGCATTTAATTCCTTCTGGCGTTTTACGTGATAATGTAAAATGTTTAATTGGTAATGGCGTAGTATTATGCCCGAAAGCTCTTATGGCTGAAATTACCATGCTAGAAGCAAAGGGAGTTCCTGTTAGAGAACGCCTTTTAATTAGTGATGCATGTCCTTTAATTCTTCCATACCATAATGCGTTAGACGCAGCACGTGAAGTTGCACGTGGTAATAAAGCCATTGGTACAACGGGCCGTGGTATAGGTCCAGCGTATGAAGACAAAGTTGCTCGTAGAGGGTTACGCGTAGGGGATTTATTCTGTGCGGAATCATTTGCAGCGAAACTAAAAGAAATTGTTGAATATCACAACTTCTCATTAGTTAACTACTACAAAGTAGAACCAGTAAACTATGAAGAAGTACTTGCTGATGCAATGGCGGTAGCAGAAATAATCAAAGCGATGACTGCTGATATTTCAGAAATCTTAGATCAAGCACGTAAAGATGGTGAATCAATTATGTTTGAAGGTGCTCAAGGTACACTTCTAGATATTGATCACGGTACTTATCCTTATGTTACTTCATCAAATACAACCGTAGGTGGTGTTGCAACAGGTTGTGGTTTTGGTCCTCGTAATTTAGATTATGTTTTGGGTATTACTAAAGCTTATACAACACGTGTTGGTTCAGGCCCTTTCCCAACTGAACTTGATGATGAAATTGGTCATCATTTAGGTACTGTTGGACACGAGTTTGGTGCGACAACAGGTCGTGAACGTCGTTGTGGTTGGTTTGATGCCGTTGCAATGCATCGTGCTATACAAGTTAATAGCATTACTGGTTTTTGCTTAACTAAGCTTGATGTATTAGATGGTTTGAAAACATTAAAAATCTGTACGGGTTATAAAACCGAATCAGGCGATGTGATTACTGTTCCACCAACAGCGGCAGAAGGTTATGAGAAAATCACTCCTGTCTATGAAGAAATGCCAGGTTGGAGTGAAAGTACAGTTGGCGCAACATCTGTTGATGCTTTGCCAAGTAATGCTCTAGCTTATATAAAGCGTATTGAAGAGCTAACCGGCGTACCCGTTGATATTATTTCAACAGGTCCAGATCGCGTAGAAACAATTATTAAAGTAAATCCATTTGCTTAATAAGTTTTAAGTATTTATTAAAACCCAGCATTAGCTGGGTTTTTTTTTACTTAAAATATTAAATAAAAACTGTTCCACTTATTTAAATAATTCATATTCCATTACAAGTAGTTATTTTATAAGGGCTTGAGCTATATTCTTGTTACTTTCAATTCGCTAGCTAGTCTTACCAGATGGCATGGTCATTTCGTTGTATAATATTGCGCTTAATAGTCACTATTAAGAAAATTAATAGGTAATTTGCTAAGTATAAGGTTACATTCTTTATAGCTTACAGCAATTGTATATAGATAAATGGCCTTTTATGGGCTCAGACTTTTACAATACCATATAAACATAACAATAATAGCTTAGAGCATAAGCAGTCGATACGATCTAACTGACCATAACATTAACGCATTAGGAAAACACCATGACAGATTTACGTCAACAAGCTTTAGATTATCACTCTTCACCAACGCCAGGAAAGATCAGCGTTCAATTAACAACAGCTGCTGAAACGAGTGAAGATTTGTCTTTAGCTTATAGTCCCGGTGTCGCAGAGCCTTGCAGAGAAATAGCAGAAAATCCTGATGATGTTTATAAGTACACGGCAAAAGGTAATACCGTTGCCGTAATAAGTAATGGTACCGCAGTATTAGGACTTGGTAATTTAGGTCCAATGGCATCAAAGCCAGTTATGGAAGGTAAAGCATTATTGTTCAAGCGCTTTGCTAACATTGACTCGTTCGATATTGAAGTAAAGCATAAAACAGTGGAAGAATTTGTTAATACGGTAGCCAATATAGCTGACAGCTTTGGTGGAATTAACTTAGAAGACATTAAAGCGCCTGAGTGTTTTGCAATTGAGAAAGCCCTAATTGAACGTTGTCGAATCCCAGTTTTTCATGATGATCAACATGGCACAGCGATCGTTACGGCAGCAGGCTTAATGAATGCCCTAGATATACAGGGTAAAGATATAAACCAATCTAACATTGTTTGTTTAGGTGCTGGTGCTGCTGCTATTGCCTGCATGGAATTATTGATTAAATGTGGTGCTCAGCGTGAAAAAATTTACATGCTTGATTCAAAGGGAATTGTTCATACACGCCGTGACGATTTAAATGACTATAAAAAACTATTTGCCAATAATACCGATAAACGAACATTAGATGATGCGATTAAAGGTGCAGATGTTTTTGTTGGTGTTTCTGGTCCAAATTTATTAAAGCAAGAACAAGTAAAATTGATGGCAGATAATCCAGTAATTTTTGCTTGTTCGAATCCAGATCCTGAAATTAAGCCAGAATTAGCATTGGCAGCGCGTGATGACTTAATTATGGCTACTGGACGTTCAGATTATCCAAACCAAGTTAATAATGTTTTGTGTTTTCCGTTTATTTTCCGTGGTGCATTAGATGTTCGTGCTAGAACGATTAATGATGAAATGAAAGTTGCTGCAGTACATGCTATTCGTACATTAGCTAAAGAGCCTGTGCCAGAAGAGGTATTAATTGCTAGTGGCGAGAAAGAATTATCGTTTGGTAAAGATTATATTATTCCAAAGCCAATGGATTCTAGGCTTTGCGGTGCTGTTGCAAAAGCTGTAGCAAAAGCAGCGGTTGATTCAGGAGTTGCTGCCTTAGATTTACCTGCAAACTATATGGAATAAGTTTATAGTCAACAACAGTTTGACTCATGAAAGTTAAATACTTTTTACTAAAGCCACAATATTTCAATATTGTGGCTTTTTTTATGGTTGAAAAATATGGCTGAGAAAGGCGAGGTATATTTTAACACGTACTCTTTTAGGTATTATTTCATCAGGTTATTCTTTATGATGATTAGCATATAGAATTGATTGAAAAACAAAGGAATATTATTAATGGGTGTTTTTACATCACATAAGAAATGGAGAATATTCAGCCTTGCTATTGTGCTAGGTTTATTGGGTTGTACAAGCGCCGAACATGAGGCGGCACTTGTTGACTATGAAAAAGCTCTTGCTGCCAAAAATATTGAAAAGATTGTTGTAGCATTAACTCAGTTAAATGAAATATCGCCTACGGAGTATGGTAAAGCATTTGAACGTGCTAACAAAGCGAGTAAGGCATATAACAAAGCGATAGCATTACAACTATCTGGTGAGGATTACCAAGCATATTTATCGAGTCATAGAGCTTATAGAGCTTGGCCAGCACAAGATAGTAAAGCAATGCTAGTCATGACAGGAAAAAAAGTTGAGTGGCTTTTGGCTGTTGAGAAAAACCTCAAGAAATCATATGACTTGTTACCTAGAAACATTTCTATCTTATTAGATAAATATCAGAATAAAAGTGTTACAGACTGGGATTTGATCACCATTAATCAATATTTAGAGCAATTAGGTAAAAGCTCCCGAGCCTTAACGAAAGCACTCAAGTTGATTGATGAAAAGGAAAGCTCACATTTGATACTTGACGAAAATGGTTGGTATCAAGGCATCAATGAACAGCAAAAAAGAGTAAAGGGCTTAAGTGAACACTTAATTAACATTGCTCAGTATCATAGCGCAGATGAATTGTGGAAATTAAATAGCCATTTGGTAGATAAGAGTAAGGCACTGTTATCCCAGGTTGAATCAAACCTCGCACAAGCGGAGATGAAAGTTCGCTTTCAAAAGGCTAAAGAACAGTATTTACCATTTACCACCTTAATAGAGAACTTATCGTTTGCTAGTGCATTAGGTAACGGCAATAGACATGCCAAGTGGTATGTAAATTGGAGTAATGTTGAGCTGCAAGTCTTTACTTTAAATGAGCCCATTGAGCAACACATCCAACAAAATACCTCGACAGTAAAACTTATAGAATCCTATAGACAGTTGAGTATGCTCGTTAAGCCAAACATAGATGAAAAATTAGTAAATCAACAACAATTTATGGCTGTATATCCTTCGATTAGCTCGCTGTTAATAAAACTCAACCAAGATAAAACCTTAATTAGTTATGGTCTATCTACTTCTCAATATAATAGGTAAAGGATTATTTATGATTAATCTTTTTAAGAAATTACAGACTAACGTATTGGCAATTTTTATATTTACCGTAGGTTTTCCTGTATACGCTTCTGACTCCTTTCCCTCTATTTTAAATTATTATCCTTTATCTGATTATCAAGTAATAAAAAGCTACACCGCAAAAAAGAAAACCAAAGAACCCTATGATATTAAGACCACGCAAGCGCTTATCAAGAAGCTTAAAAATAAAGGCGCATCGATTGGTGCTGATGCGGTGATTATTATTGAAAAAAAAGTTAAGAAAACACTCAACTCTGCGAAATCCTATGGCCATAGACAAGATGGTATCTCTGAGTTCTATGTTAGCTATGAAGCAGAGCTAATAAAGTATTCACAAGGTGATGTTAAATTGAGTTCACGAGCGACACCCTATAATGAAAAGGGCTATAAACAAGTGAAATCAGTCATCACTACTGCTCGCATAAAAACTAAATTTGTCTTCAAGCCACCAGTAAAACCCAAATTGCATCGCCCTGAAGTACTGACCAATGAAGTCTCTGCGATAAAGGGTATATATGGTTTGACAATTTCTTCGACCTACGAAGAAGTAAGAGAAACACTGGGAGATCCAAGTGTGGAATTACAAGTATCCACGGATGAGTTAATTTTAGGCTATGGTCGGAGCCATTGGTTTCATTTTAAGAATAATGAAGTTGTAAAGGTTCAAACCCGTATAGCACCATTATCAACAACCTTATTAAATGAAATTCCACTATTAGATTTTTATGATGATAAGGTCTGGTTCGTGAATGGAGCTATAGAACGTAATGCCTCGCTGACGAAAGTTAAAGAAGTTTTGGGCTCTGACTTGGCATTAAACAATAAGAACCAGATTATAGTTAAAGAAGATAACGCTACCTTGATTTTGCATTTTGATTACAGCATAGATCATGAAACCAATAAGAAGCACTTTTATCTAAGTGACTTTACTTTGCAATCGAGTGAGCACCTGCCAGCAAAACTTCAAGCTTCCTCCCAAAGAGAAGCGCAATTTGATGCAATTAGTGGTGTTTATGCAAAGTTGCAAGCAGAAAGTGGTATTGATGCTAAGTTGTTAGAAAGCCAACTTGGTAACCCTGTCGGCAGAATTTATAAATCAGCGAGTCATTTTTTAACGCTTTTTAATTCAAATTTATATGTAGAAACAAAGCGTGAAGATATTAGGTCAATTAGTTTTGTTGAAGAAGTGTTTGCTCAGCAGGTTAGCAGAGAATTAGATATACCTTGGTACTTGAATGAATTTAAGCAAGATGGAAAGTTAGACGAAATGCGTCAAAAATTTCCAATTGAAGCGTTTGAATTAGATAATGAAGTCAGCATTGATACCGATAATTACCAAGTAACACTATATTTTGAAGAATCTAAAGGAGCAAGCAGGTTGTATGAAGCGAAGCTGGTAATTTATTAATGGTTGGTTGACTGTGAGTCTAAGCTAATAAATATTGGGCCATAATTGGCCCATTTTATTTTTTACACTCTAAAGGTTGAGTCAATGTCGTTAAAATAACTTCTTCGTCAATAAACTGAACTTGATACAGGATTTGATATTGGTTTTCTTTAAACTGCTCTAACGGCTGGCCGCTCAGATATTCGGCAATCATAGGTGTTGTATCACTATGGCCTACCACTAACGTGTTTTCTCTATTTTGTTTTAACTCCATCATTATTTGAGTTAAAAACCTTGGGTTGTAGTTTTTTATCGATATCCTTTCTTGCAGTGATAAAGGTAATGCAGTTTGCATAGTACGTTGATAGGTCGTGCTATAAATTTGTTTAATATCTGCAGAAGATAATAATGTTGCTAACTGTTGAGCTCTTACTTTTCCACAACCCGTTAACGAGGGGTTTTTATCACTCTGGCTATTTTCTTTCTCGGCATGCCTGGTCAAGTAAATACTAAAATTATCAGCGGCAAAACTACTTGCCGAAGCAAGCATGCCTAAACTTATCAATACTGCTTTGTAAGTCATATGTTTTTACAGCCTATTAATTATACTATAAACAAATTTTTAACATATATTAAACGTGATGATCAATGGTTTTTATTAATAAATTTTGTATTAATTTTCAATAATAAAGATAACCAAAGAAAATAACGGCTGATTAAAATACCAGCAAATTAAAAAAGAGGGAGTGAGTAGTTAATAATGCAAATACGACTTTATGGTAAAGAAGTAGCACTATACAGTGCTACTTCCATCTATATAGAAAGGCTAAAATAACCTATTAAGTCCGTTTAATGCCGCAACACGAAATGCTTCTGCCATAGTCGGGTAGTTAAAAGTAGTATTCACAAAGTATTCAATATTATTACCACCATTTTTTTGCTGCATAATTGCCTGACCAATGTGGATAATTTCTGCAGCATTTTCACCAAAACAGTGAATTCCTAGAATTTCTTTAGTATCACGATGAAAAAGAATTTTTAACGAGCCGACAACACTATTAGTAATTTGTGCACGCGCTAAATGCTTAAATTGCGAACGACCAACTTCATAAGGAATTTTTGCTTCAGTTAATTCTTGCTCTGTTTTACCAACGGAACTAATCTCAGGGATGGTGTAAATACCTGTAGGAATATCTTCAATAAGCTTGGCTGTACTTTGGTTATCAATCATCGCAGAGGCTGCTAACCTACCTTGATCGTACGCTGCGCTAGCTAAACTTGGATAGCCAATAACATCACCAACGGCATAAATATTACTCACGGTAGTTTGGTATTGGTCATTGACTTTAAGTTGTCCACGACCGTCAGCTTTTAACCCTGCATTTTGTAAATTTAAATCGGCAGTATTACCCGTTCGACCGTTAGCAAATAATAAACAATCGGCCCGCATTTTCTTGCCAGACTCTAAATGTACAATAACCGCATCGTCATTAGCTTCAACCCGTTCAATTTGTTCGCCATGTCTAATAACTACGCCGTTATTCCATAAGTGATAACTGAGAGAATCTGACATTTCATCATCAAGAAAAGATAGCAACCTATCGCGGGTATTAATAAGGTCTACTTTGACACCTAATCCACGAAAAATAGAGGCATATTCACTACCAATAACACCTGCACCATAAATGATGATAGAGCGAGGGTCATGCTTAAGTGACAAAATGGTATCAGAGTCATAAACACGTGGGTGGTTAAAATCAATATCAGCAGGTTTATAAGGTCTTGAACCCGTGGCGATAACTATTTGTCGAGCTGATAATTCATCGACAGAGGCATCATCTTTCACAATTTTTAACGTATGCTCATCAATAAAAGAGGCTTCACCCACAATATGCTCAACACGGTTTCTGTCGTAGAAACCACTGCGTAATTGCACTTGTTTATGAATAACAGAAGATGCATGTTTCAAAATGTCAGGGAAGGTTAAATGCTTAGCTTTTTCGTGACCACGAAAGAGAGGGTTTGAGTTATAATCAATTAGTCGGCTGACGCTTTGGCGGAGTGCTTTTGAAGGAATAGTGCCCCAGTGGGTACAACCACCACCAACATCCTTGTGACGCTCTACAATAGCAACCTTCTTATACTTTTTAGCAAGCTCCATTGCGGTTCCTTCACCGCCAGGGCCAGTGCCAATGATTATGACATCGTAATCGTAGTTAGCATTCTTTTTTTTTGGGTTAGCACTTTTCTTTGTCAAAATTTACACCTCAAATCCTACAGTTATGAAAAATTTTAGCAGGATTTGAGCATAAGTTAACTGTTTTTAAACAAGGTTTGCTGTGATAAGTTGCCAACAGCGTCGTTGTTCAACTAATTTTTGCTTGACTTCATTGTACTGAGCTAGCAATTCAGAATTTTCAACATCATTGATAACCTGTTCTTTTTTAGCTTGAAGCAAAGCTTTTCTAACCTGATAGAAAGCATTTATTTTCACAATGAGTGCATCGTACTCTTGCTGAAGCTTTAAACGCAGTTTTTCAGCGTCGGGGTGATTAATGAGTTTTTTCTGACTGCGTTTT
This sequence comes from Litorilituus lipolyticus, assembly GCF_006439335.1. Taxonomy (GTDB): domain Bacteria; phylum Pseudomonadota; class Gammaproteobacteria; order Enterobacterales; family Alteromonadaceae; genus Colwellia; species Colwellia lipolytica. Next base: position 5,513 of record NZ_SAWY01000019.1, on the reverse strand, counting down.
AACATCATTGCTAGGCGCATCTTTTCAATTTTATCTTCAGGGCTTGTACGTAACTTAGAGGTTAAACCAAGCCACTGACAAGACTTAATTAACCATTTTGTTGGATCGAATTGCCACCAACGAATGCCATTTCGATAATCATTTTCAAAAATATGATGGAAGTTATGGTATCCCTCACCGAAAGTAAGAAAAGCTAAAAAGCCATTATCTCTTGCGGTATTTTTATCAGTATAAGTTTGCTTACCCCAAATATGTGCTAATGAGTTGATGAAGAAAGTCGTGTGATGACTAAGTACTAAGCGTAAAAAGCCCACGAGTAATAAGCTATTAATGAGATTGCCATGCCACAACCCAAAAGCAATGGGAACACCAAAATTCATAACTAAACTCAACAAAATGTAATGTTTATGTTGCCACATGACAATGGCATCTTTTTGCAGATCACGTGCATTATTGTAATCACTATAGCGGTGAGCCTGATACTCTCTACACATCCAGCCAATATGGGAATACCAAAACCCCATCTTTGCGGAATAAGGATCTTTATCGTTATTGTCTACATGCTTATGATGAACTCTGTGATCGGAAGACCAATGCAATATACTGTTTTGCAATGCAAATGCGCCACCTAATGCGAAAAGCAGTCTTAAACTCCAATGAGCTTGGTAAGTTTTATGTGACCATAATCTATGATAGCCCGCTGTAATTGACATACCGCAATAAATAAAACAAATAAGGGCAAAGCTCATTTCCATGGCATCGAAGCCATGCGTGTAAGCTCGGTAGGGAACACCGATAGCAGCAACAAGGAAGGTCACTACAAATATCGTTACGTTAAGCCAAATAATAGCGGGTTTTTTCATGCTCTTTCCACAAGTCGTTGCTTTAAAAAATAAGCGTACACGTGTACACCGTTTTATAGTTTAACGATGTTGTCTGACCAGTCAAGGGGTTTATCAAAAAAATCAAAAAGTCTATGTAACTGACTTTTAATTTTGATTGCCTTATTATAGTAAAGAAATTGTTTTTAAGAGAATTATGAAATGAGCGGTGTTAGAGCCCAACAAAAAGAAAAAACGCGTCGCCAATTAATTGATGCTGCTTTGAATCAATTAAGTCCTCAACGTAGCTTTTCGAGTTTAAGTTTACGCGAAGTCGCTAAAGAAGCAGGCTTAGCGCCAACTTCATTTTATCGTCATTTTACTGATATGGATGAGCTTGGGTTAACGTTAGTTGATGAAGCCGGATTAACCTTAAGGCAGTTAATGAGACAAGCTAGACAACGCATTGCAAAGGGTGGCTCAGTTATTCAAATATCTGTAGAAACATTCATGGAGTTCATTGAAAGTAATGGTAATATTTTTAGACTTTTATTAAGGGAGCGTTCTGGGACTTCTGCAGCGTTTCGAGCCGCGGTTTCTCGAGAAATTCGATATTTCACATTAGAGCTGTGTGATTATTTGCAACAAGCAAATAAGTTAGATGCAGATATCGCCTATTTACAAGCCAATGCAGCGGTAACTATTGTATTTAGTGCAGGATCTGATGCATTAGATGTCGATGATAAGTCTGAGTTAAAACAGTTATCAATTAGAACTATTCAACAGCTACGATTTATTGCAAGAGGCGCGGCTGATTTAAGCAGCCGCAGAAAAGCGGGTAAAGAATAAAACTTACCTTCGTGTCAAAATGATTCCTGTTTCAACATGATGAGTGAAAGGGAATTGATCAAATAAAGCAAATTTTTCAACCTTATGGCTTGAAATCAGCTGACTAAGATTTTGTTTTAATGTTTCAGGATTGCAAGAGATATAGATTATTTTGTTGAATTGTCTAACAAGCTCGACACTGTCAGGGTCAAGACCTGCCCTTGGAGGATCGACAAGTACAGTGTCATAGCTATATTGAGTTAAGTCAAACCCCTCTAATCGACGAAATTGCCTTTCACCATTCATTGCTTGGCTAAATTCTTCACTCGACATTCTAACAATATCAATATTTGAGATATTATTAGCTTTAATATTAATTTGAGCAGACTTAACTGAGGTCTTAGAGATCTCTGTTCCTAACACGCGATCAAAATTCTTTGCTAGAGCAATACTGAAATTGCCATTACCGCAATAGAGCTCTATTAAATCACCAGCTGCATTTTCTGTTGCTTCTTGTGCCCAAAGTAACATTTTTTGATTAACTTTAGCATTAGGCTGAGTAAAGCTGTTTTCCACTTGCTGATAAACATAGGTATCATCACCAACCTTGAGTGATTCCATGACGTAATCTTTCTCTATGATGACTTTCTGTTTTTTTGCTCGGCCTATAATATCTACAGGCGCGATAGAGGATAATAGAGTTTTAAGTTGTTTTGCAGCAAGCTCCCATGCTTCATCTAATGGCTTGTGATAGAGCAAACTAATTAGTAACTCACCACTGAGTGTTGCTAAAAAATCAACTTGAAATAGCTTGAAGCGCAAAGTAGGCTGATCTTTAATAGCTTCTAATAACGCTTTCATCCCTTGGTTTATTAAAGTGCTAGCGACAGGAAACTCATCCACTCTAAATTTTTGTTTAGTTTCACTATTAAACATAATGTAATAAAGATCATCACCTTCATGCCATACCCGAAACTCTGCACGTTGCCGGTAATTCATAGGTTCAGAGATATAAACTTCTGCATCAGGTAAAGAAAATTCTTTGAATAATTCAGTCATTTCGTTTTGTTTTTCAACGAGTTGTTCTGTGTAATTATCAGGGTGGATATGACTGAACATAAGTATTCCTTAATACAGGGACGATTTATAATAAAAATAAAGGCGCAAATTTTACTCTTACCTTAGTTTTTGTCTAGGTTTTTCTTTGGGACTTGTGTTCTCGAACTCTTTAATTATATAGGCTTAAGATAGACTGCTATACTCAAGTTTTAAAAGGGATGGCCGATAAATAATTACTGGCGATAAGGCACTGCAAGGTGATTATGATGACAAACGTAAATAAACTAAATAATGAAGCAAGTATAGCGAATAGCATTCACTCGCCGAAATTAAAAAAACATCCCCATAGTAATCAAACTGTTAGTAATAATGAAATAAACAAGGCAGACAATTTAAAGGAGCTGATGGTCAACCATAAAAACAGCATTTCTGCTAAATTAGTTTTGCAAAGTATTTCTGCCCACCTTTCATTTACACGCTCTTCTACATCTTCATCACAAAAATCTGTATATCAAGAACTCGCAAATGTAGATTTACAAAAAGCTGAGAAAGAAAGTGATGCTAATTCTTTGTTTGATTTTGAGCTGGTAGCAGAAAATGTTATGAGTTTTATTAGTCAAAGTATTATGACGGCAAAAGAAAATGGTGCAAATGAAGAAAAGCTTAGCACTATGTTTGATCAAGCCCATAAAGGCGTAGATATTGGTGTTGGAGATGCATTAAAAGAACTAGAAGAGATGACTATACTTGATGACGAACTTTCTCAAGGAATAGCAAAAAGTCAGGAACTCATTCACCAAGGAATTGATAAACTTTCCGAAAGTATTCTTACTCGCAATGACGATGATGTTAAAAAAGAATTTCTTGATAACTCAATCAGCCAATCCTTTAATAGCAGTGATTTATCAATTGTCACAGCGGACGGTGACAATGTTATTATAAAGTTCGAGCATTTAATGGCGAATCAGCAAAGCCGATATATTGGTGATAATAAAAGTATTGAACAGCAGTTTAGTTATCAAGAAGTGAACTTTAGCTTTGAAGTGCAAGGTGAGTTAGACGATCAAGAGAGACAATCAATAGAACAATTGGTGTTAGATGTTGCCAAATTGCAAAAAGATTTCTTCTCTGGTGATTTAACCTCAGCATTAGAAAAGGCCCAAGAACTCAATTTTAATGCAGAAGAAATTTCAAGTCTCAATCTTCAGTTATCCATGATAAATAGTAATGTTGCCAGTAGAAAATATACCGATGTTTCAAATATTGCCGATAAAGAAAAAGCAGAAGAAAAACAGGCTACAGCGAATAAAATGAAACCGGTAATAGACTTTGTTGAACAATTTAAAAAAATCGAAGAAAGAGCAGAAAAGATATTCTCAAAAGATTATAGCCAAATTAAACAATTTTACGATGGTATTTTAAAAGCAGGCCTAGTTGCCAAAAACGAAGAAACTACAAATACTATGTTAACGAAATGGCATGAAGTCGTTGATAAGCTAATATCAAATACATAGCAATAAAAAAGCCACATACTTGTGGCTTAAAATTATGCATCTAGAGTAATAACTAACTCTATTAATTATTATCAGTTCGCTCAGGGCGTTCTTTAGCTTCACGTACTTTCAGTGTTCGTTGTTGAAACTCTGTATCATTCAATGCTGATATTGCATTGTCTAGATCGCTTGCGGCCATTTCCACAAAGCCAAAGCCTCGGCGTTTGCCAGTATGCTTATCCTTCATTAATCTAACAGATTGTACTGTACCATGTTCAGAGAACAATTCTCTAACTACAGCCTCATTAGCTCTATACGGTAAGTTACCAACATATAGTGTTTTAATTTCTTCATTTGAGTCGTTTGAATCTGAAGCATCGTTAGTTCTTGAGTTACTACTTATTAGAGTAGCAACAATAGCGCTAACAAAAACAAATACTGCAACTAAAAGGGGAGTAATAGCTATAGATGTTGAAATGATATAGCTGATAAGTGCAAATACAGCAGCAATGATAACTGTTAATATTTGGGGAGATTTCATAATGAATACCTAATTAATTATTATTTTGTTTGAGATTTATATGAATTTGTTTAAAGCATGAGTAAACACAAATTGCGATTCTATGTTACCCAGCTTGAAATATTGTGCAACTATAAGTGTAAAAAACATGCAACTTTTAACCACCTTACGTGATAAATGGCCTTATAAAAAGTTAAATCCTTAGAAAGTTACCTAACAATCGGTGGTTTTGTGAACATTTTGATTCAAAAGTGTTCGAACGAATAAAAAGGATCAAATAGTGCTTGATCCTTTCGAAAATATCTCTAAAATGCGCCCCACTTCTGAGAGGTTCAGCTTAAACGAATCACCAACGGAGTGTTTTGCTAAGTTAAGTAGATCAAATATGAGATATTTAACTCAGTTAACGTTAAGGAGTGAGTTAAAAAATAAATCACTTTTTTATAAAAATAAACGTTGACATCGAAACTGGGAAGCGTACAATGCGCATCCGCTTCGAGGCAAAGCTTACGAAGTTCACTGATTAACGAATGCGATTAATCAGCGTTCCATACGGAACAAATTCTTTAACAATTAGTTATCATGCAATTTGTGTGGGCACTCACTCAGATGTTGATTTTACCTAGTCCATTGGACATAAAACAGCACTTTGATGAATGTCACACAGATAAATATATACTTATATATGTAATGCGATATCAACTTTTAGTTGGTATCACGACAGAATTCATTGAGCAGATGCTTCGGCATCACAAACGATTTTTTAATTGAAGAGTTTGATCATGGCTCAGA
>NZ_SAWY01000018.1 GCF_006439335.1 Litorilituus lipolyticus | reverse complement strand
GGCCTCATATGGCCTTAAAATACAAAACGCCTGATGAAATTCATCAGGCGTTTTAGAAAAAAAGTGTCAACCTATATCAGGACAACACAAATTTATTTTATTGGGTAAACGTACTTTAACCAAGCCATCATTCTAAGTAGAATACGCCTGACGAGTGAGACATGTAAAATGTCATGTTCGTGGTTTATTGCAACGGCCTGACCTTGTACACCTAATGGAAGTTTATAGTCATCTAAACTTTCTTCGAGTTCTATGATAGCAATAGCAAAACCAGGTTTTTGAATTAGTGCTGAAGAGATAAGTTGTCCATTGGCTTGAATTTCACCTTCTGCCATCGCAGGTAATACATCGACGACTTTCCCTTTAAAAACATGGCCAGGAACCGCATCTAAAATAACTTCCGCATCAATACCTTTTTCTAGCCTTAACATAGAATTTTGAAAGAATGCACCAGCAAAATGTCTTTTCTCTTTTGGCACAAAAGTCATTACTGATCTTAAAGGTAGAGACGTTGCTCTGACTCCAGGCCTAATAGCTATCTGTGTTGCTATGCCGTCAACAGGCGCTCTAATAATTGTCCTATCTAAATCGAGTTGCGCTTTATTACGAGCAGCAATTAATTGAGCAACTTGGCTATCCTCACCGCCAATTAAAGATTGAGTTTCTATAAGAATACGCTTTTCATCGGCTATCGCTTTAGTGAGGACGGCTTCGTCAGCTTGGTAAACTTGCTTTCGGCTTTCAACTTCTTGATCAGTAAATGGTGAATTGTCAGTATCTTCATGAGCTTCTTTGTACCGAAAGTAAGTACTACGAGTTCTGTCTCTGTCAGCACGTGCTTTAGCAACTTGTGCTGAAGCGGCTAATAGGGCAGCGTCATCTTCAAGTTCATCTCCTTTTGCAGAGATTAAAGCTGCTTCGGCTTTTTGCAAGGCAATGACCTGTTCATCGTTGACTAAAGTAAATAGAATCTCACCTTTTTTAACGAGTACATTAGCTTCCACGTTCACTGTTTTAACATTTCCAGAAATTTGTGGAACAATGGGTATGGAAACGAAGACATCTTTACCCCATTTGGCATATGGATGGTTGTAATTCATCAAGAGTAAAATAGCAGAAAGAATAAAGACACCTCCTAAAGCAGCGGTAGGTACTGTCCATTTATTTAGCGGTATCTTAAATACTTTGAAAATAGTGATACATATAGCGGTATAAGTTGCAATGATTAGTAAATCCATATTACTTCTCCTCGCGTTGTTCAATAACTTGACTATGAAGGTCGTCAAGCTGAACTTTTAATGTTGCAATCTCTTCTTGCATGGCAGCTAAGTCATTCATAGATGCAGTTGTTTTATGAGAAAATCCCCAGCCTCTATCTTCTCGATATAATGTTGCCCAGATCCATAGAAATGGCCAAAGCACATGTAAAGTAAATAAGCTAACCCAGCCAGCGATGTGAAGAGCATCTTGCTGTGGATGATTACGCTTTTTGGCAATCTCATAAGGGATATCATGGATTGCGATGATGCCGTAAAAAATGACTAGGGCAACGAAAAATACTAGAAATAGGGCAAAATAATCTAACATATGAGTTCCTTATTGAGATTATTGATTAAGTAATTAAGGTGAAGCCGTTTACTTCATTTAGTTATTCAAATTTATGTGTTTATTTGGTGTGGAAACCTGCTTAATTTTTGCTAATGACCTGATATATTTTAGTAACTTTTTTGCTTGAACCTCTGTGAATTGCTGTTCTTTACTTGTTGTTTTTTTGAAAGTTTGTTGATTAAGCTGTGACAATAATGGATTACTTGGTATCACATTTTGTTTGTTAATATGCCAATGGTATCGATATAAAATTTGGCAAGCTGTAGGGTATTGCTGTTTATTAATCGCTCGTATAAAAGCTGAGGCAAGTTTACGCTGCTCTTGTTTAGTTTGTGTTTTATAAAACATGATTAGCCAAGTACGATATCGTTTTAACAAGAAAACAAGACATAACAATACTGAAAGAGTTATGAGTACAATCAAAAACAATTTGTTATTAAAATGATTTAGCCAAGCTTTATTTACCTTTGCTGTCAAACCTTGCCCAGAAACCTGCCACTGTTGGGCAGGAATGGTTATTTGCTCTAATTGCTGGGTTTGTGTATTCCACCAGAACACAGTTTGTTCTGCTATTTGGTATGTGCCTGAAAATTCAAAAATATAGGTATTACTCTCTATGCGCGTACCGAGTAGTGAGCCCCTATTACTTTTATCGAAAATACGCGTTGGTGTTTGATAAATACTTACCCCTTCTATTGTTGGAAGTTCAAGAGGGGGGATCATCATGGCAGGCGTATTTTCTGCAGTTATAGTAATTGTCTGGCTAATAGCTTCACCAAGTGAGTAAGGCTCTTCATTATTTAACGTACCATCAATTTCAACAGTGACTTTAGGTGAAACGATATAATGTTGGATTTCAGCTAATGCTTCAGGTAAAACGGTTGAAAAATGTAGAGCTTCTGTTGTGCTTGTGCCTTCAACGATGCCATATTGCTCTGTATTGACGGAAACAAAAACTTCAATAGGCGGAAGTTGATAATCACCTTGCTTTGTTGGATATAGCGTGATTTCACGTGTTTGCGTACTCCAAGTTTCACCATTTATACGTCTGCTCCCGTTAATTGCTAACTCACTGTGGGCTAATATAACGGTGTTAGATAGTTTAAACGGCTTAACTCGAGTTCCGCTTGAAAACCATCGGTTAGTGGCAATTTCAATCGATATAACGACAGGTTGCCCTACGATAGGTGTATTTTCATTTCTAATCTGAGCGCTGATTAATAACTGATTTTCTAGAATAAGTTGTGCTATGTTGCTTGCGAAAGCTAATTTCATATTAATAATCGAAAGAATAAATACAGCAAGAAATTTAATAAGAGAAACTTTCATAAAAGAGAAAAACTTCATATGTGATTTAATCATTAGCAGTACTCTCATCAGCATCACTTATAGTTGCTTTTTTAGTTGAAGATAACTGTAAGTAAAACTTATGGGATAGAAAACGAGCAGGATTTTTTTGTACCTGCCTAAGCCACATTTCGTTTAAGTTATCATCAAGGAGTAGCTGCTCAGCTGTCAATTGTTCAAGTTCTTGTGGTGGCCCATCTTGTCGCTCTGCACCATCTGCCGTTTGTGGCTCATCACCAAGATCTTTAGAAGATTCGCCTTGCTCGGCTTGTTGGTTCGCAGAGAGAAGATTAATTTCATCAATAATGTCTTGAACTATTGCTATATTTTTTTGGGCAGCAGTATAATTTGGAAATGTTTGTATTATAGATTGGTATAAATCACGTGCCTTAATGTATTCTCGCCCATGTGCTAATGCATTAGCTTGAGCAAGTAAGTCTTCTTTTTCAGTGAATTGGCCGTATAGGGTAGCTGAGGTTTTATATTCTTGAGCGCCATAAGCACTATAAGCTTGCCAACGGTTATCAACAAAGGTTTTGCTCGCTTGATTATATTTTCCTTGATGAAACAGTAGTTGGCCTTGTTGATCCTTAGTCAGCCATAAATCCATAAAAGCTTGCGGTTTAAGTAAAGCAAAGCAAACCAAAGATGACACAATGGCAGTTATAATCCAAGATTTATGATGATGAATATAATTTGTGAGCTTCTTTATCTGGATAAAGTGCATTGAATTTACCATTGTAAAGTCCAGCCTTTTCTAAACCAAAAAAGAAAAATGAACGCCATCACGAAAACAAGTGGATAACCGGAATCATGCCAAGGGCGGCTTTCATCTTCTACTATCACTAAGTTATGCTCTATATAGCGATTTACTTGGTCAATATCTTGCTGGTCGTGGCTCATAGTTACAAGTCTTCCGCCTCCTGAATCTGCTAAAGCTTGTAATTGTGGCAATTGCATTGCGATGACATTGTCAGAGTCGTTGTTTAGTTCTTCTTCAGGTTTGCCGATAGCCCATACAATTAACTGATGGGGTTGTTGATTGAAGAATTGCTCGAACTGTTTACTTGTATTCGATGTTGCGCCATCACCAATTATCAGTAATGTTCCCGGGACCTGACTTGAAGCGAAGAGCCCTTTTGCTAAAGGTAAGGCTGCTTCAGGTACTTTGCCTTCTTTAGGCATTAAATTTGGTGTCAATACATCAAGAAAATGCCTGATCATTTCTCTATCATTGGTTATTGGCATTACAATATGGGCACTACCAGCATAGGCAATTAGTGCTGTTTTTGTATCGCCCCTTAATTCGAGCAATTGTAAAACTTTTTGCTTTGCTCTAAGGAGTCTATTGGGTTGTACGTCACTTTGCTCCATTGTTTCAGATACATCTAAGGCAATAATTAGCGGGGCATTATTTTCACTAAAAGGAGAGGGCTGTTGTTGCCATGTAGGGCCCATTAGCACAATACATAGGGGGATGGATAAAACCAACGAAAGTTTCTGTGGAGACAGTAAGTTTTTGTTATTTCCTTCAACGGTCAGACTTTTCAATATGCTAGTCGACATAACGTTACGCCACATGGCTAACGTGTCATCCCGTTGAGCAAACAGTTTTAAAATAATTATGAATGCGACGAACGCTAAGAACCAATAAGGCCTGAGAAAATGAAAATGTTGTAGGTAAGTGAAGTCCATCTTTAATTGACCTCATTAGCTGATTTTAGAGTTTTTAGGCGCTTTCTTTTTATATAAAAGCGTAGGCTAACTAACGAGAGAGAAATTAGGTAAATAGAAGCAAATAAAATTATTGGATAATGATGAATACTCGTGCGAGGTCTAAACGATAACGAATCGAATAGTTGTGGCTCCATAATGTTAATTTCTTGGTAAACTTGCTGTAACTCCTCTCGATTTAGGGCTTGAAAGCTTTTACCGCCTGTTATATCACTCATTTGTTGTAAAACATCAAGATCAACTTTCTCTTCACCCACAGCCGTAGGATCACCGATTGCGATGGTATAAATTTTAATATCATAACGTGCTGCAACCTTTGCGGCTTCAATTGGCGGTACTTTGGAGCCGGTATCATTTCCATCGGTTAACGCAATAAGAACACGGTTTTTAGTTTCAGAGCTTTCAAATACACTGATAGCTAAACCAATAGCATCACCAAAAGCTGTGCTTTGACCTGCCATACCAATTTCACTTTCATTAAGTAATGTTAGCCACGTGGTAATGTCTGCAGTGAATGGTGCTTGTAAGTAGGGGGCATCACCAAACAAAATTAAACCTAATCGGTCATGCTCACGATGCTGAGCAAAAGTTGCTAAGACTTGTTTAACAGCTGATAACCTGTCTACTGTTTTATTATTCTCTAAGGTAAAGTCTTCAACAGACATGGAGCCTGATAAATCAACAGCAACCATCAAATCTCGCGCTGATTTTTGCTGTTCAATGGCTGGGCCAATTTTTTCTGGTTTTGTCATTGCTGTAACTAGGCATAACCATGCTAATGCAATAAAAAATCGTTGAATATTATTTCGACTTAATAACACAGCACCACTTTCAGGCTTTTCACCTGTGACATCGACTAAGCGGGCGAAATAGGGCACTTTCACTGACGGCTTTCTTTCTTTATAAGCTGGAGCCAACCAAATGATTAATAAGGGCAGTGGTAGTAATATTAAAAATTCAGGGTGGGCAAATTCAATCATGCTGCCTCCTGTGAAATTTGATCCAAGTAGATATTTGTTGCACTAACACTATCTTTTCTTGTGGTGTTAAATTGAAATCAGGGGAGAAAGCAAGTTGATGTAATTGTGTTGAGCAACGTGAAGAAAACTCTGATTGTTTACATTGCGCATCTAACCATTTTTCCCAATCATTACCCATTAATGAAGTCACATGCGCTCTATCAAAAGCTGTAATTGCTGTTTTACGTAGTAAACTTGGTAGTTGCCGATAAAACCATTCTTCATCGGTTTGATAATGCTTTATCCATGCAAGGGCATTACGTCGATATACGTTTCTCTTGTATTTTTTATAGGCAAGATATGCTTTATAGCAGGTATAGAATATTAGGGCAGTAAAAATGATTTTCCAGCCTAAGGTTTGTGGCAACCAACTAATGGCTTCAGGCGCAGTTGTTTCAACTAGTTTATCGAGTAAATAATTTCCCCAAGGTTGTTCGAATTGAACTGTTGGTATAAAGGTTCTTATTATTGACATTTTAACCCCCACCAAAAGCTTTACGCACTTGTTTTTCAACGGGGGTTAACGTGTTGATCGATAATAGTGGTATGCGATACTTTTTGGCTGTATCAGAATAGGTTTTAAGTTGCTGTGCTATTTCTGCTTGATATTTTTGTTGTGTTTGTGTGTCTTCAGACGAAAACTGAATTTGCCAATTACCATCACTCACAACCATTTGCGACATTTCAGGAAGTTGCATCTCTAAAGGATCAAATACGTGACAGGCAATCACTTCATTATGTTGACGCAATTGTTTAATGTTGTCACTACTTTGGTTATTCCAGCCGTGACCATCACCAATGAGTATTACTAACGCATTATGCCCACAGACATTACGAAGTTTAATAAGCATTTTATTATATGAGCTTGAAAAAGCGGATTGTTCAGAAGATATATGATTATTGGTTACGCAGAGTTGATGATTTTTTTTGATAATTTCAGAAAGTATACTGACAACATGCTGGTGGCCACGTTTTGCGGGGATAACTTTAATATCATCATCATTGTAAATAACGGCACCAATTCTGTCGCCTGTTTCAATGATGCGCCAAGCCATTAAAGCGGCAACTTCTGCAGCTATGACTGACTTCATCTTACCTTGGCTGCCGAAAAACATCGTCATTCTTTGATCTATAGCTAAGAAAACATTACGCTCTTTTTCTTCTGTATAAACCTTAATGTGTGGTTTTCCTGTTCGTTGCGTGACTTTCCAGTCCATTGAACGAATATCGTCTCCAGCTCGATAATGTCTAAGCTCTTCAAAATTAAGCCCTCGACCACGTAAACGTGAGACATGTTTACCTGAAAGTAGGCTATTAACAGGTTGATTTGGTAAAAAATTAAACCCTTGAGTCTTATATTGGAGACGCCTTAATTCGTTTAAGCTCGCATAAACTTGATGGTCAGCTTGTTTATTTTTTAAATCAGGCATGGACTGTTCAGACATATTTTGTCCTTTATGCAACGGCTACCTGAGTTAAAATTTCATCAATGACATGATCTGCGGTGATACCGTCAGCCATGGCATCGTAACTGAGCACAATACGGTGACGTAATACACTATGAACAATGCCTCGTACATCGTCAGGGTCAACAAAGGTTTTGCCTTTTAACCATGCAGCCGCTCGTGCACATTTATCAATGGAAATACTCGCTCTTGGGCTTGAACCAACACTTACCCATTGCTTTAACGGGGAGTCAACGAAACGCTCTGGTTTTCTGGTTGCCATAACAATAGCAACAATGTAATTGACTATGGCTTCACTCATATGAATTTGATGAATTTCTTCTCGTGCTGAGAAAATATGTTCAGGATCTATAGTTGAAAACTCAGCAACCGATTTTTCTTCACTACGAACTAAATTAATGATCTGTGCTTCAGCTTCATCGTCAGGATAATCCACAGTAACTTTCATGATAAAGCGATCCATTTGTGCTTCTGGTAAAGGGTAGGTACCTTCTTGCTCAATTGGATTTTGTGTTGCAAGTACCATAAAAAGTTTAGGTAGGGTATAGGTTTTACCTGCAACGGTAATTTGTCTTTCTTCCATCGCTTCAAGAAGGGCAGCTTGCACTTTAGCAGGCGAGCGATTAATTTCATCAGCAAGTAAGATATTATTAAATACAGGTCCTGGTTGAAATGTTAATGTTGGTTTACCTTCTACCTCTTGGTAAACCTCAGTACCTGTAACATCAGAAGGTAATAAGTCAGGGGTGAATTGAACGCGACCTAAATCAACGGTTAAAGATTTAGCGAGACTTTTAACTGAACGTGTTTTCGCGGTTCCAGGTAAACCTTCAAGCAGTACATTACCATTAGTGAGCAATGCTAAAAGCAAACAATCAACAACATGCTCTTGCCCGATAACAGATTGCTGAATTTGATTTTTTAATTGCTGCAAGGCTTCTAAGCTTTGACTCATTATTCATCCCTTAATATATTTTTCGTCTTGTTAAATTTAGCGAATAAGTTTGACTATGTTAACTAAAAGTTTAATTTATTTTGTACTGTGCTTTAAGTTGCTTTATCACATTATCAGGAGCCACTTTGCTTAATTTAGATAAACATTGCTTGGCTTGCGAAGAGTTATTCCTTAACTGCATATCACATAGTGTGTATAAGTGCTGAGGGTTGTTACTAAGTCTGTATGCTTGTAACAATGCTTTGTAGGCATCTAATGGTTGAGTTTGTTCTAAACTAATACCATAGACATAAAAATAGTTGCTATTTTCAGGTGCAAACTCAGTTGCCTTAGCGAAGAAGAGGTTGGCTTTTGTTGCCTGCTTGTTCCTGATGTAGGCTAAACCAAGCGCATAAGCTAACTCAGCACTATCGGGTATTTTTTCAAAGCCGTTTAATAGCGTTATTAAAGTTTGTTTATTGTTTTTTTGTAACCGATACAGCTCAGCTAAATTAATATAAGCACGCGCAAAATAAGGTTCGATTTTTATGCTTTGTTGATAGGCTTGTTGTGCTTCAGTGTACTTACCTTGGTGTACAAGTATATTCGCCGTATTGGTATGTGCGAAGCCTCGATCATTATTAAAATGCTGTATTGATAAGTAATCGTTTAGTGCTGATTGTAAAAGGTGTTGCTGATCAGGGTTCAACTCTTGCCAAAGTGGCGTAAGCGCAGAGGCTGCTTCAGCTCGAACGGCAAGAACTTCGTCGGTTAATAAAGGGGAGAGCACTCGCCACCTTTCAACTGCAGGCAATTGTATTGCACCGTTTATTGCACCTAAGCGTATGATACTTTCTTCACTTTTAACTGCCCGAGCAATGGCGATTAAACTATTTGTATCGACTTTATTGGCCAATCTATCAAGGGCAGATGCGCGAATGATTGCTGGGTAAGGTTTAGTTTGCGCAATTTTAGAGAGCTCTTTAGATATACCTGGGTAATTTAGGTCAGCAGCAGCAAACACGGGAGCAAAGTGTTCATCTCTTCTAATTGTTGAATCAGGGAACCATGACAAAACATGTTTATCACTCCATTGGCTATCTTTATCTTGATGGCATGTTAAGCAAGAGTCTGGTGTATTAAATTGTTGGGCAAAATCAGGCCTTGGAATATGCCAACCATGATCACGTCGATTATCAACCTGCATGTATGTAGTTTCAGGCATATGACAATTAACACACTGAGCACCTGCGGATGACTCTTTGTGATTGTGATGTTTTTTATTAGCGTAGTTATCTGCTTGATGACATTGTAAACAAATAACTTCTTGAGGTAAGGTGAGTTGAGCAGAGTGAGGATCATGACAATTACTACAGACCACGCCATTAGCGTTCATTTTGCTTTGTAAAAAAGAACCATAGACAAAATTCTCATCATAAACTTGGCCATCAGGGTAATATAAGGATGAGTTGATTAAGCTCAGCATGTATCGTTCGCCAAATTCATTGGCTGCGATATGATCTTTATCACTTATTTGGACATGGCGACTATGACATTGAGCACACACGAGGTTTTGTTGACTATGCTTGATTGAAGTAGGTGACATAGTTGTTGCATTGTCTTTTAATGCCCACGCTTTAACTGATCTTGATAAATCCCGAGAAAAGCCTTTATCAATATTATCATCAGTATTTATTTGTTTTGTCCATTTAATATGTTCACTTGCAGGCCCATGGCATGCTTCACAGGCAACGTTAATTTCACTGAAGGCTGTTTTATAGCTGTTACTTTCTACATCAAAGTTTTTGCTGACATTGGTGGAGTGGCAATCAGCACACATATAGTTCCAGTTCTGTCCTGTATTAGTCCAGAAAAACTCTTGATGATTTTGTGTGAATTGCGGGTATAAATTGAACCAACGCTGACCACCTTGGCTTTTTGGGCGAGAGTCCCAAGCGAAAGGGATTAATTGCACTCGGCCATCATCAAACTCAACCATATATTGTTGTAGTGGTTCATAGCCAAAGGTGTATTTAATTTGATAATCATGAAATTTACCATCAGGCCCTTTTATATTAACCCAATACTGGTTTTCTTTACGATAAAAGCGATTAGCTTGATTGTTTTCAACAAATTTGAAATCAGTAAAGTTACCAAGTACAGAAGCACTATTAGCGTGTTTCATTGACATGTCATGATGAGACCCTTGCCATGCTTGGTATTCTTTTTGATGACAACTTTCACATTGTTTTACCCCGACATATTCAGTAGCTGAAATCGTGAATATAAAAAATACTATAAAAAATGCTATAAATGTAATTTGCTTGATGATCATATAGTGCTTACGTATGTTTATTAAATTAATTAAAAATACAATAGTTTTGATGTTAGAGATTAAAAAAGCTCAACGTAGTCGTTGAGCTTTTATTATTTTAAGGTTTAGATTGATTTAGTTTAATTAAACTAAGGCACTATTTACCTTCTGCTTTATTGACGAACGTATTATAAACAGCTTCAACTGACCATGAACCTGTTTTTTGCGATGGCGGATAAGCCTGAAATGTTTGTAAAAACTTGGCTGTTTCTGAAAGACCTAAATAGACATAAGGGGCTTTATCGATCATCCAATCATAGTATGAGTTTGAATTTTCTTCAGCTCTTCCCCAAGGGTCACGACGTAAGTTTTGGATTTTAGGCATTCTCAACATAGTGAATGGTTCTGTCCAAAGTGCCATGGTTTTTCCTCGGTTTTCAGCGTAAACCATTTTCCAATCACCGACACGAATAGCAACAGGGAAACCTTCATCATTTAAATAGTGATATATATTACGTGGACTTTTTTCTTCTTTACCCATTAAGTGGGGCAACATATTGTAACCATCTAAGTGAAGCTTAGCATTTTTGTTACCAATTCTTTTGCCTTTTAATAAATCTGCTTTTAAAGTGGTATCGCCTGTTGCAGCAGCAAATGTTGGTAACCAGTCAAGATGAGCCATTATTTCATTTGAGATTTGACCAGCTGGAATTTTACTAGGCCAGCGAACCATCATAGGTACACGGTATGCACCTTCTTTTTCGCTATTTTTCTCACCTTGGAATGGTGTAATACCCGCATCAGGCCAAGTGTTGTAATGAACACCATTGTCAGTAGAGTACATTACGATTGTATTATCAGTAATTTTCAACTTATCTAATTGGTCTAACATCATGCCAACATGGTTATCATGAGCAACCATTACATCATTGTAGAAACCTTGTCCTGATAAACCTTTATGCTTTGGATTGATATGAGTTCTAAAGTGCATACCTGCTGTGTTAATCCAAACGAAAAATGGTTTTTTATTTTTAACAGCTTTTGATACGAATTTTTGTGCAGCAGCAATAAACTCATCATCAGCGGTTTCCATACGTTTACGAGTTAGTGGGCCAGTATCGGTTATCTTACCGTCAGCAAACGAATGGATAACGCCACGAGGTCCAAACTTCTTCCTAAAAGCAGGATCTTTTGGATAATCATCATCTTCTGGCTCTTCTTCTGCGTTTAAGTGATACAAGTTACCAAAAAATTCATCGAAGCCATGATTAGTAGGTAAATGTTCATCTTTGTCACCTAGGTGATTTTTACCAAATTGTCCTGTAGTGTAACCTTTTGTTTTAAGATACTCAGCGATAGTAATATCTCTATCTTGAATACCTTCAGCAGCACCAGGTAACCCCACTTTTGTCATGCCAGTTCTAAGGCCTGATTGACCTGTTAAAAATGTAGAACGGCCAGCGGTACAACTTTGATCACCATAATAATCGGTAAATCGAATACCTTCATTAGCAATCCTGTCGATGTTAGGGGTTTTATAACCCATGATGCCATCACTGTAGGCGCTAATATTTGTGATCCCTATATCATCACCCCAAAAGACCATAATATTAGGTTTTTCTGCGGCAATTGAAGCAGTTGAAATGGCTAATAAGCCGACCCCAATCGCTAACTTTCGAAATTTATTATGAATACTCATTCGATTTCCTTATTTTAACCGTTATGATAACTAATGATATTATTAGGCTACTTTGATTAAAATTACTAGTAATTTCGAGTTTTAACATCATTAACCAGCTAAAATCATTACTCTTTTTAAGGGTATTTACCAATAAGGGACTATTATGCCGAGTTTATTTCAATATTTTGAAATTAAGTTAACTTTAGTTATTTCTGCTTGGTTTATCTTGCAGATTTCTTCGTTAGCAAACGCAGGAGAAATAAAAGCACCTAAATTAGTCCTGCAAATTACCGTAGATCAATTACGTGCGGATTTGCCTGAGCGTTATTTAACACGAATGGGGGAAGGCGGTTTTCGATATTTATATCAACAAGGCGTGGTTTTTAAAAATGCTCATCACTCTCATGCTAATACTGAAACTATTGTGGGTCATGCTTCGTTAGCTACAGGTGCTACTCCCGCAGTACACGGCATGATTGGCAATGTATGGTTTGATAATAAGCAGGGCAGGTTAGTTTATAATATTGAAGATGAACAGTTTCCGTTATTATCAGCAAATGCTGATGTTAATAAGCAAACAGAGATAGATCCGACACAAAAAGCAGCGAAAGTATCTGGTCGTTCACCACGTAACATTTTAGTCTCTACTTTTAGTGATGAATTAGCGATTGCGAGTAATGGCGAAGCAAAGGTTTTTGGCGTGTCTGTGAAAGATAGAGGCGCAGTTTCAATGGCTGGTCATATTGGTAAGGCGTTCTGGTTTTCAAAAAAGTCGGGTGAATTTGTTACTAGCCAATATTACTATGATAAATATCCACAATGGGTTTCTGATTTCAATAAAGCTCAACCTACTAAAGCCTATCATCAAAAAAGTTGGCGTTTGCTCAAGCCGCAAAACACTTATCAGTTTGCTAACAATGATGATCAATCGTGGGAAACAAACTTTGCAGGGTTTGGCAGAACTTTTCCTCACCAATATGGTGATATGACAAATGGTTATTTTAATACCTTTTTAACACTAAGTCCGGCAGGTGATGAATTAACGGCTGATTTTGCCAAAGCGATACTAATTAATGAAAAACTTGGTCAGGATGACATTACTGACTATTTGTCGGTAAGCTTTTCATCAACGGACTATGTAGGGCACATTTTTGGTCCTTCGAGTTTAGAAGCGGAAGACAACTTATTGAGATTAGATAAAACGATAGCCAATTTATTAGAGGTTATCGATAAAAAAGTTGGCTTAAAAAACACCTTAATTGTTTTATCTGCCGATCATGGTGCCGCTGAGGTTCCTGCGTATTTATCTCAACTTGGTATGGAAAATCGAACTGTTTCACCAGATAGCTGGGATGTTTCACCTGGACTTCAGGCGTTAAAAAAACAATTTGGTTTAGATAAAAAACTCATTAAAACCTATTTTCATCCTTATATTTATTTAGATAGAGAGTTAATTTCACGTAGGAAGCTTTCATTATCTCAAGTACAAAAAGCAGTTGCACATGAAGTTGAAAAACTTGATGGTGTTGCTGTCGCTATTAGTAGTGCAGATATTGAAGCCAATGATGTACCTAATGACTATGTTCACTCATTAGTTGCTAATAATCATAATCAAGTACGCTCTGGTGATGTGTACGTTGTATTTGAGCCGCATCGCTTTATTGCAGATATGGAAGGCCTAACCGTTGCAGCAACACATGGTTCCCCATGGAGTTACGACACTTTCGTCCCTATTATTTTCTCAGGGTATGCAATGGAGAGTGCAGTTGTTCATAAAAGGGTCAGCACTTTAGATATTGCAACAACGCTATCAGCACTGTTGAAGATTAAACCACCATCTGGTGCTCATGGTAATGTATTACCTGAGGTTATTAAAAACTAAGTATTTTTTAGCTCTTTTTTACTGAACTTATTACTCATGCTCACGGCTGTTATGCCGTGAGTAAATACACTCATTAATACCGTTAAAACAATAACAGAGAAGATTTTTTCATTCCCTTGAATGCCTATTTGGTCAATCGCAATTAACAAATAAAGTATTGATGCTATCCCCCTTGGGCCAAACCACGCGATAAATATTTTACTGTAATTATCCAAACCGGCGCCCCAAAGGCAAATAAACACAGGTAGTATACGTATTACAGTTAAACTTAACAGAGCATATATAAACACCGAGACATCCCAAAAAGGTGCAAAGGTAGGTACAAATACTAAGCCAAATATTAAGAACACGAATAACGTTAACAATTGGCCTTCTGTTTCACCAAACTCTTGTATTCGCGCTCGAACGCCGACATTTTTTATACTTAAAAATAGACCTGAGCAGAATGCGGCGATAAAGCCATTTCCACTTACAGATTCTGCAAATGAATAAGCCAAAATAGCAATAGACAAACATGTTAAACGCTGAAAAACGTCGTTCATCCAAGCTTTATCGTTTGCGTAATCTATTAATTTACCGCCAATAACTCCCACTAAAGCACCTATAGCAGGGCCTAATAACAGTTGCAAAGCAACAAACTTTAACCAGTGATCTTCAGAGGAAATATGGCCTGTACCACTAGCAATAACAGCTAAACATATAAAAATGGGAGGTAAAGAAATGCCATCATTTAAACCACTTTCAGTACTTATCGACTCACGGACTTTTACAGGGACAGATTCGCTTTTTACTACAGCTTGACCTAGTGCTGCATCGGTCGGTGATAAAATCAGTGCTAATAATACTACAGACCAAATACTGTACTCAGGTAAAATTAATAAAGCTAACATTGAACCTAAAAGCATAGTCATGGGTAAACCAAGTATTAGCAATCTTGCAGGTAGGCCTTGTAAGCGTGCTTTAAGGTGTTTTAATTCAATAAATGAAGCATCAACAAACAAAATAATAATCAAGGTGAGTTCAGCGATTAGTTTTATAGATGCTGAATCTTGTTCGACAGATATAACATTAAAACCTAAAGGGCTGCATAACAAACCAATAGTTGCGAAAAACATTGGTCCTGTAATTGGGGAGTTGTCAGCAAGCTTTGAAAACAGGCCAAAAATTAGAATGAGTAACGCGGTTAAAATAATCGCTTGGTGATCATGCATGGTTCATTCCTTGAAAAAACACAATATATTTTGCATATTTGTAAATATTGTCTCAGATATTAAGGTAATATTACACCTATTTACCTGATTAAAATTAGCAATCTATGCGACGCTCTAGTTACCCTGACCATGAAGTTACCACAATTAACTGGCAAGCTTTTAAGTTAATTCTCCCTTACTTATTTGAATTTAAACAACGAATTTTCTTTGCCATGCTGTGTTTAGTGCTAACAAAGATTGCCAGTGTTTATTTACCTTTTATTCTTAAGGATATTGTTGATACCTTAGATGCGCAAAACTCAACTAATGAGCAGTTAAGTGATTTGGTTATTGTGCCTTTTGGTTTAGTGGCAGCCTATGGTTTAGTCAGATTATCTATTGTTATTTTCGCTGAAGTTAGAGATACCTTATTCGGTAGGGTAACAGAGAGAGCAATTCGTCGTATCAGCTTGAATGTGTTTCGCCACTTACACCATCTTGATTTAGATTTTCATTTGAATCGACAAACGGGGGGGCTATCTAGAGACATAGATAGGGGGACATCAGGCATTAGTTTTTTAATGCGTTTTATGGTCTTTAATATCATCCCAACTTTACTTGAGATTATAATGGTTGTTAGCATTTTGTTTGTTAACTATGGTTTTAAGTTTGCGGTGATTACATTACTTTCAATAGGCGCCTATATAGCCTATTCAGTCTATGCTACTGAGCGTCGAACCCGCTATGTTAGAGCCGCAAATCAAGCTGACTCGTCAAGTAATACTCGAGCTATTGATAGTTTGTTAAATTATGAGACGGTTAAGTACTTTACCAATGAAGAGTATGAAGCTAAAGCCTATGACAAACAGCTTGAATCATGGGAACAAGCAAAGATAAAGAACAGGTTATCATTGTTTGCATTAAATGGTGGCCAAGCCTTTATTATTGCTATAGCCATGACG
Organism: Litorilituus lipolyticus; assembly: GCF_006439335.1. GTDB lineage: Bacteria > Pseudomonadota > Gammaproteobacteria > Enterobacterales > Alteromonadaceae > Colwellia > Colwellia lipolytica. The sequence continues at coordinate 75,036 of NZ_SAWY01000018.1, read as the reverse complement.
TTAATGTTGGCATTAGCCGCTTATGAAGTGAGTTATGGCGTAATGACCTTAGGTGATTTTGTGTTAATTAATGCATTCATGATGCAACTCTTTATGCCGCTAAACTTTTTAGGTTTTGTCTATCGAGAAATAAAAGGTTCACTTGCTAATATCGAAAATATGTTTTCGCTGCTTGCTAGAAAAGCAAAAGTAGCTGATTGCCCAGATGCAAAAGCGTTGAAAGTAGATAAAGCAGTTATCGAAGTAAGTGATATTACCTTTAATTATCAAGAAAAAAGACAAATCATAAAAGGTCTCTCTTTTACAGTTAATTCAGGAGAAAAAGTTGCGATAGTAGGACAAAGTGGTTCAGGTAAATCAACATTAGTGAAACTGCTTTTCCGGTTTTATGATGTTAAGTCAGGAACAGTTTCTGTTGATGGTCAAGATATCACTAAAGTAAGTCAGCATTCTTTACGCAAAAATATCGGCATTGTGCCTCAAGATACCGTGCTGTTTAATGATACTCTTTTTGCCAATATTCAATATGGTAGGCCAGATGCAACAGAGCAAGAAATCTATAAAGCAATTGAGATGGCACACCTTACTGAATTCATTGAAAGCTTGCCTGATGGCGTAAATACTATTGTTGGAGAACGTGGGTTGAAGCTCTCAGGCGGCGAAAAGCAGCGAGTTGCTATTGCTCGTACGATTTTAAAAGACCCTGCTATTTTAATCTTTGATGAGGCAACGTCGTCATTAGATAGTCAATCTGAGCAAGCTATATTAACGGCAATAAATGATGTTTCTAAAAATCGCACCAGTGTTGTAATAGCACATAGGTTATCTACGGTGATTGATGCGGATAACATTTTAGTCATGAAGCAGGGTGAAATCATTGAGCAGGGCTCTCATCAGCAATTATTAGCTCAACAAGGTACTTATGCTAATATGTGGCAATTACAACAAACATCCCTTGATGATTAAACATTTTTTATTCATTAAGTTCTATATAAGCAATAACGAGTTAAATAATGTCTTCAATAGAAAAGTCTGTAATCAATGCAACTAAAGATTGGTTAGAACAAGTGATTATAGGTTTAAATTTTTGCCCGTTTGCAAAAAAAGAATTTGTCCAAGAAACTATTTTTTATCATGTGTCATCTAAAGGTAAAACCAAAGCGGCTTTAGTCGAATTGTTATCACAGTTTCAATACCTTAAGCAACATAGTGAAATTGAAACAACATTGGTGATATACCAAGATAGCTTTCGTTCTTTTGATAATTATTTAGATTTAGTAGATCAAGCCAATGAACTATTAATTGACGAAGGTTTTGAGGGGATTTTTCAACTTGCCAGTATGCATCCAGAATATTGTTTCGCCGATGAAGATTATGATGATGCGAGTAACTTCACCAATCGTTCACCATTTCCTTTGATACATATTATTCGTGAAGATAGCATGGCAAAAGTTCTTTCACACTATAAAGAGCCGGAAAAAATACCCGAAACTAATGTGAATGTTGCACAAGCAAAAGGTAGTGACTATTTTAAGCAGTTACTTGAGAATATCCATATTAAACATTCAACTTAAATTCAATACACGGTTATTTGTGAAAATCAATTTATACAAATTCACACCTAAGATTACAGCTTGATAACACTATAATATCTCTTGATTTTGTACACTTGAACAATAAATTGTTCAAGTGTAGGGGATTTTGTTATGAGTGATGTTGCATTAATAAAGCCTAACAATGTTTCAATAATCATTAGCTGTTACCAAGGAAAAAAGTACTACTTTTCATGTTTTGATGATTTGTGGCTTTTTTATCGAAGCATTTTATCTAAGGCTAAAGCCCTTCATTAGGTCTACATAAGCAAAACACTATAAAGGTTTGATTGCATAAAAACATATAAGGTAGAATGTCTGTCCTTAAATTTTGGCGGAACATTTGATTTATGAGCTTTATAGAGCAGTTTGCTATGATAGCTGTTGTACATTTCCTTGCTGTTGCCAGCCCAGGCCCTGATTTTGCACTGATATTTAAACAAAGTATTCGTTATAACCGAACTATCGCTATTTATAGTAGCTTAGGCATTGCTACGGGTATAATTTTACATGTTACTTATTCTTTAGTTGGTATTGGGTTATTAATCGCCAGTGATCAACGCTTATTGACGTTATTAACTTACTTAGCAGCAAGTTATTTTTGTTATATTGCATGGCATGGATTACGTGCAAAGCCCCCAAAAGATGAAGAAATATCTTCACAAAATTCTGATATAACTGAAGCAGACTTCCCCTCAAATAGAAAAGCTTTTATAACCGGCTTTTTAATAAATGGCTTAAATGTAAAAGCGACATTATTTTTTGTTAGTTTATTTTCCGTGGTAATTTCTCCTGACACTGCATTAAACATTAAATTGATTTATGGTTCTTATTTAGTCGCAGCGACAGGGGTTTGGTTTATTGCTTTATCGTACTTACTCACCTTGCCTAAAGTTCGCAGTTTATTGCATGTAAAAGGCTACTGGGTTGATCGAATAATGGGGGGCGTTTTATTATTACTCGCTATACAGTTGGTATGGAATAACTTAAGCACTTAGCTTTTTCGAACTAGGTTTTATTTTTTTAATTACGGTATAATGCCGTTAGCATCGTTGTTATTAATATAGGTAGAAGTTTGTCAGATAAAATATCAGTAATTCAAATTGGTGGAAGTGTCGAGCGTGCGGAGCAGGGCGATTATCAGTTAGATACCAAGGCGATTTTTAGCGAAGCATGGCAATACACTTTAAAAGCACGAGTTTCTATTATGCTTGGACTGGCTTTTGCTATTTTTTTAGGGATGCTAGTGTCATATATTGCTAGTGATTATCTTGGAGGCATGGAAGCTGTCATACAAGACCCTCAAGCTGGTATGATTCTTAATATTCTTGTTACCGTTATTATTTGGCCATTTTTAGCGGGTGTAGAAATGATGGGTGTGTTCCATGCAGTAGGTATGAAAACCCATGTTAGTTTAGTGTTCTCTTTTTTGAAAAGAGGTAGCTGGGTTGCTATATGTGCATTACTGACGTCATCGTTAATTAGTATCGGCTTTCAATTATTCATTTTTCCAGGGATATTTTTAGCCGTAGTATTGTCATTGACCATTCCTTTAGTGGTAGAAAAGCAAATGACACCAATGAAAGCTATTGTGTTATCTGTCAAAGCACTTCGTTTTAAATGGTGGCAGCTAACTTCAATATATATGTTATTAGTAATATGTTTATTAGGTTTGATATTTCCGATAGTTATGTTGGTAGATACTGAAATAGCACCGATATCTATTATACTATTTATCTTTGGTATGACCTATTTAGCACCGCTTTACTATAATGTTAAAGGTATTTTGTACCGTGAAATCTTTGGGGTTCAAATAGCAACAAATAAACCAATTGAAGCATCGAATGGACAGGAAGAAGAAAATAGCGATAATAATGCCTCTATAAATAAAGACGGACCAGACGATACATTCTCAGCCTAATGTGTCTTTTGTTTTCAAGGAATTAATATGAGAGTAATTAATCGTATAACGACAAGTTTATTGCTGTTCGGCTTTATTGTTGCACTACTAGCACCTTTTACTTTTTTAAAGCCCAAACCAATCATTACATCCGATAAAGAAGTAACAAATAAGTCACAGCAGGAAAGTAGCGAAACTAAACCTGTAAAAGTTGTGAAGAAGCCTGAAAAACCATTACATTCAGTGGCTTTACCTGATTTCGCTAAAATTTATGATATACCAACGAAAAAGCAACGTTTTTTTGATTTTTTACGTCCTACCATTATAAAACACAATCAAGAACTCTTGATTACACGTGCTAAATTAGAGTACTGGATGGAGCAAACATCCTTAGAGCTTGGCTTAACAGATTCTGAGCAAATTGAATTAGCGTTGTTAGCTAAGCAATATCGAGTGAGCAAGCAAAGCTCCACGCTACAAAAGCTTGATGAATTATTAGTTAAAATAGATATTATTCCTGAGTCGTTGGTACTTGTTCAAGCGGCTAACGAGTCAGCTTGGGGAACCTCTCGCTTCGCCAGAATTGGCTTAAATTTCTTTGGGATTTGGTGCTATAAACCAAAATGTGGCATGGTACCTAATGGCCGAAATGAAGGCGCTAAGCATGAAGTTGCTGCTTTTCAAAGTGTTGATGATGCAGTAAATGGTTATTTCAGAAATATTAACACTCATAATGCTTATAGAGTGTTTAGAAGTATTCGCTCTCAATTGCGCGAGCATAATCAACCACTAGATGCTGAAATTTTAGCGACAGGTTTACTCCCTTATTCAGAGCGTGGCGCTCACTATGTCTTAGACATAACTGATATGTTAAGACATAACCAACGATATTTTACAGTTGAAACAGCAACAGTGAATACAGGTGATTAGTGAGTTAACCGTTAGCTGTTTTTAAGTTAACTCACCAAATAAATTATTTAACTTCGATTATATCAACCAAGCCGTCAACGAACTTGTGTTTCTTTGCTTCACTATCTTCACTTATTTGTGAGTTATCAGTGAAGTTTTCTTGGTCAAACGCAATATCTCCACCATTAACTACTCCAGAGTCACTATTGATCTCTTTGAAATTAAATAATTGGCTGTCACATAAATGAGAAGGAACAACGTTTCGCATTGCCGTAAACATAGACTCTATTCGCCCAGGAAATTGTTCATTCCAGTCATTTAACATGCGTTTAATATTTTGACGTTGCAGATTAGGTTGAGAGCCACATAAATTGCATGGGATTATAGGGAATTGTTTCAATTCACCATATTGAATAAGTTCGCTTTCCTTACAAAATGCCAATGGCCTGATAACAACGTGCTCTGAGTTATCAGAAACAAGCTTAGCCGGCATTGATTTCATCTTACCGCCATAGAACATGTTCAACATGAGCGTTTCAATCATGTCATCTCTATGGTGACCTAAAGCGATTTTAGTCGCGCCAAGATTTTTTGCTGTTTTGTATAAAACTGCACGACGAAGTCTTGAGCATAAGCTACAAGTGGTTTTACCCTCGGGGATTTTGTCTTTAACAATAGCATACGTATCTTCTTCAATAATATGGTATTCAACACCTAGCTCTTGTAAATAATTAGGTAAAATATGTTCAGGAAAACCAGGTTGTTTTTGATCTAAATTGACCGCAACAAGCTCAAAGTGAATTGGAGCTGATTCTTTAAGTAACATTAATATGCTCAGTAGGGCATAACTGTCTTTACCACCAGATAAACACACCATAACTTTATCACCATCTTCAATCATATTGTATTCAGCGATAGCTTGACCAACATATCTTCTCAGGCGTTTTTCAAGTTTAGATAATTGTGTTTTTTGGGTATCAGTTAGTGAAGAGTTGCTCATAAAATTACGGTAGCTGTTATCAATGGGCGCATTATACTCATTAATGCAAGGAAGTTAAAAGGTTGTCTATAAAGAAAAGCCAAGCAGTATGTGCTTGGCTTTAAGGTGTAGTGTAATTGGACTTTACTCTGCTAAAGGAGAGATATAACCATCAGGTTTTAAAGCAAGCACATCACAGTTTAGATGATCGATCACATGTTCTGCAGTATTGCCGATTAAAGCAGCAGAAATGCCAGTTCGTCCTATAGTCCCTAAAATCAATAATTCAGCATCAATTTTTTGAGCAACTTGCTCAATTACCGTTTCAGGTAAGCCTTCTTCAACAAAAGTATTGCTGGGGTCTACATTAAACTTATTCGCATGCTCTTTCATTGAATCTTGGTGGTGTTTAAGCATTGCATTATTATATTCAGTAGAGTCAAACTCTGGTATTTCAATGGAAATATTAACAGGTGTACCAGGATAAGAGTTGACTAAATGAACATTAGCATCAATTAAATCAGCTAATTTACTGGCTTGTTCGGTAATTTTGTTATTAAGTGATAAGTGCTCTTCTTCATCACTCCCTACGTTAATAGCAGCTAAGATATTGCCATCTTTTGGCCATTCATGCTCTTTAACAAGTAAAACTGGGGTTGGACACTTTCTTAACAAATGCCAATCTGTAGGGGTAAACACAACAGATTTAAATTTATCATGCTGATGTGTGCCTTTGATAACAATGTCATAATCATGCTCTATAACTTGATTTATGATGGCTTCAAATGGACGGTTATGCCATACCACCTCACTTTGAATATCTAAAGAAGGAGCGAGCTCTTTAACTTTATCATCAAGCCATTGTTGTTTATCTTTAATGACCATTTGACGCATCGCATCACGTTCACTACTTGATAAAATGGTAGTCATTTCATAAGAGAAATCGAAAATACTAAAAAAAGCGGTGATATTAACAGCTTCTCCTGCTGATTCGGTTAGTCTTGTTGCTAGCTCTATTGCCCTTTTGAGCGCTTTTTGTTCGTTCCGGGTAGGATCTACAACAACCAGTATTTTTTTATACATATCCATGACAAACCTCTTAATGGTAAGAATCTATAGTTTACATTTACTATAGATACTTTATAGCAAATTACTAGAATAAATGCTTGTTTTGTATCAATTAACTATAGGGTTTGTAAAATGAAAAAAGCCCAGTAAAAACTATGCTTTTACTGGGCTTACTGTATTCTTGCTGTAGACTTATAAAGCAGCTACATCAATAAGATCATCAAGGTCTAAAATAGTGATTAATTTACCGTCTACTTTGATTAAACCGTTTTTATGGAATCGATTCAATAAACGACTAATCGTTTCTACAGTTAAACCAATATAGTTACCAATATCACTACGAGTCATTGTTAAACGGTATTCTGTCGCAGAAAGACCGCGTGCATGATAGCGATCACTTAAACTTACTAAGAAAGTAGCAACACGCTGTTCAGCATTCTTTCTGTTAAGTAAAGTCAACATCTCTTGATCAGTTTTTATTTCATTACTCATTAAACGCAAAACTTGTTTTTTAAGCTTTGGCATATTATTAGAGAGAGTATCTAAATTGTTGTATGGAATTTCACAGACCATAGATGTCTCTAGGGCTTGTGCAAAGCTTGGATGCGCATTATTGGCTATAGCATCAAAACCTAACAGATCACCGGCTAAATGAAAGCCTGTAATTTGTTCTTCACCTTGTTCATTCACAGTGAATGTTTTAAATGTACCTGAACGTATCGCAAATAATGAATTTAACTCTTGTCCATCATGGAAAATTTTATCGCCTTTATGGATAGGGCGTTTGCGATCAATGATGTCGTCTAGAGTATTTAGTTCTTGTTCATTAAGTGAAAAAGGTAAACATAGCTCACTAATACTACAATTTTGACATTTAATATGCTGTTGGCTTGCGCAACTTTTATTAGGCATGACTACTATTTACTCACAAATATTTAATAAAAAACTAGATTAGGTTCATGTTATTAGAACATTAGTTGATATGCAACAAAAAAACTATATATCCCGTAGGTTATAAGTAGTATTGACGAGGTTTGTCTAAAAGTTGGCATAGTTATTAACGCTTTAACTTTTTCTAAGCTTAAAGACAATGTTAAAAGTGCTGGAAGTGTGCCAAGTCCAAAGAATAACATTATACTTGCGCCACTATATAAATCGCCACTCGCCATGGCCCAAGTTAAACAAGAATAAACCAAACCACAAGGTAACCAACCCCATAAAGCACCTAAACCTAACGCTTTCGCAGGAGAGTTAACGGGTAGTATCTTACGGCTTAAAGGTGAAATTCTTTTCCAAATAATTGTCCCAAGTTTTTCAATATGAGTTAACCACATTAGCCATTGCCCTATATATAACCCAAGTAAGATCATAAATATCGCAGCAAAAATCCTTAATCCCGCAATAGGCAAACCAATATTTTTAGCCGCTATTGAACCTGTAAATCCAACAATTGCACCTATAGTGCTATAAGAAATGATTCTCCCTAGGTTATATAAAAACACTAAGTTAACCCTTGAGGAGGATGAATATATTGGTGTGGGTTCTTCTATAGTTTGCAGGGTAACGTTGATATCACCTACGGATACTTTATTTGGCTTTATAGCTGAAGTGAGCATAGTGGTGATCCCGCCACACATGCTCAGGCAATGACCAGAGCCTAATAGCCCAACTAAGAACGCTGAAAGCAAATCCATTGTCATGAGATATTCGTTTCCTGGCAATGATTAATCAAAGGTTATTGCTCTAGCTTATTGTTATCATCAGAGGCATCTGAGTTAGGCTTGTCGCTGTTTTCTGATGTTGGTTTTTCATCATCAAATAATATACTCATTCCTTGCTTTTCAAGGTCATCGAACTGCTCTGACTTAACAGCCCAAAAGAATAAGTAAATACCTAGCGCTGTCAGTAATATTGCGATGGGAATTAGTAAATATATTATACTCATAAGCTAATTACTCTTTAATAAACGCAGTGAATTAGTGATAACTAAGATAGAACTGGCTGACATGCCTATTACTGCCATGTAAGGAGTAATAAAACCTGCAACAGCTAATGGTAAAACAATAGCGTTATAGCCAAAGGCCCATAAATAATTTTGAAAAATAATCTTACGTGTTTTTTTAGCGACATGAATTAATGTGCTAATACTAGATAAACGGTTATTAAGTAAAATAACATCTGCGCCACTTTTGGCAATATCTGCACCACAGCCCATTGCTATTGAAACATGAGCAGCGCCAAAAACAGGTGAATCATTAACGCCATCGCCAGTCATTGCAACTTGAAATTGAGATTGTTGTTCTGCTTGGATTATTTGCATTTTTTCTTGAGCGCTTAAACCACCTTTAGCCACCTTAATGGGAGCTGATTTAGTTAGTTTGTCGCAGGCTAATTGACTATCTCCTGACAGTAATAAGGTATTAGCATGCTCGTTTAAGGAGGTTATGAGTGGAATTGCATCGTCTCTTATTTTATCTATCAGAACAAAACTGGCAATGACTTCACTTTTTTGACTATCTTCTTCAACTCTAAGTAACACACAAGTGCTGCTTTGATATTTGATCAATTCTTCACTTGATAATAACCAACTCGCTTTGCCAATTTTATAATGTTGACCATTAACAGTGCCACTTACACCTTTACCTGAATGAACATCAATATTACTGACTTGATATTGGTGGTCTCGATATTGATTAAAAGGTTTTGCTAAAGGGTGTTCAGAGTGTGCTTCAAGGGCCGCTGCGATAGCTAAAGCATCAAGTTCATCTTCACAGTTAATAACATGAACCTTATCAATAGAAAACTCACCATCTGTGATAGTACCTGTCTTATCAAAGGCAAAACTATTTATTTGCGGCATGGTTTCCATAACATGTGCAGACTTAATCATAATACCGCTTTTATTTAGTCTTGTTGTTGCACAGGTAAGGGCAGTTGGTGTTGCCAGTGATAGGGCACATGGGCAGGTCGCAACGAGCACCGATAGCGTTATCCAAAAAGCTTCTTCTGGTAGGTGTTGATGCCAATAAATAGCCGTCGCAATCGCGGTGCATAATATAATGGCTACAAAATATTGCGCGACTTTATCTGAGAATTTTGCCAGCTTGGGTTTGTGGGCTTGAGAGTGTTCACTCAATCGTATTAGCTGTGAAAGAAAAGATTGGCTACTGATTTGACTTACTTTGATAATGAGATTGCTATCACCATTTATTGTGCCTGCAAACACTTTATCATCAACAGTTTTATTAACTGGTAGTTGCTCACCAGAAAGCATTGCTTCATTTAACTGACTCTTTCCTTCAATTATATAACCGTCTGCTGGGACAATTTCACCGGGTTTAACCAGAACAAGATCATCCATAACAAGTTGCTTTGCTGCAATTAACTCTTCTTGTTGCGTACTTGATGATGTATCTGATTCAGCTATCGTAAGTTTAGTCGCCGTCATTGGCATCAACTTTAATAAATTGGCTGAAACTTGCGCGGCACGTGAACGAGCCCTAAATTCAAGAAACTTCCCAATGAGCAGTAAGAAAGTAAACATTGAAACAGATTCAAAGTACACTTCACCTTGTTGTGAAATTGTAGCCCATGCGCTAGCAGAAAAGGCCAAAACTATGGCTAAAGAAACAGGAACATCCATTGATAGCCGCTTTACTTTTAGCGCGTTGATTGCCCCCGTATAAAATGGGAAAGCGCCATATGTGACAATGGGTATAGTCAGAATAAAGCTTATCCAGCGTAAATACACTTTGTTATGCTCAGCCATATCAGCAAAAGCCCCAAAGTATAAACCAATGGCAATCATCATTACTTGCATCATCAAAATGCCGCTGATACCAAGGCGTTTTATAAACGTTTTACTGTGTTTTTTATTTCTTATCTCAGCTTCATTAGCCTTGAAAGGCAGGGCTTGATAGCCAATGTGTTCAATAGCGGTTAAAATTTCACTGAGTTGAACTGTTTCATCTTGCCATTTTATGGTGGCACGTTGCGTTGTTGCGTTAACATTGATATCTAAAACACCAGCAACTTTTGATATTTGCATCTCAATTAGCCACGCACAGGCAGCACAACTAATTCCGTCAATCGTTAAAATAGCTTCTTTATGATTTTTAGCTTGATAAATGAACTCATTTTGAAGAACTTCCTCATCAAGCAATTTATTTTTCTCTAATTGCTCAGGAATTAGCTCTTGCCCTTTATGCGCAGGCTCAGTTCGTACTTGGTAATACTGTGTGAGGTTATTATCAACTATGGTTTGCGCTACGGCTTGGCAACCAATACAACACATTGGTTGATCATTATTATTAATAGTGACAAACAGCGATATTCCTTTTGGAATAGGCTCAGCACAGTGAAAGCAACTTGTGTTCATGATTATAAATTAGCGTTAATAGTTTATTGTGCTTTAGTTGGATCTGGTATTAGGTCAATAAAATCATGCTGAGGTAAGCTGATGGTATTATGTATTTTCCAATGATTTTCAAAAGGGGTCAGTGTGACTTTCCATTTTCCGTCAATATTTTCTTCGAAATGATGTCTAAAATATCCATTACCATCGGGCGTTAACGCTAAGTAAAAATCTTTTCCTTCTTGGGTAGGGTGAAAGAAGTTCACATTTAACAGTGGGAATATTTTTTCAATGCCTGTTGGTTTTATCACAAGTTCATTGTTTTTGAATTGCAGAGCAAAGCGCATACCAAGCTTTTGTGCTTGTTTTACTTTTGAAACCTCTAAATTAATAGATTTACCTTTTTTATAGTAGTCCCCAACCACTAATGAGTCAGGTTCATGGTTTGCAATAATATAGGTTGCAATACCTGCCACTACAGCAGTAAAAGGAAGAATAAAGACTAACCAAGCCCAAGGCTCTTTATACCAAGATGATTTCATATTTTAACTAATGAGTTTGCTAGATAAAGTGCCGCCATTATACGGTTTTTATTAGTCATGAGCTAGTGTAATGCTTGGAAATAGCCATTAAAAAAGCCCTTGGTTACAATTAGTAACAAGGGCTTGTTTTTTATAATTTTAACTTAATGAACTAATCTTGAGAAAGACTATAAACATAAGCTGAAATGACGTGAACTTTTTCTTCACCAAGGATATCTTTCCATGGAGGCATTACACCAGCACGTCCATTACGAATTGATTCTTCGATTGCACGTTGAGAACCGCCGTATAACCAGATGTTGTCAGTTAGGTTAGGGGCACCTAAAGGTAAACCTAATGCTAAGCTGCCTTGACCTTCAGGACCGTGACATGCTGCACACATACCAAATTTAGCTTGGCCTGCTTTAGCAAGTTCAGGGTCAACAGAGCGTCCACTTAGGCTAATAACATAAGCAGCAACTTCTTTAACACCTTGGTCTCCACCTAAAGCACCTTCCCAAGCCATCATGCCTGCCGCTATACGACCATTCATGATACTTTCTTTAATGGCTTCAGGTGTCCCACCGTATAACCAGTCTTTATCAGCTAGGTTAGGGAAACCAGTTGTACCGTGAGCATCACTACCGTGACATTGTGCACAGTTTTGAATGAACAAACGTTGGCCAACTTTTAATGCTTCACTATCAGTCGCTAAATCTTCAATGCTACGCGCAGCGTAAGCTTCAAAGATAGGACCAAATTTAGCATCAGCTGCAGCAACTTCACGGTCGTACTGTACTAGCACACCTGAATCTTTTGCTAAATACTTTGCTGTTTTTGCTTTAGATTCAGCAATATTTAATACACCTTGGTTAGAGCTTTTCCAGCCTAAAAGACCAGTCCAGTTACCTAAACCATACATGGCAATATAAACAAAAGCCCAAATGATAGTTAATAAGAAGAATGTACTCCACCATTTAGGTAGAGGATTATTCAATTCTTCGATGCCATCGAAGGTATGGCCCATTGACTCACCTTCTTTGACCCCTGCAAAGTTCTTTAAACACCAGCGCAGAAGGATGTAACATCCAACTAACGTTCCTAATGTAAGAACCCAAACCCAAATATTCCAGAAGCTAGACATTATTATTAGTCTCCTGTTTGCTATCTTTATCAAGATGGCGTTTTTTATCTTGCTGATCGTCTTCAAAAATAGAATTCGCAACTTCATCAAATGAAGATTTACGTTTTTTCGAATATGACCATATTACTATGATGATAAATAACGCCAATATTAGTAGGGCAAAAAGCCCTCTGAGTGTTCCGTAGTCCATAAGGCTAGCTTATTTCAACGCGTGGCCAAGTGACTGTAAGTAAGCAACTAGTGCTTCCATTTCAGTCTTGCCTTTTACTGCGTCTTTAGCGCCATCGATCTCAGCTTGCGTATATAAAGGGATCGAATTACCTTGCTCATCTTTATGAGAACGGTTACGTGTTAACCAGTTGAACGTTTCTAGTTTCTTACCTGTTAACTCACCGTCTAAAACATTCTCATTTAACCAGCGATAAGCAGGCATATTTGATTCTGGAACAACTGAACGTGGATCTGTTAAATGGGCGATATGCCAATCATCAGAGTAACGACCACCAACACGGGCCAAATCAGGACCAGTACGTTTTGAGCCCCATAAAAATGGATGTTCCCAAACATGTTCACCGGCAACACTGTAGTGGCCATAACGTTCAGTTTCTGCTCTAAATGGACGAATCATTTGACTGTGACAATTACTACAGCCTTCACGGATATAGATATCACGACCTTCCATTTGTAAAGCAGTATATGGTTTTAAGTTATCAACAGGTACCGTTGTTTCTTTTTGGAAAAATAGCGGAGTAATCTCAACTAAACCACCAATACTGATAGCAAGCACTGTTACTAAGAAGAACCAACCAACGTGTTTTTCAACTTTTTCATGTGAATTTTTCATGCTGTCTCCTTAAGCTGCATCTACTGGCTTAAGACTACCGTCTTTTGCACCAATTGTTTTAAACATGTTGTAAGCCATTAATACAAAACCAGCTACAACAAGAACACCACCTAAGAAACGGATGAAGTAGAACGGATAAGATGCCGTTAAACTTTCAACAAAACTATAAGTTAATGTACCGTCAGAGTTAACCGCACGCCACATTAAGCCTTGCATTACACCTGAAATCCACATTGCTACGATATAAAGAACGATACCAGCAGTGTGCATCCAGAAATGAATGTTAATAAGGCGAATACTATACATACGGCCTTGGTTAAATAAGATAGGAATTAAGTGGTACATTGCACCAATTGAAACCATCGCAACCCAACCTAAAGCACCTGAATGAACGTGACCAACAGTCCAGTCAGTGTAATGTGATAAGGCATTTACTGATTTAATGGCCATCATTGGACCTTCAAAGGTAGACATACCATAGAAAGATAATGAAACAATTAAGAAACGAAGAATTGGATCGTGGCGAAGTTTATGCCATGCACCTGAAAGCGTCATAATACCATTGATCATACCACCCCATGAAGGTAGGAATAATACAACTGACATTACCATACCCACTGATTGTGCCCAGTCAGGAAGTGCTGTGTAATGTAAATGGTGAGGACCAGCCCAGATATAAAGTGAAACAAGTGCCCAGAAGTGAACGATTGATAAACGATAAGAGTAAACTGGACGTTCTGCTTGTTTCGGTACGAAGTAATACATCATACCTAAGAAACCAGCGGTTAATAAGAAACCAACGGCGTTATGTCCATACCACCACTGCATCATTGCATCAATAGCACCTGAATAGAGTGAGTATGATTTCATTGCCGATAATGGAATAGCCATTGAGTTACCAAGGTGTAATACCGCAACGGTAATGATAAAACCACCGAAGAACCAGTTAGCAACATAAATGTGTGAAGTTTTACGCTTGATAAGTGTACCAAAGAAAACTACTGCATAGGCAACCCAAACAACAGTAATCAATAAATCGATAGGCCACTCTAGCTCAGCATACTCTTTTGACGTTGTGTAACCTAACGGTAAAGAGATTGCTGCTGATAGGATAACTGCTTGCCAGCCCCAAAAAGTAAAAGCAGCTAACTTACCGCCAAATAAGGCTGTTTGACAGGTGCGTTGTACAACGTAGTATGAGGTAGCAAAAAGAGCACTTGTACCAAATGCGAAAATTACAGCATTGGTATGTAGTGGACGAAGACGGGAGTAGGTTAACCAAGGTGTATCAAAGTTAAGCGCAGGCCAAATTAATTGAGCCGCGATAAGTACACCTACAAATGTACCAACGATCCCCCAGATTACAGTCATCACAGTAAATTGACGTACAACATCGAAGTTGTAGTCTACTGCTGACGTATTACTTTGAGTCATGTTATGGATTCCGCAGTGTTATTATTAGTTTGAAATAATAAATTTTTAGCGTTGCAAACAAGTAAACTTCATTTACATCAGGACAAAATTTGAACTATTTCTATTGATGCCGTCTATTGACGGTGATTTATGTCACATAAATGTTGCTAAATGTGTCATTTCAAAGCAATTTTACCCTTTGAGTATGATCTAAATCAATAGCTGATTCTGTTTAAATTTGATTTAGATCAAGGTTAATATAATTGCCCTAAAGCTAATGTGGTTAATACATTCAGCAAGGTTGATATAAAAATTATTTGAAAATATACAGATAATTTCAATCAAGATTAGACTAATAACTCGAAATCAGCAAGTTAGTTACAACTTCCATCTTTTAAGATTAATGTTGAAATGATATTTGGTGTGATTTAAAGGTGATTTAGCTATGAAAATTCGCTAAATCACATAATAATTCTTTCTTTAATAAGTGAATAATTTTTCCTTCGATTTTTATTAGCTCTTCTTTTTGAAATTTAGCAAAAACTCTGCTGAGCGTTTCTCTTCTTAAACCTAAAAAGTTTGCAACGTCATTGCGGCTGACAATTAGGTTTAATTGGCTACTGCTACCTGAATAGGCTTCATTTCGCTTAGTGACATTGATTAAAAAGGCGGCTAATAAGCTATCCGCGGATTTTTTTCCGATAAATGATTGAAAATTTGTTTGTCTTACATAGCTTTGTTTGCTTAACAGTTGAATTAAGTTTTGCTGTAGTTCTGGTACCAGTTTCCCACATGAAGAAAACTGCTCAACAGAGACCTCACAAACAGAACTTTGTCCAATAGCAATCGCGCTATAGTTATAACGCTCTAAAAATAAAGCATCTTCTCCAATGAGCTCCCCAGGGTAACGTAAACCGACAACTTTTTCATAACCATCTTTGCTAGTAACACATAACTTAAAGACACCTGAACATACCGCATATATCGAAGTTAACGGTGTTTGCTCTTTAAATAGAGTGCTATTTTTAATTTGAGTATGATTATGAGGAAGTTCACTATTTTGAGCGCTAACAGGAATTTGTTTACTTAAATAGTTTTTCGATAAATCTAGTATTTGACCATCAGCCTCTACTGGTTGGCATATCGCATTCATAGAGCAGTTTTCGCAAGCAATAGTATGGTGTTGACCTAATCCTTGCTGGTAAACTACTTTATTAGCTAATTTATTTCCTGTTGTCATATGAGATAATCTTTTTTTTCGAATGAACGATAACCAGTTTAAATCGATTACAACAGACGTTATTTTAAGCAGATCAAACTTATCTTAATTAAATAGTGGATTTTCATGTTAAAACGTATTTTTATCACATTTTCCTTTTTTGCATTGTGTGCTTGTCAGCCTGTTAATTTATCTAAACAGCAAGATACTGCAATCGACTACCAATGTATAAGTAGTCAATCGCAATGTATTGTTGATAGTGAGTTACTTCAAGTGAAAGTCGAATTCGCGCAACAAAAGAACCACAACAATAACGATAAAGTGGCTAATTCAACTGTTGATAATATCATGGCAGAAATGCCTTTTAAGGTCTTATTAACGTTGTCTGGTGAAAACCTTGTAAACGTTGCTCATGTCTCAGCTTACCTAGAAGGCCGTGATATGTTTATGGGGCAGGTGCCTTTAAGCTTTTCTGTTACAGAATTTACAAACGTGGTTTCAGAAAAAAATCACATTGCAAAAGAGAATATTGAGAACGTTTTGCAATATCAAGCAGAAAGCTTACTAGCAAATTGTACTGAAGAAACTATGGTTTGGCGTATGTGGTTAATTGTTGAGTACAAGGATGACGGTAATGGCCAGCAAAAACAAAAGATGTTTATTGATTTTACTGGCCAGAGAAGGTGAATAGCCCAATATTCAAACGGGGTTATTAGATATTGTTAGTCACGTCTACTGAAAGCTTCAATCGTTGACCTGGTTGTAGATACTTTTTACGATTTAAATTGTTCCAGCGCTCAATATCAGCAATTCTTACGTTGAATTTATCAGCTATTCTAGCAAATGAGTCACCACGTCTTACTTTGTAAGTAATGTTTCTCATGATGGCTTGCTCAGTTTGAACATTACTCGATTTATTATATTTAACATTAGCTACCGTTGTTTTCGGTTTTTGCCAAATTACGAGCTTTTGTCCTAGCTTTAAGGTATCTCGAGGCGCAAATCCATTCCATTTAGCAATGCTTTTACTATTTACACTATACTTTTGACCGATATCCCAAAGGTTATCGCCCGATACAACAGTATGGATAACTTTAGTTCCTTGCTGAGGTCTACTTTGCTTTTTAGCTATTCGTTGATCATAAGACAAAATGTAATTATCAAGAGATTTTGCTGCAACAGGAATCAATAAGTATTTTCCAGCCCTTATTTGAGTTCCTTTTACATTATTTACTTCTTTAATCAATGAAATACTGGTATGAAATTGTTTGGCAATCGCACCTAAATTATCGCCATTTTTAATTTTGTATCGTTGCCATGCTAGACGATCAGATTGACTGAGTTTAGCCAGCTCTTGTTCAAACTTTTCAATCTTTTGATTTGGTAATAATAAGTGATGAGGGCCATCAGGATCTGTTGCCCATCGGTTAAAACCAGGGTTTAGTCGTTGTAATTCAGTTAAAGACAAGTCGGCAAGCTGTGCTGCTTTAGCTAAATCAAGTTGAGACTTTATATCAACTTGGCTAATTACTGCTTTGTTGTCTATTTGATATAAATTCAGTTCAAACTCTTGAGGACGCTTAACAATATCAGCTAAGGCTAACAATTTTGGCACATAAGCTTTCGTCTCTTTAGGGAGTTTCAGTGACCAAAAATCAGTTGGCTTATTATTTTTACGATTTTTCTTTACTGCTCTGCTTACACGGCCTTCACCTGAGTTATATGCGGCCAGTGCTAACATCCAATCACCTTTAAAATATTTATGTAAATATTTTAAATAGGCGATCGCCCCTTGAGTTGAGGCAACTACGTCTCTTCGCCCGTCATACCACCAGTTTTGCTTCATACCAAAGCGTTTACCTGTACCTGGGACAAACTGCCACATACCCGATGCTCGGCCATGGGAATATGCAAAGGGATCAAAAGCACTTTCTACGACGGGTAAAAGTGCCATTTCAATGGGCATATTGTTTTTTTCTAATTCTTCAACAATATAAAAAAGAAAGGGTTCAGCTCTTTTAGCTACGCGCTTTAGGTAGTTAGGATGTTTAACATACCAGTCTCTTTGTGCTTTAACTCGTTTATTTTCAGGAATATCAAATTGAAGTTGATCTCTGATTCTTTGCCATATGTCATCATGACGAGTGATTGCATCTTTTTTTAATGAGAAGTCAACATCGGCCACAGGGTGGTACACATCAATACTTTCATCGTGAAGCAGGGCATAGTTGATTTCTTCGACACTTGCAGCCTCGATGTTCTGACTCTTTTCCTGTTGTGTGTCTTCAGTGTTTAAAGTGCTTTGACAGCCGCTAACTAATAACAACGCGGGTAATAAATAATGTTTCATGAAAAACCAACAATTCGTAAATGCTTTTTATAACGGGAAGATTAAATTAATTTTTAACGACTTGTATTAGCAAAGCGAGTACTGATACTAATTTGGTTAAAAATGAATAACGCACCATAGCATAAATGCTTTAGTGTTAAAACTTGTCTTTCCAAGATCGTAATTCGGTAAATACGGCTTCAGTTGATGAGAGTACTTTATCTGAATAGGCTTCAACTGATTGTATGATTTCACTGTCATCACATCTTAAAAAAGGGTTGATAAGTAACTCAAGTTCAATAGTGGTTGGTATAGTGGCGATATTTTTCTCGCGAAGTGATTTAGCCTGTTCAAAGTATTTGATTAATTGACTATTTGAACTGTTGGTTGCTAAAGCAAAAGTTAAATTAGCCAATGTATATTCATGAGCGCAATAAACTTTGGTTGATGGTGGTAACGCTGTCAGCTTATTTAAAGAAGTGAACATTTGAGAAGGTGTTCCTTCGAAAATACGTCCACATCCACCAGAAAATAAGGTATCACCACAAAAAACTTCATTTTCTCCAACATACGCAATATGACCGTGAGTATGGCCGGGTAATTCAATAACTTTAAGTGCTAATGAGCAATCTGAGATAGCGATGTTATCATTTTCGATAACGTGATTTGTTAAACAATCAATATTATCTTTAGCTGGCCCGTGTACAGTAAGTGGCCAACCATGTTGTTGACAGTAGTCCTTTAATTTATTGACTCCACCTATATGGTCATTATGATGATGGGTGATTAAAATAGTATTAAGAGATAAATTGTTCTTCTCTATATAATCAATGCAAACCTCTGCATCACCAGGATCAACTAAAGTAACACTTTGGCTTTTATGGGATTTAATAAGCCAGATATAATTATCATTGAATGCTTTAATTGGCAGAATGTCATATTGCAATTTTTTCATATGGAAAACTAATCTCTTCTAGATATATACTTAATTATAAAAGTTATTTTAGGTGTTAGTTCAAGCCGCTAACTTTTATCTACTTTTTTATGGAGTTAACTATAAATGAAACCCGCTTTAGCGTTTCGTCAACCTCATTACCCAAACTCATGGGAGCAGTTACCTAATGGGGATATTATCTTAGCGGCCATTGAAGAGCAATTGCAGCCGTGGTGGCAGAAGTTCTTTGGTTATCATTTAGCAAAAATTGGCGCGTTAAGTAAGCAAGTTAATACTTCAGAATGTAAAATAAGTAACCATTTTAGTTGTACAACGAAAATAGGTGGTGGTGATATTGTTGCTGATATCGATGATTTACCACTACAAGAGCATAGCGTCGATGTTTGTTTGTTGAGTCATGCTTTAGAATTTTCATTAGATCCACATCATGTTATCCGTGAAGCGAATCGGGTATTGATTCCAAATGGCTATCTAGTCATTACTGGCTTTAATCCGCTAAGCTTAGCGGGGTTAAATAAACTTATACCTTATCGTAGAAAATCAATGCCTTGGAATGAGCGTTTTTTTCATCCTGTACGGGTAAAAGATTGGTTACATCTAATGGGTTTTGAAATTTTAGCGGATCAGCGATGCATTCACAGTGTTTTAGTTGGACAATTAAATGATAACGTTGTGGCAAAGTATTGGCAAAATTTTGCTGAAAAGTGTTTAACCTCTCTTGGTTCTGTATATGTCATTGTCGCTAAAAAAAGGGTTTTACCATTAACACCGATTAAACCTAAATGGAAAATTCGTACAGAGTTCAACCCTGTGAAAGCGCCAAGTATGCCAGTTCCTGAGCGGAAAGTAGTTAAACGACAGACAAAATAAAAGCCGCTAAAGCGGCTTTTATAACAATAAAGTTAGTACAAGTTAAAATTAGAACTTATATTTAGCTTGTAAGTAAGCAAATCGACCCTGACCGCTATGAACATTTACTGCAAAGCCCATAAAGTCATGATATGCAAATGGTGGCTTTTCATTCGTTAAGTTGGTTGCACCTATAGTCAACACTGTGTTCTCAATACCGAAGTAATTAATAGAAGCATCAAGTGTCATCATTGAGTCAACTTTTTTGTTAAGCTTCAAAGAAGCTTCTTGCTCAAATGAATCAATATAGTTTAAGGCAGCTGTTGCACTAAAGTCATTTAAGGTCCAATCAACCGAAGTTGTCCAGCGCATTTGAGGTTGCTCAAATCCACCTTCTTCAGTACCTTTGTAGTCTTCAAAACTAAGCACGTAGTTCATTACATAACCAAACTTAAACATGCCAGATTCTGTATCTAAAGCGTACCTAATATCTAAGTCGATACCAGAAGTTTGCAAATCACCAATATTTTGGAAGCTGTCATTTACTTGGATTACTTCACCTGGGTCACCTGGAATTGAAGTAGGGCGACGTTCAACAATAGTTTGGTCTAGGCCGTAATTATCCATTACAAATTGAGTGTCAGAATCAATAATGTCGGTAATGTCATAGTTATAATAATCAACTGAGAAATTTAAATCATCAGTAATGTTATAAATAACACCTAAGTTATAACTTTCTGACTCTTCAGGGCCTAAGTTAGGGTTACCTTCAAAAACGGCTGTGTATTCTTGAGGTTCACAAGCTCTATCTTGATTGCCAATAGCTTCACAACGCAAAGTATCTACCAAATTTGGAGACTCGTCAGTACGGCCTAAACCTAACTGGTGAAGAGATGGCGCTCTAAACGCTGTACCGTAGGAACCACGTAGGCTTAAATCTTCAGTAGGAGCCCATAAAAATGAGATTTTAGGATCTGTGGTTGTGCCAAAATCACTATATTCTTCATGACGAACAGCGATTTGTACTTCTAAATTATCAATAACAGGAATAGCCAATTCACCAAACATAGCAAAGTTTTCACGAGAGCCGTTGGCTTGAGTTGCTTCTGTACCAAACACTTCACCACGAAGGAATTGGTCATCAGGGTTATCACTAATTGACTCTTCGCGATATTCTGTACCAAGCGCTAGCATTAATTCACCATGAGGCATATCCATTAGAGCACCAGAGACTTTAAAGTCGAAAGATTTCATTGTTGATTTACCAACACGTGTCGTAGTGGTTTCAATAAAATCTAATGCTTCTTGTGAATTGCTTGATGGTTCAAACGGGTCCCATAAACCACTATCAATGGCTTCTTGTGTTCTACGTGAATTAGGGAAACCATTTACGCCACGCTCAACAGAGCTACTTTTAATATAACTATAAGCAGCTTCCCAACTCCAATCTTTAAATTCACCTTGTAAGCCTAAAATAGCGCGATAGTAGTCAGAATCAACACGTTTTTCACGATTACCAATATCAACGGTTCTACGACGCATTGTTAGGTCTTGCATGTAAAACTCGTCATCTGGCATGTTAGCGAAAGGGTGATTAATGTTATCGCCGCTCATGTATAATTCATTGAAACTCGGGCTACCAGCGCCTCTGACAGTAGATTTAGAGTTCTGACCATTTAATTCGGCAAAAGCTCTAATCGTATCATTTATTTCATATTTACCCATGTAATTCCAACTAAAACGCTCTGCAGCTGGGATCATGGTCATATGCGGTGCATAATCATAACGACATAAGTTATTGGCTAAATCTTGATCTTCTGGAGCACAAATATCATTGCCATATAGATCAATACGTCTGTTTGAAGGATCAGAAGCTAAAGCAATTGTTCCTGGAATACCTGCAGAACTTCTGAAATCTGTTGCGTTAGGATCACCTGTTCTAGCTGCTTGGTTTGCGGTAGCGGAATAGCTTCTATCTGAGTACATCACTTCTTCACGATTAAAGTACTCTAATACGAATGTGTGATTAGTATTATCAGTGTTATTACCAAAAACTAAGTTTAAGCTTTGTTCTTCACCGCCACCGTCAGCAGTATCACCAATTTTTGCAGAAATTTCAGCGCCATCAACATCATCTCTTAATACAACATTAATAACACCGGCTACAGCATCTGAACCATAAGTGGCTGAAGCACCATCTTTCAAAATATCAACCCGTTTAATCGCAGAAAGTGGGATGTTATTTATGTCAACAAATGCTGTGTCTATGCCTTTTGCGAAGGGGGATACTGATACTCTTCGACCATTAATCAGAATTAACGTAGAGTCTGCCCCAAGGCCGCGCAATGAAACTGATGAGCCACCATTAGCCGTATCATCACTACTGTTTGCTTGAGTAGAAAACGTTCCTTGCCCAGAGATAGGTAGCTTAGTAAATAAACTGATTAAGTCAGTTACCCCTGTTTTTTGAATATCTTCTTGTGAAAGGCTTGTTACTGGTGAAGGACCTTCCATATTGGTGCGTTTAATATGTGATCCCGTAATTTCAATTCGCTCTACATCTTCAGCAGCATTTGCGACAAAGCTATTTGTTGCGAAAAGCGCTGTGGTGATACTTAGAGCGAGTAAAGACTTATTCCTTCTAACATTTTTCATTGAATATTTCCTATATCATTATGTTTATTGTTTTTTTGTACCTAGATTTATCTAACCAATAAGTTATTTAGATAACTGCCTGATGCTGCGATATAAATTCAAGGCATGAAAGTTATAGCAAAAACTTTTATAACATGGAACAAATAAATATTTGCAAAAAGTAACGAAATATGCGGCGGATAAAGTATTTAGTATTCAATATGCTTTATTTGTTTGTTAGTGATGGATAGCTTAATCATTATTAATATTTCTACAATTAAATGATAGGTTGAAGTATCATCCAGTTATTTGAAGTGAATAGAATGAACATGAAATCATTAAAGCTAGAGCAGTTTTTAACGGAGTTTTTAAAACCAGAACTAATAAAAGACTTCGCTCCTAATGGCCTGCAAGTACAAGGTAAGACAGAAATTAATAAAATTGTTACAGGAGTGACCGCTTCAAAGGCATTAATTGATAAAGCAATTGAAGAAAATGCAGATGCAATTTTGGTCCATCATGGTTATTTTTGGAAAAATGAGTCTTATGTTATTCGTGGTATGAAGCATGAACGAATTAAATCGCTTTTAATGAACGATATAAATTTGTTTGCATACCATTTACCGTTAGATATTCACCCAGAGGTTGGCAATAACGCACAACTAGCAAGGTTATTAGGGATAAGTGGAACATCTCCTTTAGAGCTTGGGAATCCTGTTAGTGTTGCAATGCAAGGCCATTTTGAAGAAGCGCTAACAGGAAGTGAATTGGCTAATCTATTGAATACAAAACTTCATCGTCAATGTTTGCATATTTCACCTTCAAGTAACAAAGTGATTAAAACCGTTGCTTGGTGTAGTGGTGGGGGGCAAGGTTACGTAGAACTAGCTGCAGAACAAGGAATTGATGCTTTTATTACGGGTGAGGTGTCAGAGCAGACTACCCATATTGCCCATGAAATGAATGTTCATTTTTTTGCAGCAGGTCACCATGCTACAGAGCGTTATGGCGTTAAGGCTTTGGGTGAAGTTATTCATGAGAAATTTGGCATTGATGTGAAATTTATAGATATAAATAACCCAGTATAAATTGAAAAAAACTGTTAAAAGCACTTATGCAAAAAGTGCTTTTAACCATTGAACGGTTAACCCTAAATACTCATACCAAGCAATAGAGGTTTGTTGTAATTTAAGAGTACTAGGAAAGTAATGACGCCAGCCCTTATCGCCAGTTAGATTTTTTACCCAAAAGCCAGTAGGTGCCGCAATTGGATATACATTTTGACTATTAAAGTAATTAATCGCTCTAGGCATATGACTTGCGTTTGTAACTAAAATAGCTGAAGTTTCTTGTATTCTAGGTGCAATTAATTGAGCTTCTTCTTCAGTATCTTTCGCGAAATTTTCTTGTATTATTTTTTGCTCAGGGACACCAAGTAAAACTAGTGCCTCTTTTACTTTTGCCGCATTACTGACTTTATCATTAAATGCGTGTCCCGATGTTATCATTCTTGCCTCAGGGTGAAGTTTAAAAAGTCTGAATGCTTCAACTGTTCTTTGTAAAGAGCAGGTGGCAAGTTCACTTGTTGCTGGCATAAAACTTGATGATGTGTGCCTACATCCTAGCACCACGATATAATCAATTTGTTTAGTTGTTTTACTGTAGGTTGGGTGAGTTGACTCCAATGTATGCATTAGTCGATCTGATATAGGCGCTAATGAACAAATAACGAGTAAAATTACAGCTATTTTTATGTTGTTTGTACTAAATTTTGCTTTACATTTTTTAAATATTAATCCTGTGAGCAATAGAATGATCACAATATTAATTGGCATCAGTAAAACAGTTAATATTTTCTTTAAAAGAAATACATCTAACATAAGGCTTTTGATATTACGTGGAAATTTGTAAAAATCACTATAACAATAATTCCCTAATGAAGCAGTTGTTTTTTACTTGTAAAGGTATACAAAATAAGTAAATATGAGCAATATTAAACAAATATAAAGAGTAGAAAGTAGTGCTATGATATAAATGCTTACTTTTACTTTATTTATTTCAGCGCACATGACTATTATTTTTAGCCTTGTTTTTTCAAAAACGGAATTATTATGAAATCACTATTAATTTATTCTTCAATACTTGTCACTTTGACATTAGTGCCTTTGTCGTTAACTGCTAAGGAATATAAAGACGCTAGGGTATATAAATGGGTTGATAAGCATGGTGTTGTTCACTATAGCGACAAACCTAACCCTAATGCTGAGAGCAATGAAGTAGAAGTAAAAAGTAACAATAATAATTTTGATTCGACCCGTGCCGATAAATGGCAGGAAGAATATAATAAAAGCAAAGAAGTGAATCGTGAGGCACAAGAAAAGCTCAATGTACAAAATGCCAAGAAGAAAGAAGTTTGTAATAGCTATAAAAGTGACTTAAATACCTTGAAGAATATTGGGCGTATAGTCAATGTTGATGCCGATGGCAAACAAACATATATATCTGATGAAGAGCGAAACCAAAAAATTAAAGATTTAGAAAAAACTATTAAACGAATCTGTAAATAAATAAGTTGAGATAAAGTTCATTAAAAAATGACCATGCAACATTTATTATTAATAGACGTCTAAAAGGCTATTGATTTTTTGACATAAATAAGGTTAAATAACGCCGCTATTAATAATAAAGAGTACCTTTATTATTAATTTGCACCAGAAGAGGTGCGATAGCTAGGTAAATAACGTCATATCTTATGGTATTTGGAACCACATTCTAATAAGCGTTATTGAGGGAGACTATCGCCGAGGACATAGGTATGTGTGGCATATCATGTTCGGTCACTAAGGTTGAATCCTTAGGGCTGTCACCTGACGTAATTGTTTTTATAACAAAAGGTGGAGAGCTTCTGGCTGAAAAAGTTTCATATCTGTTTCATATCAGGTTAGCTCATCAAACTGCTCAGTCATGCTCTTCCAATACTTTAGCTAAAAAGAATAAGCAAAGTATATGTTAATTGGGAGAAATTTTTTTGAATTCGAATAACCTATCTTTACCATCGCTAACTGTAGCAAAATTTGGTGGTACCAGCGTTGCTGATTACACTGCTATGCTACGTTGTGCAAATATCATCAAGAATGATCCAAGTGTTCGCCTTGTAGTCGTTTCTGCTAGTGCTGGTGTAACTAATCACCTTGTTCGTTTAGGACAAGAAAATGTGCCACAAGAAGAGCAAGAAAGTATTATTGCTAGTATTGCTTCTATTCAACTTAATATTACTCAAAATTTTCCAACAGAAATTGAGCAAAGTTTAAACCTGAGTATTCATGAATTGCTTGATGAATTAGCAAATATTGCCTTATCACAATCGAATCAATATAGCGCTAAAAATGCGGATGCAATTTTGTCTTTTGGTGAGCAGTTTAGCTCACGAATTTTTGCTCAAGTTCTAAGAAGTATTGATGTTGCGGGCGAATACTTTAATGTTCAGCAAGTGATGAAAACGAATAGCCTTTATGGCAAGGCTGTAGTAGATGAACAACAATTAAAGCAATCTAGCCAATCATTATTATTACCTAAATTAACCGATAAGGTTATTGTTACCCAAGGATTTATTGGAGAAGATGGTTTAGGTAATACGACCACATTAGGTCGTGGTGGCTCTGATTACAGTGCTGCACTATTGGCAGAAGCCCTTGACAGTGAACGTCTTGCAATTTGGACAGATGTAGTTGGCATCTTTACAACTGATCCTAGAATTACTTCGCAAGCTAAAGCAATAAAAGAAATCAGTTTTGGTGAAGCGGCTGAAATGGCAACCTTTGGTGCTAAAATCCTACATCCAGCGACTTTAATTCCGGCTATGCGTTGTAATATTCCTGTTTTTGTTGGTTCTAGTAAGGAACCTGAAAAAGGTGGTACACAAATTAAAAAGCAAGTTGAATCAACTCCAACTTATCGTTCCATTGCTCTTAGAAGAGAGCAAACATTAGTTACCGTGAAAAGCCCTGCGATGTTACACGCCAGTGGTTTCCTTGCTCAAGTTTTCTCTATATTAGCCAAGTATGAGCTAAGTGTGGATTTGGTTACTACCAGTGAAATTAGCGTTGCGCTAACTTTTGATAATCCAAGCGGAAGTACTCAAGCATTAATTACCACCAGTGTTGTTGAAGAATTAGAGCAATTATGTGAAGTTACCGTTGAACATGGCTTGTCTTTAGTAGCTGTGATAGGTAATGGCTTAAATTGCGCAAAAGGGATCGGACAAACCATATTTGAAACGATAAATGAAACTAATATTCGTTTAATTTGCCATGGGGCAAGCAGTAATAATTTATGTTTCTTGGTGAGTGAACGCGACGCTAACGGCGTTGTAGAGAAATTACATAATACCTTGTTTGCATAAATAATCTTGATTAAAGAACTTATAATAAAAAAGCCAATAAATGTAGTTATTGGCTTTTTTAATATCTATAAGTTAATTATTCATCAAGTAAAGCTTCAATAGCGCTTGAAATACTTTCAGGCTTAGTTGTAGGAGCAAACCTCTTCACGACCTCCCCATTTTTATTAACTAAAAACTTGGTAAAATTCCACTTAACACTTTTTGAGCCCAAAATGCCGGGCGCATGTTCTTTCATATACTCATAGAGTGGGTGAGTGTTATTACCATTTACGTCTACTTTAGCAAATAATGGAAATGAGATATTAAAATGCAAATCACAAAATTGTTTAATTTCCTGATTACTACCTTTTTCTTGCTGTTTGAATTGGTTACATGGAAATGCCAATACACTAAAGCCTTGACTGTTATATTGCTCAAATAACTTTTGTAGCCCTTCATATTGCGGAGTAAAGCCACACTCGCTTGCCGTATTGACGATAAGTAATACTTGGTCTTGGAAATCTTTTAGTTGAATTTCTTCATCTCGGTAATTAATCGCATTGAATTGATAAATATTACTCACATGTTTTCCTTATTGTCTTTGTATCTGAGGCTGGAAACGCTCAACAGTCACTGTAAAATATTTTAGTTACTGTGGTTATCTCTAGAGCATATACCAAAAGTTAAGTACACTTAAACAATATTCTCATGCTTGATAAGGTTTTAAATAATGAAAGTCGCGTTTATTGGTTTAGGGGTAATGGGTTATCCAATGGCTGGTCACCTCGTTAAATCTGGATTAGATGTCTGTGTATTTAACAGAAACTCTGCAAAAGCCAATGCTTGGCAAAATGAATTTGGTGGTAGTAAAGCATTGACGCCAAAGGAAGCTTCACAAAATTGTGATATTGTTTTTTGTTGCGTGGGTAATGATGATGATGTTAGAGAGGTAACTCTTGGTGAGCAGGGTATTTTAGCAGGACTTCCAGAAGGGAGTATACTAGTCGATCACACGACTGCATCAGCTGAACTGGCTAAAGAAATAGAATCTATTGCTAAGTTGCAGAGTAAATACTTTATGGATGCCCCTGTTTCTGGCGGACAAGCTGGTGCTGAAAATGGTGTACTAACAGTAATGGCGGGGGGTGAACAAGATATTTTTGATAAAGTAAAGCCTGTTATGGCTGCTTACGCTAAATTTAGCCAGCTAATGGGAAAAGTAGGAGCAGGTCAGTTAGCTAAAATGGTAAACCAAATATGTATTGCTGGTGTAGTTCAAGGGTTAGCTGAAGGGTTTAGTTTTGCAGAAAAAGTCGGTTTAGATCCTGATGCACTCGTTGAGACAATTTCTAAAGGTGCTGCTGGATCTTGGCAAATGGAAAATCGTTATAAAACAATGTTTGCAGGTGAGTATGATTTCGGTTTTGCAGTCGATTGGATGAGAAAAGATTTGTCTATTGCCTTTGACGAAGCTGAAAAAAATGGAGTTGAGTTACCTGTTGCTAAAATGGTCGATGGTTTTTATAAAGAGATTCAGGATAATGGTGGTAACCGTTGGGACACTTCCAGTTTGATTGCACGTTTTAAAAAATAGTCTTTACGACTTGTCATTATGTGTAAAGCCTCATACAGATCTTATGAGGCTATATTTATCCAAGACTAGTTTAGCGTACAGTTCAAACACTTGCTGTTATTAAAAATAGTTTTCTTCCACAATATTTTTGCTAATGATTCTCATTATTGATATTGCTAGTGTTGTTATTTTTGTGTTAACTTTATGTTAACCAATGGCACGATGTTGCTATTAAATTCACTAACCACAATAGTATGAGAAGGGAATCTATGAAATTCATTTCAATTATAATTCTATCAATTAGTTTATTTACATTAACTGCTTGTTCAAGCACTTCACCAGAAAGTAGTGAGAAAATAACAAATGTAGAAAAGCAGGAAAAAGCGTGCTCTAAAGAAAAAAGAAAAACGGGATCGAATATACGACGTAAAACGTGCAAATCTTCTGGTTAATAATAGTTAATTGTAGAGAGTTAGCTTGCAAATTTATTTAGCAAGCTAACATAATTAGATCTTGGTAAGCGTTAAGTTTGTAAATATTCGTAGAGTGATTTTAAAATAGCAATTTTCTCTTTATTTTCTTCATGCTCATGAGCTAGGTTCTCAACTTTCATCATAAATTCATCTGCACTTAATTGTCCTTTTCCTCCATACATTATTTTATTTTGACAATATTGTTGCCATGTATGCTGCTCATCACTTGATAAAGTATGCGGGTAATTTCTAGCTCTAAACCTAAACAGAAGTGTTGATAAACGATCATCTTCGAACGTAAAGGGATGAGAAGCAAGTTGCTCAGGAGTCAATGAATGTAGGATTTCCATTTGCGCTTTATCACTATGGCTGAAAAACTTCCCGCCATAAAGTGCATGTTCAGCATCAACTTTATTGTCATCTTCAAAAGGTGATGAAATAAAAATATCGCTGAGTTTTTCTCGTAATTCAGAATGCTTTTTTAATAAAGCTAGATTATCGAGACAATGTTCTCTTGGAATCGCTAATCTTTCAGCATTTTCAGGTAATAACGTCTTTGCGGGTGCCACTATAGGACACTTGTTAATATGTATTAGTTTAATAGGAACAGGTAGCTCATCTGGCGCTAAATCATCATATCGAGTATAAAGCCTAGTTTTAAGTTCATCAGTAGTTAATTCAAACAACGGGCTTAGATCTTTTGCAAGATCAACACATATTACTGCGTTTTTATTTACTGGATGATAACTAACGGGTGAAAACCAACTAGTACAACCATGCTCTGCTGATATTTTTGATGAGGTATGTACAACGGGAGTCATTTCTGCAACATTTAATAATTCAGCAACTTGTTTCTTATTACGCAGGTTAAAAATAAACTCGTAGAGTTTAGGTTGTTTCTCTTTAATTAACTTAGCCATAGCAATAGTGGCATACACATCACTCATAGCATCATGTGCAGCCTCATGTGCAATGCCATTAGCTGCTGTTAATAATTCAAGTCTAAAACTAATACGTTCTTCACCTGTTTCTTCATTAACGACTGTAGGCCAGTTTATTCCTTCAGGCCTTAGTGCATAACAAGCACGAACCATATCGATGATATCCCATCTACTGTTGCTATGTTGCCACTCCCTTGCATAAGGATCATAGAAGTTTCGATAAAAGAGGTATCGTGTAACTTCATCATCGAAACGGATATTATTGTATCCAGCTACACAGGTATTTGGTTGGCTAAATAAGTTGTGTATGCGAGCGGCGAATTGCGCTTCTGTTAATCCATGATTTTGAGCTTTTTGCGGTGTTATGCCTGTAATAATACAAGCCTCTGGGTGAGGTAAGTAATCTTTAGGAGGCTGACAATAAAACATTTCAGGTTCACCGATAATGTTTAAATCCAAGTCAGTTCGAATACCTGCAAATTGCGACGGTTTATCAAATTTAGGTGATACACCCCAGGTTTCATAATCGTGCCACAAAATTGTTTGTATGTTTTGGCTCAAGTTTATTTTCCGTTGTTTATTATAACCATTTATATAGGGGTAAATATTAGCAATATCCAAAGCTTAAATCATTTTAAAGTTAACATTATTTAACAAAGGCAATTAATGTCTTTTGCTGAAGGATAATGGGCAACTAATACTTGGTTTCTGTATGGAGCAATATCATGAATATTACGATGGCAGCTGCTAAAACAGCAAAAGTAGTATATTTTTGTCAAAGGGCAGACGGTAAAGAAATTCGTAATAAAGAAGAATATGAAAGGTATTTATATAAAGTTATTGTACAACACCTTAATGTTTTAGATAAGAATAACTGGGGACAATTCGAGTACCTTACTTGGATGGCTGCTGTTGAACTTTATGAAATAAAACATAACTTGCCGAGCAAGTTAAGTAACCTAAGATTTGAACTAGAGCAAAACCACATAGGTTTCTTTATAGAAGGTAAAACAAAGTCAATAGTAGAGTCACATATTGCTAATTTGCCTAATAAATTTAAACGGCTTGGTTCAATTGCTGAATATGAATTTTATGTATATGCAATAACCGATGAAATGCTGTTAAAAACAAGGCGTAATTCATTCCCTCCTAGCGAATATAATATTGATTACTTCCATGATTTAGTTCGTTTATATGAGCTAGAAAATAATTTGCCCCTATTATCAGAGCAACTCTATTGTACAGATCGATTTAGATACTTTAGAAAGCTAAGACAAGATCTGTCTTAGCTAACTTTATACTGATCTTAATTAACTTAGTATTAAAGGCTCTTATGAAAAACATAACTGAAGATTACTTTTTACATCGAATTAAAGCTTCTTATCAAAAAGAGGCAAACTTACTATTAGCGACAACGGGCGTACTCAAAAGTGCACTCGGTTCATACACATTAGTAATTACTCATTGCTCAACAGCACCTACAATTTCATCTGAAATAAACTTTCAACACTGTAAGTATCAAGCATTAGTGGTAAGTCAAGATAACGAAATAGTCAAAACGTTGGTCTGTGAAGGTTCTCCAAATCAATGTTTTGATTATTTTGTCCATCAATTTGAAAACATTATAAGCCAAGAATGCGACGTAATTTATTTACATCAACATGATAATTTGTACCCAGACGATTTAGATAGTGGTGAATGTAGATCATCTCGATTAAAGCAACTTCAGCAAGAAATAGATGATTGGATCAACACAACGGGTATTCGTTACTTTAGTGAGTTAACTAACTTATCTAATTTAATCGAGGAAGTTGGAGAGCTTGCTAGATTAATAGGTCGAGAATTTGGCGAGCAAAGCTTTAAAAAAGGTGAGCAACCTAAGTGTATCAAAGCCGCCATAAGTGATGAACTCACTGACGTATTGTTTATCGTTATTTGTTTAGCTAATCAGCTTGGTATCAATTTAGATGAAGCATTTAATGAAAATATGAATAAAAAGAATAAACGTGACAGAAATCGCCATGTAAATAACAGTAAATTGAAATAGGAGGAGTACATGAGAAGTACTTTAAATTATTCAAAAGCCATAAACACATTAAGTTTATGGGCAGCACCAACTATGTGGCACGATAAGTCTATTTATGCAGAAATTATAGTTATTACTAATAAGCTCAGTAACACATCATATCAATTAAATGAACGTGAATATTATATTGTGCAGGAGTTAACCAATGGCGTATTAGAAGTGATACTCAATTTAATGAAAAAAGCTGATGATTTTGAATATGATGAACTTGGCATAATCTTCAATGAAATAACTCAACTTCAATCTTTTTTATTTAATAATGAATTAACACATTAAAGCTAACGGATATAATTTTGAGACAGATATTGTCTCAGTTGGTGTTTACAATGCATTTATAACTTATTATCGTTGAGGTTGATATGGAATATTTAACAGTATTTTTCGGTTCATTATTAACAGTTTATCTACTTGGCATAAACTCTCAGTTGGTTCGTGATAAAAATTGTATTGGTGCTTTTTCACTAGCTTGGTTTATATCCTTATCGAATATGCTTTATATCAAAGTTTTTGTCATGAGTGATGAGTTCATGCTGACTTATTTATGTTCTGCACTAGGCAGTGGCATAGGTATAGTCTTATCTATAATCACTTACGCACGAGTACATAAGCTTTTAACAGAAAAATCGGCGAAATGTTCAGCCATGAAGACATTTGAAAACAACGGAGAGCAAAATGCCTAGAACCTACGCTTGCTATCATGATGCGATAAAAAAGATTATTGAAGTAGGACAAGAAAATAAAATTACTATTGCCCAAATTATCGAACATCCATGTTTTGTCCGCGAAGATAATCATTTGGAAGTGGCTGACTTTAAAAAAGAAATTAGACGAGAAGTTCGTCGCTTGATTGAAGAAATTGGAACTGATTTTGAAACGGGCTCACAGATCTTAGTCGAAGAAAAACCCAGAGGAAGGGGGCAACAAGCGTATTACTACTGGACAAGTAGTTCCCTAAAAAATGTAGCTCTTGGTCGTGAAGAAATATCAGAAGATAGGTTGATGGCAAGGGCAATTGCGTTTCAATTTGTCGACGAATACCTAAAAGAGTTTCTTCCGCCAAGTATTATAGCAAGTCTTGAAGCGGATATGGATGAGGCAAACGATGATTTGCATGTGAGTAAATTTTGGCAGAAAAAATTGCAATTTCATCCTTCAGGGTTTGAAGTTGCCCCAAACCCTAAAATTGTCTTAGGAAATGAGAAAGACTGGGATAAAACTTACGATGCTTTAAATAAACAATATGTTATTCGTGCAAATTATGAAACTTTGCATAAAGAACTAGTACCTAATACCGTTTCTTTATCATTGCAAAAAATTCAATATATCAATCACAAAGTAATGGTTTTAGCATTTGTACATGAATTAAATTCTGTAAAAACATTTGAAGTTGCTCGATTGAAAGATATTGAAAAATCTTCTGATTATTCATTTGAACATATTGACTACAACACTTATGAAAAAAATTATAAGTTTGAAGCAAGAGTAAACGTCAGTGTAAAAGACTATTTTAAAAGCGTAAGGTTTGGCCATAATTTCAAAGAGGCTGAGTATGAATCAGGTGATTCTTGGTTAATTAGAGCAACCATTAAAGTACCTGATCATTTTTCTGAGTCAAAGAGAGGGAAACCTGATCCATTCGCTATAGCTAACTTTTTATGTGGGTTTGGTGATTCTATGGAGGTTATTAAGCCAGACTTTCTTAGAGATGAAATGAAACGTAGATCAGAAAACCTATGGAAATTGTATTCAGATGATTTTGAGAGTGTACCTGTAATTAGTAAAAGTCCTCATGAGCAAACGGGTAATTTAAAAAAGCTCAATCAAATAAACGATAAGAAGTAGCGTTAAGGTTGAGACAAATGCTGTCTTGGTTGTTAGGAATAATTATTCCTGAATACTTTTTTAAAAGGATGTACAAATGAATAAACCACGTTACTTAACTAAATCTCGATTTAAAATGGCAACTGAATGCCCAACTAAGCTTTATTACACAGGAAAAAATGAATACCCAAACACTATGCTTGACGACCCATTTTTGGCAGCTCTTGCTGATGGCGGCCATCAAGTAGGTGAATTAGCCAAGCAGTATTATCCTAATGGCTTTGATATTACTACACTTGATTATAGTCAAGCTGAAAAGCAAACATTAGAGTTATTAAAGCTTGAAGAAGTTGTTATTTTTGAACCAGCTATTCGATTTAATAATTTGTTTATTCGTGTTGATATTTTAGTTAAAAAGGGCAATCACTTTGAGTTGATTGAAGTGAAAGCAAAATCTTATTCAAGACAAAAAAATAACGATTTTATTAATACAAAAGGTAAAGTGGACTCAACGTGGAAAGCATATATATATGATGTCGCCTTTCAAAAGCATGTTTTAAAGAATGCCTTTCCAAAATCATCCGTAAGCAGTTATTTAATGCTCGTTGATAAATCGGCTACTTGTGTAACAGATGGTTTAAATCAAAAATTCATTTTAGAAAAAGATGAGCATAATAGAAAAGGCATTACAGTATCTTCTAGCCTTGATGCTAAAGATCTTTCAAGTAAGTTACTTACTAAAATTAATGTAGATAAAGTCGTTGAGCTTGTTTATGAAACCGAATTACATACAGGCATGCCTGCACATTCATTTAAAGACAATATCACTGCATTAGCCAAGCACTATCAAGAAGATAAAAAAATCTCACCTGTTATAGGGAAAAAATGTAAAACCTGTGAGTTTAGATGCTCTGTAGAAGACGAACAGCAAGGTAAGTTAAGTGGTGTTAAGTCTTGTTGGCAAGAGCAGTTACGTTGGTCAGATAAAGACTTCAATGATAAAACGGTGCTGGATATTTGGAACTTTAGAGGTGCTGATAAATGTATAGAGCAAGGTGTTATTAAGCTTATTGATGTTGAACCTGAACATATTGGTGAAGTAGAAACAAAAAATGCTGCACTAGCGCCAAAAGAGCGCCAATGGTTACAAGTTGAAAAAGAGCAAAATAATGATAAGAGCATCTATTTTGATGCTGAAAGCATGCAATCAGAAATGGGTAGTTGGACATTTCCATTGCATTTTATTGACTTTGAAACCAGCGCGGTTGCGATTCCTTTTTATAAAGGAATGAGTCCTTATGAAGGCATTGCCTTTCAATTTTCACATCATATAGTTAATGCTGATGGACATGTTGAACATGCTGGCGAATTTTTAAATACCGCTAAAGGTGAGTTTCCTAATTTTGAATTTGTACGGGCATTAAAATCCCAACTTGAAAATGATCAGGGCACCATATTTATGTACTCCTCTCATGAGAACTCATACTTAAATATGATTTATAGGCAATTGAATGACTCAAATGAGTTAGATAAGGAAAAGCTTTGTGAGTTTATCAAAACTATCACTCGTTCTACTCATAGCAGTAAAGAAAATTGGCATGGTGAGCGTTGTATGGTGGATATGTTAGAGCTGGTAAAAAAATACTACTACGACCCTGCAACGAATGGTTCAAACTCTATTAAGTATGTATTACCAGCCATTTTAAATAGCTCTCAGTATCTACAAGACAAATATAGCAAGCCTATTTATGGGAGTAATGTAAGTACTGGTTCAATTAACAGCTTGAACTTTAAAGATAAAGTTTGGATTGAAGTTGATGAGCAAGGTAAAGTAAAAGACCCGTACAAACATTTACCAAAAATGTTTACTGATATTTCAAACCATGATGTTGAATTGCTGTCAGAGGGCGATGAATTAAATAATGGTGGTTTAGCGTTAACTGCTTATGCAAGGCTACAGTTTACTCACATGAGTGACTATGAACGTGAAGAATTGGAGAAGGCACTGTTGTGTTATTGCGAAACTGATACGTGGGCAATGGTGCTGTTGTATCTTGGATGGAAGGAAATGATTAATGAATAGAACAAGTTATTTGAATAGCCCTGTTGTAAATGGGTTTATTGTTTATTTATCGAAAGTAATTAATGGTGACTCTGAAATAGATCATACATATATAGACAGAAAAAAGAATAAGAAATTTGTCTTTAGCACTTTATATGAAGGTTTTGAAAAATATCATTGGAATAATGAGGGTTACAATGCAAATAGTGACAAAATTGACTTGCTTGTAGATGGGTTTACTAATTCGAACGCCAATTCTGATTTATTTTATAAAGCTTGCTTGGATACCTTAGAGTGGGGGGCTGGAAATAAAGGTCTGTCTTTATATACTAATAACTCCCAATGGCTTAATAAACTTGGGACGTCCCAGAATGTTAAAGCTAATTTAGATGAAGCCTTAAAGGTACTAAATTCAGAATCACCGTGTTTTACTGAGTTTGGTGAAAAATACAGAATGAATGCTGGATTCACTAAAATATATGCTTTTATGTCTCCTGATACATTCATTATATATGATTCAAGAGTTGCAGCTGCTTTAGCATTTCTTGTAACCAAGTATTGTGTTCAAGAAGGGTTCTCAAATGTACCACTTGAGTTGAGTTTTTCCATAGCAGATGCTCAAGGAGAATCCTGTAGAAATCCGTCAATAAAAGAAAAAGGCTATCTTTTTTCTAAGTGGGGAAATAATCAAAAGAAACACGCTATTTCTAATGTTCAGGCGAACTGGATTTTATACTCTGCTTTCAAAAAGGTTGAACATTCAACCCATTTTGACGATATAAGGCAAATTGAAGCTGCCCTATTTATGATTGGATATGATTTCCCTCAATATGCTAAATCTTCAAATATTAATGTAAACGTTAATCCAAACAAGTACATTAAAAAACAGACTAAAAAAGAACAAGCTGAAGCGCTTTATGAGCAAAGTGAGGACAAGTCTAGGAAATATATTTTACCTTTATTTCAGGAGGTTGTAGGCTTAACAAAGGCTGGAGCTTCAACTTATTATCAAAATATAAGAGCTTCCAAAGAAAACGCATAACAGTTTTGATTCTGTTATATAACAGTTAAGTTATAACAAAGCTGTTAATTGCTCACCCATACCAATCCAACGACCTGTTTTTGCACAGGTCGTTTTGTCACTATCAGCGTCATACCAGCCAAGCAATGTGCCTCTGCTATCTCTAATTTGTTTTCGACCACCGTGTACTGTTTCAATCCACCCAATTAAGTTACCTTTGTTATTACGTAGTTGAACTCTATTCATAGCTAATTCTCCAGTTTAAAAGCATTAGTTTAATCTTTGTTAAAGACACTTAATGTCTCAGTTATTCGTTAGGCTATTTGTACTTACAATTCATTATTTAAGGTGAGAACTTTGAAAGATTGTTCCAATAAAACTATTACTACTACTGCTATATTTGCGGCATTACACATTATTACTGCACCAAAAAATAGACGTAGAGTTCATTGGTTTGATGTTATAACGTCAACGATTATGTCGTGGTTGGGTATGAATGTAATAATCTTATTATGTTTGATGGACCAAATGGATGTGCCGTGGATTATTATGAATATATGTTTTCTTGTATTATATACATGGTATCTTTCCGCATTATGGCAAGATGATATCGCAGCAATAAATGCACAAAAGAACAAGCTCAGCAAAATAGTTAGAAATAAGAAACGAAGTTGATAAGCGTATTTCCTTAGAGCTATATATTTGTTAAATAACCTTGATAATAATGACATTTTGTGCGATCAATTATGTCGCATAGCTATGAGATTTTATGTTATATCAATATATTGGAGATGATAAATGGCAGACTCCGCATTAAGACTTGTTGCAATATTACAAAAAATACCAAGATCACCTAGAAAAGTTGCTTTAGGAGATATTCGTAATTATTTAGCTGAGTTAGGCTTAACGGTAACAGATAGAACGATTCAGCGTGATTTAGAAAAACTCAGTGAGCTTTTTCCGCTTGAAGTCGATACACGAAGTAAACCATATGGCTGGTCGTTTATGTCAACGGCTAAAACAAGTATGCCATCGCTTCATCCTTATGAGGCATTAACAATGTTAATGGCAGGAAAGTTTCTTAGTGACAGCTTACCCTCATCACTAAATGATTATTTGTTTTATCAAAAGTACCAAGCAGCAGATGCTTTAGAGCCATATCAAAATAAAAAATTAAAGAAATGGCTAGACAAAATTGCCTTTGTTTCTGAAGGGTTTAATCTTAAAAAGGCAAACATTAAAAAATCTGTAATTGAGAATGTTTACGATGGTTTATTACATGATAAAAAGTTAATTATTGATTACAAAGATAAATTACAACAAGAAGTTCACCCCTTAGGAATTATTTTAAAAGAAAGACATATTTATCTTGTATGTACATTTTGGCGCTTTGAAAAGCCAGTTCAGATTGCACTTAATAGAATAAAGTCAATTAAAGTCATGGAGGAGAAATCTAAAGCACCTCACGGCTTTTCTTTAGATAGCTTTATTAAAGATGGCCAAGCAAATATAGTGCTTTCTGAGGAGCCAATTAGTTTAAAAATTAAAATAACCATTGCAGCTTGTGAACACCTAATCGAAACACCTATTAATGAGAGTCAGGTGATTAGCCAAATTGATGAAAAATGGAATCTTCTCACGGCAACTGTAGAAAATCGACAAGATTTAAGGTGGTGGTTGTTAGGCTTTGGTTTTCAAGTTGAAGTCGTATCACCCGTTTCATTACGTCAAGAGTTTAAAACTATGGCTGAAAAAATGTCATTGCTTTACGAGCAGTAAACGGGAAAAGTATTATGAACGAACAATTAACGAACTTATATAAAGCGCATTGGACAACTTTACTGAGTAATGCCGCAGTATTAAATAATAAAAATAGCAAACTACAGCCGAGTTACCCTTTACTTATTAAAGTTAATGAAAAATATGAAAATGCGAAAATTAAAGTGATGGTAGTTGGCCAAGAAACAGATAAATGGCATGGTTTACTTGTTAAAAACAACTTATCAATTGACGACTTAATGAATTGTTATCTTCGTTATTTTCAGAATGTATTAATTGGAAAGCATAAAGAAATTAATAGAAGAGCATTTTGGAATAGGAAAAATTTCAAATACTTTAAGGGAAGATTAGAGCGAGAATTTGGCAAAGAAAATATAGGTTTTGTTTGGAGTAACCTATCAAAGATAGGGAAAAACTCTAGAGGTAAAGTGACTGAAGAAATTAATCATTTAGAAACTGAAAGCTTTAGTGTTCATTTACAAGAGATAGAGATATTAAAACCAGACATTATTATTTTTAATACCGGTAATAATAGAGATCACTTACTTAAAGAGCGATTTGAGGTGAATTTATTATATGCTGGCTATTCTACGAGTAAAAAAGAGATAGCTCAGGTACTATTTCCAGAGCAATACCATCATATTATCTCGTATAGAACCTTTCACCCTAATGCTAGAATCCATGGAAAAACGAGGAAAGATAGAAATCGATATATTGCTGACCAAATAATTAAAAATTTTAATAACTTAAATAAATAAATAAATAAATAAACCTAAATCTGAATAGAATATATTGAAAATTCATTAGGGAAAAACATGACTAAATTACCAGACGATTTTATGGAAATAGTAGAAATAAAAAAGATCCGAGCATGGCCAGTAAACAGCTGTGCTAAATGTGATGTGTCTTTTTATTTTATGTTTAGGCAAGGCAATGTTTTTTATGATGATAGTTGTGATTGTTTTGATAGGGATAAAAGCCGAAAATCTAGTTGGGGTGAAGTAGCTAAGGTGTTCAATAACCCTGACAGTATTGATTTAGCTGAAAAATATAATAAGTTTTGGTTACTTGATTAAAATTGGTGCGATTCATTATGTCGTACCTTTTAGTTACTATTTATACATTGAACAGATAGATCAAGCTTATATTGCTAAGGAAGACTTTTATGTTCTCAACAAATGCAAAGTGGACACTTAAAGTAATAGTTACCATTTTATATATCGCACTAATATGTATTGTTTTTTGGCAAGAGCCTTTGCTTATTTTGGCATTTATTGGAGCGTATTTTTTTATTTTAGAATATGTTCAAAAATTTATTAAAAACCGTAATAAAGCTATGGAAGAAAAAAGAATGTTGTTATTACTCAACATAAAAGAAAAGGCAACAACTCTGTTAAAAGCCTTACAGGAAGAAAAGCAACCAGAGAACGACATAGTTGAGGCGGTTGAGCTAGATAGATCTAATAATTCATCATTATTAGATGCTCGTCAACGGATTGTAACCGATGATGCAGTCAATGAAATCCTTAAAATATATTATCAAATTGATTTATTTAAAGCTGAATCTTATGATGATTTTCTAAATCTCATGCAAATGAATAAATCAAACCTCAAAGATGTTCCTGCTCAATATAGAGATGAAAAGCTCTGCTTAGAAGCGATGAAAACAGGATCAGCGCTTAGTGATGTGCCAGAAATCTTAATTAATGAAGCGTTATGTCGTGAGTATATTGGTTTTTACCCCTGGAATTTCTATGAAGTCCCTGAAGAGTATTTAACACGAGAATTATGCTTTTCTTGGGTTAATATGATTAATTTAGGTGCCATTCCGTCAAAGTTTCGTGATCGAGAGATGTGCTTAGAAGCGATGAGTGAAGATTATCAGCTAATGGGGACTTATGATTTTGACGATAACAGCCCATTTGACTATATACCTGAAGTTCTTAAGGAAGATGAATTGATTATTGAAAGAGCAAAACATATCGGCTGGATTCAATAGTATTAACTTTTACACTGCGATCTATCATGTCGCATAACAGCATTAGTATTTCATTATTGTTTAATCAAAAAGAAATACTCATGATATTAAAAGATATTTTTGAAAACTTTGGCCTAAAACATACTTATAACATTGCATTGCTTCCTCAGTTTGTTAAGGGCTTACTTGAAATACATCGCATTGAGTCTTTTAGAAGAAACAATCGTGATAGTGATGGGATAAAGGTTACTGCACTTGGCAATCATGGTTTATGGCAAGCTAAGCGTATTGTATTGGTAGGTTTTGAAGGCAGAAACTTCACACCTGAGCCGCTCAAACTGACAACAATCACAGAAATTAACTCGGCATACGATCACATTATTAGCCTTGATGAAGACTTTAAGCTCCTAAGCAACTCAGAAGAAGTTGAATCATATCTACATACCTACGTTGATATACAGCGTACTGAAAAGAAAAGCAAAAAAGTCATCGCACCAAAAGGTTGTAAAGTGATAGTAACTCCAAGAGATAGAGAATTTACAGAAGAGTTTATCAGAGAATATTTGAACGACTATGAACTGTATCTATATATAAAGTAGTATGATTTATTTTAGTTTTTTGATTCAACTTTGGGACATTAATAATGAAAAATGAAGTCGAACTATTTCGAGAAAATCTTCCAGAAATAATTACAAGCTTAAACCAGAAAGCTTATCAAAAATTCAATCTTTTACAGGTTATTGGTTTAGGATCTCAAGAGGTTAAACATTCCAACTTATTGGGTTGGTTAATTGATAGTAAGGATCATGAATTCTGCCATCAGGCACTCGCTCAAATCTTACAAGGCTTTATATATGAACAGGCACATGTAAACTCAAATTTGCAAACTTATGTTGATAAAATATGCCAGCATAATGGAAGAACTCCATTAGATATGACGGTTTACCGAGAATCATTAGGCGATATTGACATATTAATTGTTGATAGAGCTAATCAAGTTGTGACGGTTATAGAAAATAAAATTTGGGCAGGTGAACGCACGGATGGAAGTGACGGCGGACAACTTAAAAAGTATGAGGATTTTGTAAAAGCACACTTTTCATCATTTCAACATTTTTTTATTTTTTTGACTCCATCTTTAGAGCCAGCCAAGGGGGGAAATGAGCACTGGATGCTTGGATCGTATCAAAGCATTTATAATGTATTGAGTAACTTAACCGCTAGTTGCAGTAAAACAACGTTATTAATA
This sequence comes from Litorilituus lipolyticus, assembly GCF_006439335.1. GTDB lineage: Bacteria > Pseudomonadota > Gammaproteobacteria > Enterobacterales > Alteromonadaceae > Colwellia > Colwellia lipolytica. Next base: position 32,962 of record NZ_SAWY01000018.1, on the reverse strand, counting down.
GAAAGTTATTTAGAGTTATTAGTTAAGGAAAATATTGTGCCAAATCAAGAGCTAAAAGAAATCTGTGAATCTATATGGGATGATACTAGTAATAGAAAAGCTCTAGACACTCTGTTGAAATATCGACCTTCTGAGCTACCTAAAATAGTGAACTATATAAAGGAACATGGAATAGATGTTCACTTAGACGATAAAAATAGGTTGGTTTGGTTTGATGTCTCGAAAGCTTTCGAATTACAAAATATAAAAACGAGTAGTTGTGTTCGATTTTGTATAGACAAATATGAAGGAAGTTATTGGTTAGGGTTTTATATACCTTACGATTTAGGGATTAGATCTATTGAATGTAATTTGTTAAATAAATACTTACCTATAGGCAAGCGTACTAAGCAGACAATAAGTATTACGGGTGATGATTATTATGATCATGAATTGGTAGCAGAACACTTTATAAATCAAATTAAACAGATAGAAAGTGACATTAAAAGCGCTACTAGACTGAGAGGACAATCTTAGCGTTTAACTCGTAAAATTTTATTAACTATCAAATATAACTATCAAATACTGTGTCACAATTGATATCATAGTACTCACTTTTTATATTTCTTAATTGATGGTTAATCAAATAACCCTATGACTCTGCTTATAATTTATCTGGTCGTTGCCATCGGCGTTTCTTTTTTATGCTCGATTCTTGAGGCGGTTTTATTATCTGTTACACCCACATTTGTGGCGCAAAAAACAGCAGCAAAAGCTCGGGGGGCAAAAGTACTTTCGAAGGTCAAAGATAATTTAGATCAGTCTATTTCAAGTATTCTCATTTTAAATACCTTTGCACACACTATGGGTGCTGCAGGCGTAGGTGCGCAAGCTATTAAGGTTTTTGGTGAACAAAAAGAAACTTTAATTGCTTTTTTATTAACATTAGCCATTTTGTATCTTTCTGAAATCATACCTAAAACATTAGGGGCTACTTTTTGGCGAGCGCTGGCTATTCCGTCTTCTTATGTTATTTCATTATTAATCAAATTAGTTTACCCGTTGGTATGGCTTTCTTCCCTAGTCACTCAGTTATTTAGTAAAAAAGGTCAGCCAATTAATAGTCGGGAAGAGTTGAAAACGCTTGCAGCCATGAGTAAAAAGTCTGGTAGTTTGGACAACCATGAAAGTTTGCTTTTAGACAATATTCTTCAAATGCGTGATACAAAAACTGAAGAAATATTAACGCCGCGTAGTGTAGTGCACGCACTTGAGAAACATGTCAGTATCAGTGATGCTATTACCAATGAAAAAACATCAACTTTTACCCGAATTCCTATTTATGATGAATCTATTGATAACATAGTTGGAGTTGTAATTAAGGGGAAGCTGTATCAACAAGATAGAGAAGGAAAGGGCAGTGAAGATATAAGTACTATTTTATCGCCAATTGGTCGGGTTTCAGAGAGCTTACCCGTACTAAATCTATTAGATTTGTTTATTAAACGTAATGAGCATATTTTTGTTGTTGAAGATCATTTTGGTCAAACCGCTGGCGTTGTGACTTTAGAAGATGCAATTGAAACTTTTTTGGGCCGTGAGATTGTAGATGAAAGTGATGAAGTTGCTGATTTACAAAAACTAGCTAAGTCGAATTATCGAAAAAGATTAAAAGAGAAAAATCCTAATAACTCTGAATAATTAAACCTATTTAGATATCCGGATTTATATTTTATTAAGAGAGTGCTAAGTTTGCGGCACTTTTATCATTTTACAGAGAGTATTATTAATGAACCCAATTATCCAATTATTAAAAGAGCACAATGTGTCTGACGAAAAAGTCACACAATTGTTTCAAACATTAACTGAAAACCCAATGATGGCTATGACTATTATTGGCGAACTTGGTATTCCAGCAGAAAAATTACAAGCGTTAATGGGCTTAGTTATGACACAGCCGCATTTAATCAAAGAAGCTGTTGAAGAATTAGGCTTGGACTTTTCAAAAGTTGAAGCAGCCAAAGAAAAATTAAAAGATCAGCAATCGTAATGAATTAGGTTTAACTAGAATGAATAGTGAAAGTACAGTACAGCAGTTAATTATAAAATTATCACAACAGCCAGAAAGTGTTCAGTTTAAAGATGTTATGGAAGTAATAAAAAGTCATTATAACTATGCTGGAAGCGCATTTACTAATGGTGATCTGATAAATGAAAAGGGTATGAATGAAGGCTCTTGTAAGATATTTTATTTCGCAAAATTACTTAACTTATCTGAACAACAAACTTTAGCGTGCTTTGGTGAATATTATCGCAAAGATGTGTTAGAGAACCCTGAGGGTAAAGATCATGGTAATATTCGTAATTTTATGAAAACGGGCTGGGCAGGTATTTCATTTACATCACAAGCGCTAGCTGAGAATTAAAATAAGACTTAAATATCTACCTTTTAAAGAAATGATGAAACAAAAATAATAAGGAAAAATATGAATCATATAGTTAAAAAGCGCCGGGTTTTATTACCCTTTTGCTTAATATTTATGCTGGCTGCATGTTGTGGTCCCGACCTCGCTATTAAACGAGTACAACAATTTATAGCATCACAAAATATTGATAAAACAGATACTAGATGGAAGACTAAATTAGTCAAACCTGAACTATTACCTTTCACTCAAGGAAAAGCATACTTTTGGAATTTAGAAACAACAGCCGGTGCGATTAAAATTAAACTACTACATAAAGATGCCCCAATGCATGTTTCTAGTACCATGTATTTAACGAAGCTTGGTTTCTACGATGATTTAACTTTTCACCGTGTTATACCAGGCTTTATGGCTCAAGGTGGTGATCCTCTAGGTAATGGTCGTGGTAATCCCGGCTATAAATATGCTGGTGAATTTGACGGTGATGCGCGTCATACCAAAGCAGGCATGCTAAGTATGGCTAATGCTGGCCCTAACACCGATGGTAGTCAGTTTTTTATTACTTTTCAGCCAACAGTGTTTTTAGATGGTAAACACACTGTTTTTGGTGAAGTCACTCAAGGATTAGAAACCACGTTGAAGGCTATTGAAAAACTGGGTAGTAGAGGTGGCAGAACTACTGAGGAAATTAAGATAATAAAGGCGACGATTTCCGTAGAAAATGACAACACGAAAACTAAGTAAATAATACACTACAGTCTTTTTACACTTACGTACAAAAAATAGCGTGTTAATGATTGCATAATCTTGTCTATGTTAATATATTGTTACTTTAAAATTCTGTTTTATGTTGTAGCATGTATTTTTCAAAGTTAACCGCTATGTTTATGTCATTTAATCTATCAGCCAAATTAGCACTATTTTGTAATGGAATAGCTTTAAGAGTAGTGCTTTTATGCTTAGCTTGTTTGAGTTTTACTATTAAAGCTCAAACTGTTGAAGTTTTAACTGAGTACTTGCCACCTTTTCAACAACAAAATGATGATGGATCTCTCGGTGGGTATGCAACAGAGGTAATACATCGTTTATTTGAGATCACTCAAGATGAAGCTGACATTAAGGTTATTCCTTGGGCTCGAGCATATGATAGGGCACTAAATGAAAAGAATATTTTAATTTATTCGATTTCTCATACTAAAAAAAGGCATGAATTATTTCATTGGGTTGGTTCTTTGCGGTACGAGCAGTTTCATTTTTGGGGACTAAAAACTAATTTTTCTCAACCTATTAGTGAATTACCACTTTTAAAGAACATATCTGTTGCTGCGACCAATGAACATAATTCTGAACAATACTTAACAGAGCATGGTTTTAATAACGTTTATCGTGTTGTCAATAATAATCAGCCAATCCAAATGTTATATAATCATCGGGTAAATATGATATTAGGTAATAGCTTAATTATTAAAAGCCAAGCGATTGATTTAGGCTTCCAAGAAAGTTTATTAATGCCTATTGCAAGTGCACCAGAACTTGACAATTCTCTAGATATTGCCTTTAGTAAAACGTCTGACATTGACTTAGTTAAACGCTTTCAAGCAGCTTTTAAGCAATTAGAAGAAAGCGGCGAATTAGCTGAGATAAAAGTGAAATGGCGAATATTCGATGATGGTATCTTTTAAAAAACGATCACTGCCATGAGAACAATCCAATGAAGTATATTGCTGTAGAATCAGACTTTTCACTCAGCATAAAAACCACTGTTAAACCAACTATAGCGCCAGACGAATGCCTAATAAAAGTAGAAACCATTGGCGTTAATCGTGCCGACTTGTTACAAAGACATGGTAAATATTCAGCGCCAAAAGGTGAATCCACCATATTGGGCCTTGAAGTCTGCGGAACAATTGTTGCTTGCGGAAGCCTAGTCGAACAATCTAATTTCCCTGCAAATTCTACAGTATTTTGTTTGGTGCCTGGTGGTGGTTATGCAGAGTATGTCAAAGTTAAAGCAGAGCATATTATGCTTTTACCTAATGGCTTTTCTGCTATAGAAGGGGCTGCATTAGCTGAAGTTTTTTTAACTGCTTACCAAAGCTTATTCACACTGGCGAACTTAAACTCTGTTATTCACCATAAAAAACAAAATCAACAACAATGTAATGTATTGATTCATGCAGGAGCAAGTGGTGTTGGCACAGCCGCCATTCAATTAGCTAAAGCAATTGGCTGCTTTGTTACTGTTACAGTAGGTACTCAAAAGAAAGTAGACGCTTGTCTAAATCTTGGTGCTGATCATGCCATCAACTACAACAGTGAAGATTTTGTTAGTTACAGTAAAGCGCATGTTAATAGTGGTTATGACGTTATTATTGATATGGTTGGTGGTAATTATTTACAAAAGAATATCAATGTATGTGCACTTGATGGCTGTATCGTTATGTTAGCTATGCTAGGAGGTCGTTATAGTGATCCCGTTGATTTTGCCAAGTTGCTAAGTAAAAGAATAACTATAAAGTCTTCTACCTTAAGAAATCGCTCAGACGACTATAAAACAGAGCTGATAAATGCTTTTAAGAAAGATTTCATGACAATGTTATCTAAAAAGCAAATTAAGCCCATTATTGACTCTTGTCTTTCTTGGCAAGAAGTGGAACAGGCTCATGATAAACTTAAAAACAATCTAACTATGGGTAAAGTAATCTTAACCGTTGATTAACTCTATATTACCTTGACTAATTTGTTTTTTTGTTAATTATCGCGTTAAGCATTATCTGAGTAAAAACGATAATAGCACCTAAAGTAAAACCTATGATCAAATCTATAATAATAGGTGTTATAGGCTTAAGCACTGCGCCAACTAATGGAACATGAGCGGCATAATCACTCAATAGGCCAATGTATGGGGTTATCGCATGAACACCATGGCTGATTAAAGAACCACCTATTAACCACATCGCAATAGTCCCAGCCACGGCTAAAAACTTCATTAACTTAGGTGCAAAACTTAGCATTGCTTGACCTAATAGTCGTTGAAATTTAGACCAGAGGTTATTTCCTTTAGCCTTCAAAAGCAGTAAGCCACCATCGTCAATTTTAACTATGCCTGCCACTAATCCATAAACCCCCACAGTCATGGCTAATGCAATAAAACTTAAGACGATGATTTGCATACCTATGGACTTATCCGCAATAGTCCCTAGAGCAATAATGATGATTTCAGCGGATAAAATAAAATCTGTTCTTATGGCTCCTTTTATTTTATCTTTTTCAAATTCTTGAATATCTACTTCGGAGTCTTGTAGCGCTGCGACGAGCTTTTGATGGTCTTTTTCTACTTCATCTTTATGGTTAAATTTATGCCATACCTTTTCAAATCCTTCGTAGCATAAATAAGCACCACCAATCATGAGTAGTGGTGTAATAATTATAGGAAGAAAAAAACTAAGTAATAACGCGATTGGAACTAATATAAACTTATTAAGTAATGAACCTTTGAATACTGCCCATACCACGGGGAGCTCTCTATCTGCTTTGATCCCACCTGAAAGTTGTTCGGCATTCACGGCCAAATCGTCTCCGAGTACACCTGCTGTTTTTTTAGCTGCTACTTTAGACAATAATGCGACATCATCTAGTAATAATGCAATATCGTCTAATAAAGTAAGTAAGCTAGCTCCTGCCATTAGTTATTCCTATTGAGCAAGTAAATATATATTAATCAATACTATATGGAGCATACTTTCAATGGTCAATGGCTTTTACATTTTAACTAGTTATAAATTTATTACGAAATAGCAATAGCGATGTTAAGGTTAAAATAACAATAAAATTAAAACTACCGCCGGAGCTATATATAACTTCGGTTTCATACACTTGATCATACTCAGTACTTTCTAATGGTAGAGCATACAGTGAGTTATTATCATCTGCACTATAACTTACAACTAACTCTTCATAATCTGCATCGTATAAGTCGATGAGTACATCGTATGAGCCAGGGGTAAAGCCTTGCTGTAGCGTAGTGATAACTTCATATTCATCTTCTTCAGATTGGCCATAGAGTGTAAATACATCAGTGGAGTAATAATGTACCCAAGGGCCGCCATTGTGACTTAAATATAACTCGGCATACACATTGACATAACTGATGTAACTATATGGATAAAAATCTGCGTCAAAGGTTATGGAAAAGCTTTGATAATACCCATCAAAATCCACATCATCTAATAAAAAGCTATATGCATCATATATGCTGTAGCTATCATGATGTAAGAGGGTAGCGCTATTTGATGCTGATATAGTGTAATGACTTTCCATACCATCTGGCGTAGTAGAGTTAATCAGAGAGTTACTCAGAGTATTTCTGCGAGCAGACTTAATCTTTATATGGTCAGCTCTTATCAGCCCTGTTGCGTTTGTTTCTTTAGATGAATTTTTAGTGTTTGTTGTTTCAGCTGTCTTTGCTCCATTAATCAATTCTGACTTTATGACATTGGTTGCAGCAAAAGGTGAATCCTTGGTTTGTTTATCCTTCCCTTTAAAACTCCCTTTTGAATAAGCTTTTAAGGTTAACTCGCTATTAGAATTTGTCGTATTAGTTGATGCAACGAATGATTCAGCATTTGCAATGTTAATAAAGCTTAATAAAAGTGATGTAAATACAATAGTTCTTGAAAGCAATTTGTTCATAGTGGTACCTATATGCTTAATTATGGTTAAGTTGAGTTAACCATTCTGTAGCTGAATGAAAGCTGAACATGGAATGAACCTGATTTGTATATGTTCAGCAAATGTTCAGTGAGTTTATGGTTAAATGGTTTATCAACAATTATTGTAAATAACTTGTTTAAGTTGGCTTTCTTTAGCTTGGTTGATCTTTTACACTAGCTTGATACGTTTAGTGATTTAGGAGGTGTGAATGAAATTATTACGACCAAAAGCCGCAGTAGTTTTATTATTGTGTAGCTTTACTTTTACATCATTATCACATGCTTATAGTTTTACTCAGAACATAGTGAGTGGTGTTCAAGCAACTAGTAGCTCAAAAAAGTCGAATCAATATGTGATAAAAAATTCACAACATGCGGCTAAAGTGGTTAAAAGTGCTTATGGTGGTAAGGTATTAAAAGTAAAAAAACTTAATAGTAAAAATAGCCCCGCATACCGAGTTAAACTGGTCAGGGATAATGGTCATGTTATTTCAGTCGTTGTTGATGCAAAGTCAGGCCAAATAAAAGGGAAATAACATGCGTTTGTTACTCGTTGAAGATGATATTAATTTACAGAGCAATCTAAAACTAGCGTTAGAAAAAAGTGGTTATTCAGTTGATGTGGCTAATGATGGAGAAGAAGGCCTCTTTCAAGCAACTGAATATGAGTATGATGCAGCTATTATTGATGTAGGTTTACCCAAAGTTGACGGAATTAGTGTCATCAAGGCGATTCGTGCGCAAGATATTAGTTACCCTGTATTAATTCTCACTGCAAGAGATAACTGGCAAGATAAAGTATCTGGTTTAGATGCAGGCGCAGATGATTATTTGACAAAACCTTTTCATAATGAAGAGTTATTAGCACGTTTAAATGCTCTAATTCGACGCGCTGCGGGTAAAGCAAGTCCAATAATCACCAATGGTGTACTGTCAATTAATACGACCAGTTTTGAAGTCAAAGTTGATGGTGAGCTTATCTCTTTAAGTAGTTCTGAATATCGATTACTTGAATACTTAATGCTTAACCAAAACCAAGTGAAGTCTAAATCTGAACTTACAGAACATATTTATGATCAAGATTTTGATCTGGATTCAAATGTTATAGAAGTTTTTATCAGGCGACTTCGTAAAAAGCTTGATCCTTTGGGGCAATTTAATTTTATTGAAACCCACCGCGGTGCAGGCTATCGATTAAGAGCGCTCGATCTATGATTAATCTATATTATTTCTTTTCACTGTTTCTTTTAAGATAACTCGTTTTCACTGTGCTCAATTTAACGAAAAATTCATTAAAACTTCGTATGCTTGCAAGTGCCAGCATAGTAGTACTTGTTTTATTGCCCATTATAGGTTTTATATTAACCAATTCCTTTGAAGCACGACTAATTAAAGCAATTGAAAAAGAATTAACTGCCTATAGTTATTCAATTTTGGCTGTGAGTGAAGTTGAAAATAATGAGCTTTATATGCCTGAGCAGTTAACAGAAAATCTATTTAATGTAAGCCGTTCAGGTCTTTATAGCGCAATATCGACGGTAAAAAGCAAGAACTCGAACAACACTGATTCAATTCTTTGGCAGTCAAAATCATTACTAACTATAGAGCTACCCGTTTTTCAAAAGAGTCCTGAGATCGGTAAAAGTCACTTTTCAACCATCACTTTAAATAATCAAGAACACTTTATATATAGTTATTCTGTGAGTTTTACTAAAAATCTTGGTGAAAATGAGGCTATTGAATTTCCAGTAACCTTGCATTTAATTAAAAGCAAAGCAGATTTTAATGATGCCATTAGTGAGTTTACTTTATCACTTTGGCAATGGTTATTGCTGTTAATGACACTAATTGGTGTTATGCAATGGTTTTGGCTGCGCTGGATGTTTAAGCCGTTGCAACAGTTAAAAGAAGAGGTTCATGAGATTGAGCAAGGAAATATAGCGACATTGGAAAGAGATTACCCTGTTGAACTACACCCCTTAACAAATCAGGTTAATCTACTTTTACAAACTGAACAAAATCAGCGAACACGATATAGAAATGCTCTATCAGATTTAGCGCATAGCTTAAAAACGCCACTAGCTGTTATTCAAAGCCAAGATAGTGAACACCAAAGCACTAAAGAGCAGCTAGCTATTATTAATAATATGATCGATCATCAATTAAAAAGAGCTCAAAGCGCAGGGGAAGCATCTTGGCATTTAGCAATTAATGTGAAGGATGTGCTAGAGAAATTAATATCAACATTGAAAAAGATCTATTTAGATAAAAACGTTCAGTTTGATCTCCAATGTCATGAAAATGCTTCATTTAGGGGAGATGAATCTGATTTATTAGAGATATTAGGTAATCTTCTAGATAATGCCTGTAAGGCCTGTAAACAGCACATTGCTATATCTGTTGAACAAAATGCGCAACGGTTATCAATAATCATAGAAGACGATGGCAGCGGCATTTCATCAGACCTGCGAGAACAAATTTTTAAACGCGGTGTTCGCATTGATAGTTATCAACAAGGACACGGTATTGGACTTGCCATTGTCAGAGATTTAGTGAATAGCTATCAAGGTGATTTATTGATTTGTGAATCAGAAAAACTTGTTGGCGCTAAATTTACCATCTTGTTTAGCCACCATAAAACTCATTAAGTAGAATTAATCTTATCTTATAGCTTTAATTTTCAGCGTTGAAATACCCACTAGAATATAGGTGTAAGCTAATTTCCTGTGATCCCAAAAATAGAACATAAGTTAATGTTCAGCCCTTGTTCAGTTACCTTGTTTTATTCTGGATATACAAAGCAGGAGGTGGCTTATGAACAAATTTACATGTCTTATCACAAGTGTGATTTTATTAACCCAATCAATAGGTTTTGCTAAAGGGATAGTTTCCGAGAATTTACGATATGATGCTTCACCATATCATGAAGGTGAAAATTATTATGGTGATGAGATAGAGCAGGGGGAATTAGCGCAATTATTGGCTCCTATCGCTTTGTATCCAGACACTTTACTTACTCATATTTTGATTGCATCAACTTATCCTTTAGAAGTAGTACATGCGAATCGCTGGTTATCGAATCACTCTGAGTACTCACAAAAGAAAATTTCCAACAAACTCAAAAACAAAGAATGGGATGAAAGTGTCAAAGTCTTAGTAAGTTTTCCTAGTGTATTAAAGCGTTTAAACGATGATTTAACTTGGACACAAAAAATTGGTGATGCTTTTTTATTAGATGAAGCTCGAGTATTAGACAGTATTCAGCAACTTAGAAGACAAGCGCGCGCATCGGGTAGTTTAGATAATATGTCAAACATGACAGTTAGTTATGATCAAAATAATATTGTGATAGAGCCTGTTGAGCAAAAAGTTATTTATGTGCCTTATTACGATACTCGCATTGTTTATGGTCATTGGGGGTGGGCACACTATCCACCCATATATTGGCATATACCAAGTCATATCTATGTAAGACATTATTCATATAGTCGATATCGTCCTTTTTATTGGCATAAAGCAGTTCACATTTCAGCTCACTTTTATTTTGGTGCATTTCATTGGCACAAGAAACACGTTGTTATAACGCCATATCCAAAAAGAATTCACTATCCAGATTACAGTAGAGTAAAGGTGGTAAAAAGTTCAGGTTCAAAACGCTGGCATCATAAGCCATCACATAGAAGAGGTGTGAAATATGCTCACTCTAGTGTTAAGCATAAATATCATCCAAGAAGCCGAATTACAAAAGTTAGACCTCATCATGGTCATATTAAGGCTAAATTGAACAAACCTCATAAAGGCCTTAACAAAACAGTTCACAATACAAAGAAAGAGAATCTAGCAAATAAAAAAAAGGTGAAATATTCGAGAGCGCATAAGCAGCATACTAAAAAACAGGTAAAGTATATAACGCAAAAAAAAGAAATGGTTGCTCAAAATAAGCAGAAAAAAACTAAGCAGTTCCAGCAGCGTACTATTCATAAGCCCAATCATACGGCTTCAAAGCCCATACATAATAAGGTAAAACACAAAACCTATACGGCATATAACAAAACAAAAACACGTTCAAAAACAAGAGAAAAGTGAGTAAATATAGTCATTTGTAGCTAAACTGTTTGAAAAGCTAATTACTTGAAAAACTTATGACTGAGCTAACTGTTTTTATAGGTAAATTTGTGCGAGAGCATAGTTTACCTAAACACTATTTTACTTTGATAAAACTTCACTTTATTCCGTTTTGTGAAGAGATATATCAATTAGCAAATAATAAAAATAACTTACCATTTTTTGTCGGAGTGAATGGTTGCCAAGGGTCAGGAAAAACTACATTAAGTCAGTTTATGAAAAGGTATTTGTTTTTTAAATACCAAACTCGAGTGGTAGCTACGTCTTTAGATGATTTTTATTTAAGCAAGAATGAGCGTAAGCAATTAGCAGTAAACGTTCATCCATTATTTGAAACGAGGGGGGTACCAGGAACACATGATACGGTTTTATTTTCAAAAACATTAGTTTTGCTCAATAAGAATAATGCAGTAAATGAACCTTTTAAAATTCCTAGGTTTGATAAAGCAACTGATGAACCTTGTGGTGTGAATCAATGGAAAGTAATTAACGAACCCGTGGATATTGTAATAGTTGAGGGCTGGTGCTGGGGAGTCAACGCGCAACCAAGTGAAAAACTTTCTAAAGCAGTCAACTCGCTTGAACTAGAAGAGGACTCCCAAAGTTTATGGCGCCAAGCAGTCAATCGTTTTTTAAAGCAACAATATCAACCACTGTATTCAGCAATGAATTACTGGCTATATATCAAAGCACCAAGTTTTGAACATGTCTTTCAATGGCGATTAGAGCAAGAAAGAAAGTTGATTTTTAAAACTAAAAAAAGTGCTAAAACGTGCTTACCTAAAGAGATTATGAATGAAACTCAAGTTGCGAGATTCATATTGTTTTTTCAGCGATTAACAGAACATGCATTTATGACAATGCCAACAGAAGCCGATAAGGTTTTTGAGCTTGATTGTAATAGAAATATATTATCTGATAGATAATACAAAGATATATTATTTTGAGCTGTATATTGGAGGGAAATAAGATTGATTATGTTGGCAATACCATGGTATTACCAACATAGCTAAATTAATTAAGCGCGAGCTTCTTTAGCTTCTAAAGTACAAGATTTTTCTTCTTCGATTAATCCTGCTTCAACAGCGTCAATTGCGCGTTGGTCGTGCTTGTTTGGTGGACAACCACAAGTATGTTCACTTACATTGTGTAAACGAGCTTGTTCTAAGTGCCACTGTGCTACTTTAATATGTTGATCAACATTCATTTTACTTCTCCAGGTCAATAAATTTTCAAGGTTTGGCTACTTATTTCATAAATCAGATAGCCATCCAAGCGTACTGCTAAGATATCGGCATTTTAAATAATATTTAATCTATGTCTAGGAGAAATAGCCTAAAATGACAAAAAAATAGAAATATGTTTAAATATTGGAACTGGTGTGCTTTTTATGTTGATATATTGTAATAACATTTATTGATGCTTGCTAATTTTCAGTTATAGAAGGACAAAGTATGACTAACCCTATCAGTGAGGGGATTAAGCGTTTACGCAATCAACATAAATTAACGCAAACAAGGTTAGCTGAACTTGCTCAAATACCGAGAGCGACACTCGCTAATATGGAAAATGATACTGCCAATCCAAGTATCAGTGTTGTAGTAAAAGTTGCCCAAGCTTTAGGTGTTACCGTTGATGATCTTATTAGCAAACGAAAGTCTGTTCATGTTACACAGATTGATCGGAAAGATATGCGTATCTTAACTTTAGATGATGGAAAATTTTTAAGTACTAAAGCTAGCCCAATAAGCTCACAGAATATTCATATTAATGACATCAGTATGATGCCGGGCTGTTATTGTAAAGGTGTACCTCACCCAGAAGGTAGCCATGAATTATTTTTATGTTTAGAAGGCACTGCAACCGTTGAGGTTGAAGGGGAAAAATATGCTGTAGAATCAGGAAACTTAATTTATTTTCATGGCCACTTACCCCATTGTTACGGTAATGATGGGGCTAAACCTGTGCATGCCATTGCAGTAGTTTACATGACCTAAGTTTTAGAAGGATTACTAATTAAGAGCTTTAGTGAATAATGGCAATTCAATGGTAATAGTTACGCCTTTTGGGGAGTCGTGATTTGAGGCACTAATGTTTCCTTGATGAAAGTGACAAATGAGTCTTGCAATATATAGCCCTAAACCTAAGTGAGGTTCGCTGTGTTTACCTTGAGTACGAATTGAAATCATCGAATCAAACAAACCATTAACCATCGCCTCAGGTAAAGGAATACCATTATTGCTGATTCTTATTTCTATATGGGCTTTATACTTTATAACATCTATTGAAATAAGCTGATCTTCGCTAAAATCTACGGCATTATTGATCACTTTATCAAGTAATTGAACAATATGCTCAGGAGAGCCATTGATGCTTAACGGTTCATTATCATCTGTTTTAATGAAGTTAAGCTTAAAATTCACGCCTTTGTACACTTCTTGATAACCTAAAGTACAACCAGCAATGACTTGCTTTATGTTAAATACAGATTTCTCCGTGTTCGTTAAAATTTGTTCTAACCTTGTAGCTTCACTCATGTTGGTTAAAATCTGGTTTAAGGTATTAATTCCTGTTTGAGCTCGTTCAATGTATAACTGACTTGAATTGTTATTGTCATTTTGTTGTTGAAATTTTAGGTTCTCTAGTGATGTTTTTACTACAGCGATGGGCGTACGTAATTCATGTGATAACCGTGAAGACATATTCTCTAAGTAATGATTATATTGCTTTAAACGTTCAATTGCCCGAGAGAAACTTCTAGAGAGATCTCCAATTTCGTCATTAGTATAAGAAGTGACAATATCGCCTGTAATTCGACCATGCTCATCAATGGCCATTTCTGCTTGGTTACTTAATGCTCGAATACGAGATGTAATGCGTGAGGCAAATAATAAGAAAGTTAGGGCGCCTAAAATCATAATTGCTAGAATGACACTAAATAACTTTTCTAGCGCTTGGTTTCTTAGTGTTCGGATGCCATTTGTTGTTTCTTCAACAATAACAGCACCTTTTACATCACCCTCAATAAAAATAGGGTAGGCCGCGGATAGAACCAGTGCTTGTTGATCTGTCGTTAAACGCCATTGTGAAGTGGCTTTTCCTGACAATGCCTTGACGATATGTTTCCCTGTTAAGTTTTGAGCATCATATAATTTGTCGATAAAATTTGTCGGTGGTTTAGTTAATATCTTGTAGTATAAAGGTAACAATACTTTTGATTTAAATTGTTGCCATAGACTGTTGTCATTGAGATCGTTTGGTAAACGGTTGCTCTGCCAAAACCCTCCTGCTGTTTTTAATGAACCAGCACTTGCCAGTACTCTGTGGTGGTGATCTATCACCCAAATACTTGAGTTTGTATGACTCATTCCGTTTACAATTCTTTCTATTTCGGGAGAGGGTACTAGTATAGTGCCTAAACTTGCTAAATTTTCGGGGTTTGCAGAGCCAATAGTGCTCAATACATTACCATTTTCTTCATCGACATCAGCAATAGCAAAAGCTATCTTGTCGCCAATATCCGTTAGGGGCAACCTAAGTTCAATATTATTGCCTTGATTAGTCGGTAACCAATGACCTTGAATTTTAGGGGCGGGGATTAATGATTCAGTAGCTTGTCCATCAATTGTGCTTTCTTCAATTACTTCAAATGCCGATAGCCAGCCAGCTTTTTTATTACTGATGATAAAGCGTTTAAATTGTTCGTCTTCATTAATAAATGACAGTAATAAATGATCATTTTTAACTATACTACGGGCATTTTCTCCCCTAAAAGTGGTGCTGTTATCTATGACACTAAAGAATAAATAGAGATATTTGTCATATTTACCTACACTTGCACTGAAACTAATTGATGGCTGTAATAATTCGTTATTGGCGTCATTTTTTATCAAATGTTTATCTGTATAGTAAAATGTTCCATGCTCAAACTTTGGCCAATCTTGTTTAAGGCCATCTAATTGAATAGGCTCATTTAATTGATATCCATATAAATCTTTACCTTTTTCCACACTCGGCAAAAAACTGGCTTGATTCTCAAATAACTTTGGACGTTCATGAAGGGCAGTAGCAAGGGCACGGGCAGTACCAACAATGGTTTGTTCTTGTCCATAGCGTAAATATTTTTCCATTTCCCAAACATATTGGTAACCAAACCAAGGAATTACGAACAAAAAACTAGAAAGAAGTAATAATTTGCCACGTAAACCAAAGCGAATACCACGAAACAACATACTAATTTGCTACCCAGCGATAACCCATACCATAAACAGTTTCGATACAGTCAAAATGTTTATCTATTAAAGCAAACTTCTTTCTAATACGCTTGATGTGAGACGTTATTGTACTGTCATCAACAAATATTTTTGAATCAGTCATTAATTGGTTTCTGTTTTTTACATGACCTGGATGTTTTGCTAAAGCGTGCACAAGCCAAAACTCCGTAATTGTTAAATCAATAGGCTGTTTTAACCAGCTGATAGACATACGTTGACTGTCAATTGATAATTCGCCGCAGTTTAAAATATGATCATTATTAATGGGTTTTTTAAGCGCATCTTGACGCCTAAATAATGCAGATATTCGAGCAGTGAGATGGGGTAAACTAATATCTTTAGTGAGGTAATCATCTGCGCCAATTCTCAGGCCCGATACAGTATCAAAATCATTATCTCTAGCGGTTAAGAATATGATAGGTAAAGTCGCAGATAAACTTCTTAAATGCTGACAAAGAATAAAGCCACCATCATAATCATCATTTAATCCAATATCTAATATAACTAGATGAGGAAGTCGCAAGTTAAATGATTGTGTCGCATCTTCACGATTAGCAAAAGTTTGAACCTGATAACCTTGATTACGTAAAACATCAGCGTAATTTTCTCTAATAGCACATTCATCTTCAACAATCGCAATTCTTTTTGACATAGTTCCTGAACAACCAACCTATATATTGTATCTGTGGACTATAACGAAAAACTTTCGATAGTGCGTCACATTTTTGAAATTGCCATATTCTTGCCACATTTGTTCCCCATATTGCCATTTTTAAAACATTTGAAGAACGGATTGTTGCTGTTTAATAAAGACTGTTCAAACAATTCAATGAAATATCAAACAGAGTAAAAGGAAAAATGATGGAAACATTTCTAAATAAACAAAATGTAGTAGTTGGAATATTGATGGTTAGTTTAATAAATTTACCAGTATATGCAGCTGACAGTAACAATGAAGTAAAGCAACTTTCAAAAGAACAGTTACATAGAGAGAAAGTGAATAATGAAAATATTGGTTTTGGTACTGGTGCTGTAATAGGTGCTGTTGTGGCAGGCCCAATTGGAGCTTTTGTGGCTGGTATTACAGGAACATTAATTGCGAAACATATTAATGTATCGAATGAAGCAGAAAGTTTGGCCATTAGCCTTAATAAAGAAAAAGAAAAAAATAGTATTCAAATATCTCAGTATAAAAGAGAAATGAGACAAATAGAGCAGGAGTTTCAAGATCAATTAGCATCTTTGAATCTTAGCGAGCAAGACCAAAATTATACTCATATTAATAATATTTTAATGAGTTTGCAGTTCTCTACTGGCTCAAGTGAGATAGCTCCACATTACCAAGAGCAAATTGCAGGTGTTGCCGAGCTATTAAATAGTAAACCAGAGATGAAAATAGACCTTTCTGGCTATACCGATATGCTAGGTGAAGAATCGAAAAATCAACTTTTATCGATAGCAAGAGTCAACAGTGTTAAAAATTTGTTAATGGCACAAGGCGTGAAAGAAGAACAAATTGCAACCTTTGCTTTTGGCGAAAAAGCGCCAATAGTTGCTAATAAAAAGCAAGAAAGAAGCTTTTATGATAGAAGAGTCGTTTTAAAAATTCATCAAGAAAACATGCAAACAGCGAAAAGGTAAATTGTAGGATAATTAAACAATTGTACTAATTAAAAAATGGAGGTAGAATAACCAATTCAAAAATATAAGAAAAAAATACGAGGCTGTTTAGAATTTATCAGCTTCGTATTTATTTTTACCGTTTGCATACATTATACCTTAATAAGTTGTTGATAGTATTTATTTTGTGAATGCATAGGAAATTATAATAAGTGGTTTATATAAACTACGAAAAATGCTGTACTAACATAATGAATACATTAATTTTTCTTAACACGAAATTAACGCTTGTATAATTTGTACACGAATGGTATTAATGGACGAAAATAAATATAAGGAGCGGTTATGCCACAAGCAGCAATTCGCCAATACGAAGAAGAAGAAGTATTGCCTGAAGGTGAAATTTCTCAACAAGCGCCCGAAAAGATTGTAGATGAAAGCAGTGTAGAACAAGCACCAGCTAAGATGTCTAGAAAGCAAAGAAAAAAGAATAAAAACCAGAAAGAAGGTGAATACTATCGATATACAATTGATAAGTCAGATCCTGATCCTTGGTTAGTGAAACATCGTTTTAAACTTATTGCTTTTGTTATTTTGTTGGTTGGGGCTATCGCAGGTAACTTTTTTTATGAAAAGCATGTTCTTGATACTCAAACTAGAAGTTATATAGCCGATCCGGTTATTGGTGATTTGTATTACCTTGATTTCCGCTTGATGCAAGATAATTTACGTCCATCTGAAAAATTCAGAATGGCTAAAGTTACCGATATTACTGGCGATGTTGTTACACTGAAATTTAGTAGTTATTTCTACCTACAAGAGCATGAACTAGGTGAAGCAATTCGATACGGACAGTTACGATTTGGTCGTTTCTTCCAAGAAAGAAGGCATGATTACAAAATTACAGAACTTGAATCGATGATCGACTCTGGCGCGATTACCTTAGCACGTCGTCCTGATGGAAACATGCTTGATGGCAACGTTGTTATTCCAGATAAGCAATTCGAAAGTAAGAATAAATTATTTATTCCAGGTAAAAAAGAAAATGCTGCAGGTGAAGAGTTGTTGAAACTTGGTGGCGTAATGAATGATGAGCAAGCTTATAAGCAATTCTCTAATTCAGCTGCGCAAGGCTATGCACCAGGCCAAGTTAATCTTGCACAATTATACTTAACAGGTAAGGGTGTTTCTAAAGATGAAATTGAAGCATTAGCAATTTTAAAACAAGCAGCACTTCAGGCACATGAGCCAGCTGTTTTAAAGTACACAATAATCTGTAAACAAGTAGAAAGTTGTACAGTAGAAGACTTTTACCAAGATCTTGTAAAATCGGGTGTAAATATTAAGTTTTCTAAAGCAGCCACTGCACCTAAATAATTACATAACTAATTCGTTTCAAAAAAGCACTTAAAGTAATTTAAGTGCTTTTTTTTATATATAATTCCTCACGCAAACTCCTTAGTTTAATCCAAGTTTCTTCTTAAACCCGTTACTGCAAGCATGTACTTTACTGCTTATCTTTTTTTTATTTAACCTTAATAAAAATAACTCTCATTAAGTGTTGTGTTTGCGATTGATAATGATTATCATTCGTTACAAATTTATAACATGTAACAAATAATATGAAATTCAACAATATAATTACTTCAATGATACTGTGGAGTTTGACCGGTGTAAGTACTGCTCAGGAACTGACCTTAGAAAAACAATTAGAAATACAGCAGAAGAAACTACAAGAAATTGAGCAAAAGCTTGCTTCTTTACAAAATTCAAAGCAAAACACGACTTCTAAATCTGATGTTAATTCAGCTAAAAATTGGCATATAAATTCTTATGGCAGCATTTTATATAAAAGTGAAGAGGTTTTTAGGAATATTCAGGATACTTCGCCAGAAAGACGAGCGAAAACTGATGTTGAACGTGTTGTGTTTGAATATGTTTATGACATTGATGATAAATGGCAGGTGGAAGCAGAAATTGAATATGAGCATGGTGGAACCGGTGCAGCTCTCGAATATGACGGCTTTGAAGAATTTGGTGAATTTGAGTCAGAAATTGAAGCTGGTGGTGAAATTATTGTTGAAAAGCTACAAGTTAAATATGTAGTTAACTCATATGTTACTGCAAAAATGGGCAGGATATTTGTACCTGTTGGCTTAGGAACTGACAACCATAAGCCACAAGAATATTTTTCTACTGAGCGTCATTGGAGTGAAGCAAGCTTAATACCTCAGGTTTGGCATGAAACAGGGTTAAATTTAATATCTAAATGGCAAGACTTTACATTACAGACACTAGTGACGACAGGGCTAAATTCTGAGTATTTTCGTACATATAATTGGGTTGCAACAGGTCATCAAAAACGATTTGAACAAGTAAATTCTGATGATCTGGCACTCACACTACGACTAGACTACGGCAATGTGAAAATCGGTAGATATGCTGGTGTAAGTTTTTATACCGGTGATACCACAGGTAATCGTAATAATAGTAACAAAGTATCTGGTGATGGTAACTTAACCATTATTGGACTTCATGGTTCATACCAATTAGATGACTGGTTAATTAGAGGTCAGTATCTCTTCGGTAAACTTAATGACAGTGAAGAAATAACCAATGCTAATAAAACAACACCTGGACTTAAACCCGGTAACTTTTCTCAGCTAGGCAGTGAAGCAGAATCATCATTTGTCGAATTAGCCTATAACAGCCAAAACCTTTTCAATTTATCTTCACCACTTTATGTTTTTGGCCTTTATGAACATGCTAATCCTATCAAAGAAGTTGAACAAGGAAATCCTACTTCGCGCTTTGATATTCAAGAATTTTCATTTGGGCTCAACTATTTACCAAATAATAACTTAGTGTTTAAAGCACAAGTATCTGAACAAGCTTATGTTCAACAAAACCTTGAAAACACGAGAAGCTTTAGTTTTTCGATGGGCTATTACTTTTCAATTTAAAAACAATCATCACTACTTTTCTAAAAGGAATATTTAATGAAATTTAACAAATCAATACTCGCAGTTGCTGTTTCAGCTATGTTCATCACCAGTTGTGGTAGCAGTAGCTCTTCTAATGAAACCGTTGTTGAGCCTGAGCCATCTGGCTTTGCCTTTGAAGCGACAGAGTTAATTACTAATTTAACAAACGATATCATTGTCTTAGGTTATCAATCACTTAACGATAAAGCTGAAACATTTTTGTTGAGCACACAAAACTTAGTCAATACGCCAACGGCTGAGAATTTAGCTGTGGCTCAACAAGCGTGGAAAGATGTACGTGTTCCATGGGAGCAAGGGGAAGCACACATTTTTGGCCCTGTTGATGCGTTATCTATAGATCCGCATTTAGATACTTGGCCTTTAAATACTAGTGATTTAGAAGAGTTGCTTGCTACTCAGACTAGTTTTTCAGCTGATGAGTTAAGCAGTTGGAATGATGATGTGCAAGGTTTTCATACCATGGAATTTTTATTATTCGGCGATGGTGTTATTGATAATAACAAAACCATTGATGAAATGACGGCACTTGAAAGGGAATATTTAGCAGCGTCAGCTGAAGTATTTAAAAAGCATACTCAAACACTATTTGATGCATGGACTGTTACTAATGATCCAAATATTGAAAACTCTCCAGCTTATAAAGACTTACTTTTAACTCCTGATAATGAAGTTTATTCTTCTCAGTTAGGTGTTATCGAAGAATTAATAAATGGCATGATCGGTATTGTTGATGAGGTGGGTAATGGAAAGATTGCTGAACCATATGGTACAAGTGTAGAGACTAGTGATACTTCAAAAGTAGAGTCGCAATATAGTTGGAATTCATTAACAGACTTCACTGATAACATTCAAGGTGTCCAAAATGTATATCGTGGTGAATTCCCAAACCAGGCAGATAAAACAGGTCTAATCGATTTTGTAAATGCAGCCGATGCTGAATTAGCAACAAGAGTCGATAATGAAATTGTCGATGCAATTACGAAAATAAGAGCAATAGCTGGTGATAATAACTTACCTTTTAGACAAGCGATTACCGATGTAGAAGCTCGTACAAGAATTCAAAGCGCGATTGACGCGTTAACTACTCTTCAAACTTCCCTTGAAAGTGATGTGCTTACATTATTACAAGATTGGCAACAATAATTTTATCAGAATATGAGGTAGAAATAGATGTGTTCTGCCTCTCTTTTATCAATACGATAGCTAATTAACTACTATCTAATGTCCTGGAATTTTAAATGAAAAAGTCAATTATTCCCAAAGCTTACCATTTTAAGATGGTGAGTTTCTTTGTGAGTTTAGCTGTTTTGTCTGGTTGTAACTCGAGTGATTCTCAAGATAAAAAAGCAGATGAGTTAGTTGAGTATACTCATATTGTTAATTTAGGTGGTGATGCCTCTGCCATAGGAGCTAGTGACTCTGGTCATGGCTTTTCAACACCTATGCCTAATCTAACCGAAAGTGAACTTGCACAACACCTTTCTGGCGATGCATTTTTTGAAACTTCATTCACTACAGCGCCTAATGAAGAACACCCTGAACTAGATGGCTTAGGACCTGTTTTTAATAATCAAGACTGTAATTCATGTCATCAAAGAGATGGGCGCTCATCAACTATTACAGTACCGGTAGATAAAGAAAACGTTTTACTTGGTGCTGAAGCTGGTATTTTCTTGCGTATGAGTATAGAAAATGGTTTATGTGATTATCCAACAATGGAAAATAATTATTGTAAAAATAAGCCAGTCCCTGATTTTGGTACGCAATTATTTCACCGTGGTGTATTAAAAGCCCGTGAAGACTGGCAAGAAAACCCTTTCATTGGTCAAGCAAATGTTTACTTGTCTTATGAATATTCAACGGTTGTTTATCCCGATGGTAGTGAGGTGGTATTGAAAAAGCCACTTTTTGACATCCAGAAACCCTATGATGTGCAAAGTGAAAATCGTAATGACAGTGCAATTTTACAAAGCGATGTCAGGTATAGTCCTCGAAACGGTATGCCCATATTTGGCTTAGGCCTTTTAGAGTTAATTCCTGAAGCAGCTATCTTAGCTTTAGCAGATGAAGATGATGAGAATAATGACAATATTTCAGGTAGAGCAAACTGGGTATTTGACTCTGTTAAGGCACAACAAGGAGACACAAGCCCTGTATCACTAGGACGCTTTGGTTGGAAAGCGAGTACACCAAGTGTTCGTGTTCAATCTCTAGGCGCATTAAGAGGGGATATGGGTATTACAAATCCACTTTTTCCACAAGAGAGTGTGGCAAATACCTTACTACATGAAAACTATCTTGCCAGAACAGGTTTCGTTGATACGGGTAGTGATGAAAATGGTGAAACTGAAGCTAATCAGCAATTTTCAGATGATGTTGTTTTCTATGCCGAAACCTTAGCTGTTCCTCAACGAAGAAATGTTGAAGATGTTGAGGTGGTTCAAGGTGCTCAGCTTTTTGATAAAGTCAATTGTACAGGGTGTCACCAACCGAGCTTTATTACTTCAAGTGGCCAAGTAACCATCGGTGGTGTAGACGCGCCCGAGGGCTTAAAAAATCAAACCATTTACCCGTTTACTGACATGTTACTTCACGATTTAGGGGAAGGGCTAGCAGATAACAGAAGAGACTTTATGGCCTCAGGTGTTGAATGGAAAACACGACCTTTATGGGGAATAGGGCTAACCAAAACAGTTAACCCCGCTGCAGGTTTTTTACATGATGGTAGAGCCGCTAGCATTGAAGAAGCAATACTCTGGCATGGCGGTGAAGCTGAGACAAGTAAGCATGACTTTATGCAGTTAGTACAGACTGAACGAGCTGCGTTAATTGCTTTTGTGATGTCTTTGTAAGCAGAAACGTCATTAGCTAATAAAAATCGCCATGCTCAAGAGTGTGGCTTTTTATCAGTGGAAAGTGCTGATATTACTCAACAATTCGCTTAAAAGGTGGTAATGAATCTAAAAGCTGTTTACCGTAACGTTTAGTGACCGCACGTTTGTCTAGTAAGACAATTTGCCCTGAATCTTTTTCATTTCTGAGCAAACGCCCACATGCTTGTACCAACTTTTTCGAGGTATCAGGTACGGACAATGTCATAAAGGGATTTCCACCTTTGGCTGTAACATGTTCGGCTTGAGCTTGCTCTACTGGTGAAGTAGGTACAGAAAAGGGTAGTTTGGTAATTATTAAATTGGTTAAATACTTCCCTGGCAAATCAAGACCCTCAGAAAAGCTTTGTGTACCAAAAATAATGCTGTCTTTATCTTTATCGCAATTACTTTTATGTTTGTCGATTATATATTGTCTTGAATCCTCACCTTGAACTAACAGTGTTAATTGGTGCTCGTCTCTTAAGCTTTTGGCGACTTTTTCCATTTGCCAATAAGAGGAAAATAAAACTAAGCTTGAACGGTGTTTATTTGATTTTTTTAATAGTGTTGGGATCTTTTTGATTAATTCATCGGTAAAATCTGGCGAGTTGGGTTCATTGTCCATTTTTGCAATAATTAACTCTGCATTATTTTGATAATCAAAGGGGGAATTTACGTGCTGATATTGACTACCATCATCGTTGCGTAAGCCTGCTTGATAACGAAAATGATCAAAAGAATTTAGTGCCATGAGCGTTGCAGAACACAATACTGCACCAGCACATTGACTCCAGAGCATGTCTTCAAGAGCAAAGCCAACATCTATAGGGGATGCACACATCATATAATCTTGTCGTTTTCTTTTATCATTAGCCGATAGGTTTTCTAACCAACGAGCCATAGGAGCGCCATTTTCGCTATCCGTTTTGGCATACATAGCCCATAATGCTTCTAAGTTTTCTAAACGTTGTATTAAAAAACCGGCTTCAGCAAGCAGTGGCTCAGCGAGGTACATTTGAGTATCACCATCTTTAACCGCTTCAATTAAACTATTGTAAAGTTTATTTAAACTGTTAAGGCTTTTCTTACTTAGTTCTTTAATATCGTGTGACCAATTTTTAAGTGTTTTTGGAATAATGCCGTTTTCAAAACGGTACACTTGTTCATCATCTTTCTTGAAGTTTATTTGTCCTTCTTCATGCCTTGCAGGAAAATAGCTTGCACTATTGTTTTCAACAAAGGTGAGTACCTTTTGCATTTCTATCAGTAAATCTTGGCAATCATCAGCGAGTTTTAAAGCAGGAGAAATAGCTTTTTGCGACTTGATGAGCTTTGCCATTTTATCGCCGACTTCTGTAACCTTTTTCAGCCAATCAATAGCACCTTTTAAGGTGATATTAGCACTTGAGTGGTCACGCGTTACTTTGGGGAGGTGATGGGCCTCATCTATTACATAGTAGGTATCTTCTGGGGTTGAGAGGATTCTGCCTCCACCAAGTTCAAGATCAGCAAGCAATAAGCCATGATTGACGACCAATACATTTGCTTGTTCCATTGTCTCCCTAGCTTTGTGAAACGGGCAATGACTATGCTCAGATAAATGTTTCAAACAGCTATGTTTATCACTTTGAACTTGATGCCATATATGATGGGGTAAGGCTGATTCCCATGAATCAATATCTCCTTGCCAACTACCATCTAAGAGGGCTTTATGCATTGCATTTAAGGTGCGTATATCACTTGCTTTTGGCTTTTCAGCAAAGGTGAAACCCGCCTGTGGTGAATCTGTGCTCACAGCTTGTGCTAACTTTTGACGACATACATATCGTTGTCTTCCTTTGGCTAGTACAAAGTCGAAATTAAGACCTGCATGCCTTTTTAAGAAGGGTAGATCTTTATTAACTAATTGCTCTTGGAGGGCAACTGTTGCAGTAGATATACATACTTTTCTGCTTTGAGCTAAAGCGAGTGGGATGGTGCTTAAACAGTAGGCTAAAGATTTACCTGTGCCTGTTCCCGCCTCAATAGTAATAATTTTTCTGTCTTTTGAGTATTCGCCAGCCAAGGTTTTTGCTATCTCTGCAACTAATAAGTTTTGCTGTTTTCGCGGCATATAATTTGGCAAATTTTCACCAATCGCTTTATGTGCTTGGCGTATGGTTTGTTTTAACTTATCTGTTAGCATGAGTTGGCTATTTCCATCGAAAGTAGAATACAGTACACTGCTGTATATATTAACAGGTTTTTTAGGTCTGACCTAGAAATGTTAACGATAAATCATGACTCAATTAACTAAAAGACAAAGTAAGTGACCAATCAACTTTTACAATGTGGATTTGTGCTCTCTAGAAGTGCTTTCGATGTAAACAACAAGTTGCAAATTAATGTATGGGTTAAAACTGCAACAAGCGTGGCAAAACTCATCATAGAAGATGAACTTGCTTTATTGTTTGTTGAAGTCGATTTACTTGATGATGCCTTATTTTTATTGCAAGAAAACCATATTTTGGTTGCCCAGCGTAAAGTACTTGCGTTAAAGGCGTTTAATCAGAATCAGGTAGCAGGTATTTATTTTCATTCTTTAAATAATTTCTATCTTGCAAGAGATTTACTTAAATCGAAAAGCATAAAATGCTATGAAGATGATATAAGGCCAGAAGAGCGCTTTTTAATGGAGCGCTTTATTACCGCTGATTTAGCGTTCACCGGTCAGTTACAAAAGAATAAGCAGTATAATTTATTTACTCAGGTGAAGTGTAAGAAAGCGGATAAAACAGCTGATAGCTTTTTATCTATGCTTTCAATCGATATTGAGTGTTCAATGGAGGGGGAGCTTTTCTCAATAGGCTTGTTTTCTTTATCAACTCAACATCAATCTGTTGATAATAAAGATTATAAAAAAGTTTTTATGATTGGTCAGCCACAAACTTGTGATGAAGATTATATTGTTTGGCTAGAAGATGAAGCGAGTTTATTAAAGCACTTTATCAATGAAATTAAACATGTTGACCCTGATATCATCATTGGTTGGAATGTTATTAATTTTGACTTTAGGGTGTTACAAAAACGCTGCGATCACTTATCTATTCCTTTTGTTATGGGAAGAGACAATTCTAAGGTCAGATGGCGTAATCAAAACAATGAACAATACTATATATCTGTTGCTGGTAGGGTGATTCTTGATGGTATTGATTTACTCAAAACGGCTACCTACAGCTTTCCAAGCTTTTCCTTAGATTATGTTGCTAATACGTTATTGGGTATGTCTAAAAAAGTTAGTGATGTGGATAATAGAGTCCAGGAAATCATTGATAATTTTCATCATGATAAAATAGCCCTAGCAAAATATAACTTAGAAGACTGTCGATTAGTCTCGCTAATATTTTCTCAAGAGCAGCTGTTAGCATTTGCTCAGTTAAGAGCACAATTGACAGGGCTTTCTATAGATCGTGTTGGTGGTTCAGTTGCCGCCTTCACCAACCTATACCTGCCTAAATTACATCGTAGTGGCTATATTGCACCGAATATGGGCGATGGTAATTCTGAGTTGGTTTCACCGGGTGGTTTTGTTATGGATTCAATCCCCGGGTTATACAATAACGTACTGGTATTAGATTTTAAGTCCCTATATCCCAGTATTATTCGTACCTTTAAAATAGATCCTATGGGACTCATTGAAGGCTTACTTGAGCAAAATGAAGCTAACTCTCAAGCAATTCCTGCCTATGATGATGCGTATTTTTCACGCAAAATGCATTTTCTGCCTGACATCATAACTTCACTTTGGCGAGAGCGAGATAAAGCCAAAAAAGAAGGTAATGCCATTTTATCTCAAGCGATAAAAATCATCATGAATAGCTTTTATGGGGTTTTAGGCTCTACAGGCTGTCGATTTTTTGATCCGCGTTTGTCAGGGGCGATTACTAAACGTGGTCATGACATTCTAAAAATGACTAAACAATGGATACATGAGCAAGGATACCAAGTAATATATGGTGATACTGATTCGATTTTTGTTCATATTAAGGACAGCACTAAAGCTGAAAGCTTAGCACTAGGTCAAGAATTGCAGGGCTTTATTAATGATAGATGGCATCAGCATATTGAAGAAAGTTATAACTTATCGTGTGATCTGGAAATTGAGTTTGAGACACATTTTAGTAAATTTTTTATGCCAACAATTAGAGGTAGTGAATTAGGGACTAAAAAGCGTTATGCCGGTATGATCATTAATGATATAGGCCAACATAATCTAGTTTTTAAAGGGCTAGAAAGTGTAAGAACAGACTGGACTCAATTGGCTAAAGAGTTTCAACAAGCACTTTATTATAAAGTTTTTCATGATGAAGATGTCGAGGAGTATATCAGAGAGACGGTTAGCAAAACCTTAGCAGGGGAATATGATGAAAAGTTACTCTATCGAAAGCGCATCAGACGAAAACTATCTTCCTATGTTAAGAATGTACCGCCTCATGTTAAAGCTGCACGTTTAGCCGATAAACATAATGCACAACAAGGAAAGCCATTAAGGTATCAAGGAAAAGGTTGGATTGAATATTATATTACTCTCAATGGACCTCAAGTAAAAGAGCAGTTAAATACTACGCTTGATTATCAGTTTTATATAGATAGGCAACTTTGTGCAGTTGCTGATGCTATCCTGCCATTTATTAATAAAAACTTTCATCAAATAACTACCAGACAGTTAGGCTTATTTTAACTTTATGTAAGATATCACGTGCATCATTTGTCAATTCACGGTATAAACTAACAATAAACGTTTAGATGGCTAGATAGCTGCATTTTAAATTTAAACTTTACACACCGTGTTAATACCACATGAGTGACAAAAGGTAGAATAAATGAAACAAGAAACGAAAATAGTTACTGCAGGACGCAATGATAAATGGACGAAAGGTGTGGTTAACCCATCAGTAACCAGAGCATCAACTGTTGTCTTTAATAGCGTTGATGAAATGAATCATGCTGTCGCCAATAGATTTAATGACACTATGGTATATGGTCGTCGAGGTACAACAACCGCATTTGCTTTTAGTGATGCCATGACCTCTTTAGAAGGTGGGGCAGGTTGTGCCTTGTATCCATCAGGTACTGCGGCCATCACCAATGCAATTCTTGCTTTTGTTAAATCAGGTGATCATATTCTCATGGTTGATACTGCTTATGAACCAACACGTGATTATTGCGATAAAATATTGGCCAATATGGGAGTGACGACCACTTATTATGACCCATTAATTGGGGCAGATATTGAAAGTTTAATACAAGAAAATACACGCATTGTCTTTTTAGAATCGCCAGGCTCTATTACGATGGAAGTGCAGGATGTCCCCACTATTAGCCATATTGCACATCAACATAATTGTATTGTCATGCTTGATAATACTTGGGGAGCAGGTATTAACTTTAAGCCGTTTGATTATGGTGTTGATATTAGCATTCAAGCGGCGACTAAATATATTGTTGGGCACTCAGATGTAATGTTAGGTACTGCAACAGCCACCGAGAAATATTGGCCACAGCTTAGAGATAACAGCTATTTAATGGGACAATGTACTTCACCTGATGATTTATATTTAGCCTTGCGTGGAATTCGTACACTTGGCGTACGCTTAAAGCAGCATCAAGAAAATGCAATGAAAGTGGCTACATGGTTAGCAGATCGTCCTGAAGTGGAAACTATTTTACACCCGGCGTTTGAGTCATGCCCAGGCCATGAGTTCTTTAAACGAGACTTTAATGGTTCGAATGGCTTATTTTCATTTGTGTTAAATCGTGGTGATAAGCAAACAATAAAGCCATTTTTAGATGGTTTATCGCATTTTAAGATGGGTTATTCATGGGGCGGTTTTGAAAGTTTAATTTTAGGTATTGCAAATGTCGGCTCATTAAGAAGTGCAACAACATGGCAAGCTGAGCACCCTCTAATTAGAGTACATATAGGCTTAGAAAACGCGGATGATTTAATTGAAGATTTAGAAAAAGCTTTTGCACGTTTGAATAATGCGGTTGCGCAATAGCTTTGTTGTTTCACCCTGTTTTAATAGTATCAGGGTGAAACATTTTATTGTTTTTTATTAATAACGTAAGTTACTGAGTTATGTTGATATGATTACTTTAGTGACTGTGTTCACTGTTTGTTAATTTTACTACATAGAACAAACAGTCATTTTTAGCTCGATTAACATCAGTAGTTGCTTTAAATAACTTCAAATTATGTCTACAAACTAACTGATTATCCCTTGTATAGAAGTAATCGTTTATTACATCTTCACCACTTTTATTCAGTAATTGTAAGTTATCTAATCCATTACAGTCTACCCAACCTAACATTTCATCTTGATGGGCACTGCCATAGTTAAAAAACTCAATATTTTCTTTCAATGTTACGCCTCTATAGCCTTCATCGTGAGCAGCGTAGGATAGCTTAATATTTGTTTTGAGTTGCAAACGAAGAGGTCTATATATTACATCGACAGATTTTTCTTGATGAATATAGCCAATGTTTTCACAATGCGTAACATGGTTGATGCCAGCATAAGCGACTTCATGTGCCTGTTCATCTTTTCGACCGCCACACTCAACGGTAATAAAAGGACAATCAAACTCTTGCTCCATAATCGAACCAATATGCAAGTCTGATAAGATTAATGTTTGGCAAAAGAATGAGGCTAAAGATAAAGTATCTGTAGTAATTACCGAGCTAACACCAAACGTAGGACCTGGACTTGACGAATTATGAAGGTCAATAATCATTTCGGGGTTTACTTCACGAATCGCATTTTCTATTAAACCAGCACGCTGGCAATAGCCTTTTTGAAGTTCTGTATGACACTCTGTATCACAAGCTTTACCAAAACAGCGATTAATGTCCATGCCACCTTCAGTATATCGAGTACTGAATAATGGGTGCTCTGCAGCGGCTTCTACAGAACAAATAATAAAGCGAATATTCGTTTGTGGAAGCTCATCTTCGTCACGAGTAGTTAACCAGCGATGCATAGCTATTAAACCTGAAGGTTCATCGCCTTGCATCAAAGTGATAAATACTCGACTTTTACTGGTATCCTTGCCAGTAACATCAATAACGGTGGGTCCTGTCATTGATAGTAAAAACTGTACATAGTCAGCATGTAGTTCTTGCCACTGTGGATCTTTTAAATAAATGATTTCGCTAAAATCTATATCCATCGTCTTGCCTAATTAGTTTGTCAATATTTGTTGCTATGCGCTATGCGCTATGTGCGTATCCTGTGCTAATAGCTAGCATGACTAAGTCTTTATAAAAAGTTTTTGATTAAGGTCAACAAACTGAAGTTATTCATTTATTTCTTCAAAATTATGTTTTTAGATCATGTTTTTATACTTTTAAATAGCTTTTTAGGTAAAATGAATTTATTCAAAACTATACTTTGAGAGGCTCAGCCATGTCAGATGAAACAATTTTCTCTAAAATAATACGTCAAGAAATACCAACCCCATTGCTTTATCAAGATGATTTAGTGACTGCATTTCGCGATATATCTCCTCGTGTTGAAACACATATTCTTATTGTACCCAATAAGTTAATCCCAACAATTAATGATGTTACTGAACATGATGAGTTGACATTAGGTCGTATGATAACTGTGGCAAAACGATTAGCTAAAGAAGAAGGTATTGATGAAGATGGCTACCGATTAATTATTAATTGTAATGAACATGGTGGTCAGGAAGTATTTCACATACATATGCACCTATTGGGTGGTCAACCATTGGGCTCTATGCTAAATGTTTAATTTTCTACATATCGTTTTGTCTAAAATGCGATAAGTGGATGGAATGATACGATTAAAGGCAATGACTTATATTTTTACTAGCTCATACTTACCTATGTAATAGTTAAATGGATATATTGAGTGAACTGGAAAGAATTTTTAGAAGATAGAACACGACTTTTTTGGTTTGTACATTCAGCAGGCTGGTTTGGGTTTGCTTTGGTACACTACCTAGGGTCATTATTACATGACCTACGTGATATCTTTGTAGTGATTATATTTTTAAATGCTTACGCTGGTTGGTTATTCACCGTTCCGCTTCGTTATATATATCGCCGTGTCTGGAATTTCTCTCCGATTAAAATTGCTTTAGTTGTTATCATTTCATCTTATGTCACAGGTGTATTGTGGCAAATTGTTAAAAATATTAATTATTGGGAGATTTATAAGCACGGTTATAAACCAGATTTTCTCTTAATGTATACTCAATCGAGTTTATGGTCTTTTTACATTGTATTAAGTTGGAGCTGTTTATATTTTGGTACTAAGTATTATCAAATGCTGCAAGTTGAAAAACAAAATGTTCTGAAAGCAAATACCGTTGCTCATCAAGCACAATTAAAAATGTTAAGGTATCAACTTAATCCTCACTTTTTATTTAATACCCTTAATGCTATCTCAACGTTAATTCTAGTTAAGGAAAATAAAACAGCCAATAGTATGGTGACAAAGCTCAGCGAATTTTTACGATATTCTCTAGATAAAGATCCGATGAAAAAAGTACCATTAGAAAGTGAAATTCAAGCACTAGAATTGTACTTGGCCATCGAAAAAGTACGCTTTGAAGATAGATTAACGGTAACCTTTAATATCGATGAAGCATGCCAAAAAGCGCTTGTACCTAGTATGATATTGCAACCACTTGCGGAAAATGCCATTAAATATGCAGTGGCAGTACAAGAGCAGGGGGGGGAAATAGCAATTACAGTGTCACAATTTGCTAATGATCTGTTAATTGAAGTAGCTGATAACGGCCCCGGCGCAGAAATAGTTAATGGAAATTTACATCGAGAAAGCGGTGTAGGTTTAGTTAACACGAAAGAGCGACTGCAAGCCCTATATAATAAAAAATATTCTTTAGTTGTCTCCCATAATAAGCCTTCAGGTGTTAAAGTTAATATTCGTATGCCGTTTGAATTAACTTAGTAAAGGAAATATGCATGTTGTTATCAACCATTATTGTTGATGATGAGCCCCTTGCTCGAAAAGGATTGGCTGTTCGTTTACAAGAGCACCCAGAAATAGATTTAATTACCCAGTGCTCAAATGGACGTGAAGCGATAGAAGCTATCAGAGCATATCAAGTTGATTTGATGTTTTTAGATATTCAAATGCCTGGATTGAATGGCTTTGAAGTACTTGAAAGTATCATTGATCAAGGTTTGAAAATGCCCGTTGTTGTCTTTGTTACCGCTTTTGATCAATATGCCATTAAAGCATTTGATGTTCATGCCCTAGATTACATAATGAAGCCTGCCGATGAAGAAAGACTTGCACAAACTATTGATAAAATAAAACTACATTTTCAAGGCTCAACTGATAGAGCACATAAAACAAAGCTCGTTAAGCTGGTTAGTGACGTTACTGGCAATGATTACCAGCAAATTTTATCTGAACTAGCGAATAATCAAGAATTGAGTATGTCGAATTATTCAGATATTTTGCCGATTAAAGATGGTGGTGAAGTCAGTCGAGTACCTGTTAAAGATATTCTATGGATTGATGCTGCAGGTGATTATATGTGTGTTCATGCGCTAGATACATCTAAAAATGAAACAACTCACATTCTACGTAAGACAATGAAAGAGCTTGAAGAAGCTCTTGATCCAAAGCAATTTATAAGAAATCACCGCTCAACTATTGTTAATAAAGCGTTTATTGATAAGTTTTGTAGCCAGGTTAATGGTGAATACTTTTTAGTGATGAAAAATAGTAAAGAGTTAAAAGTAAGTAGAAGTTACAAAGATAAAGTGAAACAGGCCATAAATAGTTAAATAGCCTGTTAAAAAAGAAATATAAAATTAAAGTGTGTTGTCCTGATATAGGTTGACACTTTTTTTCTAAAACGCCTGATGAATTTCATCAGGCGTTTTGTATTTTAAGGCCATATGAG